>NZ_CP108364.1:3705693-4940924 GCF_035946055.1 Streptomyces sp. NBC_01341 | reverse complement strand
TCTGAACACCCCAGTGGAGGCCCTTCTCGCTGCGGCCGCGGGCCTGCTCCCTGCACGACCCCGACCCGGCGAACCCCATGCGGTCAGAGCACTCACTGGCGCAACCGGACCAATGGCGGATCTACGCCATGTCCCGTTTTGGTCCCCGTCAACCCTCCACAAAACCCTGTCATTTACGAAATGCTGAGCGGTCATCGGGTACCGAATTCCGGACTCTCTCTTTCTTTCACTCAACAGGGATGCTCATGACCAAGGAATCCCCCAGCTCCATACCCGGGGCGAGACGCGCGGCCCGCATCGCGGCCGCGGCCGGCCTGGCGGCCGCTCTGGCCGCCTCCGGCGCCGCCCCGGTCTTCGCCGCCGACGACCCCGCGCCCGCCCCGGTGAAGCCCGCCGCCGCGAGCGTGAAGGGTGACAAGCTGGGCGAGGCCGACGCCGGTGTACTGGCGAAGGCCGAGGCCGAGGGCGAGAAGAACGTCACCATGATGGTCGCCACCAAGCCCGGTGCGACCGAGCAGGTGCGCGAGCAGCTGGACGCCGTCAAGGGGTCCGTACTGGGGCAGACGTACGACAAGCTCGGCTACGTCCGGGCGACCGTACCGACCGCGAGCGCCGAGGCCACCATCAAGGCGGCGCAGAAGCTCTCGTCCGTCCAGGGGATCGACCTCAAGCAGGAGATCAAGCTGGACGACCCGACGCCCGCGGGCGACCGGGCGGCAGGGGCCAAGCAGCAGAAGGCGACCGGAAGTTACCCGGCGCCGGGCAAGCGCACCCCCGCGAAGAACCCGTACAACCCGTCCTTCGAGACGGGCGCCGTCGACTTCGTGAAGCAGCACCCGAAGGCCGACGGCCGCGGGATCACCATCGGTGTCCTGGACTCCGGTGTCGACCTCGGCCACCCCGCGCTGCAGAAGACCACCACCGGCGAGCGCAAGATCGTCGACTGGGTGACGGCGACGGACCCCGTCAACGACGGCGACAAGACCTGGCTGCCGATGACCGCCTCCGTGGCCGGCCCGACGTTCACCATCGGGGGCCGCACCTACTCGGCGCCGGCGGGGTCCTACAAGATCCAGCTCTTCTCCGAGGCCGCCACCAAGGGTGGCGACATGGCCGGGGACCTGAACCGGGACGGCGACACCACGGACCAGTGGGCCGTGCTCTACGACCCGGTCACCGGCACCGTCCGCGTCGACCTGGACAACGACGCGAACTTCGGCAACGACGCCGTGCTGAGGCCGTACAAGGACAAGCACCAGGTCTCCTACTTCGGTACGGACGACCCGCGGACCGACGTCGTCGAGCGCATCCCGTTCGTCGTCGAGACCCGCAAGAACGTCGTCTACAACGCGGCCGGCGCCAAGGCCGACTTCGTCAACATCGGCGTCATCGAGAGCGAGCACGGCACCCACGTAGCGGGCATCACCGCGGCCAACGGCCTGTTCGGCGGCAAGATGAACGGCGCGGCGCCCGGCGCCAAGGTCGTCTCCTCGCGTGCCTGCACCTGGTCCGGCGGCTGCACCAACATCGCGCTGACCGAGGGCATGATCGACCTCGTCGTCAACCGCGGCGTCGACGTCGTCAACATGTCGATCGGCGGTCTGCCGGCGCTCAACGACGGCAACAACGCGCGCGCCGAGCTCTACAAGCGCCTCATCGACATGTACGGCGTCCAGCTGGTCATCTCGGCCGGCAACGACGGCCCGGGTGTCAACACCATCGGTGACCCCGGCCTCGCCGACCACGTCATCTCGGTGGGCGCGTCGATCTCCAAGGAGACCTGGGCCGCCAACTACGGCTCCGACGTCACCAAGAAGTACGACATGCTCCCCTTCTCCTCGCGCGGCCCGCGTGAGGACGGCGGCTTCGCGCCGACCCTGACGGCGCCCGGCGCGTCGATCAACACCACGCAGACCTGGTTCCCCGGAGGTCCGGTCAAGGAGTCGGGTTACACCCTGCCCGCCGGCTACTCCATGCTGCAGGGCACCTCGATGTCCTCGCCGCAGGCCGCGGGCGCCACGGCGCTGCTGCTGTCGGCCGCGAAGCAGAAGCACATCGAGCTGCCTCCGGCCGACCTGCGTACCGCGCTGACGAGCACCGCCACCCACATCAACGGTGTGCCCGCGCACGCCCAGGGTGCCGGTCTGATCAACATCGTCGGCGCCTGGAAGCAGATCGAGAAGCAGGGCGCCCCGGCGCACGAGTACGCGGTGAAGGCCCCGGTCGACACCGCGATCGACTTCGCGCTGAAGGACCCGGGCTTCGGCACCGGCCTGTACGACCGTGAGGGCGGCCTGAAGGCCGGCCAGAAGAAGTCGTACGACGTGACCGTCACCCGCACCACGGGTCCGGACAAGGCCGTGAAGCACAAGCTGTCGTGGAAGAACAACGACGGCACCTTCTCCCTGACAGGTTCGAGCACCGTCTCGCTGCCGCTCGGCACGCCGGTGACCGTCAAGGTGCAGGCGAAGCCGCGCACGGAGGGCGTCCACAGCGCGATCCTGCAGGTGGACGACAGCCGGACCTCGGGCGTCGACCAGCAGATCCTCTCCACCGTGGTCGTCGCCAAGGACCTCGTGAAGCCGGGATACGCCTTCTCGACGTCCGGCTCGGTGCAGCGCAACAGCACCACGTCGTACTTCGTGAACGTGCCCCAGGGCGCGAAGACCCTCGAGGTCGCGCTCAGCGCCCTCCGCTCGGGCAGCCAGACGCGGTTCATCTCCATCCACCCCTACGGGGTCGCGGTGGAGGACAGCTCCACGATCTTCTGCTACCCGAACTACGAGAGTGCGGCCAACACCTGCCGTCCCGACACTCGCTTCTACAAGGACCCGCAGCCGGGAGTCTGGGAGATCGAGGTCGAGTCCCGCCGTACGTCGCCGCTGCTGGACAACCCGTACAAGCTGGACGTCTCGCTGCTCGGCGCCACCTTCGACCCGGCGGTGCGGACCATCCCCGAGGCGAAGATCGGCACCCCGGCCGTCGTGGACTGGACCGTCACGAACAACGCCGGTGACCTCAAGGGCTCGCTGAAGGGCGGCTCGCTCGGTTCGGCGGACGTCGAGCGTCCGTCGATCTCCACGGGCGGCGAGTACGTCAAGGAGGTCACCATCGGTGAGGGCGTCGAGAAGCTGGACGTCGCCATCGGCAACACCTCGGACCCCAACGCCGACATCGACCTGTTGGTCTTCTCCGAGGACGGCACCCAGGTCGGCGCGTCCACGTCGGCGGGCTCCGAGGAGTCCGTCAGCCTGGTGAAGCCGGCGGCCGGCACGTACACCGTCGTCATCGACGGCTACTCGGTCCCGGCCGGGACCACCGAGTACGACTACCGGGACGTGTACTACGCCCCGTCGCTCGGCAAGATCAAGGTCGACGAGTCGAAGGCCGTGAACCTGGCCAACGGCGCGTCCGCCCAGGTCGGCGCCGAGGTCGTCGTCGCCGGAGCCGCTCCCGAGGGCCGTCAGTTCTTCGGCGAGGTCCACCTGGTGAACGCACGCGGCACCGCGGCGGGCACCGGCAGCGTCGTGATCGAGAAGGTCACGCCGTAGCCGTCATGGCGGTGTGATCCCTGCGACATGTGAAAACTGTGGGGCGGGCGCTCTCAAGGGCTCCCGCCCCACAGCCGTGTGCGCGGCCGGTCCGCCGGACGGACAATGGATTGGACAAGGGGGCCATGGACATAAGCATCATGGACCGGCAACCGTGTCCGTTCGCACATCCGTGAGGGAGTCCCAGTGAAGGTCGGAATCGTCGGCGCCACCGGTCAGGTCGGCACAGTCATGCTCAGGATTCTGGCCGAGCGGAAGTTCCCCGTCGCCGAACTGCGGCTCTTCGCCTCCGCCCGCTCCGCGGGCTCCGTCATCGCGTACGAGGGCACGGACGTCACCGTGGAGGACGCCTCCACCGCGGACTACACGGGCCTCGACATCGTGCTGTTCTCCGCGGGCGGCGCCACGTCGAAGGCGCTGGCCGAGAAGGTCGCCTCGCAGGGCGCCGTGGTGATCGACAACTCCTCCGCATGGCGTAAGGACCCCGAGGTACCGCTGGTCGTCTCCGAGGTCAACGCTCACGCGATCGCGAACCGCCCCAAGGGCATCATCGCCAACCCGAACTGCACCACGATGGCGGCCATGCCCGTGCTGCGCCCCCTGCACGACGAGGCGCGGCTCGACGCGCTGACGGTGGCCACCTACCAGGCGGTGTCCGGCTCCGGGCTCGCCGGTGTGGCGGAGCTGCACGGACAGGCGTCCAAGGTCGTCGCCGACGCGGACAAGCTGACGCACGACGGCGAGGCCGTGGACTTCCCCGAGCCGGCCGTCTACAAGCGCCCGATCGCCTTCAACGTGCTGCCGCTCGCCGGCTCGATCGTCGACGACGGTTCCTTCGAGACGGACGAGGAGCAGAAGCTCCGCAACGAGTCCCGCAAGATCCTGGAGATCCCGGAGCTCAAGGTGTCCGGCACCTGCGTCCGGGTCCCGGTCTTCTCCGGTCACTCCCTGCAGATCAACGCCCGCTTCGGCCGCCCGATCAGCGTCGAGCGCGCCTACGAGCTGCTGAAGGACGCGGAGGGCGTCGAGCTCTCCGAGATCCCGACCCCGCTCCAGGCGGCCGGCAAGGACGCCTCGTACGTGGGCCGCATCCGCGTCGACGAGACCGTCGAGCACGGCCTGGCGCTGTTCGTCTCCAACGACAACCTCCGCAAGGGCGCCGCGCTGAACGCGGTGCAGATCGCGGAGCTGGTCGCGGCGGAGCTGAAGGGCTGACGGCCCACCCCACTCGCACGGAAGGGCGGCACCCCGTACCGGGGGCCGCCCTTCTCGCGAGTAGGAAAAGGAAGCCACCCGCAGACGCCGGGTCCGCTCCGAAACCGGGCGGCGTACGCGGTACTGATCGGAGGGTGGCCCTCACACCGGGAGGTCCGCCTGAAACGGACATCGCGCTGCGCCCGTTCCACGTGGAAGGATGGCCGAAAACGTCGGATATCAAGGAGATGACCGCGTGCCTGGCACGAATCTGACCCGCGAAGAGGCACAGGAGCGGGCGCGCCTGCTGACCGTGGACGCGTACGAGGTCGATCTCGACCTCTCCGGAGCGCAGGAGGGCGGTACCTACAGGTCCGTCACCACCGTGCGCTTCGACTCCGCCGAGGCCGGCGCGGAGACCTTCATCGACCTGGTCGCCCCGGCCGTGCACGACGTCGTGCTGAACGGGAAGGCGCTGGACGTCGCGGCGGTCTTCCGTGACTCCCGGATCGCGCTGCCGCACCTGCTGTCCGGTGCGAACGAGCTGAAGGTCGTCGCCGACTGCTCGTACACCAACACCGGTGAGGGCCTGCACCGGTTCGTCGACCCGGTCGACGAGCAGGCCTACCTCTACACACAGTTCGAGGTCCCGGACGCCCGCAGGGTGTTCGCCAGCTTCGAGCAGCCCGACCTGAAGGCGACCTTCCGGTTCACGGTGAAGGCCCCCTCGGGCTGGACCGTGATCTCCAACTCGCCGACGCCGGAGCCCAAGGACGACGTCTGGTCCTTCGAGCCGACGCCGCGTATCTCCACCTACATCACGGCGCTGATCGCGGGCCCGTACCACGCGGTGCACAGCAGCTACGAGAAGGACGGCCAGTCCGTCCCGCTCGGTATCTACTGCCGGCCCTCCCTCGCCGAGTACCTCGACGCGGACGAGATCTTCGAGGTCACGCGGCTGGGCTTCGACTGGTTCCAGGAGAAGTTCGACTACGCGTACCCGTTCGCCAAGTACGACCAGCTCTTCGTCCCGGAGTTCAACGCGGGCGCGATGGAGAACGCGGGCGCGGTCACGATCCGCGACCAGTACGTCTTCCGCTCGAAGGTGACGGACGCCGCGTACGAGACGCGGGCCGAGACCATCCTCCACGAGCTGGCCCACATGTGGTTCGGCGACCTGGTCACCATGGAGTGGTGGAACGACCTCTGGCTCAACGAGTCGTTCGCGACGTACACCTCCATCGCCTGCCTGGCGGACGCGGAGGGCTCGAAGTGGCCGCACTCCTGGACCACCTTCGCCAACTCGATGAAGACGTGGGCCTACCGCCAGGACCAGCTGCCCTCGACGCACCCGATCATGGCGGACATCCAGGACCTCGACGACGTCCTGGTGAACTTCGACGGGATCACGTACGCGAAGGGCGCATCGGTCCTCAAGCAGCTGGTGGCGTACGTCGGCCGGGACGAGTTCTTCAAGGGCGTCCAGGCCTACTTCAAGGCGCACGCCTTCGGCAACACGCGCCTGACGGACCTGCTGGGCGCGCTGGAGGAGACCTCCGGCCGTGACCTGAAGACCTGGTCGAAGGCGTGGCTGGAGACGGCCGGGATCAACATCCTGCGCCCGGAGATCGAGACCGACGAGCACGGTCACGTCACCTCCTTCACCGTCCTCCAGGAGGCCCCGGCCCTGCCCGCCGGCGCCAAGGGCGAGCCGACGCTCCGCCCGCACCGGATCGCGATCGGCTGCTACGACCTGGACGAGGCCGGGAAGCTGGTCCGCACGGACCGGATCGAGCTGGACGTCGACGGCGAGCGCACCACCGTGCCGTTCCCCGCGGGCACGGCCCGTCCGGCGGTCGTCCTGCTCAACGACGACGACCTGTCGTACGCCAAGGTCCGCCTCGACGAGGAGTCCCTGCGGGTCGTCACCGCGCACCTGGGCGACTTCGCCGAGTCCCTGCCCCGGGCACTCAGCTGGGCCTCGGCCTGGGACATGACGCGCGACGGCGAACTGGCGACGCGCGACTACCTCGCGCTGGTCCTCTCCGGCATCTCCAAGGAGTCGGACATCGGCGTCGTGCAGTCGCTGCATCGCCAGGTGAAGACGGCCCTCGACCTGTACGCGGCGCCCGAGTGGCGCGAGGCGGGTCTGAACCAGTGGACCGAGGCGACGCTGGCGCACCTGCGCGCGGCCGAGCCGGGCGGTGACCACCAGCTGGCCTGGGCCCGCGCCTTCGCGGCGACGGCCCGCAGCCCGCTGCACCTGGACGTGCTGCAGTCGCTGCTGGACGGCTCGCAGGTGATCGAGGGACTGACCGTCGACACCGAGCTGCGCTGGGCGTTCGTGCAGCGTCTGGCCGCGACCGGCCTCCTGGACGAGGAGGAGATCGCGGCGGAGTACGAGCGCGACAGGACGGCCGCGGGTGAGCGCCACGCGGCGTCCGCGCGTGCGGCGCAGCCCTCCGAGGAGGCGAAGGCCGAGGCGTGGGCCTCGGTCGTCGAGTCGGACAAGCTGCCGAACTCCCTCCAGGAGGCCGTCATCGACGGGTTCGTCCAGACGGACCAGCGTGATCTGCTGGCTCCGTACACGGAGAAGTTCTTCGCCGCGGTCAAGGGCGTCTGGGACTCCCGGAGCCATGAGATGGCGCAGCAGATCGCGGTGGGCCTGTACCCGGCCCTCCAGGTCTCCCAGGAGACCCTGGACGCCACGGACGCCTGGCTGGAGTCGGCGCAGCCGAGCGCCGCGCTGCGCAGGCTGATGTCGGAGTCCAGGTCGGGTGTGGAGCGTGCGCTCAGGGCCCAGGCGGCGGACGCCGCGGCGGCGACCGCCTAGCGGACCCGGCGGGAACGTGTAGGGGCGCCTCCGGCGGGAGGCGCCCCTCTCGCGTGGGCGGGGCCGCTGGCGCCCGCGGGTGCCGTCACCCGGGACCGGCGCCTGTGACCGCCCGGCGGGCGGGCGCCTGGGCGCGGCCGCCGGCCGGGCGGGTGTTCGGGAAGGACGGCCCTCAGGCCACCGACTCCTCGTAGCGGCGGACCAGTTCGGCCGCGCCCGCCTCGGTCGGTGAGCCGTGCAGACGCATCCGGGCCACTCCGCCGTCGGGGAAGGCGTCGAGGCGTACGTGGGTGACCACGGCCTCGGCGTCCAGGACGAATCGGTGCGCCGTGTCGGGCTGGAGCCTGGTGCGGGGGATGATCTCGAACCACTCGCCGTCGCCGTCGCGTCCCTGGAGGCTGATCCAGCCGGCCGAGTTGCCCTTGAGGTAGGCCGTGTCGATCTCGACGGCGCGCACCGCGCCCTGGGCGGGCAGCCGGAAGCGCACCCAGTCGTTCGTGTCGCGGACCCGGCGGCGGCGGTTCTCCCAGCCGTCGTCCATCTTCCGAGACGTACCCGGCAGGATGATCTGGGCCGGCGAGGAGTAGAAGCGGTCCGAAGCGTCCTCGTACATTCCGCCGTTCAGGATCGAGAGCAGGTCGATCGTGCCGAGTGCGGCGATCCAGGCCGGGTCCGGGACGACCTCGCCGTGCACACGGAGCCGGGCGATGCCGCCGTCGGGGTGCTGGCGGAGACGGACGTGGGTGTAGCGGCGGTCGGCGGTGATCTCGAAGGCGTTGGCCGCGTGGCCGCGTACGGGGGTCGGCGGGACGATCTCCTCCCACTTCACGTCGTCGGCGAGGAGTCGCTCGGGGCTCGGGGCGCCGTCGAGGGCCGTGGCCTGGACGGAGACGCGCTGGGGGTAGTTGCCGCGGAAGTGGGCGGTGTCGACGACGATGCCCCTGATGATCCCGGGAACACCGAGGCGGACGATCGCCCAGTCGTGGTCCCCGGGCGCGGGGAAGGGGTGGTCCGCGTCGGCGCCGCGCCGGCGGCGGGTCTCCCAGCCGTCCATGATCTTTCCCTTGTGGCCGAAGCGCTCGGGGTCGAAGACGGCGGGTTCGCGGATCAGCAGGTTCTCGCGCTCGGCGAAGAACTCGTCGTTGGCGGCGATCACGCCCGCGCCGAGCCGGCGGTCCGCGAGGTCGACGAGGTCGGTGAAGGGGAGGCCGGTGGCGTCCCGGTAGTCGGCGTACGGGTCGCCCCCGCCGTAAGGGGCCGCGTCGTTCGCGTGGGGGTCGGAGTCGTTGAATGCGGTCTCGCTCGCGTCGGTGGTCATGACCCGACTTTCGACCCCACCAACCCATCAGGTCCATCGAAAGTTTTCGTACGGTCATTTCACTTCTTCTTAACGATCATTCTCCTCGACGGTCTGGCTGGTCCCCGGCCAGATCCCCCGCCACCCGCCGCAGGGCCGTCAGCACCCGTGCCACGGCGGGGCCGCGCCCGGCGCCCTGCCTCACTGCGGCCACCACATGCCGGTGCGGGCGGTCCGCCTCCAGGACCCGCATGGCCACTCCGTCGCCGCAGCGGTCGGCGGCCGACACCATCCGGGGCACCAGCGCCACCCCCATGCCCGCCTCCACCATGGCCAGGATCGCGGTCCAGCCCGAGGCGCTGTGGGCCTGCTCCGGGACGAAGCCCGCCGCTTCGCACGCGGCCCTCGTGATCTCCGACCAGGGGCCGGACCCGCCGAAGATCCAGGGCTCCGAGGCGAGACAGGCAAGCCGCAGGCCGGGGGTGCGGGCGAGTCGGTGATCCGCGGGCAGCGCGACGTCGAGCGGGTCGGCGAGCAGCGGGACGAGGGTGAAGCGGGGGTCGCGGGCCGTCGGGGCGTGCGCCGCGAGGGAGAGGGCGAGATCCACGTCCCCGGCCGAAAGCAGCTCGTACGCCTGGGCCGCCTCCGCCTCCCGGACACGCACCTCGGGACCGGGGCGGCCTCCGGCCCGCAGGAGCCGGACGGCCGGTACGACGAGGGCGGGTACGGCCGTCGAGAACGCGCCGACCCGCACCTGTCCGGCCTCGCCGCGCAGATAGCCGGTCAGTTCGGCGTCCGCCTGCTCCAACTGGGCGAAGACCGCTTCGGCGTGGCGCAGCACGAGGTGGGCGGCGTCGGTCAGGCGGACCCTGCGCCCCTGCGCTTCGAGCAGCGGCACCCCGAGCTGCCTGGCGAGGTTGGTCAGCTGCTGCGACACGGCCGAGGGGGTCATGAGGAGGGCCTCGGCCGTCGCGGTGACCGTGCCCCGGTCGCGCAGCGTGCGCAGGATGCGGAGCTTCTTGACGTCCCACTCGGTCATGGGCGCAACCTACCCGGGACCGGACATGCCGGTGCGCCGCGCGGTACGAGGTACCGGCGGCGCACTCGGGAGATCTGTCTAGGCCTGCTTCTTGGACTTGTCGAGGACCATGACGAGGCCCACGATCACCAGGAAGATGAGGATCGGCAGCCCGACGTAGAGACCCAGGGTCTCCAGCACGCTCAGGCCGGACCCCGGGTCGTCACCGTCGTCGCGGGTGAGCGCGAGCGCGGGGGACGACATGAGCAGCATCATCAGCGTCGTACCGGCCGCGACGGCGCCGGCGCGCATAGCGTTCTTCTTGTCCACGGTGCAAACGTAGCGAACGCCTGCGACGGGCGCGCGTCCGGGGGTGCCGTACGGGCTCACGGGGCACCCCGACGCTTCGGCGCGCCCCGGCCGTTCGGGCCGCCCGTGCCGCCGCGGGGCGGTGCGAGCACGGCCATCAGCCGGTGCAGCCGTGGTGACGCGGCGATCTCCTCCAGCGTGACGGGATGCCCCTCCGCGTCGGCGATGGGCAGGCGCCAGTTGGGGTACTGGTCCCAGGTGCCGGGGAGGTTCTGCGGGCGCCGGTCGCCCACGGTGTCCGGGAGCCACACACCCGCCATCCGGGCCGGGGTGCGCATCAGGAAGCGGTGCACCGCGCGGACGGCACCCTCCTCGTCCCCCTCGCCCTCGGGCAGCAGCCGCAGCCGGGCCAGGTAGGCGAGCCATTCCGCCGTGTCGGCGGCGTCCTCGGCCAGTTCCCGCTCCAGGTCCCGGGTGAGCAGCCCGAGGCGGTGACGGAGTGTCACGTGGTCACCCGTCAGCCGGGCGGCCGTGGAGGGCAGATCGTGGGTGGTCGCCGTGGCGACGCAGTCCTCGCGCCACTTCTCGGGGGCGAGCGGCCGCCCGGTACCGTCCCAGTCGCGCTCGAACCAGAGCACGGAGGTGCCGAGCACCCCGCGCCGGGCGAGCGCCTCGCGCACGCCCGGTTCGACGGTCCCGAGGTCCTCCCCGATGACGACGGCACCGGCCCGGTGCGCCTCCAGTACGAGGACCGCGAGCATGGCCTCCGCGTCGTGGCCGACGTAGGTGCCCTCGGTGGGCGGACGCCCTTCGGGCACCCACCAGAGCCGGAAGAGGCCCATGACGTGGTCGATGCGCAGGGCCCCGGCGTGGGCGAGCAGACCGCGCAGCAGGTTGCGGTAGGGGGCGTACCCGGAGGCCGCGAGGGCGTCCGGGCGCCAGGGGGGCAGGCCCCAGTCCTGGCCGTGGGCGTTGAAGGCGTCGGGGGGCGCGCCGACGGACATCCCGTGCGCGAAGGCGTCCTGCTGGGACCAGGCGTCGGCGCCGTCGGGATGCACGCCCACGGCGAGGTCGTGGACGATCCCGACCGCCATGCCGGACTCCCGTGCGGCGCTCTGGGCGGCGGCGAGCTGGGTGTCGGTGAGCCAGGCGAGCCGGCAGTGGAAGTCGACCCGGTCCATGAGGCCGGAACGGGCGCGGGCGCTCTCCGGGGAGCGCGGGTTCCGGAGTCCCTCGGGCCATTCCCGCCACCGGGAGCCGTGCACCTCGGCCAGTGCGCACCACAGGGCGTGGTCCTCCAGGGCGCGCCCCTGCTCGGCGAGGAAGTCGCAGTAGGCGGCGCGGCGGCCGGGTGTCAGGGGGACCTGGTGGATGAGCTCCAGCGCCTGCTTCTTGAGTTCCCACACGGCGTCACGGTCGATCAGCGCGCCCTTGTTCAGCACGGCTTCGCGCAGCGCGGCGGCCTCCTGGCGCAGGTCGTCGAGCGCGGCCCTGCCGGGCTCGGGGACGTGGCCGTACTCCGGGATCGACTCGATGTGGAGGTGGACCGGGTCGGGGAAGCGCCGCGAGGAGGGCCGGTAGGGGGAGGGATCGGTCGGCTTGCCGGGTACCGCGGCGTGCAGGGGGTTGACCTGCACGAATCCGCTGCCCAGGGTGCGGCCCGACCAGTCGGCGAGGTCGGCCAGGTCACCGAGGTCGCCCATGCCCCAGGAGCGGGCGGAGAGCAGCGAGTAGAGCTGGACCAGGAAGCCGTGCGTTCGTCCGGGGGGCCGGGGCACGCGGTCGGGGGCGACGACGAGCGTGGCGCCGGCGTGGTGGTGGTCGGGGGTGCGGACGGTCAGCCGGTGGACGCCCGGCGGCGGTCCGGCCCACCAGGAGGGCACGGCCGCCGCGCCCCGGGCCGGCGCCGGCGTCACCCGCATCGTCAGGGGCGAGGACGCGCCGGCGGCCTCCGGCTCGGGGTCGACCGTCACGGCCGACCCGGTCGGCAGCGCGGTCAGCGCGGCCGGAAGCGGCTCTCCCGACCAGACCACGACCGTCGGCGGGAGCAGGCGGGAGGCCGCTGCGGACTCGGCCGCGGCGAGTGATCTCCCCACCTCGGCGGGCGTGGCGGCTTCGACGCCCAGCGCGGCGAGCACGGCCGTGACCGTGTCGTCGGGGACGGACACCGTGACATCCGCGGACGGGGAGAAGGAGGTGGCGACGCCGTGCAGTTCGGCGAGCCGGGACAAGCCCATTCAGACTCCTGGGGACTCCATGCCCCCTGCGGTGCCGGGTGCTGTCGGCTCGCTGGTCAGAGGGGCGACGGCGGCGAGCGGTGGCTCGCTCGTGAGAGGTGTGGCGTCGGCGAGCGGAGGCTCGCTGGTGAGCGGCGCGTCGGCGAAGGCCGCTTCACCGGTCAGGTCGGAGACGTAGGCGAGCGGCAGCTCGCTGATCATCGGAGGGACGGTGGCGGTCGGGGACTTCTTGGCTGCCGGCGGATCGCAATCCATGAGGCTCGGTACCTGTTTGGAGAGGGCGGAGAGCAGAAGCTGTGCGGAAGCGGGCACGTAGGCCTCCTGGCCGTGGACGACAGGACAGGGCAGACCTACCCAGCCGGCGCGGCCGCAGACGTGAACGTGACATACGCGTTATACCAACGAGCTGAACGTGCCGTGAGTCACATTCGGTTCCCCGCATGCCGGGTCTGGGCGGTTTTCGGCCACTCGGCAGCACCCGCGCGTGCGCCCCGCCCGGATCACACGTCACCCCCGGCATATCCGGCACGACGGCCACGCGGATTGACACTCTCACCCCCGGATGGTGGGCTCGGACGTCACTGGCGGGGCGGAGTCAGGACGAAGGGGACACTGTGCGGATCGGGCCCAGGAGGTACGCGGCGGCCGTCGCCGTCGCCATGATCGGCGGGCTCCTCGGTCCTCTGGCACCCGTGGCGGCCGGAGTGCCGGCAGTCCCCGGTGGCCCCGGGGCGACGGCGGCCCCCCGCACCGGGGCGGCGGCCCGGCTGCCGGCGGTCTGGCCGCGCCCGCAGTCCATCGAGGCCACCGGCCGCTCCGTGCCGCTGGGCACCGACGTCACGCTCCTCGCCGACAGCGATTCCGACCCGTACGCCCTGGACGCACTCCGGGAACTCCTCGCCGACGCCGGTGTGCGCACCGTGCACGAGGCCCTGCCCGGCCGCGGCCCGGTGATCCGGCTCGGCGGTACGGACGCGGGCGTCGCGCTGCGGGACCTGCGTGCTCCCGGGCGGGCCGATCTGCCGTCCGGGGGCTATCGCCTCGCCTCGGGGAGGACCGGGGGACGCCCCACGGTGGCGATGGACGGTGTCGGTGAGGACGGCCTGTTCCACGCCGTCCAGACCCTGCGCAGGCTCGTCACGGACGGCACCGTCGCGGGTGCCGTGGTCCGCGACTGGCCCGGCACCGCCGTGCGCGGGACGGCCGAGGGCTTCTACGGACAGCCGTGGACCCAGGAGGAACGGCTCTCCCAGCTGGCGTTCATGGGCCGTACGAAGCAGAACCGCTACCTGTACGCGGCCGGGGACGACCCCTACCGTCAGGCCCGCTGGCGTGAGCCGTACCCCGCGGACCGGCGTGCCGGCTTCCGTGCGCTGGCCGGGAAGGCGCGGACCCAGCACGTGACCCTCGGCTGGGCCGTCTCCCCCGGGCAGGCGATGTGCATGGCGTCCCAGGGTGACGTCAGGGCGCTGACGCGGAAGATCGACGCGATGTGGGATCTCGGGGTGCGGGCCTTCCAGCTTCAGTTCCAGGACGTGAGCTACAGCGAATGGCACTGCGACGAGGACGCGGAGACGTTCGGCAGCGGGCCGCGGGCCGCTGCCGCGGCGCAGGCCCGGGTCGCGAACGCCGTCGCCCGGCACCTCGCGGACCGGCACCCGGACGCGGAACCGCTCGTGGTGATGCCGACGGAGTTCTACCAGGACGGCGCCACCGACTACCGCACCGCTCTGGCCGCCGGGCTGGACCGCCGGGTGCAGGTCGCCTGGACCGGTGTCGGCGTCGTACCGAGGACGATCACCGGGCGGGAGCTCGCGGGTGCGCGGGCCGCGTTCCGGCGTCCCCTGGTCACCATGGACAACTACCCGGTCAACGACTACGCGCAGGACCGGATCTTCCTCGGCCCCTACACCGGCAGGGACCCGGCGGTGGCGAGCGGCTCCGCCGCGCTGCTGGCCAACGCCATGAAGCAGCCCTCCGTGTCCCGCATCCCGTTGTTCACGGCGGCGGACTTCGCCTGGAATCCGAAGCACTACCGGCCGCAGGAGTCCTGGCAGGCCGCCCTGGACGACCTCGCCGGCGGGGACGCCTCTGCCCGGGCGGCGCTGGGCGCGCTGGCGGGCAACAGCGCCGCGTCGGTGCTGGGCGGCGACGAGTCCGCGTACCTGCGGCCGCTGCTGACCGCGTTCCGGGAGTCCCGCGCGGCCCAGGGTGCGGCGGGCGTCGCGGCTCGCGACAGGGCGGCGAGAGAGCTCAGGGACGCGTTCGGCGTGATGCGGCAGGCGCCGGAGCGCTTGGCGGACACCGCGGACGGGCGCCTCGGGGACGAGGTGCGGCCGTGGACCGAACAGCTGGCCCGGTACGGCCGGGCGGGTGAACTGGCCGTCGGCGTGCTGCGCGCGCAGGAACGCGGTGACGGGGCCGCCGCCTACCGGGCCCTGCTGGCGCTGGAGCCGCTGCGTGAGGAGATCGGCGCGAGCCCGGCCACGGTGGGCAAGGGTGTGCTGGACCCGTTCCTGGACCGGGTCGTCTCGGAGGCCGGCGCCTGGAACGGCACCGACCGCGACCCGGGCACCGTGACCCGGAGCGCGGACGGCTACACGGTCCGGCTCGACCGGGCCCGGCCGCTGAAGGCCGTCACCACGATGACCCGGCCGGACAGCGACGCGGCGGAGGCGGTCCTCCAGGCCCATGTGCCGGGCGAGGGCTGGCGCCGGATCGGTTCCCTGTCCGGGACCGGCTGGACCCAGACGGAGGGCGGGGGCCTGCGGGCGGACGCCCTTCGGGTCGCCTTCGCCTCGGCCCGTCCGGTGTTCGCCGGTCCCCGGCCCCCGGGTGTCACCGCAGCACCGGCGGCCGGGGAAGCGCCGGACGTGCGGGCGGTGGTCCCGTGGTTCGGCGACGAGCCGGCGGCACGGCTGGCGCTCGCCCGCAGCAGGACGGACGCTGTCATCGGCGGCGGCACGCACCGGGTCGAGGCACGGCTGGCGGGCGGCCGCCCCGCCGAGGTGAGGGGCAGGCTGACGGCGAAGGCACCCGAGGGGATCGAGGTGAAGGTACCGAAGCGGACGACGGTGCCGCGCGGCGCGCGCACCCACGTCCCGGTGGACATCACCGTGCCCGCGGACACCCCGGCCGGCGAGTACGAGGTTCCGCTGAATTTCGGCGGCGAGAAGAGCACGCTGACCGTACGGGCCTTCCCCCGCACGGCCGGCCCCGACCTCGCGCGCACGGCGAAGGCCTCGTCCTCGGGGGACGAGACCCCGGACTTCCCCGCCTCGGCGGCCTCGGACGGCGATCCCGGGACCCGCTGGTCCTCGCCGGTGGAGGACGGCGCGTGGTGGCAGGCGGAGCTGCCCCGGCCGGTCCGGCTGGGCCAGGTCGTGCTGCGCTGGCAGGACGCGTACGCCTCCCGCTACCGCGTCCAGGTCTCGGCCGACGGCCGCACCTGGCGTACCGCCGCGACCGTGCGGGAAGGCGCCGGAGGGCGCGAGTCGGTCCGCATGGACGCGAAGGACACCCGCTTCATCCGGGTCCGGGGCGACGGACGCGGAACGCGGTACGGCTACTCGCTGTGGTCGGTGGAGGCCTACGCGGTCGCCGGACAGCCCTGAGGGCGGCGGGACGGCGAAGGCCCGGCCGACCGCGCTGTCAGGCCGAGACGCCGTCGATGCGGGCCATCACGTCGTCCGCGCCGAACGGCTGCAGGTAGGGAAGCCAGCGCGGATCCCGGTGTCCCGTCCCGATGATCCGCCAGGCGAGCCCGCTGGGCGGAGCCGGCTGATGGCGCAGCCGCCACCCCAGCTCGGGCAGGTGGCGGTCGGCCTTGACATGGTTGCAGCGGCGGCAGGCGGCCACCACGTTGTCCCAGGCGTGCTGTCCGCCGCGGCTGCGCGGAATGACGTGGTCGACGCTGGTGGCGGCGGCCCCGCAGTACATGCAGCGGCCTCCGTCCCTCGCGAAGAGGGCCCGGCGTGTCAGGGGTACGGGGCCTCGGTAGGGGACCCGCACGAACCGCTTCAGGCGGACGACGCTGGGCGCCGGCAGGGCACGGGTGGCACTGTGCATGAAGGCGCCGGATTCCTCGAGGCAGATGGCCTTGTTCTCGAGGACGAGGACGAGCGCGCGGCGCAGGGGTACGACGCCGAGCGGCTCGTACGAAGCGTTGAGAACCAGGACGTGCGGCACGTGGATGCCTCCTTGTACGCCGGCGACGCGTGGCTCGCGCCGGGACGATCCGATCTCAGTCTCTCCTCATGCCTGGTCCGAGCGCCACCACGTGCGGGTAACGGGCACGAGGGATTTTCCTCACCGCCCGGCCGCACGCGGTCCCCGGACGTCCCGGAACCGGCGCCTCAGCGGGGCGGCGGACCCTGCATGGGATCGGCCACACAGCGTGTATCCCCGCGTGAGTCCCGTCTCTCCCCCCGCCGGAGCAACGAACCACTCCTCCGGCTTCGTTAGTGTTGACGGTCCGCCGTCGCCCCACCTGGAGGTCCCCGTCGTGCCCTTGTCCGCCCTCCTGGCCGTCGCACCGTCGCCCGGGACCCCCGGCTCGCTGGACGAAGCCGCCGAGCGGGCCGGAAACGCCGCGGGCTGGGTCGAGGAGAACTGGTCCACCTGGCTGAACACCGGTCTGCGCATCATCCTGATCGCCGCCATCGCGATCGTGCTGCGCTACCTGATCCGGCGAGCTCTCACCAACCTCATCGACCGGATGAACCGCAGCGCCCAGGCGGTGGAGGGCACCGCTCTCGGCGGTCTGCTGGTCAACGCGGAGCGTCGCCGCCAGCGCTCGGAGGCGATCGGTTCGGTCCTGCGCTCGGTCACGTCGTTCCTGATCCTCGGCACCGCCTCCCTGATGATCCTGGGCGCCTTCAAGATCGATCTGGCTCCGCTGCTGGCCTCTGCGGGTGTGGCCGGTGTGGCGCTGGGCTTCGGCGCCCGCAACCTCGTCACCGACTTCCTCTCCGGAGTCTTCATGATCCTCGAGGACCAGTACGGCGTCGGCGACCAGATCGACGCGGGCGTCGCCTCCGGCGAGGTCATCGAGGTCGGTCTGCGGGTCACCAAGCTGCGCGGCGACAACGGCGAGATCTGGTACGTCCGCAACGGTGAGGTGAAACGGATCGGCAACCTCAGCCAGGGCTGGTCCACGGCCGGCGTCGACGTCACGGTCCGCCCCTCCGAGGACCTGGACGTGGTCCGCAACGCGATCAGCGGCGCGGCCGAGGCCATGACCAAGGAGGAGCCCTGGTCGGAGCGGCTGTGGGGCCCGGTCGAGGTGCTCGGCCTGGACGCGGTGCTGCTCGACTCGATGACCGTGAGGGTCACGGCGAAGACGATGCCGGGCAAGTCGCTGGGTGTGGAGCGCGAGCTGCGCTGGCGGATCAAGCAGGCGCTCGACTCGGCCGGCATCCGGATGGTCGGCGCCCTGCCGCTCCCGGCGGAGGGCGAGTCCACCGCCGATCCGACGGCGGGCATGGCGGCCCCCTCCGCGTACGCCTCGACGACCTCGCCGCAGTCGCTGGCGGCGACCCCGATACCGCCGCCGAACCTCGCGAAGTAACACGGCCGGACGCCGCGGCGGACATCGCCGCACCGGATCCGCCCCCGCAGGTAACGCTTCGGTTGCCTCGGGGGCGTTTTCCATTGACGGCCGCATGACGTCACGCCTACGTTCCTCAATGGACAGGAAACTTTCCTAACAGAGGGCAGGTGTCACTCATGGCCGGAACCACCCCGGGCACCCCCCGCGTGCTGCGCGCCATGAACGACCGGGCAGCCCTCGATCTGCTGCTGGAGCACGGGCCGCTCACCCGCACGAGGATCGGGAAGCTGACGGGCCTGTCCAAGCCCACCGCGTCGCAGCTCCTGGCCCGGCTGGAGGCGGCGGGGCTCGTCGTCGCCACCGGCACGAGCGAGGGGCGGCCCGGTCCCAGCGCCCAGCTGTACGCGGTCAACGCCGGGGCCGCCCATGTGGCGGGTCTCGACGTGACCGCCCAGCGGATCGTCGCAGCCGTCGCGGACGTGACCGGCGCGACCGTCGGCACCCACGAACTGCCCACCTCCGGACGGCGCGCCGGAGGCGTGGTGCGCCAGGTGACGGACGCCCTGGACGGCGCGGTCAAGGACGCCGGCATCACCCGGGCCGATGTGCACCGGGTCGTCATCGGCACCCCCGGAGCGTTCGATCCCGGCACGGGCCGACTGCGCTACGCCTCGCACCTGCCCGGCTGGCACTCCCCCACACTGCTGGACGAGCTGGCCGCCTGCCTGCCGATGCCCGTGGAGTACGAGAACGACGTGAACCTGGTCGCGGTGGCCGAACAGCGGCTCGGTGCGGCCCGTGGCCACGAGGACTTCGTCCTCCTGTGGAACGAGGAGGGCCTCGGCGCCGCCCTCGTCATCAACGGCAGGCTGCACCGCGGCTTCACCGGCGGTGCGGGCGAGGTCGGCTTCCTGCCCGTGCCCGGCACCCCGCTGGTGCGCCAGGTGGTGAAGGCGAACGCCGGTGGTTTCCAGGAACTGGCGGGCGCCCAGGCCGTACCGAGGCTCGCCACGGCCCTGGGCATCGAGACCCCGCACCAGCCGTACACGGAAGTCGCCGCAGGGCTCCTGGCCCGGGCCGCCGCCGAGTACGAGCGGGAGCCGGCCCTCACCGAGCTCCTGCGGCAGTACGCGCAGCGCCTCGCCACCGGGCTCGCGTCCGTCACCGCCGTGCTCGACCCGGGGCTGATCGTCCTCTCGGGCGGGCTGGTCTCCGCCGGCGGCGAGCGGCTGCTGTCCCTGGTCCAGGGCGAGCTCGCCGAACTGGCCGCGTCCCGGCCGCGTCTCGCCCTCGGGCTCATCGACCGGCATCCGGTCCTTCGGGGCGCCCTGGAACGCGCCCTGGCGGACACCCGCGACGAAGTGTTCGACACCTCTCGCTGACCCCGCAGCACTCCGCCGCACCTCCCGCTCCACTCCCTGCCCCACTCCTCCTTCTCCTTCGTCCCCCTGCCCCTGGGAGCTTTGTCATGCGCAGATGCCGCACGCTGACCACCACGGCCGTCGCCGTCGCCGCGATCTCCGTACTCGCCACCGCCTGTACGGGCCAGACCGAGTCCGGTGCGAACGACGACCCGAACGCGAAGACCACGATCAACTTCTGGCACGGCTGGAGCGCGCCCTCCGAGGTGAAGGCCGTCCAGGACAACGTGGACCGGTTCGAGAAGACCCACCCCAACATCACCGTCAAGGTCGTCGGCAACATCAATGACGACAAGCTCAACCAGGCGCTGCGCGCGGGAGGTTCGAACGGGCCGGACGTGGTGTCCTCCTTCACCACCTCGAACGTGGGCAAGTTCTGCTCGTCCGGAGCCTTCGCCGATCTCGGGCCGTTCATCGAGAAGTCGAAGCTGGACCTGGAGAAGACCTTCCCCAAGGTCCTGCTGGACTACACGCAGTTCGAGGGCAAGCGGTGCGCACTGCCGCTGCTCGCCGACGCGTACGGGCTCTACTACAACAAGGACGCCTTCGAGAAGGCCGGCATCACCGCGCCGCCGAAGACGATGTCCGAGCTGGCCTCGGTCGCGAAGAAGCTGACGGTGAGCAAGGGCGACAGCTACGAACAGCTGGGCTTCATGCCGACCTTCCACGGCTACGAGACGGTGGCCGACCACTACCTGTCCTCGTGGGACCACGCGTACTTCGACGCCGAGGGCAAGTCGAACATCGCCGAGGACCCGGCGTTCGCCGAGATGTTCACGTACCAGAAGAAGCTGGTCGAGGACCTGGGCGGATACGAGAAGCTGGAGAAGTACCGGGGTACGTTCGGTGACGAGTGGGGGGCGAAGCACCCCTTCCACACCGGCCAGGTCGCGATGCAGTTGGACGGTGAGTGGCGGCTGGGCATGGCGACGGACGCCAAGGTGCCGTTCGAGATCGGCGTGGCGCCCATGCCGGTCGCCGACGACGAGGCCGACAGCTACGGCAAGGGCTTCCTGTCCGGCACGATCATGGGGATAGCCCCGGCCAGCAAGAAGCAGAACGCGGCCTGGGAGCTCATGAAGTTCATGACGAGCGACACGCAGGCGGTGGTCGACTTCGCGAACGGCATCCGTAACGTGCCGTCCACCTTCGCGGCGCTCAAGTCGCCCGGCCTGAAGTTCGACCCGCGCTTCAAGACGTTCCTCGACATCGCGCAGCACCCGAAGTCCAGCACCCCGGACGGCGCGGTCAACGGCTCGACGTATCAGCAGACCATCCAGGACTTCGGCTTCCAGTACGAGAAGGGCGCGGTGAAGGACCTGAAGGCCGGTCTGGCGAAGACCGCCGCGCAGATCGACACCGACATCGCCAAGGCGGAGTAGTCGCCGATGACCACGCACACGCTCCGCTCCAAGCGCCGCAGGTCGGCGCTGCGGACGGCGGCCTTCATGTCGCCCTGGCTGATCGGGTTCGCCGTCTTCTTCGCGTACCCGATGATCTCGACCGTGTACTTCTCGTTCATGAAGTACGACGGCTTCGGGGCGCCGTCCTTCAACGGGCTGACGAACTGGACGTACGTCTTCGGCGACTACCCCATGTTCTGGCCGTCGCTGCGCAACACGCTGTGGCTGGTGCTCGTCATGGTCAGCTGCCGGGTGGTGTTCGGCCTCGGCATCGGCATGCTGATCACGAAGATCAGGACGGGTACGGGACTCTTCCGCACCTTCTTCTACCTGCCCTACCTCGCGCCGCCCGTGGCCGCGACGCTCGCCTTCGTCTTCCTGCTGAACCCGGGTACGGGCCCCGTCAACGCGATCCTGGGCGACGTGGGGCTGCCGGCTCCGGGCTGGTTCAACGACGCCTCCTGGTCGAAGCCGGCGCTCACGATGCTCGCGGTGTGGGGCATCGGGGACCTCATGGTGATCTTCATGGCGGCGCTCCTCGACGTGCCCCGTGAGCAGTACGAGGCAGCCGAGCTGGACGGCACCTCGGCCTGGCAGCGGTTCCGCTTCGTCACGCTGCCGAACATCTCGCCGATCGTGCTGTTCGCCGTGGTCACGGGGGTGATCCAGGCGATGCAGTACTACACCCAGCCCCTCGTGGCCGGGAAGGTCGCGTCGGGGGTGATCGGCGGCTCCGGGCAGCAGTTCGAGCCGGGATATCCCGACAAGTCGACACTCACGCTGCCCCAGCTGGTCTACAACCTCGGTTTCCAGCGCTTCGACTACGGCTCCGCCTGCGTCGTCGCCCTCGTCCTGTTCGCCCTGGCCATGGCCTTCACCGCACTGCTGATGCGGGGCCGCAACAACCTGATCCAGGCCGGTGACTGAGTCATGACCCAACTCCTCGACCCGCCCCGGCCCTTCACGGCCGACCGGGCGTCCACGCCCGCCGGACGCACCGCCCGCCGCAAGGCACTGCTGCACTGGATCGCGGTGCACTCCCTGGGCGTCGCGGCCGCGCTGTTCTTCGTCCTGCCGTTCGTCTTCGTCCTGCTGACCTCACTGATGAGCGACCAGCAGGCACTGACCAGGGACCTGACGCCCGACACCTGGGAGTGGGAGAACTACCGGCGGGTCCTCGACACCCCCGGCTTCCTGACCTGGTGGCGCAACACCCTCCTGTACGCGGGGGTGGGCACCGTCCTGACGGTGGTCTCGTCCGTGCCCGTCGCCTACGCGCTGGCGAAGTTCCGCTTCCGGGGGCGCCGGCTCTCCCTGATGCTGGTCATCTCGATGATGATGCTGCCGCCGCAGGTCGTCATCATCCCGATGTACCTGTTCTGGGCGAAGCAACTGGACCTCTCCGGCACGCTCTGGCCGCTCATCATCCCGATGGCGTTCGGCGACGCGTTCTCCATCTTCCTGCTGCGACAGTTCCTCCTCACGATCCCCGACGAGTACCTGGACGCGGCGAGGGTCGACGGCTGCGGCGAATTGCGCACCCTGGTCAAGGTCGTGCTGCCGATGGCCAGGCCCGGCATCGCGGCGATCGCCCTGTTCCAGTTCTTCGCCGCGTGGAACGACTACTTCGGGCCGCAGATCTACGCCTCCGAGAACCCGGCCGCATGGACGCTGAGTTACGGCCTGGAATCCTTCAAGGGCGCACACCACACCGACTGGAACCTGACCATGGCCGCGACCGTTCTGGTCATGGCCCCCGTGATCGCCGTCTTCTTCTTCGCCCAGAAGGCATTCGTCGAGGGCGTCACACTGACCGGAGTAAAAGGCTGATATGAAGCTCGCAGTAGTGGGTGGCGGGTCCACCTACACACCCGAACTGATCGACGGTTTCGCACGTCTGCGGGACACCCTGCCCATCGAGGAGCTGGTGCTCGTCGACCCGGCGGCCCACCGGCTGGAGCTCGTCGGCGGTCTGGCGCGGCGGATCTTCGCCAAGCAGGGCCACCCGGGGCGGATCACCACCACGGCCGACCTGGACGCGGGGGTGGAGGGCGCGGACGCGGTGCTGCTCCAACTGCGTGTCGGCGGGCAGGCCGCCCGGAACCAGGACGAGACCTGGCCGCTGGAGTGCGGCTGCGTCGGCCAGGAGACCACCGGGGCCGGAGGTCTCGCCAAGGCGATGCGCACGGTGCCGGTGGTCCTGGACATCGCCGAGCGGGTCAGGCGCGCCAACCCGGACGCGTGGATCATCGACTTCACCAACCCGGTGGGGATCGTGACCCGGGCTCTGCTCCAGGCCGGTCACAAGGCAGTGGGGCTGTGCAACGTCGCGATCGGCTTCCAGCGGAAGTTCGCACGGCTGCTGGACGTCGCTCCGCGTGAGGTGCACCTCGACCACGTCGGTCTCAACCACCTCTCGTGGGAGCTCGGGGTGCGCCTCGGCGGCCCGGACGGCGAGGACGTCCTGCCGAAGCTGCTGGCCGAGCACGGCGACACGATCGCGGGCGACCTGCGCATGCCCCGGCAGCTCGTGGACCGGCTCGGTGTCGTCCCCTCGTACTACCTGCGGTACTTCTACGCGCACGACGAGGTCGTCCGGGAGCTCGGCACGAAGCCGTCCCGGGCGGTGGAGGTCGCCGCCATGGAGAGGGAACTCCTGGCCATGTACGGCGATCCGGCGCTGGACGAGAAGCCGGAACTGCTCGCCAAGCGCGGCGGCGCCTACTACTCGGAGGCGGCCGTGGACCTGGCGGCCTCCCTGCTCGGCGGGAGCGGTTCCGCGGTGCAGGTGGTCAACACGTACAACAACGGCACGCTGCCGTTCCTCCCGGACGACGCGGTGATCGAGACACAGGCGCGTGTCGACGGCACGGGCGCCGTCCCGCTCGCGGTCCCCGCGCTCGACCCCCTCTACGCGGGGCTCATCGGGTCCGTCACGGCCTACGAGGACCTGGCGCTGGACGCGGCACTGCGCGGCGGCCGGGACCGGGTGTTCAAAGCGCTGCTCTCGCATCCGCTCGTGGGCCAGTTCGAGTACGCCGAAGCCCTCACGGACCGGCTGATCGCGCACAACCGGGAGCACCTGGCGTGGGCGTGAACGCATCGGTCCTCGCCATCGACGCGGGGAACAGCAAGACCGATGTGGCACTGATCGGCGAGAACGGCTCGGTCCTGTCCACGGCGCGCGGCGGTGGCTTCCAGCCGCCGGTCGTGGGGGTGGAGCCGGCCGTCGACATCCTGGCGGCGGTGGTCGGGCGGGCGCTCGCGCTGTGCGAGGAGGACGTCGCGGGCGTGGCGCACGTGTCGGCGTGCCTGGCGAACGCCGATCTCCCCGTCGAGGAGGCCGAGCTGGCCGAGGCTCTGCTGCGGCGCGGGTGGGGCGGCACGGTGGAGGTGCGCAACGACACCTTCGCGATCCTGCGCGCCGGGGTGGACGAGCCGCGCGGGGTGGCCGTCGTGTGCGGCGCCGGGATCAACTGCGTGGGCATGGTGCCCGACGGCCGCACCGCCCGCTTCCCGGCGATCGGGCGCATATCGGGTGACTGGGGCGGGGGTTCGGGGCTCGCGGACGAGGCGCTGTGGTTCGCCGCGCGGGCCGAGGACGGCCGCGGGGAGCCGACGGAACTGGCCCGCGCGCTGCCGGGGCACTTCGGGCTCGGATCGATGTACGAGCTGATCGAGGCGCTGCACCGAGGGCTGATCCCCGACGGGCGCCGCCACGAGCTGACTCCGGTGCTGTTCGCGACGAGCGCCGCCGGGGACGCGGTGGCGGGCGCCCTGGTGGACCGCCTGGCGGACGAGGTCGTCGCCATGGCGTCCGTCGCGCTGGGCCGGCTCGGCCTGCTCGCGGAGGAGGTACCGGTGGTGCTGGGGGGCAGCGTGCTCGCTGCACGGCACCCCCGGCTGGACGACCGGATCGCGGCACTGCTCGCCGAGCGCGCGCCCGAGGCGGTGGTACGGGTGGTCGCCCAGCCCCCGGTACTGGGGGCCGCGTTGCTCGGCCTCGACCATGTGGCGGCGCCCCCGGCGGCCCACGGGAGGCTGCGCTCGTACTACGCCTGACACAATGGCACCACAGGTGGGGGCGTCACGCGGCTTCGGCGCCGCGTGACGCCCCTTCCGCACGGGAACCGATCCGGCGCGCCATACGTGTTCATGGTGGGGGAGATCGATCCGGTGCGGATCCAGTTGTTCCTGGTGAATACCGTTTCGTGCGGCCATACTTCTGGCCGGGCACCAGTCCTCCTCGGCAGGGGGCCGGGGCCGTCGTCAGTGACCGAGGGGGAGGTCAAGTGACATACCCGCCGAACGGGGCCGCACCACGGGAGCCCGCGCCGGGGCCGCAGGCAGCGCCCATGACCGTACCCGCGCCGCGCCGTGCTGCCCGGGTCGTCGCCGTCGACCGGCTGCGCTCCGCGGCGACGACCGAACCGGGCCGGCTGCAGATCTACGGCGCCGTACTCGCTCTGCTGGTCGTGGTGTTCGGCGCGGTCACGTACCTGGAGATCGCGGCCCGGGCCGAGGCCGCGCACGACGTGGTGACCCGCAGCCAGCCGCTCAGCGCGGACGCGGCGGACATCTACCGTTCGCTGGCGGACGCGGACACGATGGCGGCGAGCGGTTTCCTGGCGGGGGCTCAGGAGCCGAAGGACGTGCACGAGCAGTACGAGAGGGACATCAAGGAGGCCTCCAGGCTCCTGGTGAAGGCGGCGGCGAGCACCGACGCCTCGACGTCCTCGCACCGGGAGATCACCACCCTGGGAGAGCTGCTGCCCGAGTACACCGGGCTGGTGGAGCGGGCGCGGGCCAACAACCGGCAGGGGCTTCCGCTCGGCGGCGCCTATCTCCGGTACGCCAACCAGAAGATGACGAACGAACTCCTCCCCGCGGCCGAGCGGTTGTACGCCGCGGAGACCGCCAGTCTCGGCACCGACACGTCCGACGCCCGCAGGTGGCCGTTCCTCTCGCTGGCCGCGGGGATCGTGACGCTGGCCGCGCTGGTGTGGATGCAGCGGCGCAACTACCGCAGGACGAACCGCGTCCTCAATCACGGGCTGCTCGCCGCGACGGCGGCGGCGACGGTGGTGCTGCTGTGGCTGGCCGTGGGACACACGGTGGCCAGGGCCGAGATGCGCGACGCGATGGTCCACGGTCAGGAATCCCTCGACGTCCTGAACAAGGCCAGGATCAACTCCCTGAAGGCACGGGCCAACGAGAACCTCACGCTGGTAGCCCGGGGCGCGGTGCTCACCCCGGACGGCACGCGGGACAAGTACGAGACCGACTTCGGCACGGGTATGAAGGCCCTCGCCGCGCAGCTCGTGAGCGCGGAGGAGCTCGCCGACGACTCCAGTGGGAGCAGGCCGGTGGCGAGTGCCGTCAGCAGTGTGTCCGAGTGGCAGGACCGCCACAAAGAGGCCCGGACGACGGACGACCGGGGCGACTACGACGGTGCGCTGAAGCAGATCATCGGTCCGAAGGGCTCCACGGGTGAGTGCTTCGAGCGGGTCGACGATGCGCTGCGGCAGGCGCTCGCCCATGAGCAGGGCGAGTTCGACGCCGCGGCCAGGAGCGGGCGCGGGGCGCTGGGCGGGCTGCCGATCGGGGCCGCCGTCCTCGCCGTACTGGGTGCGGTCGCCGCGATCGTCGGGGTCAACCGCAGGCTCTCGGAGTACCGGTGAGGGGACGAGCGATGACCGGGGCGAAAGGCTGGGCCGCACGCGGCAGGATGCGCGGCTGGGGCGGCGTGACGGGCATGGCGGTGGCCTGCGCCGTCACTGCCTGCCTCACCCTGCTGCCGCTCGCGCACGGCGACGGGACGTTCGGCGCCGCGGGTGCCGGACACGGCGCCACCTCGACGGTGCCGCTGCAGGCCGACACCTGTGAGGACCCGGAGGCGAGCCTCCCCCCTTCGGGTGCCGACGGCCCGAACATCGCGAAGATCCGCGAGCGCGGGAAACTGATAGCCGGTGTCGACCAGAACAGCTTCCGGTGGGGGTACCGCAATCCGGAGAGCGGCACGCTCGAGGGGTTCGACATCGACCTGGTGCGGGCCATCGCCGAGGACGTACTCGGCGATCCCGACGCGGTGATCTTCCGGGCCATACCGACCAACCAGCGCATCGCGGCGCTGGAGCACGACCGGGTCGACGTCGTCGTGCGGACGATGACGATCAACTGCAAGCGTCTCGACCAGGTCGCGTTCTCCACGGCCTACTTCCAGGCCGGTCAGCAGGTGCTGGCCCCGAAGGACTCGGACATCAGCGGGTACGACGACTCGCTGAAGGGGAAGCGGGTCTGCACGGCCGAGGGTTCCACGGCGAACGACGCGCTGAACGAGAGGTCCTACGGCGCGGTGTTCGAGGACGAGCACGAGGGCACGGCGCGGGACCCCGACCGGCTGACCGTGCCCAACCAGCTGGACTGCCTGGTCCGGCTGCAACTGGGCGAGGTCGACGCGGTGGTCACGGACAACGCGCTGGCGGCCGGCCAGGCGGCGCAGGACCCGGCGGTCGAACTCAAGGGTGACAAGCCGTTCACCACCGAGTACTACGGCGTCGCCGCCAAGCTCGGCGCCGACGACCTGGTGGCGCGGGTCAACAAGGTGCTGGTCGACTACCGCCAGGGCGGGACGGACAGCCCCTGGATGGTGTCGTACCGCAAGTGGCTGGCGACGGGCCTGCCGGGCATCACCGGACCCCCGGCGCCGAAGTACCGGAGCAACTGACCAGTCCGGGCCCCGGCCCGGCGAATCGAGCGGAGAGGTGATCGATGGGCGTGGCGGGATCCTTCCCCAGCTTCGCGGGGAGGCCCCCCGGCCCGGTCATGGGCCGGGACGAGGCGGACCGTACGCTGGCCCGGCTCGGCGCGGAGCACGAGGCCATCGAGACCTCGCTCTTCGCCCTGGAGGAACATGCCGGCCGCCGGCTCCTGGAGGGCGCCGGTCTGACCGGTGTCACCAAGGAGCGCTGGGCCTCCGCCGAGCAGTCGATCACGCTGCTGTGGACGTACTTCGAGGCCTATGCAGGGGCACTCGCCTCGGCCCGTGAGATCCGGGCCAGGCGCCGCTATCCGGGCAGGAGCGACCTGATGGCCCTGACCGACCTGCTGCGCGGCGACGGCGTGACCGTGGCGAACCAGGGAGCCTCCGGCCCGGGCGCCTCGCTCACCGGTCCTGCCCGGCTCTCCGAGCGGTTCACGCTGGAGGAGCTGGTCGCCCGGATGAACGACCTGTACGCCCATGCGCTGGACATGGTCCTCTCGTCGGACTCCGTGTGGTCGGCGCTGCCCGCCCGGATAGACCTGCTGGCC
Organism: Streptomyces sp. NBC_01341; assembly: GCF_035946055.1. Taxonomy (NCBI): domain Bacteria; kingdom Bacillati; phylum Actinomycetota; class Actinomycetes; order Kitasatosporales; family Streptomycetaceae; genus Streptomyces; species Streptomyces sp. NBC_01341. The sequence continues at coordinate 4,912,799 of NZ_CP108364.1, read as the reverse complement.
GCCGAGCTGCGCCGCACCGGGTCGCTCGCACACTCCGTCGGTGTGCGTCCCGGGGAGCATCCGGCCGGGGACGACCTGGTGTCGATCGCCGAGGAACTGACCGCGCTGCGGGCGCAGGTGATCTCCGATCCGCTGGCCTTCTGGGTGCCGGCTCCGGGCAGTGCCGCGCCCGGCGGAGGGCGTCCCGACACCACGCGCTACGACCGGGCGGCCCGTGCTCTGGAGGACGTGCGCCGGGAGATCGAGGCGGTGCTCGCGGTCCGGCAGGACGCCGAGCAGCGCCTGGCCCAGGTGCGTGACCTGCTGTCGCGCGCGAACCGTACGCTCACCGAGGCGCGTTCGGCGCGCGGTGAGGTGCTGGCGAAGATCGCCGCCTCGGAGGTGCCCGCGGTGAGCGGCCCGCCCACCGCGCTGCACGAACGGCTGGCGGCCGCGTCGGAGTACCGCAGGCACGCCCAGTGGAACCGGCTGTCACCGCTGCTCGACTCGCTGGAGCGCGAGGCGGAGGACGAGTTGATGCGCGCCCGGGAGTCGCTGACGTCCGTCACGGCGCCGCTCGCGGTGCGGGCGGAACTGCGCGGCAGGCTGGACGCCTACCGGGCGAAGGTGGCCCGGCACGGCCTGGCGGAGGATCCGCTGCTCATCGAGCGGTACGACGCGGCCCGCCGGATGCTGTGGAGCGCCCCGTGCGATCTGCGGGTCGCCGGACAGGCGGTGCTGCGCTATCAGCAGGCCGCGACCGATCTGCTGACACCGCGCTCCCGGGGCGGGCACGACGGACAGGGGGAGACATCATGAGTGCGCAGTGCCAGCGCCCCGGGTGCGAGGGCGGTTACGAGGACATGGGCGGCGGTGAGCTGTACTGCGACACGTGCGGCCTCGCACCGGTCGTGTCCCCGACAGGCATGGTGAGTTCACCGCCCACGGGTATCGCGGGCGGCGGCAGGGCCGGCGGCCGCGGGAGCGGCAGCACCTCGCAGCGGACCGGCTCGCGGGCGTCGGCGCGGGCGTCGTCCGGCTCGTCGCCCTCCCGGCGTTCGGTCTCCGGGCGGCTCTCCCGCTCGCTGTCCGGTTCCTCCACCTCACCTTCGGTGTCCGTCCGCTCCTCGGGGTCCTCGACGGCGTCCGCTTCCGGGCGCGGCAGGCTGGGCGTGGGACTCGTCCTCGTCCCGGACGTGCCGAGGCCCGATCCGCGTACGGCGGTGATGGAGAATCCGGAGGTCCCCGAGAGGAAGCGATTCTGCTCGCGGTCCGACTGCGGCGCCCCGGTGGGCCGCTCCCGCGGCGAACGGGCCGGCCGCACGGAGGGGTTCTGCACCAAGTGCGGCCATCCGTACTCCTTCGTGCCCAAGCTGCGCGGCGGCGACATCGTGCACGGGCAGTACGAGGTGGCGGGCTGCCTGGCGCACGGCGGGCTCGGCTGGGTCTATCTCGCGGTGGACCGTGCGGTCTCCGACCGCTGGGTGGTGCTCAAGGGCCTCCTGGACACCGGTGATCAGGACGCCATGGCGGCTGCCATCTCCGAACGGCGCTTCCTCGCGGAGATCGAACACTCCAACATCGTCCGCATCTACAACTTCGTGGAACACCTGGACCAGCGCACCGGTTCGCTGGACGGCTACATCGTCATGGAGTACGTCGGCGGCAAGGCGCTCAAGGAGATCGCCAACGAGCGCCGCACTCCGGCCGGGAAGCGGGACCCGCTGCCGGTGGAACAGGCCTGCGCGTACGGCATCGAGGCGCTGGAGGCGCTCGGCCATCTGCACAGCCGCAACCTGCTCTACTGCGACTTCAAGGTCGACAACGCCATCCAGACCGAGGGCCAGCTCAAGCTCATCGACATGGGCGCGGTGCGCAGGATGGACGACGACGAGTCGGCCATCTACGGGACCGTCGGCTACCAGGCCCCCGAGGTCGCGGAGACCGGCCCGTCCGTCGCCTCCGACCTGTATACGGTCGCCCGGACGCTCGCGGTCCTCACCTTCGACTTCCAGGGCTACACGAACGTCTTCGTGGACTCGCTGCCCGCCCCGGACAACATCGACGTGTTCCGGCGGTACGAGTCCTTCTACCGGCTGCTCGTGCGGGCCACCGACCCGGACCCGGCCCGCCGCTTCTCCTCCGCCGGTGAGATGGCCGAGCAGCTGACGGGTGTCCTGCGGGAGGTCGTCGCGCTGCAGACGGGCAGGCCGCGCCCGGCGCTCTCGACGCTCTTCGGGACGGAAGTGCGGGTGACGGACACCGAGTTGTTCGCCGAGCCGGCGGGCGACGCCTCCGCGCTCGGCGCCCGGCGGGCCCCGGCCGCCGGGCGGGGCCGCTCCGGACGGCGCCGCCCGCCGGCCCCGGTGCCTCCCGCACCCGCTCCGGCCCCCGCCTTTCCCCCGCCGCTCGCCCCCGCTGTCCCGCAGGGTGCTTCCCCGGGCGCGGCTCCGGTGTACTCGCCCGACACCCACGTACGGGGGGCCACGACCGGCGCCGCACCGGCACGGGCCGCCGTACCGGCCCCGCGCGCACCGGTCCCGGACCCCGTGCCGCTCCCCGTCGGGTACCCGGGCGCCGGCCCCCGGCTCGTCGTGTTCGACGCGCGGGCCACCTCGCTGGCCCTCCCCGTCCCCCGGGTCGATCCGAACGACCCGAACGCGGGATTCCTGGCCGGGGTGATGGCGTCGGCCCCGGCCGAGCTGATCTCGGCACTGCACTCCGTGCCGGCGGCCTCGCCGGAGACCCGGCTCCGGGAGCTCCGCGCCCGCCTGGAGATGAGCGAACTCGACGCCGCCGTGGCGGCCCTGACGGCGGTGGAGAGGCAGCACCCCGACGACTGGCGGGTCGTGTGGTACCGCGGGATCACGTCCCTGGTGACCGGTGACCGGGAGAACGCGGCGCTGTCCTTCGACGCGGTCTACGACGCCTTCCCGGGAGAGCCCGCTCCGAAGCTGGCCCTGGGGATCTGCGCCGAGGTGCTGGGCCAGCTCGACAACGCGGCGGAGTACTACCGGTTGGTGTGGATGACGGATCCGAGCTTCGTCAGCGCCGCGTTCGGCCTGGCCCGGGTCCAGATCGCCGCCGGGGACCGCACAGGAGCGGTACGCACCCTGGAGTCCGTACCGGAGTCGTCGATCCACTACACGGCGGCCCGGGTGGCCGCGGTGCGCGCCCGACTGCGCGAGCGCGCACCCCACGAGCCACTGCTCGACGACCTGTCGGCGGCCGCTGAGCAGGTGACGGCGTTGCAGGGGTACGGCCTGGACGCGGTGCGCCGCGAGCAGTTGTCGACCGAGGTACTGGGTACGGCGCTCGACTGGGTACTCTCCGGTAGTCCCACGGCTCGGCCGGCCGCTCCGTCCTCGCCCGCAGCCGCGGGCCCGAGGACGGTGCTCGGCAGCGAGCTGGACGAGCGGGGCCTCAGGTTCGGCCTCGAACGCTCGTACCGGATACTCGCCCGGCTCGCTCAGCGGGGCGACGAGAGGATCGAACTGGTGGAGCGGGCCAACCGTTTCCGCCCCCGGACCTGGGTGTGAAGATGTCACAGATCCACCAGCGGGCCTCCTTGCCGGGGTGCCCCAGCTGCGAGGAACCGCTGGAGACGGGCGACCTGTTCTGCGGGGCGTGCGGATACGACCTCTCGGCCGTGCCCGCTCCCCCCGGCGACCGCCCCACCGTCGCCATCACGGTGCCGGCACAGGGCGCGGCGACCGGGGCGGATGCTCCGGTGGAGTGGCCGGCCGCCTCCGAGACCGACAGCTCCGACCTGCCGGCGCCCACGCACCGCCCGGCCGACCTGCCGGGGGTGGACTCGGGCGGCCGGCCCCTGGCCGCCTCGGCACCGGCGGCCGTCCGCCACGACGAGCCGGGCAACCCCGACGGCGAATGCGGTGTCGAACGCGGCGGCGGGGCGGCCGACTTCGAGCTCGCCGCGCCCGACCCCCGCACGGTCGAGCACGCGACCGCCGGGGGCGCGGTCGTGAAGGTCTGCGTGGCCTGCCGCTCGGGTCATGTGGATACGGACGGCTACTGCGAGAACTGCGGCCACGCCCAGCCCCGCGAACGCGACCACATGGAGCAGGAGCTCGGCGCCGTTGCGGCGGTCAGCGACCGGGGGCTGCGGCACCACCGGAACGAGGACGCGTTCGCGGTGTCCTGCACCGGCCTGCCGGACGGTTCGCAGGCCGTGGTGGCCATCGTGTGCGACGGCGTCTCGTCGGCGAGCCGGCCGGACGAGGCGTCCGCCGCGGCGGCGAGCGCCGCCAACGAGGCCCTGCTGGAGTCGCTGCCGCGCGGCACGCATCCGCAGCAGGCGATGCACGAGGCGATCCTGGCGGCCTCCGAGGCCGTCAACGCCCTCGCTCAGGAACCCGGTCAGGCGCTGGAGCACGATCAGCACCGCCACCAGAACGCCCCTGCCTGCACCCTGGTCGGCGCGATCGCGGCGGGTGGTCTGCTGGTCGTCGGCTGGGTGGGCGACAGCCGTGTCTACTGGGTGCCGGAGGACCGCTCCCACCCGCCGGCCCGGCTCACGGAGGACGACTCCTGGGCGGCGCAGATGGTGGCGACCGGCCTGATGAACGAGGCGGAGGCGTACGCCGACGAGCGCGCCCACGCCATCACGGGCTGGCTCGGCGCCGACGCCTACGAACTGGAGCCGCACACCGCGTCCTTCAAGCCGGACCGGCCCGGACTGGTCGTGGTGTGCACCGACGGCCTGTGGAACTACGCGGAGGCCGCGGCGGAGATGGCCGCGGCCCTGCCGCACGACGCCCGCGAACGGCCGCTGCACGGTGCCCAGGTGCTGGTGGGTCACGCGCTCGACGGCGGGGGCCACGACAACGTAACAGTGGCGCTGCTGCCGTTCGCCGTGGTGCCCGCGGGGGCAGGATCGGCCTGAGCCACGCTCGGTCCGCCCGGCGGGTCCGGTGATCCGTCCTGTCCGTACGCCATTACCGTCCCACGTCCTGAGCCCTGCCCGAACGACTGTCCCCGACCGACATACGTGGAGCCTCAAGGAGCCGATCAGATGGCCAACTTCTCCAAGTCGAACGTGCCGAAGTTCTCCGTCGAGGTGTACCAGAACGCGTACCTGCCCGAGGGCGGCCGTGAGGTCAACGCGATCGTGACCGTCACGTCCACCGGCGGGGGGACGACCGGCGGGGTGCCGCTGGGCGACGCGGTACCGGCGCCGAGGGACTCCGCCGGAGCGGGGCCCGGCGCAGCCGTGGTGCTCATGGTGGACTGCTCGGGGTCGATGGACTACCCGCCGACGAAGATGCGCAACGCCCGCGACGCGACCGCGGCGGCGATCGACACCCTGCGCGACGGCACCCGGTTCGCCGTGGTCGCGGGCACCCACGTCGCGAAGGACGTCTACCCGGGCAACGGACAGCTGGCGACCGCCGGTCCGCGGACCAAGGCCGAGGCCAAGGAGGCCCTGCGCCGGCTGAGCGCGGGAGGCGGGACCGCCGTCGGGAGCTGGCTGCGGCTCGCGGACCGGCTGCTCGGGTCGGCCGACGTCGGCATCCGGCACGGCATCCTCCTCACCGACGGCCGCAACGAGCACGAGTCCCCGGAGGACCTGGGGGCCGCTCTGGAGTCCTGCGCGGGCCGTTTCACCTGTGACGCGAGAGGTGTGGGCACCGACTGGGAGGTGAAGGAGGTCACAGCGATCGCCTCCGCCCTGCTCGGCACGGCGGACATCGTCGCCGACCCGGCGGGTCTCGCCGGTGACTTCACGCGGATGATCGGGAACGCGATGGGCAAGGAGGTCGCGGACGTGGCGCTGCGGCTCTGGACGCCCGTCGGCGTGGAGATCGCGTTCGTCAAGCAGGTCGCGCCGACGCTCGCCGACCTGACCGGCCGCCGGACCGAGGCCGGGCCGCGCGCGGGGGACTACCCCACCGGCTCCTGGGGCGACGAATCCCGTGACTACCACGTGTGCGTCAGGGTTCCGGAGGCCGGGATCGGCCAGGAGATGCTGGCCGCCAGGGTCTCGCTGATCCTGCCGCCCCCGCCCGGCGGCGGCACTCCGCGGACGCTTTCGCAGGGTCTGGTGCGCGCCGTCTGGACGGACGACATGGCCGCGTCCACGTCGATCAACCCCCAGGTGGCGCACTACACAGGACAGGCTGAACTGGCACACGCCATCCAGCAGGGACTGGATGCGCGCAAATCGGGAGACTTCGACGGCGCCACGGCGAAACTGGGCCGAGCCGTACAGCTCGCCTCGGCATCCGGAAACGCCGATACCGCGAAACTGCTTTCGAAGGTGGTCGACGTCGTCGACGCGGCGACCGGTACTGTGCGACTGAAGGCGAGGGTCGCAGAAGCGGACGAGATGACACTCGAAACGCGCTCGACCAAGACTGTTCGTGTCAAGAAATAGCCACACGAACGACAACGACAGAACCGTACGGAAGGCCGACCGGCCGTACGGCGCACCGACGAGCATGGCGGCCTCCGGGCCGGACGAGGAGAGGGGGAAGCGCCGACATGCCGACCTGCCCGAACGGACACCAGTCGGGTTCCGAGGACTGGTGCGAGGTCTGCGGACATCGCATGACCGGGACGGACGCGCCCTCGGGCGCGGTTACGCCGCCTCCTCCGCCGCCCGCGCCCGGCTACGGCTATCCGCAGCGGCCCGGGACCGGCGAGCCGACCGTCCAGGCCGAGCTCTGCCCGCAGTGCCGCACCCCGCGTGAGCCGATGGCGCCGTTCTGCGAGGAGTGCCGCTGGAACTTCCTCACGAACACGGCGACGTCCTACACCCCGCTCGCACCGCAGGGCGGTGCAGGCGGCCCCGTGCCCGGCCTGAACCTGCCGCCGGGCTTCCAGGCCCAGCAGGGCCCGCCGCCCCAGCAGCAGCGCGACCCCTTCGAGTACCAGGGTTCGCGGCCCTCGCAGGTGAACCGGCCCGCGGAACCGCTCTCCCCCGAGCAGGGCGGCCGGCCCGGTCCGCCGCCCTCGTTCCGGCAGGGGCCGCCGCCTCCGCCCTCCTTCCAGCAGCAGTCGCCGTCGCCGTTCGAGCGGCAGGGACAGCAGCCGCCGTCACCGTCCCCGTTCGACGGGCAGGAGGGCGGCCGGGGTCCTGGTACGCAGAATCCGTCCGGTGCTCCGTCCCCGTTCGAGCCGCACCGCCAGGGGCCGCCGCCGTCGCCGTCCTTCCAGCAGCAGTCGGCGCCGCCCGCTCCCGCGCAGCCGCAGGCTCCGCAGCCCGGTGGCGACGACGACTGGATGCTGCCACCGCCCTCGCGGCAGCAGGTCCCTCAGGGGTTCCAGCAGAGCCCGCAGGGCCCCCAGGCACCTCGGCCGCCGCAGGTCCCGCAGCAGCAGTTCCCCGGCCAGGGCCCCGCACAGGGCGGCCCTGAGCAGGGGCCGGGCACCTGGACGGCGGTCATCGCCCCGGACCGCGACTACTTCCTGGCGATGATGCAGCGCAGCGGGCCCGAGGCGACCGGCCTCAATCTGCCCGCGTACTCGCCGGAGCAGCATCTTCCGCTCACCGGCGGCCAGATCACCATCGGCCGCCGCCGGCACAGCACCGGTGAGTCACCCGACATCGACCTGGCCGTGCCGCCGGAGGACCCGGGCGTCTCGCACCAGCACGCGGTGCTGGTGCAGCAGCCCGACGGCACGTGGGCGGTCGTCGACCAGAACTCCACCAACGGCACCACGCTGAACGGCGCCGAGGACCCGATCCAGCCCTATGTCCCCGTCCCGCTCCAGGACGGCGACCAGGTGCACGTCGGGGCGTGGACGACCATCACGGTCCGCCGCGACTGATCCTGCGGCCCCGGGCGCGTGACGCCCTCCGGCGGAGGACCGGGGTCCTAGGACCCCGGTCACCGGCCGACGGGCGCGCGCGTCTGCGACGATGGACCTGTGACAGAGATTCCGCGCGACACGCTTCAGGAGCAGACCTTCTACGAGCAGGTCGGCGGCGAGGACACCTTCCGGCGCCTGGTGCACCGCTTCTACCAGGGCGTCGCGGAGGACCCGCTGCTGCGCCCGATGTACCCGGAGGCGGATCTCGGGCCGGCCGAGGAGCGCTTCAGGCTGTTCCTCATGCAGTACTGGGGCGGTCCGCGCACCTACAGCGACGAGCGGGGCCATCCCCGGCTGCGGATGCGGCACGTCCCGTTCCGGGTGGACAGGGCGGCGCACGATGCCTGGCTCGGGCACATGCGTGTGGCGCTCGACGAACTCGGCCTGACGCCCGAGCACGAGCGTCAGTTGTGGGACTACCTCACCTACGCCGCGGCCTCGATGATCAACACGGCCGACTGATCCGGAGCTGATCGGTCGCGTGCGACACGGCGGCCCGATCCGGAGCCGGCCCGATCAGTCGCGTGCGGAATTCGGTGCTTGATAGCCGCATAACGGTCACGATCCCATCAAGTTGCGGCCACAAGCGGTTTCCAGGAGCCCGTGCACTCTGAAAGCATCCAAGGGACGCCGGGGGCGTGAGAGGCGTACGGCTGCTGAGGGTGCGGGGGAACAGGTGACAGGGTTCGTCTTTCTGCGGGTGCGCGCGCACCGGCTCCTGCTCGCCGCAGCACTGCTGGCCGTCCTGCTCACCACCTGTGTACTGGCCTCACTCACCGCGTTCTCCGGTTCCATAGGCGACGCCGCGCTGCGGCACACGCTGACGCACCGCTCCGCGGAGCAGGCCTCCCTCTTCGTCTCCGCCGACGTGGACCGTGAGCGGCGCGACGAGGCCGACGCCCTGGTGCGGCGGGCGGCCGGCGACACGTTCGACGGGCTGCCCGTGACCGTGCGGAAGCTGGAGAGTTCGGGCCCGTACGCACTGCCGCGCGCTCTTCAGACGGCAGCCGAGCAGCGTGGCGAGCCCGATCTGACACATCTCGCCTCGCTGGACCGCAGCAGGGTGCGCCTCACGGCGGGGCGCATGCCCGATGCCGGGGCCGGTGCGGCGGACACCCCGGTGCAGGTGGCGCTGCCGCGTGCCGCGGCCGAGGCCCTGAAACTGAAGCCGGGCTCCACGCTCACCCTGACCGACCGGGTGGGCGGGACTCCGCTGAAGGTCGAGATCACCGGGCTCTACGAGGCGTCCGACCTGGCCGACCCCTACTGGCGGCTGGACCCGCTCGGCGGGCGCGGTGTCCGCGAGGTCGTCTTCACCACCTACGGCCCGCTGCTGGCGGACCCGGCCGTGGTCGGTTCCGCCCGTGTCAGTGCCGGTCCGCTGTCGTGGGTGGCCGCCGCGGACTTCGGCACGGTGACCACAGGCCGGACCGAGGCCCTGCGCAAGGCCTCGACGGACGGGCCCAAGGCCCTTGCCGCTTCCGGGATGTTCGGGGACGGACCGGCGGTGCGCACCTCGCTGCCGACCGTCATCGACCAGATCGAGCGGGCGCTGCTGGTGTCCCGCTCCACGATCATGATCGTCGCCGTCCAGCTCGTCCTGCTCGCCGGTTACGCGCTGCTCCTCGTGGCCAGGCTGCTGAGCAGCGAACGTGGCGGCGAGACGGAACTCCTCCGGGCCAGGGGCGGTTCGCGGGGCCGTATCGCTTCCCTCGCCGCGATCGAGGCGCTGCTCCTGGCGGTGCCCGCCGCCGTCGTCGCTCCGCTGCTCGCCGGGCCGCTGACCCGGCTGCTGGCGCGGCGGAGCGAGCTCGGCCGGATCGGGCTGCGGCTCGACGGCGGGGTGGACGGCACGGTCTGGCTGGTGGCCGCCGCCGTGGCACTGATGTGCGCGCTCGCGGTCGTCGCACCCGCGCTCGCCGCCGGTGGGAGCGGCCGTCGCACGGGCCGCGGATCCGCGCTGCCCGTTCCGGTGCGGGCGGGCGCCGACATCGGGCTGCTGCTGATCGCGGGAGTGGCGTACTGGCAGCTGGACCGGCAGACCGGGGCGTCCGGCGGTGGCGCGCTCAGCGGGGACCGCGGCGGCGAACTCGGCATCGACCCGCTGCTGGTCGCCGCTCCCGCACTGGCCCTGCTCGCCGGGACCGTGCTGACGCTGCGGCTGCTCCCGCCCGCCGCCAGGCTCGCGGAGCGTCGTGCCGCGAGCGGCCGGGGGCTGTCGGCGGCCCTGGCCGGATGGCAGTTCAGCCGTCGTCCGCTGCGCGGCGCGGGGCCGGTGCTGCTGCTGGTCCTCTCGGTCGCGATGGGCATGCTGGCCATCGGGCAGAGCGCGTCGTGGGACCGGTCGCAGGACGACCAGGCGGACTTCAGGTCGGGTGCGTCGGTGCGCATGGTGGGCGGGCTTTCCGGCGACCCGGCGAACGCCGCCCCGTACTCGGAGTTGCCGGGGGTGCGCCAGGCAGCCCCGGCGTACCGCACGACGGCCGACCTGTCCGGCGGCCGGACGGCCGAGATACTCGCCCTGGACACCGCGCACGCGGACGAGCGGCTGCTGATGCGCGAGGACCTCTCGGGGACGACGTCGCCGCGGAAGCTCTTCGACGCGGTGGCACCACCGAGATCCGTGCGGACGGGGGTCGTCCTGCCCGAGGGCAGCACGCGGGTGCTGTTCGACCTGCGGATCGGCGACACTTCGGCGGCCGGCGGGGCGTCCCCGTCCCGGGCGGCGCCGCTGGTGAGTGTGCTGCTGGAGGACCGTTACGGGATCGGCTACCGGGTGGGTGCCGGAACCGTCCCCGCCGACGGGCGTATCCACCCGAAGTCCTTCCCCGTGTCCGCGTCGGGCCAACTGGCGGTGACGGGCTTCGAGGTGGACAGCCAGGTGCCGGAGGGGCCGGCGGACCGTCTGGTCTCCGTCACGAGGATGCGCGCGCTCACCAGCGGGGGCGTCGAGCGGCCGGTGCCGGCCTCGGACGGGGTGCGCTGGCACGCCGCCGCGACCGTGACCGAGGCCGGTGAGACCCGCCCGGGCGAGAAGGCCGAGGCGGTCACCGGGTCGGGCTCGTCCCCCGCGTTCCGCTACGGCACCGGTGCCGACACGGAGGACGGTGGATTCTGGGCGGGTGAGCCGGTCGGCACCCTGCGCATCACCGCTGACCGTCCTGCGGCGCCGGCACTGAAGGCGGTGGCCACGGAGGCGTATCTGAAGTACGCGGGCGCCGAGCAGGGGCAGGAGGTCGACCTCACCCTGGCGGGCAACACGGTCCGGGTGACCCTGGTGAAGTCGGTGCAGCAGCTGCCGACCACCGGCCCGGGCGCGGCCACGGCTGTCGCCGAGGGTGCCGGGACCGACGCGTCGGTCAAGCCCGGAGGGGCCCTTCTGCTGGACCTCAGAGCCGTGTCCGAGGTGCTCGCCCACCGGTCGGGGGCCACACTCGCCCCCACCGAGTGGTGGCTGAGCACCGCACCCGGCGGCGGCCCGCAGGTGGCGGCGGAGCTGCGCGCGCTGCCGGACACGGACCCGGCGCAGGTGCGGGTGCGGGACGAGGTGGCGCGGGAACTCGCCGACGATCCGCTGGGGGCCGGGCCGCAGTCCGCGCTGCTGGCGGCCGCCGTCGTGGCCGCCGCCCTGGCCGCGGTCGGATTCGCCGTGGGGCTCGTCGGTTCGCAGCGGGAGCGGGCCGCCGAGTTCGCCGTACTGCGGGCACTGGGCGCGCCCCGCCGCCGTCTGGCCCGGATGATGGCCGCCGAGCAGGGGGTGCTGATCACCCTGGCGTTGCTGATCGGGTTCGCCCTCGGGGCCGTGCTGACCAGAGCCGTCGTGCCCCTCGTCGTACTCACCGGGCAGGCGGCCAGGCCGGTGCCCGACGTGCAGGTGCTGCTGCCCGCCGGTCAGGTCGCCGTCCTGCTGGTCTCGGTCGCCGCGCTGCCGCTGCTGTTCGTCGCGGCGATCACACTGCGCCGCGCCGATCCCGCGGTGTCGCTGCGCCACCAGGGGGACAACTGACATGAACGCCAAGAAGATTCAGGCCGCCTGCGCCCCCTGGGTGCGCACACGGCTGCGTACCGCCCCCGGGATCTCCGCCGCCCTGGCGGTCCTGGTCCTGCTGACGGCCTTCCTCGCCGCCGCGTTCCCGCGTGCGGTGGACGCCTACGAGACGAAGGCGCTGCGCCACGACATCACCGACGCCCAGCCCGGGCAGAGCGTCCTGGAGGTGACGACACCACCGCCGGCGCTCGGGCAGGCCCCGTCGGTCCGGGAGCGCGCGATGCGCGAGGACGCGCTGTCCGAGGCGGACCGGGCGCTGGCGAGGACGTTCCCCGCGCCCCTGCGTGCGGACGTGCCTCGCTCCTCGTACGGGGTGCACACGACGACACCCGTCGTCGCGCAGGAGCCCTGGCTGCCGCGCCCCGACGCGGTGCCGCCGCAGTTCACCTACGCGGCGCCCTCGGCGCTCCCCGAGCACAGCACCCTGCGGTCGGGGCGCTGGCCGGCCGTGCACGGCGAGGTGACGCAGGAGTCCCGCGAGGTCGAGGCCGCCGTCACCACGGAGACCGCGGCGGAGCTGCGGATGAAACCGGGCTCCACGATCTCCGTGCCCACCACGCGCGGAACACCGCTCACCGTACGGATCACCGGCATCGTCACGCCGCTGCGGCCGAAGAGCGGCTACTGGGCGGTGGACCCGTTGCTCCGCGCCCCCTCCCTGGTCAGGGACCCGGGGTCGCCGACGCCTGTCTTCTACTGGAGGGCCACGCTGCTGCTGCCCTCGGACGCCGCGCCCGCGCTGCTGGCGACCATGAGCGAGCCCGAGCTGTACTGGCGTTTCGCCCCGGACGCCTCTGATCTCACCGCGGCCGACGCGTCCCGCCTGGGAACGTCCGTGGCCGTGATGGAGAACGGCCCCGGGCTCCTGAAGCTGCGCGACATCGCCGGCCCGAACACCACGCTCACCACCGACCTGGACGCCATCGCCGGCGCCCACCTGGCGATGCGTGCCGCGATCGACTCCGTCGTCACGGTCGCCGCGATCGGGATCGGCGCGGTGGCCGCCGTCGTCCTGCTGATGACCGGTGGGCTGATCGGGGCCCGACGTCACCACGAACTCGCCCTGCTGCGCTCGCGCGGCGGGTCGCTGCGGGGCATCGGCGGGCGGCTGCTCGCCGAGACCTCCGTGACCGTGCTGCCGGCGGCGGCACTCGGACTTCTCCTTGCCGTGCTGCTCGTCCCGGAGGCACGGTTCCTGCCCGCCGCGGTGGGAGCCTGCGCCGTCGCGGCGCTGGTCTGTGTGGTGCTGCCGCTCCGCACCACGCTGCAGCACCGCAGGCCGCTGCTCCACGGGGCGCGCGACGACATGGTGAACGCCCGGCCCTCGCGACGGCGCACGGTCGCCGAGCTGACCCTGCTCGTCCTGACGGTCGGCGCGGTCGCCGCGCTGCGCCGCCGGGGTACGTCGACGGGGTCGGGGACCGACCTCCTGATCAGTGCCGCCCCGGTCCTGGTGGGCCTGATCGCGGCCCTCGTGCTGGTACGCCTGTACCCCCTGCCGCTGCGGCTGGCGTCCCGCCCCGTGGCGCGGCTGCGCGGTGCGGTCGGCTTCCTGTCCTTGGCCCGCGCCGGCCGCGCCTCGTCGAGCGGAACCCTGCCCCTGCTGGCCCTCCTGGTCGCGCTGACCACGGCGGCCTTCGGCGGCTCGGTCCTCGCCGGCGTCGCCGACGCGCGTGACGCCGCCGCGCTGCGGGCGGTCGGCGCGGACGCGAGGATCAGCGGTGAGGGAGCGCTCAAGCCGGTCCCGGACGCGGTCGTGCGCCGGGTGCGGGCGGTGGACGGCGCCGAGGGCGTCGCGGCCGTCCGCATCGAGTACACGACCCCGCTGGCGGCGTCCGCGGACGTCAGGTCGGACACGAAGCGCGTGACCCTGATCGGTGTCGAGCCCGGCTCCTACGCACGGCTGGCCCGCGACACCGGGCTGCCCGCCTTCCCCACGGACGCGCTGTCGGGCGGCGGCCGGGGCAGGGACGAGGCGCTCCCCGCGGTGGCCTCGCCCGCACTCGCCCGGCGGCTCGGGGACCGGCCGCACACCGTCCGGTCCCAGGCCGGGGACATCAGCGTGCGGGTGGCCGCCGTCCTCCCCCGGACGTCCGCGGTCAGCGACTCCGAGTTCCTGATCGTCGACTCGGCGGCGCCCGCCATGGGCAGGCCCACCACCCTGCTGGTCACCGGGTCCTCTCTCGATCAGGCCCAGCTGCGGGCGGCGGCGCGCGCGGCGGGTCCGGAGTACGCGGTACGGATACGGGCCGTCGAGCGCGGGGTGTTCGTGGACACCCCGATGCAGGCGGGCGCCGAACAGATCTACGGGGCGGCTGTCGCGGCGGGCGCCGGATACGCGCTGCTCGCCGTGCTTCTCTCCCTGCTGCAGACCGCGCCGGAACGCACCACGCTCCTGGCCCGGCTGCGCACCATGGGGCTCACCACCCGGCAGGGCCGGCGGCTGCTCGCGTTCGAGGCGATGCCGCAGGCGCTGCTGGCCGCGTTCGGCGGGCTCCTCGTCGGCTGGGCGACCATCGCCCTGCTGGCACCGGGCATCGACCTGGCGGCGCTGGCGCTGGCGGGCGGGGCTCCTGGAGAGGCGCACGCCGTCTCGCTGCGGGCGGACCCGCGCTCACTGGCGCTCCCGGCGCTGGGCGTGGTCGTCCTCGCCGGCGCCGTGGCCGGCGTCCAGGCGTGGTGGGCGAGCCGCCGCGGATCGATCAAGGAACTCAGGGCAGGAGACACCCGGTGACATCGTCGACAGAGACCACCCTGGCGGAACTGGAACAGCGGGCGGCGGCGCGCCGTGACCGGCCGTCGTACGGACACGACTCCCTGATCGCCTGCGACCGGCTGGTCCGCATCTTCTCCGCGGACGGGGTGGAGGTGCAGGCGCTCCAGGGACTCGATCTGCTGGTCACCAAGGGCGAGTTGATGGCGCTGGTCGGGGCCTCGGGGAGCGGCAAGTCGACCCTGATGAACATTCTGGCCGGCCTGGACGTCCCCACCGCGGGATCGGCGAAGGTGGCGGGCTGCGATCTGCTCTCGATGGGGCCGAAGGAACGGCTGCGCTACCGGCGCGACGTCGTCGGCTTCGTCTGGCAGCAGACCTCCCGCAATCTGCTGTCGTATCTGACCGCCGCCCAGAACATCACGCTCCCGATGCAGCTGCGCGGGGGCGGCCGGAACCGCGAACGGGCCGCGCGCGCCGAGTCGTTGCTGGAGATGCTGGAGGTCGCGGACTGCCGGGACCGCCGCCCCGCCCAGATGTCCGGCGGGCAGCAGCAGCGGGTGGCGATCGCGGTGGCCCTGGCCAACAACCCCTCGGTGCTGCTCGCCGACGAACCGACCGGTGAGCTGGACTCGGCGACGGGCGAGCAGGTGTTCGCCGCGTTCCGCCGGGCCAACGAGGAACTCGGTACGACGATCGTGATCGTGACCCACGACCAGGCCGTGGCGAGCGAGGTACGCCGCACGGTCGCGATCCGGGACGGCCGCACGTCGTCCGAGGTCCTCCGGCGCACCGAGGTGGATGCCGCGACGGGGCAGGAGTCCCAGGTGGCACGGGAGTACGCGATGCTCGACCGGGCGGGCCGGCTGCAGCTCCCGGCGGACTACACCGAGGCGCTGGGGATGGAGCACCGGGTGATGCTCGAACTGGAGCGGGACCACATCGGGGTGTGGCCGGACGCGCCGAAGGAGTAGGCCCGGGGGCGGGAGGGAGGGCTCAGACCGTCCCGACGGTCACGGCGAGGGTGCCGAGGCCACCGCCCGTGCCCCGCACGGCGATCGAGCCGTACGGTGTGCGCAGCCGCATCCACGAACCGGTGGTGAGCAGCGCGACGGGGAAGCCCGCCGCCGCGCGCAGGAAACCGAGCGACTGGGCGGCGTGCACGGCACGCAGCGGGAGCTCCGTCTCCCCGACCGTCCGGGACCAGATGTCGCGGCCGATGAGGTCGCGCTCCGTCCTGGTGCGCCGCTCCTCCGGAAGCGCCGCGTCGCGTGACCGGAACTCGGCCACGGCGTCGGCGAGCGCGGTGCGCAGGTCGACCGGCCCGGGCAGCCCGGTGCGCTCCCGCCAGCCGCCACGCGGCGGCAGCACCCCGGCCCAGGGCGGCCCGGTCACGGGCACCGGCAGGGAGCCGACACCGGCGGCACCGTCGTCCGCCCCGCCCGTGTCCAGCGCTTCGAGGAGTTCCCCTGCCGACACGGTGACGTCGAAGTCGTGCGTCCCGGACAGCCGGACCGTACGGATCGCGAGGACCTCGAACGACGGCGGCCGGCCGAAGACCGCGAGCGCGCCGCCGCCCGCCTGGAGGCGGACGGCGGCGGCCCGGTCGTAGTGCAGCAGCCTTCCGAGGAAGGCGGCGAGGTCCGCCGCCTCCCTCGCGTCGGCGAACCGCAGCGACCGTACAGGCACTGTCATACGACGGCGGGCTCCTGGTCGAGGTACTCCTGCAGGAAGTGCTTCTCCTCGGCCGTGATCCGCCGCGGCCGCTCCTCCGCCAGGTTGTACGGCACGACGACCGTCGACGCCCGTACGTAGACCTGGTCCGGGTCCTTCACCTCGTAGGCGATGGTGAGCGACGCGGCGGTTATCTTCGTGACCCAGGACTCGATGGTCACCGGCGCGTGCCGGTGGACCAGCGGGCGCACGTAGTCGATCTCGTGCCGGGCCACGACGGAGCCGCCCGAGAAGGACGGCGAACCGTCCCCCGGCGCCAGCCGGAACATGAAGTCGATGCGCGCCTCCTCCAGGTAGCGGAGGAAGACCACGTTGTTCACGTGGCCGAAGGCATCCATGTCCGACCAGCGCAGCGGGCAGCTGTAGATGTGACGGGCCAAGTCGATCAGCCTCGCGTGAGCTTCTTGTACGTGGCACGGTGCGGGCGGGCCGCGTCCGCACCGAGGCGCTCGACCTTGTTCTTCTCGTACGACTCGAAGTTGCCCTCGAACCAGTACCACTTGGAGTCGCCCTCGTACGCCAGGATGTGCGTGGCGACGCGGTCCAGGAACCAGCGGTCGTGGGAGATGACCACCGCTGCTCCGGGGAACTCCAGCAGCGCGTTCTCGAGCGAGGACAGGGTCTCCACGTCGAGGTCGTTGGTGGGCTCGTCGAGGAGCAGCAGGTTGCCGCCCTCCTTGAGCGTCAGCGCCAGGTTCAGGCGGTTGCGCTCACCACCGGAGAGGACACCGGCCGGCTTCTGCTGGTCCGGACCCTTGAAGCCGAAGGCCGAGACGTACGCCCGCGAGGGCATCTCGACGTTGCCGACGTTGATGTAGTCCAGCTCGTCCGACACGACGGCCCAGAGGGTCTTCTTCGGGTCGATGTTGGCGCGGGACTGGTCGACGTAGGAGATCTTGACCGTGTCGCCGACCTTGATGGCGCCGGAGTCCGGCGTCTCCAGGCCCTGGATCATCTTGAACAGCGTGGTCTTGCCCGCACCGTTCGGACCGATGATGCCGACGATGCCGTTGCGCGGCAGCGTGAACGACAGGTCGTCGATGAGGACCTTGTCGCCGAAGGCCTTCGACAGGTTCTCGACCTCGACGACGATGGAACCGAGCCGCGGGCCCGGCGGAATCTGGATCTCCTCGAAGTCCAGCTTCCGCATCTTGTCCGCCTCGGCCGCCATCTCCTCGTAACGGGCGAGACGTGCCTTGGACTTGGTCTGGCGGCCCTTGGCGTTGGAGCGGACCCACTCAAGCTCTTCCTTGAGCCGCTTCTGACGCTTCTCGTCCTTGCGGCCCTCGACCTTGAGGCGGGTGGCCTTCTTCTCCAGGTACGTGGAGTAGTTGCCCTCGTAGGGCAGTGCGCGGCCGCGGTCGAGCTCGAGGATCCACTCGGCGACGTTGTTCAGGAAGTACCGGTCGTGCGTCACGGCGACGACGGCGCCCGCGTACTTCGAGAGGTGCTGCTCCAGCCAGTTCACCGACTCGGCGTCGAGGTGGTTGGTGGGCTCGTCGAGGAGGAGCAGGTCCGGGGCCTCGATGAGCAGCTTGCAGAGCGCCACACGGCGCTTCTCGCCGCCGGAGAGGTTGTTGACGGGCCAGTCGCCGGGCGGGCAGCCCAGGGCGTCCATGGCCTGTTCCAGTTGCGCGTCCAGGTCCCACGCGTTGGCGTGGTCCAGGTCCTCCTGGAGCTTGCCCATCTCGTCCATGAGCGCGTCGGAGTAGTCGGTCGCCATGAGCTCCGCGACCTCGTTGAAGCGCTTGAGCTTGCCCATGATCTCGGCGGCGCCGTCCTGGACGTTCTCCAGGACGGTCTTCGACTCGTCGAGCTTCGGCTCCTGCATGAGGATGCCGACGCTGAAACCGGGCGAGAGGTAGGCCTCGCCGTTGGACGGCTGCTCCAGGCCCGCCATGATCTTCAGCACCGTGGACTTACCGGCGCCGTTGGGCCCCACGACACCGATTTTCGCGCCGGGCAGGAAGTTCAGGGTGACGTCGTCGAGGATCACCTTGTCGCCGTGCGCCTTGCGCGTCTTGCGCATGGTGTAGATGAACTCAGCCAAGAGAAACCGTCCGGCAGCAATAGAGGTGTGGGCAGATACACCCATCTTGCCTGACGTCCGCACCCGGACGGAAACCCGTCCGGTTCCCGGTACCCGCGTCCGGACCGCCGGGAAGCCGGAGAGCCCGGTACGGATGTCCGTACCGGGCTCTCCACCGGCGCTTTCGCGCCGTACCGCTACACGTCACTCACCGCTGCTCTGCGTCTTCTTCCTGCGGAGGAAGAAGACCGCGCCGCCGCCGAGGACGACGAGGGCGATCGCGACACCCGCGATGACGGGGGTGGCGCTGGATCCGCCGGTCTCGGCGAGGTCGCCCTCGGCACCGGTGGAGCTGGTGCCGGTCTGGGCCGGCACCGGCTCGGAGCCACTCTGGGTCTCGGTGTCGTCACCCGGTGCGGGGGTGCCGGCCGTCTTGCAGTCCAGGACGCCCTTGAAGTTCTTGCTGAAGCCACCGGGGCCGGTGATCGTGAAGTCGTACGCCTGGTCCTCGGCGACCGGGATCGTCACCGTGCGGGTCTCGCCGGCGGCGATGGTGTGCTCGGCACCGGCCAGGGTGAAGGTGAACGGCTCGTCGCCGTTGTTGGCCGCGGTGATGTCCACGCCGCCCTTGGCGCAGTTCTTCTCCGCCGTGAGCGCGGGGACCGCGCCCTTCTCGGCCCAGGTCGCGCTCGCCGCGGCGGTGACGGTGGACTCGCTGGAGCCGGCGAGGATCATGGTCTGGCTCTTGGTCAGCCCGGCGAAGACCCGGCCCACGGGCACGGAGGTCGAGGCCTGGACGGAGAACGAGGCGGAGCCGTCGGTGGCGTCCTCGGGGACGGAGAAGTACAGGTCGGCGCCGTCTGCAGCCTCGGTGACGGGCTTGCCTGCCTTGTCGGTGACCTGGACCCCGCTGGCGGCGGCGTCGGCGGGCGGTACCACCGAGACCTGGCCGGCGTCGGTGTGGACGGTGACCGGACCCAGCTTCTCACCGGCCTTGCCGGAGACCGCGGCCGGAGACAGCCCCACGGACGCCTTGGGCTCCGCGAGATTTTGGGCGTTCTCCTCCAGCCAGTCGGCGAGCTTCTCGGCGTTCGCGTCCTTGGCCGTCACGTCGGCCTTGTCCGAGAAGCGCCAGATGGCGACCTGGGTGCCGGCGGCGGCGGTCTTCTCGTCGAGCGGGCCGGTACCGGCCTTCTCGGCGAGCGCCGCGAAGTCGTTGACCTGCGGGTAGGAGTGCTGCAGGATCCAGCGCACCTTGCCGGCGTCCTCGTTGGCGCCGAGCGAGGACTGGTCCCAGGGGGTCTCCGAGTACTTCGCACCGTCCTTGGTGGGCGTGTGGAAGTCGATGCAGTACGTCTGGATGGTGCCGCCGCCGTCGACCTTCATCTCGAACAGGCCGGCGGGCAGCTCCTGGGGCTTCTTGCCCTCACCGGTGTTGAGCTCGGCGAAGCCGTAGGTCTTCAGACCGTCCAGCACGGCGACCGCACCGCCCTGATGCTGGCCCGTCTCGTCCGCCGGCGCGGCCGTGGCGGCCGTCGCTGCGACGATCGTTCCCGCAGCGACCAGCCCGGTGGCCAGCATCGCGGCGGCCGCCCTGACGAGACCGCGGCCGTGGCCCTTGCTCCGGCCCCCTGGGGAGCCCTCCATCGCCGCCGTCGACGACGAAGTGGACGCTGAAGACACAGAAAACACAGAATTCCCCTCCGGGCGAGACCTTCACGCATGAGTCGCGTGTGGGAGGTGCCTCGCCAGCAAACTCAAGTGCCGCATGAGTACTGGGGAATCGTAAGGATCGAACGAAGAGCAGTCCCCCGTCATGCCGTCAGATAAGCATTCCGACTCGTAATCGTTACAGCTTTCATCGGCGCGCCCCCGTTGTTCAGGACACCGATGCCATTTCCGTGGCCGGTTTCTGACGATGCGTAGGCGCAATGAGAGCGGGATCGGCTCTGACCACGCGCCGGAACGCGGCCGTCCCCCTGGTCAGGTCATGTCCCACCGCCACCGCGTCGATGTCCACGGACGTTTTCCACACCCCGTCGCGTTCCTCCTCCCGCACCCTCAGACGCCCGTGCACGACGAGCGGTTCGCCCACGGAGACCGAACCGGACAGGTTCGCCGCGAGCGTGCGCCGGGCCCACACCGTGTAGAAGCTGGTGCGGCCGTCCGCCCAGCTCTGCCGCTCGCGATCCCATCGCCTGGGCGTCACCGCGAGCCGGAAACGAGCCGTCGCCCCCGCCTCCGTCTCCCGGAAGTCCACCGGGGTCGCGCTGTTTCCCACCAGCGTCACCAAGGTCTCGTTCATTTCCGTCCCCCGTTTCCGTCGCGTTCCGCCGCACTTCTCCGTGCGTCGCGTCCGCAGCCTTCAGCACTTTCCGTCCGGCTTTCCGGCGCACCGTCCTGCCTGCACCGATGCGGTGCGAAGACGTCCTGTCCGGGGCGTCTGTCCGGTGCGTCTGTCCGGTCCGTGCACACCATCCTGGGGGGAAACGGGAAATCGCGCCGGGGCTGTGGATTACCGGCCGGTTGTGGAGAACTCCGTCACCGTCACATACCGTTCCCGCACCTCGCGATAGCGCGCCAGTTCCGCCGCCACCGGGTCGAGCACCCTGGCCCGGCCGCAGCCCGCGGCGGCTTCGCGCAGGCGCCGTTCCGCCTCCTGCCCGTAGCGCCGCGCGGGGCCCCGCGCGGCGGCCGCGCACGACCATTCGACGAGCGGTCCGCCGATCACTCCCGCCAGCATCAACAGGGCCGGGACGATCAGCCCGGGTTCGAGGAAGCCCACGATCTGGCCCAGCAGCCAGAGTCCGCCGAAGATCTGGAGCAGGGTCATGGAAGCCTGCGCCAGCACCGCGGCGGGCCACCACGCAGGACGCGGCGGCCGTGCCGCCCGACCAGCGGGGGTGCCCGTGAGGGGTACGGCCCCGGCCGCACCCGTTCCGCGCCCGGCCGGGAACGCCGTCTTCCCCGCGGTGCCCGGACCGCCCGGATCCGTTGCGGCGGAAGCGGTGTCCCCGCCCCTGCCGCGGCCTCGACCGGCCGAGGCCGTCTGCGCGTTCCGCGCCAGCTCGTCCAGCGCCTCGGGGAGGCCTTCGGCGCCGCTCACCGCCGCCTCGCGCACGGCCTGCGCCCAGGGGGCCGGCAGACCGTGCACCGCGTCGTCCGCCAGCGTCCGCACCGCCTGTTCCACGCGCTGGCGGGCGGTGAGCTCCTCCTCGGGCGGCGCGAGGGCCTGTGCCATCAGGTCCAGACCGCCGAGCTGCCGGGTGGACTCGTACCAACGCCACAGACGCAGCCACGGCGTTCCGCACGCCCGCCCCGCGTTCCTGCGCCACTCGCGCTCCGCCGCCTGTCCCGCCGCGGCCGCGCCGACGGCTTCGGCCAGCCGGTCGGTGAACTGTTCGCGGGCCCGTTCACCGAGTCCGGGCCGCCCCTCCGCGACGTACACCTGACGGAGCCGGGCCGCGGCCGCGTCGACGTCCGCGGAGAGCCTGCGCGCCGCCGCCGTACGGTCCTGGACGAACCTGCCGAGGAGTTCGCGCAGGTCGGCCACTCCGGCTCCGGTCAGGGCGGACAGCGACATGACGGTGGCGCCCGGCTCGCCGTGCTCCCCCACCGCCATGCCGTCCTCGTCCAGCAGCCTGCGCAGGTCGTCGAGGACGAGGTCCGCGGCGTCGCCGGGGAGCCGGTCGATCTGGTTGAGGACGACGAAGGAGACCTCCGCGTGCCCGGCGAGCGGCCGCAGGTAGCGCTCGTGCAGGGCGGCGTCGGCGTACTTCTCCGGGTCGACGACCCAGATCACCGCGTCGACCAGGGCCAGCACCCGGTCGACCTGGGCCCGGTGACCGGTCGCCGCAGAGTCGTGGTCGGGCAGATCCACCAGGACGAGCCCCTGGAGCGCCTCGTCGGCCGGCGTACTGCCCTGGACGGGCCTGCGCCGCAGGCGGCCGGGGATGGCCAGCCGGTCGAGCAGTCCGGCGGCGCCGTCGGTCCAGCTGCAGGCGATCGGCGCGGACGTGGTGGGCCTGCGCAGCCCGGTGTCGGAGATCTGCACGCCGGCGAGTGCGTTGAAGAGGGTGGACTTCCCGCTGCCGGTGGCCCCGGCGACGGCGACGACGGTGTGCCTGGAGGAGAGCCGCTGGCGGGCCGAGGCCTCGTCGAGCACGCGTCCCGCCTCGGCGAGGGTGTCCCCGTCCAGCCGGGCGCGGGAGAGCCCGACCAGCTCCCGGAGCGCGTCGAGCCGGGGCCGCAGGGGGCTGCCCGGCAGTCCGTACGCCTCGACCTGGGTCCCGGCCTCGTCCTGGGCCGTACGCTCCCCCTCGGCCCGCTCCTTCGACGCCTCGGCGGCACGGCGCGCGATGAGCCCGTCGTCCCAGCGCCGCTCGTCGCCCCCGCCGGACTCGTCGGGGATCTCTGGTGTCCCTGGCGTCCCGGGCTTCTGCAGGATGCCGGGCGCCTCGGGGTTCTCGGGCGTCTCGGCGTTCCCGCTCCCCGGTCCGTGTCCGTGGTCCTGGTCGGTGACGGCAGTCATCGCTGCTTCCTCTCCTTCTGCAGTACGGACAGCGCGGCGATGAGTTCGGCCTGTGGCTCCGGGGCCACTTCGAGCGCGTCGAGCGGCGCGAGCCGCCGGTCGCGTTCGCCGTGCAGGACCTGGCCGAGGCAGGTGGTGAGCAGCGCCCCTCCCTTGTCGCGCAGGCGCAGCGCTCCCTGGGCACCGATCCGTTCGGCGAGCTGCTCGCCGGCGCCCCTCGCCCGGCGTCCCCCGAGCAGGGCCGCCGCGAGCAGCGCCGCCACCGTCTCGGCGTCCGGCGCCGCGTTGCGTTCCAGCAGTCGCGCCTCCTCCTCGGCCAGCTCCTCCAGAACCCTCCTCCAGCGCCGTACGGCCATGCCGACACGACCCTGGATGTCCTCGGCCGGGCCCCAGCCTCCGGCCTCCCGGCCCGCGTCCTCGAACCGGAAGATCCCGGCGGCGGGTTCGCGCCGCCAGGTCGTACGGATCTGCTCGTCCGCCGCGGCCACCGCGCACTGCAGCAGAGCGGTGAGGCTCTCCACGAGTGCGTCCAGCAGCTCTCCCGCCGTGCTGTAGAGCGGGTAGCCGCGCCAGCGGGTGCGGGCGCCGCCCGCGAGCACGGCACCGTCCTTCAGCCGCCGTCCGACGCGCGACAGCTCCTTCCCGTACGCCTCCTCGACCACACCGGTCAGCCGGACGGCCGCGGCGTACTGCGCGGCGACCGCCGCGGCGAGCTCGGGCATCCGCACGTTCAGCGAGTCGATGACCCCGGACGCCGTCCGCCCCACGGCCTGCTGACGGGCCGCCGGGTCCTGCGCCCGGTGGGTGAGCCAGGCCCTGAGGGGTGCCACGGCGGTGGTGGGCAGCAGCCCGCTGCCGCCTCCCGCGGACTCGGGCAGCTCCGGGATCGTGAACCGGGGCACGTCGCCCAGACCGGCCCGGGTGAGCAGGGCGGCGTACTGGCGGGAGACCTCGCCGATCACCTGGTGCGGCACCCGGTCCAGGACGGTGACCAGTGAAGCGTCGTACTCCTTCGCGGTCCGCAGGAGGTGCCAGGGCACGGCGTCGGCGTACCGGGACGCGGTGGTCACCATGATCCACACGTCGGCGGCGCAGATGAGTTCGGCGGCGAGCACGCGGTTCCGTACGACGAGCGAGTCGATGTCAGGCGCGTCCAGGAGGGCCAGCCCGCGCGGCAGGGTCGCCGCCGTCTCCACGCGCAGCACGGACTCGTCGTGGTCCCCCTCGGCACCGAGGTGGTCGAGCCCGTCGGGGTCCCGGGGCCGCCCCGGGGGCAGCCACACCCGGGTCAGCTGCGGCAGCACGCGCACCCCGGCGAACCAGTGGTGGTCGTCCGGATGGCAGACGAGCACGGGGGTTCTGGTGGTCGGGCGCAGCACCCCGGCCTCACTGACCCGGCATCCCACCAGCGAGTTGACGAGCGTGGACTTGCCCGCGCCGGTGGATCCGCCGATCACCGCGAGCAGCGGTGCGTCGGGGTCCTTGAGGCGAGGTACGAGGTAGTCGTCGAGCTGGGCGAGCAGTTCGGTCCGCGTCTGCCGGGAGCGCGGGGCTCCGGGCAGCGGGAGTGGAAGACGCACGGCAGCGACACGGTCGCGCAGGGCGGAAAGTGCGTCGATGAGCTGGGGCCGTACATCCATGGTTACCACATGTGAAGAATGCCCAATTTTGACGGCTTTTTGAAGCGTATAGGCCCCTCTGCGCGGCGGATCCGTTCCGGGGGACAGAGGGGACGAGTGGGGCGCAGGCATAACGAGTGCACAACACCCGTGGCGTGAGGCGCGAAAAGCGGTGCACGAATCGCACCTACCTGCGATTATCGGTTCGCTTCACTGAACCTCCACATCGTGCCACGCAGGTGAAGCAACCGGGACGAGGCGATCTGAGCCCTATCCTTGTCCCGGCAGCGTCGCGGATGGCTTGAACCCACGCCCTCCGGGACACCGGCCGACACCCGGCCCCCGTAGCTCAGTGGATAGAGCAGGCGCCTTCTAAGCGCTTGGCCGCAGGTTCGAGTCCTGCCGGGGGCACACCGTCCGCACCACCTTCAGGCCCTCCTACCCGGAGGGCCTTTTCGCTGGTCGAAGGCACACCGGAGGCCCGCCGTAGAGCGCGCAAAAGCGCCCGGCCAACTCCGGCCGGCCACGATTCCTCGCGGAAAGGGCGGGCCGCCCCCGGAGGAGTGGCCCGCCCCTGTCTCATGTGCCGTCGCGCTACTGCTTCCTGAGGGTGAAGTTACTGATCACCGTCCCGCCCTTGACGAGCTTCACCGTGGCCGTGGTCGGCGCGTAGCCGTCCTTGGCCGCGATGAGGGTGAGCGGGTTGTTGCGGGTGTCCAGCCACAGCGCGTAGGTGCCGTCGGCAGCCGTGCGCAGTGTGTAGGTGGACGCCCAGCTGTCGATCTCGACGGTCGCCCCCGCGATCGGGGCCGTGGTCCCGTTCGCCGCCTTGCCGAGGATCGTGCCCGTGATCTTGCCCCACGTCTTCGGCGGGTTCACCGTCAGCGACACGGGGAGCTTCGAGCCGCCGTACGGCGTGTCGGTGCTGAACGCCAGCGACGCGCGGTACGTACCCGGCTGGGTGATCTCGGGTACCGACGCGTCCAGCGAGACGGTGAACGTCGCGCTGGCACCCGGCTGGACGGTCAGTTCCTGGCTGCTCTCGCTCAGCCACGAGACGTCCCCGGTCCCGTCCTGGTCGTACCCCGCGAGGTACTCGGCCTGGGTGGAGGGCGTGTTCGGCGCGTCACCGCCACCCAGCTTGTAGAAGCCGAGGGCGCCGGCGCCGCGGTAGGTGGCGACGTTGGCGTTCGGCAGGGCGTTCCACGCGCCGGAACTCGCGTCGAAGGCGAAGCTCTGGTTGATCAGCGCGTTGTCGCTGACACCGCCGGTGGAGACGAGTTGCCCGTTGGCCGCGGCGTACGACGCACCCCACGCCGCGATCGGCATGTCCGCGACCTGGCTCCAGCTGTCGGAGTCCGGGTCGTAGGAGTAGGCGTGCTTGAGCACGCTCTGACCCGAGGTGCCACCGGCGCAGTACAGCTTGCCGCCGATGCCGCCGCAGGACTCCCACGCCACGGTCTCGGGGTAGTCCGCGATCTGCGACCAGCTGTCGTTGCCCGGGTCGTACACACTGCCGTTCTTGCTGCCACAGACGTCGGTGCAGCCTCCGATCACGTACAGCTTGCCGTCGAGGACCGCCGTGCCGGCGCCCGCGAACGCGTGCGTGGTGGCAGCTCCGGTCGTCCAGCTGTTCGCCTCGGGGTCGTACACCTCCAGCTTCGTGTCAGGGGTTCCCGTCTGGAGCCAGCCGCCCACGACGTAGAGCTTGCCGTCGATGAATCCGGCCGAGGGGCCCTCTCGTCCGTCGGTCGCGGACGCCTTCTTCGACCACGCTCCGGTTTCCGTGTTCAAGCCGTACAGATCGCTCGAGACACCGGAGCCGCTGTACCCGAATCCGGTGTAGACGATGCCGTCGTGCACGGCGCCGATGTTGCTCATGGTCGCCTGCGGCAGGTTGGGAGCCGTCTGCCAGGTACCGTCCGCCGGGGCGGCGGCGGGGCTCGCCGCGGGACCGGCCTTCGTGGAGGCGGCCCCGGCCCGTGCCTTGCTCGGTCCGGTCGGGTACGTGCCCTTGATCCTCTGGAGCGGCGCACCCTGCTTCTGGTCCTGAGGCTGGTACTTGCCCGCCTGCTCGGACATCTTCAGTGTGGCGGCCGCGCCACCGGTGTTCCTGACGGTGACCTTCTGGGTGGCCTGTCCACCCCACGCGACGGTCTTGGTCACGGTTTCCGGGGTCACGCTCAGCCGGCCCGCCGCGAGGGTGAAGCCGGTGGACGCCGCACTGTCGACTGCCGTCCTCACGGTCTTCGACTGCTTCGTGTAACGGCTCTTCGACGCGGTGATGCTGTGCTTGCCCAGGTCGGGCGTGAAGACCGAGTAGAAACCGTCGGAGACG
Source organism: Streptomyces sp. NBC_01341 (assembly GCF_035946055.1). Taxonomy (NCBI): domain Bacteria; kingdom Bacillati; phylum Actinomycetota; class Actinomycetes; order Kitasatosporales; family Streptomycetaceae; genus Streptomyces; species Streptomyces sp. NBC_01341. Next base: position 4,885,975 of record NZ_CP108364.1, on the reverse strand, counting down.
TCGGGGTCGTCCGGCGTGGCGACGGTCGTGGTCGTCACGGTCGGCGTGTCGTCGCTTGTCACGGCGGCGCCCGTCACGCCATTTCCGGTGTTGGCGTCCGTGACTTCACCGACGAGCAGACCTCCGGGGATCGCCTCGAGCGTGCGCTCCCCGATGAAGACGTCGTCGATCTTCCACCACCAGCCGAAGAATCCGACGAAGTGGAATCGCAGGGTGACGTTCTGGACCCCCGCGTACTCGTCCAGCGGGACGGTGATCTTCGAGGCACCGTTGGTCGAGGAGACGGCGGACCACACGGTCTTCCAGGTCTCCCCGCCGTCGTCGGACGCGTCGACGGTGGCCTCCTGGCCGCCCGACGCAAGGTAGTCGGTGGCGAAGGACGCCACCGGGTGACTGTCGGCCGAGAAGTTGTAGGAGGGGCTGATCAGCTGGGAGTCCGTGGTCGAGCCGGGACCCGCGTTGTCGCTGTCGGCGATGGCGAAGGTGCCGGCGCCGCCGGTCGTGTTGCCACGCGCGCCCGGGTCGTCGAACTGCCAGCCGGAATCGGTCGAGTTGACGACCTTCCAGCCCTCCGGCGGTGCGGTGGTGTCGAACGGCTCCGTCTTGCCCGTGTCCTTGACCTCGTAGCCGGGTGCCGTGTCTCCGAAGGCGTTCGCCTTCACCGCTATGTTCGTGGTGACCGGCGCTTCGTCCACCGTGATCTTCTCGCTCACGGCGCTGTACCCGCGGGTGGCCGACGCGATGTTCAGGGTGTAGCCGTGGTTCTCGGGCAGCGACAGGCTGTAGGAACCCGTGGCCGGGTCCGTCCAGACGGGGGCGCCGGGGACGCCCTCGACGGAGACCCGCGCGTACAGCGGCCAGCCGTGGCCGCTGCCGTCCGTCACCTTGCCCGAGACCGTCTGGTTCGGGACGGCGGTGAGGGCGAAGTTCTTCGTCAGCGCCGCGCCGTCGGTGACCTCCACCGACGAGGCCGCCGCCGACTTGTAGCCGTAGGCGTCGACAGCGATGTCGTACGTGCCCGCCGGCACGCTCAGCTTGTAGGAGCCGTCCGAGCCGGACCTGGCGAGGTTGTCGCCGACCGTGACCGTCGCGCCGGAGAGCGCCTTGCCGGTGGCGGCGTCCGTGACCGTGCCGGATACGGCACCGTGCGGGCCGCTGCGGAACGCGTCCACGCCGTTCGGCGTGCCGAGCCCGGTGGGGCCGTCGTAGCCCGTGCCGCCTTCGCACAGGTAGCTCGGGGTGCAGGACCCGTTGCTGCCGCCTGTCACGTCGTTGAGTCCCGCACCGTTGCCCGCGTACGGGTACGCGTTCGGGTACGTGCCTGCGACGGGCGTGCCCGCGACCGCGTACGTCGCGGCGATCAGGGGCGACGCGGCGCTGGTGCCGCCGTACACCGCCCAGCCGCCACCGCCGTACGTCTGGTAGACCGATACACCGGTCGCCGGGTCCGAGACCGCGGAGACGTCGGACAGGGCGCGGTTGGCGCACCCCGTGTCCTTCTGGAACGCCGGCTTCGGCTCGTAGAGGGAGCAGCCCGAACCGGCGCCGTCCCAGACGCTCTCGGTCCAGCCGCGCTCCGTGCTCGTGTCCCGGTGCAGCGCCGTGCCACCGGCCGCCGTGACGTACTGGGACGCGGCCGGGTAGCTGACCCCGTAGCCGAAGTCACCGGTCGACGCGACCACCGCCACGCCCGGGTGGTTGTAGTACGCGTCGTACTCGGTCGTCTCGGCCGGGTCCTCGCCGCCGCCACCGCGGTAGTCGGTGCCGTAGGAGTTGGACACGAACTTGGCGCCGAGCGCGACGGCCTGGTTGACTGCCGCGCCCAGGCTCTCGAAGCTCGCGTCGTCCGCCTCCACGAGCAGGATGTGGGCGTTCGGGGCCGCTGCCGACACCATGTCGAGGTCGAGGGAGATCTCTCCCGCCCAACCCGGGTCGGGTGCCGGGTAGTTCGTGCCGCCGCGCTGGTCCACCTTGGTGAAGCAGCCGTTGGCCGTGGTGCACTCCGGCAGGCCGAACTGCTCGCGGTACACCGCGAGGTCGCTCTCCGCGGTCGGGCTGTCGTAGGCGTCGACGACGGCGATGGTCTGCCCCGCACCGCCGTTGTCCGGCAGGTTGTACGCGCTGCGCAGGTCCGTCGCGCCGAAGCCTGCGGGAGCGTCCGAGGCCGGCCTCAGCCCCTTGATCTCCTTGACGTCCGTGCGGCGCAGCGAATAGCAGGTGGCCTCACCCGGCTTCGCCACGCCACAGCTCGCCTCGTACGCCACGCGGGCGTCGGCGGCGGGCGAGGTCCCGGCGGCGCCGGCCGCCGGGACCTGCAGACCCAGGACCCCCATGGCGGCCGCACTCAGAACCGCGAGCCCCCCGCCGATTCTCTGCCGCGCCTGTCCGCGCCGCTTCGGTATTTCTGATCTGCCGGACCCGTTCGATCTCTTCGATCTTGCCGCTGTGCGCAAGGCTATGACTCCATGCTGCGAGCAGGGGTCGGCCCGTGATTATCCCGGGGCGACAGCGAATGGACGTATTCGCCGGGAGCCAATTAGTGAGGCGCGTGCGATCAAGGTCAATACACGTTGCGTTACCGATTAATGACGCGTGGTCACCAAACGTACGAAGGTTGTGGAAAAGCCGTGAGAACGGCGTGAGCACGCCGGAGGGGCTCTATCGCGCGCTAAGTCATCACTTGTCCGCCACGTGAATCAGGCCTATCCCGGGAATCGGCGGGACGAACGATCAGCGCCCGGCTGCGCGCGTAGATGTCCGTGTTGCGCTTCCGGTCCACGGTCGCCGGACTCCGCCCCGCTACTCGCGCTCAGGTCCCATCGACCCGCGACCTGCGTGAATCGGTCCGGGCCGGAGGGAATACCCTCACCCACCGGCCTCCCCGGGCCCGTTGCGCACGGAGAGACCATGTCGGACATGCGCGCCACAGTGGAGTGGCCGACTTTATTTCCTCTGTCAAGGAAGCAGGATTCCGGCCCCGGCGGGAAAATCTCCCGTGCCCAGTCGCTCCGGCGCCGGACGCGAGAGCACGGCGACTCTCGCGACGTCCGGCGCACGGGTCGGAAAAGGGGATGAACAGGACAGGCGCGCCCCGCTCCGGCTTCGTCGTCCGGACCGCACCGGACCTCCTGACCGCATGACTCCGTCCCACCGGGAGTGCGGTGCCGCGGGCCAGCGGACCCCTGCGAATTCCCTACCGCCGAAAGCGGCCGCCCCCCGACTTGCCGAACCAGCACAGATGGGTTTGTTTCGAAGAAGGGGCGTGCGCGTGCGCTGCCGCGTCCCCTTCTCTGTTGGAGGTGAACCACCGTGCTGTTCACCGACCGCGCGGACGCCGGGCGACAACTGGCCGAGGCCCTGCGGCACCTGGAGCTGCGCGACCCCGTCGTCCTGGGGCTGCCGCGCGGCGGAGTCCCCGTGGCTTACGAGGTGGCCCGGGCTCTGGGTGCGCCGCTCGACGTGATCGTGGTCCGCAAGCTCGGTGTGCCGCACCACCCGGAGCTGGGCTTCGGCGCGATCGGTGAGGGCGGTGTGCGGGTCATCAGCGATGAGATCGTGCGGCATGCCGGTGTGCGGGAGGCGCAGGTCCGGTCCGTCGAGCGCGCCGAGGAGGCGGAGCTGCTCCGGCGGGCGGCTGCGTACAGGGCGGGCAGGACGCGCCTGCCGCTGCACGGCCGCGCGGTGGTCGTGGTGGACGACGGGGTCGCCACCGGTGCCACCGCCAGGGCGGCCTGCCAGGTGGTCCGGGCGCAGGGGGCCGCCTATGTCGCACTGGCCGTGCCCGTGGCGTCGCCGGACGTGGCCGCGCGCCTGGGGGAGGACGTCGACGAGATCGTGTGCCTGTCCACGCCGGTCCTCTTCTCCGCGGTGGGCGAGTGGTACCGGGACTTCTCCCAGACATCCGACGAGGAGGTCGTGGCCCTCCTGGCCCGGGCGCCCGCGGACGGCGTCACGGCCGAGACCGTCGAGGTCGACGCGGGCGGGGTTCCGCTCACCGGCGATCTGGTGCTCCCGGCGGACGCGGGCGCCGTCGTGGTGTTCGCCCACGGTTCCGGCAGCAGCCGTCTCAGCCCGCGCAACCGCGCCGTGGCCACGGCCCTGAACCGCGCCGGTCTGGGCACGCTGCTCTTCGACCTGCTCACCCCGGGCGAGGAGGTCTACCGGGCCAACGTATTCGACATCGGGCTGCTGTCCGCGCGGCTGTCGGACACCACGCGCTGGCTCAGGAACCGGGTGGCCGTGCCGGTCGGATCGTTCGGCGCAAGCACCGGCGCGGCGGCGGCGCTGCGTGCCGCGGCCGCCCCGGACTCGGGCATCGGAGCGGTGGTCTCGCGCGGCGGCCGGCCCGACCTGGCCGGTGTGGACCTCTCCGGGGTACGGGCGCCGACGCTGCTGATCGTCGGCGGCGAGGACACCACGGTGATCGACCTCAACCGGCAGGCCCAGGCGGCGCTGTACTGCGAGAACCGACTGGAGGTCGTCCCGGGCGCCACCCACCTGTTCGAGGAGCCGGGCGCCCTGGACCGCGTCGCGGACCTCGCACGGGACTGGTTCACCACCCATCTCCTCCCCCCGGGCTGAGCCGCGCGTGGCCGGTTTCCGGGGTCGTGCACCGGCGGGGTAGCGACGGCGGTCGGATCGTACCGGCCGCGACGCCGGCCCCGCCCCTATCCTTTCCGCAGCGGTTCCGGCGCTCGGGACCGGGTCCGGAGCGGAGGGGCGGCGGCATGCGGGTCCGGCTGATGACGAGCGGGCTCCTTCCCGCGTACGCCGACGGCATCCGCCGGGTGTACGCCGACGTGTTCTCGGCTCCGCCGTGGAACGAGGACCCCTCGGCGGCCGGACCGTACGTCGAACGCCTCATGGCCGACGCCCTGCGTCCCGGTTTCACCGCGGCACTGGCCCTGGAGCCCGGCACGGGCGCGCCTCCCCGCGGGGCGGAAGGTCCGGGCCCCTGCGACGAGGTGGGCGGCTTCGCCACCGCGTGGACCACACCCGGCGTGTTCCCCACCGACCGCGGCTACGGCCACGTCGCCCGGGCGCTGGGGCCCGGGCGCGTCTCCGCATGGCTGTGCGGGGCGCTGGAGGTCGACGAACTGGCGGTCTCCCCCGCCGCGCGCGGTGCCGGCCTGGGCGCGGCCCTGCTGACGGCCGTCACGGGCGCCGCACCGGACGGACGGTGCTGGCTGCTGACCTCCGTGCACGCGGAGGCGACGCTGCGCTTCTACCGGCGTGCGGGATGGCATCCGGTCCCGGTGACCGTGCCGGGAAGAGCGGGGCTCACCGTCCTGCTCGGGCCCGGGCACCCGGCGGCTGCCGGGCTCGCCCACTGGTGAGGGTCCGGACACACCTGGCGCGTCGCGTGAGTGGAGCGATGCGCAACCGTGACGTGAATCGATTCAAAGAGCGCGAAGATAGTGGCCTGCCTCGAAGCCTGTCAAGGGTGCCCACCCATTCCCCCCATTCAGGTCGTACATCGTCCCCATTCCTGGAACTTCTCGCCATCAACCCATTGACTGTGCCCGCAATCCCCGTTTAGCTTCCGAGCAACCTCATTGAAACCTTTCACGGCGCGTGGAGCGACCAGGCCACCGCTGAGGAGCTCCCATGAACCAGTCCGCCCCGGACCCGGCCCCGGTCCTGGCCCTGAAGGGCGTGAGCAAGTCCTTCGGTGCCGTACGGGCCCTGCAGGACGTCTCCCTGCAGTTGTTCCCCGGCGAGGCGCACGCGCTCGCGGGTGAGAACGGCGCAGGCAAGTCGACCCTGATCAAGGCCCTCGCCGGAGTGCACAGGCCGGACAGCGGCGAGGTGCTCCTCGACGGGGAGCGCGTCGTCTTCCACGGCCCGGCCGACGCGCGGGATGCCGGCATCGCCGTCATCTACCAGGAGCCGACGCTCTTCCCCGACCTGTCCATCGCCGAGAACATCTTCATGGGCCGGCAGCCCCGGCGGACGCTGGGCAGGATCGACCGCAGGGCCGTCCACGAGACCACCGCGGGCCTGATGCGCAGGCTCGGCGTCGATCTGGCGCCGGACCGGCCGGCCCGCGGCCTGTCGATCGCCGACCAGCAGATCGTCGAGATCGCCAAGGCGCTCTCCTTCGACGCCCGCGTCCTGATCATGGACGAACCGACCGCGGCCCTGACCGGCAGCGAGACCGCACGGCTCTTCGCCGTCGTCCGCGCGCTGCGGTCGGAGGGCGCGGCGGTGCTCTTCATCTCGCACCGCCTCGACGAGATCTTCGAACTGTGCCAGCGCGTCACCACCCTGCGCGACGGACGGTGGATCTCCTCCGAACCGCTGGACGGGCTCACCGAGGACGACCTGGTCCGCAGGATGGTCGGCCGTGACCTCGACGACCTCTATCCGAAGCAGGACGCCGAGGTCGGCGAGGTCGCCCTGTCGGTGCACCGGCTGACCCGCGAAGGCGTCTTCCGTGATGTGTCGTTCGACGTCCGCCGCGGCGAGATCGTCGCGCTCGCCGGGCTCGTCGGCGCCGGCCGGACGGAGGTCGCCCAGGCGGTCTTCGGCGTCGACCGTGCCGACGCCGGCGAGGTGAAGGTGGGCGGCACGGTGCTGCGCCCCGGCTCGCCCACCGCAGCGATGGACGCCGGCCTCGCGCTCGTACCCGAGGACCGCCGTCAGCGCGGACTGGTCATGGATATGTCCATCGAGCGCAACATCGGCCTCACCGGCCTGGGCGAGGTCCGCAAGCGCGGACTCGTCAGCCGGGCCCTGGAACACGACCGGGCCGCCGACTGGGCCGTACGTCTCCAGCTCAAGTACAACCGGCTGGCCGACACCGTGGGCGTGCTCTCCGGCGGCAACCAGCAGAAGGTCGTGCTGGCCAAGTGGCTGGCGACCGGCCCCGCCGTGCTGATCGTCGACGAACCGACCCGCGGGATCGATGTCGGCACCAAGGCCGAGGTCCACCGGCTGCTGTCCTCGCTCGCGGCAGACGGCCTCGCCGTCCTGATGATCTCCTCCGACCTCCCCGAGGTCATCGGCATGGCCGACCGCGTGCTCGTGATGCACGAGGGCCGGCTCGTGGCGGAGATACCGCGGGAGGGCGCCACCGAGGAGTCGGTCATGGCGGCGGCCACCGGACGCAACGAGAGGGCAGCGGCATGACCACCACCATCGGGAGTCCCCCGGACACCGTGAAGGCGCCCGAGCGGAGCGCGTCCTCGCTCGTGGACACGGTCTTCCGGGCGCGCGAGATCTCCATCGCGGGCGCCCTCGTGCTGCTGGTACTCGGCACGTACCTCGCCAACCCACGCTTCCTCTCCGACCAGGGCATCAAGGACCTGCTGCTCAACGCGTCGATCCTGGTGCTCCTCGCGGTCGGTCAGTCCGCCGTGGTGATCACGCGGAACATCGACCTGTCCGTCGGCTCCGTCGTCGGCCTGTCCGCCTTCGCCTGCGGCAAGTTCGTGGCGGGCAGCGAGCACGGGGTGGTGACGGTGATGCTGCTGGGCATCGCCATCGGTGTGGTCTGCGGGCTCGTCTCGGGAGCCCTTGTCAGCTTCGGCAGGGTTCCGGCGCTCGTCGTGACCCTGGGCATGCTCTACATCATCCAGGGCGTCGACTACTGGTGGGCGCAGGGCGAACAGATCAGCGCCTCCGACGTGCCGGACGCCGTCCTGGGGCTGGGCAGCGGCAGCGTGCTCGGTATCCCCTACCTGCCGCTGCTCGCGGTGGTCCTGCTCGCCGCGACGGCGTACTTCCTGCGCAGCTACCGCTCGGGGCGCGAGCTGTACGCGATCGGGTCGAGCCCCGAGGCCGCCCGGCTCGCCGGCATCCCGATCCGCCGCCGGGTGCTCGCCGCCTACGCCTTCTCCGGGGCGGTCGCCGGCTTCGCCGGTGCCCTGTGGCTGGCCCGCTTCGGCACCGTCGTCGCGGACAACGCGCACGGCTGGGAACTGACCGTCGTCAGCGCCGTCGTCGTCGGCGGTGTCGCGATCACCGGCGGCACCGGGACCGTCTGGGGTGCCGCGCTCGGCGCCCTGCTGCTCACCACCATCGGCAGCGTCCTGGTCGTACTGAAGGTGGACTCCTTCTGGCAGGGCGCCATCACCGGCGCGCTCCTGCTGCTGGCCATCAGCGTCGACCGGATCGTGAACCTGCGGATGACCGCCGCACTGAGGAAGAGGAGCGCCCGTCATGACCACGGCGCCTGAGACAAAGAAGGCTCCCGCCGCGCGGGCCTCGCTCGCACGCGGCCTGGCGCTGCGCTGGGACACCGCCGTCGGTGTCCTGCTGGTGGCGGTCCTCGTCGTCGGGCTGGGCACCACGGAGGGCTTCGGTTCCGGCGAGAACCTCGCGTTCGCTTTCAACGACATCGCCGAAGTCGCCCTCATCGCCCTGCCGATGACCCTGCTCGTCGTCGCCGGCCAGGTCGACCTGTCGGTGGCGTCCATGCTGGGCCTGGGCAGTGCGCTGACCGGTGCGCTGTGGGAGGCGGGCTGGGCGTTCGAGATGATCGTGCCGGTGGTGCTCCTGGTGGGTGTCGCCGGAGGCCTCCTCAACGGCTGGCTCGTCACCAGGGTGGGACTGCCCTCCCTGGCCGTCACCATCGGAACGCTGGCGCTCTACCGTGGTCTCGCCTCCGTGGCACTCGGCAGCGACGCGGTGACGGACTTCCCGCAGACGTACGCCGACTGGGCCGTCGACACGACGACGGTCCCCGGGACCTTCCTCACTTATCCGGTCGTGCTCTTCGCCGTCCTGGCCGTGATCACGGCCGTCGTACTGCACGCCACCGGGCTCGGCCGCTCGCTCTTCGCGATCGGCGCGCAGGAGGAGGCCGCGTACTTCGCGGGCATCCGGGTCAAGCGGATCAAGCTGCTGCTCTTCGTCGTGACGGGGCTGTTCTCCGCCTTCGCCGGGGTCGTCTTCACCCTCCGGTACGGAAGTGCCCGCGCGGACAACGGACTCGGCTTCGAGATGCTGGTCATCGCGTCCGTCCTGCTCGGTGGAATCGACTTCGACGGCGGGAAGGGCACGCTCTTCGGCGCGGTCGCCGGGGTCCTGCTGATCGGCGTGCTGAAGAACCTGCTCACGCTCAACGACATCGCCAACGAGGTGCAGGTGATCGTGACCGGTCTGCTGCTCGTGGCGTCCGTCCTCACGCCGCGGGTCATCGCCGCGGTCGTCGAACGCCGGCACAGGCGTGCCGCGAACACCCCCTCGCCCCAGCCGTAACCCCCTCCCCCTTCGCTCGGTACCTCTCAGCTCCTTCTCCGAAAGGCACACGCCGCCATGATGCTCCGCAATGCCGCTGGGCGCCGCGCCGTCGCGACCGCAGCCACCGCCGTCTCCCTGGCCCTCGCCCTGACCGCCTGCTCCGGCACCACGAAGGACAGCGAGGACAGCGGCGGTGCGAAGACCGGCAGCTCCGCGAAGGCCGACCCGGACGCCCCGCTGAAGAAGGGGCTCAAGCTCGCCTTCCTGCCGAAGCAGATCAACAACCCGTACGAGAAGATCGTCGACGAGGCGGGCATCGCCGCGGCGAAGGAGTACGGCGGCACGGGCAAGGAGGTCGGTCCGTCCGACGCGAACGCGTCCTCGCAGGTCTCCTACATCAACACCCTCATCCAGCAGCGTCAGGACGCGATCCTCGTCGCGGCGAACGACCCGAACGCGGTGTGCGGTCCGCTCAAGCAGGCCATGAAGAAGGACATCAAGGTCGTCGCCTACGACTCCGACACGGCAAAGGACTGCCGCCAGCTCTTCATCAACCAGGCCAGCTCGGAGGAGATCGGCCGCAGCCTGGTCCAGCACCTGGGCGAGCAGATCGGTTACAAGGGCAAGATAGCGATCCTGTCCGCGACGCAGAACGCGACGAACCAGAACACCTGGATCGAGTTCATGAAGGAGGAGCTGAAGCTCCCCAAGTACAAGAGCATGCAGCTGGTGAAGGTCGCGTACGGCGACGACGCCGACCAGAAGTCCTTCCAGCAGACCCAGGGCCTGATGCAGGCCTACCCGGACCTCAAGGGCATCATCTCCCCCACGACGGTGGGCATCGCCGCCGCCGCGCGCTACCTGAGCGACTCGTCGTACAAGGGCAAGGTCGTCCTCAACGGCCTCGGCACGCCGAACCAGATGCGCAAGTACGTCAAGGACGGCACCGTCGAGCAGTTCTCGCTCTGGAACCCGGAGGAGCTCGGCTACCTCGGCTCCTACGCCGCCGCGGCCCTGGCGTCGGGGCAGATCACCGGTGCCGAGGGCGAGACGTTCAAGGCGGGCAAGCTCGGTGAGTACACCGTCGGCAAGGACGGTGAGGTCATCCTCGGCGAGCCGACCGTCTTCGACGCCAAGAACATCGACACGTTCGACTTCTGAGCGAGGGGCTCCTCTCCATGCAGCGCGTCTGCTTTCTGCTGAAGGTCCGTGCGGACCGCACCGCCGAATACCGTGAGCGTCATGCCGAGGTGTGGCCGGACATGCTCGAAGCCCTCTCGGAGGCCGGCTGGCACAACTACTCGCTGTTCCTGCGCGAGGACGGCCTGCTCGTCGGCTATCTGGAGACGGAGGACTTCCACGCCGCCCGCGAGGCGATGGCGGCGACGGAGGTCAACGCGCGGTGGCAGCGGGACATGGCCGCCTTCTTCGAGCAGCCGGAGGCCGCCGACGAGGCGATGCTCCCGCTGACCGAGGTGTTCCACCTGGCGTAGGGCCACCGGCCGGACCGCACCTCGCCGGCCGGCACCACCGCCGCCCTGGCTGCCCTCCCCGGCAGCCAGGGCGCCGTCGTGACCGTGATGCCGGGAGCCGCCTGCGTCCCGCGAGCCGGCCCGGCGGGGACGGTCCCCCGCCGGGCCCGGGCCCGCGGTGTCAGCCGACTTCGCCCTCGTTCCCGCGCCCCGGCGGCTCGTCGCCGTTGCTCAGCCGGTCCGCCTGCTCGATCATCGTCGCGAGCTTCTGCACCGAGCTGTCCTCGGTGGAAACGGCCAGTGTCCGTGCCCGCTCGGCGAGTTCACCGAGCGCGGGCGTGCCGGGCAGGTCACCGCCGCGCAGGGTGTCCGCGAAGTAGGCGGCGACCGCCGTCACCTGGAGCCGTGCGCCGGCCTCGCCCCAGAGCTTTCCGTCGACCGCGCCGGTCTTCACCGAGCCGGTCGCCTCGTGCGCCTCCCTCGTCCCCGGGTCGAGCCAGCGCACCGTCGCCGTCGCCACATGCCCGGAGGCACCCGCTCGGAGCCGCACGGCGTAGAGCGCGGTCACCGTGTGGCCGGGGCCGACCTCGCCGCCGTCGACGCCGTCGTCACGGAAGTCCTCGTCAGCGACCTTCCGGTTCTCGTAGCCGATCAGCCTGAACTGCTGGACGGTCCCGCGGTCGAACGCCACCTGGGCCTTGGCGTCCCGGGCGCGCAGATCGAGGTGGGCGGGCAGCTGGTCGACGAAGACCTTCCTGGCCTGCGACTCGTCCGCGATGTAAGTGGTGTTGCCGTCGCCCTTGTTGGTCAGGCGTTCCATCAGCTCGTCGCCGTAGTCGCTGCCGACGCCCACGCCGAACAGCGTGATGCCGTACTCCTCGCGTGCGTCGCCGATCCGTTCCAGGATCGCGTCGGCGTCGGTCTCGCCGGTGTTGGCGAGCGCGTCGGAGAGCAGGACCACCCGGTTGGTGGCGCCCTTGCGGTGGCCTTCGACCGCCTCGTCGTAGCCGCGTTCGACACCGGCCGCGACGTTGGTGGAGTCGGCGGGCCGCATCTCCTCGATGGCATCCCTCACCTTCGTGCGGTTGCCCCCCAACCGGGTCATGGGCAGCCGGGTCTCGGCCTCGTCGCTGAAGGTGACCAGGGAGACGGAGTCGTCGTCGCGGAGTTCGTCGGCGAGGATGCCCAGCGAGGTCCTGGCGAGGTCGAGACGTCCGGGCTCGGCCATCGATCCGGAGATGTCGACGACGAAGGTCAGTGCGGCGGGCGGTCGTTCACCCGTGGCCGCTGCGGGCCCGGTGGCCAGCCCCACGCGTACGAGCGACCAGTCGGTGGCCCCCGCGCCGGGCCGGGCTCCGTCGACGGTGACGGAGAAGCCGTTGCCCTTCGGCGTCCGGTAGCCCTGGCGGAAGCTGTTGACGAACTCCTCGGGGCGCACCGTGTCCGGCGCGGGCAGCTGCCCGTCGCCGAGGGTACGGCGCGCGTACCCGTAGCTGGCGGTGTCCACGTCGAGTGCGAACGTCGACAGGTAGTCGGGCGCCACGCTCTCCCGGGTGCCGCTGTCCTTCGCCGCCCCGTCCGCGTCCTCCCGCTGCTCCGGCGCGGCGGGCGGGGGCTGCTTGCCGCCGGCCGGCCCGCCGCTGCCGGTCGACCGGTCGACGGACGACTCGGCCCCGTCCGGACTCGACCCCGCGCAGCCGGTGATCAGAGCCGCGCCCAGGAGCAGGGCCAGTGCTCCTCCGTACGTCCTCGTCCTCGTCCCGCGTTCCATGCGTACCCCCACGTCGTCGACATCTGTGAATGTGACGTGCGGGGAGGCCCCGTGGAGTCGTCGGAAGCGTTGCGGAACAGTCTCGATGGCGCAACGGCCGCCGATGACGTGGCGGAACGTCAACGTCAGGACACGATGTCCTTACGACTGAACCCCCGGAAGGCCAGGGCGAACAGGATCAGGGCATAGGTGATGGACACGGCTGCGCCCTTCGCCATCCCGCCCCATTCGAGATCGGGCTGGAGCGCGTCCGCCCAGGCGAACTGCCAGTGAGCGGGCAGGAATTCACGCCAGGTGCCGAGTGCCGTGACGGCGTCCAGGACGTTGCCGACGATCGTGAGACCGACCGCACCGCCCACCGCGCCCAGCGGTGCGTCCGTCTTCGTCGACAGCCAGAACGCCAGTCCCGCGGTGACGAGCTGGGAGACGAAGACGAAGGCGACGACGAGCGCGAGCCTCGGCACGGTGTCCGCGGTGGTGAGCGCGCCCCCGGTGGGCAGCTTCAGCGGCCCCCAGCCGTAGGCCGCCGCCCCCACGCCGAGGGCGACGAGCGGCAGCAGCACCATCGCGGCCAGGCTGAAGCCGAGGGCCACGACGAGCTTGCTCCACAGCAGCCGCGAGCGGGGCACCGGGGCCGCGAGGAGGTAGCGAAGCGAGGACCAGCTCGCCTCGGAGGCCACGGTGTCCCCGCAGAAGAGGGCCACCGGTACGACCAGCAGGAAGCCGGCGGAGACGAAGAGGCAGGTCGCCGCGAAGTTCGCCGCCGACTCCGTGGCGACGTCCATCAGGTTGATCCGGGAGCCGCCTCCCCCGCCCTCGCCGCCGCCCGGGGTGCCCCCGATCGCGAAGGCGATGACGAGGATGAACGGCAGGGCGGCCAGCACCCCGCCCATGAGCAGGGTGCGTCGCCTGCGCAGCTGCCTCATCGCCTCCACCCGCAGCGGCAGGGTGCGGCGGGCACGGTAGCCGGGGGCCTCCGGGAGCGCCCGGATCTCTGTTGCGGAGCTCATGCGGATCCTTGGGAGATGAGGGTGAGGAAGGCGTCCTCGAGGCGGCGGTGCGGCCCGACGCCCGTCACCGGCACGTCGAGACGGACCAGGTCGGCGACGAGCTGGGCGGCGCCGGCGCCGTCGAGGCGGACGAGCAGACCACGGCCGTCGTCCACGCGCACGGCGGAGCCGATGCCCGGCAGGGCGCCCACCTTGTCCACGAGCGGCTCGGCGACCTCGGCCGCGGTGGTGACGAGCAGCATGTCCCCGGACCCGGTGATCTCGGCGACCGGACCGGCCTGGACCAGCCGGCCGCGGTCCATGACCACGAGGTGGGTGCAGGACTGCTCGACCTCGGACAGAAGGTGGCTGGACACGATCACGGTGCGGCCACCGGCCGCGTAGCGGATCATGACGTCGCGCATCTCGCGGATCTGGGGCGGGTCGAGGCCGTTGGTCGGTTCGTCGAGGATGAGGAGGTCCGGCATGCCGAGCATCGCCTGGGCGATGGCGAGCCGCTGCCGCATGCCCTGGCTGTAGGTGCGCACGGCACGGGCCAGGGCGTCGCCGAGTCCGGCGATCTCCAGGGCCTCGTCGATGTGCGCGTCCTCGGCCGGGCGGCCGGTGGCCTGCCAGTACAGCTCCAGGTTGGAGCGGCCGGACAGGTGGGGCAGGAAGCCCGCGCCTTCGACGAAGGACCCCACGCGGGACAGCACGGGTGCCCCGGGGCGGATGGCGTGGCCGAAGACCCGGATCTCGCCGGAGTCGGGGGTGATGAGTCCCATCAGCATGCGCAGCGTGGTGGTCTTGCCGGCGCCGTTGGGTCCGAGGAGGCCGAGGACCTGCCCCTTCTCGACACGGAAACCCAGGTCGCGGACGGCGTACCGGTCCACGGACTTGGCGTACTTCTTGGACAGGTCCGTGATCTGCAGCGGTACGTCCGCGAGCGCGGGGTCCGGTGCGGGTGTCGTGGTGCGACGGCGTGCGGTGAGCAGGAGGACGGCGGCGATGACGACCGCCGCGGCCGGGAGCCCCCAGGTCCACCAGGGCAGGACGGCCGAGGCGGTCTTCACTGCGGGTGCCGTGGGGACGGTCAGCGGTCCGTCGAGGGAGACGGTGTAGGTGGCGGGCTCGGCGGGTGAGGCGTAGCCGAGGTCGGTGGCGGAGAGCACGAGCCGCAGCCGGTGTCCGGCGTCCACCTCGTGGTCGACGGCGGGCAGGGTCAGCTCGACCGGCTTGCCCTGCCGGCCGGGGGTGATCCGGTAGGGGGCGACGAGCTGGGAGGGGAGTACCTGCTGCTTCCCGTCCGGTGAGACGTCGTACACCTTGCCGAACAGCACCGCGTCGCCCTGGTCCGCCTTGACGTTCACGCGGACGGTGGGCGAACCGGTGACGCGGACGGCGCTGTCCAGCGGCGCGGACTCGTAGCGGGCGTACTGCCCGGGGAAGTCGGCCGAGAGCCCGACGCCGAGGGACGACAGCTGGGAGAGGCCGCCGCCGACGCCCGGGACGGCGGAGATGGAGGGCGGGCTCGCCCCGGCCGGGTTGCGGAACGTCTGCGTCGCGCCGCCCGCCGCGGCGCTCCGTCCGCCACCGGTGGTGGCGGCACGGCCGTCGCCCCGCTGAGCGTCCTGCCCACCGGTGGCAGGGCCGCCGCCCGTGGCGGGCATCGGCGGGGCGCCGGTCAGGGGGATCTCGCGGCCGCCGCCGGTCAGTCCGGGATAGGTGGCGCTGCTCGCGCCGCGCTTGAGGGCGGCGCCGTCGGTGGAGTCGACGCCTCCGGTGCGGGTCACCCGGAATCCGGGGCCGGTACCGGCGCCCTTGTCCTGCTTCAGATACCGGTCGAACCAGTCACCGACCCGGCCCTGGACGCGATCGCCCTCGTCGTCCCCGCCGTCGTGTCCGCCGGCGATCCAGTCGACCGAGACGGGTGCGCCGTTGGAGCCGATGGCCCTGGCCATCGCGTCGGACTGGCCGAGCGGGAAGAGCGAGTCGCTCTGTCCCTGGACGATGAGCGCGGGCACGTCGATGCGGTCGGCGACCGCGACGGGGGAACGTTCCGTCAGCAGTGCGCGCGCCGCGGCGTCCGGTTTGCCGCTGACGGCGACCCGCTCGTACATGTCGCACAACTGCTTCTGGAACCTCTGGCAACCGCCACCGGACGTGACGAAGATCCCCGCCCAGAGCTTCTTGAACACACCGTCCGGGAAGAGCGCGTCGGCGAGGTTCCAGTAGCTGATCACGGGCGCGATGGCGTCGACGCGCTTGTCGTACCCGGCGGCGAGGAGGGACACCGCCCCTCCGTAGGAGGCGCCGGTGACACCCACCCGGGGGTCGCCCTTCTTGTCGAGCTCGACCTCGGGCCGGTCCGCCAGCCAGTCGATGAGGCCCGAGACGTCCTTGACCTCGCCGTCGGGCGCGTTGAGCGTGATCTCGCCGCTGGTCCTCCCGAAGCCCCGGGCGGACCAGGTCATGACGGCGTAGCCGTCGGCGGCCAGCTTCTCGGCCTGGGCGCGTACGTCGTTCTTGCTGCCGCCGAAGCCGTGCCCGATGAGGACGGCGGGCCTGCGCTGCGAGCCGCCGGACGTGAAGTACGAGGTGTCGACGGACACCCCGTTCATCCTCATCATGCGGTCGTGCCGGTACACGGACGGCTCGCCGTCGTCGTCGGCCGCGGCGGTCCAGGTACCGGCGCCCACGAGTACGGCGAGGGCGGCGACGACCGCGGCCCACCGGCCTGGGGTACGGGGCAGCCGGTGCCGCCACCGGGAAGTCGAGTGGTCCATGACCCGACCCTAAACGGAGTACGCGGCGCCCCGGGAAGCCGCCAGGGTGAGCTGACCGGCCTCCCTGAGAGGTACGCCGCGCAGGCCCGTACTCCGTACGCGGTACGCCGTGCTCACGAACGGCGCCTTTCGGCGGGTGCGGGCGACCAGGGGGTGTTCGCCATGCTGACGTGGGAGTTCGCCAGCCCGTCCGGCACGGTGCAGCCCGGGTCGTAGGGCGTTTCCCGGGGAAGCAGCGCGGTGGCCTCGTCGTGCCGCCCGGCTCCGACGAGGCCGTGGATGTCGTGCGCGAGCGGCGTGACGTCGCGCACGGAGACCAGCCACTCGTCCGCGTACCGCCGTGCCGCCTCGCCGCCGAGCCCGAGCTGGAGGGAACGGTACGGCAGCGGGTTCAGGCGGAGGTCGCGCTCGGGGTCCCACTGCACCCGGGTGGGGCTGCGGCGCAGAGCGCGCTGCCAGGCAGCCCGGTCGGGGTGCACTCCCCTGACGTAATGGGAGAGTTCGGCGTTCTCCAGCGCCCAGGCGAAGCCGTCCCGGGTGATCTCGACGGCGAGCACCATCTCCTGGCCCTCCTTCGTGCCCCAGCCGCAGCGGTACATCATCCAGAGGAAGCTCGGCTTGATCCAGGTCATGCGGTCGCGCTTCCAGGCCGCCGGGAACCGTCCTTCGCGGGCTGCCGGGACACCGATGGCGGGCGAGTAGGCCTGGTAGACGGTGAGCGTGTCGGCGGTGTGCCGGGCGCGGATCTCCCGGTGCGGTGCGGTCATGGCCCCAGGATGGGCCGGACGCCGTGCCCCGGGCCACGGGTTTTCGGCTGCGGCCGGCGCGGACGGCGGCCCGGCCGTGCACCCCGCTTGCATGTCGCGGGCAGGCCTGCGGCCCCCGTCCGTGAGGGGAACGGGGGTCGCAGGCCGGGGAGGCGGTCAGTGGTTGCGGGGGAAACCGAGGTCCACGCCGGCGGGGGCGTCGGCCGGGTCGGGCCAGCGGGTGGTGACGACCTTGCCGCGCGTGTAGAAGTGCACGCCGTCGTTGCCGTAGATGTGGTGGTCGCCGAACAGGGAGTCCTTCCAGCCGCCGAAGGAGTGGTAGCCGACCGGCACCGGGATCGGCACGTTGACGCCGACCATGCCCGCCTCGATCTCCAGCTGGAAGCGGCGGGCCGCGCCACCGTCGCGGGTGAAGATCGCCGTTCCGTTGCCGAAGGGCGACGCGTTCATGAGGGCGACGCCGTCCTCGTAGGTGTCGACGCGCAGGACGCACAGGACGGGACCGAAGATCTCGTCGCGGTAGGCGTCGGAGTCGGTGGAGACGTTGTCCAGGAGGGACAGGCCGATCCAGTGGCCGTCCTCGAAGCCCTCGACCGTGTGCCCGGTGCCGTCCAGGACGACGTCGGCGCCCTGCGCGGCGGCCCCGGTGACGTAGGAGGCGACCTTGTCCCGGTGGGCGGCGGTGATCAGCGGGCCCATCTCGGAGGTGGGGTCCGCGCCGGGACCGATCTTGATCTTCTCGGCGCGCTCGCGGATCCTGGCCACCAGCTCGTCCGCGATCGAACTCACCGCGACGACCGCCGAGATGGCCATGCAGCGCTCACCGGCGGAGCCGTACGCGGCCGACACAGCGGCGTCGGCCGCGGCGTCGAGGTCCGCGTCGGGGAGGACCAGCATGTGGTTCTTCGCGCCGCCGAGCGCCTGGACGCGCTTGCCGTTGGCGGAGGCCGTGGCGTGGATGTAACGGGCGATGGGGGTGGAACCGACGAAGGAGACGGCGGCCACGTCCGGGTGGGCGAGGAGACCGTCGACGGCGACCTTGTCACCGTGCAGGACGTTGAGCACACCGTCGGGCAGGCCCGCCTCGGCGGCCAGCTCGGCCAGCAGGTTGGCGGCCGACGGGTCCTTCTCGCTGGGCTTCAGGACGAAGGTGTTGCCGCAGGCGATGGCCAGCGGGAACATCCACATCGGCACCATGGCCGGGAAGTTGAACGGTGTGATGCCCGCGACCACTCCGAGCGGCTGGCGGATCGAGGAGACGTCGACCTTGCTGGAGACCTGGGTGGACAGCTCGCCCTTGAGCTGCGTGGTGATTCCGCAGGCCAGCTCGACGATCTCCAGGCCCCGGGCGACCTCGCCGAGAGCGTCGGAGTGCACCTTGCCGTGCTCGGCGGTGATCAGCGCGGCGATGTCGTCGCGGCGGGCGTCGAGCAGGGCGCGGTAGCGGAAGAGGACGGCGGTGCGCGCGGAGAGCGAGGAGGTGCCCCAGCTCTCGTACGCGGTCCTCGCTGCGGCGACCGCGGCGTCGACCTCTTCGGTGGAGGCGAGCGCGACCCGGGTGGTGACGGCGCCGGTCGCGGGATCGGTGACCGGACCGTGGTTGCCCGACGTGCCCTCGACGGTCTTGCCACCGATCCAGTGGTTGACGGTCTTCATGACGGTGGTCTCCTTCACAGGTGGCGGCGTCGGGCTGCGATCTGCCGGTCGTACTCTTTCCTGGCCTCGACCGCCGACGGGCGGGTCGCGGTTTCGGCTACGGGAACATCCCACCACGCCTGTGCCGGAGGAGGCCCCGACACTGTGTCTGCCGTTTCGGTCTCTACGTAGACACAAGTGGGGCGGTCCGCGCTACGCGCCTCGGCGAGGGCCCGGCGCAACTCGCCGACCGACCCGGCCCTCAGTACGTGCATGCCGAGTGACGCCGCGTTGGCCGCGAGGTCCACGGGCAGCGGGGCGCCGGTGAACCCGCCGCCGCCGGTGCGGTGCCGGTAGGCGGTGCCGAAGCGTTCGGCACCGACGGACTCGGAGAGGCCGCCGATGGACGCGTAGCCGTGGTTCTGCAGGATGACGAGCTTGATGGGGAGCCCTTCCTGCACGGCGGTGACGATCTCGGTGGGGTTCATCAGATACGTGCCGTCGCCGACGAGCGCCCAGACGGGACGGCCGGGGGCGGCGAGCTGCACCCCGAGGGCCGCCGGGATCTCGTAGCCCATGCAGGAGTAGCCGTATTCGAGGTGGTACTGGCGCGGGGAACGGGTCCGCCACAGCTTGTGGAGGTCGCCGGGGAGCGAGCCGGCCGCGTTGACCAGGATGTCGTCCTCCGTGACCAGCTCGTCGAGCAGGCCGAGAACCTGGGCCTGGGTGGGCCGGGCGTCCTCGTCGTCGGCGGCGTACGCGGCGTCGACGCGCCGCTCCCAGCGTTCCTTGGCGTCGGTGTAGCCGGTCTCGTAGGCGGGGTCGACGTGGTACCCCCGGGCTCCGAGGGCCTCGCCGAGCGCTTCGAGGGAGGTCCGGGCGTCCGCGACGAGGGGGAGGGCCGACAGCTTGTGGGCGTCGAAGCCGGTGATGTTGAGGTTGAGGAAGCGGACGGCCGGGTCGGCGAACAGGGTGCCGGAGGCCGTGGTGAAGTCCGTGTAGCGGGTGCCGACGCCGATGACCAGGTCGGCCTCGCGGGCGAGTGCGTCGGCCGTGGCGGTGCCGGTGTGACCGATGCCGCCCACGTCGGCGGGATGGTCGTGGCGCAGGGACCCCTTGCCCGCCTGGGTGGAGGCGACGGGGATGCGGGTGGAGGCGGCGAACGCGGCGAGCGTCTCCTCGGCCGCGCTGTGGTGGACACCGCCGCCCGCGACGATCAGGGGACGGCGTGCGGCGCGAACCGCCCTGACCGCCTGCTCGAGCTCGAACGGGTCAGGGGCGGGCCTGCGGACGTGCCAGACGCGGGGCGCGAAGAACTCGGCGGGCCAGTCGTACGCCTCGGCCTGCACGTCCTGCGGCAGCGCGAGGGTGACCGCCCCCGTGGCCGCCGGGTCGGTGAGCGTGCGCATGGCCTGGAGGGCGGCGGGGATCAGCGCCTCGGGACGGGTGATCCGGTCGAAGTAGCGGGAGACGGGGCGCAGGCAGTCGTTGACCGACACGTCACCGCTGTGCGGCACTTCGAGCTGCTGGAGCACGGGGTCGGCGGGACGCGACGCGAAGGTGTCCCCGGGCAGGAGCAGCACGGGCAGGTGGTTGACGGTCGCCAGGGCGGCGCCGGTGACGAGGTTCGTGGCGCCTGGCCCGATGGAGGTGGTGACGGCATGGGCGGAGAGCCGGCCGGACTGGCGGGCGTACCCGACGGCGGCGTGCACCATGGCCTGTTCGCTGCGGCCCTGGAGGTAGGGCATCGCGTGGCCGCACTCGACGAGGGCCTGTCCGATGCCGGCGACGTTGCCGTGGCCGAAGATGCCCCAGGTGGCGTCGATCAGGCGGTGCCGCCGGCCGTCGCGCTCGGTGAACTGCTGGGCGAGGAAGGCGATCAGGGCCTGCGCGGTGGTGAGCCTGCGGGTGGGCGCGGTGGTGAGTCCGCGGGTGTGCGCGGCTTTGTCGGACGTGCGGCGTGGGGTCGTCACCGGGCGGCCTCCTGGCCGTGGAAGGGCAGTCGTGGGTCGACGGGCTGCCCGGGCCAGGTGTCCCGGACCCAGCGGTGGTCGGGGTGGTCGCGGATGAGCCACTCGCGCTGCTCCCCCGGGCCGGCCATCACGTTGAGGTAGTACAGGGTGCGGCCGGGCGGGGCGATGGACGGGCCGTGCCAGCCGTCGGGGATGAGGACGGCGTCGCCCGTGGAGATCTCGGCGAGCACGTCCGCGCCGCCCGCCCGGGAGGGCGAGACCCGGTGGTAGCCGAGGCCGTCGCCCTCGACCTCGAAGTAGTAGATCTCCTCGAGTTCCGCCTCGGTACCGGGCAGGTGCTCGTCGTGTTTGTGCGGGGGGTAGGAGGACCAGTTGCCGCCGGGGGTCAGCACCTCCACGGCGATGAGGCGGTCGCAGTCGAAGGTGTCGGCCGCGGCGAAGTTGTTGACCTGGCGCGAGCAGACACCCGCACCGCGCAGTTCGACCGGTACCTCCGGCGCGGGACCGTAGCGAGCGGGGAGTCGTCGCTCGCACTTCGCTCCTGCCAGGGCGAAGCGGCCTCCTGCGCCGGAGGCGATCTGGGCGCGTGCGTCGCGTGGGACATAGGCGAAATCGCTCACTGCGCTGAACACGTTGTCCCTGCCCAGCAGTTCAAAGATCTCACCTGCCGCCTGCACCGTACAGCCACCGGACAACGGCAGAACGATCCATTCGCTCTCCCCGGTTACCAGGCTATGAACACCACCCGGCTCGAGTTCCAGCACACGCAGACTCGACCGGTCCCACCCGGCCCGCTCCGGGTCGATGTCGAGGGCATACGGACCGCGCGCGGCGTGGCCGGACCTGAGGTGGTAGCGCTGCTTCTCGTCGGGCGTCGTCATGGCCTCATCCCTACCCGCCCGTCAGGCCGCGTTCACCTGACCCGGCTGGTGCTGATCTTGTAAGCCCTGCCACCTGCCAGGCGTCAGGCGAAGTGAGCCAGGTATCCCCCTCGTTCACGAGGGGGAGGTTTCAAAGAAGTCCCACGGCCGTGTCGACCGCGCCTGCCACGTCGCCGTCGGCGGGATAGAGCAGCGACCGTCCGACGACCAGCCCCTGGACGGTCGGCAGCCGCAGCGCGCCCCGCCATCGCTCGTACGCGGTGTCCGGGTCCTCCGCGACCTCGCCGCCGAGCAGGACGGCGGGGAGGGTGGAGGCCCGCATCACCCGCTCCATGTCGTCGGGGTTCTCCGTGACGGGGACCTTGAGCCAGGTGTACGCCGACGTGCCGCCCAGCCCCGAGGCGATGGCGATCGACGTCGTGACGGCCGTGGCCCCCAGGTCGGTGCGGATACCCCCGGGGGTGCGCCGGCAGAGGAACGGCTCGATGAAGACGGGCAGCCGGTGGGCGGCCATGGCGTTCACCGTGCGGGCGGCGGTGTGCAGGGTGTCCAGGGAACCGGGGTCGTCGTGGTCGATCCTCAGGAGCAGCTTGCCCGCGTCGAAGCTCCGCCGGGAGAGGTCGACGGGTCGGAGGCCGGTGAAACGGTCGTCGAGTTCGAAGGCTGCGCCGGCGAGTCCCCCGCGGTTCATGGAACCGATGACCACCCGGTCCTCCAGCGCGCCCAGGAGCAGCAGGTCCTCCAGGACGTCGGCGCCCGCGAGCACGCCGTCGACCCCTGGGCGTGACAGCGCGAGGCAGAGGCGTTCGAGCAGGTCGAATCGGTCCGCCATGGCGAGTTCGTCGTCGCCCACGGCGAGGGCGCCGCGGGCGGGGTGGTCCGCGGCGATGATCATCAGACGGCCGGTGGGCCCCAGGAGCGGGCGCCGGCGGCGGGCTTCGGCGGCCTCCGTGACGGCTTCGGGATGTCGTGCGCGCAGCCGGACGAGATCCGCCACGCCGGCGGCGGCGGGCGAGGGCTGCGCAGGGGAGGGCACCGGGGTCGGGGTCCGCGGGTACTGGGGCGGGGTCGGCGGGTACTGGGGCGGGGTCGGCGGGGTCACTGTGCGTCTCCTGGGGGTGCCGCGACTCCTGTGGTCCGGGAGTCCGCGGTGGCCCCCAGCGGCACCGCGGCTCCCGCTGGTCCCGTCCGCGTGGGGTCGGGTGCGGCCACGGCACCGGCGGACAGCGCCGCCTCGACCTCGCCGGGGAACGGCATCGCCGACGAACAGGCGAGGCGGGAGGCGACGATGGCCCCTGCGGCGTTGGCGTACCGCATCACGCGTTCCGTGTCCCAGCCGGAGAGCAGCCCGTGACAGAGCGCGCCGCCGAACGCGTCCCCGGCTCCCAGCCCGTTCACGACGTCGACCGGGAGGGGCGGGATCTCGGCGGTCGTGCCGTCGCGGTGGACGGCGAGTACTCCGTCCGGCCCCTGTTTGACCACGGCCAGTTCCGGACCGGCGGCAAGCAGGGCACGGGCCGCCGCGTGCGGTTCGCGTTCACCGGTGGCGATCTCGCATTCGTCGATGTTCCCGACGGCGACCGTGGCGTGGGCGAGCGCCTCCCGGTAGCGGGCGGGTGCGGCGGAGCCGTGCTCCGCCGGGTCCCAGAACATGGGGCGCCAGTCGAGGTCGAAGACGGTGGTACGGGCACGGCCCGGCGGGTCCTCCGACGCGGCTGCCGTGCTGCGGGCCCGCAGGGCGCTGAGGGTCGCGGTCCGGCTGGGCTCGGCGCAGAGACCGGTGCCGGTCATCCAGAACACGCGGGCGTCACGCACGGCGTCCAGGTCGAGTTCGTCGCCGTCGATCTCCAGGTCGGGTGCCTTCGGCTGCCGGTAGAAGTAGAGGGGGAAGCGGTCCGGTGGAAAGATCTCGCAGAAGGTGACCGGGGTCGGGTACTCCGCCACCGCGCTCACCCACCGGTCGTCCACCCCGAACTCCCGGAGTGCCTGGTGCAGATAGTCACCGAAGGCGTCCCGGCCCGTCCTCGTGATCACGGCCGCCCGGCGTCCCAGCCGGGCCGCGGCCACCGCCACGTTGGCCGGCGAGCCGCCCAGGAACTTCCCGAAGGTCTCGACGTCGGCCAGCGGTACACCGGTCTGCAGCGGGTAGATGTCCACCCCGATCCGGCCCATGGTGATCACGTCGTACGGCTCAGGCATACGCATCCCTTCGACCCGGTGCTCCGGCCCGGTACTCGTCCGGGGAGGGCCCGGCACTCAGCCTGGGAACCGGCTGCTCGCCGGGCGGCCGACTCCCAGGTCTAGCCCTGACCCGACGCTCTGTCAACACTTTGTCCGGACATAAGGACGAAGCCTTGACACTCCCTGCCGAGGGCTGGAGGGTGGGCGATATGACCTCCTCCGTACCCTCTCCGACCCGCATCCACATCGGCTCGGCACCCGATTCGTGGGGGGTGTGGTTCCCCGACGATCCGCTGCAGGTGCCCTGGGAGCGTTTCCTCGACGAGGTCTCCGAGGCGGGCTACGAGTGGATCGAACTCGGCCCGTACGGCTACCTCCCGACCGATCCCGCCCGTCTCGCGGACGAGACCGCCAGGCGCGGCCTCTCCGTCTCCGCGGGCACCGTCTTCACGGGATTGCACCACGGCCCCGCGGTCTGGGACCGGACCTGGGAGCATGTCGCGGGCATCGCCGCACTCACCCGGGCGATGGGGGCCGGGCATCTCGTCGTCATCCCCTCCTTCTGGCGTGACGACAAGACGGGAGAGGTGCTGGAGGACCGCACGCTCACCGCCGGGCAGTGGCGGGACCTCACCGCCCAGACCGAACGCCTGGCCCGCGAGGTGCGGGACCACTACGGACTGCGGATCGTGGTGCACCCGCATGCCGACACGCATGTCGACACCGAGGAGAACGTCAGCCGCTTCCTCGACGCCACCGACCCCGACCTGGTCTCCCTCTGCCTGGACACCGGCCACTACGCCTACTGCGGCGGCGACAGCGTGAAGCTCATCGAGACGTACGGCGAGCGGATCGGGTATCTGCACCTCAAGCAGGTCGATCCGGTGGTACTCGCCGATGTCGTCGCGGACGAGGTTCCCTTCGGTCCGGCCGTCGCCCGCGGGGTGATGTGCGAACCCCCCGGCGGGGTACCCCCGCTGGAGCCGGTACTGGACGCGGCACGCGCCCTGGGCACCGACCTGTTCGCCATCGTCGAGCAGGACATGTACCCCTGCCCGCCCGACAAACCGCTCCCCATCGCCCGCCGGACCCGCGAGTTCCTCAGAGGCTGCGGACCCGCACGGCCTTCCTCCTGAACCGGCCCGCCCCCTGAGCCCGGCAGTCCCTCCGGGCCCCGGAGCGGCGCGCCGCGCCCCTTGACCCGCTCTCGCCTCAGCAGTCACTCCTCTGTCACGTATGTCCGCGTTCTGCTCGACCTCTGTCACGGGCCGGCGACGCCCCCTGCCCCGTATGCGGCGCTCTCGTTCACGGAGCAGAGGCGAACCGACGTACGGAGAGGTGTCATTCATGACGGACAGAGCGCTCTGGTCGTACAAGGACATTGCGGCACACATCCAGGTCCAGCCGGACACGATCCGCTCGTACCGCAAGCATGGCCTCCTCCCGCCTCCCGACGACGTACGGAACGGGAAGCCCTACTGGTACGTGGACACGGTCCTCGCGTGGATCGCGTCCCGCCCCAGCAACCGGGGCCGTTGAGACGGCGCCTGAGCGCGGGCGCCTCTCGCCGGAACGGCGCTTCCCGGCCGCCCGTCCGCTGCTCCCCCGCTTCCGCCCCTGTCCGCCGCCCCGTCCGCCCGCTCGACGGCAGACTCGGCTACGACGGCTCGATGATCGTCACGCCCGCCCCGGGGGCGCCGCCCATAGCCGCGAGCGCCGCCGGGGCCGCGTCCAGGGCGATGGTGGAGGTCACCAGCAGATCCGGCCGCAGGACCCCCGCCCGCACCATGTCCAGCATCGGCGGATAGTCGTGCGCCGCCATGCCATGGCTGCCGAGGATCTCCAGCTCCAGCCCGATCACCCGCGCCATGGGCACGACGGGGTCACCTCCCGCCGACGGCAGCAGCCCGACCTGGACGTGCCGCCCCTGCCGGCGCAGGCTCCGCACCGAGGCGGCGCACGTGACGGGCGAGCCCAGCGCGTCCAGCGACAGATGTGCGCCGCCGCCGGTCAGGTCACGCACGGCCTCGTCCGCTCCGGACGGGTACGCGGAAGCGTCCACACACTCCGCCGCGCCGAACGCCCGCGCCAACTCCAGTGCCTGCGGCGAGACGTCGACCGCCACCACCCGCGCTCCGCACGCGACCGCGACCATCGCCGCTGACAGCCCGACCCCACCGCAGCCGTGCACGGCGACCCACTCCCCAGGTGCCACCCGCCCCTGTCGGACCACCGCCCTGAACGCCGTGGCGAACCGGCATCCGAGCCCCGCCGCGGTGGCGAAGGACATCTCGTCGGGCACGCCGACCAGATTCACGTCCGCCTGCTCCAGCGCCACGTACTCGGCGAAGGATCCCCAATGGGTGAAGCCCGGCTGGGTCTGCCGCTCACAGACCTGCTGCGCGCCCGCCGCGCACGCGGCGCACCGGCCGCATGCGCAGACGAAGGGCACGGTGACCCGTTCACCCGGACGCCAGTTGTGCACACCGGCGCCCACCGCCTCGACCGTTCCCGCGAGTTCGTGCCCGGGCACGTGCGGGAGGACGATGTCGGGGTCGTGCCCCATCCAGCCGTGCCAGTCACTCCTGCACAGCCCCGTGGCACCGACGCGCACCACGACACCCCCGTCCGGGACCGTCGGGTCGCGGAGATCCCGCACGCGGGCCTCCTGTCCGAATTCCTCGAAAACCACTGCCCGCATCCGCCCCGCCTCCCGTGGTTGGTCCGGATCGTGCCCGTCCGGATCGCGCCGTCCCGATCGCGCCGTCCGGATCGCCGATCCCGGGGAATCTACGCCCCGGCCGCGATCCTGTCGCGAGCGGACGGCGTACGTCGGGGGACTGAAGTCGGTGATCCACCGCTATCCCGAACCCCTGGCCTGCGACACGCACGGTGGAGTGACCAGCGATCGCCCTTAATACCCCCTAGGGGTATACTTGGCCGTGCAGGTGGGCGCACCGCGCCCCCCGGCGCCCCCTCGCGCCCCACCTGCTGCGTCCAGTGTGCCTGCGAAGAGGAGAACGTCATGACCGCCGAGACCGAGACCCCCAGGGCCGCCGGCTCCTGCTGCTCGTCCACCGGTTCCTGCCAGGACGGCACGACCGACGTCCAGGTGGGCGGCGTCACCACCGTGTACGAGGTGAAGGGCATGACCTGCGGCCACTGCGAGGGGGCCGTGTCCGAGGAGATCTCCGGGATCGAGGGCGTCACCTCCGTGAAGGCGGAGGCCGGAAGCGGGCGGGTCACGGTCGCCTCGGCCGCCCCGCTCACCGAGGAAGCGGTGCGCGCCGCTGTCGACGAGGCGGGCTACGAGCTCGTCGGCCGCGCCTGACCGCACCGGGACGGTCACGCACCCGCGGACCGCACCGCCGCGCCCGGGACCACCGGGCGGCCGCGACAGTCCCGCACCCGGGGATCGCGCCCCGCCCACTCATGCCCGCGGCACCCCCGTACCCGCACCTCCGTCGGGCCGTTCCTCCACCCGGTCAGCAGATACTGGTGGGGAACGGCACGACCGCTCGACCCAGGAGTCCGCACATGGCCGGCACCACGGCATCCGAGGCCCCCGCGGAGGAGACCTCCGAGACCGAGTTCACGATCGGCGGGATGACCTGCGCCTCGTGCGCGGCGCGCGTCGAGAAGAAACTCAACCGGATGGACGGGGTCAGCGCCACCGTCAACTACGCGACCGAGAAGGCCCGCGTCTCCTTCGGCGCAGGAACCGCGCTCGAAGACCTCGTCGCCACCGTCGAGAAGACGGGCTACACGGCCCGTCCGGTCCGCCCGGCCCCGGCGCCTCCGCCCCCACCCCCGACAGCCGGGGAGGATGCCGCTCCAGGAGCCGACCAGGCCCGCCGGGACGGCGAGGACAGCGCGTCCGAGGACACGACCGCCGCCGCGGGCGCGATCCCGCCCGAGGACGCCTCCGACACGGCGGCCGACGGAGCTCTCGCAGCCCTCAGGCAGCGCTTCCTGGTCTCGGCGGCGCTCGCCGTCCCGGTCGTCCTGATGGCCATGATCCCCGCACTGCAGTTCGACAACTGGCAGTGGCTCTCCCTCACCCTCGCCTCCCCGGTGGTCGTCTGGGGCGGGCTGCCCTTCCACCGCGCCGCGTGGGCCAACCTGCGGCACGGCGCGGCAACGATGGACACGCTCGTGTCGATCGGGACGCTCGCCGCCTTCGGCTGGTCCCTGTGGGCCCTGTTCCTCGGCGACGCCGGTATGCCGGACATGCGGCACGCCTTCGACGTCACCGTCTCCCGGTCCGATCCCTCGGCCACCATCTACCTGGAGGTGGCGGCCGGAGTCACCGGCTTCCTCCTGCTGGGGCGCTACCTGGAGGCACGGTCGAAGCGGAAGGCGGGTGCCGCCCTGCGCGCACTGCTGCACCTGGGCGCCAAGGACGTGACGGTCCTCCGCCCCCGGGCGGCAGACCGCCCCGGAGCCCAGCGCGCAGCAGCGGAGGCGAACCCCGGTACCCCGACGGACACGACGCCCCGGCAGGAGGCCTCACCGCACGAGGCTTCCGCCCCGGAGCTCACGGAGGTACGGGTCCCCGTCGACGCCCTCCTCGTCGGTGACCGCTTCGTCGTACGGCCCGGGGAGACGATCGCCACCGACGGCACCGTCGTCGAGGGACGCTCCGCGATCGACACGTCCATGCTCACCGGGGAGTCGGTCCCCGTGGACGCCGCCCCGGGCGACTCCGTCACGGGCGGCACGCTCAACGCGTCCGGGCGACTGGTCGTCGAGGCCACCCGGATCGGCTCCGACACGCAGCTCGCCCGCATGGCCCGGCTCGTCGAGGACGCCCAGAACGGCAAGGCCTCCGCCCAGCGCCTGGCGGACCGCATCTCGGCCGTCTTCGTCCCCGTGGTGCTGCTCATCGCCCTGGCCACCCTGGTCGCCCAGCTCCTCGTCACAGACGACGTCACGGCCTCGTTCACCGCGGCGGTCGCCGTCCTGATCGTGGCGTGCCCCTGCGCCCTGGGACTCGCCACCCCCACCGCCCTCATGGCGGGCACCGGACGCGGCGCACAGCTCGGCATCCTCATCAAGGGGCCCGAAGTGCTGGAGACCGCCCGCAGGGTCGACACGATCGTCCTCGACAAGACCGGCACGGTCACCACCGGCCGGATGACCCTGGGACGCGTCCACACGGAACCCGGCACGACCGAGGCCGAAGTACTGCGGCTCGCGGGCGCCCTCGAGCACGCGTCCGAGCACCCCGTGGCCCGCGCCGTCGCCGCCGGAGCGGCCGCCCGTACCGGCGGGGCGCTCCCCGCTCCGGTGGACTTCACCAGCGTTCCCGGCCTCGGCGTGCGGGGCGTCGTCGAGGGCCACCACGTGCTGGCCGGCCGGCCGCGGCTCCTCGCCGACGCCGGGATCGCCCTGTCACCGTCACTGGCCGCGGCGCTGGCGGACGCCGCAGGACAGGGCAGCACCACCGTCACCGTGGCATGGGACGGCCGGGCGAGAGGGGTGCTGGAGGTCGCCGACACGGTGAAGGAGGGCAGCGCCGAGGCCGTCACGGAGCTGCGCGCGCTGGGGCTGAGGCCGATCCTTCTGACGGGCGACAACCGGGCGGCCGCAGAGGCCGTGGCCCGCGCGGTCGGCATCGACGAGGTCCACGCAGAGGTCCTGCCCGAGGACAAGGCACAGGTCGTGCGGGGCCTCCAGGCGGAAGGCCGTTCCGTCGCCATGGTCGGTGACGGGGTGAACGACGCCGTCGCCCTCGCGGTCGCCGACCTGGGCCTTTCCATGGGTACGGGGACCGATGCGGCGATCGAGGCGGGCGATCTCACACTGGTTCGTGGAGATCTCAAGGTGACCACTGCCGCCATCCGGCTGTCACGGCGTACTCTGTCGACTATCAGAAGCAACCTCTTCTGGGCCTTCGGCTACAACGTGGCCGCACTGCCTTTGGCTGCGTTCGGGCTGCTCAGCCCCATGATCGCGGGTGCGGCGATGGCGTTTTCGTCGGTGTTCGTCGTGACGAACAGTCTGAGGTTGCGCTCCTTCACATAATTTCTACAAAGAGACTTAGATCACACCGATTCGAGGGTAACCATCTGATGGGTTGGTGAGTCTAAGAGTGCGATGTCATGGATGTCTTGGGGGACGTCCGATGGAGTGTCTTGGGGGACGCTCCTGGCGATCGCCGGCCGGGGCACGTGCACCGGGGAGCTTTGAGCGGCCCTCCCGTACGTACCCCGGCAGCCGCACAGCAGGACAGAACTGAATACGCGTCACCGGCAGAACAAACGGAGTTCAGGCTCCCTTCAGACGCCCGGCCGGATCCCGTGGGGGGAATCCGCTCCGGGATATGGAAAACGCCCCGTCCGTCGACCCGTGGGGGGATCGGCAGGCGGGGCGTTTTTCCGCATGCAGGCGTACGCGCCGCTCCACCCCCGGACCACAGGTTCCACGAACGCCGAATCGCCCCGACACCGCGCTCCGAAAGTCGGGCGCGGTACGCGGGGCGAAGGATGCCGGCCGGATCGGCCGGGTACGGCAGCGGCTCAGGCGAGCGGGATTCAGCGACTCTCGGCCGGGACGAAGTCGCGCAGGACCTCGCCGGTGTAGATCTGGCGCGGGCGGCCGATGCGCGATCCCGGCTCCTTGATCATCTCGTGCCACTGGGCGATCCAGCCGGGAAGGCGGCCGAGCGCGAAGAGCACGGTGAACATCTCGGTCGGGAAGCCCATGGCGCGGTAGATCAGACCCGTGTAGAAGTCCACGTTGGGGTAGAGGTTGCGCGAGACGAAGTACTCGTCGGAGAGCGCGTGCTCCTCCAGCTTGAGCGCGATGTCGAGCAGCTCGTCGGACTTGCCGAGCGAGGACAGCACGTCGTGCGCGGCAGCCTTGATGATCTTGGCGCGCGGGTCGAAGGACTTGTACACCCGGTGGCCGAAGCCCATCAGGCGGACGCCGTCCTCCTTGTTCTTGACCTTCTGGATGAAGGAGTCGACGTCGCCGCCGTTGGCCTGGATGCCCTCGAGCATCTCCAGGACCGACTGGTTGGCGCCGCCGTGCAGCGGGCCCCACAGGGCGGAGATGCCCGCGGAGATCGAGGCGAACATGTTCGCCTGCGAGGAGCCGACCAGGCGCACGGTGGAGGTCGAACAGTTCTGCTCGTGGTCCGCGTGCAGGATGAGCAGCTTCTCGAGCGCCGAGACGACGACCGGGTCCGGCACGTACTCCTGGGCGGGCACCGAGAACGTCATGCGCAGGAAGTTCTCGACGTAGCCGAGGTCATTGCGCGGGTAGACGAACGGGTGACCGATCGACTTCTTGTACGCGTACGCCGCGATCGTCGGGAGCTTGGCCAGCAGCCGGATCGTCGAGAGGTGACGCTGCTCCTCGTCGAACGGGTTGTGGCTGTCCTGGTAGAAGGTGGACAGCGCGCTGACGACCGAGGACAGCATGGCCATCGGGTGGGCGTCGCGCGGGAAGCCGTCGAAGAAGCGCTTGACGTCCTCGTGCAGCAGCGTGTGCTGGGTGATCTCGTTCTTGAAGGCCGACAGCTCGTCGACCTTGGGAAGGTCACCGTTGATCAGCGTGTAGGCGACCTCGAGGAACGTCGAGCTCTCCGCGAGCTGCTCGATCGGGTAGCCCCGGTACCGCAGGATGCCCTGCTCGCCGTCGAGGTAGGTGATGGCGGATTTATAGGCGGCCGTGTTGCCGTATCCGCTGTCCAGCGTCACCAGGCCGGTGTTGGCCCGGAGCTTCCCGATGTCGAAGCCCTTGTCGCCGACGGTGCTGTCGATCACCGGGTAGGTGTACTCGTCATCGCCGTACCGCAGTACTACAGCGTTGTTGGTGTGCTCGCTCACGTCATCCCTCACCGACGTAGTGCCTCTTCTTCGAGGTGCCCTGACTGTCTCCACCCTCCCCCATTTGGCTCAGGAGAGTGCACTCGGGGTCGTCCATTGGACCTACTGGCGGCACTGAGTGCCGTCAACTTTCTCATCCTGCCCCCTGGACCCCGGTTCCGGAAGAGCTCAGTGATGTTTCCCACCGTTTTGATCGATCATTTTTCCGGGAAGTCTCCGGCCGTATCGCTCCGAAGCCGGAAATCCAGTGCCGTACAGCGTCTGCCTGCGGAAACGGTGCGGACCGCCTGACCGATGGCCTTCCGTGAACCGACCAGCACGACAAGCCTCTTGGCCCTGGTCACCGCGGTGTACAGCAGGTTCCGCTGCAGCATCATCCAGGCGCTGGTCGTGACGGGAACGACCACCGCCGGGTACTCGCTGCCCTGCGAGCGGTGGATCGTCATCGCATAGGCGTGGGCCAGCTCGTCCAGTTCGTCGAAGTCGTAGACGATCTCCTCGTCCTCGTCCGTCAGGACCGTCAGCCTCTGCTCGTCCGGGTCGAGGGCGGTGACGATGCCGACCGTGCCGTTGAATACACCGTTCTCCCCTTTGTCATAGTTGTTTCTGATCTGTGTCACCTTGTCGCCTACCCGGAAGACCCGCCCTCCGAACCGCTTCTCGGGCAGGTCCGGGCGTCCGGGGGTGATGGCCTGCTGGAGCAGCCCGTTGAGATGGCCGGCGCCTGCCGGGCCGCGGTGCATCGGGGCGAGGACCTGTACGTCACGGCGTGGGTTCAGACCGAACCTGGCGGGGATGCGGCGGGCGGCGACATCGACGGCGAGTACGCCGGCGTCCTCCGTCTCGTCCTCGACGAACAGGAAGAAGTCGTCCAGCCCCTGGGTCAGGGGCGGCACCCCGGAGTTGATCCGGTGGGCGTTGGTCACGACGCCGGACTTCTGGGCCTGCCGGAAGATGGTCGTCAGCCGGACGGCGGGGACGGGCCCGCCCTCGGCGAGCAGATCCCGCAGCACCTCCCCCGCGCCGACCGAGGGAAGCTGGTCCACATCGCCGACCAGCAGGAGATGGGCACCGGGTGCCACCGCCTTGACGAGCTTGTTGGCGAGCAGCAGATCCAGCATCGACGCCTCGTCGACGACGACCAGGTCGGCGTCCAGCGGCCGTTCCCGGTCGTAGGCGGCGTCCCCGCCGGGCTTCAATTCCAGGAGCCGGTGCACGGTGGACGCCTCGGCGCCGGTCAGCTCGGACAGCCGCTTCGCCGCCCGCCCGGTGGGAGCGGCCAGCACCACCTTCGCGTTCCGGGCGCGGGCCAGCTCGACCACGGAGCGGACGGTGAACGACTTCCCGCAGCCGGGGCCGCCGGTGAGCACGGCGACCTTCCTGCTGAGCGCGAGCCGGACGGCAGCCTCCTGCTCGGGGGCGAGCGTCGCGCCCGTACGCCGGGCGAGCCAGGTCAGCGCCTTGTCCCAGTCGACGTCCTGGAACGCCCGCATCCGGTCCTCCGGTGTACGCAGCAGGCGCTGCACCTGGGCCGCGAGGGAGATCTCGGCGCGGTGGAACGGCACCAGGTACACGGCTGTGACGGGCTGCCCGTCCTCGGGCCCCGGCACCCTCTCGCGCACGACACCTTCCGGGTCCTCGGCGAGTTCGGCGAGGCAGTCGATGACGAGCCCGGTGTCCACCTGGAGGAGCTTGACCCCGTCCGCGATCAGCCGCTCCTCGGGCAGGAAGCAGTGCCCCTGGTCGGTGGACTGCGACAGCGCGTACTGGAGTCCGGCCTTGACCCGCTCGGGGCTGTCGTGAGGGATGCCGACGGCCTGGGCGATGCGGTCGGCGGTGAGGAAGCCGATGCCCCAGACGTCGGCGGCCAGCCGGTAGGGCTGGTTCTTCACGACGGAGATCGACGCGTCCTCGTACTTCTTGTAGATGCGGACCGCGATGGAGGTGGACACACCGACGGTCTGGAGGAAGACCATGACCTCCTTGATCGCCTTCTGCTCCTCCCACGCCGCGGCGATCATCTTCGTGCGTTTCGGGCCGAGACCCGGCACCTCGACCAGGCGTTTCGGCTGCTGCTCGATGATGTCGAGGGTGTCCACGCCGAAGTGGGTGGTGATGCGGTCGGCCATGACGGGGCCGATGCCCTTGATCAGGCCCGACCCGAGGTAACGGCGGATGCCCTGGATGGTGGCCGGGAGGACCGTCGTGTAGTTGTCGACCTGGAACTGCCTGCCGAACTGCGGATGGGTGCCCCAACGCCCCTCCATCCGCAGGGACTCACCGGGCTGGGCACCGAGCAGCGAGCCGACGACGGTGAGCAGGTCGCCGGCCCCGCGGCCGGTGTCGACGCGGGCGACGGTGTAGCCGTTCTCCTCGTTGGCGTAGGTGATCCGCTCCAGGACACCTTCGAGCACGGCCGTGTTGGACATGGGACGACGCTACCGGCTGCCACCGACAGTCTGCCCCCGCTCACCTCGGAGCCGCCTCGCACTGCCGTCCTTCCGGCCGGAGGCATGCCGAACGTCCCTTACGGCACGGGGACGTTCGGCCCGCGCCGGGAGGGACGGGCGTCGCTCCGCACGGGGCGGGCGGCGCCTCAAATCCGGTCGACTCGCGGGAGGGCCCGCACCGATGATGCAGCCATGGCACTGACCGACACCCTGGCGCGCGTCGACGGCGACCTCGCCGCCGGGCGCATACCGATGGCACGACAGCGGCTGCGCGGGCTGGTCTCGTCCTTCCCGCACGACCACACACTGCGCCGCCGGCTGGCCGAGGTGTACCGGCTGTACGGCGACCCCGCCGAGGCCGGACGCTGGATGTACCTGGAGCAGGACCGCTCCGCCGACGAGACCGCCGCCTTCGACGCGCGGTACACCGATCCCGTGCGCCGGATGAGGGCCCTGGCCTGGCGTGGACCGGAGGCGGCCGCGGGTTCGGCCTTCGCCGTGGGGGAGCTGGCATCCGCACGGCGCTCGGCGAGCGCCTCCGCGGGCCGGGCTCTCGACTGGGACACCCTCCCGGACACCGGGAACGGCACCGCGGACGACGGCTCCTTCGGGCAGTCCCTGGCCGCCCTGGGATGCCTGGCCGTCACGCTCGTGTTCCTCGCGATCTGGGTGAACGGACTGGTCGGCCTCTTCGACTGACCCGCCGGGCACCGGGCCCGGCGGGTCGGATCCCCGGCGTTCGGGACGGCTCCCGAGGTCGTGGAGAAAGGCGGCCGTGCGCCGCCCTGCGGCACCCCGTAGCGGCCCGCGAAGGGCCCCTGCGGGGGAGATCACCGGCACCCGGACCCAGGACCTCACCCGCGGACCGAAGGGTGCTCACACCTCCCCCCCGAGCCGCTTAAAACACCCTTTGACCTGGGCTTATACCCTCCACGCGACTATGCTTGCGCTGTCTGGAAGGGGGTTCCGAATGGACCGGAACATACGCTCGGTGGACGACGTCCTGAAGCTCATGGACAGCCTGTTCGCGCCGGAGGCCGACCGGTGGACGCAAGGGGCGGGGGCCTGGTGGGACGGCTTCTACGCGGACAGGTCGAAGCCTGTGCCCTTCTTCGTGGCGAAGCCCGACGAGAATCTCGTCTCCTGTCTCGACAGGGCCCTGATCACGCCGGGGCGCGCCCTCGATCTCGGCTGCGGCCCGGGGCGCAACGCGCTGTTCCTCGCCTCGCGGGGCTTCGACGTCGACGCGGTCGACCTGTCGCCCGGCGCCATCGCCTGGGCCCGCGAACGAGCCGTCGAGGCGGGAGCGGATGTCCGGTTCCACTGCGGTGACGCCTTCGCCGAGGGGGCGCCGGCCGGGCCGTACGACCTGATCCACGACTCCGGCTGCTTCCACCACCTGCCGCCCCACCGCCGCGTCAGCTACCTGGGGTTCCTGGAACGCAACCTCGTTCCGGGCGGACACCTCGTCCTCGGCTGCTTCGCCTCCGGTGCGATGGGGTCCGAACTGCCCGACGCGGCCTTCTACGGCGAGGCGGGCCTGCTCGGCGGCCTCGCCTACACGCCCGAGGAGCTGCGCTGGATCTTCGCCGACCTGGAGGAGATCGAACTCCGGCGGATGCGGGACGAGCCGGCCGGCTCCCCCCTCTTCGGCAAGGACTTCCTCTGGACCGCACTCTTCCGGAAGCCGTACCGGACGTCCTGATCCACCTCGGCGGGCGGCGCGGGGCCGGGGCGCCCGCCCCCTCAGCGCGCCCGGCCGGGCAGCCGTCGCCGTACGCGCCGGACCTGACGGTTGTCGGCGACCGTGTCGAGGATCCGGCGCCCGGTGCCCGCCTCGTAGGCCGGGCCCTCCAGCCGGAGCAGTGTGCCGCCGCGGACCACGGCGTACGCGACCGGCGCGGCCGCCTTCGGCAGGGTGACCGGATGGCGTCCGTCCGGCAGCTTCAGACGGGCGGGGAGGCGCAGCAGCGCCGTCGGCCCCTCAGGGTCGGGGACCACTTCGGCGGTGACCTTCAGGGCGGCCACGGTGACCTTGACGCGGGCCGGGGCTCCGGGCACCGCGGCGATGTACGGCAGCGGGAGCGTCAGCTCCCCCCGCCCGGCGTTCGCTGCCGAGGCACCGGCCGTGTCGGGGCCGAGTCCGCGCAGGCGCTGGTCCATGTCGAGGGCGAGCTGACCGCGGCCGGTGGTCCAGTACGGGAGCCCGAGCCCTCCGTCGAGAAGCGCCGGGCCCGCCGCCGGCCCGCTGGGAGCGCCCTGCCCGGTCACGCGGACCATCCGGTCGATGCCCAGCAGGTTGACGAAAGCCCACACGTCGTACACCCCGCGCTCGAGCCGCTGTCCGCCGGCCAGCCGCTGCGGGTCGAGGCGCAGTCGCCCGGAGGCGCGGAGCAGGGACCTGCCCTCCCCCGCCGGCTGCAGCCGCACCTCCAGGTCGCCTTCCGGGTACCACCAGTCCTCCCGGTCCCGGTCCTTGACGACCAGTTCCGCGTACGCCATCCGGAACGGGTCGCGGACCTCCCATCCGTCCTCGGCCCCCGTCACGCCGGTCAGCAGCTCCGGGTCGAGCCACCACGTCCCGTCGCGTTCGGTCAGGACCATCGGCTCTCCGTCACCGCGCAGCAGTTCCAGCATGATGTCGGCCACGAGGCAGCCGTCCTGCCAGTACGGGGTGCCGAGCGTGCTGCGGACGGACACGGCGCTGACGTGCTCCGCGAACGCGGACGCACCGTCGAAGGCGCCGCGTTCGAGCAGCTCGGCCCGCAGACCGCTCACCGCGGGCAGCCCACGCCGTACGGCGGCCGGGAACTCCTCCAGCGCCACCTCGCGGGCCGTGTCGAATCGCCGGCGCTGCTCGGCCGGGTCCTCGCGCAGGATCTCGGGCTCGCGGGCCCTGGACAGGACCTCGACGTGGTAGAGGCGGTGGAGGAGCCGGTTCTGCAACGCGTCGATGTCGTCGGAGGGGTCCGTGCCGTCCTTGATCAAGCCGATGACGGTACGGAGATTGGGCCAGAATCCGTGCCGTGGATTGAACCGGTGACGGGTGTTGTTGCCACCGTCGTCCCGCTTCATCCAGTAGTAGCAGGGGTAGTCGGCAAGGACCGATATCCGTTCCGCCTTCAGATAGGCGGCGGTGACGAAGGCCAGGTCCTCCATGATCCACGGGCCCTCGGGGAAGCGCAGTCCGTGCTGCTCGACGAAGGCACGACGGAACATCTTGTGCGGCGACATGCTCTGCATGAGTTCGTCGTTCTCGATGGTGCAGTTGTCCAGCGTGTGCCGGAACAGCCGCCGGGGCCGCACCATCGTGCTGGACATCTTGCCGATCACCACGTCGGCCCGGTTGCGTGTCGCGTGCTCGTACAGCCGCTCGAGGGCCTCGGGTCCGAGCATGTCGTCGTGGTCGACGAACTGCACGTACTCGCCCTTGGCGTGCGCCATGCCGAGGTTGCGCGGCGCGCCCGGCCAGCCGGAGTTGGGCTGGGTGTGCACGTGGACGTGGCGGTGTGCCGCCGCGAGCTTCTCCAGCCGTGCCAGGGTGTCGTCCGTGGAGCCGTCGTCGACGTAGATGACCTCGTACTCGTCGGCCGGAAGGCTCTGCCCGAGCAGCGACGGGGCGCACTCGTCGACGTATTTCCCGGTGTTGTGGACGGGCACGATCACGCTGACTTTGAGTCTGGGCATTCCATGGACCTTCGTGTGTGCGGGCGCGGGGCGTCCGGGCCGCCCGTCGCAGGACCGAGCGGCGGGGGCCGGGACCGGTTCCGTTCCGACGAGCCCCGGACGGCTCACGTAACGCCTCGCGAGGTGTCGCACGGGCGCCTCGCGAAAGCGGAATGGGGCCCGGCCGCCAGGCCGGACCCCCCTCGCTTTCCCCCTCCGTCGGGCTTCCCGAATCCCCCCGGACCCCTCCCCGGAAGTCCCGACGCTGAGTACGACAGGGGAAGGCGCGGAATAGTTGTACGCCTTGACCGTCTCTTTACCCAAGGCGTCCGGCAGGGCTCTCAGCAGGCATGATCCGTGTAACGCGCGGCGACTTCCGCGACCACCTCGGCGCCGTCGCGGGCCCACAGACTCTCATTGAAGATCTCGACCTCGATCGGTCCGTCGAACCCGGCCGCCTCCACCTGGGCGCGGAGCGCACGGAAGTCCACGCAGCCGTCCCCCAGCTGACCTCGGCCCACAAGGACTCCGGCCGGAAGCGGAGTGATCCAGTCGGCGAGCTGGAAGGAGTGGATCCGGCCGCCCGCACCGGCCCGCGCGATCTGCGCGGGCGCCGTGTCGTCCCACCAGACGTGGTACGCGTCGACCACCACGCCGACCTGCTCGGCGGGGAACCGCTCGGCGAGGTCCAGCGCCTGGGACAGGGTGGAGACGACGCAGCGGTCCGACGCGAACATCGGGTGCAGCGGTTCGATGGCGAGCCGCACGCCGCGTTCCTGTGCGTACGGCGCGAGTTCGGCCAGTGCGTCGGCGATCCGCTCCCGGGCGGCGTGCAGGTCCTTCTGCCCGTCCGGGAGTCCGCCCGAGACGAGGACCAGGGTGTCGGTGCCCACGCCGGCGGCCTCGTCGATCGCCGCCCGGTTGTCCCGCAGGGCGCGGGCACGCTCGGCGGGGTCGGTCGCGGTGAGGAAGCCGCCCCGGCAGAGGCTGGTGACGGCGAGGCCCGCCTCCCTGAACAGCTTCCCCGCGCGCTCCACCCCGTACGCCTGCACGGGGGCCCGCCAGAGGCCCACCTGTCCGATCCCGGACGCGGTGCAGGCCTCGACGAGGTCCGGCAGGGAGAGCTGCCGGACCGTCTCCTGGTTGACGGACAGGCGGGACAGGGCGGTGCTCATCGGCCACCTCCGTGGACGGCCAGCAGCGCGCGCATGCGGGACTCGGCCAGCCCCGGGTCGGGGAACAGGCCCAGCCGGTCGGCCAGTTCGTACGCCGTCGCCAGGTGCGGCAGCGAACGGGCCGACTGCAGGCCGCCGACCATCGTGAAGTGGTCCTGGTGGCCCGCGAGCCAGGCGAGGAACACCACGCCCGTCTTGTAGAAGCGGGTCGGCGCCCGGAAGAGGTGGCGGGACAGCTCGACCGTGGGATCGAGGAGATCCCGGAACCCCTGTACGTCCCCGGTGTCCAGGATCCGCACCGCGTGTGCGGCCAGCGGGCCGAGCGGGTCGAAGATGCCGAGCAGCGCGTGGCTGAAGCCCCGGTCGTCGCCCGCGATCAGCTCGGGGTAGTTGAAGTCGTCACCGGTGTAGCAGCGCACCCCGCCGGGGAGACGACGGCGGACGCCGACCTCCCGCTCGGCGTCCAGGAGCGAGACCTTGATGCCGTCGATCTTGTCCGGGTGCTCCGCGATGACCTTGAGGAAGGTGTCGGTGGCGGCGTCGAGGTCCGTGCTGCCCCAGTACCCGTCCAGAGCCGGGTCGAACATGGGGCCGAGCCAGTGCAGGACGACCGGCTCGGTGGCCTGGCGCAGGAGGTGGGCGTACGCCTCCAGGTAGTCCTCGGGGCCGTCCGCCGCGGCGGCGAGTGCGCGGGAGGCCATCAGGATGGGCTGCGCGCCGCTCTCCTCGACCAGGGCGAGCTGCTCCTCGTACGCCGCGCGCACCTCGGGCAGGGTTGCCGGGCCCGTGAGCTGGTCGGTGCCCACACCGCAGGCGATCCTCCCGCCCACGGCCTTGGCCTCGGCGGCGGAGCGGCGGATGAGTTCGGCGGCCCCGGCCCAGTCCAGGCCCATGCCGCGCTGGGCGGTGTCCATGGCCTCGGCGACCCCCAGGCCGTGTGACCAGAGGTGGCGGCGGAAGGCGAGGGTGGCGTCCCAGTCGACGGCGGCGGGGTCGCCGGGGGCGACGTCCGCGTACGGGTCGGCCACGACGTGCGCGGCGGAGAACACCGTGCGGGAGGCGAGCGGCGCGCCGGACGGCTTCAGGTCGAGCGGAATCGTCCGGGGTTCGTACGGACCGTGCGGGAGCTGGATGGTCACAGGCTCAGCTCCGGTACGTCGAAGCGGCGGCCCTCGGCCGACGACCTGAGGCCGAGTTCGGCGAGCTGGACGCCGCGGGCGCCGGCCATGAGGTCCCAGGTGTAGGGCTCGTCGAGGACGACGTGGCGCAGGAAGAGTTCCCACTGGGCCTTGAAGCCGTTGTCGAACACCGTGTTGTCCGGGACCTCCTGCCACTGGTCGCGGAAGGGCTCGGTGACCGGCAGGTCAGGGTTCCAGACCGGCTTGGGCGTGGCGGAGCGGTGCTGGACGCGGCAGCTGCGCAGCCCGGCGACGGCGGAGCCGTGGGTGCCGTCGACCTGGAACTCGACGAGTTCGTCGCGGTTGACGCGCACGGCCCAGGAGGAGTTGATCTGGGCGACGGCGCCGCCCGCGAGCTGGAAGGTGCCGTAGGCGGCGTCGTCGGCGGTGGCGGCGTAGGGCTTGCCCTGTTCGTCCCAGCGCTGCGGGATGTGCGTCCGCACAAGCGCCGAGACGCTCGTGACCTGGCCGAACAGCTCGTGCAGGACGTACTCCCAGTGCGGGAACATGTCGACGACGATGCCGCCGCCGTCTTCCGCGCGGTAGTTCCAGGAGGGGCGCTGGGCGTCCTGCCAGTCGCCTTCGAAGACCCAGTAGCCGAACTCGCCCCGCACGGAAAGGATCTCGCCGAAGAATCCGCCGTCGATGAGGCGCTTCAGCTTGAGCAGGCCCGGCAGGAAGATCTTGTCCTGGACGACGCCGTGCTTGATGCCGGCGTCACGGGCGAGGCGGGCGAGTTCCAGGGCTCCCTCGACGTCGGTGGCGGTGGGCTTCTCGGTGTAGACGTGCTTGCCGGCGGCGATCGCCTTCTTGATCGCGTCGACGCGGGCGGAGGTGACCTGGGCGTCGAAGTAGAGGTCGACGGATTCGTCGGCGAGGACCGCGTCGAGGTCCGTGGACCACTCGGTCAGACCGTGCCGGGCCGCGAGCGCCTCCAGCGCGTGGGCGCGGCGGCCGACGAGCACGGGCTCGGGCCACAGCACGTCGCCGTCGCCGAGGTCGAGGCCGCCCTGCTCCCGGATCGCGAGGATCGAGCGCACCAGGTGCTGCCGGTATCCCATGCGTCCCGTGACGCCGTTCATGGCGATGCGCACTGTCCTGCGTGTCACGAATGTTCCTCCATGCAGCCGTAGCAAGCGCTTTCTATACGGTATGACGCTAGCCTGCCGACAGCGGCCCGGACAAGAGGGGCCGCTTCACAACTCCTCGGAGGAGAGCCATGACAGTCACCCTGGCGGACGTCGCGGCCCGCGCCCGGGTGTCCCCGGCCACCGTGTCCCGTGTCCTGAACGGCAACTACCCGGTGGCGTCGTCCACCCGGGAACGGGTCCTGCGCGCGGTGGACGACCTGGACTACGTGCTGAACGGCCCCGCCAGTTCACTCGCCGCCGCCACGTCCGACCTCGTGGGCATCCTGGTCAACGACATCGCCGACCCGTTCTTCGGGATCATGGCCGGGGCGGCGCAGAGCCAGATCGGCGGGCCCGGCGACGGGTCCGGACGGGCGGGCGGGGAGAAACTCGCCGTCGTCTGC
Source organism: Streptomyces sp. NBC_01341 (assembly GCF_035946055.1). Taxonomy (NCBI): domain Bacteria; kingdom Bacillati; phylum Actinomycetota; class Actinomycetes; order Kitasatosporales; family Streptomycetaceae; genus Streptomyces; species Streptomyces sp. NBC_01341. Next base: position 4,844,496 of record NZ_CP108364.1, on the reverse strand, counting down.
AACACCGGCGGATCCCCCGAGCGCGAACTCACCTATCTGACACTGCTCCAGCGCCAGCGGGCCGCCGCCGTCGTCCTCACCGGCGGCGCGCTGGAGGACCCCGCCCACCAGGCCGCGATGACGGCGAAACTCACGAAGCTCGCGGACGCCGGGACCAGGGTCGTCCTCTGCGGACGGCCGCCGCTCCAGGAGGGCGACGCCGTGCTCGCCGCGCTGGCCTTCGACAACCGGGGCGGGGCCAGGCGCCTGACCGAGCATCTGATCGCCCTGGGGCACCGGCGCGTCGGTTACGTCGCCGGCCCGCTGGAGCGCACCACGACCCGGCACCGGCTGGAGGGCCATCGCGAGGCCATGAAGGCGGCGGGGCTGTACGGCGACGAGGAGAACGTCACCGTGCACGGCCCGTACGACAGGAGCTCCGGCTACGACGCCACACTCGAACTCCTGCGCCGCGAGCCCGGCATCACGGCGGTGGTCGCCGCCAACGACACGGTGGCACTGGGTGCCTGCGCCGCCCTCCGGGACCGGGGGCTCCGCATCCCCGAGGACGTCTCGGTGGCCGGCTTCGACGACCTGCCGTTCTCGGTCGACGCCGTACCCGCGCTGACGACCGTACGGCTCCCCCTCTACGAGGCCGGGGCGCGCGCAGGACGGCTGGCGATGGGCAAGGAGACCCCGCCGCCCGGGGGCATCGTGACCATCGAGGCCGAAGTCATGGAACGCGGATCGACGGCACCGCCTTCCCGCTGACCTGGTACTCCCGTACCGTCCGGCCGTCGCACCCCGAAAGATGGGGGCGACTCCCCCATGTGCGGGAACCTCGCGCCCTCCAGGATGGGCACGGGAGAACCGCTGGGGCCTCCCTGGACCGGGGAGGTGAACGCGGTGGTGGAGAGGGAAGCGATCAGCGGTACGGCGCCGTCGGACGGCGAGGACCACGCCCCGGTACCGGACACCGCCGGCCTCTTCGGATTCCAGGAGCACGGCGAACCCTGGTGGGTTCCCGGCACGGTCGGACCGCGCCCGGCAGACGAACCCGAGTGGGCCGGTTTCGCCCGTGAGGCGGTCGGCCGGGCGCCGCGCTCGGCACGGATCGCGGACCGGGCCTACCCGGAACTGACCGGCTTCGTCCTGGTCGTCGCCCCGTTCGCGGCCCGGGCGGCCGACCGGATGGTGTCCGCGATGTCCGGGGACGCCGGCAGGCGGCCGGGACCGGGCTCCTGCTCCGCCGGTGTGGTGGACGGCTTCCGGCGCGACGTCGAACGGCGCCTGGCCGTGCTGGCCGCCCGGACCCTCGTGTCGGAACTGCACGACGCGCGGATCGCGGGCAGGCTGACGGGCTCCGGGCCGCGTGAGCGCTTCCGGGATTTCCTGCGGCTGACCGCGAGCCGGGCGGGCCTCACCTCGCTGGTCACCGCCTACCCGGTCCTCGCCAGGATCCTCGCGCGGGCGGCCATGAACGCGGCGGACGCGTTCGCCGAGATGCTCGGCCGGCTCGCGGCGGACGGGGGACCCCTCGCTTCCTCCGCGGTGCTCGGGGACCGGGGCACGGCCCGGCTCACCGACTACGGGCCGCACACCCTGACCGAGGTCGAGGCAGGTACGGGCGACAGCCACCGCGGAGGCCGGTCGGTGATGCTGCTGCGGTTCGCCGACGGCGCCCGTCTGGTCTACAAGCCGCGCCCGCTCGCCGCGCACCGGCACTTCGACACCCTGGTGCAATGGTTCAACTCCTTGGAGGGGACGCCCGGTCTGCGCGCGCCCCGGGTCCTGGACCGGGGCGCGTACGGCTGGGCCGAGTTCATCGAGGACGCCCCCTGCCGCTCGGCGTCCGGGACCACGCTCTTCTACCGGCGCCTGGGTGCGCTGCTGGCCCTCCTGCACGTCCTGGACGGCACGGACCTGCATCACGAGAACCTCATCGCCTGCGGGGCGCATCCCGTCCTGGTCGATGTGGAGACGCTGTTCCATCCGCCGCTGACCCAGGTCCCGCCCGCCGATCCGGCCGCCCGCGCCCTGTACAGCTCGGTGCACCGTGTCGGGCTGCTCCCGCAACTGCTGGTCGGGGACACCACCGCGCTGGACATGTCCGCCGTCGGTGGCGGCAGGGCCGCCTCCTCACCGCTGGAGACGGCCTCCTGGGCTGCGGCGGGCACCGACACCATGCACCTGGTGCGCGCCACCGGACGGTTCGGCGATTCGGCCAACCGCCCCACCCTCGACGGGGCTCCGGCCGATCCCTTCCGGTTCACCGACGCCCTGTGCGACGGTTTCCGCACCGCCTACACCGCCGTCAGCGACTCGCGTGACGAACTGCTCGGCCCACGCGGCCTGTTGCGCCTCTTCGCGGACGACGAGACCCGTTTCGTCCCGAGGCCGACCTGGACGTACGCCACCCTGCTGCACGAGTCCACCCACCCGGATCTGATGCGGGACGCCGCCGAGCGCCAGCAGGTGTTCGCGCTCCTGCGCACCGGCGCCCTGGGCACCCCCGCGCTCGCCGGCCTGGAGGACGAGGAGATCGCGGAACTGTGGCAGGGCGACGTCCCCGTGTTCACGACGCGTCCGGGACTGACCGAGGTGTGGAGCGGCAACGGGCGCAGGCTGCGGGGGCCCGTCGGGCCCAGCGGGCTGGCACGGGTGGAGGCGAAGGTCCGGGCCCTGGACACCGTGGACCGGCTGGACCAGGAACGGATCATCCGCACCGCCATGGTGAGCACCTCCACCGAGCCTCCGCACGCCGCCGCCGGGTCCGGGAGACCCAGGACCGAGGCCACCGCCCCGGAACCGGAGCGGCTGCTGTCCGCCGCCCGTTCGGTGGGTGACCAGCTCGTCTCGCTCGCGTACGACAGTGGCACCCGGGCCAACTGGCTCGGTCTGGAGCTGCTCGGCGAGCGCTACTGGCGTCTCACGCCGCTGGCGGCCGACCTCGCGGGCGGCTACACCGGGCCCGCGCTGTTCCTCGCACAGCTGGCGTCCCTGACCGGGGCCGCCCGGTACGCCAGTGCGGCCCGGGCCGCACTGGCGCCCCTGCCCGGTCTGCTGGACGCGCTGCACCTGCGTGGTGACGACCTCGGGGTGCTCGGCTCCGGCGCCTTCTCCGGCCTCGGGGGCATCGCGTACGCCCTCACCGAGGTCGGGACGCTGCTGGACGACAGCCGGGTACTGGACTGGGCGGGGCCCGCCACGCGGCTGGCCTGTGCGGCGAGTTCGGCAGAGGAGGGGCTCGGGGTGCGCGGCGGCACGGCCGGGGGGCTGGTGTCACTGCTCGCCGTTCACCGCGCCACCGGCCGGACCGAGGCTTGGCGCGGCGCCGAGCGGTGCGCCGAAAGGCTCGTGGAGACGGCACCGCCGTCGTCCGCCGGGTTCGCGGACGGGGCGGCGGGCATCGGCTGGGCACTGCTGCGGTTCGCCGGGGCGGGGGGCGGCACGCGCCACCGGACCGCCGGACTGGACGCCCTGCGCGGCGCCGTACGGGTGGCGGGCGGCGGCCGGGCCTGGTGCGAGGGGACGACGGGGGTCGCACTCGCGGTCGCCGACAGCCCCGAGGCCCTGGCCGATCCGGAGCTCCGCGAATGGCTCGCGGAGCAGGCCGGTGACGTGGCCCGGGCCGCACCGCAGGCGGACGACAGCCTGTGCCACGGGGAACTGGGCGTCCTCGAACTCCTCGCTCACGCCGCCCTGCCCCGGCTGCGCCCGCACTGGCTGCGCCGGACCGGCACGCTGCTGGCCGCCGCCGACCGGGCGCAGTCGCGCTGCGGTACACCCGGACACGTATCTCACCCGGGGCTGCTCACCGGCCTGTCCGGCATCGGACACGGGCTGCTGCGGGCGGGGTTCCCCGACCGGATCGGCCCGGCACTGCTCATGCGCCACTCCACGGGGGCCGACCGGACCCGCGTACCCATGACGTTCTCGACCAACGACCAGAAGAAGAGGCAGAGATGACGCAGATCAGCGAGTCGGCCGGATACGTGGACGTCACCGTGGCGCACGAGGGCGCCTTCGAGCACCCCGCGGGCCGGATATCGCTGGGGAACAACGGCGGGCTGGGTCTGCGGAGCAGACTTCTCAGCGCCTCGGACGGGAACGTCGACGTCCCCGACCTGCCGTGGACGACGTTCACCGCCCCGATGTGACCGTTCCCCGCCACCGTGCACGTCATGACGGGAATGTGCCTACTGCCGCACTCTGTACGGCTCCAGTAGCCTGCGGCCATGCGTGCGAATTCGCCGGTCGTCGTCGGTCGTGACGAGGAGATCGGCCTGCTGAGCAGCGCCCTGGACGCCGCACGACGGCGTTCGGGGCGCGCGCTGTTCCTCGTCGGCGAGGCGGGGATCGGCAAGTCCCGGCTGGTGGGCGAATGCGCCTACCGTGCCTACGGGCTGGGCATGCCGGTGCTGCGCGGGCGGGCGGGCTCCACCGGCCTGGTCGTGCCGTTCCGCCCCCTGGTGGAGGCCCTCTCGTCCCATTTCCGTGCGGCGGGCACACCGACCGATCCGGAACTCACCCCGTACCACCCGGCGTTGGCCAGGCTGGTCCCGGAGTGGCGGAGCGGGGCGTCGGCCGGGTACACGGAGACCGTGGTCGAACTGGCGGAGGCCCTGCTGCGGCTGCTGTCGGTCCTCGGCAGGGACAGCGGCTGCGTGGTCCTGCTGGAGGACCTCCACGACTGCGACACGGAGACCGTCGCGGTCGTGGAGTACGTCATCGACAACCTGGCGGACCTCCCGGTCCTGCTGCTGGGCACCCTGCGCCCGGAGCAGGGCACCGCCCTGGACCTCGTGCGCTCCGCCGAGCAGCGTCACACCGCGACGGTGGTGGAGTTACGCGGGCTCGACGACGCGGACGTACGGACCCTGACCGGGGCATGTCTGGAGACACCGCCCGAGCTGATACCCGAAGAGGTCCAGCGGCGTCTGGTCGAACGCGCTGCGGGCAACCCCTACCTGGTCGAGGTGCTGCTCGACGACCTGCTAGACACCGGCAGGCTGCGGCGCACGGAGAGCGGGTGGGAGGCGGCGGGCCGACCCGACGGATCCCTCCCGTCGCGCATCCTGCGGAGCTGGGCCCACCGGCTGGACCGGATGGACGAGCCGGTGCGGGACCTGCTGCTGACGGCGGCGACCCTGGGCGGCCAGTTCTCCGTGGCGGTCCTCCAGACCGTCACGGGGCTGGAGGACCGGGCCCTGTTCACCCATCTCCGGTCCGCGGTCGAGACCGGTGTGATCGCACCCGACGGGGCGGCCCCCGACCGCTACACCTTCCGCCACACCCTGACCGCCGAGGCGCTGGTCTCCTCGCTCGCGCCGGCCGAGCGCGCCGCACTCGCCCGGCGCGCCGCCGTGGCGGTCGAGCAGTCGGGGGAGCCTCTCGACGAGGACCGACGGCAGCTCGTGGCCTCGCTGGAACTCGCGGCGGGCAACCGCGCGCGGGCGGCGCTCCAGTTCGCCGAGGCGGGTCGGCGGATGCTCGCGTCGGGTTCGCACGGTTCGGCCGTGGTGCTGCTGGAACGTTCCCTCTCCCTGGCGGCGGACGCCGATCTCCCAGCCGTCACCGAATCCCTGGCGGTGGCCCGGGCCGAGGGCGGCGACCTCGACGGGGCTCTGGCCCTGGCCGACGGTCTGCCGCCCCTCCCCGCGCGCACGGAGGCGGCCGCCCGGCGCGGGGACGCCCACATCAAGATCGCCTGGGTGGCGGTCATGGCGGAGCGCTCCGAGGACACAGCCCGTCAGATCAGCGCCGCACGAGACCTGTTCGGCCCCTCGCCGTCCCCGGCCCGCCGTGCGTCGCTCGCCGTCGTGGACGGTCACCTCTCCCTGCTCCCCGGGGAGGACCGCCGGGAGCCGGAGGCGGCCGAACGGGCCGCGCGCGATGCCGCCGGGACCGCCGAGGCGGAAGGGCTTCCGGTCGTGGCCTGCCAGGCCTGGCAGTTGCTCGCACTGCTCCACCGGGAGCGGGGATTCGACGCCGCCGACGCGTGTCTGGAGCGGATGCTCGCCCTGTCCACCGAGCACTCCCTGCCGCTCTGGCGGGTGGAGGCCTTGGTGCGTCTGGGGGTGAACGGCTTCATGCGGACCGGTGACGCGGCCCGCCTGCACTCGGCGCGGGCGGCCGCGGCGGAGCTGGGCTCCCTGCTGCTGGCGCAGACCGTCGACGGACTGCTCGCGATGAACGCGGTGATGTGCGCCCGGTGGGACGAGGCGGAGGAGATCACCGCACGGTCGGTGGAGGCGAGCGCCAGGATCGGCAACCACGGCGCGCACCGCTATCTGCTGCTGGCCGGGGCGGCGGCCGCGGCGCACCGGGGCCGCCGGCGGGAGACGGACCGGGCCCTCGTCGCGTTCCGCAGGGCAGGAGGGGAGCAGTCCGCGCTCGTGCCCCTGCGCCTGGGATTCTGCGGGGCGATCGGGGCGCTGCTGGAGGAGGACCGCCCCGCCGCCGTGGCCGCGCTGGACGCCGCCCTGGCCTGGGAGCGCGACCACCCCAGCTACTACTACCTGAGCGGCCGCTTCGGGCTGCGCCCGCTGCTGCGGGTGCTGTCGGGCGACGCGGTGCGCGCGGAGTACGAGGAGGTGGCCGGGGCGCCCGGTGCCGCCCTCGCATGGAACCGCCAGTTCCTGGAACTGTCGGAGGCGGTGCTGCTCGGCAGGGAGGGCGATCCCGCGGGGGCCGCGCGGCGGATGACGTCCTTCCTCGGCCGGTCCGAGGCATTCCCGGTGGCCCGTCATCTCGGTCTGCGGCTGGTCGCGGACGCGGCGCTCGCCGACGGGTGGGGCGAGCCGGTCGTGTGGCTGCGCACCGCCGAGGAGTTCTTCCACTCGGCCGGGGTGCAGCCGCCGGCGGCGGCGTGCCGGGCGGCACTGCGGCAGGCGGGGGTGAGCGTGACCCAGCACCGCGACGGACGGGACCGGATCCCTCCGCCACTGCGCACCAACGGGGTGACTCCGCGCGAGTACGAGGTGTTCGTGCTGCTGGCGGAGCGGCCGGGCAACCAGCAGATCGCCCGGCGGCTGTCCATCTCGCCCCGCACGGTGGAGAAGCACCTGGCCAGTCTGCTGAGCAAGACGGGCCGGGCGAACCGTTCGGCCCTGTGCGACTTCGCCGCGGAGTACGTGGTCGACCTGCCCTGAGCGTGCGTTCCCCCCATCCGGACGGCCGGCTCGCCCGCACCCGGCCGTCCGGATGGGGGAACGGTCCGTCAACATGGGGGCAACGGACGGCGGGGGTCGGGTGCGTCGCCCGGAAGATGCGGGGCGGCCACGGATGTGCACCGCTCCGCGTCGCGGCAGCATCGGCGGAGTACGGCAACTCGTCGCTCCTCCCCCGGCCAGGAGGCCCGCTGATGCCCCTTCCCCCCGTCCGCCCCGGTGGTCCCGGCACGGTGTACTTCTCCCTGCTCGGGCCGCTCTCGGCGGTGATCGACGGCAGGCCGCTGCCGCTCGGACCGCGTAAGCAGAGGCTGGTCCTGGCCACCCTGCTGTCACGGCCCAACACCCCCGTGCCGGTGGATGTGCTCACCGACGTGGTGTGGCCGGAGGGCCCGCCGCGGACCGCGCGCAAGAATCTTCAGGTCTATGTCAGCGCCGCCCGCGCGCTGTTCGGTTCCGTGGACGGCGACGACCGGGACCGGGTGGTGCACGACTGCGGCGGCTACCGGCTGCGGGTGGAGGAGGGCGAGCTGGACACCCTGCGCTTCAGGACGCTGGCCCGGGCGGGCCGGGCGGCGGCCGAGCGGGGCGACCTGCGCACCGCGGCCCGGCTGCTGCGGGAGGCGCTGGACCTGTGGGGGGAACGTCCGCCGCTGCACGACCTCAGGGACTCCGCCGAGGTGGCGGAGGAGGCCGAACGCCTGGAGGCCCGCTGCCTCACGGTCTACGAGGACTGGGCCGAGGCCGAGATCGAGACGGGCCGGGCGGGCGTCGCGGTGGACGGCCTGCGGGACCTCGTGGAACGCCATCCGTTCCGGGAGAGGCTGCGGGCGGCGTGGATGAACTCCCTTCACCAGACCGGGCGTCAGGCGGAGGCGCTGGCGGTGTACGACGACTACCGGCAGTTGCTCGCCCGGGAGCTGGGCCTGGAACCCAGTCCGGCGATGGCCGGCCTCTATCGGGCGATGCTCGGTGAGGGCCGGGCGTCCCGGCCCGCCGCGCCCCGGAGCGCGGCGGGCGGTGTGTCACTGCCCGCGGACAGCAGGCACTTCACCGGCCGGGAGGACGAACTGGCCTGGCTGCTCGACGTGTCGGGGAGCCCGGAAGGTGCCGTGCTGGTGGTCTCCGGCCCGGCCGGTGTGGGGAAGTCGGCCCTGGCCGTCCGGGCGGCCCACCTGCTCGCGGACTGCTTCCCCGACGGACGGGTCCATGTCCGGGCGCGCCGGGAGGACGGGGTGCCCCGCACCCGGAACGACATGCTGGACGAGCTGGGGCGGCTGTGCGGGGTGGGCGGTGCCGGCCGGCCGGACCCCGCGCAGGCCGGGGACGCCTGGCAGGACTGGCTGTCGCGGCACCGGGCGCTGATCGTGCTGGACGACGTGGCGGACGAGGCGTCGGTGCGCGGGCTGCTGCCCCGGTCCGGGCGGAGTTCGGTGCTGCTCACCGCCCGCGGGCAGCTCGCCGGTCTCGAAGCCGTGCACCGGACGGCGCTCGCCGCCCCCGGGGAGGACGAGGCACTGGAGCTGCTGGGGACGCTGATCGGCGGAAACCGGCTGCGTTCGGACCGGGCGGCCGCTGTGCGCATCGTGCGGGCGTGCGGGGGCCTGCCGTTGGCGGTGGCGGTGAGCGGGATGCGGCTCGCGGTGTTGCGGCACCTTCCGCTGGCGGAGTACGCGGACCGGCTCGACGACCCGGCGGCGGCCCTGGACGAACTGGTGGCCGGGGACGTGTCCGTACGCTCCCGGCTCGCCGCGGGCTGGCGGGACCTGGGGGCCCGCGACCGGGGGGCCCTGGCCCGTGTCGCGGGGCTCGCGTGGGACGGCGGCTTCACGCTGGAGCGGGCGATGGCGGCCCTGGACCGCGACGAGCGGGGCACGATACGCGCGGTCGAGTCACTCATCGACGCCGGTGCGGTGACCTCCCCCACGGGCGAGGTCACCGCACACGCCGCGCTGTACGAGGTGCCCCGGCTGCTCTGTCTGTACGTCCGCGAGGAGACGGGCCCCGAGGGGGCCGGCGTACGGGAGCCGGCCCCCTCCGCCGGGAGCGGTGCTTCCCCTCTCCTCAGCCGAGGGTGAGGAGGTCCAGCAGGCCGGGGAGTCCGTCCCCGGCCTGCTGGACGGGGACGCTCCGTCCAGCGGCGCCCCCGTCGCGGCCTCCGGACAGGAAGTGCAGGGCGAGCAGCAGACCCGCTGCCCCCGTGCCGAGGTCGGCGGAGAAGCGCCGCAGCGTCGCACCCGGGACGAGCAACCGGTCCCCGTCGGCGACGAGGTGCCAGGTGAGGTTGCGTACGGAGGCCAGGACGCCGGGCCCCGTCCGGGTCACGGGGTCGAGCTGGGCGGCTGAGGCCGCGAGACCCGCGCGCCCGGTGAACAGCCCCGGCTCACGGACGAATTCCATGGCGCAGCCCTTGGCCACGCCCGGGATGAGCGCGCTCAGTGCCTCGTCCTCGTAGCGGGCGGTGTACGCCTGGGCGACCAGTGCGACACCTGAACTGCCCTGTCCGAGATAGAGCAGATGGCGCCGGCCGTCCTTCACCTGGAGCGAGCCGTCGTCCATGGCGACGAGGTGTCCGGCCTCGCGTCCCAGGGCGGTGCGGGCGGCGCGGCGCAGCCATTCCTCGCCGGTCAGCGTGTGCAGTTCCAGGAGGAGCAGGGCGGCTCCGCTCAGCCCGCGCAGCAGCCCGGCCGACTCCGGCAGCCGCATGCCGTCCACCTGTTCGCCGCGCACCAGCCGGTCCAGGTCCCGGGCGGTGCGCAGGGCGCTGTCGACCAGTCGGGGGTCGGCGTCCGTACCGTCCGCGCGGGCCATGCGGAGTGCGGCGAGCGCGATTCCCGCACGCCCGGTGAGCAGATCCGCCGACGCCGTCGCCGGTGCGAGGGATGTCGCGCGCTCCCACACCTCACGCGCCTGCGCGGGGCGGCCCAGGAGGGAGAGCACCAGCGCGGCACCGGGCAGGCCGTCGTAGAGTCCGGCGGCTCCCGCGGGGTCCCTGCGCAGCGCGGCCGCGGCGAGCCAGTCGGTCCATTCCGCGGGGACGGGGGCTCCGGCCCGGTGCAGGGCGTAGAGGACGCCCGCCGCGCCGTTCACGAGGTCGGTGCCGCCGGTGGCGAAGAGGCCGGGGCCGCCCGGGAAGAGCCGGTCCGGGCGTCCGGGTGTGGCTCCGGCGTGGATCCCGGCCAGCAGGCGGGTGCGGATCCCGGCCCAGTCCACCTCCGGCCCGTCGAACAGGGCGGCCACCTCGTCCTCGCGCCGTCGCGAGGCGTCCAGGCCGTGGAGAAGTCCGGGCCGGCGGGGTCCCGCTCCGGCCGGGAGCCTGTACCGCCGTCGGGCCCAGCGTTCCAGGGTGAGGGCCTTCGCCCGCTCGAGTCCGGCCATCTCCATGACCGGCATCAGCATGCTGAGCCAGGTGGCCCAGAGCGCGTAGGCGTCGGCCTCCGTCCCGGGGGTGCCCTGCGGGGCCTGGAGGCCCTGGCCGCCGGCCAGCGGAGTGTCCGCGTCGTCGAGGGCGGTGGCGTACTCGAAGTCGACGAGGGCGATCCGCCCGTCGGGCCGGACGATGATGTTGGAGGGGTGCAGATCGCCGAAGCGCAGCCCGCGCGCGTGGATCGCCTCCAGTGCCCGGGAGAGTTCACAGGTCACCGACTCGGCCCACGCGACGTAGGGAGCGAGTTCGTCCGCCGTGTCCGCCCCGCGCACGAGGGCGAAGCGGGCGACGATCTCCTCCAGCAGGGTGTTCCCCTCGATGTGCTCCTCGATCAGGAAGTGGTGCTCCCACACGGCCCGCACCCCGTACACCCGGGGTACGCAGTCGAGTCCGGCCAGCGCCGTCAGCGCCCGGTGCTCCCGGTGCAGGCGGGTGACTGCGTCGTCGCCCGCACCGTCGAGTCCGCAGTGCGGACGTGCCTCGCGCAGCACCACGCGCCGTCCCGTCCCCCGGTCCTCGGCGAGGTAGATCCCGCCCGCGTTGGAGAACTGGAGGGCCTCGGTGACCGTGTACGGGAAGGTGTCGTCGCGGGCCGCGGCGCGGGCCGCGAGGTGCGGCCGCAGGGCCGCGGGGACCTCGACCCATGGGGGCGTCCTGAAGACCACCCCGCGTTCGTCCGGGACCAGTTCCCCCGACGGGTCCCGCAGGGCGAGGACCTGCCGGCCGTCGGCGTCGCGGCACCAGCGGGGGACGAAGGCGCCGTAGCGCGTGTAGACCGGCGCGTCGCCGATCCGCAGGTCGCTGAGGACGTAGGGGCCGCTGCGTCCCGCCAGTGCCTGGGACAGTTCCTCGGCCAGGGCGACGAACACGGTCTCGTCGGGCGGGTAGGCGGCGACGAACTTGCCGGCGCCGCTGCGGTGCATGTGTTTGTCCGCCATCAGCAGCAACGCCTTCTCGCTGCGCAGGAACTTGAAGGGAACCCGGTGGCGGAGGCAGATCCGGGCGGTGTCGCGGAGGGTGGCCTCGGCCTCGCCGGGGACGGTGGACACATGGATCTTCCAGCCCTGCTCGGCCGGTTTCACTCCCTCGGGCACCAGCGAGGTCCACAGGCCCACGGCCTGGCGGCTCCAGCCCTCCGGAGGCGGATCGGTGTCGAGCCGGTACCGGGACTCCTCGTCGGGCAGCCGGGCCGGGGTGTCGAAGTACGTACGGTCGGCGAGGCAGTACAGCTGGGTTTCCTGGATGCCTGGCACGCTCGGCTCTCTCTTCTCGACGCCCGTGGGACGGACGGACGGTGGCGTTGGGGCGGCTGGGACCTCTCCCCCGGATCAGTCCCCGGGGACGGCACGTCTCGCGGCGGCCGGCGTGTGGTCGGGTCCTGTCGCGGCCGCAGGACCGTCACCGTCCGCCGGACTGGGCCCGGTGGCCGGCTCCGGCGGGTCGGCGGATCCGGCCTCGCGGGGCGGGGAGGGCTCTGCCCGCGTCGAGGGGGCGAACGTGACCACGAGGGCGGACAGGGCCAGCACGCAGCCGGTCAGCGCGAACGCCCAGCGGGCGCCGAAGGCGGTCAGCAGCGCGCCCCCGGCCAGCGGCCCGAACGGCTGGACCATGGAGGACAGGAATCCCGCCGCGCTCTGGACCCGGCCCACCTTCTCCTCGGGGGTGACGACGAGGAGCTTCGAGAGGAAGCCGATGCTGGCGACGGTCGACAGGCACATGCAGAGCGCGCACATCAGCCCGGCGACCAGGGGCCGGCCGACCCAGGCCATCACCCCGGCGGCGGCCACACAGGTCCAGCAGGTGGCGACGATCAGGAGCCGGGAGTGCCGGTCGGGGCGGATGCGCGGGGCGAGCAGCGCCCCGCACAGTGCCCCGGCGGAGACACAGGTGATGACGAAGCCTCCGCCGACCCCGGACGTGCCCCCGTCGGAGAACGCGGTCAGGGCGGTGAAGGTCAGCGCCCCGAACGCGAAGTTCATGCCCAGCCCGAACACGAGGAGGACCGTACGCAGATAGGGCAGACCCCACAGGAAGGTGAGGCCCGCCAGGAGTTCGCGCCGGCTGAACACCGCACCGGCCTTCGCCCTGGCCTTGGAGCGGGTGCGTACGAGGGCCACGCAGACGGTCGACAGGAGCAGCCCCAGCGCCTCGGCCGCGAACGGCAGGGCCGGGTGGACACCGAACAGCGCGCCCCCGACGAGGGGTCCGACGAGCCGGGCCGTCTGGCTGCGTGCCTGGAGCCGTGCGGTGGCGGTACCCATCTGGTCGGCCGGGACGACCGCGCGCATCAGACCGAAGACGGCCGGCGCGTAGACGCTGCTGATCACCGCGCCCGCGGCCGCGACGAGCAGGACGAGGGGCATGGGGGCGTGCCCGAACCACACGGCGGCGGCGAGGGCGGTGACGACGGTCAGGCTGCCGACGTCGCAGAGCCTCATCAGCCGGCGGCGTTCGACGCGGTCCGCCATCACCCCGCCCGGCAGCATGGTGATCAGCACGGCTCCGACGGACACCGTCCCGACGGCCCCGGCCTGCACCGCGGAACCGGTCTCCTTGAGTACCAGGAGGGGAAGGGCGAGAGCGGTCATCTGCCCGCCCAGAACCGCGAAGAGGCCGCTCAGCCAGAGCAGCCTGAAATCCCTGTTGCCGCGCAGCGGCATGGTCATCGTGAACTCCCGGTGCTGGTCGGGCTCGTGGTGTCAGGTGCGGGGCCGTTCGGGGCCGTCCGCGGAGGGGGACCCGGCCCTCGCTCAGGGCTGGGCGGGAGCACGCGAGGGGACGCCGCACACGGGTGACGGCCACATGCGGCGGCGGGGCGGCTCCGTCACGACGGAACCGCCCCACATCACCGGGCCGGCCGGGCGCCACGGCGGGAGGACCTGCCTCGGCCTCCGTGGCGCCGCCCTGGTGTCTCTCCGGTCAGTTGGAGTCCATGACGACGCTGATCACGCTGACGCAGCTGCCCGGCGCCACGGACTTGTCGATGGCCGTCTCCTGGAGGTCCAGTACGGAGTGCGCCTCGACCTCGGGGGTCTCGTCGTTGTTGTCGTCGGCGGCGGGCTTGGTGTTCTCGGCCATGGTGGTCTCCGTCCACTCGTGACTGCACTGGTTCCGGGGGCCCTGAGGTGCCGGGTTTCCGGTGCGGCGGGCCGTTGCCTGCCGTTGCCGAGAAAGTTAGGGCGGCCCGCCTGGCGATCGCTTCGGCGGCGGTATGGCTCCGGTATCGGCCCAGTTCAGAGCGGCTCCGTGCGCCGCACACGGCTTCCTCGGCGGGTCCGGGACCCCGTCCGAGCTGCGCCCATACCGCTCCCGAACCATCGGTGGACCGGTGCCGAACCGCCGCCCCGCAGCCTGGGTGCACGTCCGCGCACGCCGGTGGCTCCACGGGAAACGGTCCCTCGGCGCGCACGCTCCGGCCCGAGAAGGAGGCGGCCCCGCATGGAACTCGGCGAACTCGTCGGACGGCGGCCCTTCCCCGCCGCCGGCCTGCTGCTCGGCCTCACCCGGCGCTGCCCGCTGAGCTGCGCCCACTGCTCGACCGGCTCGTCCCTGACGACGCGGGAGGAACCGGACGCGGGCCGTCTGGTGCGCTTCGTCGGCTCGTTCACCCGGGAGAACCGTCCCGACGTGGTGATGCTGACCGGTGGGGAACCGCTGCTGCTGCCCGCGCTCGTCGAGGAGCTGAGCGCCCGCGCCAGAGCCGCCGGGTCACGTACGGCGCTGCTCAGCGGCATGTTCTTCGCCCGCTCCCGGGAGATCCCGCCGCCGGTCCTGCGCGCGGTCAGGGGCGTGGATCACTTCTCCGCCAGCCTCGACGCCCACCACGAGCGGGAGATCCCCCGGGCCGACGTGTTCCGCGCGGTGCACCGGATCCGGGAGACGGGTGTGGCGGTGAGTTTCCACCTCACAGGTACGGGTGCCGACGACCCCTACCTCGCCGACATCACCCGCGCCGTCGACACGGAGTTCGGCGGCCAGGTCCCCTCGCTGGTCAACGAGGTGCGGGCGTTCGGCCGGGCCGCCTCCTGGGCCGCTCCCGCCCGTACCGGTCCGCCGGCCGGCACGGTGTCCCCGTGCGCGATGGCCGCCTGGCCGGTGGTCGCCTTCGACGGCGCGGTGCTGGCCTGCTGCAACCAGGACACCGTGGACCTGCGGCCGGCCCCCGCGCACCTGTACCTCGGGCACGTCGACACCGACGACTGGGCGACCGTGCGCGGCCGGGCCCTGGAGTCACCGGTGCTGCGCATGATCCGTACGGTCGGCCCCGCCCATCTGGCCGCGCGCGCCGGGGCCTCTCCCGACGGCACCTCGTACTGCCACGGCTGCCGGGCCCTGGGATCGGACCACAGGGTCGCCGACGAGGCCCGTTCGGTGGCGGCGGGTCCCGTCGGGGCGCTGCTGGACCTGACCGCGGCGCGCCGCGGGGCGGCGGAGGGCCCGGTGGGCGTCGTGCGGCACCACGGCTGTGCCGCGTACGCACCCCTCGTCGTGGCCCGTGTTCCCGCCGGGGACGGTTCCCGGTGAGCGCCCCGGCGCCGAGTTCGTCGGCCCGGCTGCGGGTCACCCTGCGGCTGCTGGACGCGGAACTGCTGCGCGCGATGGAGCACATGTGGCGCGCCGAGGAGCTGCTGCCACGCTACCGGCGCTATCTGTGCACCATGCACGCCGTGGTGCGGGCCTCCGTCCCCCTGATGGAACGCGCCCTGGACCGGGCCACGCTGCTGGACGTCTGCGGAGACCCGCTGGCCGGTCCGCTGGCGGCCTACCTGCGCGAGCACATCCGGGAGGAGGAAGGCCACGACGCCTGGCTGCTGGAGGACATCCTGGCGGCGGGCTCGCTGCCGGGGGACGCGCTCGGGCCGATGCCCTCTCCGGTCGTCGCCACGCTCGCGGGCTCCCAGTACTACTGGGTCGAGCACCACCATCCGGTGGCCCTGCTCGGCTACATCGCGGTGCTGGAGGGTTACGCGCCCGCCGCGGACCTGACGTCCCGGATCGCCGCGACGACCGGCCTGCCGGAGGCCGCACTGCGAACCGTGCGGGAGCACGCGGCGCTGGACACCGGGCACCTGGACGAGTTGTACGCGCTGCTGGACCGGCTGCCGCTGACCCGTGGTCAGGAGGCGGACGTGACGGTCAGCGCCCTGCACTCCCTCGACGCGCTCACCCGGCTGTTCGTCCGGCTCGGGCGCTCCGCGGCGGCACCGCTGCCACGGAGGGCCGGACCCTCCACACCGACGGGAGTCACCCCATGACCCGACCATCCGAAGGCAACGGCACCCCCCGGGCGCCCGGAGAGGGTGAACGGCCCGCGCTGCCCGACGCCCTGTACGAGGCCGGCCTGCCGGTGGACATGCTCACCGACGAACAGCGCCTCGTGCTCAGCGAGCTCACGGAGGAGGAGCTCGCCGTGCTGCTCGACATCAAGAGCCGGCTGGACGCGGTGGAACCCGAGGTCCAGGCCCACGGAGAGATCGCCGGCGGCGCCCTGTTCTGAGCGGTTCCCGCGCGGGGGCGGGGCCGGTGCGCCGGCCCCGCCCTCCCGGCTGCAGTGCGGCCCCACCCCCGGAGAGAAGGGAACGTCATGAACTGCACCACGTGCCGCCAGGACCTGCCGGAGGACGCCAGGTTCTGCTCGTCCTGCGGGACGCCGTGCGCCGTCGCCGCCCCGCCCGGGGAGGACGAACGCAAGCCGGTCACGGTGCTGTTCTGCGATCTCGTCGGCTCCACCGCACTGTCGGGGGTGCTGGACCCCGAAACCCTGCGCACGGTGACACTGCGGTACTTCGAGGCGATGAGCGCGGAGATCGTGGCCCGGGGCGGCACGCCGGAGAAGTTCATCGGCGACGCGGTGATGGCGGTGTTCGGTGTGCCGGTGGTGCGGGAGGACGACGCCCGGAGGGCGCTGGCCGCCGCTCTGGGCATGCGGGACGCCCTGGCCGCGCTCAACGAGGAGCTGCACGCCACCCTGGGCATCACGCTCGCCACCCGGATCGGTGTCAACACAGGCCAGGTGGTGGCCGGCGGCGACGCGTCGGCCCGTCAGGCGCTGGTGTCCGGTGAGACCGTGAACATCGCCGCGCGCCTGGAACAGAACGCCGGGGCCGGCGAGATCCTCCTCGGTCCGGACACGCTGCTCGCCGCCGGGCCCACGGTCTCCGCCGAGCCCACCGGGCCGCTCCGGCTGAAGGGCAAGCAGGACAGTGTGGAGGCCTACCGGCTGCTGGCCCTGGGGGCGGACGATCCGGAGCTGCTGCGCCGTTTCGACGTGCCCTTCGTCGGGCGCCGCACCGAGCGGGACGCCCTGGACGCCGCCCTGTCGGACACCGTTCGCGCGGGGCGGGCCGGGCTGCTGCGCGTCGTCGGCGAGCCCGGCATCGGCAAGACCCGGCTGATCCGGGAGTGGCTGGCCCGGCGGTCCGCTTCGGGGGTCCTCTCCTACGGCGCCGGCCGGTGCCGCGGACACGGGGACCAGGGCACGCTCACCCCCCTCGCCGACGCCCTGCGCGCCCTGCCGGGCCTCGTCCGCCAGGAGGCTACGGCGGCCGACGACGCGATGGCCCTGCTGTCCGCGGGCCTGCTGCGGGACGGTACGCCCAACGCCCCGTTCGAGGACATGTGCGCCGCGCTGGCGACGGTGCTGGGCCGTGCTGCCCGGGAGCGGCCCTTCGTGCTGGTGCTCGACGACACGCATGAGGCGGCGCCCCTGCTGACGCGCGCCGTGGAGCGGCTGGCGGACGGCTCGGGACCCGCAGGTGTGCTGATCGTCTGTGCGGGCCGGCCGGACGGGACGGCGGACCCCGCGGACTGCCTCCAGCTCACAGGACTGCCCCGCGAGGAGAGTGTGCGGCTCGCGGGCCTGCTGGCGCGGCTCGACGGGGGTGCGGGGCCGGTGGACGAGCGGCTCCTGTCCCGCGCCGGGGGCAATCCGCTCTACCTCGAACAGCTCCTGGTCGGCGGCCGGGCGGACGCAACCGGGTCCGGGCTGCCTCCCACGCTCCAGGCTCTGCTGGGCGCCCGGATCGGGGCACTGGCCCGGACCGAGCGGACCATGGTCGGCCTCGCCGCCGTGATCGGCCGCGAGTTCACCTCGGCGGAACTGCTGCTGCTGGAGACGTCCGCACGGCTGGCAGAACTGCGGGGGCCCGCGGCGGTGAACGTCTCCTCCGCCGACCGGGCGCACCGGCTGGCGCTCATCGAGGAGGTGCTGGTGGCGCTGACCGGGCGCCGGCTGGTGGAGCCGGGGACGGGGTCGGAGCCGGCGGCGTACCGGTTCAGCAGCGGGCTGGTGCACGAGGTGACGTACGCGTCGTTGTCCAAGCGCGCCAAGGCCGACCGTCATGCCTGGGCGGCCGAACTGCCCGCGGTGCTGCGGGCCGGTGACGGCGCCGTCGGCGGCCATCTCGAACGCGCATGCCGCTACCGGACGGAGCTCGGGCTGCTCGACGACCGGACCGGGCGGCTGCGCGGCCGTGCCGCCGCCGCGCTGGGCCGCGCCGGGGCCCAGGCGGCGTCCCGGTCGGACCTCGCCTGGGCGGACGACCTGCTGGAGCGGGCGGTCGAGCTGGATCCGGACGACGCGGGCTCGGTCCGCAGGCTCGGCGAGGTCCGGGTGGCGCTGGGGAGGACCGCGAGCGGGGCGCGACTGCTGCGCCGTGTGGCCGGGCTGGAGTCGGCGTCGGTGGAGTCCGCGCACGCCAGGCTGGCGCTCGCGGTGCTGGACCCCTCGGGTCCCGGCCCCGGGCTCACGGCGACGGCACGGGCGGTGCTGCCGGTCTTCGAGGCGGCGGGAGACGCGGTCGGCCGGGCCAGGTCCCATCTGAGGCTCGCCCAGCACCTCCAGCAGGCGGGCCGGCACGAGGAGGCGGCACGTGACCAGGCGTGTGCCCTGGAGCAGGCGGTCCTGGCCGGGGCGGAACCGGAACGGGCCGGGGCGCTCGGGGCCATCGGCATCTCCCTGTGGCGCGGTCCGGTGCCCGCCCCCGAGGCCGTGGCCCGCTGCCTCGGTCTGCTGGACGCACACGGGGAGGGCCGCCCGACGGTCAGGCTCACCCTGAACTGCCCCCTGGCGGTGCTGTACGCGCTCCAGGACCGGCCCCGCGAGGCGCACGCCTGCCTCGCCGAGGCCCAGGAGCTGGCCGGGAAACTGCGGTTCGCCGAGGCCGAGGTGTTCCTGCCCGTGTTCCGGGCCGCCGTCGAGGCACTGCTCGGACACGCCGGGTCGGCGCTGGAGCTGCTGGCCGGGGCCGACGAGGCGGCCCGGCGCGCCGACGCGGCGGGGCTGCGGACCACCGTGGCACTGGACGCGGCCCGGATCGAGCTGGACGAGGGCCGGCCCGGGCGGGCGGCCGGATGGATCGCGGGCATGGGGGAGGCGTCGGAGCTGAGCCCCGCCGACGCCGTCGACCTGAACGGACTCCGGGGCCGGCTGGCCGCCGCGGCCGGGCGGCCGGCGGAGGCTGCCGGTCACGCGGACCGGGCCGTGCGGGCGTCGCTGCTCACGGACTCCCCGCTGGTCCGGGCGACGGCCGAACTGGACCGGGCCCGCACCCTGTTCGCGCTGGGGCGGCGGGCCCCCGCGCTGGTCTCGGCGCGGGCGGCCCGGGAGCACTTCGTGAGCAAGGGGCATCTGCCGGGGGCCCGCCGGGCCGCCGGCTGTGTGCCGGACGAGGCCATGGTCACCACGACGGAGAGGAGCTGACCGATGGGAACCGTCGGAACAGGCACGGTCCCGGGGCAGGGACTCACCTGGAGCCTGCGCGGACGCGGCCCCGATGACGTACCCGTCCCCGCGGACGAGGGGCCGCCGGGCGGTCTGCCCGCGCGGCAGGCCACCGGGCGGGGGGTGCGGGTCTGCGTGGTGGACTCCGGTGTGGAGCTCGACCATCCGCTGGTGGGCCGGGTGGAGAGTTCCTGGGTGGTGGTCAAGGACCCGGAGAGCGGGGCGGTCACGGTCGAGCCGAGCGCCACCGGCGACACCTGCGGACACGGCACGGCGTGCGCGGGGATCATCCGCCGCACCGCGCCCGACTGCGAGATCCACAGCGTCCGGGTGCTGGGCGAGCGGTTCTCCGGCACCGGCGAGGTGCTGATGGCCGGGCTCCGCTGGGCCGTGGAGCAGCGCTTCGACGTGGTGAACCTGAGTCTGTCGACCACCCGCGCCCGGTTCGCCCCCGAGCTGCACGGCCTCGCCGACCGTGCCTACTTCGGCCGCACGGTGATCGTCGCCTCGGCGCACAACACCCCTGTGGAGAGCTTCCCCTGGCGGTTCGCCTCGGTGATCTCGGTGGGCAGCCACCAGGAGGACGACGAGCTGCACCTCTACAACCCGGACCCCCCGGTGGAGTTCTTCGGGCCGGGACAGAACGTGTCCGTTCCGTGGCTGGGCGGCCGGACGATCCGCACCACCGGGAACAGCTTCGCCACCCCGTACGTCGCGGGTCTCTGCGCCCGCGTCCTCTCCGGGCATCCCCGGATGACGGCTTTCCAGCTCAAGAACGCCCTCTACCTCTCCGCGGCCAATGTGCACGCGGACCCGCGTCCTTCCACAGCGGCAGGAGACACCCGTGACGACTCCGAGAACTGACGCCATGCTCACCTCCCCGTCCTTCCCCGCCCCGGGCGACGCCGCCCGGCACGAGCTGCTCCAGTCGGTCGTCGACGTGGCGCGGGCGATCTTCGGTGCGGCCGCCAGCTCCGTCTGCCTGCTGGACGAGGAGGCGGACGAACTGGTCTTCCAGGCGGTCTCCGGCGAGGGTGAGGCGTTCCTGGTGGGGCGCAGGTTCCCCGCGGGTCGCGGCATCGCCGGCTGGGTGGCGACCTCGGGTGAGCCGATGGTGGTGGACGACCTGAGCCGGAACACGTCGTTCGACCGCTCGCTGGCGGAGTCCACCGCATACGTCCCGGACGCGTTGATGGCCGCCCCGCTGATCAGCGAGTCACGCGTCCTCGGGGTGCTGGAGGTGCTGGACCCCTCCCCCCAGGCACGGTCGGGTGTCCGTGAACTGGACCTGCTGGCGATGTTCGCCCGGCAGGCGGCGGCGGCGCTGCGGGTGCTCGCCCCGCACACGACGGCCGTCGGCGGGCGGGTGCTGGAGGGCGAACGGCGCGAGGACGCGCTTCAGTTGCTGGGCAGCCTGGAGCGACTGCTGCGGGGCACGGGCTGAGGGGCCGTACGCTGGGCGCCGCGCGGGAGTGACGGCCGGTTCCGGGGGGCAGGAGCCGGGTGAGTGCCGGGCCGTTCCCGCGCAGGCTCCCAGCGGAAGGACACCGATCGTGAAGCTCGCTTTCTCGACCCTCGGAGTACCGGGCATGCCCGTCGCGGACGTGGTGCGGCTCGCGTCCGGGCACGGCTACCAGGGGGTCGAACTGCGCGCCCACCCGGAGGAGCCGGTGCACCCCGGCCTCGGCCCGGCCGAACGGGCAGCAGTAGCGGACGAGTTCAAGCGCGGAGGCGTCGAGATCCTCAACGTCGCCGGGTATGCGAAGGTCGCCGCAGCGGGTGACGACGAGCCGGTGCTCGCGGAGCTCGCCGGACTGGTGCAGCTGGCCCACGACCTCGGGGCGCCGTATGTCCGGGTGTTCCCGGGAGGCGGGGACCAGGACCCCGCCGAGGCCGACGCCGTCGCCGCCCGCCGGCTGGGCGCCGCTGCCCCGCAGGCCGCGGACCTGGGTGTGCGCATCCTGCTGGAGACCCACGACTCGCACCGCGCCGGGGCCGACGTGGCCCGCGTGGTGGGGACCGTCGGGCACGGGCAGATCGGCGCGATTTGGGACGTCATGCACACCTGGCTGGCGGGCGAGGAGCCGGCCGCGAGCCATGCCGTGCTGGCGCCGCACCTGGGGTACGTCCAGTTCAAGGACATCGCGTCGGCCGAGGACACCACGCCGCTCGCACTCGGCACCGGGGTGCTGCCCCTGAAGGCGTGCCTGGACACGCTGGACCCGGACAGCTGGGTCTGCTGGGAGTACGAGAAGCGCTGGTACCCCGGGGCTGCCGACCTGCCGGAGCTGCTGACCGCAGGACGTGAGCACATCCTGCGGCTCGGCTCACCGAAGCAGTAGCTCAGACGCGTACCCCTTCGGCCTCCGCCGGCGGTGGGGCGGCGGAGGCGCGGGGCCGGGCTAGCGAGGTGAGCGCCACCCCGCCTACCAGCAGGGTGAACGGGGCCACGGACGAGGCGGGATGGCGGCGGAGCAGGAAGCCCCAGGCGGCTGTACGCACTGTGGCGTACAGAGACGGCGCGGCGCCCGGCGGTCGTCGCCGCGATGTCCGCACTGCGGGGGCGCGGGCGGGCGCAGGACTGTCCTGACGGCGGGCCGGGCCCCGGACCCGTGGCGCCGGCACGGACGTCGCGGACGGGCCTCACCACGCCGCCACCCCCTCCGTGCGCCCGGCGCTTTCTCGGGCCGCCCCCTTGACTGGTAGTTACTTTCCATATATCCGTACTTCTTGGAAGTTTCTTTCAGTACCGGAAGGGGCTCACGTGCACTACCGCACCTCCAGGCGTACCCTCCTCACCGCGACGGCGGCCACGGCCGTGGCCGCCGTGACCGGAGTGGCAGCCGTTCCCGGCAGCGCCCAGGCATCCGCGTCCGGCGCGGCCTCCGACAGGCACCTCAAGCGGCTCATCGCCCGGATGAGCCTGGAGGAGAAGGTCGGCCAGCTCTTCGTGATGCGGGTGTACGGCCACTCCGCCACCGCGCCGGACCAGGCGGACGTCGACGCCAACATGAAGGAGATCGGGGTCCGCACGGCCGCCGAGCTGATCTCGACGTACCACGTCGGCGGGATCATCTACTTCGCCTGGGCGCACAACACCCGCGACCCGCACCAGATCGCGGACCTCTCCAACGGCATCCAGCGCGCGGGGCTCGCCGGACGCGTCCCGCTGCCGCTCCTCGTCTCCACGGACCAGGAGCACGGCATCGTGTGCCGCGTCGGGGAGCCGGCGACGCTGCTGCCCGGTGCCATGGCGCTGGGCGCCGGCGGTTCGCCTTCCGACGCGCGGAGGGCGGGCCTGATCGCCGGGGCCGAACTGGCGGCGATGGGCATCAACCAGAACTACGCGCCGGACGCGGACGTCAACGTGAACCCCGCCAACCCGGTCATCGGGGTGCGCTCCTTCGGCTCCGATCCCGAGTCCGTGGCCGCCATGGTGGCCGCCCAGGTGAAGGGTTATCAAGGCGCCGGGATCGCCTCGACGGCGAAGCACTTCCCCGGTCACGGCGACACCAGCACCGACAGTCACACCGGCCTCCCCGTCATCACCCACACACGGGAGCAGTGGGCGGAGCTGGACGCCCCGCCGTTCCGCGCCGCGGTGGCCGCCGGCATCGACTCGATCATGACGGCGCACATCGTGGTGCCGGCCCTCGACCCGTCCGAGGACCCGGCGACGCTGTCCCGCCCGATCCTCACCGGCATCCTGCGTGAGGAACTCGGTTACGACGGGGTCGTGGTCACCGACGCCCTGGGCATGGAGGGCGTCCGCACGAAGTACGGCGACGAGCGCGTCCCCGTCCTGGCGCTGCTGGCCGGTGTCGACCAGTTGCTCAACCCGCCGGACCTGAAGGTCGCCTGGAACGCGGTGCTGAACGCCGTGAAGAGCGGCGAGATCAGCGAGGCGCGCATCGAGGAATCGATCCTGCGCATCCTGCGGCTGAAGACAAGGCTCGGCCTGTTCCGCGACCCCTACGTCACCCACCGGGGGGTCGACCGCACGGTCGGAGTGAGGTCGCACCTCGCCGCGGCCGACCGGATCGCGGAACGGACGACCACGCTGCTCGCGAACGACGGTTCGCTGCTGCCGCTGTCCCGCCGCTCCCACCGGAACATCCTGGTGGTGGGGGCGGATCCGGCCTCACCGTCCGGGACGACGGGCCCTCCGACCACGACACTCGCCACGGCATTCGGGGAACTGGGGTACACGGCGACGGCGCTCTCGACCGGCACCGCTCCCACCCAGGCGAAGATCGACGAGGCGGTGGCCGCCGCCACGGGCAAGGACGCGGTGGTCGTGGGCACGTACAACGTGTCGGCGACGAGTTCTCAGCGCACTCTGGTCCGCGCGCTGGTGGCGACCGGCGTCCCGGTGATCACACTCGCGATCCGGAACCCCTACGACATCGCCCAGCTGGCGGGCACGGGGTATGCGGCGAGCCTCGCCGCCTACTCGTGGACGGACGTCGAACTGCGGGCCGCCGCACGGGTGATCGCGGGCCGGGCCGAGCCGGGCGGGCGGCTCCCGGTCCCGGTGCAGCGTGCGGACGCGCCCGCACAGACGCTGTACCCGGTCGGCTACGGGCTGTCGTACAGGTCCTGAGTCGGGGTGGGCCCACCGGGTAGGAACCACACCCGGCGGGCCCGCCCCCTTCGTGCGTTACGGGCGCAGCGTCCCCTGGTCCCGCTGGAGTTCGGCGTCCCGCTCGTCCAGCCGGGAGTCGAACTTCGCGAGGGGCTTCGCCTTCGCCGGGTCGGCCTGGACGGCCGCCGGCGCGACCCCCGCCCAGCGCAGGACGGCGGCGGTGGCCTTCGCCTTCTCGTCGGCGACGAGCCCGGCGACCTTCGAGCCGTGGTTGCCTCCGGGCACCGTGTAGACGTAGCTGTCACGGGCGCCCCGGCCGAGCCGGAAGGGCTCGGCGCCCCACGGGTCGTTCTCGCCGTAGACGTACAGCATGTGACGGGCGTTGTTCCTGACCCAGCTGTCCACGTCCCGCATGGCGGCGGGCTTGAACTTCATGGGGATGGAGCGCGGCACGAAGGAGCGCGGCGGCTGGTAGCCGTAGCGGCTCAGGTTGCCGAGCCAGGGCTGCTCGATGTCGGGCGAGCCGAGCTGGGTGCCGGCCTGGTAGTAGTACGGCGTGTAGGTCTCCAGGCCCTGGTCGGCGTAGGCGGAGAATCCCGAGATGCCGTCGACGGAGTCCCAGATCTCCTGGTCGGTGGCGTTCTTCGCGTCGGCCGGGACGGTCTCGCAGTCGGCGAGCAGGCTGTACTGCCAGAACGCCCAGACGTAGTCCATGACGACGGCTTCGTACGCCTTGTCGAGCGTGCCGACGGTGTTGAACGTCAGGCTGTTCCCGTCGGCGTAGGCCGCGAACTTCTTCTCCAGCGGCTCGCGCCGGACGAGGGCCTCGCGCTGGACGCCGGCCAGCCGGTCGCGGCACTCCTTGGTCCCGACCCGGGCGAAGAACCGGTCGTAGGCCGAGTCCTCGTCGTTGACCACGTCGTTGGGGGCGACGTAGGCGACGACGCCGTCCATGTCCTTCGGGTAGAAGCGCTCGAAGTAGGTGGCGGTCATGCCGCCCTTGGAGCCGCCCGTGGTCAGCCAGTTCTTGGAGTAGATCTTCTTCAGCGCGCTGAAGACGCGGTGCTGGTCGCTGGCGGCCTGCCAGATGTCGAGCTTCGACCAGTCGGCGGGGGCCGGACGGGACGGGGTGAAGAACCGGTATTCGAGGGACACCTGGTTGCCGTCGATGATCTGGGTCGGCTCGCTGCGGCTCGGGTTGGTCGAGACGTTGTAGCCGCTGGTGAAGAAGACCGTCGGCCGGGTCGTGTCCTTGTGCAGCAGGGTGATGCGTTGCTGGAAGGTGCCCTTGGACGGGTGCTTGTGGTCGACCGGCTGGGTGTAGTTCAGGACGAAGAAGCGGTAGCCGGGATACGGCTTCTCCTCGATCAGGCTCATCCCCGGGATGGCCAGGATGCGGTCCTTGATGTCCTCGTTGCTGCTCTCGCTGCTGCTGGAGCCGTTGCTCTGCTTCGCGGCCGGTTCCGCGGCGGTGGCCGCACCGGCCGAGGCACCGGTCGCACTCACTGTGCCTATGAGCACCGCGAGCGACAGAATGCCTCTGAGCGCCTTGCGCATGCACCCTCCCCTTGATTCACGACAGACGCCGTGAACCTAGCCGGGGAACACCTGTCACGCCAGCCCCGGTTGTCCGTCAGCAGAGGATCCAGCCGGTGGAGGCGGAGGAACCCGCGACGGAACCGGAGGCCCGCACGCAGCGGTTCAGCGCGTGCACCGTGACCGGACCCGCCCTCGTGGTGAACCGGCCGCTGTCGACCACGGCCCGGCCCCCTCGGGGCTGCAGCGACACCCGCATCGTCCGGCGCGCTCCCGGCTTCCCGGCCACGGCCACGGCGCACGCGTAGGAGCGGCTCTCGTAGACGCGCAGCGAGCCGGTGGCGAACTTGACCGTCTTGGCCAGCCGCCCGGAACAGCCCGACGCCGCCTCAACCGGAGCTGCTCCGGCAGGGCCGAGCGCCAGGCCGAGTGACCCCAGCAGAGGCAGGACGAGCATCGCCGCTCGCCCCGTCCGTCCCGGCGACACCGGCTGCCTCACCGCGCCGTCCCTCGCATCCACACGCTCGTCCTCTCGAACACACCGACCATCACCCGACACACGTACGTACGGGTGTACGACGCACGGGGAGGGCCATCGGGTTCCGGTACGGCGGGACGGACGGCGAGTGCGCTCCGGGACGTCCCGGAAGCACGAGCCGTCCGGCGGACCTCACACCCCGGCCGGGGTGTCCTCCCCTATGTCCTCCCCTATGAAGGTGCGCCACAGCCGGGCGTACGTGCCGTCCAGGGCCAGCAGTTCGTCGTGGGTGCCGTCCTCGGCGACCCGTCCCCGGTCCATCACCACGACCCGGTCCGCACGGGCGGCGGTGGTCAGCCGGTGCGCGACCACCAGCGTGGTGCGGCGGCCGGCCAGCCGGTCGGTGGCCTGGTTCACCTGGGCCTCGCTGGCGAGGTCGAGCGAGGCGGTCGCCTCGTCGAGCAGCAGGATGTCGGGGTCGACGAGTTCGGCCCTGGCCAGGGCGATGAGCTGGCGCTGGCCCGCCGAGAGGTTGCGGCCCCGCTCGGCGACCTCGTGCAGGTAGCCGCCGTCCAGGGTGGCGATCATGTCGTGCGCGCCCACCGCCCTGGCCGCCGCCTCGACCCGCGCGTCGGTCGCGTCGGGGAGGCCGTACGCGATGGCGTCACGCACCGTCCCCTCGAAGAGGTAGGCCTCCTGGGGCACGACTCCGAGCCGGTGCCGGTACGCCGTCCGGTCGAGCCGCCGCAGGTCCGTGCCGTCCGCCGTGACCCGCCCGCTGGTGGGGTCGTAGAACCGGGCGACGAGCTTGACCAGCGTGGACTTGCCGGCGCCCGTCTCACCGACGAACGCGACCGTCTGGCCGGCCGGGATCCGCAGGGCGACATCGGTGAGGGCCTCCTCGTCACCGGCGTACGCGAACGACACGTCCTCGAACGCGATCTCGCCGCGCAGCGACGTCACGTCCAGGGCCTGCTCGTGGTCGGCCGTGGACGTCGGCTCCCGCAGGAGTTCCTGGATCCGGCCGAGGGAGACGCTGGCCTGCTGGTAGCCGTCGAAGACCTGGGACAACTGCTGGACGGGGGCGAAGAACAGGTCGATGTAGAGGAGGTAGGCGACCAGCGCACCGGCGGTCAGCGTGCCGTTGTCGACACGGTGCGCGCCGACCATCAGTACGGCGGCCGCCGCGACCGAGGCCAGCAGTTGCACGAACGGGAAGTAGACGGAGATCAGCCACTGTCCGCGCACCCTGGCCTCGCGGTAGTGCTCGCTGCGCCGCGCGAACCGCTCGGCGCCGTCCGCCTCACGCCGGAAGGCCTGCACGATCCGCAGCCCGGCGACGGTCTCCTGGAGGTCGGCGTTGACGACGCTGATGCGCTCACGGGCGAGCTCGTAGGCCCTGACGCTCTTACGGCGGAAGACGTACGTGGCGACGATCAGCACCGGCAGCGTCGCGAAGACGACCAGCGCGAGCTGGATGTCCAGGACGAGCAGCACGACCGTGATGCCGAAGAAGGTGACGAGCGAGACGAAGGCGGTGACCACCCCGGTCTGCAGGAACGTGGACAGGGCGTCCACGTCCGTGGTCATCCTGGTCATGATCCGGCCGGTCAGCTCGCGCTCGTAGTAGTCGAGGCCGAGCCGCTGGAGCTGCGCGAAGATCTTGAGGCGCAGGGAGTACAGCACGCGTTCGCCGGTCCGGCCCGTCATCCGGGTCTCACCGATCTGGGCCGCCCATTGCACGGTCACGGCGAGCAGGCCGAGCGCCGCCGCCACCCACACCGCGCCGAGCGCCATCTTGGTCACGCCGTCGTCGATGCCGTGCCGGATCAGCACCGGCAGGAGCAGGCCCATGCCCGCGTCGACGGCGACCAGTCCCAGGCTCACCATCAGGGGCAGCCCGAAGCCGTGCAGCAGCCTGCGCAGGCCGTACGACTTCTCGGGGCGCACCGCGCTCGCCTCGTCGACGGCGGGGAGGTCGGTGGCCGGGGGCAGCGCCTCGACCTGGGCGAGGAGCTCGGGCGAGGCGGGCATGCCCGCAGCAGCGGCCGCCGTCTCGCGCTGCTCCTCCTGCCGGATCCACAGGGCGGGGGTGATGCCCTGGTCGACGTCGAATTCGCTGTCGAACTCGTCCTGCAGGGCGCGGTCGTCCTCGGCCGGCGCGGCCACGGCGGGCCGGTGTCCCGGGGAGGCGCCGCCCAGCTCGTCCGGGTCGGTGAGCAGCCGCCGGTAGAGCGCGGAGCGGCGTTCCAGCTCCGCGTGCGTGCCGATGTCGGCGAGCCGCCCCCGGTCGAGCACGGCGATGCGGTCGGCGAGGCCGAGGGTGGATCGCCGGTGGGCTATCAGCAGGGTGGTACGGCCCCGCATGACCTCCGCGAGGGCCTCGTGGATCTCGTGCTCGACGCGGGCGTCGACCGCGGAGGTGGCGTCGTCCAGGAGCAGCAGGCGGGGGTCGGTGAGGATGGCCCGCGCGAGCGCGACACGCTGGCGCTGGCCGCCCGACAGGGTGAGCCCGTGCTCGCCGACCTTGGTGTCGTAGCCCTGGGGCAGCTCGGTGATGAAGCCGTGTGCCTGCGCTGCACGCGCGGCCCTCTCGATCTCCTCCTGGGTGGCCCCCGGGTGTCCGAAGGCGATGTTGGCGCCGACCGAGTCCGAGAAGAGGAGGCTTTCCTCGGGGACGAGCCCGATGGCGGCGCGCAGCGACTTCTGGGTCAGCTCGCGGACGTCGTGGCCGCCGACCAGGACGGCTCCGTGCGACACGTCGTAGAAGCGCGGCAGCAGGAGCGAGAGGGTGGACTTGCCGCTGCCGGACGCACCGACGACGGCGACGGTCTCACCGGGCTCGATCGTGAGCGAGAAGCCGTCGAGCACCGGACGGTCGTCCTGGTAGCCGAAGCGGACGTCGTCGAACTCCACGCCCGCGGGGGCGTCTGCCGGGAGTTCCTTGCCGCCGTCCCGCATGGAGGGCTCGGTGTCGATCAGTTCCAGTACGCGCTCTGCGCCGGCCCGGGCCTGCTGACCGACGGTGAGGACCACGGCGAGCAGCCGGACCGGGCCGACGAGCTGCGCGAGGTAGGTGGAGAAGGCGACGAACGTGCCCAGGGTGATCTCACCCCTGGTGGCGAGCCAGCCGCCGAGCGCCAGCATCGCGACCTGACCGAGGGCGGGAACGGCCTGGAGCGCGGGGGTGTAGCGGGAGTTCAGCCGGATGGTGCGCAGACGGCCCGCGAAGAGCCTGCGGCTCACCTCGCGGAGCTTGCCGGTCTCCTGCTCCTCCTGCCCGAACCCCTTGACGACCCGGACCCCGGTGACGGCCCCGTCGACCACGCCCGCGACGGCGGCGGCCTGGCTCTGGGCGTACCAGGTGGCGGGGAAGAGTCGGGCCTTGGAGCGACGGGCGATGAACCACAGGGCGGGGGCCACGGCGAGGGCGATGAGGGTCAGGGGAAGCGAGAGCCACGCCATGATCGCCAGGGAGAGCAGGAAGAGGAGGATGTTCCCGATGGTCATCGGGAGCATGAAGAGGAGGCCCTGGATCAGCTGCAGGTCACTGGTGGCACGCCCCACGATCTGCCCGGTGGAGATCTCGTCCTGCCGCTTCCCGTCGAGTCGGGTGAGGGTTTCGTACATCTCGGTCCGCAGGTCGTGCTGGACGTCCAGGGCGAGCCGGCCGCCGTAGTACCTGCGGACGAAGGTGGTGATGTAGACGAGGACGGCCGCGCCGATGAGCAGGCCCGTCCAGAGACCGATCGAGCCCGTGCTGCCGGCGACCACGTCGTCGATGATCACCTTGGTGACCAGGGGGACGAGGGCGAGCACCCCCATGCCTGCGAGGGAGGATCCGAGAGCGAGCACCACGTTGCGCCGGTAGCGCCAGGCGTACCCGGTCAGCCTCCGGCCCCACCCCTGTTCCTCCGTGCCTGCCACCCGTACCTCCTGTGTCGCCCCGCTGCCTTGCCTGATCTACCAGAACTCCCCAACGCCGCCAGCTGCGGATTTCATCCTTCCGCAACAATTCCCGGCTCATGGTCCGGGACACAGCCCGGGTGGTCCTGGGACGACCGGGGTAGGGATGGGCGCGCGGACGACGCGATCACGGAACGGGGAATGACGATGGCGAACGACCAGAAGACCGATGCCTACCTCTGCGGCCGGCTGTACGCGGCGCTGGCGGAGCTGGGACGGCTCGCCGAGGGTGATCATCACTCGCTCAGCAGGTCCGAGGTGCAGAGGAAGCTGCTCCTGGAGCCGTCGAAGCATCTGACCGTGCACCTTCACCTGGCGGGGAAGTACCTGCACATGGCGACCGCCGGCAACAGGGGAGGCCACGCGGCCGCGGTGTTCAGGTCCCTCCCGGATCTGCTGCCCTCGGGGCGTGACCTGCCCGGCTCCCTGCGCGACAGCGCGCTGCAGGAGCGCTTCCACGAGGGCGTCGCCGTCCAGAAGGCGGAGATCGAGAAGTCCCGGTGAAGCGGGGGTGCGGCCGAGCCCGGGACTGTCCGCCCGGGCCCCGGCCGCACGGGTCCCGCTACAGGTGCGTCGGCTCGAACATCCTCAGCAGGGCGGGGAGCACCACCACGGACGGGCCGGGGGCCGCCAGTGCCTTGCCGAGGTCGGCGGCCAGGGACTCCGGGGTCGTGCGGACGGCGGGCACCCCGAAGGACTCGGCGAGGGCGACGAAGTCCGGGCGGGAGAGCTCGGTCGCCGTGGCCTCGCCGAAGGCGCCCGTCATGTACTCGCGCAGGATGCCGTAGCCCCCGTCGTCGACGATCAGCCAGGTGACGGGCAGGTCGTACTGCCGCGCGGTGGCGAGTTCGGCGATCGAGTACATCGCGCCGCCGTCGCCGGAGACCGCGAGAACCGGCCTGGTCCGGTCGGCGGCGGCTGCGCCGATCGCGGCCGGGAAGCCGTAGCCGAGGCCGCCCGCGCCCTGCGCCGAGTGCATGGTGTTCGGGTGGCGGGCGTCGAAGGCGGACCAGGCCCAGTAGGCCAGGATCGTCATGTCCCAGAAGCTGGGCGAGGTGTCGGGCAGCGCCTCGCGCACGGAGTCGAGCACCCGCTGTTCCAGGGTGAGGTCCTGCGCCGCGATGCGGTCGTGGACCTTGCCGAGCAGCGCTCTCACGCGCTCGGCCGCACTCTCGTCCCGGCGGGGCTCCACCGCGTCCAGGAGGTCGGCCAGCGCCTCCCGGGCGTCGGAGTGGATGCCGAGCGCGGGGTGGTTGGACTCCAGCTTCCCGGCGTCGGCCTCGATCTGGATCACCCGGCCGCGCGGGGCGAACGTGTGGTAGTTGGAGGACAGCTCACCGAGTCCGGAACCGACGACCAGCAGCACGTCGGCGGACTCCAGGAAGTCCGTGGTGTAGCGGTCCTCCAGCCAGGACTGGAGCGAGAGCGGGTGCTCCCACGGGAAGGCGCCCTTGCCGCCGAAGGTGGTGACGACGGGGGCGTCGATCTTCTCCGCGAGCGCGAGCAGCTTGCCCGCCGCGTCCGAGCGGACGACCCCGCCGCCGGCGATGATCGCCGGGCGTTCGGCGTTCGACAGCAGGTGGGCGGCCGCGACGGTCAGCTCGGGGCGCGGGTAGAGCTCGCGCGGGGTGGCGTCGATCGCGCTGACGACGGGCAGGACCGTCGCGGCGAGCAGCACGTCCTGCGGGATCTCGACCCAGACCGGCCCGTGCGGGGCGGTCAGCGCGGACTCCCAGGCGGCTGCGATCGCGGAGGGGATCTGCGACGCCGTGCGCACGGTGTGCACGGACTTCACGACACCGCGGAAGGACGCCTGCTGGTCGCGGAGTTCGTGCAGGTAGCCGTGACGTCCGCCGCCGAGCCCGGCGGTCGGGATCTGGCTGGAGATCGCCAGCACGGGGGCCGAGGCCGCGGCGGCCTCCTGGAGCGCGGCCAGCGAGGTCAGCGCGCCGGGGCCGGTGGAGAGCAGCAGGGGTGCGACCTCGCCGGTGATCCGGCCGTAGGCGTCGGCGGCGAAGCCCGCGTTGTTCTCCACGCGCAGCCCGACGTACGAGAGCGAGGACCGGCGCAGCGCGTCGAACATGCCGAGCGCGTGCTGGCCGGGCAGCCCGAAGACGGTGGTGGCGCCGAGTCCCTGGAGGGTCTCGACCACCAGGTCGCCGCCGTTGCGGCCGGGCGGCGGGTTCAGGGCCGCCACGGCCTGTGCGGCGGTGAGCTGCGGCCGGTCGTCGTGGTCGTGGCTCACTTGGTGCGGCCTTCCGCGATCTGCCGGGCCATGATCGTCGTCAGCTCGTACGCCGTGTGGGAGGCGGCGACGGACGTGATCTCCGCGTGGTCGTACGCCGGGGCGACCTCGACCAGGTCGGCCGAGACGAGGTGGCAGGAGGACAGCCCGCGCAGGATCTCCAGGAGCTCGCGCGAGGTGAGGCCGCCCGCCTCGGGGGTGCCGGTGCCGGGGGCGTGCGCCGGGTCGAGCACGTCGATGTCGATGGAGATGTAGAGCGGCCGGTCGCCGATGCGCTGCCGCAGCTGGTCGGCGATCTCGTCGACGCCGCGTCGCATGACGTCGGCGGAGGTCACGATGCCGAAGCCCATCTTGGCGTCGTCGGTGAGGTCCTGCTTGCCGTACAGCGGGCCGCGCGTGCCGACGTGGGACAGCGCCTCCGTGTCGAGGATGCCCTCCTCGACGGCCCGGCGGAACGGGGTGCCGTGGGTGTACTCCGCGCCGAAGTAGGTGTCCCAGGTGTCCAGGTGCGCGTCGAAGTGGAGCAGGGCGACGGGCCCGTGCTTCTTGGCGACGGAGCGCAGCAGGGGCAGCGCGATGGTGTGGTCGCCGCCGAGCGTCATCAGCCGGGCGCCGGTGGAGAGCAGGTCGTCGGCCGCCGCCTCGACGGTCTCGACGGCCTCGTTGATGTTGAAGGGGTTCGCGGCGATGTCACCCGCGTCGGCCACCTGGGCCAGCGCGAAGGGGGAGGCGTCCTGCGCGGGGTTGTAGGGGCGCAGGAGGCGCGAGGCCTCGCGGATGGCGTTGCCGCCGAAGCGGGCGCCGGGCCGGTAGGAGACGCCGCTGTCGAAAGGCACGCCGACGACGGCGACATCGGCGGTGCCGACCTCGTCGAGCCGCGGCAGCCGGGCGAACGTCGCGGGTCCGGCGTACCGCGGGACGCGGGAGGAGTCGACGGGACCGCGCGGCGCTTCGTTGCTGCTCATGGGTGCGGGTGCCTTTCGTTGGGCCATGCACGCCTTGTGGGCGTTCATACGGTAATCAGTGTGTCAGGAGACCGGGCCGTGGTCCGGTCCGGTGGCCGCCCCGGCCCCCGGTCCGGCCGGATCGGGGGCCGGGGCCGCGGGTCAGACGGTGACCGGGTCCTGGGGAGCCGGCTCCTCGGCGTCCCGGCCGGCCAGCCGTTCGCGCCAGGCGGTCAGCACGGCCGCGTCGGTCGGCTTCGTCGCCAGCGAGACGACGACGTACACGGCGAGCGACGCGATCAGCCCGTAGTAGACCGGCTCGTTGGCGAGGATCCCGTAGCCCGCCATCAGCCCGACCACGGCCGTCCCGCCGACGGCCACGGCGGCCAGCGCGCCCGCGGCCGTACCGCGCCGCCACAGCAGACCGCCCAGGATCGGCACCAGCAGCCCGCCGACCAGCAGGTTGTAGGCGACGGTCAGGGCCTCGACGACGTTGTTGAGCGCGATGGCGATCACGATGACGGCCACACCCATGATGAGGATGAACGCCCGGTTGCCCTTCACCTCGTCCCGCTCCTCGCCGCCCTCCCTGGCGACGGCGCCCCTCAGCCGCGACCAGATGTCGTTGTTGGCCACGGTCGCGCAGGCGATGAGCGCGCCGGAGGAGGTGGACATGACGGCCGCGAGTGCGGCGGCCAGCACCAGTCCGCGTACGCCGACCGGCAGTTCGTCCTTCACGATCGTCGCGAAGGCGGCGTCGGCGCTGGGCAGCTTCGGGTACATCACCTTGGCGGCGGTCCCGATGACGGCTCCGGCGACGGCGTACACCAGACAGTACGTACCGGCGACGGTGCCGCCCCAGCGCGCCGTGCTGTCGCTGCGGGCGGTGAACACGCGCTGCCAGATGTCCTGGCCGATGAGCATGCCGAAGGTGTAGATCAGGACGTACGTGAAGATCGTCTCGCCGCCGATGCCCAGCGGGTCGAAGTACTCCGTCGGGAGCTTCGCCTTCATCTCGCTGAAGCCGCCCGCCTTGACGACGGCGATCGGCAGGAGCAGGAGCAGGACGCCGATCGTCTTGACGACGAACTGCACCATGTCGGTGATCGTGATCGACCACATGCCGCCGAGCGTCGAGTACGCGACGACGATGGCGCCGCCGAGGATGATCGCGACAGTGCGGTTCACGTCGAACAGGACGTCGAAGATGGTGGCGTAGGCGATGGTCGACGTGACCGCGAGCATCAGCGTGTACGCCCACATCACGACGCCGGATATGACTCCGGCCCGGCCGCCGTAGCGCAGGTCGAGCATCTCGGAGACGGTGTAGACCTTCAGCCGGGCGATGCGGGCCGAGAAGAAGACGGACAGGGCGAGCAGCCCGAGGCCGATGGTGAAGACCATCCAGGCACCGGAGAGGCCGTACTGGTAGCCGAGGCCCACGCCGCCGATCGTCGAGGCACCGCCGAGGACGATCGCGGCCATGGTCCCGGAGTACATCCAGGGACCGAGCCTCCGTCCGGCGACGAGGAACTCGCTCTTGGACTTGGCGCGGCGCATGCCCCACCAGCCCATGGCGAGCATGCCGGCCAGATAGACGACGATCACCGCGTAGTCGACAGCCATGGGCCTTCCTCCGTCTCGATTGCGCTCTGGATCCGCTCTGAGTCGTGTGGTCAGGAAGACGCTAGGTGGCCGAAAGCCGACGCTGAAGTGTACGTTTCCTCCATCCTGGTCGCACCGAGTGGATGGACCATCCATGCCGGACTCCCCCGCCGGACCGCCCGCCCTCCCGATCCCGCTGGCCGAACTGCTGGCCAGGGACGAACTGGGCCTGCGCCGGATCGCCGGTCCGGAGCACGCCGACCTGCTGTGGGTGCACACCTCGGAGATGGCCGACCCGTATCCCTATCTGCTCGGCGGCGAACTGCTGCTGACGGCCGGCGTCCTGCTCACCGACGCGGACACCTATGTGGCCCGGCTCGTCCAGGCGGGGGCGGCGGCGCTGGGCTTCGGGGTGGCACCGGTGTACGACACGGTTCCGGACGCCCTGGTGGAGGCCTGCGAGCGGCACGGCCTGCCGCTGGTGGAGGTGCCCCGCGAGACCCGCTTCACCGCGATCGCCCGCGCGGTGTGGCGCCTCATGGCCGAGGCGCGGCACCGTGAGCTGCGCCGGGTGACCCGGGCCCAGCAGGCACTGGCGACGGCAGCGGCCCGCCCGGATCCGGTGCCCGCCGTGCTC
This sequence comes from Streptomyces sp. NBC_01341, assembly GCF_035946055.1. Classification (NCBI taxonomy): domain Bacteria; kingdom Bacillati; phylum Actinomycetota; class Actinomycetes; order Kitasatosporales; family Streptomycetaceae; genus Streptomyces; species Streptomyces sp. NBC_01341. Next base: position 4,809,200 of record NZ_CP108364.1, on the reverse strand, counting down.
CGGCAGCTCGCCGTGCAGCTGGACGGACGGGTCGCGCTCCTCGCGGCGGACGGCGAGGTGCTGCACGCGGCGGGCGGGCGCACACCACCGGACGTGCGCACGGCACTGGCCCGGCTGGCCCGGGTGGTGGCCCCCGCGCCCCTGCCCGGGATGCCGGCCGCCCCCGGCCGGAAGCCGAGTCCCGCGTCCGCGACCGACACCCGGAGCGGCACCCACCTCTTCGCGTACGCGCTCGGCGGCGCCCAGGGAATGGCCCTCGCCGTGGCGACGCCCCGTCGCGACGCGGGTGACCACACCGTCGCGGGGATCGCCGTCGTGCTGCTGTCCCTGCTCACCGCCCCGCACCAGGGCGCCGACTCGGCGGGCCGTTCGGCGGCGCTCGTACGCCTCCTCCTGGGCGCGGCCCCGCAGGACGTCGCGCCGCTGCTGGGCGAGGGGGACTCCTGGACGGTGGTCCACGCCCGCCGCGCCGACCGCACCCCGCCCGACGCGCTGAACGCCGGGGCCCTGGGCGCGGCACTGGGCTCCGCGCTGTCGGACGTGGACCGGGAGACCGTACGGGTGCTGCTCCCCGGCCACCACGAGCCGGTGGGCCCGCAGCCGGGCTGGACTCTCGGCGTATCCGGCCCCGCTCCGGTCAGCGCCCTGCCCGACGCCGACACCCAGGCGTCCCGAGCCCTGGGCCACGCCGAGGCGACCCGCGCCCCTCTCAGCACCCACCGGCCCGACGCGGGGGGCCTGGCCGGCCTCGTCCCGGCCGACCGCGCCGAGGCCCACGCCCGCGCCCTGCTGGCCCCGCTCACCGAACCCCTGGCCGAGACGCTGCGCTGCTGGCTGAGCCTCCACGGCAGCTGGGACCGCACGGCGGTGGCGCTCAAGGTCCACCGCAACACGGTCCGCCAGCGCATCGCGCGGTGCGCGGCGCTGCTGGACATGGACCTGGACGACATGGACGTGCGGACGGAGCTGTGGTTCGCGCTGCGGTCGTACGCGTAGGCAGCGCGGGGCGGACGTGCTGTACATCGCTTGCGCCCGCCCGGTCCTGTCGGAGTACGGGTCCAGCAGCGAGATGCCCCACGCCCCGGTCGACAGGGCGTAAAAGACGAGGCGGGGACGGGCCGGGGCCTGTGAGGATGGACTCTTTCCGCCGCCCCCTTCGAAGGACGTGAACCCCATGCCCCGTACGGTCACGCTCATCCGGTCCGCCGCCCTGTCCGATGTGGCCGATTACGCCTACGCCGCGACCGCACCCGCCGACGCGCGGCTGATCTTCCTCGCCGGTGCCTGCCCGCTGGACGACGACGGTTCGACGGTGGCGGTGGGCGACTACGCGGGCCAGGCGGCGAAAGCGTTCGAGAACATGCGCACCGCCCTCGCCGACGCGGGCGCCTCACTGGAGGACGTCATCAATACGCGGGTGCTCGTCGCCTCCTCACGGCAGAAGGACCTGGTGACCGCCTGGGACGTCGTCCGGGCCGGCTTCGGCGACCACGACGCCCCCAGCACACTGCTGGGCGTGACGGTCCTCGGGTACCACGACCAGCTCGTGGAGATCGAAGCGGTCGCAGCGGTGCTCGACGCCTGACGGCTGTCGCCCGCTCAGACATCGGGGCCGGGACCCAGGGCCGCGAGGCGTTCACCTCGGCTCCTGGCGATCCGGTGGACGTCACCCAGCGACTCGGCCAAGCGCGCTACGACGTACCGCAGTTGCGGTGTAGTCACCTGCCGGTCGTCGAGCATGTCGGCGGCGTGGTCGAGCAGTTCGGCCGCCATGGCGAGCTGAACCCCCTCCATGTCGTCCGCGACCCGGGAGACGTATCCCGTGCCGTCACCGAGGACATAGCAGGGCTTGCCCTCCGGGCCGGCCCACGGCAGCAGTCGTGCAGTGTCAGGTGTCCGACCGGTCATACGATCCGTCCCATGCCGCACCCCGGGCAGGGCCTGATGTCGATTCCGTACATCGCGAGCCAGAGAGGCCGCTCCGGCAACGATTCGTGCTCGGGGGCAGACAGCCGGAGCTCTGGGAACGGCGGCACCGGCCGAAGGCGGCGCAGCAGCGCCTCAAGGATGCGGATGGTGCAGTGCAGCACGTCGTCAACTCCGTTGTATGCGGGGGCAGTACCCGAGGTCGTCGGCTGAGCGCGGACCTCGTGCATGTGTCGCTGAGTAGCGATCCACTCACAGAGTGGGACGACTCGGCCTAGGCTCGCCAGGGGGTCGTTGGTGACAAATGCTTCGTCACATGGGAGTCGACGTTGAGTAACAGCTATGGGGACTGGTTCAAGGAACAACGCGTGGCCGCAGGACTGACGCAGCAGGAGTTGGCCGACGCGGCCGTCATGACCCGTTCGCACATCGCGCACATCGAGGCGGGGCGGCGCGCTCCGTCGAAGGAGGACGCGCGACGCCTCGACAAGGCTCTGAACACGGGGAACGTGCTGAGCAGCTTCCTGCCGGAGGACGACGGCACGATCGCCGACTACTTCGAGACAGCCCGGCAGCTCGAACGCCAGGCAACGATGATCCGCGAATACGCCCTGACGTTCATGCCCGGCATCCTGCAGACGGAACGCTACGCCCGGGCAGTTCTCAGCGCCGCGTTCCCTCCCAGGAGTGAAGCGGAATGTGACAGGCACGTTGTCACACGCCTGGAACGGGCGAAGATCCTCACCGACACGGTGACGCCGGTGGTCTGGGCGCTACTCGACGAGGCCACCCTGAGACGCCCGGCCGGCAGCCCGGAGATCATGGCCGAACAGATCATGCACGTGGTCCGGCTGGGAGAGTGCGGCCGGGTGCGCGTACACGTCCTGCCACTGGGTGTCGGCATCCACCCCATCAGCCAGGGAATGGTCTCGCTCATGTTCTTCGAGGATCAGCCGCCCGTCGCGTACAGCGAGGGGCTGTCCACGGGGAAGATCCACGAATCTCCGGCCGTTGTCGCCCGGTTGCAGGACATCTACGCTCTCGCACTGAGCGACGCACTTCCACAGAGAGAGTCGCTCGCCATGTTGCGAGCGGCGGCTAAGGACTATGGCTATGAGGACTGAACGCACGATCCCGGACGCCTCCGTGATGCACGGATGGCGCAGGTCGACGCACAGCGGTCCGGAGTCAGGCAGCTGCGTCGAGGTCCTGGACGGCCACCCCTCCGGCATCCCCGTCCGCGACTCCAAGTCCCCCCAGGGCCCTGCCCTGGTGATACAGCCCGCAGGCTGGTCGTCATTCGTCGCCGCCGTCAAGACGGGCCGCCTCTCCTGCTGAGCCACATACCCCACCCCGGCCGAGGTCGTCGCCATCCGAACACCGGCCTTCACGGCCACAAGTACGCCATCGACGCGGTGGTCGCCGGTCTGGCTCTGCGACAGCAGCGCCCCGTCGTGATGCCGACCTCGGACGTCGACGACATGGCGAAGCTCTGGGGCGACCGCGTACGCCTCGTGACTGTCTGACGCGGTCACTGCGCCCGACCAGGCCGACACGCCGGGCGCACCCCGCCCGAAATGCCGGGTTCTCCAGCATGCGCAACCGGGGGTTGACCATTCCCGCCCTCGCCCCTAGGTTTCTCGCAACCCGCTGGTACATCGATTAACCACCCTGGTCAACGTCCTGGTTGGAGACATCCCGCTGTGCGCTCACCCCTGAGTCGGCGCGGTTTCCTAGCCGCTGGTTCCGGCCTCGCCGCCGCTGCCGCGCTGCCCGCAATGTCCGGCTGCTCCACGCTCGCCTCGGCCGATTCCGACCCCGGCACGCTCGTCGTCCACACCCAGCTCGGGACCACCGCGCCGGGCTCCCCCACCTACACCGCCGCCGTCAAGGCCTTCGAGGAGGAGAACCCGGGGCTCCGGGTCAAGAACCTCGTCAACGGCGATGACCTGCCCCAGGTGTACGAGACCTCGCGGCTGGCCCGCAAGGAACCGGACGTGGTCATGGTCAACCTGTACGACAAGACGCTCGCCTGGACCGACGTCGGCGCCACCGTCGACGTCAAGGGCTACCTCGACGACTGGGGGCTGCGCGAGCGCGTCCTGCCCGCAGCCCTGACGGCGTGGACCGACGACAAGGGCAGGCTCCGCGCCTTCCCCTACTTCGCCACCAACTGGCCCGTCGCCTTCAACACCCACCTGCTCGACCGGGCCGGCGTCGGCGCCGTGCCCACCACCGGGGACCAGCTCATCGGTGCCGCCCGCAAGCTGCGGGCCAAGGGCATCGCGCCGGTCACCGTGGGCGGCAACGACTGGACGGGGCAGAAGCTGCTCGCCCAGATCATCCAGACCTTCCTCACCACCGACGAGGCGCGGCAGGTCTACACGACGGGCGACTTCAGCGGCAGCCGGGGCGCACGCGAGGGCATCGACTACTTCGTGTCGCTGCGCGACGCCGGTGTCTTCGCCGACAAGGCGCAGGGGCTGACCTCCGACACGATGACCACGCAGTACAACACCGAGGCGGCGGCCATCCAGTCCGCGATGTCCTCCGCGCTGGCGAAGGTGCCGGCGAAGGCCGCCGGGCACACCGAGGTCGGCGGGTGGCCGCTCGCGCCCGGTGCCGCACACGGGAAGCCGACCATCCTGCGCTCGTACACCCTCATCGGCTTCTGGGTCAGCCCCAACGGTGTCAAGAAGCTCTCCTCCGTCGAGAAGTTCCTCCGCTTCATGTACCGCCCGGACATCGTGTCGCGCTTCGTCACCGAGAGCGGCCGGGACATGGCACTCGTGACCGAAACGGTCAGCAAGGACTTCCCGCTGGTGGCCGCGGCCCAGCAGCTCGGCGACCTGGTCGGCCAGGTGCTGCTGCCCGACCTGTACGTCCCGCCGACCGCCACCCAGCCGTTGATCACCGCGACCAGCACCGCCTTCACCCGTGGGACGAGCGCGGCATCCGTGCGCTCCGCCCTGGAATCCGCCTACCGCACGGCCTGATCCGCGCGCCCGAGCCTCTGCGAGTCCTCCTATGACGATGCTCTCGTCCGCCCCGGGCGGCGCCTCGGTCCGCGGCCCGGCCGCCCACTCACCGTCCGCCACCACCACCACGAAACGCCGTACGCAGGGCGGGGTCATCCTCGCCGTGCCCGCGCTGGTCTGGTACCTGGTCTTCATGGTCGGCCCGCTGGTCGCCATCTTCGTCATCGCGGCCCTGCACTGGCCGGGCATGCTCCAGCCGGTCTCGTTCGCCGGTACCGGCAACATCAGCGCGGTCCTGGACGACCCGGTCTTCTGGGACGCGGTGCGGAACACCGCCGTACAACTCGCCGTGGCCGTGCCGCTGATGATCGTCGGCGCGTACATGCTCGGGTACTACGTCGCCCAGAAACCGCCGGGCCACCGGGTCCTGCGGTACCTGCTGTTCATCCCCGGACTGATCTCCACCCCCGCCAAGGCCATGGTGTTCTACGCGGTCCTGTCGCCGGACGGCCTGCTCAACGGCGCACTGGAGAAGGCCGGTCTCAGCTCGATGACCGATGCCTGGCTCGCCTCGCCCTCCACCGCGCTCGGCTCCCTCATCCTGCTCGACGTGTGGAGCGGCGTCGGGTTCACCGCCGTCCTGTTCGCGGCCCGGCTCGGCAGCGTGCCGGACGAGATCGGTGAGGCCGCGCAACTCGACGGCGCCGGTCACTGGCGCGCCATGTGGCGCATCCACTTCCCCGTCATCCGCGACTTCGTCGGGGTCGTGACGATGCTCCAGTTCCTCTGGACGCTCTTCGGTTCGGCGCAGAACGTGCTGCTGCTCACCCAGGGCGGCCCCGGAAGCGCGTCGACGACGTTGTCCTTCCTCGTCTACCAGAAGGCGTTCATCGCGGCCGACCTCGGCTACAGCCAGACCGTGGGCGTGGTCCTCTTCCTGGTGGGCCTGGCCGGGCTGCTCACCATCCGTCGCGTCTTCCGCCAGAACTACTGATCGGAGCAGGTCCCATGAAGTTCGGAAGGTCCTGGCTGCCGGCGCACATCCTCGCCTGGCTGTACATGGTGCTGCTGGTCGTCCCCCTCTACTACCTGCTGGTCTCGGCGTTCAAGACGAACGACCAGATCTTCGGGAGCCCGTTCTCCCTGCCCACCTCCCTCTCGACCGGCAACTTCACCGAGTCGTTCTCCTCGGCGCACCTCGGGCCGGCGGTCCTGAACTCGATGCTCGTCACCGTGCTGGCGCTGGTGCTGACCCTGGTGCTCGCGATACCCGCCGCCTTCGCGATCGCGCGTGCCGAGGGCCGTCTCGGGGCCCTGGTGGAGCGGGTGTTCTCGCTCGGCTTCCTGATCCCCACCTTCGCCGCCCTCTTCCCCACCTTCCTGCTGTCCGCCGCGACCGGGCTGTTCCACACCCGGGCGTTCATGGTGCTGTTCCTGCCGGCGACGGCGATGCCGTTGTCCGTCGTCATCCTGGTGCAGTTCATGCGGACCATCCCGCGTGAGATGGAGGAAGCGGCGCGGATGGACGGGGCGTCCACCTTCGCCGTCCTGCGGCACGTCTACGCCCCGATGTGCATGCCGGGCATCGCGACGATCCTGCTGCTGAACTTCCTGACCTTCTGGAACGAGTACCTCTATTCGCTCGTCATCATCGGCCCCGATCCGGACCTGCGGACCGTGCAGGTCGCCCTGCCCACGCTCAAGTCCCTGACGGGCACGGACTACGGCATCCTTACGGCGGGCACGGTGCTGACCCTGGTCCCGGTCTGGGTGGTCTACACCGTGCTCCAGAAGCGGATGCAGCAGGCTCTCGTCAGTGGGGCGGTAAAGATGTGAACGGACGTCCGGAGGGTCGTGCGGCCGTACGCCCCACGATCAAGGCCGTGGCAGCCGCCGCGGGAGTGTCGACCGCCGCGGTCTCCCAGGCCGTCAATGGCACGGGCCGGATCTCGGAGGCCACCCGCCGCCGGGTCCTCGACGCGGCCACGGAACTCGGCTGGTCGCCCAGCGCGTCCGCGACCGCGTTGCGCCGGGCCAGGACCCGTACGATCGCGCTCGTCGTGCGGCGGCCCACCGATGTGCTCGGCTCCGACCCGCACTTCAGCGAGCTGATCAACGGTCTGGAGGGCGAACTCGCGCCGCGCGGCTACGGCCTGCTGCTCCACCTGGTCGCCGACATGGTCCAGGAAAACGCGCTGTACGAACGCCTGGTCGCGGAGAGCCGTATAGACGGGGCCGTCCTGACCGACGCCCGCGCCGACGACCCGCGCCCGGCGCTGCTGCGCGGCATCGGCCTGCCCGCCGTGCTGCTGGGTGCCCCGGACCCCGGATCGCCCGTGCTCCGGGTGGGTCTCGGTCAGCAGGGAGCGGGGGTCCGGGAGGTGGTCGCCCACCTGCTGGACCTCGGACACCGGCGGATCGCGTATGTCGCGGGCCCGGCCGAACTGCTGCACACCCGGCTGCGGCTGGCCGCGTTCGAGGATGCCTTGGCCGAGGCGGGCCTGAGTCCGGTCGCCGTGCGGCACAGCGACTTCACCGAGCAGGCCGCCGTCGACGTCACCGAGGATCTCCTCGCGCTGCCCGGGCGGCCGACGGCGCTCGTGTTCCCCAACGACTCCATGGCCGTCTGCGGCATCGGCACGGCGCAGCGCGCCGGGCTCCGGGTACCGGACGACCTGTCGGTGGTCGGGTACGACAACCTCTCGCTCGGCCGCTGGGTCCATCCGCGGCTCACCACCGTCGACCAGCAGGTGCAGCGCGTCGGTGCCGCCGCGGCCCGCGCGCTGCTCGCCCAGTGCGGCGAGGACGTGCCCCCACCCGTACTCGACGGCCGGCCCCGTCTGGTCGTCAGGGATTCGACCGGCCCGCTCCCGACCCCGGTCTGAACCGCCGGAACCACTTCCGGCACCACCCCCGCACATCGAAGAGGACCCGTAGCACCATGCGACGCCACAGCGCCCAGCTCACCCACGACTCCGCCGTCCTTCCGTGGCTCGGCGCCAACTTCTGGTCCCGTACCGGCGGTCCGCTGATGTGGCGGAACTACGAGCCGGAGACGGTGCGCGAGGAGCTGACCGTGCTCAGGGAGCACGGTCTGAACATGACACGCTCGTTCTTCTACTGGCCCGACTTCCACCCGGAGCCCGGACGGATCGACGAGGAACTCTGCGACCGCTTCCACGACTTCCTCGACGCCCACCACGAGCAGGGGATGGGCACGGTCCCCACCTTCATCGTGGGCCACATGTCGGGCGAGAACTGGGATCCGGCCTGGCGCGGTGACCGGGATCTGTACGAGGACGTGTGGCTCGTCGGCCGGCAGGCGTGGTTCGTCTCGCAGATGACCCGCCGCTTCAAGGACCACCCGGCGGTGACGGGATGGCTGATCACCAACGAGATGCCCGGTTACGGCCGGATCTACCAGGTGGACCCGCCCTCCAGCGATGTCGTCACCGCCTGGGCGCAGTTCATGTGCGACGCCGTGCGCGCGGCGGGCGGCACCCAGCCGGTGTCGCTCGGCGACGGGGCCTGGGGGATCGAGGTGACGGGCCGCGACAACGGTTTCTCGCTGCGGGAGACCGCCGAGTACGTCGACTTCGTCGGGCCGCACGTCTACCGATCCGACACCGACCGGCCGCGGCAGCACTACCGGGCCGCGTTCGAGTGCGAGCTGGCCGCCGTGACCGGACAGCCGGTCGTCCTGGAGGAGTTCGGGCTCTCGACGGACACCGTCTCGGCGGCGAACGCCGGGATCTTCTACCGGCAGACCCTCCACAACTCGCTGCTGGGCGGGGCCACCGGCTGGATGGCCTGGAACAACACGGACTACGACGGCCTGTGGGAGCAGTCGCCGTACGACCACCACCCCTTCGAGATGCACTTCGGGATCACCGACAGCACCGGGCGGCCCAAGGCGCCGCTGCGCGAACTGGCCTCCTTCGCGAAGGTGCTGGAGCAGGTCGACTTCTCGCGCTGCCGCCGCGGTGACGCCGACGCGGCGCTCGTCGTGCCCGCGTTCCTGGAGCGGGGCTACCCGTACAGCCGGCCCGCCGACCGCCCGCTGATCTTCACCTCGCTGCACCAGGGGTACGTGGCCGCGCGGGGCGCGGACCTGCCGGTGGCCTTCGCCCGGGAGGCGGACGGACTGCCGGACGATGCCTCGCTGTATCTGCTGCCGTCGACCCGCCAGCTGACGGCCCGCACCCGCCGGGACCTGGAACGGCGGGCGAAGGAGGGGGCGACGGTCTACCTGTCGTTCTGCTCCGGCGAGTATCCGACCACGCGCGGCCCGTGGTTCCACGACCTGGACGGGCTGTTCGGGGTGGAGCTCCAGCTGTCCTACGGGGTTGCCGAACCGATCGAGGACGACGTCCTGGAGATGACGTTCACCGAGGACTTCGGCGGCATATCCGCCGGTGAGGTGCTGGCCTTCCCGGTCGCGGGCAACGAGGACAGCCGCGCCTATCTGCCGGTCGTCCCGGACGGGGCGCGGGTCGTGGCCACCGACGCGCACGGCCGCCCCGCGCTCCTGCGGTACGAGACGGGCGCGGGCCGTACCGTCCTGGCCACGTACCCGCTGGAGCACATGGCGGCCCGCACGGCACGCGCCAACCCGGAGCAGACCCACCGGCTGTACGCGGCGCTCGCGGAACTCGCGGGCGCTGCACGGCCGGTGACGGTCGACACCCCCTACGTCAGCGCCGACACCCTGGTGCGTGACGACGGCAGCCGTTTCGTCTGGCTGGTGAGCCAGTCGGGCGAGGAGCTGACCGTGCGCCCGGTCGCCGACGGGGAGCTGCGCGAGCTGACCGGCGGGGAGCCGCTGCGGGACGTGACCCTCGCCCCGTACGGCGTGCGCGTGCTCGAGCTGCGCTGACCGTCCCGTCCCGCCCGACCGCCCCGAGAAGAGCCACCGATGTCCGAGCCCCTGTTCCGCGATCCCGCGATGCCCGTCGCCGACCGGGTGCGTGACCTGCTGTCGCGGATGACGCTCACCGAGAAGGTGGGCCAGGTCAACCAGCGGATGTACGGCTGGGACGCGTACGAACGCACCGCCTCGGGTCACCGGCTGACGGACGCGTTCCGGGCGGAGGTGGCTGCCGGTGACGGCATGGGCGCGCTGTACGGACTGCAGCGCGCCGATCCCTGGTCCGGTGTGACGGCGGAGACCGGCATCGGGGCGGCGGACGGGGCACGGGTCGCCGACGCCGTGCAGCGGCACGTCGTGGAGAGCACCAGGCTCGGCATCCCCGTCCTGATGGTCGAGGAGATGCCGCACGGTCTGCAGGCGCTGGACGGGACCGTGCTGCCGGTGAACCTGGCGGTCGGCGCCACCTGGAACCCGGAGCTGTACGAGGAGGCGGCGGCCCTCGCGGCCGCGCAACTCAGGGCCCGCGGGGGGCACGTCGCGCTGGTCTCCGCACTCGACCTGGTGCGGGACCCGCGCTGGGGGCGGGCGGAGGAGTGCTTCGGCGAGGATCCGCATCTGGCGGCGCGCTTCACCGAGGCGCTGGTGCGCGGTGTGCAGGGTCCTGCCGGGGAGACCATCGCCCCGGGCCGGGCGGCCGTCGTCCTGAAGCACTTCGCCGGGCAGGGGGCCACGGTCGGCGGTCGCAACAGCGCGGCGACGGAGCTGGGCGAGAGGGAGCTGCGGGAGATCCATCTGGTCGCGGCGCTGGCGGGCGTACGGGCGGGTGCGGCGGGCCTCATGGCCGCGTACAACGAGTTCGACGGTGTCCCCTGTGTGGCCAACCACCGCCTGCTGACCGGGATCCTGCGGGAGGAGTGGGGCTTCGACGGCCTGGTGATGGCCGACGGCCTCGCGATCGACCGGCTGGTGCGGATGGCGGGCGATCCGGTGGCGGCGGGCGCGCTGGCGCTGCGGGCCGGGACCGACCTGAGCCTCTGGGACGACTGTTACCCGCGGCTCGCGGAGGCGGTCCGCCGGGGCCTGGTCGACGAGTCCGCGCTCGACACGGCGGTGGGGCGCGTGCTGGCGCTCAAATTCCGCCTCGGCCTCTTCGAGAACCCCTACACCACCGCGCGGCCCCCGGCCCCCGGGCGCCTGGAGCGACTGAGCGAGCGCGTCGCCCGCGAGTCCGTCACCCTCCTGGAACACGACGGAGCGACGCTGCCGCTCGCCGGCCGCCGTATCGGAACCGTCGCGGTCATCGGGCCGAACGCCGACTCCGTGCCGCAGCAGATCGGCGACTACACCGCCCCGCAGCGACCCGGCACGGGTGTCGGTGTGCTCGCCGGTATGCGGGCGTCGGCGCCCGCAGGCACCGACGTCGTGTACGCGCGGGGCTGCGGTCTCGTCGGCGGGGACCGGTCCGGCGTGCCCGAGGCGGTGGCCGTCGCCGCCTCGGCCGATGTGGTGGTGCTGGTGCTGGGCGGATCGAGTGCCCGGGAGTCCGGGACGCGCTTCGACGCCAACGGGGCCGCCGTGGTCGCTTCGGGGAACCCCGTGGAGATGACCTGCGGAGAGGGGGTGGACCTCGCCGAACTCAGCCTGCCGGAGGGCCAGTCGGCGCTGCTGGACGCGGTCGTCGCGACCGGCACCCCGGTGGTGGTGGTGCTGGTCCAGGGCCGGCCGCACGCCCTGCCGGACCTCACCGGCCGGGCGGCGGCGGTGCTGAGCGCCTGGTATCCCGGTCCGTGGGGCGGCAAGGCGGTGGCGGACGTACTGTTCGGCGGGGCCGAGCCGCAGGGGCGGCTACCCGTCTCCGTACCCCGCTCGGCGGCCCAGCTGCCCGTGTTCTACAACGGGAAGGACCACGGCTACCGGGGCTACGTCGACCAGCCCGCCACCGCACGGCACCCGTTCGGCCACGGGCTGTCGTACACGACGGTCGATTACGACGCCCCACGGCTGTCCCGTGCGGCGGTGGGGGCCGACGCGCTCGCACCGGACGGCGGGGACGGGCCCGTGCGTTGCGTGGTGCGGGTCTCCAACACGGGCGAACGGCCGGTGACGGAGACGGTCCAGCTCTACGTGCGCAGGGTGCTCGGCGGCACGACGTGGCCGCGGGTGCGCGAACTGCGCGATTTCGTCCGGGTGGAGATCGCGGCCGGTGCGAGTACCGAGGTGACCTTCACCATCGACGCGCGCACCCTGGCCTCCTTCACACAGGACGGGCGCTGGGCCGTGGAGCCGGGCGAGTTCGCGATCGGGACCGGACGGTCGTCCGGCCACACCAGGGAGGCGCGGCTCTCCGTGACGGCGGCGCCCGGCTCACGGTGACGCGTGAGCGGCCGCACGCCGTGAGCCGGCCGTTCCGCGCCCGGCTGTGCGGCGTCCCGGGACTCACTGCACGCGTGAGGACTGCCCGCGCGAGCTCTTTCCCTCGTCCTCGTCCTCGTCGTCGTCATCGCCCGGGACGTGGACGTCGAAGACGTTGATGTTGATCTCGACGACTTCGAGACCCGTCATGGTCTCGACGGCGTCCGTCACATGGGTCCTGATCCGGTCGGCGAGTTCGTGGATCGGAATGCCGTATTCCACCTCGATGTCGACATCGATCGCGGTCTGCTTCTCGCCCACCTCCACCTTGATGGAGCGGCCCGCCCCGCTGGATCCGGAGACCCTGCCGGTGACGGCGCCGAGGGCCTTCGAGGCGCCCTTGCCCACCGAGTGCACGCCGTCCGTCTCGCGGATGGCGATTCCGGCGATGGTGGACACCACGTTGTCGGAGATGGTGGTCGTGCCGCGTCCGGTCCGTTCCGCATTCCCGTCCACATCAGCCATGACTGCCTCACAGGTGTCGGTACGACGGGCCGGCTCGTTCTCACCGGCCCCTCGTTTCACTGTGCGCCCGCCCGCCACGTACCGCCATCGGGGCTACACAGTGCTGCGTGCCTCCACTCTCCGCGACCCGGGATCCATGACCAATCCGGGGGCGGCCCGGCTCCGAATCAACGCCGAGGGTCCGGAACCAGCCCTCACCTCCACCGTCCGGGGGCGTGGTCCGCCCTCGCCCCCGGACGGCACCCGGGCGGGGCCGTGCAGGACACCGGCCTCCGCGGCGACCGCTGTCAGCGCGTACAGCGCGGCCGGACCCGCGTTGCCACCGCGCCTCGATCCGCTCGGTGATCTCCGGCCGATCCTCCCCCTCGCCACTGACAGCCCCTGCCGGGAAAGGGCGGCGGCGTGCTCAGCATCACCCTGGACAGCCACCGTGACCGCCGGGTAACTTTTGACCTGGCCTGAGCAAGCGCTTAGCCACTGCGAACGAAGCCGAAGCTGACACCAGGAGGCACCCCGTGCGCCGTACGGTTTACAACGAGGACCACGAGGCGTTCCGGGAGACCATCCGCGCCTTCATCGAGGCCGAGGTCGTCCCCGTCTACGACGAGTGGTTCGCGGCGGGCCAGGCGCCCCGCGACTTCTACTACAAGCTCGCCGAGCTGGGCATCTTCGGCATCGAGGTGCCCGAGGAGTACGGCGGCGCGGGCGAGGAGTCCTTCAAGTTCGAAGCGGTGCTCTACGAGGAGACCGCGCGCGCGGGCGTCTCCTTCGGCGGCTCCGGCGTCCACGTCCTGCTCTGCCTGCCGTACCTCAAGGCGTACGCCACCGAGGAGCAGAAGAAGCGCTGGCTGCCCGACTTCGTCTCCGGCAAGTCGATGTACGCGATAGCCATGACCGAACCGGGCACCGGTTCGGACCTGGCCGGCATGAAGACCACCGCCAAGCTCTCCGAGGACGGCACGCACTACGTCCTCAACGGCGCCAAGACCTTCATCACCGGTGGCGTCCACGCCGACAAGGTCATCGTCTGCGCCCGCACGGACGCCCCCAGGGCCGACGACCGCCGCCACGGCATCTCGCTCCTGGTGGTCGACACCAAGTCCGAGGGCTACTCGGTCGGCCGGAAGCTCGACAAGCTGGGCCTGAAGGTCTCCGACACCGCCGAACTGGCCTTCGTCGATGTCAAGGTGCCCGTCGAGGACCTTCTCGGCGAGGAGAACAAGGGCTTCTCCTACCTCGGCCAGAACCTTCCGCAGGAGCGCCTGGGCATCGCCGTCGGCGCCTACGCGCAGGCCGCGGCCGCCGTGCGGTTCGCCCAGCAGTACACGCAGGACCGCACCGTCTTCGGCAAGACCGTCGCGTCGTTCCAGAACACCAAGTTCGAGCTGGCCGCCTGCAAGGCCGAGGTCGACGCGGCCGAGGCCGTCTGCGACCGGGCCATCGAGGCCCTCGACGCCGGCGAGCTCACGCCGGCCGAGGCCGCCTCGGCGAAGCTGTTCTGCACCGAGGTCGCGCACCGCGTGATCGACCGCTGCCTCCAGCTGCACGGCGGCTACGGCTTCATGAACGAGTACCCGATCGCCCGCCTCTACACGGACAACCGGGTCAACCGCATCTACGGCGGCACCAGCGAGGTCATGAAGTCGATCATCGCCAAGTCCATGGGCCTCTGAGAGCGGCTACGTTCTCCTCCATGAGCGCAGCACTCGACTCCCTGCTCGATCTGCTCGACCTGGAGCGGATCGAGCAGGACATCTTCCGGGGCACGAGCCGTTCTGCGGTCGTACCCCGCGTCTTCGGCGGCCAGGTCGCGGCCCAGGCCCTGGTCGCCGCCGGGCGCACGGTGCCCGACGACCGTGGTGCCCACTCCCTCCACGCGTACTTCCTGCGTCCGGGGGACCCGGGGGCGCCGATCGTCTACACCGTGGACCGCATCCGCGACGGGCGTTCGTTCACCACGCGCCGGGTCGTCGCGGTCCAGCACGGCAAGCCGGTCTTCCACCTCTCGGCGTCCTTCCAGGTGCACGAGGAGGGCATGGACCACCAGGCGGACATGCCCGCCGCCCCGGACCCCGAGACGCTGCCGACGGCCGCGGAGATGCTGCCCCGGTACGCCGGCCGCTTCAGCGATCCGCGCATGGTCGACCGTCTGCTGGAGGCCCGGGCCGCGGTCGACCTGAGATATGTGGACGCGCCGCCGTTCGCCACGGCGGGTGAGCCGCGCGAGCCGCGCTCACAGGTCTGGTTCCGCACCCACGGCAAACTGGCGGACGACCCGCTGCTGCACGTCTGCATGGCGACGTACGTCTCCGACATGACCCTGCTCGACTCGGTCCTTCTCGCCCACGGGCGCGGCGGCTGGGCGATCGGGGACGTCGTGGGGGCCAGCCTGGACCACGCGATGTGGTTCCACCGCCCGTTCCGCGCGGACGAGTGGCTGCTCTACGACCAGCAGTCGCCTTCGGCGTCCGGCGGCCGCGGTCTCGGCCAGGCCAGGATCTACACCGCCGACGGGAAGCTGGCCATCACGGTCATCCAGGAGGGCCTGGTCCGCGTCCCGAGGGACTGAAGCCACACGTTCGGACATACTGCCCACCATGAGTGACGAGCAGGCCGGTGGCGGCGGGTCCACGTTCACCGTCGTCGTCGCGGCGGTGGCGAACCTCGGGATCGCCGCGGCGAAACTGGTGGCGGGACTGATCAGCGGGTCGAGCGCGATGCTCTCGGAGGCGGCGCACTCGGTCGCCGACACCGTCACGGAGGTCATGCTCCTCACCGCCCTGAAGCGCAGCGAGAAGCCGGCCGACGAGGACCACCCGCTGGGATACGGCCCCGAGCGGTACATCTGGGCGATGCTCGCCGCCGTCGCCACGTTCGTCGGCGGCGCGGTGTTCTCCCTCTACGACGGCATCCACACCCTGGTGAAGGGCGAGGAGCTGGGCGACCCGCTCGTCTCGTACATCGTGCTCGCGGTGGCCTTCCTGCTGGAGGGCTTCTCGCTGCGCACGGGGCTCCGGCAGGTGCGGGGCGAGGCGGCGCGGCTGCGGGTGCCCGTGCCGTCGTATCTCCACCGGACCCCCGACACCGCGGTCAAGGCCGTGGTGATGGAGGACTCCGCGGCCCTGGCGGGCCTCCTCCTGGCCGCCGGCGGCCTGCTCGGCGGACAGGTGAGCGGGTCCGCGGTGTGGGACGGCGTCGCGTCGATCCTCATCGGCGTGCTGCTGGTGTACGTGGCGTGGGTGCTCTGCCGGGCGAACGCCCAGCTGCTGATCGGCCGGCCGCTGCCCGCGCAGATGAGGGCCGGGGTGCGCGAGGAGCTGCTGTCCGTGCCGCACATCGTCGAGGTGCTGGAGCTGACCACGCTGATCCAGGGACCGTCGGAGATGCTGGTCGCGGCGAAGGTCGACTTCCGGGACGCGTCGACGGCGGCGCAGGTCGAGTGGGCGTGCGAGGAGGCGGAGCAGCAGCTGCGGGAACGCTACCCGTCGATCCGGCGGGTGTACCTGGATCCGACACCGGGGCGCGCACAGCGCTCGGCGGCGCGCTCCGAGGGCTGAGCCGCACGCGGGCGGCTTCCCGTGCGCCGGTTGCGGTCCGGAACGCGGACGTGCGTCAAGGCGCCGGGTCCGGGCTGGTGGTGACGGGTAGAAACCTGCCGATTTCTTCGCAGACGAGGAGACCCGGCCATGGACCAGCACCCCGCCCCCGTCGTGCTCGACCCCGCCGCCCGCGACGCGGACGCCGAACACCGGCTCCTACGGGCCGAGGGGCCCGCCACGCGCATCGACATCCTCGGTGTCCCCGCCTGGTCGGTGACCGACCCGGCGCTGCTCAAGAACCTCCTGACGAGCCCGGACGTCTCCAAGGACGCCCGCCGTCACTGGCCCGGCTTCGAGGACGCCGTCCAGACCTGGCCGCTGGCCCTGTGGGTCGCCGCGACGAACATGTTCACCGCGTACGGGGGCGACCACCGACGGTTGCGCGGCACCGTCGCCCCGGCGTTCAGCGCACGTCGCGTCGCCGCGCTCAGGCCGACCGTCGAGGGCATCGTCGACGGACTCCTGGCGGGCCTGGAGGCCGTACCCCCGGGCGACGTCACCGATCTGCGGGAGCGGTTCGCGTATCCGCTGCCCATCGCGGTCATCGGACACCTGCTGGGCGTGCCGGACAGCCGGGCCGACGAGTTCCGCGCTCTCGTCAACGACGTCTTCGACACCACCCTGACGCCCGCCGAAGCGGCCGGGAACGCCGCGCAGTTGTACGCCATGCTGGACGCCCTGATCGCCGCCAAGCGTGCCGCGCCCGGTGAGGACATGGCCTCCGCGCTGATCCGCCTCAGCGAGGAGGGGGCCGAGGGCCGGCGGCTGTCCGAGGAGGAACTCCGCGACACGCTCCTGCTGATGATCAACGCCGGTTACGAGACCACCGTCAACCTGATCGACCAGGCCATCACGCTGCTGCTCTCCCGCCCCGGGCAGTTGGCCCACGTGCGCGAGGGGCACGCGACATGGCTGGACGTCGTGGAGGAGACGCTGCGACACTCGCCGCCGGTCAAACACCTCCCCCTGCGCTATGCGGTCGCCGACATACCGCTGCCCGGTGGCGGGCACATCGCGAAGGGGGAGGCGATCCTCGCCTCCTACGCGGCCGCCAACCGCCATCCGGACTGGCACGACGACCCCGACGCCTTCGAGGTCACCCGGATCACCAAGGAGCACCTCGCCTTCGGACACGGCATCCACTTCTGTCTGGGGGCCGCCCTGGCCAGGATGGAGGGCGAGGTCGCGCTGTCCCGCTTCTTCGACAGGTTCCCGGAGGCGGGACTCGCCGCGCCGGAGCAGGACCTGGAACCGGTGGCCTCGCTGATCAGCAACGGCCACCGGTCCCTGCCCGTGCGCCTGCGTCCCCGGGAGGATTGACCCCGGCAGGCTCTCAGCCGAGGTCCGCGAAGAACTCCCGCACGTCCTCGGTCAGGAGCTCGGGCTGCTCCAGGGAGAGGAAGTTGCCGCCCCGGTCGAACTCGGTCCAGCGGACCACGTTGTGGTCGCGTTCGGCGAACCGGCGGACGGCGACGTCGGACGGGAGCGCGACGGCCACGGCGGTGGGGACGGTGCCGCGCTCCTTCGGCGCCCAGGCGGCCGGGTCGTGGGCCATCTCGTAGTAGAGATGGGCCGACGACCCCGCGGTGCCGGTGAACCAGTACACGCTGACGTTGGTGAGCAGGGTGTCCCGGTCAACCGCGTCCTCGGGGAGTTCCTTCGCGGTGTCGGTCCACTCCTTGAACTTCTCGACGATCCAGGCGAGCTGACCGGCCGGCGAGTCGTTCAGGCCGTAGGCGACCGTGTCCGGCCTGGTCGACTGGATGGCGTTGAAGCCCATCTTGTCGTCGCGGAACCGCTGCAGCCGCTCCAGCCGGGTCTGCTCGGACTCCGTCAGGCCGGCGAAGTCCGCGGGGTCCTCCGAGGGGAAGGTGACCAGGCCGTTCACGTGGATGCCGATGATGCTGCCGGGCGCGATCCGGCCCATCTCGCCCGCGGTCCATGCCCCGCCGCCATTGCCCTGGACGCCGTAGCGGTCGTAACCGAGGCGGGTCATGAGCTCGGTGAACGCCCGGGCGATCCTGCCGGTGTTCCAGCCGGGCGAGGTCAGCGGGCCCGAGAATCCCACCCCGGGGGTGGAGGTGACGACGACGTGGAAGTCGCGCGAGAGCGGTTCGATGACGTCGACGAACTGGACGAACGATCCGGGCCAGTCGTGGATCAGGAGCAGCGGGGTGGCGTCGGGACGGTCCGAGCGGACGTGCGCGAAGTGGATGTCCTGGCCGTCGATCTCGGTGACGTACTGGGGGAAGTCGTTGAGCCGCGCCTCGGCCTTGCGCCAGTCGAAGCCGTCCGCCCAGTACGCGGCGAGGTCCTTGAGGTAGTCGGCGGGCACGCCGCGCGACCAGTCCCCGACGCCCTCCACGCCGGTGTTCCAGCGGGTGCGGGCGAGACGGTCGCGCAGGTCTTCGACGTCCGCCTGCGGGATGTCGACCCGGAAGGAACGGACGGGCTGAGCTGCGGTGTTGTTGCTGTTCTCCATGAGTGGAATTCTAGGATCCATATAGGCACGGTTCATTCCTAAAGAGACAGGCGGGCCGCATCCCGATGCTCGAAACCTCCGCGCGCCTCCTGCGGCTGCTCTCGCTGCTGCAGACCCCCCGTGAGTGGCCCGGTACGGAACTCGCCGAGCGCCTCGGCGTGAGCGGCCGGACCGTGCGCAACGACATCGAGCGGCTCCGTACCCTCGGCTACCCGGTGGACGCGTCGCGCGGCTCGACGGGCGGCTACCGGCTCGCCGCCGGCAGCGCGATGCCCCCGCTGCTCCTGGAGGACGACGAGGCGGTGGCGGTCGCGGTGGCCCTGCGCAACGTCTCCGGGAGCGCCCTGGCCGGTACGGAGGAGACGGCGGGCAGGGCCCTGGCCAAACTGGAGCAGGTCCTGCCCTCGCGGCTGCGCCGCCGGGTCCGCGCCCTCCAGCAGTACGCCGTCCCGGTCCCGGCCGACCGGCCCGCGCCGCACACCGACACCGAGCTGCTGATGACGCTGACGGCCGCCTGCCGTGACCACGAGCGCCTGCGCATGGAGTACCGGGACCACGCGGGCGCCACGGCGCGCCGCCTGGTGGAGCCTCAGCGCGTCGTGAACTGGGGCCGCCGGTGGTACCTGGTCGCGTGGGACGTGGACCGCGACGACTGGCGCACCTTCCGTGTGGACCGGCTCACCCCGCTGCTGCCGGCCGGTCCGCGCTTCGCGCCCCGCCGGGACCCGGAGGGCGACGCGGCGGCGTACGTCGCGGGCAAGGCGTCTGCGGCGGCGTGGCGCCACCGCGCCCGGGTGACGGTCCACGCCCCGGCCCGCGCCGTGCTGGAGCGGATCAACCCGGCGGTGGGCACGGTGGAGCCCGTCGACGCGGACACCTGTGTCCTGGACACCGGCGCCGACTCCCTGGACTCGCTCGGCGTCCACCTGGGCATGCTGGGCTTCGACTTCACCGTGACCGGGCCGCCCGAGCTGGTCCGTCATCTGGAGGAGCTGGCGGGGCGCTACGCCCGGTCGACGAGGGCCTGAGCCCCGGCGCGCCGGGGCTCACGGCTCGTCACGCGTCGGCGGGGAGCAGTCCGGCGGCGTCCAGGAGGTACTCGGTCATCGGGTCGTAGAACCGCGGGTCGGCGACGTGGTCGTCGAGCGGGACGGTGACTTGGAGGGTGCCCTCCGCCTCCCCGAGGAAGAGTGCGGGGTCGTTGCAGTCCGCGTAGCCGATCGAGTCGATGCCGCGCTGCCCCGCACACCCGGCCCACCCGTGGTCGGCCACGACGAGGTCGGGCATGGGCCGGCCCTCGCGCTCCAGGGCGTCCAGGATGGTGGCCATGGGGACCGGGGAGTGCGTGTGCCAGAGGGTGGCCCCGCGTTCCAGCACGGCGACGTCGGCGAACTGGAAGACCATGCCCTCGTCGGCCATCAGCCCGCCGGGGATCCTGACGATCTCGCATCCGGCGGCCCGCAGGGCGTTCGCGGTCTGCCGGTGGACGTCGAGCAGTCCGCCGGGGTGGCCGGTGGCGAACAGCACCCGCTCGCCGTCTGCCGCCGCCTTCCGCAGGCGGGCCGCCATCCGGTCCAGGGCGTCGACCGTCAGCTCCGGGTCGATGGTGTCCTGCCCCTGCCGGTGCTCGGGGTCGTCGACGACGCCGCACCGCTCGGCCATCACGGCCAGCACGTCCTGCTCGTCGGTCCACCGGTCACCGAGCTCCACGCCCAGCCAGAAATGGCGGTTGCCGTTGGCGAGCTGGCGGTAGTGGGAGAGGTTGTTGTCCCGGGGGGTGGCGACATCGCCCGCGATACGTGTGCGGACGAGGTGCTCGACGAGGGCGGCGCGGCTGGGTATGGGCATGCACCCATTGTGCCGTCAGGGGCGCGCCACGTGCCGGGCGTCCCGTACCGCGGAATCCGATGAGATCCCGTCGCGCCGGTTCCGGGGCCGGGCGCGGCCCTCACACCGCGGCGGGCCGGGAGGCCGGTGCCGGATCGGCGGTGGCGGCCGCCCGGGACCGGCCCCGTCCGGCCATCCGGCAGCCGAGGCAGTCCGGGTGGCCGGGGCGGACCCCGGTGTCCCTGACGCGCCAGTCCTGGGCCGCCTTCGGGCGCGGCCCCGTGGCTTTGCCCCATCCGGCCAGATGGAGTACCCAGCAGGCCGGCGCCGCCAGGACGACCACCGCCGCCCCGGCCCACAGGACCGCCGCGGAGGCGGTGACGACCCCCGCCCCCAGCACCGCGCCGCCCAGGACGCCCATGGCCGTACCGGTCCAGCCGGCCACGGTGTGGCCCAGGTCGTGGTCACCGTGTGCGCTCACGTCGGCTCCTCGGGATGTGATAGTTCAGCGACCGGTGGTCACCCGGCCAATAGCTTATAAACTAAGTAACTTAGATACTAAGGGGAATCCGCGTGAACGGCAAGAAGCGCCCGGAGGCGACGGCCGACCAGGCGCTGCAGGCGATGGACCGGATGATCGCGCTGGCGCAGTTCGGGCAGCACGACATCGCCGGGCGGCTCGGCCTCAACACCACCGACCTGACCTGCCTCGGCTTCGTGATGGAGGCGGCCCTGTCCGGGGAACCGCTGGCCGCCGGCGACCTCGCCGAACGCGCACGGCTGACCACCGGCGGGGTGACGGGCGTGCTCAACCGGCTGGAGAGGGCCGGCTTCGCCAGGCGGCAGCCCGTCCCGGGCGACCGGCGCAGGGTGCACGTCGTGATGGAGGAATCGGCACAGGAACGCGTCCTCGCGGTGTACGGCCCGTTCTACGCCCGCCTGGGCACCCTGTTCGCCGACTACGGGCCCGACGAGATCGCCGTACTGGCCGACTGGTTCGGCCGCGCCCGGGCCGCCCTGCAGGAGTCGCTGGACGAGATCAGGGCCGGGGAGGGCGGTCCGGGGCCCGACGCCTAGACGGCGGCCGCCGCGAACGCGCCGCGCGCGAGCCGGTGCAGCAGCGCGGCGGTCGCCGAGCGGTCCGGAAGGGCCTCGGGGCGGGTGAGGTGGGGCGTGGAGTTCAGCAGGCCGAACACCGCGTGGACGGTGACCCTGGCCTCACCCTCCGCGAGAGCGGGATAGAGAGCGCGCACGGCCTCGACCCAGACCTCGACGTACTGCCGCTGGAGCTGGCGCACACGCTTGCGGTCGGTGTCGCGCAGCCGGTCCAGCTCGCGGTCGTGGAGCGTGATCAGGGGCCGGTCGTCCAGCGCGAAGTCGATGTGGCCCTCGATGAGGGCGTCCAGCAGCGCCTCGGGGGAGCTCCCCCGGGAGGCTCCGTCCTCGGTGACGCGCAGCCGCCCGCCCGCCAGCAGGCGCTCGCTGATGCCGACGAGCAGCTCGGCGAGCATGGCGTCCTTCCCCGGGAAGTGCCGGTACAGGCCGGGCCCGCTGATGCCGACCGCCGCCCCTATCTCGTCGACCCCGACACCGTGGAAGCCGCGCTCGGCGAAGAGGCGGGCGGCCTCCCGGAGGATCTGCTCGCGGCGGGTGGGAGCCGCGACTCGGGCGGCGGCATGGGTGCTCATGAGGATTCATTCTAGACAGGCGGGTTAGCGCTCGTTAACCTGAGCGCAATGCGTTAACGCTCATTAACTCTCATCCGACTACTGCGGTACGGGCAAGGGGGCTCGACAGGATGCAGCAGGCACCGGTCCTGGTGAGTGCGGCCGATCCCGCCTCGGAGGCCTGGCAGGCCAACGAGGCGGCGCATCACGCACTCGCCGAGGAGCTGCGCACGCGGCTCGCCACGGCACGGCTCGGCGGGGGTGAGAAGGCCCGCGCCCGGCATGTGGCGCGCGGCAAGCTGCTGCCCCGGGAGCGCGTGGACGCGCTGCTCGACCCCGGCTCGCCCTTCCTGGAGCTGGCCCCGCTGGCTGCCGAGGGGCTGTACGGGGGTGCCGCGCCGGCGGCCGGTGTGATCGCCGGGATCGGACGGGTCAGCGGCCGCGAGTGCGTGATCGTCGCCAACGACGCGACCGTCAAGGGCGGCACGTACTACCCGATGACGGTGAAGAAGCACCTCCGCGCCCAGGAGGTGGCCCTCGACAACCGGCTGCCCTGCCTGTACCTCGTGGACTCCGGCGGCGCGTTCCTCCCGATGCAGGACGAGGTGTTCCCCGACCGGGACCACTTCGGACGGATCTTCTACAACCAGGCGCGGATGTCGGGCGCCGGCATCCCCCAGATCGCGGCGGTCCTCGGTTCCTGCACGGCGGGCGGCGCCTATGTGCCCGCCATGAGCGACGAGGCCGTCATCGTCCGGAACCAGGGCACGATCTTCCTGGGCGGCCCGCCGCTCGTGAAGGCCGCCACCGGTGAGGTCGTGACGGCGGAGGAGCTGGGCGGCGGCGAGGTGCACTCCCGCACGTCCGGGGTCACCGACCACCTCGCCGAGGACGACGCGCACGCGCTGCGGATCGTGCGGAACATCGTCGCGACACTCCCGGACCGCGGGCCGCTCCCCTGGTCCGTGGAGCCCGCCGAGGAGCCCGAGGCAGATCCGGCCGGGCTGTACGGCGCGGTGCCGGTCGACTCGCGTACGCCGTACGACGTCCGCGAGGTCATCGCCCGGGTGGTGGACGGTTCGCGCTTCGCCGAGTTCAAGGCGGAGTACGGCCAGACGCTGATCACCGGCTTCGCCCGGATCCACGGCCACCCCGTCGGGATCGTCGCGAACAACGGCATCCTGTTCGCCGAGTCCGCCCAGAAGGGCGCCCACTTCATCGAGTTGTGCGACCAGCGCGGCATCCCCCTGGTGTTCCTGCAGAACATCTCCGGCTTCATGGTCGGCAAGGACTACGAGGCCGGCGGCATCGCCAAGCACGGCGCCAAGATGGTCACGGCCGTCGCGTGCACCCGGGTACCGAAGCTGACCGTGGTCGTCGGGGGGTCCTACGGCGCGGGCAACTACTCCATGTGCGGCCGGGCCTATTCGCCGCGCTTCCTGTGGATGTGGCCCAACGCCAAGATCTCCGTGATGGGCGGCGAACAGGCCGCGTCCGTGCTGGCCACAGTCAAGCGGGACCAGATCGAGGGGCGCGGCGAGGAGTGGCCCGCCGAGGACGAGGAGGCCTTCAAGGATCCGGTCCGCGCGCAGTACGAGGAGCAGGGCAACGCCTACTACGCCACCGCCCGCCTCTGGGACGACGGTGTCATCGACCCGACGGAGACACGACAGGTGCTGGGTCTCGCCCTGACCGCGTGTGCCAACGCCCCGCTGGCCGAGCCCAGTTTCGGCGTCTTCCGGATGTGATGTGAGGACTTCCATGTTCAGCACTGTTCTGGTCGCCAACCGTGGCGAGATCGCGGTCCGGGTCATCCGGACCCTGCGCGAACTCGGCGTACGGTCGGTCGCCGTCTTCAGCGACGCCGATGCGGACGCCCGCCACGTGCGGGAGGCCGACACGGCGGTGCGGATCGGCCCCGCACCCGCGGCCGAGAGCTATCTGTCGGTGGAGCGGCTGCTGGACGCCGCCCGCCGCACGGGTGCCGAGGCCGTCCATCCGGGATACGGCTTCCTCGCCGAGAACGCGGGCTTCGCGCGCGCGTGCGCCGATGCCGGGCTCGTCTTCATCGGCCCGCCCGCCTCGGCGATCTCGCTGATGGGTGACAAGATCCGCGCCAAGGAGACCGTCGCCGCTGCCGGTGTTCCCGTGGTTCCCGGGTCGTCCGGCAGCGGACTCACCGACGGACAACTGGCAACGGCCGCCCGGGAGATCGGCATGCCCGTCCTGCTGAAACCGTCGGCGGGCGGCGGGGGCAAGGGCATGCGGCTGGTGCGCGACGAGCTGTTGCTCGCGGACGAGATCGCCGCGGCCCGGCGCGAGGCGCGGGCCTCGTTCGGTGACGACACCCTGCTGGTGGAGCGGTGGATCGACCGGCCGCGCCACATCGAGATCCAGGTGCTCGCCGACGGTCACGGCACCGTGGTCCACCTCGGCGAGCGCGAGTGCTCGCTCCAGCGCCGTCACCAGAAGATCATCGAGGAGGCACCCTCGGTCCTGCTGGACGAGGCGACCCGGGCCGCGATGGGCGAGGCGGCCGTGCAGGCGGCCCGTTCCTGCGGGTACGTCGGCGCGGGCACGGTGGAGTTCATCGTCCCGGGCAACGACCCGGCCTCGTACTACTTCATGGAGATGAACACCCGTCTCCAGGTCGAGCATCCCGTCACCGAGCTGATCACCGGTCTCGACCTGGTGGAGTGGCAGCTGCGGGTCGCCGCGGGCGAGCGCCTCCCGTACGCCCAGGACGACATCACCCTCACCGGGCATGCCGTCGAGGCCAGGGTCTGCGCGGAGGACCCGGCGCGCGGCTTCCTGCCGTCCGGCGGCACCGTGCTGGCGCTGCACGAACCGCAGGGCGACGGGACCCGGACCGACTCGGGCCTCAGCGAGGGCGTCCCGGTCGGCAGCACCTACGACCCGATGCTCTCCAAGGTCATCGCGTACGGCCCCGACCGTGCGACCGCCCTGCGCAGACTGCGCGCCGCGCTGGCCGACACGGTGGTCCTCGGCGTCCCGACGAACGCCGGCTTCCTGCGGCGTCTGCTGGCCCATCCGGCGGTCGCCGCGGGCGAGTTGGACACGGGGCTCGTGGAGCGTGAGGCGGACGGTCTCGTGCCGGACGGTGTGCCGGAGGAGGTGTACGCGACGGCGGCGCTGCTGCGGCAGGCTCCGGTGCCTTCGGCCGGCTGGACCGACCCCTTCTCGGTGCCCAGTGGCTGGCGGCTGGGCGGCACTCCCGCCGAGACCTTCCACCACTTCCGGGTCCCGGGCCACGAGCCGGTGCGGGTGGGGCTGCGTACGCATGCCGGAGGCGGCGCCCGCCTGTCGTTCGGCCACGCGGGCGAGCGCGAGGGGACGCCGGACACCTGCGGTCCCGTTCCCCCGCCGGTCCCCTCGGCTGATGCCCGGCTCGTCGAGCGGTCCGGGCACCGTGTCGTCGTCGAATCCGACGGGCTGACCCATGTGTTCAGCTGCGCGTCGGCCCCGGACGGGATCTGGCTCGGCCGGGACGGGGAAACCTGGCACGTCCAGGACCACGACCCGGTCGAGGCGTCCCTGGGCGGCGCCGCCCGCTCCGGCGCGGACACGCTGGCCGCGCCCATGCCCGGGACCGTCACGGTGGTGAAGGTGGCCGTCGGCGACGAGGTCGCCGCCGGACAGAGCCTGCTGGTCGTGGAGGCGATGAAGATGGAGCACGTCATCTCCGCACCGCACGCCGGGACCGTCACCGAGCTGGACGTCGTCGCGGGAGCCACCGTCGCCATGGACCAGATCCTGGCCGTGGTGGCCCCGAAGGAGGAGTCGTGACCGGCACCGGACTGCCCATGACGGTGCCGGCCCCCGGGCTGCCGTCCCGGGTCCGCATCCATGAGGTCGGCGCGCGCGACGGCCTGCAGAACGAGAAGTCCGTCGTACCGACCGAGGTGAAGGCGGAGTTCGTCCACAGGCTCGCGGCGGCCGGGCTCTCCACGATCGAGGCGACCAGCTTCGTCCACCCGAAGTGGGTGCCCCAGCTCGCCGACGCCGAGCAGCTGTTCCCGATGCTCGGTGACATCGGCGCGGCGCTTCCCGTCCTCGTGCCGAACGAGCGCGGTCTGGACCGCGCGCTCGCACTCGGCGCGCGCCGGGTCGCCGTGTTCGGTTCGGCGACGGAGACGTTCGCCGGCCGGAACCTCAACCGCACGGTGGACGAGTCGCTCGCCATGTTCGAGCCCGTCGTCGCCCGGGCGCGGGAGGCCGGCGTGCATGTGCGCGGCTATCTGTCGATGTGCTTCGGCGACCCGTGGGAGGGCGCCGTGCCCGTCCCACAGGTCGTCCGGGTCGCGAAGGCCCTCGTGGACCTCGGCTGCGACGAGCTGTCCCTGGGTGACACGATCGGCGTCGCCACCCCGGGCCATGTGGGGGCCCTGCTCTCGGCACTGAACGAGGCCGGGGTCCCGACCGCCACCATCGGGGTGCACTTCCACGACACCTACGGCCAGGCGCTGTCCAACACCCTGGCCGCGCTCCAGCACGGGGTGACCACCGTCGACGCCTCGGCGGGCGGCCTGGGCGGCTGCCCCTACGCGAAGAGCGCGACCGGAAATCTCGCCACCGAGGACCTCGTGTGGATGCTCGACGGCCTCGGTGTGGACACCGGAGTCGATCTCGGCGCACTCACCGCCACAAGCGTGTGGATGGCCGAACAACTGGGCCGCCCGAGCCCGTCCCGTACTGTCCGCGCGCTGTCCCACAAGGAGTGAAGCACCCCATGTCCCTTGACCACCGGCTGACCGCCGAGCACGAGGAACTCCGCCGTACCGTCGAGGAGTTCGCGCACGATGTGATCGCCCCGAAGATCGGCGACTTCTACGAGCGCCACGAGTTCCCGTACGAGATCGTGCGCGAGATGGGCCGCATGGGCCTCTTCGGCCTGCCGTTCCCGGAGGAGTACGGCGGCATGGGCGGCGACTACCTCGCCCTCGGGATCGCCCTGGAGGAGCTGGCCCGCGTCGACTCCTCCGTGGCCATCACGCTGGAGGCGGGGGTGTCGCTGGGCGCCATGCCCGTCTACCGCTTCGGCACCGAGGAGCAGAAGCAGCGGTGGCTGCCGAGGCTCTGCGCGGGCGAGGCGCTCGGCGCGTTCGGGCTGACGGAGCCGGACGGCGGCTCGGACGCGGGTGGCACGCGCACCACCGCCGTGCTGGACGAGGCGGCCGGCGAGTGGGTCATCAACGGTTCCAAGTGCTTCATCACCAACTCCGGTACGGACATCACCGAACTGGTGACGGTGACGGCGGTCACCGGCCGCAAGGAGAACGGCGCCCCGCTCATCTCCTCGATCATCGTGCCGTCCGGCACCCCCGGTTTCACGGTCGCCGCCCCGTACTCCAAGGTCGGGTGGAACGCCTCGGACACGCGTGAGCTGTCGTTCTCCGACGTGCGCGTGCCGGCGGCGAACCTGCTGGGCGAAGAGGGCCGCGGGTACGCCCAGTTCCTGCGGATCCTGGACGAGGGCCGTATCGCCATCTCGGCGCTGTCGACGGGCCTGGCCCAGGGCTGTGTGGACGAGTCGGTGAAGTACGCGAAGGAGCGGCACGCCTTCGGGAAGCCGATCGGCGCCAACCAGGCCATCCAGTTCAAGATCGCCGACATGGAGATGCGGGCGCACATGGCCCGGATCGGCTGGCGGGACGCGGCCTCGCGGCTGCTGGCGGGCGAGCCGTTCAAGAAGGAGGCGGCGATCGCGAAGCTGTACTCCTCGACCGTCGCGGTGGACAACGCCCGCGAGGCGACGCAGATCCACGGCGGCTACGGCTTCATGAACGAGTACCCGGTGGCCCGGATGTGGCGCGACTCCAAGATCCTGGAGATCGGAGAGGGGACGAGCGAGGTCCAGCGGATGCTGATCGCCCGGGAACTGGGCATGGGCGCCTGACCGTCGGGCTCCGACGGGTCCGCCGACGACCTCGAGCCGCTCTCCCGGACGACGGGAGGGCGGCTTTTCCCTTGCCCCGACCACGTCCGGCGTGTGAGGTTAGGCTAACCTTCCCTCGAATCGTCAGCGGTCGCCCTCGGCGCGTACGAAAGCAGACTCACTCATGCCCAACCTCCGGACCAGCCCACTCTCCCGCCGCGGCCTGCTGGCCGCCGGAGGCGCCGTAGGCCTCGGTGCCGCTCTCGCAGCCTGCGGGGACAGTGACACGAAGGGCTCCGGCTCGGGTTCGGGCGCGGAGAAATCCGGCCCCTGGTCCTTCAGGGACGACCGGGGCCAGAGCGCCGAGGCGAAGTCGACGCCGAAGAACATAGTCGCGTTCATCGGCGTCGCCGCGGCGCTCCACGACTACGGCATCGAGGTGAAGGGTGTCTTCGGCCCGACGAAGACCGCCGACGGCAAGCCCGACGTGCAGGCCGGTGACCTCGACATCAGCAAGGTCGAGGTACTGGGCAACGTCTGGGGGGAGTTCAACGTCGAGAAGTACGCGGGCCTCGCGCCGGAGCTCCTGGTCACCGCCATGTGGGAGAAGGACGCCCTCTGGTACGTGCCGGACGAGTCCAAGGACAAGATCCTCAAGCTGGCCCCGAGCGTCGCCCTGTGGGCCGCGCAGACCACGGTCCCCAAGGCGATCCAGCGTCACGAGGACCTCGCGGCGTCCCTCGGCGCCGACGTGAAGGCCAAGAAGGTCACCGACGCGAAGGCGGCCTTCGAGAAGGCGGCCGCCCGGCTGCGCGCCGCCGCGAAGTCCCAGCCGAACATCAGGGTGCTGGTCGGCTCGGCCAGCCAGGACCTCTTCTACGTCTCGCTCGCCAAGACGTCCGCCGACACCCTGTACTTCCAGGAGCTCGGCGTGAGGTTCGTCGAGCCGAAGGTCGACAAGGCCGGCTTCTTCGAGGAGCTGAGCTGGGAGAACGTCGACAAGTACGACGCGGACATCATCATGATGGACAACCGCTCCTCGGCCCTCCAGCCCGACGCCCTGACCTCCAGGCCGACCTGGGCCCAGCTGCCCGCCGTAAAGGCCGGGCAGGTCATTCCGCGCACGACGGAGCCCGTCTACTCGTACGACAAGTGCACCCCGATCCTCGACGCCCTCGCCGAGGCGATCGAGAAGGCCGAGAAGGTCGGCTGACCCCTCGCCCGGCACCTGACACGACGGCCCGGCCCGGATCCACTCCGGGCCGGGCCGTCGTACGTCGGGGCCCGCGCGGGAAGGAATGGCGCGGGCGGACGGCGTCTTCACCAGCGGTGGCACGCAGTCCAACCTGCAGGCGCTCCTCATCGGGATCGGGCTCGGTCCGTTCAACCTCGGACTCGCGTGCCTCACCGAGCCGGTCGGTGAACTGCACGGGGTGTTCGTGGAGTCCAAGCCGGACTTCGAGTGGCACTCGGGGATGTTCCTCGAAGGCGCCCACCTCCGGACGCCGTTCATGTCGGACCTGGCGACGATGGCCGACCCGACGTCTCCGTACTCCTTCCTGCAGGACCTGAAGGAGCGCGGCAGGCTCTACTCGTTCCACATCCGGGAGAACTTCTACCCGCTGCGCACCGAGTACGGACTACTGCCGGTGGGCCGCCGCCCGGCTGAGCAGTATCAGGTTCAACCAAACCGTTCAGTCGGTTAACCATGAGGAGGGCGACGGCCTCTACACCGTCCGCACGGCGGACAGCGCCTTCGGTGCCCGTCACCTTGTCCTGGGCACCGGTACTCCGCTACGACCCCACCGAGGCCGAGCTCCGGGGGCTGTACGAGGCGGAGCCCGGCGACGTCGGGACGCACTTCCCGGTGGCTCCGCCCGAGACCCCGGTGCACGGCTACACCCTCGCCGTGATCCGCACCGTCATGGAGACGCTCTTCGCGGATCCCGCGGTGCGCAGGGTGGTCGTCGAACCGGACGTCACCAACACCGCCGTGCACGCGCTGAACGAGGCCGTCGGCTTCGAGGTGATCGGCGAGATCGCCAAGCCGTGGAAGGACGCACTGCTCAGCGTCTGCACCCGCGAACAGTTCGCCGCCGCGACCACCGGAGCCCGCCGATGACCCCGCACCCCTCCCCCGCCACCGCGTCCGCCTCCGAGGCCGTCGCCCACCTCACCCCGGAGCGCTGGGCCGCCGCCTGCCGGGCTGCTGATCCGGAAAGCCCTGGCCGAGTTCTCCCACGAGCGGCTGCTGACTCCCGAGCCGCGCTGGGCTTCTTCGTCGAACTGCGCTCCACACTGGGCCTGTCGGCGGAGATCCTGCCCGTGTACCTGGAGGAGATCTCCTCCACACTGGCCGGAACCGCGTACAAGCTGACCAAGGAACCGACCACGTCGGCACAGCTCGCCGTGGCCGTTTCCAGGCCATCGAAACGGGCATGACCGAAGGGCACCCCTGTTTTGTCGCCAACAACGGGCGGCTCGGTTTCGGGGTGGACGAATATCGTGCGTATGCCCCCGAGGCGGCGGCCGGAACCACACTCGTCCGGCCGGCCGCCCGGCGTGATCACGCCACGTTCACCGCGGGCACCGGCCTCGACTACCCCGGCCTGATCGCCGACGAGCTGGGCGAGGAGACCCCCGGCCGGTTCGCCGCGCGGATGACGGGCCTCGGGCTCGACCTCGACGACTACCTGCTGGTCCCGGACCTGAGCGACATTTCTACCAAACGAGCCACGCCGCATGAGATTCCTGCCCGATATCGGGCAGATTTCTTGCATAGCGAGCCCGATCCACGCAATATCGACGAGTGCTCGAACGCCGCCCCACGCATGACGACCTCATCGACCACCTCGTACGCTCCACCGCGCTCCAGCGCGGCGAGGCGGCCAGGGTGATCCTCGACGTGCTGGCGTACTTCGACGAGACGACCGAGGCCTTCGTCCGGCGCCGCCACCGCGAACTGCAGTCGGGCGGCCTGGTCAACCCGGAGATCTTCGAGCGGATCGCGGCCGAGCTGCCGCACCGCGCGGTGGCACCGCAGGAACTCTCGCTCCGCCAGCTGCGGCGCATCGTCTACGGCTGAACGGGACGCGCGCGGCCGGGCACGGAACTCTGTACGTCGATGGAGGGCAGGAACCCATGTGCGGAATCGTCGGTTACATCGGGAAGCGTGACGTGGCACCGCTGCTGCTGGAAGGCCTGCAGCGGCTGGAGTACCGGGGCTACGACTCCGCGGGCATCGTCATCACGGGCAAGGCCGCCGCGGGCAAGGCCGGCACCCTGAAGACGGTCAAGGCCAAGGGCCGGGTCCGCGAGCTGGAGGCTCGGGTCCCCAAGCGCTTCGCCGGCACCACAGGCATCGCCCACACCCGCTGGGCCACCCACGGAGCCCCGAGCGACGAGAACGCACACCCGCACCTGGACGCGGAGAACAAGGTCGCCGTCGTCCACAACGGCATCATCGACAACGCCTCCGAGCTCCGCGCGAAGCTCGTCGCCGACGGGATCGTCTTCCTCTCCGAGACCGACACCGAGGTGCTGGTCCACCTGATCTCCCGCTCTCAGGCGCTCACCCTGGAGGAGAAGGTCCGCGAGGCGCTGAAGTCCGTCGAGGGCACGTACGGCATCGCCGTCCTGCACGCCGACTTCAACGACCGCATCGTCGTCGCCCGCAACGGCTCCCCGGTCGTGCTCGGCATCGGCGAGAAGGAGATGTTCGTCGCCTCCGACGTCGCGGCCCTGGTCGCGCACACCCGCCAGATCGTCACCCTGGACGACGGCGAGATGGCCACCCTCAAGGCCGACGACTTCCGCACGTACACCACCGAGGGCTCGACCACGACGGCCACGCCGACCACGGTGGAGTGGGAGGCCGAGTCGTACGACATGGGCGGCCACGACACGTACATGCACAAGGAGATCTCCGAGCAGGCCGACGCCGTGGACCGCGTGCTGCGCGGACGCATCGACGACCGCTTCTCCACGGTGCACCTGGGCGGGCTGAACCTGGACGCCCGCGAGGCCCGCGGTGTCCGCCGGATCAAGATCCTGGGCTGCGGCACCTCGTACCACGCGGGCCTGATCGGCGCCGGCCTCATCGAGGAGCTGGCCCGCATCCCCGCCGACGCCGAGCCCGCGTCGGAGTTCCGCTACCGCAACCCCGTGGTGGACCCCGACACCCTGTACGTCGCGGTCTCCCAGTCCGGTGAGACCTACGACGTCCTGGCGGCCGTGCAGGAGCTCAAGCGCAAGGGCGCACGCGTCCTGGGCGTGGTGAACGTCGTCGGCTCGGCGATCGCCCGCGAGGCGGACGGCGGCATGTACGTCCACGCCGGCCCCGAGGTCTGCGTCGTCTCCACCAAGTGCTTCACCAACACCGTCGTCGCCTTCGCGCTCCTCGCGCTGCACCTGGGCCGTATCCGCGACCTGTCGGTGTCCGACGGCAAGCGGATCATCGAGGGCCTGCGCAGGCTGCCGGAGCAGATCGGCCAGATCCTCGAGTCGGAGGACGAGATCAAGAAGCTGGCCGAGGAGTACGCGGGCGCGCAGTCGATGATGTTCATCGGCCGCGTCCGGGGCTACCCCGTCGCGCTGGAGGCATCCCTGAAGCTCAAGGAGATCTCCTACATCCACGCCGAGGCGTACCCGGCCTCCGAGCTGAAGCACGGCCCGCTCGCGCTCATCGAGCCGGCGCTCCCCACCGTGGCGATCGTCCCGGACGACGACCTGCTGGAGAAGAACCGCGCGGCGCTTGAGGAGATCAAGGCCCGCAGCGGACGCATCCTCGCCGTCGCCCACCGCGAGCAGGAGAAGGCCGACCACACGATCGTCGTCCCGAAGAACGAGAACGAGCTGGACCCGATCCTGATGGGCATCCCGCTGCAGCTCCTCGCCTACCACACGGCTCTGGCCATGGGCCGTGACATCGACAAGCCGCGCAACCTGGCGAAGTCGGTCACCGTCGAGTAGCGGACACCGCCCGCCCGCTCCGGGAAGGCATCGGAAAGGCTCCTGACGGACCGTCAGGAGCCTTTCCGATGACCGGTATGACGATGAGACTCAGGGCGCGACGACGGCTCAGGGGATGACGATGACCGGGCGCTGGGCCCGGCGCGCGAGACGGCCCGCCACGGATCCGAAGATGCGGCCCACGATGCCGTGCGTCGAACCGACGACGATCGCGTCGGCCGAGTACTCCCGGCCGACCTCCTCCAGCTCGTGGCAGATGTCCCCGCCGCGCTCGACGAGGACCCAGGGCACCTCGGCGAGGTAGTCGGCGCAGGCCAGCTCCAGCCCGAGGACCTCGGTGCGGTGGTCGGGCACGTCCACGAAGACGGGCGGCTCACAGCCCGCCCAGACCGTGGTGGGAAGCCTGTTCGCGACGTGGACGATGATCAGTCCCGAGCTGTGCCGGTGCGCCATGCCGATGGCGTAGGCGAGGGCGCGCTCGCTGGACGTGGAGCCGTCGAAACCGACCACGACGCCATGCCGGAAGGCGGGATCGCAGGAAGGGCGCGACTCTCCGACCGTCTGGGGCTCCGACCCTGGGTCGGCTACCTGCTTGCGGTCTGCGGGTTCAGGGATTTCGTGACCGGCCATCGGTGTCTCGGCGAAGAGAGTCCTCGTGAGGAGAGAGCGGTTCGGAGGTGGGTCTGCGAGCGTCGAAGCTGTGTCCGGGAAACATCTTCCCAACCCCCTACCCCCAAGGGTACGGCGCCACTCCTCCGCTGCCCAGTCCTCGCGAAGCCGCGTGCGGCAATGGAGGGAGCATGCCGGACACGGCCCCGGTATGGCAATGCCGGTTGTGTTCTACATGCAGCTCACGCCGACAGCTGACATCTCTCGGCCCGGCTTCGCGCCGGCTCCCGCGCGGATTCGTGCAAGGCGGCCGAATGCGCCACCCGACCCGTCCACAGGGGTCGTCACACCCAGCCATCGCCTGGCTGCGCACCGTTGACCCTCGGCGCCCGGACAGCCCACAGGGGCACCTGAGGCGCACGGAGGCTCATGCGGCCGAGGGGCGTGCGCCGGTCGCATGACTGGAATACGCGCACGCGACCGTCGGTTTTCAGCCAACTTCACCTGAACCCCATTTCCTTGGTGTCATGGCTGCCCAACCCACGTGCCAGCAGGCAGGAATAGACCGCGCGGTACGCTTTGACCCTATGGGGACGGGCCATGATCGCGATGCGCACTTCCCAGGGGGCTCCGTGGGTGAAACGCTTCGTGATCGAACGCTTCGCGCCAAGTTGCCTTGTCGACATAGTGCCGGTGGGGGAACGTGTCACGTCGGCACCACGGGACGCAGTAGATTCGATCTTGAGTCGAAGGCTGGGGACGCGTGCAAGACCGAGGGGAAACGTGCAGGAGCGACAGGCCCGTAGGGACCAGGAAGACGCGAACACCGAGGGGGGCTTAGCGTCATGAGCCAGGACTCCGCCACCGCGACGGAGGCGGCACGGAAACTTTCCGGGCGGCGACGCCGGGAAGTGGTAGCCGTACTGCTGTTCAGCGGCGGCCCGATCTTCGAGAGCTCCATTCCGCTCTCAGTCTTCGGAATCGACCGGCAGGACGCGGGCGTTCCGCGCTACCGCCTGCTGGTCTGCGGGGGCGAGGAAGGACCGCTGCGCACCACCGGCGGGCTCGAACTCAGCACGCCGTACGGCCTGGAGGCGATCAGCAGGGCCGGCACCGTCGTGGTGCCCGCCTGGCGGTCCATCACCTCCCCGCCGCCCGCCGAGGCTCTGGACGCGCTGCGCCGCGCCCACGAGGAGGGGGCCCGCATCGTCGGACTGTGCACGGGGGCCTTCGTCCTCGCCGCGGCCGGCCTGCTGGACGGCCGGCCGGCCACCACGCACTGGATGTACGCGCCGACGCTGGCCAAGCGCTATCCGTCGGTGCACGTCGATCCGCGTGAGCTGTTCGTCGACGACGGCGACGTGCTCACCTCGGCCGGGACCGCGGCCGGAATCGACCTGTGCCTCCACATAGTCCGCACCGACCACGGCACCGAGGCCGCCGGGGCGCTGGCGCGCCGGCTCGTCGTGCCACCGCGGCGCAGTGGCGGCCAGGAGCGCTACCTGGACAGATCTTTACCCGAAGAGATCGGCTCCGACCCGCTCGCCGAGGTCGTGGCCTGGGCGCTGGAGCATCTCCACGAGCAGTTCGACGTGGAGACGCTGGCCGCGCGTGCCTACATGAGCAGGCGGACCTTCGACCGCAGGTTCCGTTCGCTCACGGGCAGCGCACCGCTCCAGTGGCTCATCACCCAGCGCGTGCTGCAGGCGCAACGGCTCCTGGAGACCTCCGACTACTCGGTCGACGAGGTCGCCGGACGCTGCGGCTTCCGCTCGCCCGTCGCGCTGCGCGGTCACTTCCGCCGCCAGCTGGGCTCCTCCCCCGCCGCGTACAGGGCCGCCTACCGGGCCCGCCGTCCGCAGGGCGGGGTGCTGGAGAGCGTCACCGCGGCGATCGAGACGTCCGTGCCCGTCCAGGGCGCGGCATCGAGCCGGCGAGCCGCTGCCGCGGCCTCCCCCGGCCCGTCCCCCGTCACCGCGTCCACGGGTCCGGGGGGCGCCGTGGAGCGCTTCGCAGCGGGCCCCGAGGCGTACGTTCCGGGCCGCCCGGCCCTGCCGGGGCAGCGCAGCGCCCCGTAGGGTGGGCTCATGAACGATCGCATGGTGTGGATCGACTGCGAGATGACCGGGCTCTCGTTGACGGATGACGCACTCATCGAGGTGGCCGCACTGGTCACCGACTCGGAACTGAACGTGCTCGGCGACGGGGTGGACATCGTGATCCGTCCGCCGGACGCGGCCCTGGAGACCATGCCCGAGGTGGTGCGGCAGATGCACACCGCCTCGGGCCTCCTCGACGAGCTGGCCGGGGGCACGACCCTGGCCGACGCCGAGGAGCGGGTGCTGGCGTACATCAGCGAGCACGTGAAGGAGCCCGGCAAGGCCCCGCTGTGCGGGAACTCGGTCGGTACCGACCGCGGTTTCCTGGCGCGGGACATGCCGTCGCTGGAGGGTTACCTCCACTACCGCATCGTCGATGTGTCCTCGGTCAAGGAGCTGGCGCGCCGCTGGTACCCGAGGGCGTATTTCAACAGTCCGGACAAGAACGGGAACCACCGGGCGCTGGCGGACATCCGCGACTCGATCACGGAGCTGCGCTACTACCGGGACGCGGTGTTCGTCCCGCAGCCAGGCCCGGACTCGGCCCGTGCCAAGGAGCTCGCGGCACGCCACACCCCGCCCGCCGGACAGCAGTAGGAGACCCGCTGGTCACGGGCGCTCGGGAGCCCGTGCACCACGCCCGTGGAACTCGGGCGCGAGCACCCTCCCGGACCCTGTACACTTTTTCTCGGCCGGTCAGGAAGTGGACCGGGCGACATGGTGGGTATAGCTCAGCTGGCAGAGCACCTGGTTGTGGTCCAGGATGTCGCGGGTTCAAGTCCCGTTACTCACCCTCTCAGGGGAAGCCCCTGATCTGCGGAAACGCAGGTCAGGGGCTTCTTCGTGTTCCGGGCCGGCCGAACCACGGCCGAACGCCGCCGGATTTTCGATCTGACCTGTGATCCCGTGGCGACGACCAGGAAGCGGGTCCGCAAGGTCGGAACGGCGCGTTTCGTTTCCAGGTCGGCCGGCTCCAGGGAGGCGCGGCAGGGTCTCACACCGCCCCCATCGGCCCGGAAAGTCCGTTCCGGAAGGGTTGCGTTCATTCCTGCCCGGCGAAACACACCCGCAACGCCAGATGCATTGACAAGAAACTTGAGTGGACACGTAATTGATCACCGGCGGGTCCCACCCAGCTGCGATCGGACCCGTTGGCGGGTCCCTGGTACGAATCGGTGAACTGTGTCCACATCCTCCGCGAGAAGCACCCATCCGGCCTTCCGCATACTCGGCCGCGGCGCCGCCACCCTTGGCGCCGCGGCCCTGGCCCTACTGGGCGCCCAGCCGAGCGCACTGGCCGTAGCGCCGGCTGCCCCGGCCCACTCGGCGCCGGCTCCCGTCACCCACGCCGCCGCCTCCCTGGAACCACTGTGCGGTTCCCCGGGTGAGGGAGAGGCGGCCTGCCTCGCCCTCCGGGCGGCCGACCAGACGCCGCTGCTGAGGCTCAGCGCCGCGACGACTCCTCCCGGACTGGGCCCGAAGGACATCCAGAGCGCGTACAGCCTGCCCGCCGACGGGGGAGCGGGTCAGACGATCGCCATCGTCGACGCGTACGACAACCCCAACGCGGAGGCCGACCTGGCCGTCTACCGTGCGCAGTACGGCCTGCCGCCCTGCACGACCGCGAACGGCTGCTTCAAGAAGGTCGACCAGCGCGGAGGCACCGACTACCCGCAGACGGACAACTCGTGGGCGGGCGAGATCGCCCTCGACCTCGACATGGTCTCCGCGGCGGCCCCGGGCGCGCACATCCTGCTGATCGAGACGGACAACGCCGGTCTGGAGAACCTCGCCGCCGGCGTCGACAGGGCGGTCGCCCTCGGCGCCAAGTTCGTCTCGAACTCCTACGGCAGGACAGGTGACCTCGAGTCCGACCTGGCCACCTACGGCACCCACTACGACCACCCCGGCGTCGCCGTGGTGGCGGCAAGCGGCGACTACCGGTACGGACTCCAGTTCCCCTCGACGCTGCCCTTCGTGACGGCGGTCGGCGGCACGAACCTGAGCCCCGCCCCGGACACCGCCCGTGGCTGGACGGAATCGGTCTGGACGCGAGGAAACTACGGGCCCGGGTCCGGCTGCGCGCAGTACCAGGCCAAGCCCGAATACCAGAAGGACACCGGCTGCTCGGGCCGCACCGTCGCGGACGTCTCCGCCGTCGCCGACAACGTTGCCGTCTACCACACGTACGGCAATGACGGCATCGGCTGGCAGCGGTACGGCGGCACGAGCGTCTCCGCCCCGCTGATCGCCTCGGTCTACGCCCTCGCGGGTAGCCCCCGCCCCGGCACCCACCCCGCCGCCTACCCCTACGCAGCCGACGGCGCCGGGCTCAACGACGTCACCTCCGGCACCAACGGTCCCTGCGACACCGACTACCTCTGCACCGCCGGCCCGGGCTACGACGGCCCGACCGGTCTCGGCACGCCCGCGGGCCTGGCCGCCTTCCGCAGCGGACCGCACGGCACACTCTCCGGAACCGTCAAGGACTCCGCGACCGGCAAGCCGGTCGCCCGCGCCACCGTCGGCTCGGGCCTGGACGTCGCCGTCACCGACGACAAGGGCGCGTACAAGCTCGACCTTCCCGCGGGCACGATCGACGGCCTGACGGCACGTTCCTTCGGCTACACCACCTCGGCACCTGCGGCCCTCTCCGTCGCGGACGGCCAGACGTACACGCGGGACTTCCGGCTGAACGTGATCAAGCGCCAGAAGGTCCGAGGCACGGTCGAGGACGGCTCGGGCCACGGCTGGCCGCTCTACGCGAAGATCGCCGTGGACGGTTCCCCCGAAGCCCCCGTGTGGACCGACCCCGCCACCGGCCGTTACGAGCTCTCCCTGCCCGAGGGGGCGACCTACTCTCTGAACGTCGCCGCCGACCTGCCCGGCTACGAGCCCGCCGAGCGGAAGGTGCCGGTCGGGAAGCACGCGGTCACCGGGAACTTCGCCCTGACGGCAGACCCGGACACCGCCGAGGCGGTCGGTTACCGGCTCGAACGTGACGGTACGACCGAGACCTTCGACTCCACGTCCTCGGCGCCGCAGGGCTGGACCGTGGCCAATGCCCACGGCACCGACAACGGTTGGCAGTTCGACGATCCGTTCGGACGCGGCAACATGACCGGCGGTACCGGCTCCTTCGCCATCGTCGAGAGCGACAACGGGCCGTTCGGCCCGCACCAGGACACCCAGCTCACCAGTCCGGTGTACGACCTGTCCGGCGGCCGGTCCGCCGAGCTGGAGTTCAAGACGGCGTACCTGTACAACCCGTCCAACCAGAAGATGAGCGTGGAAGCCACCACCGACGGCGGCGCGACCTGGGAGACGGCGTGGGCCTCCTCCCCCTCCGGCCACGGCCCCGCCGAGCGACGCACGGTGCACGTGAGCCTGCGGCCCTACGCGGGAGAGAAAGCGGTGCAGCTGCGCTTCCACTTCGTCGCCGACTGGGGATACTTCTGGTCCGTCGACGACGTGTACGTCGGTACCCGGGACCTCGCCCCGGTTTCGGGTGCTCTGGCCGTCGGCACGGTCCGTGAACGTGGCACAGGCACAGGACTGACGGGTGCCACCGTCGCGGATCCGCGGTACCCGGCAGCCGTCGCGGTCACCACCCCGACGCCGGAGGATCCGGCGATCGGCGACGGCTTCTACACGCTGTTCGTCGCGAGCCCGGGCAAGGGCGGCAGCAAGGTCACGCTGCGGGCGGGCGCCCCGGGCCACACCGACGCCGAGAGCAGGACCACGGTGCGGAAGGACGACGCGGTCCGTCAGGACTTCCGCCTCACGTCCGGCTGATCCACAGCCTTCCCGCCGCCGGCGTCCAGGCGCCGCCCGCGCCCGGTGTTCGACACCATGGACGGGCCCGGAGTCGCGAAACGACTCCGGGCCCGTCCATGTTTCCGTGCGGCTGTCCGGCCGATGACACTCGGACCTCGTCGTCCGGACGCGGCCGGTCAGCGGGGCCGGCGGGCGTTGAGCCGGGCGGCCTGGCGGGTCAGGTGGTCGCGCTCGGCGAGGTCCGGCGCCTTGTGTGCGGCCTCGGCGTACAGCCGTGCCGCTGCCACCGGGTCGCCGTCGCGCTCGTGGAGGTACGCCGCCACGGCGGCGTGGCGGGGCAGTGACGGGTCCAGCGCCGCGAGTGCCGCCAGGCCGGCGCGCGGTCCGTCGGCCTCTCCGACGGCCACCGCGCGGTTGAGGCGGACGACGGGGTTGTCCGTGAGCCCCGCCAGTTCGTCGTACCACTCGACGATCTGGACCCAGTCGGTCTCCTCGGCGGTGGGCGCGTCGGCGTGGAGGGCCGCGATGGCCGCCTGGGCCTGGAACTCGCCCAGCCGGTCGCGGGCGAGGGCCGCCTGGAGGATCGCGACGCCCTCGGTGATCGCCTCGGTGTCCCACCGGCCGCGGTCCTGTTCGGCGAGCGGGACCAGGCTGCCGTCGGACGCGGTCCGGGCGGGGCGCCGGGCGTGGTGGAGCAGCATGAGGGCGAGCAGCCCCGCCGCCTCGGGATGGTCGACCAGCGCCGCGACCTGCCGGGTGAGCCTGATGGCCTCGGCGGCCAGGTCGACATCGCCGGAGTAGCCCTCGTTGAAGACCAGGTAGAGGACGCGCAGCACGGTGGCGACGTCGCCGGGCCGGTCGAACCTTCGTCCGGCTTCCGTCTTCCCCGGGGCGCGGGTGACCCCGTTGCCGGCCAGCGTGCGCTTGGCGCGGCTGATGCGCTGCGCCATGGTCGCCTCGGGCACCAGGTAGGCCCGGGCGATCTGGCGGGTGGTGAGTCCGCCCACGGCGCGCAGCGTGAGCGCGACCGCGGACGACGGTGTCAGCGACGGGTGGGCGCACAGGAAGTAGAGCTGGAGTGTGTCGTCCACCGCCGGTGAAGGCCCGGGGGCCGGCTCCTCCTCGACGAGGCCCTCACGCCGGCGGCGGGCGGCGTCCGCCCGTGTCGCGTCGAGGAACCGCCGCCAGGCCACGGTGACCAGCCAGCCCTTCGGTTCCCGTGGCATGTCGGACGGCCAGACGCGGACCGCCTCGACCAGTGCGTCCTGCACGGCGTCCTCGGCCGCCGCGAAGTCGGCTCCGCGGCGGACGAGGACGGCGAGCACACTCGGTGTGAGGCTGCGGAGAAGGGCCTCGTCCATCGGTGAGGTCACTCCGTGATGGTGGGCGGCGCGGTCAGGAAAGGGCGCACCTCGAGCCACTCGTGGATCGGCTTCCCGCCCGCCCCGGGGGCGGCGGACAGTTCACCGGCGAGCTCGACGGCGCGCTCGTAGCCGTCGACGTCGATCACCATCCAGCCGGCGATGAGGTCCTTGGTCTCGGCGAACGGGCCGTCGGTGACGGGTGGGCGCCCCTCACCGTCGTAACGGACCCACGCTCCCTCGGGAGCGAGCGCCTGGCCGTCGACGAATTCACCGGTCTTCTCGAGCCGGGCTGCGAAGTCGTGCATGTACTGCATGTGCGCCGAGATCTCCTCCGGCGTCCACCGGTCCATCGGTACGTCGTTGGCAGGAGCCGGGGCGCCGCGGTAGTGCTTCAGCAGCAGGTACTTGGCCATGGTGTCTCTCCTCGCTGGTGCGACCCATTCCGGCCGCTCTCACTACGGGGACGGAGCGGGTCACGGGTTCTCGACATCGCCCGCGCGGTCCTCCCCCGAAGACCGCGTGAGCCGCGCATCCGACGTAGCGGCCCTGCCGTGCAATCCCCCGACGCGGCAGGGCCGTCCACCCATCGGACGCCCCCGGTGCCGGCGGTCAGGCAGGGTGATGAGGGCCTCGTATCCGCGCCGTGCGGCGATGTCCACAGCCTCTCTCGGTGCAGGATCTGCCGCCCGCCACCCCTCAGGACGACTCCCGCACCACCAGTTCCGTGGGCAGCACGATCCGCGGGCGCTCCCGGGTGCCGTCGCCCTCCGTGCGGTTCGCGATCTCCTGGAGCAGGACGCGGGCCATCGTGCGGCCCATCTCCTCGATCGGCTGGCGGACGCTCGTCAGCGGCGGGTCCATGTGGCGGGCCACCGCGGAGTCGTCGAAGCCGATCAGCGCCACGTCGTCCGGGATGCGGCGGCCGGACTCACGCAGGACCTGACGGGCGCCCGCCGCCATCACGTCGGAGGCGGCGAAGACCGCGTCGACATCGGGACGGCGTTCGAGCAGTTCGCGCATGGCGCGGGCGCCGCCCTCCTCGCTGAAGTCGGCGGGGGCGATCAGCCGCTCGTCGGGGTCGAGGCCCGCGGCGGCGACGGCCTTGCGGTAGCCGTCGAGGCGGCGCTGCGCGCCGTACACGTCGAGCCGCCCGGTGATCGTGGCGATGGAACGGCGGCCTCGCGATATGAAGTGGTCGACGGCCGCGCGGGCCCCCTCGAAGTTGTCGGAGTCGACGGAGGGCAGCGTCTCCGCCGCGTGTCTGCGGCCGCTGATCACCGAGGGCATGCCGAGCTGTTCGAGGAGATCGGGCAACGGGTCGTCGGCGTGCACGGAGACCAGGAGCACACCGTCGACGCGGTGCGCGGTGAGGTACTGCGCCAGCCGTCGGCGCTCGCGGTCGTTGCCCGCGAGGGTCAGCAGCAGTTGCATCTCGGTGTCGGCGAGGGCTGCGCCGACACCGCGCACGATGTCGGAGAAGTACGGCTCGGCGAAGAACCGTGTCTCGGACTCGGGCACCACGAGGGCGATGGCGTCGGTCCGGTTGCCCGCGAGGGCGCGTGCCGCACGGTTGGGGACGTACCCCAGTTCGGCGACGGCGGCCTCGACGGCCTCCCGGGTCTGCGCGCTGACCCGCGGCGAGCCGTTGATGACGCGCGAGGCCGTGCCCCGCCCCACTCCGGCCCTGGCCGCTACCTCTTCGAGCGTGGGCCGCCCGCCACTCCGTACTCGCGCTGCCGCCATGGCTGCCTCCCGTTCGCGGTCAATTTCTCACAGCGCCCTGGTCAATCCAAGTCCCGCTGTCCGATCCCTTGACACTCGTCCGGACCGAGCGGTCCCTCCGGGGTGCCACAACTTTTGGGAGCGCTCCCAAGCCTACGGGTCCGGTGCGGTGGGCGCGCGCGACGGGACATGGGAAAGCGGGACCCGGCGGTCTGCCGGGTCCCGCTTCGGGTGCGGGCCGGAGGGTCAGACGGTGCCGTCGGCGGCGGGCAGTCCGTGCCGGCGGATCACGTCGGAGTACCAGTGGGCGCTCGCCTTGGGGATGCGGCGCTGCGACGCGTAGTCGACGTACACCGCACCGAAGCGCTTCGAATAGCCGTACGCCCACTCGAAGTTGTCCATCAGGGACCACAGGAAGTAGCCGCGGACGTCCGCTCCGTCGGCGATCGCGCGCCGCACGGCGTCGAGGTGCCCGTGCAGGTACGCCACCCGCTCGGGGTCCTCCACCTTGCCCTCGGGCGAGACGTAGTCGTCGAAGGCGGCACCGTTCTCGGTGACCATCAACGGCAGCCCGGGGTGCTCACGGTGAGTGTCCATCAGGAGGTTGTAGAGCCCGTCGGGATCGATCGACCAGTCCATCGCGGTGCGCTCCTTCCCCTCGGCGAGGTGGAAGGCGATGTGCTCGGAACCGGGCCACGGGGAGTGGGCGCTGGCGCCGTGCGCGTCGCTGCGCGCGTAGCTGGCCCCCTCCACGGGGTCCGAGACCAGCGTCGGCGTGTAGTAGTTGATGCCGAGCGCGTCGACCGGACGGGAGATGGTGGCGAGGTCACCGTCCTTGACCAGCTTCGACCAGTCCACCAGGTGCGAGGTGTCCGCGATCAGGTCCTCGGGGTACGCCCCGTGCAGCATCGGCCCCGTGAAGACGCGGTTGCCGACGGCGTCGATGCGGCGGGCCGCGTCCACGTCGGCCGGGCTGTCGGTGAGCGGGCGGACCTGGTGAAGGTTGAGGGTGACCGAGGTCTGCGCGGCAGCGGGGAGCAGGTCGCGCAGGACCTCGACCGCCCGGCCGTGCGCGAGGTTGAGGTGGTGGGCCGCCTGCAGCGCCGCCGCGGGCTCGGTGCGGCCCGGGGCGTGCACGCCGGAGCCGTATCCGAGATAGGCCGAGCACCACGGCTCGTTGAGGGTGGTCCACATCCCGACCCGGTCACCGAGGGCGCCGGACACGATGGCGGCGTAGTCGGCGAACCTGTCGGCGGTCACGCGCTCGGGCCAGCCGCCGGCGTCCTCGAGCTCCTGGGGCAGGTCCCAGTGGTAGAGCGTGGCGACGGGCATGATGCCGGCGTCGAGCAACTCGTCGACGAGCTTGCGGTAGAAGTCCAGGCCGCGCTCCACGGCCGGTCCGCGGCCGGTGGGCTGGACCCGGGACCACGACACGGAGAAGCGGTACGCCTTGAGTCCGAGCTCCTTCATCAGGGCCACGTCGTCGCGGTACCGGTGGTAGTGGTCGGCGGCGATGTCACCGGTGTCGCCGTTGCGGACCTTGCCGGGGGTGCGGCTGAAGGTGTCCCAGATGGACGGCGTACGGCCGTCCTCGGCGGCAGCACCCTCGACCTGGTAGGACGCGGTCGCCGCG
The DNA here is from genome assembly GCF_035946055.1 of Streptomyces sp. NBC_01341. Classification (NCBI taxonomy): domain Bacteria; kingdom Bacillati; phylum Actinomycetota; class Actinomycetes; order Kitasatosporales; family Streptomycetaceae; genus Streptomyces; species Streptomyces sp. NBC_01341. Next base: position 4,764,903 of record NZ_CP108364.1, on the reverse strand, counting down.
CCCCAGATGAATCCCGTGGGGAACTGCGCCTCGGGGGCCTGCTTGAGGGTGGTGTCGGGTCGTACGGCAGTCATACGGGAGCGCTCCCATGGGTGGAGGGGGACTGGGCGGGAAGTGCACGGGCCCCGGCCCCGTACGGCCTGTGGTCAGGTACAGGCCGTACGGGACGGCTTGGCGGCCGGACCGGGGACGGCGGGCCCGGGTCGGGCCTGGGCTGAGCGGGTGCCGGGATCGGACCGGGGCGGATCGGCGGGCGGGGTCAGCCCTTGACGGCGCCGGACATGATTCCCCCGACGATCTGCTTGCCGAAGATCACGAAGACGACGAGCAGCGGCAGGGTGCTGATGAGCGCGCCGGCCATGACGATGCTCTGGTCGGGCACGTAGGACGCGCTCAGCTGGCCGAGGGCCACCTGGAGCGTCGGGTTCTGCTGGTTCAGTGCGAGGTACGGCCAGAAGAAGTCGTTCCAGGCCTGGACGAAGGTGAGCATGCCGAGCACCATCATGGCCGGGCGGGCCACCGGGAGCACGATGCTCCACACGATGCGGAGGTTGTTCGCCCCGTCCACCCTGCCCGCCTCGATGAGCTCGTACGGCAGCGCCTCCAGGAGGTACTGGCGCATGAAGAACACGCCGAACGCGCTCACCAGGGTCGGGAAGATCACCGACTCCAGCTGACCGCCCCAGCCGATGTCGGACATCATCATGAACAGCGGTACGACGCTGAGCTGCGGGGGGATCGTCAGCGTCGCGATGACGGTCGTCATCAGCGCTCCGCGCCCCTTGAAGCGCATCTTGGCGAAGGCGTAACCGGCCAGGGTGCAGAAGAACAGCGTCGCCAGGGTGATGCTGCTGGACACGATGACGGTGTTGACGATGGCCTTGCCGAGACTGGCCTGTTCCCAGGCGGCCTCGAGGTTGTTGAAGAGGTTGCCGCCGGGCAGGAGCGGAGGCGTGGTGTCCAGGACCTCGTCCTGGGTGCGCGACGCGGCGACGAGCGTCCAGTACAGCGGGAACAGCGAGCCGAGGCCGACGACGGCGAGGGCGATGTAGGCGAAGGGGCCCGCGTGGTGCTGGCGGCCGGCGCCCTGCTTGAACCGGCTGCGGCGCGGGGGCTCGTCGTGGCTGCCGGCTGTCTTGGAGACACGGCGGCGGTCCGGCGCGGTGACGGTGTGTGTGGTGGTCATTCGAATCGCTCCCCGTCAGGCCGCGGTCTTGCGCACGAAGCGCCCGATGAGCCAGTTGATCGCGGCAATGAGCAGCAGCAGGACGAGCATGGCCCAGGCGACCGCGGCGGCCGGACCGAGGTGTCCGAGGTTCCAGCCGTAGTTGTAGAGGTAGATGCTGAGGGTCTCGTACTGGTGCTCGGTGCCGCCCTGGGCTCCGATCTGGCCGCCTTCGAGCAGCAGGGGTTCGCCGAACAGCTGCATGGATCCGATGGTCGAGATGACGATCGTGAAGAGGATCGTCGGCCGGAGCGAAGGGATCGTCACGTTGCGGAACTGCTGCCAGCGCGAGGCCCCGTCGAGCGATGCCGCCTCGTAGAGGTCGGACGGGACCGCCTGCATCGCGGCCAGGTAGATCAGCGTGTTGTAGCCGGTCCACCGCCAGATGACGATGACGGCGATGGCGATGTTGGACGACCAGTGGCCGTTGGCCCAGTTCGTCTCACCGGCGCCGAAGAAGCCGAGGACCCAGTTCAGCAGCCCGCCGTCGGCCCGGAACACCAGGGCGAAGACGAGGGCGGCCGACGCGACCGAGGTGGCGTAGGGCGTCAGGATCACGGTGCGCCAGAAGGTGCTGGCCCGCAGTTTGTAGTTCAGCAGGTGGGCCAGGCCCAGCGCGATCATCAGCTGCGGCACGGTGGATATGACGCCGATGACGAAGGTGTTGGTGACCGCGGTCCAGAACTCCGAGTCCTGGAGGATGTTGCCGAAGTTCTCCCAGCCGACCCACTCCATCTGGTCGAGGCCGGTCATCTCCACCCGGTGGAGGGCGATCCAGCCGGTGTAGACGAGGGGGTAGAGCCCGAAGGCCCCGAAGACGAGGAAGAAGGGCGCGATGTAGGCGTACGGCGACGCCTTGTCGTCGAAGCGCCACAGCCGGCTGCGCCATGCCTGGCGGCGCGCGGTCATGGGCTTGGGGGCGTGACGGCCGGGCCGTGAGCCGTGTGCGCCCCTCGTGGGGGTCGTGGTTGCCACAGGTGGGAGTCCTTCCCTGGGGTGTGCCGACACCTCAGGGGCAAGGCCGGACCTCCGGTCGGGTCCGGCGGGGTGTCGGAGAAGGTGCGCGGTGCCGGTGGGGGAACCGGCACCGGTGCGGGCCGGCCGGGACGCCGATGGGCGTCCCGGCGGCCCGCACCGGCGAGGATCAGCCGATCACCTTGTCGATGGCCTCGGTCGCGGCCTTCCAGGCGTCGTCCGGCTTGGTGCCGCGCTGCTCCATGTTGTTGATCTGGGTGGAGATGCTGTCCTTGATGACGCCGTCCTTCGGGCCGAGCACGGCCGCGGGGATGACCTTGGCCTCTTCGGCGTAGATCTCACCGATGGGGGCGTTGTTGAAGTACTCCAGCTTGGCGGTCTTCACGTCGGGGAGCTCGTAGGCGCCCTTGTTCGACGGGAAGAGCCCGGCGGCCTTGAACACGGCGGCCTGCTGCTCGGGCGCGGTCAGCCACTTGACGAGCTCACCGGCCTCCTTGACGTGCTTGCCCTTGGCGGGCACGGAGAGGAAGGAACCGCCCCAGTTGGCCGCGGTCGTACCCGGGGTGCGGGCGATGTCCCACTTGCCCTTGAACTCGTCACCGGCGTACGTGGAGATCTGCGCCGCCATCCACGCGGGGCAGGCCACGGTGGCCATCGTGCCCTTGCGCAGGGCCGCCTGCCACGGCGGGCTGAACTGGGCCAGGCCCTGGGTCAGCTTCTTGTCGACGGCCTGGGCGGCGAGCTCCCAGCCCGCCTTGACGCCGGCGCTGTCCTTGTAGATCGCCTTGCCGTCCTTGGAGTAGTACTGCTCCGAGTCCGAGCTGACCACGCCGTTGTACATGGCGCTGGCGGAGTCCATGAAGAAGGTGCCCTTGGGGGCCTTCGCCTTGTACGCCTCGCCGAGCGCGAGGTAGTCCTCCCAGCCGCCGGCGAACTTCGCGGCGACCTCGGTGCGGTCGGAGGGCAGTCCCGCCTGCTCGAACAGGTCGCGGCGGTAGCAGATCGACATCGGGCCGATGTCGGTGCCGGCGCCTATGACCTTGCCGTCGTCGGTGCTCGCCTGCAGCGCCTTCCAGTTGACCCACTGCGCGGGGTCGACGACCTTGGAGAGGTCGGCGAAGGCGTCCGCCTTGGTGTCGACGAGCTCCTTCACCCGGCCGACCTCGATGCCCTGCACGTCGGCGAGCCCGCTGCCCGTGTTGAGCTGCTGGAGGAACTTGGGGTAGTAGACCGTCTCCTGGGCCGTGACGTTCTCCTTGACCGTGATGTTCGGGTGGAGCTCGTGGTACTTCGCGAAGAGCCCCGCCTCCTTGTAGCCGAACTGTCCGAAGTCGGCGACGGTCAGGGTGATGTTCCCGTTGGCGTCGGCCTCGTCGGAATCCGATCCCGAGTCGCTGCAGCCGGTCATCAGCAGGGCGGCGGCCGTGAGGCCCGTGGTGGCCATGACGGCGGTTCTGCGGCTTCGACCTGCGACGGTGCGGGTGATGCGCATTCCACTACTCCTTGTTCCAGGGTGGGACTGGCGTTCGTGCTCGGCATACGCGCTGGTGGTGCGGGTGCCAGTGGTACGGAGAGGACATGGGCGGTGCCGTCCCCGTACGAGCGAAAAACCTCGATCGATATGGGAGCGCTCCCATGCGCTGATGCCGGAACATTGCTGCCTCAAGGGGGCGGGTGTCAAGAGTTGAAGACGCTTCTGTTGCCCGAGCGTGTCCTGCAAGTCACGCGAATGTGTCCGACCGAGGGCTTGCGTTTACCCGCACGCGCTGCATGCCCCACCCTCGGACACCTCAATCGCCCCAGGTCAGTGCGATGCTGAGCGTCATTCACCCGCTCGTACCCGCGGTGGGCGGCGGCCGGCCCTGATCTCGGCGCCGGGGTGCCGACCGGGCCCTTCACCCGGAGGGTGCCCGCCGGAAGATGAACGGGGCGGGCTCGAGCGCGGCGCGCAGGGCGGCTGTCGGGGGTCTCCGTGTTCTTTCCCCGAACTCCGCAGCGCGACCCGGAGGTTCCGCTTGGGCCCGCCGGAGGCGTCCGGCGGGCGCCCCGCACATGGGGGCGCGCCCCGGCCGGTTGTGGGGGGTGTGGGGCCGGCCGGGGCGCGCGCTGAGGTGTTGGTTCTGGGGGTGCCGGCTATTCGAAGGTGCCGAACGCCTTGGTGAAGGCCAGCGGCTCCTGGACGATCGAACTGCAGGTCGCGTCCGCGGTGGGCTTGGCCCCGCCCGGGCACTGCGCGTCCCGGGTGCCGGACCACATCGCCAGCCGGCCGATGCCCTTCTCCTCGGCGAACGTCACGAGCTGCGTGGCGTCCTCGACGGTGAAGATCTCGGTGGCGACGTCGTTCACCCCGATCATCGGGGTGACCGCGACCGTCTTCCAGGCCGCGGCGTCGGAGAGCCCGAGCACGCCCTTCAGCTGGGCCTGCGTGGCGGTGGCCGCCTGGGTGGCGTAGTCGCCCATGTCGCCGCTGTAGGACGCCCCGTAGTCCATCGCCATGATGTTGACCGCGTCGATCCTGACGCCGTTCCGCTTCGCGTTCGCGACGAGGTCCACGCCCGGCTGGGTCAGGCCCTCGGGCATCACCGGCAGCGTGAAGGAGACGTCGAGCCCGGGGTGGTCCTTCTGGAGCTGCGCGATGGCCGCCGAGCGGCGGGAGTTGGCCGCGGTGTCGGGCAGCGCGCCGCCCTCGATGTCGAAGTCGACCTTGGTCAGCGCGTAGGCGTCGACGACCTTGCCGTACGCCGTGGCGAGTTCGGCCGCCGAGGAGCAGTGCAGGGCGAGTTCCGCTCCGGCGGCGCCGCCGAAGGACACCCGCACGTCGCCGCCACCGGCCCGCAGTGCGGTGATCTGGGCTGCCACCTTGTCGTCGCCGAGCCCCGTCACCCCGCCCCACAGCGGGGCGCAGTTGCCGCCCGAGGTGATGAACGCGAGGTTGAACTCCTTGACCCCCGTCCTGGAGACGGTGTCCAGCAGGTCGTACGAGGGGGAGAGGGAGGTGTCGACGTACGGGGCGAATCCGGCGCCGGTGGCCGTGCCGGGGGTGTCCGTGGGCCGGGGCGTCGCGGGCGGGGTCGTCGCGTCCTCCGTCGGCGTGGCCGTCGCCGTGGGTTCCGGGGTTCCGGTCGGGGTCACGGTCGGGCGTCCACTGGGCTCCGGGGTGGCTCCGCCGTCCGCGGAGCACGCGGTGTCGTCGATGAGACAGCCCGTGGGATCGGCGGCCTTCGCCGACGAGGTGGTGACGAAACCGACCGTCACGGCGCCGCCGGGGGCGAGGTCCTTGTTCCAGCTCGCTGGTTTCACGGTGACGTGGTTGCCGGTGACGGTGTACTCCCCGTTCCAGAGCGAGTCGATCTTCGTCCCGGAGGCGAGGTCGAATTCCAGCGTCCACCCGGACCGGGCCGGTCCGGCGTCGTTCGTGATGACGTACTGCCCGGTGTATCCGCCCGTCCAGCCGCTGGTCCTCGTGTACGCGGCACCGACCGCCGCTGCCTGCGCCGTGCCGGTGAGTGCGAAGACCGTGCCGCCGACGGCCGCCGCGGCGACGAGGGCGCCGAGCACCTTCGTGCGGGTGCTCGTCGTGCGGCGGTGCGTGCTGGTGCTCATCGCGTCTGCCTCTGTCCTGCGGGGGGGTGATTGCGTCTGCACGCTAGCCGCCCCGAAACGGGCACATGGCACTAATGGGAAGTGAGTTGATGTTCTTAGGGTTCGCTTAAGGAGCGCATCGGCGCTGGTTAAAGATCGGACCCCGCGCCCGAGGAACTTGGGGACTCCGCGTTCCGTCCCCTCACCGAGCGTCGCTGCCGCTTGCCGTCCCGTCCGCCCACCCGGTGCCCGCGGCGGGTGCGTTCGGCCGGACCGCCGTCGAGCCCGATCCAGATGCGCACCTCCGTGCCGCCGAGCACGGAACGCCCGATCCGCAGGTCGCCGCCGGTGGACTCGGCGACCCTCCGCACGATGTCGAGGCCGAGTCCGGTGGAGCCGACGGCGTCCCGAGCGCCGTCGCGTCCGCTGGCGCCGCGGGTGAGGGCGGCCGCCGGGTCGGGGATGCCGGGCCCGGCGTCCGAGACCAGCACGAGCACCGCGTCGCCGCTGTGGTGCACGTCGACGGCGAAGGCGGTCCCTTCCGCTGTGTGGCGGAAGATGTTGCCGAGCAACGCGTCGAGCGCGGCGGCCAGTTCGGGCCGTGCCACCGGAATGCGTACGGTGCGGTCCACCCCGGCGAGGCGCACCGTGCGTCCCTCGTCCTCGGCCAGGGCGGACCAGAACCCCATGCGCTCCCGGATGACCTCGGACGCGTCGCACCCCGCGCCGGCGCCCGGCGGACCGCCCTGGGTCTGCGGGCGCTGCTCACGCGCGGTGCGGATGATCGTGTCGACCTCGCGCTCCAGATGCTCGACCGCGGACCGGGTCTGGTCGGCGGCGGGGCCCTCGCCCAGCGATGCGGCGTTCAGGCGGAGGACGGTCAGCGGGGTCCGGAGCCGGTGCGACAGGTCGGCGGCCAGTTCCCGCTCGTTGGCCAGGAGCTGGACCACCTGGTCGGCCATCGAGTTGAACGCCGCGGCGGCGGAGCGGAGTTCGGCGGGCCCGTCCTCGGGCACCCTGGTCCCCAGCCTGCCCTCACCCAGGTCCTGCGCGGCGCCCGCGAGGCGCTGGGCGGGCTCGACCATGCGTACACCGAGCCGGTCGGCGACGGCCACCGAGCCGACGATCAGCGCGATGCCCACGCCGGCGAGCACCAGCCAGGCGGTGCCGACCCCGTTGGACACGTCGTCGTCGGCGACGAAGACCTCCACGACGGCGATACCTCCCGAACCCAGCGCGGTGGGCTGGAGCAGGACGGAACCGCCGCGCACCTCGGCGATCGACGCGCGGCCCGACCTGCCCACCGTCTCCACGTCCTCGCGGGTGGCCCGACGGGTGCCGATCTCCAGCCGTGTGCCGCCCGGTTCGGTCGCGGGGACGTGCACGGCGAGCCGGCCCCGGCCGCCGGGGTCGGTGGACAGGACGGCGCGGGTCAGTTCCTCGCGGTCGGTGGTGATGGTGAGGGTGGGGCCGATGGTGGCCGCCTGTCGTTCGGCGTCGGAGAAGGCCCGGTCGCGGGCCATCTCCTTGATGACGAGGCCGAGCGGTACGGCGAAGGCGATCACGACCATGGCGGTGACGGCCAGGCAGACCTTGACCAGCGCCCATCTCATACGGGCTGCCCCGGCGGCGGGGGTTCGAGCTTGACGCCGACGCCGCGCAGGGTGTGCAGGTAGCGCGGCCGGGCGGCCGTCTCGCCCAGCTTGCGCCGCAGCCAGGACAGGTGGACGTCGATGGTCTGGTCGTCGCCGTAGGACTGCTGCCAGACCTCCGCCAGCAGTTCACGGCGCGGTACGACGACGCCGGGGCGCCCCGCGAGGAAGGCCAGCAGGTCGAACTCGCGCCGGGTCAGGTCCAGGGTCGTGCCGTCCAGTTCGGCCTGCCGTCGCAGAGGGTCGATGGAGAGCCCGCCGACCTGGATGACGCGCGGGGGCGGTGCCTGGCCCGCGGGCCCACGGGTACGGCGCAGCACGGCGGCCATCCGGGCGGAGAGGTGCTCCACCGAGAAGGGCTTGGTCAGGTAGTCGTCGGCGCCGTCGTTGAGCAGCCGCACGATCTCGGCCTCGTCGTCCCGCGCCGTCGCGATGATCACGGGTACGTCGGTGATGGAGCGCAGCATCTTCAGCGCCTCGGCGCCGTCGAGGTCGGGGAGCCCGAGGTCGAGGATGACGACGTCGAAGCGGTGGTGCGCGACCTCGCGCAGCGCTTCGAGCGCGGTCCCGACGCTGCGCACCGTGTGGGAGGCCTCCGTCAGGTGCCGGATGAGGGCGGAACGCACGAACTGGTCGTCCTCGACCACAAGCACACTAGGCATGCGCCGCACCGTAACCCATACGGAGGAAGCCGGTCCCGTCCGGGACAGCACCGGGGCGGGTGGTGCAGGATGTGCCCGATGCAACGAGGATTCGTACACGCGTTGGCGTGGTCGCTCGCCACGGGGGCAGCGGTGACCCTGTCGTGGTGGGGCGTGCACACGGTGATGTCGGGGACGGCGTACGACCCCCCGCGCGCCGTGCCGATCTCGGTGGGCGTGCGGGCGGCGGACGAGCCGGTCTCGTCCTCCACGCGCCGTGCGGCACCGCCCTCGCCGACCCCCACGGCGACCAGCGCCGAGCCCCCGGCCGCGGTCCGGCCCTCGCGGCGGCCGTCCTCCCGGCCACCGTCCGCCGCGCCGGGCCCGGCGAAGTCCCCGAAGCCCTCGGCCGCGGCCGGCGAGGTGAAGAGCTACCCGACGCGCGGCGGCCGCGTCGTCCTGGAACTGACCGCCGACGCGGCGACGTTGGTCTCGGCCACACCCGAGCAGGGCTGGTCGATGCAGGTGTGGACGAATCCGGAGTGGATCCGGGTGGACTTCAGCGACGGCGCGGGGGCGACGGTGTCCGTGTTCTGTACCTGGAACGGCCATCCGCCGGTCGTGGAGATCGTCGATCAGTGAGCGCGCTCAGGAGAAGGCACCGGGCGGCGGAGCCGGGGATGCCTTGGCCGCGGCGTCGGTGACGACGGCGGCGCCGCCGGTGAAGTCGGCGAGCGCGCGGCCGTGTTCGACACGGCCGGGGTGCGGGTCGCCGGCGACCCGGCGGGTCAGTTCGGCGACGGCGATCGGCAGGTCGGAGGCGACCAGGACCGCGTTGCCGAAACGACGGCTGCGCCAGACGGTCGGGTCCGCAGCGAGGGCCAGTTCGGGGAACAGCGAGGCGGCCGTGGCGATCTGGCCGCGCAGGTGGGCCAGCGGCGGGCCGTCGGCGAGGTTGGCGGCGTACTGGCCGCCGGGCTTCAGCACCCGGCGCACCTCGGTCAGGAACTCGGCGGACGTGAGGTGCGCCGGGGTCCTGGCCCCGCTGAACACGTCGGCGATCACGAGGTCCGCCCAGCCGTCCTGGACCTTGCCGAGGCCCTCGCGGGCGTCCATGGAGCGGACGCGTATCCGGGCCTGCGGATCGAGGGGGAGTGCGCGGCGGACGAGCTGGACGAGGGGTGCGTCCACCTCGACGACCTGCTGGGTGGAGCGGGGGCGGCTCGCGGCGATGTAGCGGGCGAGGGTGAAGGCCCCGCCGCCCAGGTGGACCGCCTGGAGGGGGCGTCCGGGGGGCGCGGCGAGGTCGATGACGTGGCCGAGCCGCCGCTGGTACTCGAAGGAGAGGTGCGCCGGATCGTCGAGGTCCACGTGGGACTGCGGGGCGCCGTCCAGGAGCAGCGTCCACGCGCGCGGGCGCTCACGGTCGGGGACGAGTTCGGCGAGGCCGCCGTCCACCGTCTCGGCGACGGACTCCTGTTGGCGCTCGGACCGCTTGCGGTCGCCCGCGCCCCTGGCCGCTCCTCGACGTGCCACGCGCGCTCGTCCTCGTCCACCGGATCCGGGCCGGTCACCTGGGGATGTCCGGCTGCGGGCGGGGGATCCGCCCACCCCTTCATTATGGCCTCAGCGGCAGTTGTCGGCCGCCTCGATGAGCCGGGCCGCCTGGTCGAGGGCGGCCCTCAGGACCGCGGGGTCGGTGACCGGGGCCTCCGCGGCCGGCGGCAGGAGCCAGCCGCCCCCGGTGACGGGCGGCTCGGCGGGGACGCGCAGCCCGCGGCCGTCCGTCCTCGTACAGGCGCTGCCGGGTACGTCCCACGCTTCGGCGGTTCCGGGCGGCACGAGGAAGCCGAGGACGGCGCACGCCCCGTCGTGCAGGACGGGGCCGACGGCCTCGTGGTCCGAGCCCCTGCGCAGGATGTCCACGGCTTCCAGCCCCTGACGTGCCGGGACTGTCACCAGGTCGCACGGTGTGGATTCCGAGCCCGTGTGCGGCAAGGGAACCCCTCCTTCTCGTCTCGAGACCGGGCCACGCCCCGTCGCCACATGGACCAACGCGCCGACGGCGTCAAGGGCTACGGCGGCACGCCGCCGCAAAGGGTGGCAGTTCATGGCGGATCACGGGTGAGATGTCCGGTTTATAGGTAAACGCAGCGTACGGACGTCGTCACAGCAGGTACGTTCTTGCTCCGCCGGGACACCGGAAGCAGGAGCCCGGCTGCGCCAGAGAGGGCCCCGCCATGGTGTCGACACGGGCAGTTCCCAACCTCGCCTTCCGGCGGCTGCGCGCACAGCGCTCCGCGGGTGAGTTCGCGGCAGCGGTCCGCAGGGCCGCCCGCGAGATCGGTGAACAGGTCGCGTGCGACGCCCGGTACATCGGACGCGTGGAGTCCGGCGAGATCCGCTGCCCCAACTACGCGTACGAACGGGTGTTCCTGCACATGTTCCCCGGGGCGACCCTGGCGGACCTGGGCTTCTCGGACCGCGAGAGCGTGCGCGGCCGGGGGGCCCGCAGCACGTCCGCGCCCCCTCCCACCACACCCCCCACGCTCGACAGTGACATCCACGAGGAGAGCGACGTGCTGCGTCGCGTGTTCATGACCAGCGGTACCGCCACGATGGCCGCCGCGTCCCTGGGCCTGGGCGGCCGGTCCGCCGTGGCGGGCCCCCTCGACGTCCCCGCCCAGCGCCGGGTCGGCGAGGCCGAGGTGAGCGCCGTCGAGAAGGCGGTCCGCCAGATCCGGCTGCTGGACGACCGGCACGGCGCGGACGGGCTCTACCGCCGCGCCTCCCAGCCGCTGCGGGCCGCGTACGCGCTGCTCGACGCGGGGACGGCGAGCCGCCGCAGCACCGTCGACCGGCTGCACGCCGGCGCCGGTGAGCTGGCGATCTCGGTGGGCTGGCTGGCCCACGACTCGGGGCGCGTCGACGACGCCCGCTCCCATTACGCGGAGGCCCTCGCCACGGCGCGGCTGGCCGGGGACGCCGCGCTGGAGGCGCACGCGTTCTGCAACGCCTCGTTCCTGGCCCGCGACACGGGCCGGGCGCGGGAGGCGGTCCGCGCGGCGGAGGCCGGGCAGCGCGCGGCGGGTCCGCTCGGTTCCCCGCGGCTGCTGGCCCTGCTCGCGCTGCGGGAGGCGGGCGCCCGGGCGTGGCTCGGGGACCGCACCGGGTGCGAACAGGCGATCGGCCGGGCCCGCACGGCGTTCGATCGGGGGCCGCGCGACGCGGACCCGGAGTGGATGAGCTTCTTCCGGGAAGCGGAGCTCGAACTGCTGGAGGCGCAGTGCTGGTCGGCCCTGGGCGACTGGCCGAGGGCGGCACGCCATGGCCGGCGGGCCACCCGGCTGCAGGACCCGCACTTCACCCGGAACCTCGCGCTGTACCGGGCCCAGCTGGCCGGTGACCTGGCGCGCGCGGGCACGGCGGACGAGGCCGCGGCTGCGGGGCACCAGGTGCTGGATCTGCTCGACCGGGTCCAGTCCTCCCGCATCAGGGGGATGCTGGCGAGCGCCGTACGCGTGCTGAGGCCGCGCGGCGGTCCGGAGGTGACGGCCCTGCTGGCCCGCTACGAGGAGCTCCCGCCCAGCGCCTGAACCGGCCGCCCGAGCTCGGGGACCGGGCTTGGCCGCGGCCTCCAGCGCGACGTGCGGATCTCGGGACAGCCCTTATCGATCATTGAGCGCGACGCGCGAGGCCGGCTCGGCGCCGACGCGCCGAGCCGGCCTCTCCTCAGATCGCGAGGGCCCCGCCGTCCACCGGGAGGAGCACACCGTGGATGTGTGACGCGTCTTCACTGGCGAGGAAGATCACAGCCGCGGCGGTGTCCTGAACGCTGCCCGTACGCCTGTCCGGGTTGCCCTCGGCGAGCTTCTCCAGGAGGGGGCGGAGTTCCTCGTTCCCCCCCGTGACGGTGGGTCCGGGGGCGACGGTGTTCACCCGCACCCCGTCGGCGGCCAGCTCCGCGGCCCACGACCTCGTCAGCGAGTGCAGACCTGCCTTGCTGGCGCCGTACAGCGAGGTGAACTTGATTCCCTCCACGCCGCCGATCGAGCCCATGTTGATCACCGAGCCGCCGCCGCTCTCCACCATGCCGGGCACCAGGGCGGCCGTCAGAAGGTACGGGGCCTTGATGTTGACCTCCAGGACCTTGTCGATCTGTTCCTCGGTCGACTCCGTCATGGGGTGAGGCGGCACGAGAAAGGCCGCGTTGTTGACGAGAATGTCGATCGGCCGACCCGCCAGGGCCGTCGCCTCCTGCGCGAGGCGGCGGACCTCGGAGCCGCCCGCAGAGAGGTCCGCCTCGACGAAGTGGGCGACGCCGCCTTCCGCGACGATCCCGTCGACGACCTGAGCACCGGAGTCGGAGCCGAGCCCGGTCACGACGACGATGGCGCCCTCGCGGGCCATCGCCTCCGCGACACCGCGCCCGATTCCGCTCGTCGAGCCTGTGACCAGCGCAGCACGTCCCTCGAGACGATTCATGTCAGTACCTCCGGTTGTCGCGGTGATGTCGATGGACGCGGGGCGGCTAAACCTCTCGTTGAACCCATCCAAAGTTACTTGCCTGAGCAAGCATACCCGGTAATTGCTTAAGCAAGTAGTGACCTGGGTCTCCCGGGGCACGGCAGAGATCTCGGAGGATCGTGGTGACCTGGGATTTCGCGGCTTCCGGGCAGTGGTTGGTCTCGCACCCGGCGGGCGGGACGTGGCCGATCTCCCGCTCCGGCCGGGGCACGCGAGCCCAGCATGAACCGGACGAGAGGCCCTAGCGGTCCAGGTGACCCGTGTCGTTCCAGCGTTCCAGGGCGGGAAGGCCGTACGCCCAGCCGAGCACCGACAGCGAGGTCGGCTCCAGGCGGATCCGCGCGGCGAAGGACACGTCCTCGCCCAGCCACCGCGCGCCCAGCGCCCGCAGGATGTGCCCGTGGGCGAAGACCAGCACGTCGCGGTCGGCGGACCGCGCCCACGCCACCACCTCGTCGGCCCGGTCCGTGAGCTCGGCCAGGGTCTCGCCGCCGGGGACCCCGTCGCGCCAGATGAACCAGTCGGGCCGGTCCGCCTTGATCTGCGCGGGGGTCAAGCCCTCGTAGTCGCCGTAGTCCCACTCCATGAGCGCGTCCCACGGCTCGGCCCGGTCCCCGAAGCCCGCGAGTCCGCACGTCTCGGCGGCCCGGACGAGCGGGCTGGTCCGCACCTCCACTCCGGGCAGGCCCCCCCAGGGCTGCCGGTGCAGCCGCTCGCCGAGCAGCTTGGCGCCCTCGCGACCGGTGTCGAGGAGGGGGATGTCGGTCCTGCCGGTGTGGTTGCCCTGCACCGACCACTGTGTCTGGCCGTGCCGGGCGAGCAGGATGCGCGGTGCCATACGGCTCTCCCTGAAAATACTGAGATCCGATGATCCGGGGACCCTAGGATCTGACGGGTCCGGGACTGCGGTGTCCGGGACAGCTTCGGAGCGGCGATCGCGGGCAACCGGTGGGGGACGGATGCGGGCGAGGGCCCCGCTCCATCATCCCGCACCTGCTCCACGGGCAACCCGCGGGGCGGTCCCGGCGTCCCTCGCCTCGCACGAGCAGGGGCGTTCGCAGGGGACGCCCCCGGGAGAGAACAGTGCCCACGACCGCCGTACGGTTGAACGCCCGCCGTCGACCGCATGAACCTGGGGAGAGCTACCGGATGCCGCACGCCACCACCGCGACACCGTCCTCCGGTCACCGGCCCCGATGGTGGACGGAACTCCCGCTCATAGCGGTGGTGTACGGGCTGTACTCGGCAGGACGGCTCCTGGTCAGGGAGGACGTCCCCGCGGCCGTGGAGCACGGGCTCGCGATACTCCGCCTGGAGAAGGCACTCCACCTGAACGCCGAACACCCCCTCAACCGGCTGCTGACCGCCCACCCCTCCCTGGGGATACCCGCCGACTTCGCCTACGCCTCGCTGCACTACCTCGTCACCCCGGCCGTACTGATATGGCTGTTCCGGCGCCGTACCGCGGCCTACCGCGCGGCCCGCACCTGGCTGATGACCTCCACGCTCCTCGGCCTCGTCGGCTTCACACTGATGCCGACCTGCCCGCCCCGGCTGCTCGACGCCCACCACGGTTTCGTCGACACGATGGCCCAGTACAGCGCGTACGGCTGGTGGGGCGCCGGCGCGAGCGCCCCGCGCGGACTCAGCGGGATGACCAACCAGTACGCGGCGATGCCGAGCCTCCACGTCGGCTGGGCCCTGTGGTGCGGTGTGCTGCTGTGGCGGCACGGCCGCCACCCCCTCGTCCGGGCAGCCGGCGTCGCCTATCCGCTGCTCACCGTCCTCGTCGTCATGGGCACGGCCAACCACTATTTCCTCGACGCCGTGGCCGGTGCCGCCGTGATGGCCGTGGGGGCTCTGCTGACCAGGCCGTTCATGCGAATCGCGGACGGCGCCAAGGGCAGGGTCGCGGCCGTGTTCGCCCGGACCCCGGCCGCCGCCGTCCCCGTGCAATCCACGTTTGTCAGTGACGGATGCAAGACTTCGGCGGGTGAGCGAATACCCGGCAGGCGGACCCCCTCCGCAGATTCCAGCGACGCGAACACCGGCTTCGCGGCCCAGGCCAGCGACGACGCTGCGGCAGCGGCTCGCTGAGCTGCGCGGTCCGTCCGTCGCGCCGCATCCGCTCGACGCACGCGCCCTGGCCGCGCTCGCCGCGAACCCGGGATGCAGGCGACGCGCCCTGCTCGACGGCGCGGGTGTCGACAAGGCCGGGCTGGCCACCGCGCTCGGCTCGGGCGCCACGTTCGGCCAGTCGCAGTTCGCGTTCGTCCGGGGCAACGCCTTCGAGGCGAAGGTCAAGGCCGACGGCGGCACGGAGCTGCTGCGCCTGCTCTTCGAACGCCTCGGTGACGGGGCGGACTCCCCCGGCGAGGCCTCGGTCCCCGACCTGACGGCCGCCGGCCCCGAAGGACGCGCCGCGCGCACGGCGCTGGCGCTCCGGGAGGCCACCGAAGCGGGCGGCTGGGCGCTGCTGGACCACCCGATGCTGGCCCTGGAGGTGGCGGGCTCCCCCGCCTATCTGGAACCCGACGCCGTGGTGGTGCACCCCGACGGCACCTGGACGGTCGTCGAGATCAAGTCCTTCCCCATGATCGACGGTTCGGCGGACGCCGCGAAGGTCGGTGCGGCCGCGCGCCAGTCCGCCGTCTACGTCCTCGCGCTGGAGCGGGTCGCCGCGGTGACCGAGGGCGCCCGGGTCGGGCACCGGGTCCTGCTGGTCTGTCCGAAGGACTTCTCCAACCTGCCGACCGCCTCGGTCGTGGACGTGCGCAAGCAGCGCGCCGTCACCCTCCGCCAGCTGACCAGGCTCACCCGCGTCGAGGACATCGCGGCGGCGCTCCCCGAAGGCACGACCTTCGACCCGGACCGGACCCCCGAGGAACTCGGCACCGCCGTGGAGGCGGTCCCCGCGGCCTACGCGCCGGAGTGCCTCGCCGCCTGCGAGCTGGCCTTCCACTGCCGGGCGAAAGCACGGGCGCGGGGCGCTGTGGAGTCGCTGGGGCGGAGCGTGCGGGGCGAACTGGGGGGCCTGACGACGGTCGCCGGGGTGCTGGCCGCCGCGGCCGGCAAGGAGGGCGACCCCGCGGACCCGACGGTCGCGGCCCTGCGCCGGGCCGCCGCGCTGCGGGCCGAAGCGCT
The DNA here is from genome assembly GCF_035946055.1 of Streptomyces sp. NBC_01341. Lineage (NCBI taxonomy): Bacteria > Bacillati > Actinomycetota > Actinomycetes > Kitasatosporales > Streptomycetaceae > Streptomyces > Streptomyces sp. NBC_01341. Next base: position 4,749,157 of record NZ_CP108364.1, on the reverse strand, counting down.
CCGGAGCGCGAGGGACGGCGCCGCATGTCGCTGATCACCACACTGGCCCGGCTCGAGGCGGTGGACAGCGGGCGCGCCCAGCCGCTGGCGACCGTGCGCCACCGCCATCTGACCGACGGGCCGCTCGTACTCGTGCCGCTGACCACCGCCGGTGAGGCCGGCGCCCCGCTCGGCGCGCTCGTCGGCACCGACCGCACGGCGCCCCGGCTGCTGGTGGTGGCACAGCCGCGCGACCGCGACCTGCGGTTCGCCTTCCTCGCCGAACTGGCCGAGGCGGTGCTCCCGCACATCGAGTCCCGCGCGGATGCCGTCGAGCCCGCGGAGCGCAGAGAGACCGATCCGGAGACCGGCAAGAAGGTCAAGGTCGAGGTCGAACTCTGCTCGGACGCCGCCCAGCTGGTGGTCCCCAGCCGGGCGGGCATCGACTTCGTGCGGCTGCTGGGCCGGTCCATGCGCTTCCGCCGCACGGTGGAGGACGACCCGGACACGCCGTATCCGGCACCCGCCCGCGTGCCCCTGCTCGGGCGGTGGCTGACGCACTACGGCGAGCGTGCCCGGGTCCCCGGTTCGTCGCTGCTGCTCGCCACGACCGATCTGCTCAACCGCCACTGGGCGACGGGGCAGAGCAGCCTGGAGGACCAGCATCTGGGTGCGCTGCTCGCCTGGGTCGACCCGCCGGCCGGCGGGTCCGGGGCGGAGGCGGCGCTGCGGGCGGAGCTGGACCGGGATCCGGCCGGCCAGCTGGTCTGCCCGCCGGCGGGGCCGGCGACGGACCCGGCGTTCGACAACAAGCTGCTGGCTCCCGCGATCGAGCGGTTCGACCGGGCGCGCACGGCGCTGGCGGCGGCCGAGGACGGTCTCTCCGCGGACGCCCGGCTCGGCGAACTGGCGGCCGCCGAGCGGGACATCAGGTCCCTGCTCGCCGGCGTGCTGCTGCCCACGTGGGACGCCGTGTGGCGGGGGCTCGACCTGCTGCGGGAGCTGCCGGAGGGGTCCAGGGCCGAGGACCGATGGACCCGGGACCGCTGGTCCTTCACCGCGCACCGGGACCGTGTGCGGGCGGGCGAGCCCCCGCAGCCGCGCCGTGACGACGCGGTGACGGCGGCGCAGAAGCTGGCCTCGCGGGAGACGGCCCAGGCACAGCTGGACGCCCAGGAGGCTCTGGACGACCCGCTGGTGCTGGCGGGGCGCCGGCTCGCGGGCGAGGCGTTCGTCGGGGAGGTCACGGAGGTGCGGATGGCGTACAGCGAGTCGAAGCGGCCTGCACCGCGCCCGCTGGTCACCGTCCGCACCGCCGAACGCCCGCATCTCGGCGGGCGGACCAAGGTGTACCGCTCGCTGGAGGGCAAGCCGCAGACGGCGGAGTTCGTGGGACATGCGGAGGCGGGGGGTGACGGGCACGCGGAGGACGCGGACGCCGTGCACCTCGTCCTGCGGATCACCGACCGCATGGGGCGCGGCAAGGAGCCCGCGCCGGGTTCGCTGCCCGAGCCCGGCGACCGGATCGCCTGGACGCTGTTCGAGCACGACCAGCGGGGCGGTCCGAAGCTGCCCGACCCGGACGACACCCCGTGGACGCACGGCGGGCCGCCCGGCGGCTCGTCGGAGCAGCCCGACCCCGTGACCGCGGAGGACCTCCTGTGACAGCCGTGACCGACCCGGGCGCCGCCGCGGCCAGGGCGACCGACGCGATCCTCGGGGACACCCTCCGCGGCACGTCGCGCGGCATCGTGGTGGACTCGCCGCCGGGCGCGGGCAAGTCGACGCTGGTGGTGCGTGCCGCGCTGGAGCTGGCCGCGGCCGGACGCCCGCTGATGGTGGTCGCGCAGACCAACGCCCAGGTGGACGACCTGGTACTGCGGCTGGCGGAGAAGGCCCCGGACCTGCCGGTGGGCCGCCTGCACAGCAGCGACTCCGATCCGTACGACAAGGCGCTGGACGGCCTGGACCACGTGCGGAAGTCGGCAAAGGCGGCGGATCTGGCCGGGCTGGACGTCGTGATCTCGACGGCGGCCAAGTGGGCCCACGTGAAGAACGTGGAGCCGTGGGGGCACGCGATCGTCGACGAGGCGTACCAGATGCGGTCGGACGCCCTGCTGGCCGTGGCCGGGCTGTTCGAGCGGGCGCTGTTCGTCGGGGACCCGGGGCAGCTCGATCCCTTCTCGATCGTGGGCGCGGACCAGTGGGCCGGTCTGTCGTACGACCCCTCGGCGAGCGCCGTCTCGACACTGCTCGCTCACAACCCCCAGCTGCCGCAGCACCGTCTGCCGGTGTCGTGGCGGCTCCCGGCGTCGGCGGCCCCGCTGGTCTCGGGCGCCTTCTACCCGTACACGCCCTTCCGTAGCGGCACGGACCACGGCGACCGGCGGCTGTCGTTCGGGGTGCCCTCGGACGGGTCGGGCCCGGACCGGGTGCTGGACGAGGCCGCGGAGTCCGGGTGGGGACTGCTGGAGCTCCCGGCCCGGCACACCCCGCGTACGGACCCGGAGGCGGTGCGGGCGGTGGCGCTGGTGGTGCGCAGGCTGCTGGACCGGGGCGGCGCGGCGACGAGCGAGCGTGGTCCGGACCCGGTTCCGGTGACGGCGGAGCGGGTCGCGGTCGGCACGGCCCACCGCGACCAGGCGGCGGCGGTGCGGGCCGCGCTGGCCGAGCTGGGTGTGACGGGCGTGGCGGTGGACACGGCGAACCGCCTGCAGGGCCGTGAGTTCGATGTGACGGTGGTCCTGCATCCGCTGTCGGGCCGTCCGGACGCGACGGCGTTCCATCTGGAGACGGGCCGGCTGTGTGTGCTCGCCTCGCGGCACCGGCACGCGTGCGTGGTGGTGTGCCGGGAGGGCGTGGCGGACCTGCTGGACGAGCACCCGTCGACGGAGCCGGTCCAGCTGGGCGTGACGGTGAAGTTCCCCGACGGCTGGGAGGCGAATCACGCGGTTCTGGCACACCTCGCCGAGCATCGCGTGCATTGGTCGCCCTGATCCTGGGCAGCGCTCTTGCGCCCGGCTGGACAATGGAAGGTGGCCGTCCGGCCGTACGAGGAAGGAACACCACATGGCACAACCCGAGCGGAACGAGCGGCAGAGGCTGCGTCCGGCGCCGCTGCTCTTCGAGCCGTCGGCGGCGGCAGCCGACCCGGAACACTTCTTCGACCTGGAGTCGATGGACGATCCCAAGGAGCTCCTGGCCCGGGCGACGGAGCTGACGCTCGCCTTCCGGGCGGCCACCGACCGCGCCGTGGAGTTCCAGGCCGTCGCGGCCGCCCAGCTCGCCGATCCACGCAGGTTCGACCGGCTCACCGCGGCTGACATAGCGGAGCGGGCGGAGTGGACCGAGGACTATGCCAAGAAGATGATCGAGTTCGGCAGATCCCTGCTGGACAACCCCGCGCCCTGACTCCGCCGGCCCCGCGGGCCTGACCGGCCGGCCGGTGGGCGGCGGGCCCGGCCGCGCGACGGCGGGTACACCTGTGGCATATGCCGCCGGGCAAGATACTCCGTCCGGGTTCGCCCTGTCCGGCTTTCCGCAACTCTCGGGAGCGGAAGCATCACGCCCGGTAGACATGACGCCATGAGTGCTTGGCTGAGTGACGAAACGACCCTGCGGACCGGTACCGACCCGGGCCGAGGTGTGGACATCTTCACGCTGCTGCGGGAGCGGACCGACGACCGGGCCGCCCAGGTCACCGCCTCGGGGGCCGCCTGGCTGGCCGGCGCCTCGCCCTACCCCCGCAGCACGCTCTCCCGGTGGGAGGCCAGTCCCGGTTCTCCGGGCGTGCTGCCGTGCGGCTCCTCCTTCGACATCGTGAACGTGCCCGCGCTGTTCGGCCGGCGGATGCTGGAGCGGCTCTGGGCGGAGGGCCCCGGCTCCGGCCCGGTCGCCACGCACCGGGGCCGGATGCTGCTGTTCGCCTCGCCCGGCACCGCGCAGCGGCTGCCGTCCCTGCTGGCCTGGGAGGAGTGGGGCACCGGCTCCGGGGACGGCCCCCGGGAGCAGCAGGGCGCCCTGCCCCCCGTGCTCTGCCACGGGACGGGCGACGCGGTCACCGTCCCGCCCCTGGCCGGCGTCGCAGGGGCCGGCGGGCCCCGCTGGGTGGTCGCCCCGGACACCCGGAACCCCTGGCTGCCCGGGCCGGACGTACTGCTGTGGGCCTGCGTAAGAGTGGGCAGGTCGGCGGCCCCGTCGACCACCGGATATTCGATTTTTCCTCCCGCCGATCCGGGTGCTAATGTCTACGACGTCACCAGGCGCCGTTAGCTCAGTTGGTTAGAGCAGCTGACTCTTAATCAGCGGGTCCGGGGTTCGAGTCCCTGACGGCGCACAGACGGAAGAAGCCCCCTCGCGGAAGCGAGGGGGCTTCTTCGTGTGTCCGGGACGGACGCCGGACCGGCGAGCGGCTTCCGAAATCCGGATACGTCCGCATCGGGCTGGACCACGGCGCGACCGGGTCCGTTCTTTCTGCCCTGACGGCGTTGACACGCGAGCAAGATCACTCCGCTAATGGACTCCGGCCGCAGCAAGATCGCCGCCGAACCTTCTCGATTCCGATGCCTTGCGTGTTGACAGGAGAGCCGGACATTGCGCGCGTTACACATATCCCGCCCGCCCCTCAGGCGGCCGCTGTTCACCTGGCTGGCGGCGCTCAGCGCAGCCGCGGTGGCCGTGCTGGGAGTTCAGACACCGTCCTACGCCCAGAACCCGTCCCTCGCGACCGGGACCGTGGCCGCACCCACCGCGGCGGGTGACGCACAGGTGCCCTTCGAGGCTTCCTGCGGTGCCGCGAAGAGGGGAGAGGCCACCTGTTTCGCCCTGCGGCGCACCGATGTGAAGCCGTCGAAGGGCCTGCGGACGGCGGCTGCTCCGGGCGGCTTCGGGCCGGCCGACCTGCGTTCGGCCTACAACCTGCCGGCGGACGGCGGTGCGGGGCAGACCATCGCCGTCGTCGACGCGTTCGACGACCCGACCGCCGAGGACGACCTGGCGGTCTACCGCGAGCAGTACGGCCTGCCCGCCTGCACCACGGACAACGGCTGCTTCAGGAAGGTCGACCAGCGCGGCGGCACCGACTACCCGCAGCCCGACCCCGACTGGGCCGGGGAGATATCCCTCGACCTCGACATGGTCTCCGCGGTCGCCCCGAACGCCCACATCCTGCTGGTCGAGGCCGACAGCCCGAGCTTCGAGAACCTCGGCGCCGCCGTGGACAAGGCGGTCGAGCTGGGTGCCAAGTTCGTCTCCAATTCCTACGGGACCGACTACCGCTCCGGCAGCGGTGAGGACCCCTCGGACTCGACGGAGATGGAATCCCACTACGACCACCCCGGCGTGGCGATGGTCGCCTCCTCGGGCGACTTCGGATACGGCGTGACCTACCCGGCCGCGTCGCCGCACGTGACCGCGGTGGGCGGCACCTCCCTGGCCGCCGACAGCGGCACCGAGCGCGGCTGGTCGGAAACCGTCTGGGACGGCGCCGGGTCGGGATGCTCGCTCTACCAGCCGAAGCCCGCCTTCCAGAAGGACACCGGCTGCGAGAACCGGGCGGTCGCCGATGTCGCCGCCGTCGCCGACCCCGCCACCCCCGTCGCCGTGTACCAGACGTACGGCGGCGGCGGCTGGGCGCAGTACGGCGGCACCAGCGCCGGCGCGCCCATCATCGCCGGTGTCTACGCGAACGCCGGCACCCCTGTCGCCGGCACGTATCCCAACTCCTATCCCTATGCAGCGGGTTCCGGCCTGCACGACGTGACCGGCGGCAGCAACGGCACCTGTACACCGGCCTACCTCTGCTCGGGAACCGCCGGATACGACGGCCCGACGGGCCTGGGTACCCCCGACGGCCTGCGGGCCTTCCGCACCGGCCCGCACGGGAGACTGTCCGGCACCGTCACGGACCGGTCCGCGGGCACGCCGCTCGCGGGTGCCGTGGTCAGCGCCGGTGACGGCTTCACCGCACGCAGCGGAGCCGACGGGCGCTACACCCTCGACATCCCGGTGGGCACGCACGACGTCACCGTCGACGCCTACGGTTACGCCACCGGCGCCGCCGAGGACGTGGCCGTCACCGACGGTGCCACGCTCGACCGGGACTTCGCGCTGACGCCCGTGCCGAGTCAGCCGGTCTCCGGCAAGGTCACCGACGGCTCCGGTCACGGCTGGCCGCTGTACGCCAGGATCACCGTGGACGGGGTCCCCGGCGGCCCGGTGTGGACCGACCCGGCCACCGGTGCGTTCACACTCGGCCTCCCGCAGGGCCACGCCTACACTCTGCACGCCGAGGCGTCCCTGCCCGGCTACACACCCGCGACCAGGACCGTCACGGTCGGCGACACACCCCAGTCACTGAAGGTGCCGCTGTCGGCGGACCGCTGGAAGGCCACCGCTCCCGGCTACGCGGTGCACCTGGCGGGACCCACCGAGCACTTCGCCGCCACCGGCTCGGCCCCCCAGGGCTGGAAGGTCGTCGACGCCGACGGCACCGAGGCCGGCTGGTCCTTCGACGACCGGGGCGGACACGGCAACCAGACCGGCGGTGAGGGCTCCTTCGCCGTCGCCGACAACGCGACGATCGGGACACCCTTCGACTCCCAGCTGATCAGCCCCGCCTTCGACCTCACCGGCACGGCCGATCCCGAGCTCGCCTTCAGCGCCATGTACTGGGCGTTCGGCGACGACGCGATCTCGGCAGACGCGAGTTCCGACGGCGGAGCCACCTGGAAGACCGTGTGGAGGACGACGGCCGGCTTCGGGGACCACGAAAGGGTCGAGGTCCCGCTCACCGGCTTCGCCGGCGAACCGGACGTCCGGGTGCGTTTCCACTTCGTCACCGAGTTCGCGTGGTGGTGGGGCATCGATGACGTCTTCGTCGGCAACCGCGACTACGCTCCGACCCCCGGCGGCCTCGTCACCGGCGTGGTGACCGACGCCAACACCGGCAAGGGCCTGGTGGGCGCCACCGTCACCGCGAAGGACGACCCGAAGATCACCGCGACCACGGTCGCGACCCCCGGAGACCCCGCGCTCGACGACGGCCTCTACCTGATGTTCTCGCCGGGCCCCGACAAGCGCGAGATCACCGCCGCCAGGTCGCGCTACACGCCGCTGACCAAGTCGGTGGCGGTCGCGGCCGACGGCACCGTCCCGGCCTCCTACAAGCTCGAGGCCGGGCAGCTGGCCCTGAACCCGGATTCCGTCGGCGCCGCGGTCGGCTGGGGCAAGTCGGCCACCCGCAGTCTGACGGTCAAGAACACCGGCGGCGCACCCGCCACGGTCACGGTCGGCGAGAGGTCCGGCGGCTTCCACCTCCAGTCCGCCGGCACCGGCGCACCGCTGCAGACCGTCAAGGGGGACTTCTCCCCGCACGCGAGCAGGGCGGGGAAGACCGCGGCCGGGCGGAAACCCGCCGCCACCGCCTCCGGCACCGCATGGCAGAGCGCCCCCGACCTCCCGGACACGACCCTCGGCAACGCGGTCGGCACATCCGAGGGCAAGGTGTACTCCGCCTTCGGATTCAACGGGCTCGACGTCACCGACCAGATGTACGCCCTGGACCCGGTCGTCGGCAGCTGGACCGAACTGGCCCCCGCGGCGGACCCCCGGGAGGCCCCCTCGGCCCAGTTCATCGACGGCAAGTTCTACGCCGTCGGCGGCTGGCGTCCGGACAACACCACCGACCCCAAGCTGGAGATCTACGACCCGGCCACCGACAGTTGGAGCACCGGCGCGCCTGCCCCCGCGCCGTACGCGGGGCAGGGCAACGCGGCTCTCGACGGCAAGCTCTACACCGTGGGCGGCTGTGACGTCCGGTGCGGCACCGTCGAGGCGTACGCGTACGACCCCGACGCCGACGCCTGGTCCCGGATCGCCGACTACCCGGAGCGGACGGCCTGGGAGTCCTGCGGAGGCATCAACGGCAAGCTGTACTGCGCCGGAGGGAACGCCGACTCCGGTGGCGAGAGCGATCACGCCTATGTCTACGACCCGGCCGCCGACACCTGGACGGCGCTCCCCGATCTCCCGATCCCGCTGTGGAGCTCGTCCTACACCGCGGCGAACGACCAGCTCGTGATCTCGAGCGGCGTCACCGACAACGCCCTCACCAACCGGGGTTTCGCCTACGACCCGGAGGCCGGTGCCTGGTCCACCCTGCCGAACGCCAATGTCGCGACGTACCGCGGCGGCGCCGGACTCGGCCTGTACAAGGTCGGCGGCGGGAGCGCTCCCTACACCCCCAGCAACACGGTGGAACTCCTGCCGGGTTACGACCAGGGCGGGGCGACGGACGTCACCTGGCTGAGCGCGGACACCAAGGGGTTCACCCTGCAGCCGGGCGCGAGCACGACCGTCACCGTGACGCTGGACGCCTCGGTACCCGAGGTCGTGCAGCCGGGTGACTTCTCCGCCGTGCTGGCGCTCGACAACGACACCCCGTACGGGATACGCAAACTTCCGGTGTCGCTGCGCGTCAGCCCGCCGAAGACCTGGGGCAAGATCACCGGAACGATCCGCGGCGTCCAGCGCGACGGCACCGCCGCGCCGCTCGCCGGAGCCACCGTCCAGATCACCACGTGGGCGGCGAGTTACTCCCTCCGGACGGCCGTCGACGGCACCTACTCCCTGTGGCTGGACTCCCGGAACAACCCGCTGCAGGTCATCGCCGCCAAGGACGGCTACCAGCCCGCGGCCACCACTCTGAAGATCACGAAGGGAGCGGTCGTCACCGGCGACTTCACCCTGAAGAGGCAGTAACCACCGGGACGGAGGGGCGGGGCGGTCCCCGGGGACCGCCCCGCCCCGCCGCATCGGGACCCGGCGGCCCGCCGTCGGCAGCCACCCGCGGTTCCGGTCAGATGCCGGTGGTGACCCGGACCGTCCACGCTCCCGACTTCGTCCGGTCGGTGACCTCGACGCGGATGCGCTCCCCCGGCACGGAGTACCGCTCGCCCTCCCGCAGGGGGGCGTCCGCGAGGGGCGGGTAGACCGACCGGTCCCAGCAGGCGTCGGAGCGGGGGTGTGTGTCCAGCACCTCGACCGGCCCGCCGCCGGACGGCGTGGCGTTGCGGATGCGGTAGATCAGCACCCCCTCGGTGCAGGTGGTGCGGTCGTTGCCGGTGGCGCTGCGGGCCTCGATGGCCAGTGCGGTGTCCGATCCGGTCCTGATGACGGCGAGCCGGGTGCCGAGGGACGCGCCGGGCACGGGCACCTCGGCCATGGGCTCCAGGGTGAGGTCGGCGGCGCCCTGCACGCAGACCACCTGTTCCCCGCCGAGCCATCCGAGCTTCCACTTGTGCCAGCCGAACAGGTCGGGTGAGAGGCCGAACTGGCTGCCCATCACGTCCCAGTCGCCGACGTAGGTGTCCCAGTCGCCCTTGCCGTCCTCGGGCCGGTGGTACAGATCGGCCAGGTCGAAGACGTGCCCGGTCTCGTGCGCCAGGACGTTACGGTCCGGGGGGTGCTCCTCGAAGACGGTGACCACGCGCCGGATGTCCGTGCCGTCGGCCCGCAGGGGCCGGTCGAAGTTGACGACCTTCGTGGCGTCGGAGTCGACTCCCGGCGCGTCCGGGTCGGCCACGAGGTAGACGATGTCGTAATCCGAGAAGTCGATCCGTCCGTCGGCCGCCGCGATGGCGTCCCGCAGATAGTCGCTGCGCCGCTCGGAGCCCCAGTCCCGCTGTATCCCGTACCAGGTGGAGGGGCGGGGCATGCGGATCCACTCCCGCTGGGGATGTGCGCGGAGTTCGAACTTCCCGTACGAGGCGCGCTCGAAGAAGCGGGTGGTGGAGGGGAAGTAGTCGGCGGCCAGCACGTCGGGGGGCACCGCGGGCTCGGAGTCCGGGAACGACAGGAAGACCATGACCGCGTCGAGGCCGCGGTCGGGGCGCGGATAGGAGCCGTTCCACGTGTCGAGGCCCAGGGAGTGGTGGGCTCCGGTCCTGGGCAGCGCGCAGGGTCCCGCGTCGCGCGAGGCCGCCACGGCGGGGCCGGCCACGAGTCCGGTGGCGGCGAGCGCCAGGAGGGAGGTGAAGGCCGCCGCGGCGCTGCGCAGGCTCGGCCTTCCCACTCCCCCGGGTCCGTGCTGACGCGGCACATCTACCTCCGGGTGGCGAATGCGGACTTCTCCTCACCCTGAGCCGAGTCGACGGCGTACGCCCTGTTGTGCTGCCCCACACGGGTCAGCCTGGTCACCATGCCCCCGACGAGGTTCACTCACGGAAAGTCACAATCGCTCACCCTGGAATCCAAAGAGACCAGATCGTCACAGAATCGATCATCTCTGCGCAAAATGCAGAACGACGCCATACGAGGGACAGCCGTGGGCCATGCGCATGCCGTGGGCCCGAAACGTCGGGCACGCTGGTACCGCCGATGCGCCACCCTCTATGCTTCACCTCGTTTTCCCGCGTGGCCACCGCCTCCGGCGCGGCACGCCACCCGGAAACCCTGCCCGGCGACAACTGTTCACGACGATCTGCACAGTGGGAGCGAGTGGTGAGCGGAACCCCCGAAGGGCCGACGCCCGGAACGGGCGTGACCCGCGGCACCCGGCCACCGGAGGTCACGGAACGTGACCATCAGCGGTCCGGTCTCTCCGAGCTGCGTGACTACCGCGCCGCCTTCTCGGCCGCCGCCCTCCCCATGGCCGTGGTCGACGACCGGGGTCAGGTCGTCCGGGCGAACGACGCGCTGGGGTGTCTGCTCGGCGCCGACCCCGCGGCCCTGGCGCACCGGCCGGCGGCGGAACTCGTCGGCCTCACCTCGGACAGCTCCACCTGGCGTGCGTACGGCGAGGTGCTGAGCGGCGAACGCCACCGGCTGCGGTGCACCCTGCGGCTCAAGCACGCCGACGGAAGGCCCCTGTGGGCGGAGGTCACCGTCGTACCCATGGGAGACCCCGCCACCGGCACGGGCCGCGTCCTGCTGTCCCTCGCCGACGTGAGCGACCGGCGCGAACTGCGCGAGCGCCTGCGCCATCTGCGCATACACGATCCCGTGACCCGCCTGCCCAACCGCACCCTGTTCTTCGAACGCCTCACCGGCGCCCTGGAGACCCCGCCCCTCCAGGAGGGCGCTGCGCGGCGGGAGGGCCGGATCGGTCTCTGTTATCTCGACATCGACGGCTTCAAGGCGGTCAACGACACCCTGGGGCACCGCATCGGCGACCGGCTGCTCGCCGCCGTCGCCGGACGGCTCACCGACTGCGCCGAGGCCGACGCGCACCACGCCGGCGGGCACCTGGTGGCGCGCCTGGGCGGTGACGAGTTCGCGATCCTGATCGAGGACTCGGCGGGCACGCACCAGCTCACCGAACTCGCCCGTTCGGTGCTCACCGCGTTGCAGCGCCCGTTCGACGTCTCGGGGACCCGGCTGTCGGTGTCCGCGTCGATCGGCGTGGTGGAGCGGGCCACGGCGGGCACCTCGGCCACCGCCCTGATGCAGGCCGCCGACACCACGCTGTACTGGGCCAAGGCGGACGGCAGGGCACGCTGGACCCTCTTCGACCCCGAACGCAACGCGCACCGGATGACCCGGCAGGCGCTCTCCTCCACGCTCCGGCCCGCCGTGGACCGCGGTGAGTTCACGCTGGAGTACCAGCCGCTGGTCGGCATGGCCGACGAGGTCGTACGGGGTGTCGAGGCCCTGGTCCGCTGGAACCACCCGCGCTTCGGGCTGCTGGCCCCGAGCCGGTTCGTGCCGATCGCGGAGGAGGACGGCACGATCGTCGAGCTCGGCCGGTGGGTGCTGCGTACGGCCTGCCGCCAGGCGCGCTGCTGGCAGCTGGAACACCCGGACGAAAGGCCCCTGTTCATCAGCGTCAACGTCGCGGTGCGGCAGGTCTGGGACTCGGACCTGGTCGCCGACGTCGCGGAGATCCTCGCGGAGACCGGTCTCGATCCCGGCCTGCTGCAACTGGAGCTGACCGAGTCCGCCGTGATGGGTTCGTCGGGCCGGCCGCTGCGGGTGCTCCGGGCGCTCAGCGACATGGGGGTGCGGATCGCGATCGACGACTTCGGTACCGGCTACTCCAACCTGGCCTATCTCAGCCGGCTGCCCGTCTCCGTACTGAAGCTGGACGGCTCCTTCGTGCGCGGCTTCCGTTACGAGGACGGCGCGCATCCCAGCCCGGCCGACGAGACGATCGTGGAGGCCATGGTGCAGCTCGCGCACCGCCTGGGCCTGACGGTCACCGCGGAGTGCGTGGAGACCTCGGGCCAGGCGGAGCGCCTGCGCCGGATCGGCTGCGACACCGGGCAGGGCTGGCTCTACTCGCGCGCGGTGGCGCCGGAGCGCATCGCCGAACTGATCGGCACCCGGCCCCTGGAGGGCTGAGCCCCGGGGCCGGGTGCCGGTGATCCGGGAGTGTCGCCGGTCAGGCCGCCCCGGGCAGCCCATAGGCGTCCGCGATCAGCTCGTACGAGCGCAGCCGCGCCTCGCCGCCGTGCGCGTTGGCCGTGATCATGAGCTCGTCCGCACCGGTGCGCTTGGCCAGGTCGTCCAGGCCGCTGCGGACCTCGTCCGGCGTGCCGTGGACGATGTTCTTCAGCCAGCCGTCGACGAACTCGCGTTCCATGGGGCTGAAGTCGTGTGCCTCCGCCTCCTCGGGGCTCGGCACCAGGCCGGGGCGGCCGGTGCGCAGCCGGACCATGGACAGGGCGCCGGTCAGCACCTGTCGCCTGGCCTCGCGTTCCTCGTCGGCCGCCAGCGCCGAGACCCCGATGAGGGCGTAGGGGGCGTCGAGCGCCGCGGAGGGCCGGAAGGACTCGCGGTACAGGTCGAGGGCGGGCACGGTGTTCCGCGCGGAGAAGTGGTGGGCGAAGGCGAAGGGCAGCCCGAGGACACCCGCCAGCTGGGCGCTGAAGCCGGAGGAACCCAGCAGCCAGACGGGGGGCCGGGCGGCCGACTGGACCCCTCCGGGCGAGGTGGCCTGGACGGGGCCGGGGACGGCGTGGATCCGGGCGTAGGGGTGGCCGTCGGGGAAGTCGTCGTCCAGGAAACGGGTGAGCTCGGCCAGCTGCTCCGGGAAGTCGTCGGCGCCCTCGTTGAGCCGGTCCGTGCGGCGCAGAGCGGCCGCGGTGGCTCCGTCCGTGCCGGGTGCGCGGCCGAGGCCGAGGTCGACGCGTCCGGGTGCCATCGCCTCCAGGGTGCCGAACTGCTCCGCGATGACCAGGGGCGCGTGGTTGGGGAGCATCACACCGCCGGACCCGAGCCGGATGCGTTCGGTGTACGCGGCCAGGTGGGCCAGGATGACGGCGGGCGACGAGGAGGCCACACCGGGCATCGAGTGGTGCTCGGCGACCCAGTAGCGGTGGAAACCGCGCCGCTCGGCGAGCTTCGCGATGTCCACGCTGGTGCGCAGGGCCTGGCTCGCGGTGCGGCCCGCGCCCACACTCACCAGGTCGAGCACGGAGAGGGGGACGGGAGCCGTCCCTCCAGCGGTGCCGCGAATCCCGTCGCCTCGGTTCTCTTCCACGTGTTCGGCCTCTCCGGTGCGTCTGCGTATCGGAGGGTGCAAACAGGAGGGTGGCTCCGCTTATTCCCGCGCCGCCGCGTCGGCGCGGCTATTCGCGCACCTCGATACCCCGCGGCTCACCGGCGCCCACCGGGGGTTCGCGGGTCGCGAAGAGGGTGCCGAGGGTCGGCGCCCAGATACGGCGTTCGGCGAGCCTGAGCCCCTCCCAGACCGCCACCTGGTTCGCGGTCAGGACCGGCTTGCCGAGCAGTTCCTCCAGCTCGGGGACGAACGCGGCGGTGTGGAGGGCGTTGTCGGGGAGCAGGACCACCTCGGCGTCGGGGTGGTTGCCGGCCACGGCCAGCTCCTTGACCCGGTCCACGTCCGCGGACGCGGCGTCGGACGCGTTGATGATGCCCGCGCCTCGCGTCGCGGTCACTTCGACACCCCCGGCCCCGAGGAAGCCGGCGAAGAGCGCGGCGACGTCCTCGGTGTAGGTCGCCGCTACGGCGACCCGGGACGCGCCCAGTTCGCGCACCGCGTGCACGAAGGCGAAGGAGCTGCTGGAGGCGGGGAGCCCGGCCGCCCTGGCCAGCTCCGCGATCTGCTCGTGCGCGCCGTCCCAGCCGTAGGCGAAGCTCCCGCCCGAGCAGGCCCAGACCAGCGACTCGGCGCCGGCCATGCGCAGCTCCTCGACACCGGCGGCCAGGCGGTCGGGCGTACCGGCGTCGCGGAGGGAATCGGGCCTGCGGGCGTCCTCGTCGATATCGGTGTGGAACACCGGCACCCTGATGTCGCTGTCGAGCATGACCTCCATCCGCGGGAAGTCGTCCTCCGCGGAGTGGCCCGGATAAAGAAGTCCTACGGTCGTCATGTCCATCCTTCCCGTGCGTCCGGATGTCGTGCCTCCACCGCTGCCCCTGTCTGGGACAAGTATTCCCCTTTTGGGGGCATACTGCCGCCCGCAACGCCCGTGACCTGCGGTTTCCTCAGAGGCACAGGAGGCCGTGTTGACGGGCGTGTGCCCCGGTGCGAGCGTGGTCATTCCTGATGACCACTCCCGTGATCCTCGTCCTGGACACCGACCCGCCACCACGCCTGGGCCGGCTGACCGGCCGCGCCCACGTCCGGTACGCCGACGCGCGGACACTCGCCGCACAGCTGCCGGAAGCCGATGTGCTGCTCGTCTGGGACTTCACCTCCGACGCCGTCCGCGAGGCGTGGCCGGGCGAGGGACCCCGCCCCGGCTGGGTGCACACGGCGAGCGCCGGGGTGGACCGGCTGCTGTGCCCGGAGCTGGCCGCGTCGTCCACCGTCGTCACCAACGCCCGGGGCGTCTTCGAGCTGCCGATCGCCGAATACGTCGCCGGCCTCGTGCTCGCCTTCGCGAAGGACCTGCCCGGCACGCTGGCGCTGCAGCGCGAGCACCGGTGGCGTCACCGCGAGACGCGCAGGCTCGCGGGCAGCCGCGCGGTCGTCGTCGGCGCGGGCCCCGTCGGCCGGGAGATCATGCGGCTGCTGCACGGCCTCGGCGTCCGGGTGGCGCTCGTGGGGCGCACGGCACGGCGGTCGATCCACGGCGTCGAGGACCTGGACCGGCTGGCCGCCGGTGCGGACTGGGTGATCTCCGCGGCTCCGCTGACGGACGCGACGCGCGGGATGTTCGACGCCCGGTTCTTCGGCCTCCTCCAGCCCTCGGCGCACTTCGTGAACGTGGGCCGGGGACAGCTGACCGTCGAGGGCGACCTCGCCGAGGCGCTCCGCAGGCGGTGGATCGCGGGCGCGGCGCTCGACGTGTTCCAGGAGGAGCCGCTGGACCCTTCGAGCCCCCTGTGGGATGTGCCGGGCCTCCTGGTGTCCCCGCACATGAGCGGCGACACCGCCGGCTGGCGCGACCGGCTGGGCGAGCAGTTCGTTTCGATGTACGAGCGCTGGGCATCCGGTGACTCGCTGCCCAACGTGGTGGACATACGGCGTGGTTACGTCCCGTCTCCGGACATCCCGCTCTGACATTCCGGCATAACGGCCAGTCATGAACGTACCGGCCGGGGGCGATACGCCCCGCACACCGGCCGTCGCCCTCCGCCCCCGACGGAACACGGGAAGGTCTCCCTCCGGCCACCGTTCGGTCACATGACAGCGCTTCCTGCATAGACGTCCCGGACCGGGCAGGTGCTCAGCCTGTCCGGAACGTTCGACACCCCGATTTCTTCAGGAGACCGCGAACCATGGCTGACTTCCCTCACCTGTCCCGCAGGGGCTTCCTCAACCGAACCGCGGCCGTGGGAGGTCTGCTCGTCGTCCCCGGCCTGCTCTCCGCGTGCAGCAGGACCGGCTCCGGCGCGGCGGACGGTGAGGGCGCCCTGGACAAGCTCCGCAAGCAGGGCTTCGTCCGTGTCGCGTACGCCAACGAGGCCCCGTACGGCTACATGGAGGGCAAGCAGCTCAAGGGCGAGGCGCCCACCCTTCACCGGGAGATATTCAAGGCGCTCGGCGTCGACGAGCTGAAGCCCACCCTCTCCGAGTGGGACGGGCTGATCCCCGGACTGCAGGCCGGGAAGTACGACGTGGTCAGTGCGGGCATGGCCATCACCCCCGAGCGCTGTGCCAACGCCCTCTTCTCCGAGCCCGAGTTCATCTCGCCGACCGCACTGATGGTGAAGAAGGGCAACCCGGGAAAGCTCACCGACCTGGCGTCCGCCGAGGCCGCGGGGGTCACCGTCGGGGTGATGTCCGGTGCCGTCGAGGCCTCGTACGCCAAGGGTGCGGGCATCCCCGAGGACAGGATCAAGACGCTGCAGAAGCCGCAGGACGGCGCGGACGCCGTGAAGGGCGGGCGGGTCGACGCCTTCCTGCTCACCGGCATCTCCCTGCGCTGGCTGGCGAAGACCAACCCGGACACCGAGGTCACCGAGGCCTTCGTGCCGGAGCTGGACGGCAAGCAGCAGTTCTCCCCGGGCGGCGCGGTGTTCCGCCAGGGCAACGAGGACCTGCGGGACTCCTTCAACCGTGAGCTGAAGAAGATCGTCTCGGACCGGTCGCGCTATGTGGGCCTGCTGCGGGACTACGGCTTCGGCGCGACGGAGGTCCCGCCGGCCACGCTGAAGACCGCCGACCTGTGCAAGGGCTGACGGGAGCGGACCACACCGTATGAGTGACTTCTTCTCCACCTTCCTCGACGAACTGCCACAGATCAGATCGGGGCTGTGGGTGACGCTGGAGGCGACCGTACTCGGCTCGCTGCTCGCGCTGGTGCTGTCCTTCGTCCTCGGCCTGATGGCCGGGAGCCGGCTGCTGTCGGTGCGCGGGGTCTCCCGGACCGTCGTGGAGTTCTTCCGCGGCACCTCGCTCTACGTCCAGCTGTTCTGGTTCTACTACGCGATGCCGCAGCTGACGGGCTACGAACTGGCGCCCCTTCTCTGCGGGGTGGTGGCCTTCGGCCTCAACTTCGGCGCCTACGGCGCCGAGATCGTGCGCGGCGCGGTCAACTCCGTGCCGCGCGCGCAGTACGAGGCGGCCGTGGCACTGAACATGACCCCGTTCCACCGGATGCGGAAGGTGATCCTTCCCCAGGCCTGGGTACAGATGATCCCCTCCTTCACCAACCTGCTGATCCAGCTCCTGAAGGCCACACCGCTGCTGTGGCTGCTCTCCGCGGCCGACCTGATGACGGCGGTCGAGCACGTCCGCAGCCTGACCGGTGAGAGCCTCACGGCCTACCTCCTGCTGCTCGCCGTCTACTTCGTGCTCGCCTACGCGCTGACACTGCTGATGAACCTGCTGGAGCGGAACGCCAAGCGGCGCCTCGGCCTGGACACCGGCGCGGCAGGTGTGTTCAGGACCCGCGGAGCCGAACCCGTCACGACGGCCGGAGGCACCCGGTGAACCGGACATTCGACTGGGAGGCGGCCCGCGAGGCCCTCCCCCTGCTGCTCGAAGGCTTCCGGGTCACCCTGCTCGCGACCCTGCTCGGCACACTGGTGGCGGCGGTGCTCGGACTCGCGATCGCGGTGGCCGGACGGGCCCCCTCCCGGCTCGTCACGCTGCCGGTGAAGGCGGTCATGGAGTTCGTCCGCTCCACCCCTCTGCTGGTGCAACTGGTCGGCGCGGCCGCCGTCTTCACCTCCGTGGAGCCGCTGACCGTCGGCATCGTCGTCCTGGGCGTCCACTACGCCGCGTACACCTCGGAGGTGTACAGGGCCGGGATCGACGGCGTGCCCAAGGGGCAGTGGGAGGCCTGCCGGGCCCTCTCGCTGTCGCCCCGGCGCACCTGGCAGGCGGTGATCCTGCCCCAGGCGGTGCGCAACGTACTGCCCGCCCTCGGCAACTACGCCGTCTCGATGTTCAAGGAGACCCCGTTCCTGGCCGTGATCACGGTCCAGGAGATGGTCTTCGAGGCCCGGAAGTACGGGGCCGACCACTTCGCGTACACCGAGGCCTGGACGCTCGCGGGTCTGATCTTCCTGATCGCGAGCTACCCGACCTCGCTGCTGATGAGAAAGCTGGAGAAGCGCCTTGGCCACTGAATCCGCCCCCATCGAGGACCCCGCGGACGCGGCTCCGGCCACCGGGACGACCGGTGTGGAACCCCTGGTCCGCTTCGACAGGGTCGTCAAGCGCTACGGCGACCACGTGGTCCTGGACGAGCTGGACTTCACCGTCCGGCGCGGTGAGCACGTCACTCTGATCGGGCCGAGCGGTTCGGGGAAGACCACGATCCTGCGGCTGCTGATGACGCTGGAGCGGGTCAGCGACGGCGTGATCTGGGTCGACGGCTCACCGCTGTCCCACGTGCGTACGCCCTCGGGCGCGCTGAAACCCGCGGGCGAGAAGGATCTGCGCGTGTCCCGGAAGAAGATCGGGATGGTCTTCCAGCAGTTCAACCTCTTCCCCCACATGAAGGTCCTGCAGAACATCACCGAGGCGCCGGTCAACGTCCTCGGGATGGACCGGGACGAGGCGGAGACACGGGCCCGGGAGCTGCTCGACCTGGTGGGGCTCGCCGGCAGGACCGACGCCCACCCGTCGCAGCTGTCCGGCGGACAGCAGCAGCGCGTCGCGATCGCCAGGGCGCTGGCGATGCGCCCGGAGATCCTGCTCCTCGACGAGGTGACGTCCGCGCTGGATCCCGAGCTGGTGGCCGGTGTGCTGGATCTGCTGGTCGACATCGCCAGGAACACCGACATCACGATGCTCTGTGTGACCCACGAGATGAACTTCGCCCGGGACGTGTCGGAGAAGGTCCTGATGTTCGACGCGGGGAAGGTCGTGGAGTCCGGTTCGCCGGAAAAGATCTTCTCCGATCCGGAGCACGAACGTACACGCGCATTCCTGAACGCGGTGCTGTGACCTTGCTGTTGGCATAGTGCGCATGACTGCGTCATATGCCTCCGGGGTGCGCCCCTGCTGACAAGGCCGGGGCGCACCAATTACTCGTCAACACCCTCTCCGAACAGGTGCCTTGGCGACTATCGTGGGACGGAAGCGTGCGATCACGACCTGGCAGAGGACCTGAGGGGGAACCCGTGGCGTTGAAGCCGGAGCCGAAGGCGCCGTTCCATTCGGTGCAGTACGCCCTGCGTGTGCTCGAATCGGTGTCCACGCACGGTGACGGCGTGACCGTCGCCCAGCTCTCCCGGGAGACAGGACTGCCGACCGGGCACCTCGCACCCCTCCTGCTGACCCTGCGCCGTGAGGGATACGTCGAACAGGTCACCGACGGTGCGTACGTCATCGGAGCCTCGCTCCTGGAACTCGGCTCCGGATCGGCCCGCCGGCAGGCCCTGGAGGCGAAACTCCAGCAGACCCTGGCACAGCTCCGGGACTCGGTCGGCGCGGCGGTCTACGTCAGCCGGTACGTCGACGGCGAGATCCGTGTGACGCAGGTGGCGGACGGGCCGCGCACCCCCGCCGTCAACGAGTGGGTGGACTTCCGCTCGGCGGCCCACGCCAGCGCGATCGGCAAGTGCCTGCTGACGCAGCTCGACCAGAACGGCCGTCGCGACCACCTCTCCCGGCACCGGATCGCGCGGCTGACGTCCCGGACCATCACCAACGAGAAGGTGCTGTTCTCCAAGCTGGACAGCCAGCCGGCGACGGTGCCCGTCCTCGATCTGCAGGAGTACGCCGTGGGCACCGTGTGCGCGGCGGTTCCGCTGACGGCGGGTTCGTCGGCCGGCTGCCTGGCGCTGTCGCTGCCGATCGAGCACGCGCACCGGCTGCGGGCCGCCGCGGCCACGCTGAACCGGCGCGCGGCGCCCGTGCTCCTGTCGCTCGCGCTCTGAGTCCGGACACGAAGGCGTTCCGGGAACCCGGAAGCGCCTCCACGCCGACGCTCAGAGGGAGAGCCACACCGTGGTGTCCGGCGGGACCGCGCCGTCCGGGAGCGGGCCGCTGGCGAGCAGGACCCGCGCGCCGTCCGGGAGCCCGATCGCCGCGGGCGACGCGTTGAGCAGGCAGCGGAAGCCGTCCTGCCGGTCGAAGCACACCGTCCCGGGCCCGGCATCCACCCAGGTCAGCGTCTCGGGCAGGGGGACCAGGCGTTCGCGGCGCAGCGCCAGCGCGGTGCGGTAGAGGTTCAGGAAGGACTCCGGATCGTCCTGCTGCGCCTCCGCGCCCAGCCCGGACCAGGACGCCGGCTGCGGCAGCCAGGAGGGCGCGGCGCCGTCCGGCGAGAAGCCGAGCGATGTACCGGAACCGCTCCACGGCAAGGGCACCCGGCAGCCGTCGCGGCCCCGGTCCGTGCCGCCCGAGCGCACGTAGGTGGGGTCCTGGAGCAGTTCGTCGGGCAGGTCCTGCACCTCGGGGAGGCCCAGTTCGTCCCCCTGGTAGACGTAGACCCCACCGGGCAGGGAAAGGGTCAGCAGCGCGGCCGCCCTGGCCCGGCGGCGGCCGAGCACCGGGTCGCTCGGGTCGAGCAGCCGCTTGTCGCCCATGTCGAACGAGGTGTCCTCGCGGCCGTAGCGCGTGACGTGGCGGATCGTGTCGTGGTTGGACAGGACCCAGGTGGGCGGCGCCCCCACCGGTGCGAGTCCGGCGAAGGTCTCCGCGACGACCCGGCGCAGCGCGTCCGCGTCCCACGCGCAGCACAGGAACTCGAAGTTGAACGCCGAGTGCAGCTCGTCGGGGCGGAGGTAGCGTGCCGACTGCTCGGGGGTCGGCAGCCAGACCTCACCGACGAAGGTGCGCTCGCCGTCGTAGGTGTCGAGGATCTTGCGCCAGGACCGGTAGATGTCGTGCACCGCGTCGCAGTCCTGGTAGGGCAGGTCCGTGACGTCCGGGTCCGCTCCGACGTCGGGCAGCCCGGGCTTCTTGGCCAGTCCGTGGGCCACGTCGATGCGGAATCCGTCGACGCCCCGGTCCAGCCAGAAGCGAAGGACGTCCTCGAACTCGGCCCGCACCTCGGGGTGTTCCCAGTTCAGGTCCGGCTGTTCGGGGGCGAACATGTGGAGGTACCAGGGCCCGGGGCTGCCGTCCGCCTCGGTCACCCGGGTCCACGCGCTGCCGCCGAAGTAGGACGTCCAGTCGTTGGGCGGGAGTTCGCCGTCCGCGCCGCGGCCCGGCACGAACCAGAAGCGGCTCCGCTCCGGCGATCCGGGGCCGGCGGCGAGCGCGGCCCGGAACCAGGGGTGCTGGTCGGAGCAGTGGTTGGGCACCAGGTCGATGAGGACGCGCAGGCCGTGCCCGTGGGCCTCGGTGATGAGCCGCTCGGCTTCGGCGAGGGTGCCGAAGAGCGGGTCGATGTCGCGGTAGTCCGCGACGTCGTAGCCTCCGTCGGCCATCGGCGAGGTGTACCAGGGGGTGAACCACAGGGCGTCCACGCCGAGCTCGCGCAGGTACGGGAGGCGGCTGCGGACGCCGGCGAGGTCGCCGGTGCCGTCTCCGTCGCCGTCCGCGAAACTGCGTACGTAGATCTGGTAGATCGCGGCGTGCCGCCACCAGTGGGTGGTCACTGAGACTCCTTGCTCGGTATATATGAGGTGGTGCGGGCCCGCAGGTCAGGGGCGGGCCCGCACCGGTCGGGCTACCAGCCGGTGTTGCCGGCGCCCCGGGTGATCGCGAAACCACCCGCACTGGAGAGACCGCCGGCGGCCGCGCCGCTCACGGTCACGCGGGAGAAGGTTCCGGCTCCCGCGGAGTCGATCTCGATGCCGTACAAACCGGCCTTGTCGATCTTGAGTCCGTCGACGGTGAGCCCGCTGACGTTCTTCTGCCAGGAGACGAGCAGTCCGCTGTAGGTGCTGTCGAGGATCTCGTTGTCCTTGACCAGGACGGGTGCGGTGATGTCGGAGGAGTCGGCGTAGATCCAGAGGGCACCGAGCTTGCTCTGCCAGTTCGGTTCGTAACCGCCCGTGCGTGTCAGGGTGTTGCGCTGTACGGACGTCGTGCCGCTGAAGGGCACCGGTGCGAAGCGGCTGCTGATGGCGATGCCGGACGAGCCGGTGACCGTGTCGGCGAGGATGTTGTCCTCGACCCGGTTGTCGTTGCCGCCGTAGATGCCGACCGCGTTGGCGAGCATCGGGAGCTGCACGGTGTTGAAGCGGAACGCGCTGTCGGTGACGGCCTGGGCCTCGGAGAACATCGCGAGTCCGTCGTCACCGGTGTTGCGGACGCTGCTCCGGGAGACCTCGGTCGCCCTGGTGCCCTTGTGGAGGTTGACGCCGTCCGCGAAGGTGTCGCGGATGCGGAGCCCGGAGGCGTACAGGCCGTTGGTCGGGGCGTCGATCCAGAGGCCGACCTTGGTGTGCTGGATCCAGAGGTTCGTCAGGGTGGACCCGTTGCCGAAGTCGCCCTCGATCGCCGCGTCGAAGTTGGCGTCGTCACGGTAGGAGACGTCACCGGCGATCATCAGGTCCTGGACGTTGCTGGTGCCGCCGCGTCCGAAGAGCCCGCCCTTGCCGTTCTTGCCCCGCAGCACGGTGTGCCACTGGCCGGCGCCGCGCAGGTCGGCGCCGGCGAGGTCGACGTGCCCGGAGATGTCGTACGTGCCGGCGGGCAGCCAGAGCCCCTTGCCCTGGGAGGTGGCCGTGTTCAGCGCCGTGTTCAGGGCGCCCGTGTCGTCGCCGGAGTCGTTCGGGGTGACGCCGAGCGTGGTCGCGGAGACGAAGCCGGTGGACGGCATGGTCAGCGCGGCGGGCGCGGTCTCGGTCTCCACCAGGTCGAGGGTGTAGGAGGCTGCGGTGTCGCCCGCGTCTTTCTGGAACTTCAGCACGGTGCCGGCCGGGAGCGTCCCGGTCAGCAGCGTGCGGGTCTCGTCGAAGAAGTGGTGGCCCGAGCCCTGGGAGGGGTTGTTGGTGTACGGGTAGCCGCCGTAGACCCAGCTGTACTTGGAGGTGAGGGGCAGGTCCCGGAGCTGGGTGCCGTCGGCGTAGACGCTGAGGGTGGTGTCGATGCCGGTGCCCGCCGCGTTGTCCGGGACGGAGTAGCGCAGGGTCAGGGCGTTGGCGGGCTTGGTCAGCGTGAACTGCACGTACTCGCCGGTGGCGTCCAGGACGACGGCCTTGCGGCCGGATGCCTCGGACGGGACGGTCAGGTAGGTGCGGTCGGGACCGGTCGTGCCGGCGTCGGTGCTGCCGCTCTCCGCCTCGTAGGCGGTGTACGGCATGGTCGCGCCCCGGGTGCTGTCGGGCGTGGAGCCGGTGACCTCGATGCCGTCGAGCTGGAGGGTGCCGTTGTCCCCGGAGGCGGTGCGCAGGGTGACGTGGTTGAGCGCGGCCCGCAGGGGCACGTCGGTGGCGGCGCTCTTCCAGGCGCCGCCGGTGCCGGGCAGGGTGAGCCGCCGGACGGTGGTGCCGTTGGCCAGCAGGGTGATGGTCGACGCGGTGGCGTCGGGGGTGCGGTAGCGCACGGTCACCGGGTACGTCGCGGCGCCGGGGGCGTTCACCGCGAACACGGCGCGGGCACCGGTGGCGGTGAAGCCGGAGAGGTAGCCGCTTCCCTCGTAGCCCGTGACGGCGGTGGCCCTCGCCGGTCCGCCGGAGGCGAAGGCGTCCTCGGCCTGGTGGGTCAGGGTGGTGGGGCCGCCGGGGTCGGTCGGCACGGTGGGGGTGGCCGGGGTGAGGCTGTCGATGTTGACGTTGCCGCTGTCGGCGGTGGTGAACGTCCAGGCGACGGTGTTCGCCCCCTTCGCGTACGTCACCGCCTCCTGCTGCGTGGCCCAGGTGTCCCAGTTCGCGGTCGCCGGGAGGCTGACCTGGCGGACCTTGGCCCCGTTGACGTACAGGCTCAGCGTCATCGTGGCGCCGGTGCCGTTGGCGTACCGCAGGGCTGCCGAACCGGCCCCTGCCTCGGCGGAGTTCACGCCGAAGGAGACGGAGGCGGAGCCCTTGTTGGCGTCGGTGAGGCCGCCCGCGAAGCCGGTGCCCGTGAAGCCGGTGTGGTCGGCCGCGGCGACGGCACCGCCCGAGAGCTGTGCGGACTCCGCCTCCAGGGCGCCGGCCGGGGTCGGGGTGCCCGTGCCCGCGGACGTGTCGGCGGTGCTGTTGTCGATGTTGACGTTGCCGCTGTCGGAGCCGGTGAACGTCCAGGCGACCGTGTTGGCGCCCTTGGCGTAGGTGACCGTCTCTCGCTGCGTGGCCCAGGTGTCCCAGTTCGCGGTCGGCGGCAGGCTGACCTGGCGGACCATGGCCCCGTTGACGTACAGGCTCAGCGTCATCGTCGCGCCGGTGCCGTTCGCGTACCGCAGGGCTATGGAGCCGGTGCCCGCGGCCTGGGCGGTCACGCCGAAGGACACCGAGGCGGATCCCTTGTGGGCGTCGGTGAAGCCGCCGACGAATCCGGATCCGGTGTAGCCGCCGTGATCGGTGGACACGGCGGCGCCCCCGGACAGCTGGGACGACTCGGCTTCCACGGTGACGGTGGCCGCCTGGGCGGCCCCGACCCCGTACAGCACGGTGCCGAGCAGGGACGCGAGGACGGGGAACGTGAGCCGGACGGCGGCCCGGGAGCGCTTTCTTGGTGCAGGAGACACGGCAGTGTGCCCTTCCCTTGGGGGCGGGTCAGCCCTTGAGGCTGCCCGCGGTGAGACCCGCGATGATGTGGCGCTGGAAGATCAGGAAGAGGACGAGCAGGGGGATGCTCGCCATGACCATCCCGGCCAGCAGCTGGTTGGCCGGCATGAACTCCGAGAGCCGGTTGAGCGCGACGGTGATCGGCTGCTTCGCCTCGTCGGGGAGGACGAGCATGGGCCAGAGGAAGTCCTTCCAGACTCCGACGACCGCGAAGATCGACACGACGGCGAGCACCGGGCGGGAAAGCGGCAGGACCACCGACGCCAGGACCCTGAGCGTGCCCGCTCCGTCGATCCGTGCGGAGTCGAGGAGTTCGGCGGGTATCTGGTCGAAGAACCGCTTGAGGATGAAGATGTTGAAGGCGTTGGCCGCGGCGGGCAGCCAGATCGCGAACGGTGTGTTGATCAGGTTGACGTGGAAGAGGGGCACGTCGACCACGGCCAGGTACGTCGGCACGAGCAGCGCCGACACCGGCAGCATCAACGTCGCCAGCATCAGGCCGAGGACGACGTTGCCGAGCACCGGCCGGAGCTTCGACAGGGCGTACGCGGCGGACACGTCCACCAGCAGCTGTGTCAGCCAGGCGCCGAGGGCGAGCACCAGCGTGTTGAGGAAGAAGTGGCCGAGCCCGACGTTCGTCCACGCCTCGGTGTAGCTCTCCGGGTGCCAGCTCTCCGGGAACAGGGTGGGGTTCGGGTCGGCCAGCTCGGAGGAGGACTTCAGCGCACCCGACGTCATCCAGTAGAGCGGGAGGACGAAGGCGACCGTGAAACCGGTCAGGGTGGCGGCGAGCACGAAGCGGTAGAGGAACCGGCCGGTGCGGCGGTTCATCTCGGCGGGCGCGATCAGTGTGCGTGCGGGGGTTTCGGCAGCCATGGCGGTACTCCCTCTCAGCCCTTGCTCCGGGTGAGGCGCAGATAGACGACGGAGAAGAGGCCGAGCACGACGAAGAGCAGCGTGCTCATGGCGCTGGCCAGGCCGAAGTCGTTGTAGACGAAGGCGTAGCGGTAGAGGAGCAGGAGCACGGTGACGGTGGCGTCGTCGGGTCCGCCGCCGGTGAGGACGAAGGGTTCGACGAACACCTGCATGGTGCCGATGACCTGGAGCAGCAGGGTGATCATCAGGATGAACCGCATCTGCGGGATCGTGACGTGCCACAACCGCTGCCGGATCGACGCGCCGTCCAGCTCGGCGGCCTCGTAAAGCTCTCCCGGGATTCCGCCGAGCGCCGCCAGGTAGATCAGGGTGGTGGTGCCCATGTTGGCCCAGGTGGAGACGAGGACCAGGGAGACCATGGCGAGGTTCTCCGACTCCAGCCACTGCTGGGCCGGCAGCCGGAGGGTCTCCAGCACGGTGTTGAACAGGCCGGGGCCGGGGTCGTAGAACTGGCGCCAGAGCAGCATGGTGACGATGGGCGGCAGCATGACCGGCAGGTAGACGGTCATGCGCAGATACGGCCGGCCGTGCCGCAGCTCGTTCAGGACGACGGCGGTGGCGAACGGGGCCGCGAAGCCGAGGACCAGGGCGAGCAGGGTGAAGTAGCCGGTGTTCTGCCAGGCGGTCAGGAACAGCGGGTCGTCGAACAGCCGCCGGAAGTTGTCCAGACCCACCCACCGGGCGGGTTCGGCGAAGGTGACCTGCTGGAAGCCGAGCAGGACCCCGCGCACGATCGGGTACCAGGAGAAGAGGGCGAAGCAGAGCACTCCGGCGGCGAGGAAGAGGTAGGCGGCCAGGTTCTCGCGAACGGCCCTGCGGAACCGGGAGTTCCCGGCCGCCGCCCCCGCCCGTGTCCCGGCCGGGGGCCGGGGCGAAGGCAGAGGGTCCTCTTCCGTGCTCTTCTCCGCGGCTGCGGAGAGCGGCTGGGCGGACATCGTCACTTCACCGAGGCGAGCACGACGTCGGCCTTCTTCGCGGCCTCGGCCAGCAGCGCGTCGATGTCCGCGTCCTTCTTGGTCAGCACCGACTGCATGACACCGTCGAGGATCGTGTAGAGCTGCTGTGCGTTGGGCGGCTCGACCTTGGTCTCCACCTGGGCGTTCCGCTCGATGAACGGCTGGTAGTTCTCGACCGGGGTGTTGGCGTACTGGTCGTGGATCTTGTCGATCTCCGCCTGCGCCTCGCCCGCGAGGAGCCGGGGCTGCGGCAGTCCGATCGGCACGCCGGCGGCCTTGGCCCGCTTGCTGTCCACCGCCTCGCGCTCGGGGCTGCGCAGGTACTTCCACTGGACCCACTGCAGCCCGGCCTTGATCTTCTCCGGGGACGCCTTCGGGTTGAACATGAAGCCGTCGCCGCCGCCGAGGGTCGCGGTGCCGGGGAGCGCCGCGAGGCCGTACTCCGCGTACTCCCGCTCGAACTGTTTGACGATGGTGGGGATGTTGTCGGGTCCGGCCATGTACATTCCGAGCTTGCCGGAGCCCATCATCTTCTGGACGTCGGCTATCTCCAGGAGCTGACGGGTGCCCATGCTCTTGTCGGTCCAGCGCATGTCGTGAAGGGCCTGGAGTGCCTTGTGGCCCGCCTCGCTGTCGAACGCGGCCTTCCACCTGCCGTCCTGCCGGGTGGCCACGTCACCGCCCATGGAGTAGATCCACGAGGTCAGGTGCCAGCCGCCCTGGTTGTTCTTGCTGTAGTCGGCGTATCCGACGGTGCCGTCACCGAGCGCACTGATCTTCTTCGCGGCGGTGCGGACCTCCTCCCAGGTGACCGGCGGCTTCGCGGGGTCGAGTCCGGCCTTGGTGAACAGCGCCCGGTTGTAGAGAAGACCGAGCGAGTAGTTGCCGGTGGGCAGTCCGTACGTCCGGCCGCCGGCGTCCTTGAAGACCTTCATCAGCGCGGGGTCGATGTCCTCGAAGAACGGCACCTCCCCGACGTACTTGCTGATGTCCGCGGCCTGGCGGCGCTGGATCAGTCCGGCGGGGTCCGTGAAGTAGACGTAGTACACGTCCTCCAGCTGACCGCCCGCGAGCTTCGCCGCGAACGTCTTGGGGTCCATCTGGCCCTCGCGGGCGTCGATCCTGATCTTCGGGTGGCTCTTCTCGAAGACCTTGACGTCCTCCAGGAAGTTCGCGCGGTCGACCGCCTGCGTCTTGGCCGGCATGCCGTTCACGCTGATCGTGACCACCCCGTCCTTGTCCACGCCGGAGGGCGAGGAGCCGGATCCGCCGCACGCCGTGAGCGCAAGAGCGAGAGCGGCGGCCGTCGCCGAGCCGAGAACCTGACGTCTGCTGATGCCTGGCATGCCAACCATGGGATTCGCGCCTTCCTGGAGGTCCGCTGCGGGGCTGTCGGACCCCGAGCACTGAGCTGCGCTGAAGGTAGAAGCCCGTTACGCAAGAAGTCAATGCATTAACGCAAGAAAGTAATCTCCGCGGCTTGCGCAAGAAACACGGATGACCCCCGGGACCCTCAGGCCGGCCGGGCGGCCGTGGAGCCGCGGACGATCAGCTCGGTGTCGAACATCATGAGCTCGTTTGCGCCCGCATGGCCCTCGATCTGCGCCGCCAGGGAGGCAACGACCGCCGAGGCCATCGCCTGGATCGGCTGCCGTGCGGTGGTCAGCGGCGGGTCCGTGGCCACCATGAACGGCGAGTCGTCGAACCCCACCACGGAGAGGTCACGCGGTACGGACACCCCCTGCCGGCGGGCGCCGCGGACCGCCCCGAGCGCCAGGGCGTCGCTGGCGCAAACGATCCCGGTGACCCCTTCGGCCAGCAGGCGCGGCAGGGCGGTCGCACCCCCCTCCATGGTGAAGAGCGCGTGCACCACCAGGCGCCGCCAGTCATCGGCGGCGACACCCCGGCGGGCGCAGAAGGCGGCGAAGCCGGCGAGCTTGCGGGCCGACGGGACGTGCCCCACCGGACCGAGGACCATACCGATCCGTTCGTGACCCAGGGCCGCGAGATGGGTCAGCGCCTGGTCGGCGGCGAGCGCGTCGTCCACGCGGACCTGGGCGACCCCGGGGTTCTCGTCGGCGGCGTTGATCAGCACCATCGGGATCCTGCGCTCGCGCAGCGCACGGCCGTGTTCCGGACCCGCGTCGGCGTAGCTGGCCCCGATGAAGACGATGCCGCCGATGTTCTGCTGGAGCAGCATCTCGATGTAGTGCGCCTCGGAGACGCCGTCGGCGGTCCGGGTGCACAGCACGGGTATGAGGCCGCGCTTGTTCAGCAGTCCGCACAGCGCCTCGGCGAAGGCGGAGAAGATCGGGTTCTGCAGATCGGGTACCACCAGGCCGATGAGGGCGGCCCGTTCCGCCCGGTACCGGCGGGGCCTTTCGATCCCGCAGACGTCGAGCGCGCTGAGCACCGCCTCGCGGGTCGCGCTCGCCACATCGGGGCTGCCGTTCAGGACGCGACTGACCGTCGCCTCGCTGACACCCGCGTACTCGGCCACTTGAGAGAGTCGTCGTTTCGCCACGGAGTTCACCCTACAAAGAGCTACGCAAAAATAAAGATCACTTACGAAAAAAACCGACGAACTTGTCACGACCGGCTTCCCGCAGGATCGGTACAGGGACTCGAGGGCATCGGTACAGGGGCCCGGAAGGGAGCGGACCCCGTCGGGCAGGAGGGGCTCGGGGGCTCCCGTACGCGCATCGACGAGGCGGCCGGGTGCGTGTCGTCAGCACCCCCGCGGGCCAGGTATTATTTTCGAGTCAGCCGGCGCCGTTAGCTCAGTTGGTTAGAGCAGCTGACTCTTAATCAGCGGGTCCGGGGTTCGAGTCCCTGACGGCGCACCGACACCACAGTGGGCGGTCTCCCTCCGAGGAGACCGCCCACTGTGCGTTGTGCTGGATCAGAACTGCACGTCGGAGCACGCGTAGAACGCGTTGGTGGTGTCCGCGACGTTCCAGACGGCCAGGATGATGTGCTTGCCGGTCTTCTGGGTCGGCATCGAGCCCTGGTGCGTCAGCGTCGCCGGCGGCTGCTGGTTCCCGTACGGGACCGTCATGAAGGGCTGCGATTCCAGGGCGGCCCTGGTGAGCGGCTTGGTGGGGTCCCAGCCGTTCTTGGTGATGTAGTACCGGAAGTCACTCGTGGAGTGGCGTGCGGTGAACTGCCAGCGGAAGCTGTAGCCCTGCCCGGAGGTGACCCTGGTGGCGGGCCAGCCGCCACCGCGTGGGTCGTCGAGCTGGGCGAACTGACCGTTCCCGCCGGAGCAGATCTTGCCGTCCGCCGGCCCTGCCGCCGGGAAGCCCTTGGGCCCCTCGACGCTCTGCGGCTCCCACTGGATGTTGCCGCAGTTGGTGACGGTGCCGTTGGCACAGAGCTTCTGCCGGCTGATGGGGGTGTCCGTGTAGCCATGGCTGCTCGCACTGCCGGTCGCGAACATGGAGACGCCCGCTATCGCCAGGCCGATGACGGCCGCGCTTGCTCTTTTCCGCATGCTGTGTCGCTCCTCGAGAACGTGGGGGATGTTCTGGGGATGATCCGAGCCGTGCTGCGCGCATCACTCTTGCGGTCTAGACCAAGTCCAGATTATTGACATGCCATGAACATGTCCAGACCAATGTGGGCCGGGTTTGGGCGCACCACCGTGGTGCGGACGGAGGCGTTCGGGCTCACTCGCCGCCGCTGCGGCCGGTGTAGAAAGCCACCGTCAGATCCCGGACCAGCGCCTTGTGTTCGTAGGCGTCGAGTTCGACGATGCCGCGTGCGGTCAGTCGGCCGACGGTGTCGTCCACCGCGTCGACGACCGAGGTGAGAACCCCGTCCCGGTGCTTGGCGTCGATGGCCGCCACCCGGCACCGCTGCATCGCGGCCGCGACCTCGGGGGCGTACTCGATACCGGTCGGCTGGGCCGAGTACACCTCGACGCCCACGGGTTCGCAGTCCGCCTTCAGCACCCGGGTCAGCGCGTCGCCGACCGCCTCGGCGTCGCGCAGGGTGCGGGTTTCCTCGTGGAAGGCGTCGGCAGGGAGCTGCGAGAGCACGCGCGCCAGCGCCGCCTCCACCTGGTCACGCAGATAGCGCTCGTGGTCCGCGACTCCGAGCGCTGCCCGCACCGTGTCCTTCACCCGCCAGACGACGAGGACGACGACCCGCAACGCGGTGCCGCTCGCGTCCACGGCGGGCAGCGGCTCGCTGCGCCAGTGCCGAAGCCGTACGTCGACGCGGCGCCGCAGCAGGAGCGGGGAGACCCAGAGGAGTCCGGTGCGCCGGACGGTGCCCCGGTAGTCCCCGAAGAGGGTCAGCACCGAGGCGTGCCCGACCCGCCCTCGCCCGAGCCCGCCGAGCGCGAAGAGCACCACGGTCACCAGCAGGCCGATCAGCGCCCAGGCCCCGGTGCCCATACCGGCGTACGGACGCGCCCCGATGCCGAGCCGGTCCGGCACGGCGGCCGGGAGTGCACCGTGCCACCACAGCACGGCGAGGCCCGCGACCGCGCCGGCCGCGGCGGTGAGCAGCGCCGCCCAGCCCGGCAGGGCGGGTCCGGGACGCTCGGCGAGCCGGGGGTCGGCGAGCGGTGCGTGCCGGCCCGGCCTGCGCGTCTGCGGCGAGCGCGGCATGGGCGGGCGCCGCACACCGGCCCTCTGCGTGCCGGCCGTCACGTCGGATCCGCTGTGGTCCTCGTCGCGGAAGAGCAGGTGGACGGGGATGGGCGCGGTCGTCTCGGTACTGATGACGGGGTGCCGGCGCCCCGCGCCCCACCAGGCGACGGGGTCGGCGGCCCCGACGGTCATCGTCACCGGCGCACGGGCCTCCTCGCGCGGCCGGGCCGCGCCGTCGGACACCGCGCCCGCCCATTCCGGGAGCAGGGCCGTGTCGGCATACGCCGACAGCGCGCCCTCGTCCTGCGGCAGACGGTCCGCGCCGACGGACGGCAGCCGGGAGTCGGGGCCTTCCGATGCCGCCTCCATCAGCGGGGCGGGCGTCGGCCCGGCGGCCGGGCCCTCGCCGACCACCGGCCCGGGAATCGCAACCGCTCCGTCCGCCGTCGGCAGTGCCGGACCGGTCACCGGGGCGACGTCCACCGCCGGCTCGGACTCGGTCACGGCGACGGCGTCCAGGCCGGCCACAGCATCCCGGTCGGGCGCGGGTCCTAGGTCGATCACCGGCACGGCGTCCGCCACCGGCCCCGTGTCCGCCACGTGTACGGCGTCCGCCACCGGTACGACCGACTCGGCCGCGTCCTGCACACCTCCGGCCTCCGGCACCCGCACCGGGTCCGGGTCCGACGGAGGCCGGATCCCCCAGGCCGGCTTCGGCTCGCCCGCAGGACCCGCGCCCCACCTCGGCCGCGGGTCGCCCAGTGCCGCCCACCTCGGCTGCGGGCGCTCCGGCGGCTCGGCCGTCGCATCCACCTCGGCCGCGGCACGGGCCACCACCCGGCCCGTCCCCCACCGGGGCCTCACCTTCGGCGCGGGCTCGCGCACGGGCTCGTCGTCGGTGGCCGGCAGCAGGTCGAGCACGGGTCCGAGATCGGGCGGGGCGCCGCCCGAAGCCCTGCCCACCCCGGCCACGGCGTCCAGCGCGGGCCCCAGGTCGGCCGGGATGTCCTCGATGTCCACCGCCGCGAGAGCGACCTCACCCGGGGCCGCGCCGGGCACCCAGGTGGACCCGGGTGCGTCCGGCGCTTCCGGCGCTTCCGGCGCTTCCGGCGCTTCCGGCGCCTGCTCCGGCACGGGTGCCGGCGCGGGCCCGGAGTCGTCCGCCGATGCCGGCGGCGTCGCGGCGAGAGGCACGTCCTCCGTCACCGGCAGGCCGTCGGCTCGCGCGCCGTCCTCCGCGGGCCGGGCGTCGCCCGGTGCCCCGGCCGCCGTGTCACCCGCGCCGGGTCCGGGCACGACGACCCGCGGACCCCTCTCTCCCAGCTCGTCCCATTCGCCCCGTACGTTCTCCGTGGATCGCATTCCCGCCTCCGTCATGTCCGTTCCGTCACCTGAGCCGTCACGCGAAGAGCCGGCGCCATGTCTCCGGCCCCGGGTATCCGTCCGCCGCGCCGCCGCTCCAGCCCTGAGCCAGCTGGAAGGCCTCCACATTGCGGCGGTCCGCCTCTGTCCAGTTCGGCCCGGGGCCCGTCGCGTAGTGCTTGCCGTATCCCTTCTCCACCAGGCGTGTGCCGAGCTTCTGGACGTGGGCGTTGGACCGGCCGGGCGCGAAGAAGCTCCGGCCGGGGTACGCCTCGGTCCCGCCGGGGCTGCCGCCGGCCCCGGCGGCGGGGATCCGCTTGCCGGTTCCGGCGACCAGCAGCCGCCAGGTGTGCGGGCCGGGGACGCCGTCGGCCTCCTTGCCCTTCCACCCCTGCGCCAGCTGGAACGCCTGCGTGGCCCGCTTGTCCGCGTCGCTCCAGCGCGGTCCCGCCCCCTGCTTGTAGAAGCGCTTGCCGCCCTGGGCGATGAGCAAGGTGCCGAGCCGGGTCACGTGGGCGTTGTCGGCGCCCGGGCCGAACTTCCCCGCCCCCGGGAACGCCGTCGCCGACCCGGCACTGACGACGCCCTTGTAGCGGTAGGCCACGTACTTGGAGGAGTTGCTCCAGTACGCCATCGGCGTCGTCGCCTTCCGCGCGTTCGGGCGCGTCAGTTCGTAGGCGAGGTAGTGGCTGTGGGTGTGGTCGCTCCAGCCGCCGAAGACCGTGACGTGGGAGCCGACCGCGGGGTCGGCCAGGTTGTGGAAGAGGAGGATGTCGCCGGGCTGCAGGTCGGCCCGGGCGATCTTCGTACCGAAGGTGGCGAGGCTGCCGGTCCATTCGTTGCTGCCGAGGTTCCAGACCATCGACACGAAACCGGAGCAGTCCTGCCGGTACCCGTCCGACCAGTACGCAGCCATGTCGTACGGGACCTTCGCCGTCACCCACTTCTTGGCCCGGTTGATGATGTCGGCGCGGGTCGTCGTGCGCTGGACCGAGCCGGGGGTGGAGGGCGGGCCCGGAGTCCCGCCGCTGTTCAGGGGCCCCACCGATCCCTGCGGGGTGACCGGCTGCGGGTCGGCCGACGTGCCGGCCCGGGTGTCCCGGCCGGCGGCGGCCGCGGCCGCCTCGTCGGCCCCGCAGGAGAGCACCATGCCCGCCGCGGTGACGAGCACCAGGGCACGCCGCACGCCGTGCGCCGCGGGGTGGCCTCCGTACCGTACGGGCAGCGCGGCGGCCTCGCGGCGCCCCTGGGCGCACCCCACGCATCCGCAGTCGGCGGCGGGGTCGTACTCCTCGAAGACCGGCACAGTCATGCGACTACTCCTCTTCCCTCGGCAGCCGTCCAGAGCTTCCGCGACTTAGCTTTCTTGGCATAACTCATGTTGACGGACTAAAGGGACAAAACGACCATGCGACAGGCCGGGCGGCCAGGAATTGGTCAGGAGCACCCCCGCCCATCGGGTAAAGTTCTCCAGGTCAGCAGGCGCCGTTAGCTCAGTTGGTTAGAGCAGCTGACTCTTAATCAGCGGGTCCGGGGTTCGAGTCCCTGACGGCGCACGCAACAGCAAGGCCCCTTCACTCATGGTGAAGGGGCCTTGTTCGTGCTCCGGCCCGGCGCGGAAGCGCCCCCGGGGCGCCTTGGGCCACCCCCGTACGCCCCCTTCGTACTATTCCGCAAATCATACGCATGGCTGACAAGTAGCCCTTTTCACCCTTGCCCTCACGCTTCGCTCTCGGACAGCCTGACCAGGTGCCGCCCGGGGGGCCGCGAATCCCCGGACGGATGATCGACGAGCGGTCTTCTCGCGGGACGGGGGCCCCGCTCGGTGCGAACAGGTACGAATCGCGCAGGAATCCTGCGTGCGGGGGGATGACCATGACGTCGACGCCGTCGGGCGACCGGCAGCACCACGACCCGTCCGAGACCATGCGGCTGCGCCTACCGCCGCAACCCCGCCCCGGAAGGCGGAGACAGCAGCGGAAGCCGCTGCCGCGCTACGACTACGAGCACTACAGCCGGCTCGCCGGGCCCCTGACCCGGCCGGACACCGACCTGCCGTACACCGTGCGTTACCGCTCGCTGCTCTCGCGGGAGACCCACCGGATACGCGCGGCCCTGCTGCTCGGCGCCGCCCCGCTCGTCTCGCTGGGCCTGTTCGTCTGGCTCATGCAGCCCGAGCACTGGACGGAGCGCGACCCGAACCTCCGGGACGACACCCTGCTCGTCCTCGACGTCGTGATGCTGGTGTCGATCGGCCTCATCGAGCTCTTCCGCACGATGAACGTGCTGTCCAACGCGCACGCGACCCTCGTCGCCCGCGACCCGGTCCCCGTCGTGCCCGAGAGCGGCACGCGGGTGGCCTTCCTCACGTCCTTCGTCCCGGGCAAGGAGCCCCTGGAGATGGTGACGAGGACACTCGAAGCGGCCGTCCGGATCCGGCACCGCGGGCCGATGGACGTCTGGCTGCTGGACGAGGGCGACGACCCGGCGGTCAAGGAGGTCTGCGCCCGGCTGGGGGTGCGCCACTTCTCCCGCAAGGGGGTGGCCCGGTGGAACCAGGCGACGGGCCCGCACCGCGCGAGGACGAAACACGGCAACTACAACGCCTGGCTCGACGCCCACGGCGACGCCTACGACTTCTTCGCCTCGGTGGACACCGACCACGTGCCACTGCCCAACTACCTGGAGCGGATGCTCGGCTACTTCCGGGACCCGGACACCGGCTTCGTCATCGGCCCGCAGGTCTACGGCAACTACGACACGTTCGTCACGAAGGCCGCCGAGTCGCAGCAGTTCCTGTTCCACGCCCTGATCCAGCGAGCCGGAAACCGCTACGGCGCCCCCATGTTCGTCGGCACGAGCAACGCGGTCCGGATCAGCGCCGTCAAGCAGATCGGCGGCCTCTACGACTCGATCACCGAGGACATGGCCACGGGCTTCGAGATCCACCGCCACCGCAACCCCCTGACCGGCAGGAAGTGGCGGTCGGTCTACACCCCGGACGTCCTGGCCGTCGGCGAGGGGCCGACGGCGTGGACCGACTTCTTCACCCAGCAGCTTCGCTGGTCCCGCGGTACGTACGAGACGATCCTCAAGCAGTACTGGAAGGGCTGGTTCTCGCTTCCGCCGGGCAGGCTCTTCCACTACACGATGATGATCATCTTCTATCCGATGTCGGCCCTGAACTGGATCCTCGCCGCCCTGAGCTGCGCCCTCTTCCTCGGCATGGGTGCCTCGGGTGTGCAGATCGACCCGGTGATCTGGATGATGCTGTACGGCAACGCGTCGGCCCTCCAGATCGGCCTCTACGTCTGGAACCGCCGCCACAACGTCTCGCCGCACGAACCCGAGGGCTCCGGGGGCCTCGCGGGCATGGTGATGTCCGCGCTCTCCGCGCCCGTCTACGCACGCTCCCTGATGGACGCGGTGCTGCGGCGCCGGAGTTCCTTCGTGGTGACGCCCAAGGGCGACTCCTCCAGCCCGGACACCCTCTTCGGCACCTTCCGCATCCACCTGTTCTTCATCGTGGTCTTCGGCGGTTCGATCGTCGCTTCCTTCGTCCTCGGGCACAGTCACCCGGCGATGCTCACCTGGGCCTGCCTGGCCCTGCTGATCACCGCCGCGCCGATCGCCGGCTGGCGGTACACGGTCCGCGCGGAGCGGAAGAGGCGCCGGAGCGAGCCACCGGCACCACCCGCCGGGCCCGCGCCGCCCGGGGAGCCGGCCGCGGCGGAGGACGAGCAGACCATGCGGATCGCCCTTGGGGGACGTAACCGATGAAGTACCGCCCGAACCGCCGTACCCGCCGCCTGGCGATCGGTACGGCGGTGGTCCTCGCGCTCGCGGCGACGAACGGCCCGTGGCTGCACCGCTTCGGCACCGAGCGCTACCGCGCGTACGCGATCAACAAGCCGGACTACAAGGCGGCGAACGGCCACTGGGACTTCCTGGACGTCCCCTCCGGGTACCGCATCAACACGATCCACGCGGCGCTGCTGCACACCGGCAAGGTGCTCCTCGTCGCCGGTTCCGGCAACAACCAGAAGAACTTCGACGCGAAGACCTTCCGTTCGGTGCTGTGGGACCCGGAGAGGAACACGTACAAGGACGTCCCGACGCCGAAGGACATGTTCTGCGCGGGCCACACCCAGCTGCCGGACGGGAAGCTGCTCATAGCCGGCGGCACGAAACGGTACGAGAAGCTGGAGGGCGACGTCACCAGGGCCGGCGGCCTGATGATCGTCCACAACGAGGACCCGGACAAGCCGGTCACGGTGCCCGCCGGGACCCGCTTCACCGGCAGGGGCAACGGCAGGACCTTCGTGTCCAAGGACCCGGTGCTGGTGGAGAGGGCCAGGAAGGTCTTCGACAGGCGGACCGGTGCCTTCGTCCGCACGGAGCCCGGTCTCGGCCGGATCTACGTCGAGGCGCGGAAGTCCGGCGCGGAGTACGGGACGGGCGCCGAGGACAACTACCGGCTCTCCGGGCTCTCCGGCTCCGACGCCCGCAACGTGTACGGGATCGCGCAGAAGCTGGCCCTCGACAAGAAGGACTTCCAGGGCATCAGGGAAGCCTTCGAGTTCGACCCGGTCGCCGAGAAGTACATCGCCGTCGACCCCATGAAGGAGGCCCGCTGGTATCCGACGCTCACAACCCTGGCGGACGGCAGGGTCCTCGCGCTCTCCGGTCTGGACGAGATCGGCCAGATCGTGCCGGGCAAGGACGAGATCTACGACCCGGAGACCGGGAAGTGGGCGTACACGGGCGTGGTCCGAAGGTTCCCCACCTACCCCGCGGTCTTCCTCATGAGCGACGGCAAGCTCTTCTACTCCGGGTCGAACGCCGGTTACGGCCCCGCCGGTGCGGGCCGCGATCCCGGTGTGTGGGACCTGGAGTCCAACACCTTCGAGAAGATCCCGGGGCTCGGCGACCCGGACCGGATGGAGACCTCGGCGACCGTACGGCTGGCTCCCGCGCAGGACGAGAAGTACCTGGTGATCGGCGGCGGCGGGGTCGGTGAGTCACGGCGGTCCAGCGAGAAGTCACGGCTGGTCGACCTGACGGAGGACCACCCGCGCTTCACGGACGGCGCGTCGCTCGGCGAGGGCACCCGCTACCCGAGCGCGTCCCTGCTCCCCGACGATTCGCTGCTGGTCACCGGCGGCTCCAACGACTACCGCGGGCGCGGCGGTTCGGACGTCCTCCAGGCCAGGCTGTACGACGCGCGGTCGGACTCCTACCGGCGGGTCGCGGACCCGGCGGTGGGCCGCAACTACCACTCGGGGTCCGTGCTGCTCCCGGACGGCCGGGTCATGATCTTCGGCTCCGACCCGCTGTACGCGGACCGGGCCGGCACACGGCCGGGCACCTTCGAGCAGCGCATCGAGATCTACACGCCTCCCTACCTCTACCGGGACGGCCGGCCGGAGCTGACGGCGGGGCCCGCGCGCATCGCCCGGGGCGGCAAGGGGCTGTTCACGACCCGGCACGCCTCGTCGATCACTTCGGCGAAGCTGATGCGCCCCGGTGCCGTCACGCATGTCACGGACACGGACCAGCGGTCGATCGCGCTGGGGCTGGAGAAGTCCGGCGACAGCATCACCGTGACGGTCCCACGGAACCGGGCCCTGGTCCCTTCCGGCTGGTACATGCTCTTCGTCACCGACGCCGACGGCACGCCGTCGGAGGGCATGTGGGTCGAGGTCCCCTGACCCTTCGCTCCCCACCCGAGCACGGCCGGGGCCGCTACGTACGGTCCGGGCCGTCCGGCTCGGCCGCGCTCCCGGAGGACGGGCCGGGCTGAGTTCCGGGTTTCGTGAAGAGCACGTCGCGAGCCTGTTCGGCGGCGCGCGTGATGCTCTCGGACACGAAGTCCATGAAGCGGGCGACGTTTTCGAGGCGGGTACCGGCCTCGGTGCCAGGGCCGAGGACTCCGACGCCCTGCCGCGCGGTCGCGACGAGCTGTTCGGTCGCGCGGGCACTGGCCATCATCGACTGGAACCAGACGTCGTTGTCGACGCAGTAGCGCTCGCGGCGGCGTTCGTCGCGCTCGCGGCGGACGAGGCCCTGGCTGTCGAGGAACGCCATGGCCTTGGAGACGGACGCCGGGCTGACCTGGAGGCGTTCGACGAGTTCCGCCGCCGTGAGGGTGCCGGAGTCGGTGATGGTGAGGGCGGCCAGCACCCGGGCCATCATCTTCGGCATGCCCGACTGCATGAGGACGGTGGTGTAGGACTCCTCGAACGCCCGCACCTCCTCCGCGTCCCGCCCGGGAGCCACGGGTGTCGCCGACGGGTCCCGGGGCGCGGCCTGCTTGCGGCGGTGCGAGCGGTGTTCGGTGGCGCGGTGGGCGCGGTCGGCGCGGTACGCGGTGGGCCCGCCGTTGCGCATGACTTCGCGCGTGATCGTCGAGGTGGGGCGGTCGAGACCCCGGGCGATCTCCGCGTAGGCGAGGTCGTCCGCCAGTCCCAGCGCGATCTGCCGGCGTTCCTGCTGGGTGAGCCTGCCTCCCGGCACAGGGCGTCTCCTTCGTGGTCCGTGAGGCACCGACCATAGCGTTCACCTTCATTCCATTGCAACGACCACCTCTCGCTTGTTGCATTAGCCCGCAGAATCATTGCAACAAAATAGCGGCAACTACCTGCGATTACTGGCTCCTTACGCAATAACGTCATTGCCGGGACCATGAACGCAACGTAGCGTTTCTGTTGTCAGAAACGAGAAGCCCAAGGAGCACACCATGCAGAAGTTCGACACCCCCGCCCCGGTCTCGGTCGTCGTCGACGTCCCCGCGGGACGCATCCGGTTCATCGCCGCCGACCGCGCCGACACCGTCGTCGAGGTCCTCCCGGCGGACGCCTCGAAGAGCCGGGACGTCAAGGCGGCCGAGCAGACCGAGGTCGTCCACGCCGACGGAGTCCTGCGGATCGACGGCTCGACCGCGAAGAGCCGCGTCCTCGGAACCTCCGGATACGTCGAGGTGACGGTCCAGCTGCCCGTCGGCTCGCATGTCGAGGCCAAGACCGCCGACGCCGAACTCCGGGGCGTCGGACGGCTCGGCGACGTCACCTTCGACAGTGCGCAGGCCACCGTCAAGCTCGACGAGGCCGCGACCGCCCGCCTCACCGTCCTCGCCGGCGACATCACGGTCGGGCGCCTCGGCGGCCCCGCCGAGATCAGCACCAGGAAGGGCGACCTGACCGTCACCGAAGCGCTGCACGGCACGGTCACGCTGCGCACCGACAAGGGCGACATCACCGTCGGCGCCGCCCGCGGCGTCTCCGCCTCCCTGGACGCCGGCACCACCTACGGCCGGATCCACAACGCGCTCAGGAACACCGACGGCACTCCCGACCTCACCATCCACGCGACCACCGCCTACGGCGACATCACCGCCCGCAGCCTCTAGAAGGAGCTCTCCCCATGACGAACCCGGCCATCAGCGCCAACGGGCTTCGCAAGTCCTACGGCGACAAGACCGTCCTGGACGGCATCGACCTGGCAGTACCCGAGGGGACGGTCTTCTCCCTCCTCGGCCCGAACGGGGCCGGCAAGACCACAGCCGTCAGGATCCTCTCCACCCTCGTCGCCGCCGATGCCGGCGACCTGCGCGTCGCGGGCCACGACCTGGCCTCCGACCCGCAGGCGGTCCGTGCGGCGATCGGGGTGACCGGGCAGTTCTCCGCCGTCGACGGACTCATCACCGGCGAGGAGAACATGCTCCTCATGGCAGACCTGCACCACCTGCCCAAGGCCGAGGGACGCCGCGTCGCCGCCGAACTCCTCGAACGCTTCGACCTGACGGACGCGGCGAGGAAACCCGCCTCCACCTACTCCGGCGGCATGAAACGCCGCCTCGACATCGCCATGACCCTCGTCGGCAGCCCCCGCGTCATCTTCCTCGACGAACCCACCACCGGCCTCGACCCCCGCAGCCGCCACACCATGTGGCAGATCATCCGCCGACTCGTCACCGACGGCGTCACCGTCTTCCTCACCACCCAGTACCTCCAGGAAGCAGACGAACTCGCCGACCGCATCGCCGTACTCCACAACGGCACCATCGCCGCCGAAGGCACCCCCGACGAACTCAAACGCCTCGTCCCCGGCGGCCACATCCGGCTCCGCTTCACCGACCCCACCGCCTACCGCACCGCCACCACCACCCTCACCCCCACCACACACGACGACGAAGCCCTCTGGCTCACCCTCCCCTCCGACGGCAGCCAACGCGACCTGCGCACCCTCCTCGACCTCCTCGACACCCACCACATCCACGCCGACGAACTCACCGTCCACACCCCCGACCTCGACGACGTCTTCTTCGCCCTCACCGCCCCCACCCTCCCCACACAGCCCAACCAGCCCAAGGAGAACGCCCGATGAGCAGCCTCACCCTCGCCGTCCGCGACTCGACCACCATGCTGCGCCGCAACCTCCTGCACGTACGGCGCTACCCGTCCCTCACCCTGAACCTGCTGCTCACCCCGGTCATGCTGCTCCTGCTCTTCGTGTACGTCTTCGGCGACACGATGAGCGCGGGCATCGGGGGCGGCGGCCGGGACGACTACATCGCGTACATCGTCCCGGGCCTGCTGCTGATGACCATCGGCTCCACCGTGGTCGGGGCCGCGGTGTCCGTCTGCACCGACATGGCCGAGGGCCTCATGGCCCGCTTCCGCACCATGGCCATCCACCGGGGCTCCGTGATCATCGGACACGTCGTCGGCAGCGTCCTCCAGTCGCTCGCCGCCGTGGTCCTCGTCGGCGCCGTCGGTGTGGCCATCGGCTTCAGATCCACCGACGCCACCGCCCTGGAATGGCTCGCGGCCTTCGGGCTCCTCTCCCTGTTCGCCCTGGCCCTCACCTGGGTCGCGGTGGGGATGGGCATGGCCAGCCCTAACGCGGAGGCCGCCGGCAACAGCGCGATGCCGCTGATCCTGCTGCCTCTCATCTCCAGCGCCTTCGTCCCGCTGGACTCCATGCCCGGCTGGTTCCAGCCGGTCGCGGAGTACCAGCCCTTCACGCCCGCGATCGAGACCCTGCGCGGACTCCTCCTCGGTACCGAGATCGGCGGCAACGGGTGGATCGCCGTCGCCTGGTGCCTGGGCCTCACGGCCCTGGGGTACCGCTGGTCGAAGGCGCAGTTCGACCGCGACCCCAAGTAGGCGGCATGAGCACGCGGGCCACCGCCCCCGCACCGGTCCACTCCGAGGTGGCGTACGCCGGCACCATCACGGTCTGCACCACCGCCTCTCCGCGCAGCCGCCTCACCACCGGGCCTGCGCCCGGGCGCACCACGCACTGTCCGGACAGCCACCAGGCCTGCCGGTCGAGGGCCCGCACGACGGGGCACCCGGCCGGCGGGCCTATTTCTTCGCCCGGGCCAGTTCCCGTGCGTACGCGGGCCACCAGTCGCCCGCCTTCGGGCCGCCCCGGCACTCGCCGTCCGACTCGCCGGGCCGCTTGATCCACAGGTAGGCGTCGACCAGTTCGTCGCCCGTCTCCGTGGTCGGCGGCTCTCCGAGGGCGCGGCCCGGCGGGTTGCACCAGGCCTCCGCCGGATCGCCTCCCTCGTACGGCCCGTTGCCGTTGCGGCTGGTGTCGATCACGAACGGCTTGCCGCCGACCTTCGCCGACAGCCGCTTGCCGAAGTCCGTACTCTCGGCCGTCGTGCGGAAGTTGGACACGTTCACCGCGAACCCGTCCGCCGCCTCGATCCCGGCCCGCCGCAACGGTTCGAACAGCGCGTCGGGGGACTGCCATCCGGCGTTGCCCGCGTCGAGGTACACCGTGGTGCCGGGTTGTCGCTTCAGGCGCTCCACCGCGCCCTTGAGCAGGCCGTAGCGCTCCGCGTGGTACTTCCGCGGGGTACAGCCGTCGACCAGGTGCAGTACGGCGTCCGGTTCCAGGACCACCGTGGCCCGGCGGTCGCCGATGCCCTGCGCGACGCCGTCCAGCCATGCGCGGTACGCGTCGCCGTCCGCGGCCCCGCCCTGCGAGAACTGGCCGCAGTCCCGGTGCGGGATGTTGTAGAGGACGAGCACCGCTTCCCGGCCGGCCCGCTCGGCCGCCTCGGTGAGGCCCTGTGCCGCGCCCCGGGGGTCGTCCGGGCGGAGCCACTCGGCCACGGGCTGTTCGGCGATCCTCCGGATCAGTTCGGCGTCACCGGGCTCGCCGTCCTTGGCGTAGGCGGCGGCCTGACGTGCGGCGCTCCCTTCGGGGTTGACCCAGTACGGGCCGTCTCCCCGGGGCCGCTGATCGGCGGTGGCTGCCGGGTTCTTCCCGGCCCCGCCGTCGGACGACGAACACCCGGCCAACAGCAGGAGGGCCACGGTCCCGGTTGCGCCACTCGCCCGCAGCCGGGTGCAACTGCCGTACATCCACTCCCCCTTGTGCTGATGCACTGACCGTCGGTTCCATCCAAGCACAGCGGTCCGGCCGCCGGACGCTCCCGCCCGGATCCGGACAACCTGCCAGATAATCACTGGGCCTCGCGGAGGGGTCGGCCTAGAGTGACGTGTCGGTACGAGCGGCCCGACCTCCCACGCAGCGTCCGTGTCACTCCCGCGACCGGACGGCGTGGTGGAGGACCGGCCCGGTCGGCGCTCCGAGGGGGAGCGGGCGCCGGCCGGGCCAGGTTGTCTCCGCACTTCCGGAGACCGGACGTCTCAGGCGTGGCTCTTCCGGCCGCTCTTCCCGCCCGTGCTCTTCTCGTCCGTCAGGTAGGCGGAGACGACGACGTTGGCCGTGTACGCGTGGGCCTCGCGGTCGTACGTTCCGCCGCAGGTGATCAGGCGCAGCTCGGCCCGCCCGTCCTCGCGCGGTCCGTACGCCTTCTGCGCGTCGAAGCGCTCCCGGGTGAAGACCTGGACGTCGTCGACGGTGAATTCGGCGACCTTGCCGTCGGACCGGCTCACCCGGACCTTCTCGCCGGGCCGGACCGCGCTGAGTCCGTAGAAGACGGCGGGCTTCGTCTCGGTGTCCACGTGGCCCACGAAGATCGCGGCGCCCTCGGTGCCGGGTTCGGTGCCGTCGGCGTACCAGCCGACGTCCTTCGGCGTCGCGTACGGCGGTGGCTCGATCGCGCCTTCGCCGTCCAGCCCGCGCCGCACGATGCCCGCGTCGATCCCGATGGAGGCGATCTCGACCCGTTGCGGCGCGGCCCCGTCGAGGGGGTCGTGGGCGGGGGGCAGCGGGACGCCCAGGGGGCGTCCGACCGCGGCGACGTCTCCCGTCGTGGGGGCCGAGTTCCCGGCGGTGGCCGCGCGGCCCCACAGCCACAGTCCCAGCAGGAGTACGGCCCAGGCGACACCGGTGAGCAGGCGCCCGGTTCCGGCGGGACGTTCCGTGGTGGTCATGTCAGTGCTGGGCCGGGCGGCGGCGGCGCGTGCTGCGGAACGCGACGGCCACGGCGGCGACGGCGCCGAGCCCGAGGCCGATCACCGCGTGCCGGGTGCCGGGGCCCTCGGAGGCGGCCTTCTCGGCGAGTGCGGCGGTTCCTCCGCCGCCGGCCCGGACGGGGGCGACGGGCGACGGGCGGCCGTGGTGCACGACGGTGACCGTGCCGGTGGCCTTGCCGTGGCCGTCCTTGCAGGTCACCCAGATCTCGTAGTCGTCGGGTGCCGCGTCGGAGCGGATCCGGGCCGTCGCGGAGAGGCCCTTCCCGCCGGCCGGGGCGAAGTGCGCCTCGGAGGCGAACGCCTCGGAGTTGCCCCGGGCCGACCTGCCCTTGCCGCAGACGTCGACCCAGAGCTCCACCTCCCCGCCCGGGGAGACGCGGGACGGGTTGACGGAGACCGTTCCTGAGCGCTTTTCGTCCCTGGAGTCGTCGGCTTTCGACTGGGCCTGGGCGGCGGACGCGGGAAGGGCTATCGTCGCGGCCGCGACTGCGGCACAGAATGTGATGGACAGTGAACGCATCGTAAACCTCCTGAGAGAAGGTTCACGCGTGGGGCGGCATCCCGCATCCGCAGTCGGCCGGTCGGGTTACGGCAGCGGGAGGTCCACCAGGTCGACCAGGTCGGCGATCGAGTCGACGACCGTGGACGGCCGGAAGGGATAGCGGTCGACGTCCGCCATGGTGGTGAGACCGGTGAGGACCAGGAAGGTCTTCATCCCTGCCTCCAGACCGGCGAGCACGTCGGTGTCCATCCGGTCGCCGATCATGGCCGAGGTCTCGGAGTGCGCGCCGATGGCGTTGAGGCCGGTCCTCATCATCAGCGGGTTGGGCTTGCCCGCGAAGTACGGTGCCTTGCCCGTGGCCTTGGTGATCAGCGCGGCGACCGAGCCGGTCGCGGGGAGCGGGCCCTCGGCGGACGGGCCGGTCTCGTCCGGGTTGGTGCAGATGAAGCGGGCGCCGTCGTTGATCAGCCGGATCGCCTTGGTGAGCGCCTCGAAGCTGTAGTTGCGGGTCTCGCCGAGGACGACGTAGTCGGGTTCGTGGTCGGTGAGGACGTAGCCGATGTCGTGCAGCGCGGTGGTGAGCCCGGCCTCGCCGATGACGTACGCCGTGCCGCGCGGCCGCTGGTCGTCCAGGAACTGGGCGGTCGCCAGGGCGGAG
Source organism: Streptomyces sp. NBC_01341 (assembly GCF_035946055.1). Lineage (NCBI taxonomy): Bacteria > Bacillati > Actinomycetota > Actinomycetes > Kitasatosporales > Streptomycetaceae > Streptomyces > Streptomyces sp. NBC_01341. Next base: position 4,704,296 of record NZ_CP108364.1, on the reverse strand, counting down.
GTCCAGATGTTCTCCACGGGCACGTCCAGGCCCATGCGCTTGAGGCGGGCGTGCAGGTCGCGCGCGGTGTAGATGGAGTTGTTCGTGAGGACGAGGAACGGCAGACCGGAGTCCCGCAGCCGCTTGATGAAGGCGTCGGCGCCGGGGATCGGTGTGCCCTCGTGGATGAGGACACCGTCCATGTCGGTCAGCCAGGATTCGATCGGCTTGCGCTCTGCCATGTGACGGGCTCCTGCCGTAGGCGCTGTGCGCTCGGGGTGCTGGACGCCGGCGGCACCGCGCTGTGCAGCGCCGACGCCCCGATTTTAGGCTGCCCGCTCCGCCGGAAGGAACTGTTTGATCAGGGGGGACCCCCGGTACGGATCACCGGCGGACCGCCCGGAGCCGTCGCGCGAGGATCATGGCGGCGCCTCCCGCGAGGACGAGCGCCCCGGCGGCGAGACCGGCCGGGAGCACGGACGTCCGTCCGGTGCGGGCGAGTTCGGGCTGCGCGTCGCCCGTCCCGTCGCGCATGCCCTGGGTGTCCGCGGGTGCCTCGGTACCGCTGTCGACGATGGCGAAGGTGTACGCCGCCGACTCCCCCACCCACTCCCCGTCGGCCGGCTCGCCCCCGGCTCCCGGGTCGTCCTGGGCGGTGCGCCGCTGGACGATGGCCGCGTGGGCGGTGACCTTGCCCGGCAGGGTGTCGGAGGTGAAGGCCATCCGCACTTCGACGGTGACCGTCTTCTTCGCCGGGACGGTGAAGCCGGGGAAGTCGTCGCCCTGCTCCCCGCTGCCGAAGACGCCGATCTGCTCGTCGCGTTCGGTGGACTCCCAGTTCACCCGGTGTTCGTCGTCGGGGTGGGCGCGCTCGGTGAACTCCAGCTGGATCTGTTCGGCCGCCAGCTTCCGGTCCTCGTCGGTGAGCACCAGGACGGGGTGGATGGAGTGGCACGCCTCGGCCGTGGTGTTGGTCAGGTCGAGGTACCAGGTCCCGTATCCGCCGCCGGAGGCGTAGGTGTCGGGGCCGCCGTGGATACGGGTCTCGATGGGGAAGTCGTCGGCGGCCGGGTCGCCGCACCCGGGCAGCTCCGGCCCCGTGACCACGGCGCCGGTCGCGGCGGGAGCCGTGACCGGGATGGCGATGGCGGCCGGTACGCCGAGGAGGCCGGCCGGGACGACGAGGCCCGCGGCCAGTCCGAGCCGGGCGAGGGCTCGGCCGTCGCGCGGTCGTGCGGGTGGTCTGGTGGGCATAGGGGGTCACCCTTTGCTGCTCGCGAACGGTCGGGGGCGGAGGCCACCGGCCGTGGCGGTGGCGCTGCCGTGCGCGGCCGGACGCCGGGACCGTCGCCCGCGTGTCAGTGCCCGACGCTGCCACGCGCCTGCGGGGGGAGCCACCCGCGGGCGGCGTACACCGCCCGTTCGGGCGTCGAAGTCCGCTCGACCGGCGGTGCGAGCCCTCGCCGCCGGCCCCGGATCGCGCTCCGCGTCGGGTCAGGCGGGCGCGCCGCCGTCCTCCCCTGCCCGGCCGAAGAGCGGGGCGAGGACCAGGTGCGCCGCTCCCTCGGCGACCGGGCGGTCACCGCCGCCGGCCACGGTGACGGGTACGGCGGTGCCCGTGCCCTCGCGCCGGGCGCGCTCCTCGATGACCGCGCGGACCCCGTTCACGTAGGCGTCCTCGTCGGCGGCGACCGTACGGCCGCCGAGGACGACCCGGTCGATGTCGAGCAGTCCGACGAGGTTGGCGGCTCCCGCGCCGAGGACCCGGGCCGCTTCGGCGACGTCCCCGCGGGCGGCGGCGGCGAGGCAGAGGGCTTCGATGCAGCCGCGCCCGCCGCAGTCGCACGGAGGGCCGTCCAGCTGAAGGGTCTGGTGGCCGAACTCGCCCGCGCCGGTGCGCGCCCCGCGGTGCACGGTCCCGCCGAGGACGAGCCCGGCGCCGAGACCGGTGCCCAGGTGGAGATAGACGAAGTCGGCGTCGGCGGGTTCGCGCAGGGCGAGGCCGAGCGCGGCGGCGTTGGTGTCCTTGTCGACGACGACGGGCAGTCCCGTGTGCTCGGCGAGGGCGTCGCGCAGCGGGTACCCGTCCCACCGGGGGAAGCCCGTGACCCGGTGCAGCACGCCCTCGCGGTGGTCGAGCGGACCGGGGAGCGCCGCGCCCACGCCGAAGACGCGGCGGTCCTCGGCCCGGGGGACGTCCGCACGTACCGTCTGCACCGCGTGGGCCGCCGTCGCCAGGACCTCGGGTGCGGGGGCTCCGAGGTCGAGCGGGAAGGTGCGGGTCGCGACCGCCGTGCCGGCGAGGTCGGCCAGGACGGCGGTGAGTTCGTCGCGGTCCAGGTGGAGTCCGACCGCGTATCCGGCGTCGGGGACGAGCCGCAGCACGGTGCGGGGCTTGCCGCCGGTGGAGGCGAGGCGGCCGGCTTCCGCGGCGAGGCCCTCCGCCCGCAGCCTGGCGGTGATCTTGCTGACGGCCTGCGGGGTGAGGCCGGTGCGCTCGGCGAGCTCCAGCCTGCTGATGCCCTGCTCACCGGCCGTGCGCAGCAGGTCGAGCACGAGCGAGGCGTTGTGGTGGCGCAGGGCCGGCAGGTTCGCCCCGCCGCTCCTGCTGCTGCTCCTGTTCACCGCACCATTGTCCCCATCGCTTGCACTTTGGCAACAGCGTTGCTTAAGTGGTTCGCATGACTGCCCACGTTCCTCTCCGCGTCGGGCTCGTCGGCTACGGCCTGGCGGGTTCCGTCTTCCACGCCCCGCTGGTCTCCGCGACCGAGGGCCTCGTCCTCGACACGGTCGTCACCTCCAGCGAGGAACGGCGGGCCCAGGCCCGCGCCGAGTTCCCCGACGTGCGCCTCGCGGCCTCGCCCGACGAGCTGTGGCCGCGCGCGGACGAGCTGGACCTGATCGTGATCGCGTCGCCGAACAGGACCCACGTGCCGCTCGCGCGGGCGGCGCTGGAGGCGGGTCTGCCGGTGGTCGTGGACAAGCCGATCGCCGGCACCGCCGCCGAGGCCCGTGAGCTGGCCGAGCTCGCCGCGGAGCGGGGCCTCCTGCTCTCGGTCTTCCAGAACCGCCGCTGGGACAACGACTTCCTCACGCTGGCCGGACTGATCAGGGACGGCGAGCTCGGCGAGGTCCAGCGCTTCGAGTCCCGTTTCGAGCGGTGGCGTCCGCAGCTGAAGGGCGGCTGGCGCGAGTCGGGCGATCCGGAGGAGATCGGCGGACTGCTCTACGACCTGGGCAGCCACATCGCCGACCAGGCGCTGACGCTGTTCGGGCCCGCGGTCCAGGTGTACGCGGAGTCCGATGTGCGCCGCCCGGGTGCGGCCGCCGACGACGACACCTTCATCGCGATCACCCACGCGAACGGTGTCCGCTCGCACCTGTACGCCGCCGCCACCACCGCCCAGCTCGGCCCGCGCTTCCGGGTGCTCGGCTCGAAGACGGGTTACGTGAAGTACGGCCTGGACCCGCAGGAGGCGGCCCTGCGCGAGGGTCAGCGTCCGCGGGCGGGAGCGCCGTGGGGCGAGGAGCCGGCGGAGCTGTGGGGCCGGATCGGTTCGGGCGAGTCCCCGCTGACCGGTGGCGGCGATCCCGTCCCCACCCTGCCGGGCGACTATCCCGCGTACTACGCCGCGGTCACCGCCGCCCTGCGCGGCGAGGGCGAGAACCCCGTGACGGCGCTGCAGGCCGCGGCCACGCTGGAGGTCCTCGAGGCCGCGCGGCGCTCCGCGCGTGAGGGCACGTCCGTCACCCTCACCCCCCACCACGACGAGGAGCGGCACGCATGAACACCGGTGCTCCGACCATTTCCGAGCTGATCGCGCAGGAGCGCCGCCTGACGCTTGCGCACTTCGGCTACGACGACGCGTACGCGCTGGGCGGCCTGCTGGTCACGCTGGCCCGCGAGCGGCACGCCCCCGTCGCCATCGACATCCGGCGCGGCGGCCAGCAGATGTTCCACGCCGCGCTGCCCGGTTCGAGCGCGGACAACGACGCCTGGATCGACCGCAAGCGCAGGGTGGTGGAGCGGTACGGCGAGAGCTCCTACCTCGTCGGCACGCGTTTCCGTGCCAAGGGCACCACCTTCGAGGACTCCTCCCGGCTGGATCCGGACGTCTTCGCCGCGCACGGCGGGTCGTTCCCGATCGCGGTGGAGGGCGCGGGCGTGATCGGCACGGTCACGGTCTCGGGCCTGCCGCAGGCCGAGGACCACGCGCTGGTGGTGGAGGCGCTGGAGCGCTTCACGACACGGCCCCAGGCCTGAGGGCCACCCGACAGGCTCCGAGAATCCCCGTACGCGAACGGCCGCCGGGAGATCCCGGCGGCCGTTCGCGGGCTTACGCCCCTCGCGGCCGAGCCGCGTGCGGTCTCAGGCGTCCTTGAGTTCCTGGCGCTGGCGCCCCAGCCCCTCGACCTCCAGTTCCACCACGTCCCCCGCCCGGAGGAAGGGCTTCGGCTCGGGCCGGCCCATGGCCACACCTGCCGGGGTGCCGGTGTTGATGACGTCGCCGGGGTGGAGCGTCATGAAGTGGCTCAGGTAGCGGACGACCTCGCCGACCGGGAAGATCTGCTCGGCCGTCGTGCCGTCCTGCTTCAGTTCCCCGTTGACCCACAGTTTCAGGGGCAGCGCCTGCGGGTCGGCCACCTCGTCCGCCGTGACGAGCCAGGGTCCCAGCGGGTTGAACGTCTCGCAGTTCTTTCCCTTGTCCCAGGTGCCGCCGCGTTCCATCTGGAACTCCCGCTCGGAGACGTCGTGCGACGTCGCGTACCCGGCGATGTGACCGAGCGCCTCCTCCGCGGAGTCGAGGTAGCGGGCGGTGCGGCCGATCACGACGGCGAGCTCGACCTCCCAGTCGGTCTTCCGGCTGCCGCGCGGCACGAGCACCGTGTCATCGGGGCCCACCACGGTGTCCGGTGCCTTGAAGAACAGGATCGGCTCGTCCGGGATGGCCGCGCCGGTCTCGGCCGCGTGGTCGTGGTAGTTCAGCCCGATGCACACGATCTTGCCGATCCGGCCGAGCGGCGGACCGATGCGCAGTCCGTCGGCGTCCAGCGCGGGCAGCGCCTCGGGCGTACCGGCCGCCTCCCGCACCCGGGCCAGGGCCGGGGCGTCGGCGAGCAGCCTGCCGTCGATGTCGGTGACGAGGCCCGAGAGGTCGCGCAGGGACCCGTTCCGGTCAAGCAGCGCGGGGCGTTCCGCGCCCGCCGTACCCACTCGAAGCAGCTTCAACGGTCCATCTCCCCTTGGTCGAGGTCGAGCCCGTCGATGGGTTGCGGCCAGCGAGGGCTTGGCTGATCCTCCAAGACATCGGATCACCCCGCAAGACCCCGTTCACACACTGGACCCGATCCGTCAGAGGGCGGGTGCGAGTGCGGCCTCCGTCACCGGGACGCCGCGGTAGAGGTAGGCCCTCTCGATGGCGGTCCAGGTGGTGCTGGTGACGATGTACAGCGCGGCGGCGAGCGGCACGAAGGCCACCGAGAAGAGCGTCAGGAACGACATCAGCGGCATCACCTTCGTCATGGCGCCCATGCCGGGTACGGGCTGTCCGTCCGGGCCCGTGGCCGGGGTGACCGGGTTGGCCGCCATCTGCCGCTTGGTCCGGCCGTAGTTGAAGGTGGCGACGGCGGCGACGATCGCGAACAGCGCGAGATAGACCAGCCCCTGCCCGCCGAAGGGTCCGCCGTGGGCGAGGGCGTCGTGCCAGCGCTCTCCGAGGGGGGCGCCGAGGAGTTCGTGGCCGAGCAGCGAGTTGGGGTCGCCGCCGATCCTCTGGCTGGAGAAGAGGTGGTAGAGCAGGAAGAACGCGGGCATCTGGAGCAGGCTCGGCAGGCAGCCGGAGAGCGGGGACACCTTCTCCTTCGCGTGGAGCTCCATGAGCGCCTTCTGCATCTTGTCGGGGCTCTTGGCGTGCTTCTTGCGCAGCTCGGCGATCTGCGGCTGGAGCTTGGTGCGGGCCTTCTGGCCGCGCGCCGCCGCCCGCGACAGGGGGTGGACGGCGAGCCGTACCAGTGCGGTGAACAGGATGATCGCCGCGGCCGTCGACGCGTGGTGGAAGAGCGGCTGGAGCAGGTCGGCGAACGCGCCGACCAGGCTCGCGAAGGCGGACATGAAAGCGGACATGGGTGAGCCCTCCGGGGGTCTCGTCGTGCCGGGATGACTGGAACTCGGCAGGACGAACCGCGCAGAAGGTGGTGAAGGGTTCCCTACGCGGCCGTCAGGAGGGCGGCCCCGGGCGCTCGGGGCCTGCGGCGCCCTCGGGCGTCGGGGTCCCGTTGCGGCAGGAACGCGGTGCGCTTCTCGCGGTCGCGCATGGCCGTGCGCACCCTGGTGCGGGGTACGGGGCAGGCGCAGCGGGCGCTGATGACGGAGCAGACGAGGAGCGCCGAGCCGGCGGCCGCGGTGGCGGCGAGCGCGACGGCGGCGGAGAGGCTGCCGCCTTCGGCGAGGAGGACCTCGGCGACGAACAGGACCAGGAAGGCGGCGGGGCGGAGCAGGCGGGCGACCCCACGGCGCACACGGTTCATGTGGTCGCTCATCGTCCCTCCCGTTCACTTCGCGGCCGTCGGTGTCCTCCAGCCGTTATACACGATCGGTGTCCAGCGGCTGAAGCAGTCGCCGGGGGGCCAGGAGGGCCCGGCCGACCGGGTCGTCCGGGTCGGGGTCCAGTCCGGCGCCCGGACGCATCTCCACGTCCTCGGGCGCCACCTCGACTCCGCACGCCGAGCACTGGCCGTACGCGCCGAGCAGCGTCCCGCACGCGGCGTGGTGGAAGTAACGCATGGGCAGCGTGTCCTCGAAGTGCTCGCGGCCCCAGAGGCCGAGGGAGCGCAGGGTGGGCCAGAGTGCCTTGCCCCGGTCGGTGAGGACGTACTCCTCGCGCGGCGGCGACTCCTGGTAGCGGTGTTTCGCCAGGACGCCGGCCTCGGTGAGGGCCTGGAGGCGCGAGGCGAGGACGGCGCGCGGGATGCCGAGGTGGCTCAGGAAGTCGTTGTAGCGGCGTACGCCGTAGAAGGCGTCGCGCACGACGAGCAGTGTCCAGCGTTCACCGATCACTTCGAGCGCGCGGGCGATGGAGCACTGCTGTGCGGCGTAGTCCTTGCCGAGGGCCATGGGACCACTTTACCCGCCCAAGGTTCATTGAATGAACCTTGGCGTGCTAGCGTCACGCCTCCATTCGGTTCGTTCATCGAACCTTGGCCGTGAACCTGATCGCCAGGCGGGCCGTTCCCGGAGGGACGTCATGACCCAGCAGTCCGCACAGGCAGGCCCCGCCGCCGCCGCCCGCCCGGCCCGCCCGCCGCACCGGCCCGGCGCGACCCTGGCGGTGACGAGCGCCGCCACGACCGTCGCGCTGATGAACTTCACCGCGCCGACGACCGCCCTCCCCACCCTCGCCACCGCCTTCTCCACCCCGCCCTCCGCGCAGGCATGGCTGCTCAACGGGACCCCGCTCGGCCTCGCCGTCGTCCTGCTCGTCGCGGGCAGCCTCGCCGACGACTTCGGGCGGCGCCGGATCTTCCTCATCGGCACTCTGGGCCTCGGCGTCACCGCCGGACTCGGCGCCCTGACCACGGACACCCTCGGGTTCACCCTCGCCCGGGCGGGCCAGGGCGCGGCGAGCGCGGCGATCCTGGCCACCAGCCTCGGCCTGCTGGTCGGCGCGTATCCGGTCGGCCACGCGAGGATCAGGGCGATGGGCGTCTGGGGCGCGTTCGTCAGCGCCGGGATAGCGCTCGGCCCGCTGCTGTCGGGCTCGCTCGGCGCCGTCGACTGGCGCCTGACCTATCTCGCCCTGGGGGCCGGCGCCCTCGTCACCGCGGCCTTCGCCTTCCGCACGCTCGCGGAGTCCCGCGCCCCGCGCGCCGGCCGCCCCGACCTGGCGGGCGCAGCCGCGCTCGGACTGGCGATGACGGCGCTCCTGACCGCACTCACCCTCGGCCGGGACGGCTGGCTGCGCGCACCCGTCGGTCTGCTGCTGCTCGCGACTGTGGCCCTGACCGCCGTGTTCGCAGCGGTGGAGCGCCGGGCCGCAGCCCCGCTCATCGACCTGGGGCTGTTCCGCAGCCGCGCCTTCCTGGCGGCGGCGGCCGGAGGACTGTTCACGGGGCTCGCGGTGATCGGCCTCTTCAGCTATCTGCCCACGCTGCTCCAGCACTCGCTCGCCCTCTCCGCACTCGACTCGGCCTGGCTGTTCCTGCTCTGGTCGGGCACGTCGTTCGTGGTGGCGCTGCAGGCCCGGCGCCTGGCCGGCCGGATGGCCGCCCGTCACCAGCTGGCGGCCGGCTTCGCGCTCCACGCGGTGGCGGTGCTGCCGATCCTCGGAACCCTGACCGGCGCACCGGGCGGGGCGTCCGCCTCGGTGTGGCTGCGCCTCGTGCCGGCCCTGGTCGTCGCGGGTGCGGGCAGCGGCCTGATCAACGCGGCGCTGCCCCGCCTCGCCGTCGAGTCCGTGCCCCCGGACCGGGCGGCCATGGGCTCGGGCGCCAACAACACGGCCCGCTACCTCGGCTCCTCGGCCGGTGTGGCCGTGACGATCGCGGTGGCGCCCACCCCGGCGGGGGCGGACGGGGCGGTCCTGCTGTCGGCCGGCCTGGCGGTCGTGGCCGTGGTGGCCGTGCTGTTCCTGCGGGAGCGCTGAGCACGTCCGCTCGGCCGGGGGCAGCCGGGAGCCGCACCCCGCTCCGGCGTCCCGCGGGAGCGGGGTGCGCCACCGTGCGGGCGGGGCCCGTCCCGGGAGGGGGGCCGCCGGCCGTTTCCCCGGGGGTCTTCCGGCCTTCACCACCGCTCCAGCACGCTCCCTCTCCTCCCGCCCCCGTCCCGCAGTACCGTGTGGTCCATGCGCCCCGACACGCCTGCCGACCACACCACCGAAGCCGAGCGCCTGCTGCGCACCGCGGCGCAGTACCCCGAGGACCACGAGCCGCTGTTCCTCCAGGCAGCGGCCCATCTGGAGCTCGCGGGGGACCGCACCCGCGCGACCACCCTCTACGACGAACTGCTCGGATCGCCCGACATCCCCGTCGAGCAGCCGCACCTGGTCAAAGCCCTCAAGGCGGCCAACCTCTGGGAGTACGGCCACGAGGCCGAGGCCCGCGCGATCATCGACGGCATCCGCGCGGCCGGCCCGCTCGAAGCGGCGCCGTGGGAGATCGCCGCGGAGACCCTCGAAGCGCACGACGAGCTGGAGTCCGCCCACGACTTCTTCTCGACGGCGCTGACCCTGCTGATCGCCCCCGGCGAGGAAGTCCCCTACGCGACCCAGTCGTTGCTGATCGGACGGCACCGGGTGCGCAGGCTGATGGGCGTCGGCCACGACGCCTGGGACGAGCTGGCCGACACGCTGCACACGGCGGCCGTGCCGCTGGACGAGCTGCACGACCCGAAGCGCCTGTGGGCCCTCGGTTCGTCGGACCCGGGTGAGCTCCAGGCGGAGATCAACCGGCTCCGCGCCGAACTGGGCACCTACCGGACGGCGTTGTCCCGCCCCTTCCCCGTCGCGGTGCTGCGCTGGCCGGGCGACGAGCTGCGCGAACTGCTGGCGGCGTACCCGGAACTCGCCCAGGAGTACCTCTCGCACGAGGACCATCTCGCGCGCCTGGAGGCCGCGTTGCGCGACCTGCACGCGGCGGGCACGCCGAACCTGGGCATCGTGACGGGCACGGTCCCCTCCTACGAGGCGTTCGCCGCGTCGGAGGCCGCCTCGCCCTCCGACCCGGACCTCCTCCCCCAGTACGCCACGACGCTGGCTGCCCGCGGCCGGGCCGTCCCGTGGCCCCCGGCGCGCAGCGCGGCCTGCTGGTGCGGCGCGGAGCGCACGTACCGGGAGTGCCACGGGGCCGGCTGAACCGCGGGTGCGCCCGGCACGTCCGGGCGCACCCGCGCCCCGGGCCGGACACGGTCGTCCGCGCCGCCGGGCCGTCCGTCGTGTTCGCCGCCGCCGAGGCTGTCCGCTCCCACCGATGATTTCCACGGCCGCCCGCAGTCAGAAGCGCAGTACGGCGCACGATCACCACACGACGGCGGACACGACGGACGGGACGACGGCATGACCGACGCAGTGAAGGGCCCCGCGAGCTACTTCCCCTCGATCGAGAAGAAGTACGGCCGCCCGGTCACGGAGTGGAAGGAACTCATCCGCTCCTCGCCCCTGACCAGGCACATGGAGATCGTCTCCTGGCTCAGGACCGAGCACGGCGTGGGACACGGCCACGCGAACGCCCTGGTCGCGCACACCCTCGCCGAGGACAAGGCCGCGTAGGGCGCGTCCGGGGATGCGGCGCGTCAGGCGCCCTCCCGAATCGTCTGCTCGGACCAGACGGTCTTGCCGTCGGCGGCGTACCGGGTGCCCCACAGCGAGGCGAGGTGGGACATGATGAAGAGCCCCCTGCCGCCCTCGTCCACGGCTCCCGCGTACTTCATGTACGGCGCGGTGGTGCTGCCGTCCCGGATCTCGCAGATCAGTCCCCGGTCGAGGATCAGCCGCAGGACCACCGGCGGGGTGCCGTAGCGCACGGCGTTGGTGACGAGCTCGCTGACGATCAGCTCGGTCGCGTCCCCGGTGTCGTCCTCGATGTGCCAGTCGGCGAGCGTCTTGGACGTGAGGCGGCGCGCGGTCGCGGGTGCGGTCCTGTCGTAGGGCAGTTCCCATGCGGCGTACCGCTCCGGGGGCATGGCGTGGGTCCGGGCCAGGAGCAGTGCGGCGCCCCGGAGATCGTCGTTGTCGGGCAGGGAGCGGGCGACGGTCTCGCACAGGTCCTTCAGCGGCCGGTCCGTGGGAGTCAGCGCCTGGCGCAGCGCACCGGAGGAGGGCTGGGAGTAAGTCCGCAGCGCGTTGGTGTGGAGGGCGAGCAGACTGCCCTCGGGAAGCACGACGGAGACCGCGGCGACGGGCGCCCGGTCCGTGGCACCCAGCGGGGGCCCCACAGGCAGGCCCACCACGAAGGCGGCGCCGTCCGGTTCGACGACGAGGGGCGCGGGGTGGCCGGCGGACGCCACGGTGCACTTCTCGGCGAAGGGGTCGTACACGGCGTACGCGCAGGTCGCGGCCAGCGGCTCACGGTGCAGCGGGTCGCTCTGCGGCAGGTGGGCGCGTTCCTCGGCCAGCCGTGCCGCGGTGTCGTACAGCCGCGCGAGGAGTTCGTCGGGCTCCAGGTCCAGTGCCGCGAGGGCGTGGACGACGGTGCGCAGCTGCCCCATGGTGGTGGCCGCGTAGATACCGCGTTCGGCCACCTCCCCGATGACGAGGGCCGTACGGGCCCCGGACAGGGCGATCGTGTCGAACCAGTTCCCGGCTCCCCCGCCGGGCACCAGCAGGTGATCGCTCTCGACGGCGGGCTGGGGCGCCGGGCTCTGTGGCAGCAGCCTGCGCTGGAGGGCGCTGGCGATGGTGTACTCGTGCACGTAGCGGCGGGCGTTGTCGACGCCGAGGGCGGCACGGGACGCCATCGCGAGGGCCGCGGGCAGGTCCTCCTCGGTGAACGGCTCGGAGTCCCCGCACCGGTAGAGCGTCAGCAGCCCCAGCACCGCCCCGCGCACCGTCAGCGGCGCCACGAGGAGGGTGTGGGCCCGGAAGCGGCGGATGGAACCCGCCCGTGCGGGGTCGGCTTCGGCCCAGGTGAGGTCGTCCAGGGGGAGGACCCGGGCCCGCAGGTCGGAGACGGCCCGCTGGTAGGGCGTGCCGTACGGCACCGCGCGGATGTCGCCGATCGGATGGGCGGCCTCGTTCTCGCCCTTGTACCCCGCGCGCCTCAGCAGGACGTCGGGGCCGAGCGGTCCGGGCTGGGGCGTATCCCCGCGCAGGACGTCATCGACGACCTCGACCACGCCCACGTCGGCGTATCCGGGGACCAGCGCGCCGACGAGGTCGCGGCAGGTGGCCTCGACGTCCAGTGTGCGGCCCACGGAGTCGCGTACGGCGACGAGAGCCGCTTCCCGCTTCCTGCGCCGCACCCGGTCGCTGACGTCGACCACGGCGACGGCGGCCCCCAGCACCCTGCCGAGTGCGCCTCGCGGCGTCCCGTGCCCCTCCTGCAGACGGAACGCCGTCAGGGCGAGGGTGCGCGATCCGCCCGCCACCGCTTCGGGGCGGGTCTTGAACGGCTCCTCGACACCGGGCACGCCGGTGCGCATGACCTCGCGCACGAAGGCCTCCACCCGGTCCGGTTCCTCGAAGTCGCACACGGAGCGGAACGGCCGGCCGTGCAGCCGTGCGGTGTCCTCCGACCCGGCGGAGGGGTCGCTGACCCGCAGGACGTCGAGATCGGTGTCGAGCACGTGGAGCCGCACCCGCGCCTGGGTGAACACGACGTCCAGCAGCGCCGTCCCGACCGCGTCACCGTGCTCGCCCTCGTCCGGTACGGCCCAGAAGGCCCAGTCCGATCCGGCGAGGGGTTCCAGCCGCATCCCCGGCGCCTCGCCGTCACCGGCCGTACGCACGCTGTCTCCGGCCAGTACGTCCATGACGTGCAGTCCGAGCGCGTCGGCGGTCGCGGGACCGAAACGCCGCTCGGCCGCCCGGCTCCACCCGGTGACCACACCGGCACCGTCCACGACCATCAGGGGCGCATCAGCCAGCGCATCAGCCATGAAGCAAGCTCCTTAGCCCCCTCGCGGAGCCCGGGACGGACCTCCGCACTCGACGACCCGTACCGAACCAGCATCGGCCCCCGCTCCGGCGCCCGCTACCGGAGGACGGGGCGGATGGCGGGGCTCTGCCCTCCCGGCGGGGGCCGGGGGGCCTCTCTGCAACGTGGGGGCGAGTATCGGCCGCTGGCCGAATTCACCAGGGATTCCCCTATGTCTCACCTTTGCAATACGATCACATTCAACTTTTCAGCTCCGGGCCATCCACCCCACGCAGGCCCCGCTCCGTCTGTGCGAGGAAGCCCTCATGCCGCCGTATCAACCGTCCTCGGACTGGCAGTACGAGATCCCGACGAGCGGAAGCAAGCGCCTTCCGCCCGCCGCTCGTTACATCGAATCGCTCTCGCACCAGGGTTACGGATTCGAAGCGGCGATCGCCGACCTCGTCGACAACTCCATCGACGCGGGTGCGCGCAACGTCGTCATCAGTTTCCTGCGCGACCAGGACCGTCTGGTCAGCCTCCTGGTCGTCGACGACGGGCAGGGCATGAACGACGAGTCGCTCGACACGGCGATGACCGTGGGCGGCCGACAGGAGTACCGGGAGGACGCGCTCGGCCACTTCGGCGCCGGCCTCAAGGCCGCGTCCCTCTCGCACGCCGATTCGCTCACGGTCATCAGCCGTACCAAGCGCAGTCCGTCCACCGGCCGCCGGTGGCTGACGGCCCGCGCCCAGGCCGACTTCACCTGCGACATCGTGGACCCCGGCTACTGCCAGGACCTGGTCGACCGGTACGACGGACTGATCGAGTGGCACGGCACCATCGTCCGCTGGGACAAGGTCCGCGCGTTCGACACGGTCACCGCCGGGCAGGCAGACCGCTATCTCGACGACGCGATCGAGAAACTGGAGACCCACCTGGGACTTCACCTGCACCGCTTCCTGGCCGACGACACGTTCAACGTCGACATCGTGGTCGAGGACGTGACGACCAAGGAGGAGCTGGACCACCGCGGGGTCGAGCCGATCGACCCGTTCGGCTACCGCATGCCCGGCAGGGCCGGCTACCCGCGTACGTACACCGCCCCGGTCGAAGGGGTCGGTGAGGTGGCGCTGACCGCGCACATCTGGCAGCCGAAATCCCCGCTGGTCAGCTTCCGCGGGATCGGGCCGCTCGCCGAGCGGCAGGGTTTCTACATCTACCGCAACAACAGGCTCGTCCAGGCCGGCGGCTGGAACAGCACCCGCAGCGCCGAGGGGCATCTGGTGCTGGCCCGTATCGCCATCGACCTGCCTGCCGCGGCGAACGACGTCTTCAGCCTCACGGTCAAGAAGGACGGCGTCACGGTCACCCCCGCCTTCGCGCGAGGGCTGGAACAGGCGACGGACACGTCGGGACACACGTTCGCCGAGTACCTCCAGGAAGCGCTGACGACGTACCGGGACGCCGCGAAGCGGGTCACCGAGGTGACCCGCGACGCTGTCATCCCGGCCGGCAAGGGGCTCGAACCGAAACTGCGACGAACTCTGCGGGACGAGCTGCCGGAGCTGGACGGGGAGGAACCGATCACCTTCCGCTGGGCGTCCCTGGGACCGGACCTGTTCTTCGAACTCGACCGCGACGCACGTGAGGTCAGACTGAACAAGACGTACCGCCCGGCCTTCAACAGCGGGCGCAGGGGCGGTCTCAACGACGCGCCCGTCATGAAGAGCATGCTCTATCTCATGGTCGAGGAGATCTTCCGCAAGTCGCGGGTCCGGGCCACCCGCGCCGACAAGATCGCCCTGTGGAACAGCGTCCTCGTGACAGCGGCCCGCTGCGAAATGACCCGCTGATCCCTGCCGCTTCCCACCCCTGCCAGGCATCCGACGTCTCCGAGAAAGCCGTCCCGTCATGACCGACCACCTGTTCAACCTGCACGGCGACGTCCTGGGAGCAATGCGCCGGGGACCGAAGGCATTTGCGAAGCTGGCCTTCGTGCTCTCGGAGGTCCAGGAACCCGCCGACACCGACCTCGGCCACCTCCACGACCGCATTGTCACGGCCGGCCCGGGCGACGAACTCGTCGCCCTGTGGCACCGCACGCTGACCACCTGGGACCTGGCGGAACAGGCGGACTGGTCCGACGCCCCGCCGCGGACGGACGCCCGGCGCACGGACACGTACGACCGCCTCGGCTTCGGTCCGGACCTGCGCAAGGCCCTGGACGAGGCTGTGCCGGTGTTCAAGGAGCCCGGGGCCACGGTCATCAGCAAGGAGTTCACGTCCTGGTACTCCAGGGACGCGGCGGCAGCACGCGCCTTCTACTGGAACTCCTACGAGCAGACGCTCCGCCGTAAGGGCTGGTCCGACGCGGCCGTCGCAAGCCTGGACGAGGCCAGTCACGCAGTGGTCGAGCGCCTTTCCGACCCGACCCGCGCCGAGGCGTACGGCGCGCGGGGCCTGGTCGTCGGCTACGTGCAGTCGGGCAAGACCGCCAACTTCACCGGCGTCACGGCCAAGGCCATGGACGCCGGCTACCGCTTGGTCATCATCCTCGGCGGCACCCTGAACCTCCTCCGGGGCCAGACACAGCGCCGCCTGGACATGGAGCTGATCGGCCGGGAGAACATCCTGCGCGGAACCGACCCGGCGGACACGGACGCGCTGATCGGTGTCGACTACCAGGACGACGAGGACTGGCCGGCGAAGTTCGTCAGCCACGGCGGCCGGCCGTCGACGCGGGGTTCCTTCGACATCGAGCGCCTCACGACGCGGGACAACGACTACAAGAGCCTGGAAACCGGCATCCGGGCCCTCGAATTCGACAAGCAGGACCGCACCCGGCCCCTGTACGTCCCCGACAACCTCCATCACGCGGCCGCGCGCGTGATGGTGGTGAAGAAGAACTCTCCGGTCCTGGCCAAGCTGATCAAGGACCTGAAGAAGATCGGTCCGATCCTCGCCGAGGTCCCGACGCTGATCATCGACGACGAGTCGGACCAGGCGTCCGTGAACACGACGGATCCCAAGAAGTGGGAGGACGGCAAGGTCGTCCGAAAGGCCATCAACGGCCAGATCACACAGCTCCTCGATCTGCTTCCGCGCGCCCAGTACGTCGGCTACACGGCAACACCCTTCGCCAACGTCTTCGTGGATCCGGGCGACGAGGAGGACATCTTCCCCCGCGACTTCCTGATCTCGCTGCCCCGCCCGACCGGTTACATGGGCGTACAGGACTTCCACGATCTGGATTCCGAGGGCACCGCCGAGGAGACGCACGTACGCGGCATCTACGACAGCACCGGCGACCGCCTGCAGGAGGCGCTGGACGCCTTCGTCCTCACCGGCGCGCTGAAGCTGTACCGGGTGGAGCACGGCGTGTCCGAAGAGCCGTTCCGCCACCACACGATGCTCGTCCACCAGTCCGTACAGCAGAGGGAACACGCTGCCCTCGCCCTGCGCATCAACTCGATGTGGCACCGGTCGGCTTACACGGGCCAGGAAGGCCACGCACGCCTCGCCGCCCTGCTGGCCGCCGACTTCCAGCGCTACGCCGACGACGGTCTGCCGACCCCCACGTCGTACGACGATCTGAAGCCGTACGTATCCCGGGCCCGGCAACTGATCAACTCGGGCGGCGAACCCGTGATCATCGTCAACGGTGCCACCGAACGCGACTACGAACAGGCCGAGCTGGACTTCGACCGGACACCGCACGTGTGGAAGATCCTGGTCGGTGGCACGAAGCTCTCCCGCGGCTTCACGGTGGAGGGCCTCACGGTCACGTACTACCGCCGTACCACCCAGCAGGCCGACACCCTCATGCAGATGGGGCGCTGGTTCGGCTTCCGCCCCGGCTACCGCGACCTGGTGCGCCTCTACATCGGCCGTGAGGAACCGCTGGGGAAGAAGAACACCGTCGACCTGTACGAAGCCTTCGAGGCGATCTGCCGCGACGAGGAGACCTTCCGCGCCCAGCTCGCCCGCTACGCGACACTGGTGGACGGCAAGCCCCAGGTCACCCCGGCCCAGATCCCGCCACTGGTCTCCCAGCACCTGTCCTGGCTCAAGCCGGCGGCCCGGAACAAGATGTTCAACGCGGAGCTGGTGGAGATCCGCTCGCCGGGACAGTGGGTGGAGCCGACGGCGTATCCGACGGACGCGGCGGACCTGCGGCACAACACGGAGGTGTGGCTACCCGCGCTCCAGGCTCTGCGCCAGGATGTTTCCGTATTCGTCACGCTCTCCGACGACGACCGCGGAAACTACATCCGTTACCCGGCACTGACCGCGACTCTCAGCCATGATCAGCTACTCGGCATCATGAGCGGTCTCGTCTGGGGACGCCCGGAGCTGTTCGAACCTCACCTTGCCTACCTGCGGGACAACAGCGGCGCAGGGTGCGCCACCGACGACTGGACGCTGATCCTTCCCCAAACGTCTGGCATAACGAGCACAGCGGCAAGCGTCCTCGGCTCGCAGCCGCTCACCCTCGTACAACGGAAGCGGAACGCCCGCGGCGTCTTCAACCGCATCTCCGGTGTGGCCCACCGCCAGTCCGCCGAGCGGATCGCCGGCCGTCGCACGCTGAGCGCTGACGACCCGTTCGCGTCTCAGTTCCATGAGCCGCGCCGCGGAGCAGTGCTGCTGTACCCGGTAGTCGACCCCGATCTCGGCAATCCGGCCGACCTGGCAACTAGTCACGGCATTGATCCGGGCAAGGTGGTGCTGGCAGCGGCATACATCCCAGCCGCCGGCGCCGCAGAGACCTCGGTACCCTACGTTCGCTTCCGGGCAGTCGACTCGTCCCGCCGTAGTGAGGCCACTATTGAAGTGCCATGACGATGATGGGTGATTTGGAATGACTCCGGTGCCTGAGCCCGCAGACTGGACCCCGCCAGACGGTTCGTGGGCCTCTTCTGCCGCGCGCAGGAGAAACATGCAGGCGATCCGCAGCCGCGATACGCAACCGGAGCGGCTTATCCGGCGACTGGTACACGCGCACGGTCTGCGGTACCGAGTCGCCGCCAGACCGCTGCCGGACCTCCGCCGGACGGCAGACCTGGTGTTCCGTCCGGCGAAGGTAGCCGTGTTCATCGACGGCTGCTATTGGCACGGCTGCCCCGAGCACTACGTCGCCCCCAAGACGAACAAGGGCTACTGGTCAGAGAAGGTGGCGCGGAACATGGCCCGGGACCGCGATACCGACAAGCGCCTCATGGAGGCGGGATGGATGGTCCTGCGCTTCTGGGAGCATCAGGATTCAAGCGCTTGCGCCCTTAAGATCGTTGGTGCTGTCCGCGAGCGTCGGCGCGGCCTGTCCGGGTAGACGGGCTTCAACCACGCGATTGTGACGGTCACGCTCACGGGCAGCGTGCAGCACCTTCGCGATCGACTTGCCCACTGCAGCCGCGACCGGTGGCGGGAATGCGTTGCCCACCTGGCGGTATTGCGCCGTCTTGCCGCCGGAAAACTTCCAGTCGCTCGGAAACCCTTGAATGATCGCCGCTTGCTCGACCGTAAGCATGGGCCCGGTTTCCCGGAACAGGTCTCTGTCCTGGCTCTTCTTCCTCACGCTCTCCTCATGGGAGTTGGCAACACCAACCCCCGAGACCCCCAGAAGCGCCCAGGCGGCCTTGGCGCGGCTCGGCCCGAGGTCAGCACCTCCGTGCTTCTTCGAACCGCCGACAAGCGTGGGCGCAACGCCGAAGTCTTTTCTGCTCTCGGCCGCTTGCGCCTTCTCTTTCCACTGACCAAGTCGCTCTTCGGCAAGACGCGCCACGTCTCCACCCATCTTCAGGTACGGCGCATACCTGCGGTTCATGGACTCTTCAAGCGCCTTGAAGGCGCTCTTAGGACTCCCCTTAGCGGTGGGCCAAACAAATTCGATGCCCTCCATGACATCGTTGCGGATAGCCACAAGAATCGCCCTCGGGCGGAGCTGAGGAACACCGAAATCACTGGCTTCCAGCACCTCCCACTGGCACACCGTATATTCAAGCCCGGGGAAGTATTCTCGGACTCCCGTGACGGGATGCGTGGCCCAGCCACTCGCAAGGCGCGCCTCAATATACGTGCGGTAGTCTTCGAACTTTGCGTCTTTGATGCCGCGAACGTTCTCAATCATGACCGCTTTAGGGTGAAGCGCCTCAGCCAATTCGAGGATCCGGGGAAACAGATCACGCTCGTCATCCTTTCCCAACTGCTTACCCGCATGCGAGAACGGAGGGCACGGAACACCACCGGCGAGAAGGTCTAGATCTCCACGAGAAAGCGGCTTCCCGGTGTACTCCTGAGCCTTTCGCAGATCAGACTCGCAACCCCCATCGGGGGGAATTGGCGAGAAGTTGTTGACGTCACCAGAAATGACGTCACAATACTTCCTCTCCCAGCTCCAGTCATTCAGATTATCAATGTTATTCTGAAGCGTCTCTGCCGCGTGCGGATCAATTTCCACAAGCGCCAGGTGCTTGAATCCGGCCTCATGAAGGCCGATGGCCTGCCCTCCGGCCCCCGCGCAGATCTCGATTGAGGTCAGCACGTCTTCGCTGGGACCCATCGGGTCCTCCGGGTGAGGCGGGAGGCCCATCGGCTCAGGCTCCTTTTCGTACGGTTGATTGACGGTAAGCACGTGTCGCGTCGAGGCAAACCCACAGCGGGCCGATCACCCAGGCAACCGCTTCGGCTCAAAGCTGACGCGCGGTACGCGCAGAGCCTACCCGTGCCCGGGCACCACAAGGCCGCCCAAGGAGGGAACCGGACTCGGCGACGCGTGAAGGCACGCCAGCTCGGCTCAGCGCAGACCAGAGGCTGACGCGGTCGCCAGTATATTCGAACAAGCAATCCATTTGGCTCCGGTTGGAATCATGCGCCAGCTCATCAGCGCACTGCCGCCTGGTGTCTGGTGTCTGGTGTCTGGTGTCTGGTGTCTGGTGTCTGGTCCTGGCTCAGGCAGACGCCAGCGGTGACGGCTGGAATCCCCAGACGGGACCAATCGACAGCAACGCCCCAGTCAGCAGCACCCAGGCCTCCGTGGCCAGACCCTGCATGAGGGCACGACCCGGAACCGTCAACCGCACAGACTCCCAACGACCGCTCCTCCCCTGATCTGTTGGGACCGCCGAATGAAGCCACTCGCGCTTGACGGTGGCGACACTCGCCGCGGTCCCGTCCCTGCCCACCAGAACTGCGGCCAGACACCAGTCGGCATCCGCAGCCATGACCTCATACTCATGGCGCGTCAGGTGAACCACGAGACGGGTCGGGTCGGTAGTGGCCTTGACCTCAATGTGCGCCCGTTCAGATACGGACCGGGCGGCCTCTATGTCGTATCCGAAGGCATCAGACTCCGCAGCCACGTGTCTGACGTGCGGCACTCCGCCCTCCCGCAAGAGCCGAAGCAGTGCCTTTTCGCCAGCCGCCCCGACAGCCTTCTTCGCGTCTTCAGCAGACTGGCTCCAGAGCACACGCGGAACCCGGCCGACTGTTACGTCATCCGGCAACTCCCCGTCGATTACCTGAACCACGGGCCGTCCCGCCGGGGTCACCATGCCCATCCGCCTCAGCCACGCGAGACCCTCGGCATACTGCGCCGGCGTGAGATCCGCGTACAGAGGGTGGTTAGCAAAGAGCACCCGCACCCGTGGCACATCAGCCACCTGCAATTCGCTGAGCCACCGAAGCGCCGCGCGGCGCGTGGGCTCAGTGGCCAGCGAGGGCATCGACGTGATTCAGCAACGCACGGACATCCGCCATATCCATTCCTGCTGCCCCGGACGGCTCATCTTCCAGATCACCCAGCTGCTGCACCGACGGGTCATCGAGTATCCGCCCCATGAATTCGAGCTTCTCCTCAAGCCTCATCGCCACCACTTCATCAATCGTGCCCTCGACCGCGAGTACGGTGACGCGGGTCTGAGTATCAGGCGCCAGTCCGAGCCGGTGAATACGGTCCAGACTCTGAAGAAATCGGCCCGCCATGAAGTCACGATCAACGTACACAGCGTCATGACAGATATGGTGCAGACTGATCCCCTCCCCGAGGGTGGCGGGATTGGAAAGAAGAACATGGCAGTCAGGGTCCTCCCTGAAGCGCCTGATCTGCTCCTCCCGGTCGGGGGTTCCACCGTGCACCACGGCAGGCTTATACGCCTCAAACAGGCGCTCCATCGTCGTGATACTGCGCACGAAGGTCGTCCAGACCAGCGTCTTCCGCCCCATCGCGGCATTCGTCGCGACAATATTGAGGGCTTCCTTGTACTTGGGAGAAAGTTCGTGGGCCGGCAGGTTCCTCATGAGCGCATAAAGTGATTCACCTTGCGGTACTTCGAGTGGCGGGACTTGGTACGTCAGCGGCTCATAGCGGCTTCCGCCCTCGATCAGCAGTGCCGGACTGGTGGCTGCCATGAGGAGCCGAAGCATCGCCTTGCCCAGGGCGTCAAAGTCGTCACGCGACGCCTCCGCCCTCGTGGTGAATCGCCCCACCAGAGCGTCGTACACCTCACGATGCAGGTCCGGCATCTGCAGACGCCGGATACGCGTCTCGAACGGGGGCAGCCCCAGTTCCTTCTTCGTCGTACGCGTGAACAGAGGCCTCAGTACCGAACTCGCGTAGGCGAGATCGCCGCCTGCGACAGCTTGTGTGACCACTCTCCGGCCATGCCCCGGCCAGACAAACGACAGCAGGTTCTCCAGATCACGGGCCCCGTTCGGAGCGGGAGTTCCCGTGAGAATGAGACGTCGCCGGGTCAGAGGTCCAAGCGCCATGCATGCGCTTCCGTACTTTCCCTGAGCCCCGAGCTTCATCCGATGCGCTTCATCCAGAATGATCATGGAAGGCGCACCCCTCAGCCAACTCGCCAGCGAGGCCAGCGACCTGTCGAGACGCTCATAGTTGACCACTAGAATCTCGGCCCTGCCGTCGGGGGTCTTCCCCATGAGAGCAGCCAGCGGAGGCTCCTTGAAGCACAGCTCACTCTCAGTGAGCCACGCCTCGTAGGCGGATTTCGGGCTGACAACCAAGAGTCGGCGGACCTCGCCGCGCTCGCGCATGGCTGCGTATACCGCCAGCCCCACCCGTGTTTTTCCAGCCCCAGGAACACTGAAGTTGGCCCCGTGCTGCAGTGACAGAAGTCGCCCGATATCCCGGCGCTGGAACTCCGTGAGGTCAGCACGCCATGTCGGGCCCAGCGCCGATTCAACAGCGCTGGCAGCCCACTCCGCGTCCGAACGAGGTGTCTGAAGTTGCCGCTCAGCTTGGTCGGCGTCGTCTAGTACCTCTCCGACCAGGGCACTCAGCTCATCAGCCCAGACAACAGACTCAGGGTGCGGCCAGTCAGCAAGGACGTCGATACCGACCAGAAAATCATCGAGAGCCAGTTCAAGGGCGAGACGGTCGCGCGTCCCCCCGGGGAACCTGGCCGCAAGCCGGTTCAGGTCGCTGCGGCACTGCTCGCTCGCGCGCAGCACGGCTTTGGTCCGCGTGACATCAAAGCCGATATGCAAGGACGATTCTGCAGATGTCATGGTCACGCCTGTCCCTGCCGCACCGCGTCACGCAGCCACTCGACGCCCTCTCCAGGCACTTCGATGGTTTGTGTGGTGGCCTGGGCCAGCTTCTTCAGGGTGGCCCTCAACTTCATGACCGCCTCGTCCAGTGCCTCCTCGTCCAAACTGCGGGAAGCACTCGCCAGCACCATGTCAGTGATGCACTGTTCGATGTCCTGGCAGGCATCGTTGAGACGGTCGGGGGCGGCTTGCTTGCGCTTCCGGACACGAGCATCCTTGCCGGCAGGCTCAAGTGCGTCCTCGACCGCCTTGTGCGCCGCTTCGAAGACAGAGGTGGCCGCATCCAGCTGGGCCGAGGGCACCTTCTCCTTCGCCCGGACTACAGCCTTCGCCTGGAGCACCGCGTCAGTGAAGGCACGAGCCGCGGCTACCTGGGGCGCCTCTGCCTTAACCGCACGGTTGATACCGGGGATCACCCGCGCCGGGGAAGTCGCGGGCGCCGCCTTCAGTTCGTCCGGCAGCCGGTGCTCCAAGTAGCGACCACGAAAATCAGCTTCGATGAGACGGACGTCAGTCTTGGAGAAGTTCATCACGATGGCGGCCAGGCGGTTCTCCTTGAGCAGTTCGGCCTTCTGTGCATCAGCCTTCGATTCCTTGGCGAAGGCGCGGTGCACCTCCCGGAAGCTCTCCTGCGCGTCCTCAAAGTCCAGTAGCCGCAGCTGCACGCCTCCGGCCGCAGACCTGTCGCTCATATCCCGGAGGCAGGAGAGTACCCACAGATCCTGTTCAGCCGTGGACTCCCTGATGCGGAAGTCCCGGGCAACCTCCTTCAGCGGGCGGCCCGATTCCACCTGCTCGTCGATCGTGAGGAGCCTGTTGATGTACGAATAGGGCCGCCGAGTGTCGTGGCGGAGCTGAAGGGAGAGTTCGACCCTGTTGATGTCTGCCCAGGTGCAGGAGTCCGGCAGTACGGCCACCCGGATGTCTCCGACACCCAGCTCGCGCAGGGCTGCTGCCCTGGTGTTGCCGTTCACCAGGATGCCTTCGCGGGTGATAAGCCCCGGCTCGTTCTGCTTGAAGTCAGCAAGGCTCTGCTTCAGCGTGTCGAAATCCTTGTCCCTCTTCGACGGATCAGAAGGTTCCGCTTGGAGCAGGTACTGAAGGTACTTCTGGCTGTCCTCACTCCAAGGGTCCTCGTCAAGCCGGCGATCAAGCTGGGGGTCGTAGCTGCGCTGCGCCCTGATCCGGTGAGTCCCCGGGTTGTAGTAGAGCGAGTCCACCGGCATGTCGATGACCTGAACGACCTGCGGCTTCGTACGCCACTCGATGGTCAGGGTCTCCTGCAGCCCGGTGCCGGCGGATACGTCGCGGAGACGCTTCTCCACAACATCCCGGTTCTCGGCGGCGTACGGCGGCAGCCCAATGTCTCCGTCGTTCTTGATCACAGCTCGTTCTCCTCTGACTGGCGAAGGGTCTGACTGGGCACACGGGTGGGGCTGGCTGCTGCCGGCAGCAGCCAGCCCCACCACGGCGCTACGGGAGGGCCTCAGGCGGGAGGCAGGCCAAGGGACTCGCGGACCTCGTCACGTGCATCTGCCGGCAGCGAGCGGAAGTCCGCCCACACCCGCTCCACGACGCTGAACTCACGCTCGTCAGCCGAGACCCAGTCCTTGAGAGTCTGCAACTGCAGGCCTCCGAGCTTCTGGACGCGTTCAAGCACTTCAGCGAGATCTGCTTCCAGAGCCCGGCCGCCCACCCGGCAGCGATTGCATTCAGCGATGAGCTGCACCGACGAGGTGCCGTTGGGCAGCTTCACCTTCCTGCGGGCAATGTCGATCTGCGCGGTCTCGAAGGTCTCGGAGTAGGTCTGCCCAGGCGTGATCCCGCACGACCGGCAGCGGTTGCCGTCACGGGTCAGGGTCGTCCGCCGCTGAGTGTCCGTGATGGCCGAGCTGCTCTTGGTGGCCTTGCCCGGCTCCCAGACAGGCTGGCCCGCCGCGACAAACCGCTGCTCGTGCTGGCCCAGACTCGCGTCCTCACGGTGAGTATCGATCTTCCACCCGTAGTCGCGGAGGTCACGCACCCTGCGATCCGCTTGACTGATGCCAGGGAAAGCGGCCTTGACGTCTTCCTTGGTGAAGGTGCCGCCCTCCTGCACAACATGAACCAGCCACAACCCGGCCCTCTTCATCGTGCCGAGCTTCTCGTTCTCCCACGACGGCATAGTCATCCACAGCCCCCAGCTACGTCCGATGCATGACAGTCCCGGATACCAGTCCTCTGACACCCCTCGCTGACTCCACCACTCTCGCTGCTTGACGACCTGTCACGCCAGGTTCTGCAAGGTTTCGAGGGGTGATGGAAAACATCCATGCGCTGCCGAAATCTGCCCGTGTGGCACACAATTGGTGATCAACGCCGCCCTCACGAAGAACGGAAACTGTGCGTGACGCCGAGGCCGAGGACATGGAAAGAGCTGCCGTCTGGCATCACCGCCGCACACAGGGCGTTAGTGACCGCACTACGTCAGATCCGGGAGTGCAGCACGCGGACGCAGGCCGCCATCGCCAGGGACGCTCACCAGGAGCCGACCACCCTCTCCAACCATCTGAACGGCGGCCGCATCCCTGATGAACCACTTCTGCGTGACTTTTACGCCGTTGTGGAAAAGGACGCCTCGGGCAGTGGCCCTCTGCCGCATACCCTGGAGTCCCTTCTTCATCTCCGCGAACACGCCAGGAAGAAGCACTGCGCATGCTGCTCGGTGGGCTACCCGGTCACAACCGCACCTGCCCAGGCAGAGCCACAGCCGCCGGCTTCGGGCAGCGTCAAAGAACCCGAGCTGGCGCGAGCGCGGTACCTTCGCCGCCAGGTCTTGCAGCACGAACTCCCGATCCTCCAGGAACGCGCCGGGGTGCCGGTCCCCCGAGTCGAGGGGGACCGGCACCCCGCAGACGCGGCGGAGCTCAGCTGGTCCGAGACTGGAGTGGTGGCCCGATACCTTGCCGATGGCCAAAAACGAGACGCTGGCTTCCTGCTCTGGCAGGCGGGCACGTCCTACTCGGCCGCGGAAGTCGTGCTGGCCGTCGGCTCCTGCCGCAGAGCCGGACTGAACGATGCCGCCGAGGCAATACTGATCAATGTCGCAGAACGGACAGATAGACAGGCGGTCTTGAACATCGCCGCAGCGCTGAACGAGGCCGGCCGGCACGACGACGTCACGTTCGTGCTCGCTGCGGCGCTCCAGGCCACAGAGTGACACGGGGAGGGCGAGCCAAGATCGAAGTCGGATACGGTCGAGCAACTCCTGTGGCGTGATGCCCGGCTGTACTCACATCAGCGCCGCAACCCAGAGCCGGCCGGTGAACCTGCGTAGGCATCCGCCCTCAGGCGCGTGAGCCGACAGCGAGTGCTGTGAACGCAGACCACGCGCGAGGAGAGACCGCCAGTGCGGACCTCTGCGTGTCCTTCGAGTCCCGGACCAGTACGACCTCGGTGCGTACGGCGACCTCGATGCAGTTGTCACCGCCAGTGCCGCTGTAGCTGCTCTTGAACCAGGCGGGTTCAAAGTTGGTCATAGCGCTCCTCGCAAGTGCTCAAGCAGGCTGGTGGAGGCCTCATGACTGAGGGCCTGCGACCGCATCTTGCCATAGCGCTGGAGCATGGAACTGACCTGATTCCCATGGGTGGCAAGCGCGCTGGTGTCGTGCCCCTCGACGTATCCGACCCACTGATGACCGGGAGTCTCTGCCAGATACATCGAGCCGTCCAGCCCCGCGTGCGCCGCCTGCCGTAGTGGCATGAGCTGGATCTCCACGTTGCGCTGACGGCTCACCATCAACACGTGGTCGATCAGGGAGCGCGTCACGTCCGGACCGCCGGTGCCCCGCTCGATCAGAGCCTGCTCGATGATGAAGCTGAACGCGGTATTGCCCTTGTCCGTGAGCAGACGCTGACGATCCAGCCGGGCAGCGACCTGCGTCTCCAGCTCACCGTCCGTCAAGGGCGGCAAGCGGCTACTGAAGACCGCCCTGATGTACGGATCCGGCTGCAGCAAGCCCGGAATGACGCGGCACTCGTACGCGCACAGCGTGACCGCCTCCTCCTCGATCGCCGCCCACTGCAAGAACCACGACGCAAGCCCCACCTTCCGCGTCAGGCTCTTCGCCGCCGCCTCCAGCACCCGCGCAGCCGTGGCCCCCAGCACCTCCTCCGACCGGTCCAGCAGGTCCCGCGGCGGGTAGCGCTTGCCCTGCTCGATCTTGGCGATGTACGCGGTGGAGTACTGGACCAGCGGCGCGAACTGCTCCTGTGTCAGGCGGGCTTCGTCGCGCAGGGCCTTGAGTACCGCCCCGAACGTTCTGAGGCTGTCGGACAACTCGGGCTCGCCGCAGCCCGCGCCGCCCCCGCCCCTGACACCGCCGTTGTCCGTCACCATGCGCGCCCGCGTCTCCCTGTGCCGCACTGAGCCATGCCCGACCGAATCCATGGTTACGCACCGTGACTCGCCCAGTCCAGCGCGTGAACCAGTACAAGGCGATCTGTATCGGTGCCGTGCCTGCCGCCGGGTCCCACATCTCCGCAGGCTGGACTCCATGCCAGCCCCTCGCACCCAAGCGCCCGTCCGTCCACGTGCGTTCGCTCAGCGTTTCTCCGCCACCCGGCGCGGAGCACGCCTCGCGCGCCTGCTCGCCGCACTCCAGCTCGTCGAGTGGGGGCATCCGCGCGGTTCGGAGCACCACGACACGGTCACGGTCGTCGTCGCCGAGCTCGCTGCCAACGCCGTGCTGCACGGTCTCGTCCCCGGCAGGGACTTCGCCCTGTTCCTCGCACACGACGACAGCAGGGGCATCACCCGGGTCGAGGTGTCCGACACCCATCCCTCCCGCCCGGCCCATGACCTCCGGCCGGCCCACGTCGCGCCGGCCCTGGACGAGGACCACGGCCGTGGCCTGGTCCTCGTCGACGCCCTCGCCGTCCGCTGGGGTGTCCGTGACCGCCTCGGCCCCGGCAAGACGGTCTGGGCGGAATGCGGGCTCTCCGAGCGACCGGGTACACCCGGGCACGGAGAGCCCGCCGCCCCAGGAGCCGGAGCCGGGCAGGAGCCGGAGCCCTGGGAGGCTGAGCCTCAGCGGTAGTCCTCGGGGGATCCTTCCTTGCCGCCGTAGACGACGTCCTCGAAGTACGCCCAGGCGTCCGGTCGGCTGCCGTCCACGTCCGTCACCCCGTACACCCTGGCGAGTTCCCCGCTGGAGGTGGACTTGCCGTTCCACCGCTTCGCCCGGTCCGGGTCGGTGGCCAGCGCCACGAGCGTCCGGGCCAGGTATCGCGGGGACTCCGCGATCGCGAACGCCGGCTGCTGCGCAATCGCGTCACGCCAGTTCTCCTCACTCACACCGAAGTGGGAAAGCATCTGCTCCGAGCGCAGGAAGCCCGGCGAGACGGCGACCGCCGCACCTCCGTACTCAGCCAGCTCCTGCCCCAGCCCGAACGCGAGGCGGATGGGGGCGTTCTTCGCCAGGTCGTAGTACATGTTCTCCCGGTAGCGGCGATTGGAGTGCGCGGTGCCGTCGGTGACCTCCACGTGCAGCGGCGCGTCGGAGCGGATCAGCAGGGGAAGCAGCAGCGCCGCCGTGATCACGTGCGAGCGTGCGCCGAGTTCCAGGATGCGCAGGCCGTCAGCGAGTGGTGTCTCCCAGCTCTTCTTCCCGAACACCGAGGTGGCCAGAAGGTGCTCACCGCCCCACAGATCGTTGACGAGGATGTCGAGCCGCCCGTACTCCCGGTCGATCCGCTCGACGAGGGCACGTACCTGGACCTCGTCGAGATGGTCGGCAGGAACCGCGATCCCGGCGCCGCCCGCTGCTGTGACCAGCTCGGCGGTCTCCTCGATGGTCTCGGTGGTCCGGCCGACCTCGCTGGCCCGAGCCCGGGTGGTACGGCCGGTTACGTACACGGTCGCGCCTGCCCTGCCCAGCTCCACAGCCTGAGCCCGCCCCGCCCCGCGGGTAGCACCCGCCACGAGCGCGACCCGCCCCGCGAGTGGACCCGCCGGGGCAGCCTGCGGAGTGTTCCGAGTGTTCCGAGTGTTCCGGGTGGTGCTGTTCTCGTTCGTCATGCCATCCATCGTTCACGCCAAACCCGACAGAACACGTCACCTTTTGGAGCTCCTTTTTGGAGGTCGTTTTGGGAGGTCGTTCAAAGGGGTCGGACGTGTCGGCCCGTCAGCCGGCCGGACGGGCCGGCCCTCGCGCTCGGAGGGACTCGTGGGCGGTCTCCGCCTGCGCCCGCTTTACCGGAACGCACGAAATCCCCGCTCCGCAATTGCCGGACGGGGATTTCCTCACGTATATTGGGTGTTTCTGTGCGCCCACAGAAAAGGCCCCACACCGGGGGCCACAAGAATCACCTTATCCGGCAGGGAGCGGTTTTGTCAACTCGCGAAAACGTCGAATTGCAGAAGGAGCAGGAATTCGTCGACCGGCTCTACGACCGTGTCGACGCGCTTCGCGGGGACACCGCGCTGGGGGTCGAGGACGCGCTGACCCCGGTCGGGAACGGCCTGCAGGCCCGGCTGGAGCGGGACGTGCTCGTCTCCGAACGCTCGGGCCTTCTGGCTGCCCTCAATGCGGTGGACGGCTCACTGTGCTTCGGTCGCATCGATCTTGTCGACGGGGCCGCGCACCATATCGGCCGCATCGGAATTCGCGAGGACGACACCGAGCACACGCCCCTGCTGATCGACTGGCGTGCACCCGTCGCCCGGCCTTTCTATCTCGCCACCGGGCATACGCCGATGGGGCTGCGCCGGCGTCGGCACATCACCAGCGAGGGCCGCACGGTGACCGAGCTGCACGACGAGATCCTCGACCTCGGGGACGACGAGCGCAGCGGTTTCGAGGACCCGACCGGTGACGCCGTGCTGCTCGCCGCGCTGAGCTCCGCCCGTACGGGCCGCATGGGCGACATCGTGCGGACCATCCAGGCCGAGCAGGACCGCATCATCCGCGCCCCGCACCGGGGCGTCCTCGTCGTCGAGGGCGGTCCCGGTACGGGCAAGACGGCGGTCGCCCTGCACCGTGCCGCCTTCCTGCTGTACGAGCACCGCGAGCTCCTCGCCAAGCGGGCGGTGCTGGTGGTGGGCCCGAACCCGGCGTTCCTCCGCTACATCGGTGAGGTGCTGCCCGCGCTCGGTGAGACCGGTGTCATGCTCGCGACGCAGGCCGAGCTCTTCCCCGGTGTACACGCCCGGGGCACGGACACCCCCCGTGCGGCGGCCGTCAAGGGCGGGGCGGGGATGGCGGAGGCGCTGGCGCTGGCCGTACGCGACCGGCAGACGCTGCCCGAGCCCGGCGCCCCGGTCGTCGTCCCGCACGACGACGGTGACCTCGTCCTGGACTGGGAGATCGCCTACGAGGCCCGGCAGGTCGCCCGCGACACCCTGCTGCCGCACAATCTCGCCCGCCCGTACTTCGCGTTCCAGATCATCGACGCCCTCACCGCGCAGCTCACGGAGCGCATCGGCGCGGACCCGTACGGCGGGCCCAACTTCCTCGGTGCGGACG
Source organism: Streptomyces sp. NBC_01341 (assembly GCF_035946055.1). Lineage (NCBI taxonomy): Bacteria > Bacillati > Actinomycetota > Actinomycetes > Kitasatosporales > Streptomycetaceae > Streptomyces > Streptomyces sp. NBC_01341. The sequence continues at coordinate 4,674,675 of NZ_CP108364.1, read as the reverse complement.
ACATCGCCCAGCTCGGCAAGGCCGTCGCCGCGAGCGAGCAGGTGCACGCCGCCGTCGCCGAGCTGTGGCCGATGCTCACCGCCGAGGAGTTCCTCGCCGACTATCTCGCCGAGCCCGTGTACGTACCGGACGAGGAAGCCGAGGCCATCCGGCGCTCTCCCGGCGGCGAGTGGACTCCGGCCGACGTGCCGCTCCTCGACGAGGCGGCCGAGCTGCTCGGGTCCGACGACAGTGCCGCGCGGGCCGCCCAGGAGGCCGAGCGCCAGGAGCGCGTCGCCTACGCGCAGGGTGTCCTGGAGCTGTCCCGGGGTTCGGAGTCCTTCGAGTTCGAGGACGAGGAGTCCGAGCGTCTGGCCGCCCACGACATCATCGACGCCGAGCGGATGGCCGAGCGGCAGGAGGAGGCCGATCACCGGAGCGCGGCCGAACGTGCCGCAGCCGACCGGACCTGGGCCTTCGGCCACATCATCGTGGACGAGGCGCAGGAGCTGTCACCGATGGCGTGGCGGCTGCTGATGCGCCGGTCGCCCACCCGCTCGCTGACGCTCGTCGGCGACCCCGCGCAGACGTCGGAAGAGGCGGGCGTGGGGTCCTGGGAGAAGATCCTGGAACCGTACGTCGGCGACCGCTTCGACCATGTGCGCCTGCGGGTCAACTACCGTACGCCCGCGGAGATCATGGACCTGGCGGCCAGAGTCGTCCAGGCCGAGGATCCCTCCTTCGAACCGCCCGGGTCGGTGCGTTCGACGGGTGAGACGCCGTGGACAAGGGAGTCCGGGGCCGATCTGGCGGGTACCGTGGCACGCGCCGTCGCGGAGCTGACGCCCGAGGAGGGGCGGCTCGCGGTGATCGCGCCGCGTGCGCTGCACGAGGAGATCGCGGCGCCGCTCGACGGTGTCACGGCCGGCGCCGAACCCGACCTCACCCGGCCCGTGGTGCTGCTCGGCCCCCGCGAGGCGAAGGGCCTGGAGTTCGACCACGTCCTGGTCGTGGAGCCCGCGCACTTCGGGACCAGCGATCTGTACGTCGCGCTGACCCGGGCTACGCAGCGTCTCGGCATCGTCCACCGGGAGGAGCTGCCCGACTCGCTGCGCTGACAGGGTGATCGGTTCTCAAGTCCGGCCCCGGCGTTCGGAGTCCGGATCCCGGTGCCCGGATCTCGGAGCCCGGCGCCCGTACCCCGGGTCCCGAGCTCCGGGCGTCCGGTTCACACGTTCGAGGGACCCGGAACGCCTGGTTCGCCCGAAGCCTGAGCTTCGGGACCCGGGCTCCGGGATGCGGGATCCGGGATGCGAGCGCCGTCTTTACCCGGGGGGAAAAGAAGGTTCAGGAAAACCTCCCCGACCTCCCTGACCCGTCACGGCCAGCAAGTATGACTAATCGTGAGCAACTTGCGGCGGAGCGTGGCGACTGCCTACGGTGCGAGAACCAAGCGACCCCGACACGGTGTTGGAAGCACCGGGCCGGGGTCTCACCGCAAGATCTCCGAAAGCGATCCCGTGGTTACCCAGCACAGTAGCTCCGCCCTGCGCGCCCCTGCATCCTCGAAGCCGTACCCGATGGCCAAGCCCGGCTACGGCAAGCGCGCGGCGCCCGGACAACCTCCGTGCCGCACAGCTGACTTCGCGCTGCTGCCCGACCGTGAGCGCTACGTCGCCGGATTCATCGACCGGCTCCCCGACGGCGCCGCGATGGACGTCAAGAGCCTCGCCAAGCAGCTGCCGCTGTACGGCCAGCAGGCCGTGGGCTCCGCCCTGAGGATCGTGGCCTCCGCGGGTCATCTGCGCCGCGTGCGGTGCCTGGTGCGCGTGATGGGCCAGTTCCGCTGGGTGTTCAGGACGTTCTGGTCGCGCACCGCCCGCACCGACGAGTGGTGGGCCGCGGCAGTCGAGAACCTTCCGGGCGTCATCAAGACCGTCGTCATCGGAGTCCAGGACGTCGCCGGGGGCCTGGCCGGAGGGCACGTCGGCGAGCGGTTCGGCGAGCCCGTCGAAGGCGAAGACGCACCGGGAGCCGTTGCCTCCTGCGGTCCGGACATCCCCGATGCCCATGCCGTCACCGCCGGGCCCGCGCCGACCAGGCCGTCCGGCGCCTCGGCTCCTCCGCAGGCGGCAGCCGTGACGGCCACCGACGCCACGCCGAGCGCGAGCACGCCGCACTCGCGCCCCTCGTCACGTACGCCCGGTCCTCCCACGGCCGGTCTTCCCACGCCCGGCCTGCCTTCCCCCGCTGCCGCGTCGGTCGATGCCGTCCTGCCGCAGCGGCGAACTCCGGCCTCCGGCGGGCATTCCGCCGCCTACCTCGCGCTGGCGAACCTCGGTCGCATCGACTCCCGGCTGACCCTGTCCGCCGCCGACTGCGCGGTCCTGGAAGCACGGGCCGCCGAGTGGCTCGCGCGCGGTGTGAACACCGACTACCTCACGCAGGCCCTCACCGCAGGGCTCCCGCCCCAGGTGGGTTCCCCCGTGGGCTTCGTACGCCGCCGCCTCACCGACAAGATCCCACCGCATGTGTCCGACACCCCGGCTCCGCCCCCGCCCGCCGCACCCGCACGCCGCGCGATGGACGAATGCGTCAAGTGCGCCGCACCCGGCCGCCCCGAAGCGCTCCCCGACGGTCTCTGCCGCCCCTGCCGCACCTCCGCCCAGGGAGGAGCAGCTGCAGGAGCAGCACCCGAGCCTGCGCCCGGCCTGCCGAGCGAGCGGGACGTGCGCGCCTTCGCCGCCGACCTTCGCGTGCTGCTCAAGTCCCCCTGATCAGAGCCCGGTTCGACGAAGGACTGCCGTGCGATCCGTGCAGGGACGCGTGGGCCGCGCCCCAAGACCCTGAACCGGCCGTCGACCGGCCCAGGGCTCGACCGGCCGCGTCAGTCGGCTTGATGCGTCCTGACGCCCCTGGCCTCGAAGTCATAGACGTTCCGATTGATGCGGAGGCCGTCGACCGCGCCGATCCACATGTGGTCACGGCCCTTGCCCACGGCTGCCGTCAGGATGGTCGCTCCGGCGCCGCCGTCGTTGAGCGCCGCCTGCATCTCCTGGAGGGTGCACCGGGCGGCCTGGTTGCAGGCAGGGGCCTCGTTGCCCGTGAGGTACCAGTAGCCGGACGAGGTGGCGTCGATGAAGTCGCTCCAGCGGTTCGTCACCGGCGAGGCATCCGGTACCCACACCAGCGAGGAGTAGTTGTCGGCCGGAGCCGTGGCCAGGTTCGGATCGATCTCGAACCTGATGTTCGGCATGTTCTCGGCGCCCCCGTAGGTCACGTTCTCCCCGGTCTGGAAGACGTGGAACCCGACCTGCCGCAGGCCCCGCACGGGGTCCCCGAAGAAGTCGACCTCGTTGCCGAAGTCGACCTTCTCGCTGGGCGGACTGAGCGTGGTGGAGTTGTCCGCCACCTCGATGCCGAGACTGCCCCGCCCGTAGGGCGGTGCGGCCGAGGGACCCGTGACGCCGAACGAGCCGAACGGGCCGTTCCGCAGTTCGGCCACGGGAGAGCCGATGGTGTTACGGGCGATCACGCCCCAGTGGTCCGCCTGTCGCGCGTGGTTCCCGTCGTTTCCCTCGCGTCCGTCGTCCCCGTCCGCGACGGCGACCACCGGCCCGGTCATCGAGACGATCAGGGCCAGGGCTGCGACCGCGAGGGCGCGGCCTCGGGTCACACCGAAGTGAGTGCTCACACTCATTCCCTTCAAGTAGGCGCAGGGCTCCCTGCGGGCGCAGGTGCCTCAGCGCGGCGCGCCCACCGGACATGACCCTCAGTGAGTGCGCACTCACCACATAGGGGTACGAACACCCATCACGCAACGGATGATTCAGCGTGCCCATTACTCTCCGTGTCGCATATGCCCGTCGCATCACCGTCGGGCGTTGCGCGGGCTCCGGTGCGCGCGCCCGATCGGCGGAGATCACCGCCGGGGCGTGCGGCACCCATTGGAGGGCCGTGCGGCCTCGGAGCGGAGCGCCGGACGGCCCGGCTCCACGGCTCACGTGGCCATCGGCGAGGCTCATCGCCACCCGACCGCTTCGGGCACAGGATGTCGGGTCCGGCAGGGTGGGCCCTTCCTAACGTGGTGCCGAAAGGAAGGAGTCCGGAATGCTGGACCGGCTGAACCAGGCCCTGGAGCACGTCGAGGCGCACCTCGACGAGCCGATCGACGCGGCCGGTCTCGCGCGCATCGCCGTGACCTCGGAGTACCACTTCCGGCGGATGTTCTCCGCCCTCGCGGGCCTCCCGCTGTCGGAGTACATCCGGCGCAGGCGGCTGACCGTTGCGGGCGCCGAGGTTCTCGACGGGCGGCGGACGCTCCTCGACATCGCGACGCGGTACGGCTACGGATCGGGCGAGGCGTTCGCCCGCGCGTTCCGGGCCATGCACGGCGTGGGTCCGGGCGAGGCCAGGCGCACGGGCGCGGCCCTGCACTCCCAGCCCCGGATGTCCTTCCGGATCGTCATCGAAGGGAGCAGCAGCATGCGATACAGGATCGTGGACCGGGCGGACTTCCGCGTCGTCGGCAGGAAGGCCCGGGTACCTCTCGTCCACGAGGGGATCAATCCGGCGATCGCCGACTTCATCAGGGGCATCGGCAAGGACACCCTGCGGAGGATCGCCGGACTGTCCGACCAGGAGCCTGCGGGGATCGTCGGGGTGAGCGACCAGCTCGACCCGAGCCGTGCGGAGGGAACCGAACTCGACTACTGGCACGGTGTGGTGACGGGCGCCGAGGCCCCCGACGACCTGGACGTGCTCGCCGTCCCCTCGGGGCTGTGGGCCGTCTTCGACACCTCAGGTCCGTTCCCGCAGGCTCTCCAGCACCTGTGGCGGGACGTGTTCACGCAGTGGTTCCCGTCGAACCCGTACGCGAGCAGGCCCGGCCCGGAGATCCTCAGCGTGCAGGTGTCCCCGGACGGGTCCACGGCGGAAGCACAGCTGTGGATTCCCGTGGAGCGTTCGGCGGCCTGAGATCCGGAGGACTGACGGTACGGCCCTCCCGGTCCCGGCTGCCGGGACCGGGGGCTCGTCGAGGAGCGGGGCTCGGTCGCAGTCCCTCAGTGGGCGCCGCCGCCGAGCTTCTCCTCGATCCAGGCGCGTCCGTACGCCACCACCTCACCGGCCTCGAACACGTGGCTCTCCGCCGCACCGACCCTGCCCCGCAGGCCGACCCCGGCCGCGATCATGTCCCGCGTGATCGTCTCGAACGGATCCTGGCCGGCGGGCGTGACGGAGGAGTAGTCGAAGGCCCCGCCCGACGAGTCGATGTCCCGGAAGCGGCGCCAGACCCGCTCCCCGTCGATCACGACCGGCTGCTCGTACTCCACGTACCGCTTGCCCGGCGCGTCGGCGAGCGCCTCGGCGTGGTGCAGCAGGGTGAGCGTCTCCAGCGGTGCGCCCAGCATCAGCACCCGCCCGCCCACGGCGACCAGCCGGGCGAGCGGACTGCCCGGTCCGTGCGGGTCGTCCCACGGATGGTCGGCCATCAGCTCGCCGGCCGACGCCCCGAGCGCGGCGAGGCTCACGTCGGGGTGCCGGCTGCGTACGGCCCCGGGCCACCGGCGCAACGCCTCCGGGAGGCGGCCGTTGTCGCGCTCGGCCTCGCTGACCCGGGGGTCGTACGCGGGGTGCCCGGCGCGTACGGCGTCCTGCCAGGCCTGCGGCCAGTCGGTGAAGTCGTACGGCGGGGCGTCGTTCCAGCCGCACGTCACCACGAGGGTGCCGCGCTCCCCCACGGCCCGGCGCAGCGCGCTGATGAGGGTCGGGGGCCCGCCGGCCACGTATCCGATGGCGGACATCCGCGTGTGGAACATGACGGTGTCGCCCTCGGTCAGGCCGAGCGCCTTCAGGTCGCGGACGAGCCGGTCCCGGGTGACGGGCCCGTCGGCACGCGCGAGCAGAGCCGCCCGGTCCCCGCCCGGTGGCGGTGTCCCGGGTGCCGGAGCGGACTGCCGGACGGCGGAGCTCGGTTCGTGCATGCACGAGACGGTATCGGGCGCCGGCCGCCCCGGTCGGGACTCCGACGGCGTCGGCCCTCGACGGCGGGCCGTCGGCGGAGGATGCGGGCATGGTGCCCGCCGCGCCCGTACGCCGCCCGGTTGCGACTGCGTGACGGTCCCGCGTGCGTCGTGATTCCCGGGAACCACGGCGCGCGCCCTCGCCGTCCTCCCGCGCGAACCACCGTGCGGTCACAAGGGGTGCCGTCCGGAACACGCCTGGTACCCAAGGAGCAGCATGACCGTCCCCGGCAGTACGTCACCCTGGAACAGCCGCCCCGGGAGCACCCGTTCCGCGTCGGGACGCGGTGCTCGACCGGTCCTCCTCGGCTCCGCGAAGGCGGTCCTGTCGCTCGCGCTCGTGCTCGGTGCCGCCACCGCCTGCAGCCAGACATCGGAGGGCGGCAGCAAGGCGGCCAAGGAGTGGAAGGTCGGCGACTGCGCCGGGCCGGACACGTCCACGTCCAAGGACGGCTTCCAGGCCGTCGACTGCGACGACCCCAAGGCGACGGTCAAGGCACTCGCGGTCAAGGACGGCGAGCTCTTCGCCGGGGCCGTCGAGTGCCCGGCGGGGACGGACGAGATCATCTCCGTGAAGGTGTCCTTCGGCGGGGACGCCGCGACCAGCGGCATCCCCAGCAAGACGGTCTGCGGCCGCAACCTCTCCGGCGATCACCCCGGCGACGCGGGTGCGGGCGGCGGCCAGTTGGTGGTGGGTGACTGCGTCGACGACCAGGCCAAGGAGATCGCCTGCGCGAGCGGCGGCAACAAGGTGCTCGCCCTGGCCAAGACCGCCGACGGGTGCCCTGCGGACGCGGACAACCCCATCGAGCTGTTCCCGAGCCCCGGCCGCCCCTACGACGCGATCTGCACCAAGAAGGCCTGACGCGGCCGCCGGCCGGACCCAGGACGTCTGCACCCCGCGCCTCTCGCTCGCCGGGCACGCTCCGGAGGCGTGACGTCGGCGCCGCACGTCATCATGACCGCATGACCACTCACACAAGTCCGGTACAGGCGCTGCTCGTTGTCGACGTGCAGAAAGCGTTCGTCGGCGGTGACGGCGCCCTGCCCGATGCCCTGCGCCTCGTGGACCGGACGGCCGGCCTGATCGCCCGCGCCCGGTCGGCCGGCGCGCTCGTCGTGCACGTCCAGAACGACGGAGATCCCGGAGCGCCCGACGAGCCCGGTACCCCCGGCTGGGAGCTCCACCACCCCGTCGGGAGCGGCCCGGCGGAAGTGGTGGTCCGCAAGACCCACGACGACGCCTTCCAGGAGACCGGGCTGGGTGACCTGTTGGCTTCGGCGGGGGTGGACTCGCTCGCCGTCTGCGGCCTGATGTCGGAGATGTGCGTGCAGGCCACGGCGCGTACGGCCGTGGCACTCGCCTACCGGGTCGTGCTGCCGCACGACGCCCACGCGACGTACGACATCCCGGCGGAGCCCGGCATCAGCCCCGTCGTCCCGGCGGCGGCCGTCTCCCGGGTGGCCGCGTGGCCGCTCAGCCGGGACGCGGACGTCACCGCGCGCGCCGCCGACGTCACCTTCACCGCCCCGCCGCCGTCCGCCGCCTGACACGGGCCCCAGGGTGAACCGGGTCCGTCCCGTGTCAGTACGTGTGTCCCGGCCAGTGCGGGTCGTCCCAGCGGGCTTCGCCCGTGAGACCCAGCAGCCGGACCCGGTGGAGCAGGCCGGCGGGCGCGCCCGCCGACCTGAGCCGCGCCGGGGCGTGCCTGACCAGCCAGGCGGTCATCTCCCCCACGACGGGGCCGTCGTCCTCCCAGGAGTACCAGGGAAGGGCGTCCCCCAGCAGCTCGCACTCCCAGTGCTCCACGGCCGCCCTCAGGCGCAGGTCGGCCACGGGATGCGCGGTCTCCTCCCACACCGCCAGCCACGGGACGGCCGTACCCGAGCCCTCGGCGCAGACCGCGAACACCTCGTACGCCGGTACGGGGGCGTCCTCGGACAGGAGCGCGTCGGTGAGCCACGCCCGCAGGAAGGTCCTGACCGCCTCCGCCTGGGCGGCGGGCCACTCCTGCCAGCGCCCCCGCCCGAAGGACTGCCCGACGTTCCCCATGTCGAAGAGCGGCTTCACCCGGCCTGCGACGAGCTCGGTCGCGAACTGCGGAAGTATGCGGCGCAGCACAGCGGGGTGGTCCGACCAGTCGACGGCCTCCCAGGTGCGCCGCAGCAGGTCCGGATCGAGCGGCACGTCCGGCACCTTCAGCAGGGCGAGCTCCTCCGCGCTGCCCCAGTGGCACTCGCAGTTGGTCTCGTCCGGCCGGGCCGTCATGCCGCCGAAGACGGCGGACAGGTCCTCCAGTGCGGTGCGGAGTTCGCGCCGGGCACGGGTGGGAGCGGTCTGGTTCATGGGCGTCGCGCCTTCGGGACTCCGGATGCCTGCGCCTTCCGAAGATCGTCACCTTACCGGCCTCCCCGGGTCGGCGTACGGCGATTTACGCGGGCTCACCGGCCCTGATCGCGGGCCCCGCGCGGGCGGTGCTGAGATGGTGCTGCCATGGCCTCCTTGCCCCGTATCGCCCCGATGCTCGCCACCCCGGGCCGCCTGCCGTCCGCAGCCTCCGACGACCGGTGGGCGTACGAGGTGAAGCAGGACGGCCAGCGCGCCATGGCCTACGCGGAGGGGGACGGAACGCTCCGGCTGCTGGCCAGGTCGGGCGCCGACATCACCCCCGCCTATCCGGATCTGGCGGCGCTCGGGGCGGCTCTGGGCGGCGTTCCGGCGGTGCTGGACGGCGAGATCGTCGCTCTGGACAGCCAGGGGCGCGGTGACTTCGAGCGGCTGCAGTCGCGGATGGGGCTCTCCGGCTCCCCGCAGAAGGCCGCCCGCATGGCCGAGTCGGTCCCCGCTCACCTGGTGTTGTTCGACGTCGTGTTCCTGGACGGGACGAGCCTGACGGCCCGGCCCTACGCCGAACGGCGTGCGGCGCTGGAGGCTCTGAGGCTCGACGGTCCCCACTGGTCGACGCCCGCGGCCGTCGTCGGACACGGCGAGAGCGCGCTGGCCATGACGCGGAAGGCCGGACTGGAAGGCGTCATCGCCAAGCGGCTGACGTCGGTGTACGAGCCCGGGGTCCGGGCGCGTACCTGGATCAAGATCCGGCACGTGCGCACGGTCGACGTGATCGTCGGCGGCTGGGTGCCGGGACGCGGCCGTCTCGGTGGCCTGCCGGGCGCGCTGCTCGTGGGTGAGCGGCACCCGGGCGGGTTCCGGTACGCCGGCAGCGTCGGCACGGGGTGGAGCGACGCCGAGCGGACCCGGCTCGCGGGACTGCTCGACGTGGCCGCCGTCGGCACGTGCCCCTTCGACGAGGATCCGCGGGTCGCGGGCGCCCGGTGGGTGCTGCCGCGGCTGGTCGGTGAGGTGGGGTACGCGACCCGCACGAAGGCCGGGCGGCTGCGCCATCCTTCCTGGCACCGGTTGCGGCCCGATCTCGCGCCGGACGACATCGGCTGAGGGGGCCGCCGCCGGGGCCCCTCACCCACAGCGGACGGGGCGGCGGAGCGGGTCAGGAGGCCGTCCGCTTCCTCGCCGCCGTCTTCCTGGCCGGCTGCTTCTTCGCCGCCGACTTCCCGGAAGCCGAAGCGGTCTTCTTGGCGGCGGTCTTGCGCGCAGACGTCTTCCCGGCCGCCGTCTTCCGGGGCGCCGACGCCGCCTTCTTCCGGGTGCGGGGCTTGCCGGGCGTCATCTCGTGCACGGTGGCGTCCTCGCCCCGCGTCTCCTTCGCCGCCTTCACCGAGGCGTTCAGCGCCGCCATCAGGTCCATGACCTTGCCCGGCTCCTCCTCCTCGCCGCCCGGCGCGGCCGGCAGGGGCTTGCCCTCGGACTTGGCCGCGATCAGCTCCTCCAGCGCCTCCCGGTAGCGGTCGCGGAAGCCGGAGATGCCGTCCAGGGCCATGCTGTCGGTGAGCTGCACGGCCCGCTCGATCTCGTCCTCGTCCAGCTCCGTCTCCCGGGGGGCCAGCGATTCGGGGCTGCGGATCTCGTCCGGCCACCGCATGGAGTGCAGCACGATCGCGTCGTCCCGCACCCGCAGGAGTCCCAGCCGCTCACGGTTGTGCCAGGCGAACTTCGCCACGGCGACCTTGTCGCTGCGCTCCAGGGCCTTGCGCAGCAGGGTGTACGGCTTGGCCGCGACCTGGCCGTCGACCGCGAGGTAGTAGCTGTCGCTGATCCGGACGGGATCGATGCTGTCGGCGTCGACGAACGCCACGATGTCGATGGCCTTCGCCGTCGGCAGCGGCATCCGGTCGAGTTCCTCGTCCGTGACGGGCACGGTCCGGTCCTTGGCGATCTCGTAGCCCTTGCCGATCTCCTCCTGGGTGAGGACCTCGCCGTCGAGCTCGCACACCTTGCGCGTGCGGATCCGCCCCATGTCCTCCCGGTGGTACTGGTGGAAGGAGATCGAGTGGTTCTCGGTGGCGGAGACCACCTTGATGGGAATGGTGACCAGGCCGAAGCTGATCGCTCCGGTCCACAGGGGCCTCGGCATCCGATTTCCTCCAGACCCCCCTGGCGGCTGGGCCGGGAGGTGGACCGGAGCGCCCGGAAGGGAGAACCGGCCCGAGAGGGCCGAGGCGCGGCCGGGCCACCGCCCGTAAGCCGATACTCGCGCCCCCGCCTGCGGACCGCATGTGGATCACCGGCCGGCCGCCGGAGCGGACGGCGGCGCGGACCACCGGCCGGCAGGCCCTACGGCAGGTCCAGCTCGCCGATCACCTGGTCCTCGCTCTGGAAGGCCATCACGAAGCCGACCAGCCGGTCACCGTAGTGGACCAGCCGGGGCCAGGCCGTACCGGGGTCGGCGTACGCCTCGGCGAGTGACCTGGCGACCGAGGCGACGAACCGTTCCTGCTCGGGTGCGACCTGCAGGCGGCACGCGTCGAGGACGTTGGCCGGGGTCACCTGCTCCAGACGGAGCTGTGTTGTCATGCGCGCACCGTACGGGCACACGGGGCACCAGCCCAGCGATTTCTCCGCCCGCCCCCGGGAGCGGGGTCACCAGGCGGCGGGGCCGTCCGCGTCGAAGAACCCCCCGGTAGGGCCGTCGGCTCCGATGGACGCCATGCGGACGATGATGTCCGCGCCCTCCTCCACCGTGTTGGTGCCGGTGTGGCCGTTGAGGTCGGTGGCGGTGTAGCCAGGGTCGACGGCATTGAAGCGGATGCCGGGGAACGCCTTCGCGTACTGCGAAGTCACCATGACCAGGGCCGTCTTGGAGGAGCAGTAGGCGAGCGCCGGCACGGTGAACTCGATGCGGTCCGGGTCGTTCGTCGCGGCGAGCGAGCCGAGCCCGCTGCTCACGTTGACGACGACGGGGGACGGCCCGCCCTCCAGCAGCGGCAGGAAGGCGCGGGTGACGCGGACGGCCCCGAAGACGTTCGTGTCGAACGTGTCGCGCATGTCGGCGCCCGTCACCTCGCCGACCGCCTTGCGGGCACCGGCGATCCCCGCGTTGTTCACCAGGACGTCCAGCCGGCCGGCCTCCTCACGAACGAATGCGGCGGCGGCCTGGACGGAATCCTCGTCCGTGACGTCGATCCGGACGAACCGGGCCTCGAGCTTCTCGGCGGCCTCCTCGCCGCGCCGGGCATCCCGCGCGCCGACGTAGACGGTGTGCCCCGCCTCGACGAGACGGCGGGCGGTCTCGTAGCCGAGGCCCTTGTTCGCTCCGGTGATGAGGGTGGTCGTCATGGCTGTGCTCCCGTGTTCTGCGTACGGACGGTTCGTGGCTCCAGCCTGCTCGTGCCGCCGCACCACAGGGAGTGCCCGCTCCAGCGGGTGGACCGGCAGTACCAGGCTGTTCGGCGGCTCCGCCCCGATACTGAAGAGGTGAGCACTTCCGAGGACGCATCCACGCACGGCGCGCCGCAGGCTCCGCCGGCCGGCCCGTCCGGAAACCGGGCCGAGTCCAACGACCTGGGGCGAGCGCTGCACGGCTGGCGCGACAGGATCGCACCCGAGACGGTCGGACTGCCCGCCGGAGGGGTGCGGCGTGCGGCGGGGCTCCGGCGCGAGGAACTGGCCCGGCTCGCCGCCCTGTCCGTCGACTACATCACCCGCCTCGAACAGGGCCGGGCCACCTCGCCCTCGCCCCAGGTGCTCGCCTCACTGGCCCGCGCCCTGCGCCTGTCCGCCGACGAACGCACGTATCTGTACCGGCTCGCCGGGCAGCCCGAGCCGGGCCCCGGGCACGTCTCGTCCCACATCCCGCCGGGACTCCGCCGGCTGCTCGACCAGTTGGCAGGCGCACCGCTGAGCGTGCACGACGCCGCGTGGAACCTCGTCGAGTGGAACCAGCAGTGGGCGGCGTTGTTCGGCGACCCGTCCACCCTGCGCGGACGCGAACGCAACATCGTCTGGCGTCACTTCGCCGGACGGACCGGAAGGGTGCGCCAGACCTCCGAGCAGCGGTCCGCCTTCGAGACCACCACCGTCGCGGACCTCAGGGCCGCGACCGGCCGGTACCCCGCAGACCACGAACTGCGGTCCCTGGTCAGGGATCTGCGGTCGGTCTCCCCCGCCTTCGCGGAGCTGTGGGACTCGGGGATCGTGGGGACACACGCATCCGGCAGCAAGAGCGTCGTCCACCCCGAGGTGGGCACCCTCAGCCTCGACTGCGACATCCTCGTCGCCGCGGGGAGCGACCTGCGCGTGGTGGCCTACACGGCGGCGCCGGGCAGCGAGGCCGCCGAGCGGCTGAAGCTGCTCGGCGTCATCGGCACCCAGGCGATGACCTGACCGGGCACGGGCCCGACAGCTTCCCTTGCCCCGCCTCGTCGTGGACCGGCGGGCCGTCGAGGGCACCCGCGGTCGCGGGCGGTCGGTGACCCGAGCCGGCCTGCACGCGGCCGTCGCCGACGGGCCGGCCGTCGAACAGGTCCTCGCGGCACAAGGACGTCGACCGCACGGTGTACTGGGCCGCCTCCTCGCGGACCTCCGCGCGACCGTCAGGGGCAAGGTGCACCCGGTTACGCACGCGGGGCGAGGGCTCTGCCCCCGGCCTCCCACCGCACATCCCGCGACGGCACCGCGCAAGAGGGCCCTCAGAAGCAATCCCTGTTTCATACCTGCTTGATACACGCTATAAATGAGCAACTTCGAGCATCACTCGCCTGGATTCACGCATCCCGCCCCGCGAAGGAAGCCCATGCCGCTCATATCCACCGGTGACATCACCCACGGCGCCCGCACCGGCGCGGCCGGCGTCGGGGCCTTCAACGTGGTGCAGATCGAACACGCGCAGGCCATCGCGCGCGGGGCGGAGACGGCCCGGCTGCCGGTCATCCTGCAGGTCAGCGAGAACACCGCCCGCTATCACGGCACCCTCGAAGCGATCGGCCTCGCCTCGCTCGCCGTCGCCCGGGCCGCAGACGTACCCGTGGCCGTGCACCTCGACCACGCCGAGTCGGCCGGGCTGGTGCGCGAGGCCGTCCGGCTCGGCTTCACCTCGGTGATGTTCGACGCGTCGAAGCTGCCCTACGACGACAACGTGGCCGCCACCCGGGAGATCACCGACTACTGCCACGGCCAAGGGGTGTGGGTGGAGGCCGAACTCGGCGAGATCGGCGGCAAGGACGGGGCGCACGCACCCGGTGTGCGCACGGATCCGGACGAGGCGCGCGCGTTCGTCGAGGCCACGGGCGTCGACGCCCTCGCCGTGGCCGTCGGCAGTTCCCACGCGATGCTGACCCGCGACGCCGCCCTCGACTTCGCGCTCATCACCCGGCTGCGCGACTCGGTGGGCGTCCCGCTCGTCCTGCACGGCTCCTCCGGTGTCGGCGACCAGGGCCTCACCGAGGCGATCGCCGCGGGCATGACGAAGGTCAACATCTCCACCCACCTCAACAAGCTGTTCACGCGCGCCGTCCGCGCATACCTGGACACCCACGCGGACGCCGCCGACCCCCGCGCCTACCTCGGTCCCGCCCGCGACGCCGTCGCCGCAGAGGTGGCCCGCCTGCTGGAGATACTCGCCCGCCCCGGGCGATAGGGTTTCGCTCCGAGCAAGGAGGAGACCAGGTGGCGGCGCACACACGATGGACCCGGCTGCTGGAGATCCTCGGCGACCAGGGCCACCTCGACGTACTCGAAGCGGCCGAACAGCTCGGCTGCTCCCCCGCCACCGTCCGCCGCGACCTGGACGAACTGGCGCGGCAGAACCTCCTGACCCGCACCCGGGGCGGCGCGGTGGTGAGCACCGTCGCCTACGACCTGCCGCTGCGGTACAAGGCGGCCCGCAGGGCCGACGAGAAGCAGCGCATCGCCAAGGCCGCGGCAGAACTCGTCCCCTCCGGTTCCACCGTGGGCATCAACGGCGGCACGACGACCTCCGAGGTGGCCAGGGAGCTGGCCGTGCGGCCCGAACCCGCGGGCGGCGGCACGGCGCTGACCGTGGTGACCAACGCGATCAACATCGCCAACGAGCTCGCGGTCCGCCCCCAGGTGAAGATCGTCGTCACCGGCGGGGTGGCCAGGCCGAACTCGTACGAACTCGTCGGCCCCCTGGTCGACTCCGTCCTGCGCACCCTCGCGCTCGACTACACGATCCTCGGCGTGGACGCCGTGCACCCGCGCTTCGGCGCGGCCACGCACGACGAGTCCGAGGCGGGTGCCAACCGGGCTCTCGCCGAGTGCGCGGGCACGGTCATCGTGGTGGCCGACTCGTCGAAACTCGGGCGCCGGGCCTTCGCCCAGGTGTGCGAGACCGGCGCCGTGTCGGTCCTGGTCACGGACCGGGACGCACCGGCGGACGTCGTCGAGGAGTTCAGCGCGCTGGGCATCGAGGTCCTGCGGGTGTGACCCTCGGCGCGATCATGTCAGAAGGCGCCAGAGGTGCGGGCAGCGGTCAACCACTGGGGGAATTCCTGGCGGACGACTCGGCACATGCCTCTCTCCGTTCAGGGTCAGCCGGTGCCGGATGAGCGGCGCCGACCTCTGCGTTCATGTGACGTGTCCCCTGTTCGACGAATGAGTGAACCTGGACGTCGGCGAGAGACGTGCTACTGACAGTGGATCTGATTGCCAGTCACATCCATGTCAGATCATGCTCTTTACGTGAGAAGGGAATGGACTGCGTGAAGAAGACAGTGCGCGCGGCGGCGGGGATGATGGTGGCCGGGGTCGCAATGACCGGCCTGCTGACCGCAGGTGCGGGGGCGGCTCAAGCGGCCGCCAACGGGTACATCAATGTGCGGATCACGCCCAACGCCACGGACCCCCACACCGGTGAGAACACCTGCGAGATCGACGCCGCGAGGAACAACCAGGCCGTCTACGGCAGTACCTCGGGCAGCGCCGATGGGCAGGAGTACTTCTACTGCACGCCGAACGGCGACGGCACCTCGGCCCTCTGGTACCGGTACTGGGCGGAGTAGTTCAACCTGACCCGTAGGATTATTTCGTGCAGGCCCGCGCAGAAACGCCCGGCTGTGGATCTCGGCGTACACGTCGCTCTTCCTCTGGTTGAAGGGCAGCCGGACTGAAGCTCACCGTGCGTGAGCCTGTGGCCGGCGGAGTGGCAGGGTGTGCGCGGGGATCGACCGCGCGAAGCGGCGAAGCTCTTGGCGTGCGGGGTTACGAACGAAGTCGCCCATTCATGCCAGGAGCTTCGCTTCCGCCCATCCGCGAAGGCTCCCCAGCACCGGAGCCGCCTGGACCGCCCAATTTTCGCGCCTCACCCTGGGCGGCCGGCCTGGTCAACGCTTTCGCGGCCTTGAAGGCCGGTGCCCCCGCGATGTCTTTCGCGGCAACGGGGCCGCCGGGTCCGACTCCGCGATCGTTTACCCGACACCCGGAGGGACTCGGGGCATGGCTGATAATGGTTCTTCGTCCAGTTGGCAACAACCTTAGCGGTCAGCCCTCCACCAGGCTCTGCAGCGCGGGCGCGTACAGGTCCGCGAGGTGCTCGGGCGTGGCCTGCGCGCCCGCGCCCTCCCGGTGCAGGCTCAAGGTGGCGCCCAGACCGATGAGGTGGCCGGCGATCAGCTCGGCGCGCAGGGCGCGCTCGCGGCCGGTGAGCCGTGCCGTCAGGCGTGCGGTCACCTGTTCGTGGAAACGGTCCCGGAGCAGGGAGCGTTCGTCGTGGTTGCCCAAGGAGAAGACGACCCGCAGGAGCGGGTCCCCCTTCTGCTCCCTGCGCCTGCGGACGAGCGTCAGCACCATGTGGCGGCCCAGCCCGTCGAGCGGGGCGTCGAAGAGCTCCCCGGCGGCCGGGCCGAAGTCGGCGACCGTGTTGAAAAGTTCCTCCTTGCGGCCGAAGTGCTTCACCACGAGGGACGCGCTCACCCCCGCGTCGGCGGCGATGCCCCGGATGGTCACCTCGGCATACGGCCGCTGGGTGAACGCCCGGCGCGCGGCGAGCAGGATCGCGTCCTTGCCCGTGGCGGTCGCCTCGGGCACTGTCGGTGCGGTGACTCGGGCGGTCATGCGCCCTCCTGGATCGGCATCGCCCGCGTACGGCCGTTGCTCCGGCGTTTGCCTGCGACCGTACCGTCACCCGCGCGGCCGCCGGGCAGGCACAGCGTCACGCCGAGCGCCAGCACCGCGGCCCCGGCCGCGATCAGGAAGACCAGCCGGTAGGCCCCGAGGGTCGGGGCCTCGCGGCCTCCGGCCAGAAACGTCAGGTTGGCGAGCACCGCCGCCACCGTGGCGCTGCAGAAGGCCTGGCCGATCGACCGCATCAGGGTGTTCAGGCCGTTGGCCGCGCCCGTCTCGCTCACGGGAACACCGCGCATGACCAGCGCCGGCAGCGCGGAGTACGCGATCGCCGTGCCCGCCGAGACGACCGTGGCGCCGGCGATGATGAACGAGAGGCTGTGACTGGTGAAGTACCGGACCACGTATCCGACGGCGATGATCCCGGCGGCCAGCGCCAGACTCGTCCTCGGCCCGTGCTTCGCGGAGATGCGCGCCGACACGGGCGAGAGCGCCACCATCGTCACACCACCGGGCAGCAGGCACAGTCCGCTGACGACGAGCGAGGCGCCCAGACCGTAGCCGGTGGCCTTCGGCTCCTGCACCATCTGGGCGGTGACCAGGGAGTTGGCGTAGAAGGCGAAACCGATCAGCAGCGCGGCGACGTTGGTGAGGAGCACGGCGGGCCTGGCCGAGACCCGCAGATCGACCATGGGTGTACCCACCCGCAGTTCGTACGCCCCCCAGACCAGGGCGATCACGAGCGCGGCCACGAGCAGACCGAGGGTGCGGACCGATGTCCAGCCCCAGTCGCCGCCCTGGGTGACGGCGAGCAGCAGGCAGACGAGCGCGGCGGTCAGTCCCAGCGCGCCGACCGCGTCGAACCTGCCGCGGGAGCGCAACGGGGACTCCGGCACGAAGCGGAGCACCAGGGCGATGTCGATGAGGCCGATGACGGCGGAGACCCAGAACATCGTGTGCCAGTCGAAGTTCTCGATGACGACCGCCGCGACGGGCAGCCCAACGGCCGCCCCGATGCCCAGCGTCGAGCTCATCAGCGCCACGGCCGACAGCACCCGCTCCGGCGGGAGTTCGTCGCGCAGGATGCTGATGCCGAGGGGGACGACGGCGATGGCCGCGCCCTGGAGCGCGCGTCCGGCGATCAGCAGACCGATGTGGGAGCTGACCCCGCACAGGACGGAGCCGACGACGAGGACGCCCAGGGACGCGACGAGGACGCGGCGCTTGCCGTACATGTCGCCGACCCGGCCCAGGACCGGGGTGAAGACCGCGCCGGTCAGGAGGGTCACGGTGACGAGCCAGCTCGCGGCGGCGGGGGTCGCGCCGGTGAGCCCCGGTATGTGCGGGAGCAGCGGCACGACGATCGTCTGCATGATCGCGACCACGACGCCGCAGAAGGCCAGAACGCCGACGGCGAAGCGGGGGTGGTCCGGGGCGGCGGCGGGCGCGGGTGCGGTCATCGGGTCTCCGTACGCAGAGGGGTGCACAAGCGTTCACCCTCAGGGTAAACGCTTGTGCACCCCTCGGACGCCGGCCGGCCCGGCCGGGCCCAGGCGCCGCTCGCGGGACATTTGCATATACATGCAAGAGCATGCATACTCTTCCCATGTCTAAGGTTCTCACCTCCCTGCCCACCGGCGACCGCGTCGGCATCGCTTTCTCGGGCGGCCTCGACACGTCCGTCGCGGTCGCGTGGATGCGCGACAAGGGTGCCGTCCCGTGCACCTACACCGCCGACATCGGCCAGTACGACGAACCCGACATCGCGTCGGTGCCGGGCCGCGCGAAGGCCTAC
Source organism: Streptomyces sp. NBC_01341 (assembly GCF_035946055.1). Taxonomy (NCBI): domain Bacteria; kingdom Bacillati; phylum Actinomycetota; class Actinomycetes; order Kitasatosporales; family Streptomycetaceae; genus Streptomyces; species Streptomyces sp. NBC_01341. The sequence goes on along the minus strand of NZ_CP108364.1, from coordinate 4,656,443 downwards.
GGCGCCGAGATCGCGCGTCTGGTCGACTGCCGGGCGGCACTGGTCGAGGAGGGCCTGGCCGCGCTCGCCTGCGGCGCGTTCCACATCCGCTCCGGCGGCCGCGCCTACTTCAACACGACGCCGCTGGGCAGGGCCGTCACCGGGACCCTGCTGGTCCGGGCGATGCTCGAGGACGACGTCCAGATCTGGGGCGACGGCTCGACGTTCAAGGGCAACGACATCGAGCGGTTCTACCGCTACGGCCTCCTGGCCAACCCCCACCTGCGCATCTACAAGCCGTGGCTCGACGCCGACTTCGTCACCGAGCTCGGCGGGCGCAAGGAGATGTCCGAATGGCTGGTCGCCCACGACCTGCCCTACCGCGACAGCACGGAGAAGGCCTACTCCACGGACGCCAACATCTGGGGCGCCACCCACGAGGCGAAGACGCTGGAGCACCTCGACACCGGGGTGGAGACCGTCGACCCGATCATGGGCGTCCGCTTCTGGGACCCCTCCGTCGAGATCGCCCCCGAGGACGTCACGATCGGCTTCGACCAGGGCCGCCCGGTGACGATCAACGGCAAGCCCTTCGCGACCGCCGTCGACCTGGTGATGGAGGCGAACGCCATCGGCGGACGCCACGGCCTGGGCATGTCGGACCAGATCGAGAACCGCATCATCGAGGCGAAGAGCCGCGGCATCTACGAGGCCCCGGGCCTGGCGCTCCTTCACGCCGCCTACGAGCGCCTCGTCAACGCCATCCACAACGAGGACACCCTCGCCCACTACCACAATGAGGGACGGCGCCTCGGCCGGCTCATGTACGAGGGCCGCTGGCTGGACCCGCAGGCCCTCATGGTCCGTGAGTCCCTGCAGCGCTGGGTCGGCTCCGCCGTCACCGGCGAGGTCACCCTGCGGCTGCGGCGCGGCGAGGACTACTCGATCCTCGACACCACCGGCCCGGCCTTCAGCTACCACCCGGACAAGCTGTCGATGGAGCGCACCGAGGACTCGGCGTTCGGCCCGGTGGACCGGATCGGCCAGCTCACCATGCGCAACCTCGACATCGCCGACTCGCGCGCCAGGCTGGAGCAGTTCGCGGGCCTCGGCCTCGTGGGCACCGCGCACCCGGCGCTGATCGGCGCGGCCCAGGCCGCGGCCACCGGCCTGATCGGGGCCATGCCGGAGGGCGGCGCCCAGGCGATCGCCTCGCGCGGCGAGGTCTCGGGCGACGACGAGCTGCTGGACCGCGCGGCGATGGAGTTCGGCACCGACTGACCGGGCGGCCCGGGCACCGGGCACCCACCCGCCGGCCGGGCACCGGCGCGATCACCCGCCCGCAGACCGGCCCGGCCGCAGGGCACCGAGGACCCGAGAACTATTCTCGGGTCCTCGGCACATGCCGGCAGCAGGCCGGCACCCGCGAGATCGAAGGTGGCGGCAATGGCGAAGGTTCCGACAGCGGCAGTGGCGGCAAGCGGTCTCGTCGGCGGGTACGGAATCGCCCGGTGGACCCGGAAGCGCCAGCTGGGCGGCGTCGCCCTGGCCGCCGCCGGCTCGGTGGCGGCATACGGGTGGAACCGGCAGGCCGGACCCCGCGCGGCCACCGCCCTGACCGTCGCCTACGTCGCCGCCTTCGCCGGATCGCACCCGCTGGCCAAGAAGGTCGGCGCCTGGCCCGCCGTGTTCACCGTGGCGGGCGGCATCGCCGCCGCGTCCTGGGCGGTCACCCGGCGCAGCGCCTGAGACAGCGCACGGCACCGCGAGGGAAAACACCCGGCCGCACAGAAAACGAGTGCCGGGGGATTGAACACGGGCGCCGCGGGGCGCGTACTGAACAGCAACTCCCCGCACGACCCGGGGGCGTGTCCGTACGACAGGACGGGCGCGCCCCCGGTCAGCCCCCCAGGGCCCGTGACACGGAGTAGATCGCCAGACCGGCCAGCGCGCCGACCACGGTGCCGTTGATCCGGATGAACTGCAGGTCGCGGCCGATGTTCGCCTCGATCTTCTTCGACGTCTGGTGGGCGTCCCAGCCGGCCACGGTGTCACTGATCAGCGACGTGATCTCGGTGCGGTACGTCGTGACGACGTACGCAGCCGCGTCCTCCAGCCACCCCTCCAGCTTCGCCTGCAGCCGCTCGTCCGTGGACAGCCTCGCGCCGAGGGACATCAGCGAGGCCCTGGCCCGCAGCCGCAGCTCGCTGCGCTCGTCCTCGGCCGCCGCGAGGATCATCGCGCGCACGGACGACCAGGCCGACGCGATGACGTCCTGGACCTCGGCGCGCCCCAGGATCTCCGACTTCAGCCGGTCGACCCGGGCCCGGGTGTCGCTGTCCGTCTGGAGGTCGGCGGCGAAGTCGGTCAGGAACGTGTCGATCGAGCCGCGCGCCGGATGCCCCGGCATGTCCCGCATCTCCGTGACGAAGCGCAGCAGCTCCTTGTAGACCCGCTCCCCCACCCGCTTGTCGACGAAGCGCGGGGTCCAGCCCGGCGCCCCGCCCTGCACCGCGTCCATCACGGAGTCACCGTGCAGCACCAGCCAGTCGTGCGCCCGTACGCAGACGAGATCGACGACCCTGCGGTGCCCGCCGTCCGCGACGATCCTCTCCAGCATCTTGCCCATGCCCGGGCCGACTTCCGCGGCGTCCGCCCGGCGGGTGATCGCCTCCCCGACGACCGCCTGCACATCGGAGTCCCGAAGCACCGTCAGCGCGCCCCGCAGTGCCGTGGCGAGCTCGGCCGTGACACGGTCGGCGTGAGCGGGCTCGGCAAGCCACCTCCCGAGGCGCGCACCGACCCCCAGCGCGTGAATTCGGTCACGAACGACGTCTCCGGAGAGAAAATTCTCGCCCACGAAGGAACCGAGTGACTCCCCCAACTGGTCCTTCTTGGTGGGAATGATGGCAGTGTGGGGGATGGGCAGGCCGAGCGGGCGCCGGAAGAGCGCCGTGACGGCGAACCAGTCCGCCAGCGCACCCACCATTCCAGCCTCGGCAGCCGCTGCGACGAAGCCCGGCCAGCCCCCCACACCCGAGTTCTCCGCCCACGTGGCGAGGACGTACACGAGCGCGACGAGGAGGAGCAGTCCCGTGGCGGTGGTCTTCATGCGGCGCACGCCGCGCTGTTTCTCCTCGTCGGCGGCGGTGTACGCGAAACCGCCCAACGGCAGCCCGGACGGCCGGACACCGGACCTCCCGGGCGGCGCACCACCCGGCTCCGCCCCCGGCCGCCCGGGGCCGTGGCCGTCCGGTCCGGGTCCCGTTCCCTGCCCCGCGTCCTGTTCCATCCGCTCCACCCGTCCGCGTACGCGTCACGCCGTGCCGTACGCATTGTCCCTACCCCACCTACTCCCGGGCCGCATGACGAGTTCCCCGGGGGCTGCCGCATCATGAGAACAACTCGAACACCGCCCCGAACGCAGGACCCTGCGCCGGGCAGTACACCGCAAGGAGAAGCACCACAGATGCCCAGGCGCCAGGGGTATGCCCTGCTCATCGCCCTCGTGGCAGGCACCGCCGCACTCGCCGCCGCCGTGGCGTTCGGTACGTCGTTCATGGCGGCGCAGCGGACGGCACCGCTCGGACCGGAGGCACACGCGGCGTCCCGCAACCAGGCCGCCCCGGCGAACTCCACCGGCACCTGGGTCGCGACCTGGACCGCAGCGCCCGTCAGCGCCGAGCCGAACTCCACCCACGGATACCCCGGCCGCACCATCCGGAACATCGTGCACACCAGCATCGGCGGTGACGCGGCACGCATCACCGTGTCCAACCTCTTCGGCGCCGCCCCGCTCGTCGTCGACCAGGCGACCGTCAACACCCGCCGGGTCACCTTCCGCGGCCTGCCCACGGTCACGGTCGCCGCGGGCGGACAGGTCGTCAGCGACCCGGTCGTCGTCCCCGTCGCCCCCGACGCCGACCTCGTCGTCACGCTGCGCACCCCGCACGCCTCCGGGCCCGTCACCCAGCACCCCACCAGCCACCAGACGTCGTACCTGGCCGACGGGCACGGCACCTGGAGCACCACCCAGTGGCGCTACCTCACGGCCGTCGACGTCCACAACGACGCCTCGCCCGGCGCGATCGTCGTGATCGGCGACTCGCTCACCGCGGGCAGCGGCTCCACCACCGACGCCAACAGCCGCTGGCCGGACGTCCTCTCCGACCGGCTGCGGCACCGCTTCGGCGTCGCCAACCAGGGGATCGCCGGAAACCGGGTCCTGCGGGACAGCCCGCTCAGCAACCGCGGCGTGAAGAAACTGGGCGGCCCGAGCGCCACGCAGCGCTTCGAACGCGACGTGCTCTCCGTCGCCGGAGCGAAGACCGTCGTGATCTCACTCGGCATCAACGACGTGCAGCAAGCCCCCCAGGAGGTCGATGCCCGCCGCATCACCGCCGGACTCCGCGCACTCGCCGAGCGGGCGCGCGACCGGGGACTGCGGGTCGTCGGGGCGACGCTGACCCCCTTCCAGGGCTACCCGAGCTGGACGCCCGAGCGCAACGCCGTACGCCTGGCGGTCAACGACGAGATCCGGTCCGGCGGCGTCTTCGACGCCTTCGTCGACTTCGACCGGGCAATCCGCGACCCGTACGCCCCGAACCGGATCCTGCCCGCCTACGACTCCGGCGACCACCTGCACTTCAACGACGCCGGATACCGCACCCTGGGGCACGCCGTCGACCTCGACGAGGTCGACGGGACGCCGAGGAGCGACACGTTCTGACGGGAGGAGGACGGGCCGCTTCCGGGCACGCTCCCGGCGCGAGCCGCCGGGTTCAGCCGAGCTCCTTGCGCCCGTCCCCCGTGTCCGGCTTCCGGAGGCGCAGCAGCCGCTCCTGCTCAAGTTCCTGCAGCCGCCGCTTCTCCGCCTTGCTCCGCTTGCGCTCCACACCGACACCGCCCATCAGCGCGAACCCGGTGATCCTCACCCGCGGGGAGTCCGGGTGGGGGTCCTCCTCGTCGATCTTGGAGTGCTCGCCGAAACCGCCCATGAAGCCGAGCCCGCTCACCTGGACGTCGAGGTCCGGCGGGACCGTCACCTGCATGCCCCCCATGACGGCGAAGCAGCGGATCACGACGTCGCGCTCCGCGAAGTGGGCCTCGCGAAGATCGATCTCCCCGCCGCCCCACATCGCGAACGCGGTGAACTGCCGCCCCACCGTCCACCGGCCCTTGCGGTTGAAACCGCCCCAGAAGGCGAAGGCCCCCGACGACGTCGCCCGCCCACCGATCCGCCCGGCCCATCCGGCGTCCCGCCCCGTCCGCGCGGCGACCGCCCCGGTCACGGGCCGGGCGGGGGCGCCCGGCACCGGCAGGTCCTGTACGAGCGGTTCCAACTCCCCGTGGGTGCGCGCCCGGTAGGTCGCGTCCAGCCGCTGCTCGAACTCGTCCATCTCCAGCCGGCCCTCGGCCACGGCCTCCCGCAGGGTCTCCGCGACCCGCTCACGTTCCGCGTCGGAGGCACGCATGTCCGGGTTTTCGCTTGTCATACCGCGCACCCTATAGAGCAATGACCGGGCGGCCTACCGGCCGTTCCGCCATTCACGCAGGATCGACGCCGTCGCGCCGGAGGCGCTGCCTCGCACCTGGACGGCACCGTGCGGCGACCGGACATGACGGGGCAGCCATCACGCGGGTCCGGCCACTGGTGCCCGGTGCACAACCGCGCACGCGAGTTCTGTACGCCCGCCTGCGCCACCGCGGCAGGCGCCCCGTCAGCTGAAGAACTTCTTCAGCTCGGCGACGAGCGCCTCCGGTTGCTCCTCGGCTATGTAGTGGCCACTGTCCTCGATCTTGGCGTACACAGGGTTCTCGACCCTGCCGTCCATCATGATCCGAATGAAATCGAGGTACCGGGCGCCGATCACGAGGGTCGGCATGGTCAACGGCGCGTACGTGTCGTAGTCAGCCATGTCCTGGTGCACGGCCCTGTACACGCGGAAGGCGGCGGCGACCGCCTCGGGTGCGTCGTACGACGCGGCGTAGATGGCCCGGCTTTCCTCACTGACGCGCTCCGGGTAAAGGGCGAGGGAGTCGGTCGTCGCGTCGATGATGTGCCGGAAGCGCCCGGCGAGCAGCTTCTCGGGCAGGCCCTCGATCATGGCCAGTGGATACCACCAGACATTCGGCTCCGTGTCCTTGGGGAAGACGCTGAGGTGCTCGTACACCGCAGGCCGGTAGGGCCCTCCCTCCCAGACAGCCAGTTTGTCGGTCGCCTCCGGGTAATTCGCGGCGAAGCTGTAGGCAACCATGGCGCCCACGTCCCCGGCGGCGATGTGCACCCGCTCGAAACCCAGGCTCCGGACCAGTTCGTAGACGTCCTTCGCCATGTTCTTCTTGTCGTAGCCGCCCTCAGGCTTGTCCGAGGCGCCCTGACCCCGGTAGTCGACGGCGATGACCCGGAACTGCTCAGCGAGGGAGGGAATGATCTTGTGGAGTCCGTAGATCGTGCGCGGCCATCCATCCATGAGCACCAGCGGTTCGCCCTCACCACCGATGAAGTAGTGAAGCCGGGTGCCGTTCACCTCGGCAAAGCCCTCTTCGAAATTCTCGATCATGCCGACGACCTTCCTTGTTCCTGTCCTGCGATGTGGGAGTTTCGGTCCCCGAAAGACGGGCCACCCGGCCCCTCCGGCAGCGCCGGCCGGAGTTGGCTTCATCCAGACCGTGCCACCCGATGCGAGGGGCCGGGGGCCCGTGGTCACCGCGCGGTGTCTACCGCGCGCACGTTGACCGTGCGAGCAGCGCTCAGGCGTGGAAGCCGAGGCCGAAACCGCCGTCGACATTCCAGCTCGCACCGGTGACGTACCAGGCTTCCGGACTGGCGAGGTAGGCGACCGCGCTGGCGATGTCCGACGGCTGGGCGAACTTGCCGATCGGCGTCAGGCCCGTCAACACCTGCGCGAAGGGGCCCGAGTCCGGGTTCGATTCGGTGTTCGTCGGACCCACCTGCAGGTTGTTCACCGTGATGCCGCGGGGGCCGAGCTCGGCGGCGACACCACGCGTCAGTCCGGCGACCGCGGCCTTCGAGGCGCTGTACGCCCCCAGCCCGGCGAAGGGGACGATGTCGGCGTTGACGCTCCCGATGGTGATCACCCGACCGCCCTCGGTGAGGTGCTCGGAGGCCGCCTGGATGGCGGTGAAGGTGGCGGTGACGTTCAGCGCCATGATCCGGTCGAAGTCGTCGTCCTTGAACTCGGCCAGCGGAGCGACCATTCCGTGGCCGGCGTTGTTGACCAGAATGTCGAGACCACCCAGTTCGGCGACGGTGGTCGCCACCGCCGCGCGGACCGCGGCCCGGTCCGCGGCGTCGGCCTGGATCGCCACCGCCTTGCCTCCGGCCGCCGCGATCTCCGCGACCAGGGCCTCCGCCGTGTCCTTCGCCTGTACGTAGGTGAATGCGACCGCGGCTCCGTCGGCGGCCAGTCGGCGCACCACTCCCGCGCCGATGCCACGCGATCCTCCGGTGACCAGGGCCTTCTTACCGCTCAGAACGTCCGTCATCTCATTACTTTCTGTTTGTTGAAGAATTAGTTCATGGGCGCCCGCCTCGGTAATATCCGAAGGGCGGGCGTACCGGATTTTACGAGGGACGGATCGGCCGGGGTGATTCCCCCGGCCTCACCGATTACGCCCCGCTCCTGATGGGCTCGCATGCCCACTGGTAGACGATTGCGTTTTCGCTAATTGTCTTCAGGGAGGACGATATTGCCCATCTGGATGTTCGCCTCGATCATCTGCGGAGTGAATCGCTCCGGCGTCCACAGCTGCGGCGCGTGACCGGGCAGCGGTTCGTCCCCGAAGTCGAGGAAGAAGTTCTCCGGACCACCGGGAGTGAAGAAGAACGCCATCTTCACATCCTCGGTACCGACGTTCCTGAACCGGTGCCGAATCCCTCGCGGCACGAAGACGAAATCGCCTTCCCTCGCCATGAAGGTATCGTCGCCGTTCAGGAACTCCAGCTCGCCCTCCAGGATGAAGAAGGACTCGTCGCTGTGCTGGTGAAGATGGGCGATGGGGCCGTTCCCCGGAGGGACCGTGGCAACCACGAAGCCCAGGGTTCCATCAGTGTCTTTGGTGCTTACCTTGATCGTGTATTCGTCCCCGGCCACCCACTTGACCGGCCCCTCGTCGGCACGCACATGCAGCGCGCCGTTCTCGTAGCCGCTCCTGGGCGTTTCGGAAAAGTTTGAGGATAATTCAGACACAAAAGCTCCCTGGTTGTGCGGCATGGTCCACCGAGCGACATTCCCGCCCCATCGGCACCGGATCACGGAGGCCGCTTCGAGACGCTGAACAGTCAATCCAATTTTGATTGACTAGTCAACTGAATCTTCTTTCCTGTGCTCGATATCCGGACACATTCGAAGATGATCCAGGGCGCTTAAAGCAGGTCAAGACGCGACATCTACCCCCACACTCCGTCGAGAACCGGCCAACTCACTCAACGGCCGGGGCGAGCAGCGGCGTCCGAGACGTACATCTTCGCGATGACGGACTCGATGTCCGGCTCACGCACCGACAGATCGACCAGGGGATAGTCCGCCGCGATGCGCGCCACCAGCGGCGCCGCCGACACGGCGGCCGGGAAGGCCAGCCACTGCCGGGGCCCCTCCACCTTCACCACCCGCACCGAGGGCTCCGACGCCAGCTCGATCGGCGGGAGTTCGCGCTCCAGGTCCACGACCAGCGTCCGCTCGCTCTCCCCGACCTCGTGCAGCCCGGCGAGCGCACCGTCGTACACCAGGCGGCCGTGGTCGATCACCATCACCCGCTTGCAGAGCTGCTCGATGTCGGTCAGGTCATGAGTCGTCAGGAGCACGGTCGTGGCGCGCTCCGCATTCAGGTCCCGCAGGAAACCCCGCACCTTGGCCTTGGAGATCACGTCGAGCCCGATCGTCGGCTCGTCCAGGTACAGCACCTCAGGATCGTGCAGCAGCGCCGCCGCGATGTCGCCCCGCATGCGCTGCCCCAACGACAGCTGCCGCACCGGCACCTCCAACAGCTCACCCAGGTCGAGGAGTTCGACGCAGCGGTCCAGGTTCTCCCGGAAGCGACGGTCCGGGATCCGGTACATCCGGTGCATCAGCCGGTACGAGTCACGCAGCGGCAGGTCCCACCAGAGGGTCGTGCGCTGCCCGAACACCACACCGATCCGGTGCGCCAGCTTCGTACGCTCCCTGGACGGGTCGATCCCCGCCACCCGCAGTCGGCCGCCGCTCGGCGTCAGGATGCCCGTCAGCATCTTGATCGTCGTCGACTTGCCCGCCCCGTTCGGGCCGATGTAGCCGACCATCTCCCCGCGCGGCACCCGGAAGCTGATCCCGTCCACCGCGCGCACCTCACGCCGTTCACGGCGCAGGAAACCCGTCCTGCGCCGCACGTCGAAGACCTTCTCGACGCCGTCGAGTTCGATGAAGTCCATGTCGTCCACGTCCACTCCTCAGCTTCCCGTACTGCGGTACGACCGCAGCCCCACCCGCCACACCAGACCCGCGAGCACCCAGCAGCCACCCGCGACCAACGGCGGCAGGAAAGCCACCCACCGGGGCAGGTCCAGTGGGTAGTCCCGGCCCAGCACGTACAGCGCGGGCAGCCAGCTCACGAACGCGAGCGGCACGATGAACGTCACCCCGCGCACCAGGTCCCGCGCGAACACCGACGGCGGATACTGCAGCAGCGTCGTCCCCCCGTACGTGAACGCGTTCTGCACCTCCGAGGCGTCCTGCGCGTAGAACTGGAACGCGGCACCCGCCACGAACACCGCCCCGAAGATCGCCGCCCCGCTGAGCACCATCACCGGCAGCAGGGCCACCTTCAGCGGGGTCCACGCGATGTCCAGCGTCACCAGGGCGTACCCCAGCACCAACAGCGCCTGCGAGATCCGGCCCAGCCGGCGCAGCGCGAACTGGTCGGCCGCCACCTGCGCCAGCACCGGAACCGGCCGCACCAGCAGCGTGTCGAGCGTCCCGTCACGCACCCGCTGCCCGAGCCGGCCCACGGAACCCAGCAGGAGATCGCACAGCCCGAACGCCGACGCCGACACCCCGTACAGCAACGCGATCTCCGGCAGCGTGTAGCCGCCCAGCGCGTCCACGTGCGAGAACATCAGCATGATCGTGACGAAGTCGAACCCGGTCATCAGGAAGTTCCCGACCGTCGTCATCACGAACGACGCCCGGTACGCCAGCGTCGAGCGCAGCCACATCGCCACGATCAGCCCGTACGCGCGGACCCCCTCGACCAGCCGGGACCGGTCGGCGAACGCGACCTCCGCGGTCCCCGGCCGCGGCCCGGCCGCCGCCTCCACCCGGACGTCAGCCACCCTGCACCACCACCCTCCTGGTCGCGACGGTCTGCAGCAGGCGCCCGGCCAGCAGCAGCGCGACCGCCCACCCGGCCTGGAAGGCGTACGCCCTCAACAGGCCCCACCCCGTGTACCTGCCGAGGAACACATCCGCCGGGACCTGGAGCAGCGACGACCACGGCAGAGCCCGCGCCACCTCCCCCAGCACACCCGGGAACAGCGTCAGGGGCAGCAGCATCCCGGAGAAGAAGAGCCCCGCCAGCATGGCCATCTGCAGGGCACCGGCCCCGTCCATCAGCCAGAACGCCGACAACGCGACCAGGAAGCGCAGCGCGAAGCTGACCACCACCCCCAGCAGCACCGACACCAGGAAGGCCGGCCACATCCAGGGCGAATCCGGCAACGCCAGGTCGAACGCCAGGGCCCCCAGCACCATCGGCGCGACCCCGCGCCCCAGCAGGTGGAAGGCCGCCCGGCCCAGGTCCCCGGCCAGCCACCACAACTGGAGGTCGGCGGGCCGGTACAGGTCGACCGCGATGTCACCCGTACGGATCCGCTCCGTCAGCTCGCTCTCGAAGCCGGCACCCATCATCGCGCAGGTCATCAAGAGCGCCTGACCCAGCCACACGTACGTCAGGGCCTCCGACTGGTCGTAACCGCCGAGCCGCGGGCGCTCGTCCCACAGGGCCAGATAGGTGTACGCGACGATGAAGCCGAAGACGGTGTTCGTGAACACCCCCGCCAGCGTCGCCGTCCGGTAGGTGGCGTACCGCCGGAACCCGCCGGCCGCCACCACCGCATAGAGCCGCACCGCAGCCCCTCCCCACGTGTCATTCCGCCAGTCAGGACCAAAGCGCACGACGCTAGTCCATGGCGTCCGGCCGCCGCGACCCCATTTCCGTGGAGGGATCCGAGGGTTATCGGTCCGAAAAGTGCACTATGGGATAATCGTCCGCAGTCGAGGAGCCTCCACAGTCATGAGCCACGAGCCACCGCAGAACGGCGGAGACCCTGGTCAGCAGGGCTCCGGGGGCTGGGCCCCCCGGGACACCTCGACCCCGGCCGCAGCCCCCGGCCCGCCGCAGCCCGAAGGCGCACAGGACGGCAGGAGGCGCGCGAAACGCCCCAAGCGACCCAAACGCACGGGCTGGCGCAGAGCCGTACCCACCTGGCGCATGACGCTCGCCGGCTTCCTCTTCCTCGCACTGCTCCTCGTCGGCGGATTCATCGCCGGTTACCAGCTCGTCGAGATCCCCGCCGCCAACGCCAGCGCCACCGCGCAGTCGAACGTCTACCTCTACGAGGACGGGACCGTCATCGCCCGCGACGGCGAGATCAACCGCGAGAACATCCCGCTCCGCAAGATCCCCCGCACCATCCAGCACGCCGTACTCGCCGCGGAGGACCGGGACTTCTACTCCGAGAACGCCATCGACATCAAGGCCACCCTCCGCGCCGGCTGGAACACCGCCACCGGCAAGGGCAGGCAGGGCGGCTCCACGATCACCCAGCAGTACGTCAAGAACTACTACCTGGGCCAGGAACAGACCCTCGTCCGCAAGGCCAAGGAACTCTTCATCTCCATCAAGCTCGACCGCGAACAGAGCAAGGACGAGATCCTCGAGGGCTACCTCAACACCAGCTACTTCGGCCGCAACGCCTACGGCATCCAGGCCGCGGCCCACGCCTACTACGGCAAGGACGTCGACCGCCTCGACGCGGGCGAAGGCGCCTACCTCGCCTCCCTCCTCAACGCCCCCAGCTCCTACGACGTCGTCGCCCACCCGGAGAACAAGTCCGCCGTGCTCGCCCGCTGGGACTACGTCCTCGACGGCATGGTCAAGCAGAAGTGGCTCACCCCCGCCGACCGTGCCGCCATGGCCTTCCCCGTCCCCGGCAAGGCGAAGCCCGCCACCGCCCTCTCCGGCCAGCGCGGTTACGTCGTCCAGGCCGTCAACGACTACCTCGCCGCCAACCGGATCATCGGCGAGGACACCCTCGCCACCGGCGGCTACCGCATCACCACCACGCTGCAGAAGAAGAAGCAGCGCGCTCTCGTCGAAGCCGTCAAGGACAACGTCCTCACCAAGACCAGCAAGGACCGCGAGGCCGACCGCAACGTCCGCGCCGGCGGCGCCTCCATCGACCCCGCCACCGGCCACGTCGTCGCCCTCTACGGCGGCATCGACTACACGAAGCAATACGTCAACAACGCGACCCGACGTGACTACCAGGTCGGATCCACCTTCAAGCCCATCGTCCTCGCAGCCGCCCTCGCCAACGGGTCCACCACCCAGAAGGGCCGCGCGATCACCCCCAACACCCGCTACGACGGCACCAACGAACGCACCGTCAGGAGCGCCACCGGCTCCACCGGCTACTCCCCCGCCAACGAGGACGACGTCGACTACGGCTCCATCACCGTCCGCGAGGCCACCGACAAATCCGTCAACGCCGTCTACGCCCAGATGGCCCAGGACGTCGGACCCGACGAGGTCAAGGACACCGCGATCGCCCTCGGCATCCCCCGGAACACCCCCGACCTCACCGCGTCCCCCTCCATCGCGCTCGGCCCCGCCACCGCCAGCGCCGTCGACATGGCGTCGGCCTACGCCACCCTCGCCGACCACGGTAGGCAGCGCCCGTACACCCTCGTCGCCAAGATCAGCAAGAACGGCAACGCGCTCAGCCTCCCCGCCAGGACCGCCCGACGTGCCGTCAGCCGCGAGGCCGCCGACACCACGACCTCGGTCCTGCGCAGCGTCGTCGACGGCGGCACCGGAACCGCCGCCCAGGGCGCCGGCCGCCCCGCCGCCGGAAAGACGGGCACCGCCGAGGAGGACAAGGCCGCCTGGTTCGCCGGCTACACCCCCGACCTCGCCACCGTCATCGCCGTCATGGGCCAGGATCCCGAGACGGGCGTACAGAAACCGCTGTACGGCGCCCTCGGCCTGGCCCGCATGAACGGCGGCGGCGCACCCGCCCAGACCTGGGCCGCCTACACCCGGGCAGCACTGGAAGGCGCCGAGGTGCGGGACTTCGACCTGGAGGCAGACGAAGGCCCCGAAGAGCCCGACCCGGACGAGAGCGCGGGGGAAGAGGACACGGAAGACACGGAAGACACCGAGGACACGCAGGACACCGAGGACACACAGGACGCCGAGAAGTCCCCCGGCCCCCGCGCATCCCGTGAGGCCCGTGAATCCGGCGAGGCCCGTGAATCCGGCGAAGGGCAGGACGGCACCCGCACCACCACCGAAAGCTCCCGCGCCCCGCGGGGGCCACGCACCGCCACCCCCGCCGGCGGCGCCACCCCCGCCCCCCGCCGGGAAGCGGAAGGACGGGGGCCCGGAGACCACGAGAACGCCGGCAGCGAACCCGGAACCCCCGACGACAGCCGCCCCGGCGAAGACCCGTACCGGCACACCGAAGAGGACCGCGGCAGGCAGCCGGAGGACCACGAACCCGGCGAGCCGGCACCCCTCGCCCCCGGCCGCACCTGAACCGTCAGTGCCCGGACGTCGCCTTCAGCCCCACCACCGCGACGAGCAGCAGACAGACGAAGAAGATCCGGGCCGCCGTCACCGGCTCGTGCAGCACCACCATGCCCAGCACCGCGGCACCCGCCGCACCGATCCCGACCCACACCCCGTACGCCGTGCCGATCGGCAGCGTCTTAGCCGCCTGCGACAACAGCATCATGCTGGCCACGATCCCCACACCGGTGAACACGCTCGGCCACAGCCGCGTGAACCCGTCGGTGTACTTCATCCCGATCGACCAGCCCACCTCGAGCAGACCGGCGACGATCAACAGAACCCAGGCCACGACGGCACCTCCACGACGAACACGCGAACAGAACGGGTGCGTCGTCTTTACGGAAACCCGGTACGGCGCGTCTCGTCGGGGTCCCACCACCGTAGCAAAGGGCAGGCAAAAGGCCTGGTGACAACCGTCACCAGGCCTCACGCACGAACCACCGCGTCCTACAGGTACAGCCCCGTCGAGTCCAGCGAGCCCTCGAACCGGTCAGCGGCCACGGCGTGCAGATCCCGCTCCCGCATCAGCACGTACGCCACACCCCGCACCTCGACCTCGGCACGGTCCTCCGGGTCGTACAGCACCCGGTCACCCGGCTCCACCGTCCGCACGTTCTGGCCCACCGCGACCACCACGGCCCACGCCAGACGCCGGCCCACCGCCGCCGTCGCCGGAATCAGGATGCCGCCGCCGGAACGCCGCTCGCCCTCGGGCGAATCCGACCGGACCAGCACACGGTCGTGCAGCATCCGGATCGGCAGCTTGTCGTCGGTGTTGCTCATGCCGTTGTCGCTCACGCGCAGAAACCTACCTGCCCCGCCCCGCACGACACGCCCCAGGGCCCGCCCGGAAACCGACCTCGGCACTCCGCACGACACGCCGAGACCAGCCCTCAGCGCCCCGCACCACGCGCGACACGGGCCCTCAGCGCTTCCTGCGGCTCGTCGACAGCGTCAGCAGCGCCACCGCGCCGACCACCACCACGGCCGCCGGAATCACCCGCTCCAGCCGCGGCGAACCGTCCTCCGACACGAACTGTGCCCGCACGTCCGAAACCGAACGGTTCACAGCGACGAAAGCGCGCCCGGCCGTCCGGTCCACCGTCGACGCGACCTTGGCCTTCGCGTCACCCATGATCGTCTTCGGGTGCACCCGCACCCCGATCTCGTCCAGCACCAACGCAAGCTGCTGACGCCTGCTGATGATGTCCGCCTCGATCTGCGCAGGGGTCCTCGTATCCGACACTGCGCCGCCTCCGTGGTCGTCGTCGGTAAACCTTCATCGACAGTCTGTCAGCTCGACCGCCCCTACACCCGGCGGCACCCCCTATTACGCTCGGTGCGACACAGCCCGCGTGCCACTCGAGGAGAAACATGAGCGAGCGACTGCAGACAGGCGACACCGCCCCCGCCTTCACCCTTCCGGACGCCGACGGCAAGGAGGTCTCGCTCGCGGACCACAAGGGCCGCAAGGTCATCGTCTACTTCTACCCGGCGGCGCTTACCCCCGGTTGCACCAAGCAGGCCTGCGACTTCACCGACAACCTGGAGCTGCTCACCGGCGCCGGATACGACGTCATCGGCGTGTCGCCCGACAAGCCCGAGAAGCTCGCCAAGTTCCGCGAGAAGGAGAACCTCCAGGTCACCCTGGTCGGCGACCCCTCCAAGGAAACCCTGGAGGCGTACGGCGCGTACGGCGAGAAGAAGCTCTACGGCAAAGTGGTGACGGGCGTCATCCGCTCCACGATCGTCGTCGACGAAGAGGGCAGGGTGGAGAAGGCCCTCTACAACGTCAAAGCGACCGGCCACGTCGCCAAGATCATCAAGGACCTGGGGATCTGACCCCGGTCCGGGGCGCCTGCCCCAGGAGATGTGACCGAGGTCGCACTCGGCCACGAATTCGGTTTGCAACCGCCATGACCGCGCAGAAGCCTTTCCTGGAACACCGTTCGACGAAAGGAACCGGCCATGGCGGCCTCCGACCCCCACCAGGCGGCCGACCCTGATGCGGTCAAGCGGCACCCCACGCTCTTCCGGGCCATCCGGAAGCGCCGGAACCCCCGGCTCCGCCGGACGGACATCACCGTCACCGACGACCAGGCGGTCAAGCGTGCGGTGAAAGCGGCGTCGCTCGGCAACGCCATGGAGTGGTTCGACTTCGGCATCTACTCCTACCTGGCCGTCACCATCGGGCACGTGTTCTTCCCGTCCGGGAACGACACCACCCAGCTCCTCTCGTCGTTCGCCACCTTCGCCGTGGCCTTCCTCGTACGGCCGCTCGGCGGCATGTTCTTCGGCCCCATGGGCGACAAGATCGGCCGCAAGAAGGTCCTCGCCCTCACCATGATCCTCATGGCCGTCGGCACCTTCGCGATCGGCCTCATCCCCTCCCACGGCACGATCGGCGTCTGGGCAGCGGTACTCCTGATCTTCTTCCGGATGCTCCAGGGCTTCTCCACCGGCGGCGAGTACGGCGGCGCGTCGACGTTCATCGCCGAGTACGCCCCCGACAAGCGCCGGGGCTTCTTCGGCAGCTTCCTCGAATTCGGCACACTCGCCGGATACGTCGGCGCCGCCGGCCTGGTCACCCTCCTCTACGCCCTCCTGGACACCGGCCAGATGGAGTCCTGGGGCTGGCGCATCCCGTTCCTCGTCGCCGGACCCCTCGGCCTCGTCGGCCTCTACCTGCGACTGCGCCTGGACGAGACCCCCGCCTTCCAGAAGCTCGAAGGCGGCACCGCCCACGCCACGGATGCCGCCGACCACGTCGAGTCCACCGCCAAGGGCGACCTGGCCAAGATCTTCCGCCAGTACTGGCCGACGCTGATCCTCTGCATCGCCCTGGTCGGCGCGTACAACATCACCGACTACATGCTCCTGTCGTACATGCCGACCTACCTCTCCGACGAGCTCGGTTACAGCGAGACCCACGGGCTGCTCATCCTGCTCGGCGTCATGGTCGTCCTGATGGTGATCATCAGCCGGTTCGGCAAGCTCTCCGACCGCTTCGGCCGCAAGCCCCTGCTGATGACCGGCATGCTGGGATTCCTGTTCCTCTCCCTGCCGGCCTTCCTGCTGATCCGCCAGGGCAGCATCCCCGCGATCATCATCGGCATGCTGATGCTGGGCCTCTCCCTCGTCTGCCTGCTGGGAACGATGTCGGCAGCCCTCCCGGCCCTGTTCCCGACCAACGTCCGCTACGGCTCCCTGTCGGTCGGCTACAACCTCTCGGCCTCGATCTTCGGCGGCACGACACCGCTGGTGATCACGGCCCTGATCAGCTGGAGCGGCACGAACCTCATGCCGGCGTACTACGCGATGGCGGCGGCCCTGGTCGGCGTGATCGCGGTGGCCTGCATGAAGGAGACCGCCAACCAGCCGCTCGCCGGTTCCCCGCCCTCGGTGGAGACCGAGCAGGAGGCGGCCGAACTGGTCCAGGCCCAGAGCCCGGAACCGAAGTTCTGACGCACCGTCCGGAAGGGCCCGTACCGCTTCAGGTGAAGCCGTACGGGCCCGCGTCTTCACCGGGCGCTGCGGGAGATCGGCGCGGGTACCGATGTACCTCGTGCGGGGAACACCGGCGAGTGACCGGGGAGGCGGATCGGGGACGGGAACCCGATCCGCCTCGGCGTACCCGTGCGGGACGCCATCCCGTTAGCATGGTCGATGGCATGCGGCCGTGTCGTAACTGGCAGCCGAGCGGCGTTTAGATCGCCGTGGGAGAAATCCCGTGTGGGTTCGAGTCCCACCGGCCGCACGGAAACCGAGAGGGGCCCCCGACCGTGGGTGGGCCCCTCTCGGTCTGTGGCGAGGCGGGTCTCAGCCCACCAGCTCCCGCACCACCGGCACCAGCGCCCGGAACGCCTTCCCCCGGTGGCTGATCGCGTTCTTCTCCGCCGGGGTGAGCTCGGCGCACGTGCGGGTCTCGTCGTCCGGCTGGAGGATCGGGTCGTAGCCGAAGCCGTGCGTGCCGGCCGGGGTGTGGCGCAGGGTGCCGTTGAGGCGGCCCTCGACCACGCGTTCCGTGCCGTCGGGCAGGGCCAGGGCGGCGGCGCAGGCGAAATAGGCGCCGCGGTGGGGGGCGTCGATGTCGCCGAGCTGGGCGAGGAGCAGGTCCAGGTTGGCCCGGTCGTCGCCGTGGGTGCCGGACCAGCGGGCGGAGAAGATCCCGGGGGCGCCGCCGAGCACGTCGACGCACAGTCCGGAGTCGTCCGCGATGGCCGGGTGGCCGGTGGCCCGGGCCAGGGCGTGTGCCTTGAGGAGTGCGTTCTCGGCGAAGGTGACGCCGGTTTCCTTGACGTCGGGGATGTCCGGGTACGCATCCGCGCCGACGAGGTCGTGGGTCAGGCCCGCGTCGGCGAGGATCGCGTGGAGTTCGGTGATTTTCCCGGCGTTGCGGGTGGCGAGGATCAGGCGCGTCATGCCTCGATTATCGCCGCCTGTCGACGGGGTGCGGCCCTCCCTGCGACGGGGTGGGGGCGTCTCCGGTCAGGGGGTGCAGACCTTGCCGATCTCGGCGGCCGCGTCCGTGACGGGGGTGATGTCGGGGGTGGCGTCGCCCTTGTCGAGGGAGTCGCGGACGTTGGTCACGCCGGCCTGGAGGTCGTCGACCGCCTTGCTGAGATCGGCGTTGTCAGTGGTGTCGCCGAGGTCCTTGAGGTCCTTGTCGATCTGGTCCAGGGCTTCCGATGCCTGCGTGGGGTCGTTGGAAGCGTTGGATATCGCCTGCTGGAGACTGTTGACGCTGGTGGCGATGGCGTCGGCGGTGCGTACGCAGTCGAGGGCCTTGTCGACGGCGCCGCAGCCTGCCGCGGCGGTGAGCGTCAGCAGGGTGGCCGTGACGGCGAGTGCGGTGCGGTGGTGGCGGCGCGAGGCCATGGTGCGGTCCCTCCCCGGAGCGGATACGTGGACGGACGCACGGTTCGACCCGTGCGCCCGTGCTCGTTACGACGCTGTGCGCTGCGCTTTTGGTTGCTTCTTTACTCGCCGAGTGTGCGGGCGAGGGCTTCTTCCTGGAGCTTGGCCAGGTCGACGCAGCCCGCGGTGGCGAGGTCCAGGAGGGCGTCGAGTTCGCTGCGGTCGAAGGGCTGGGCCTCGGCGGTGCCCTGCACCTCGACGAAGCGGCCGTCGCCGGTGCAGACGACGTTCATGTCGGTCTCGGCGCGGACGTCTTCCTCGTAGCAGAGGTCGAGGAGGGGGGTGCCGTCGACGATGCCGACGCTGATGGCGGCGACGGTGCCGGTGAGGGGCTTGCGGCCGTGCTTGATGATCTTCTTGCCCTGGGCCCAGGCGATGGCGTCGGCGAGGGCGACGTAGGCACCGGTGATGGCGGCCGTGCGGGTGCCGCCGTCGGCCTGGAGGACGTCGCAGTCGAGGACGATGGTGTTCTCGCCGAGGGCCTTGTAGTCGATCACCGCGCGCAGGGAGCGGCCGATGAGGCGGCTGATCTCGTGGGTGCGGCCGCCGATCTTGCCGCGCACGGATTCACGGTCGCCGCGGGTGTTGGTGGAGCGGGGAAGCATGGAGTACTCGGCGGTGACCCAGCCTTCGCCGCTGCCTTTGCGCCAGCGGGGGACGCCTTCGGTGACGGAGGCCGTACAGAAGACCTTGGTGTCGCCGAAGGAGACGAGTACGGAGCCTTCGGCGTGCTTGCTCCATCCGCGTTCGATGGTGACGGGGCGGAGCTGTTCGGGGGTGCGGCCGTCGATGCGAGACATGGCGTCGAGCCTATCGGCTGCGGGCGCGGGGTCTGTTCGGGTGCACGGCAGGCCCTGCTCCCGGCCGGTCGGGGGCGGAGCGGGGCCTGCGCGTGGGTTCGGGTGGGCCGGTGGTGTCAGCCGGTCACATCATGTCTTCGATGTCGGCGGCGATGGGGTCGGCGTCGGTGCCGATGACGACCTGGATCGCGGTGCCCATCTTGACGACGCCATGGGCTCCGGCGGCCTTGAGCGCGGCTTCGTCGACCTTGCTGGGGTCGTGGACCTCGGTGCGGAGGCGGGTGATGCAGCCTTCGATCTCGTCGATGTTCTCGATACCGCCGAGCCCGGCGACGATCTTCTCAGCCTTGCTGGCCATGTCCTTCTCCCTGGTCTGTGCGTGCGTGGGGCGGCCCACCGTGGGTCCGTTTCGTCACGGTAACGCACGGTTGGCCCAACTTCACGGGCGGGTAACCGGACGGTCCCCAATGATGACGATCACCGACACCCTGCCTTCCGGCAGGGCTCCGCACCGTATCGCAACTGGTCTACACCAGTTTCCAACGACCGCCAAACCAGGCTTGTTCCGGGAGGAAGCCGATGAGTTCGAGCGCGGCGGCAGTACCGCAGCGGCAGTGGTGGAACGGGCCGGTCCAGGGTTTGCAGAAGGTGGGCCGCAGCCTGCAGCTGCCGGTGGCCGTCCTGCCCGCCGCCGGCCTCCTGGTCAGCCTCGGCAACCTCTTCGGCTCCTCGCTGCACGGCGCCTTCTGGGACAAGTTCGCCAAGGTCCTCCTCAACGGCGGCGGGGCGATCCTCAACGGCGACCTGGGCCTGCCCCTGCTGTTCTGCATCGGTGTGGCCATCGGTTTCGCGAAGAAGGCGGACGGCTCGACCGCACTCGCGGCGGTCGTCGGATTCCTCGTCTACCGGGGCGTGCTGACGGCGTTCCCGGTCGACGGGACGGTGACCGAGGCGCTGCCCGCCGGGACGCCGCAGAACCCGGGGGTCCTCGGCGGCATCATCATCGGCCTGCTGACCGCGGTCGTCTGGCAGCGCTACCACCGCACCAAGCTGGTCGACTGGCTGGGCTTCTTCAACGGCCGCCGCCTCGTACCGATCCTGATGGCGTTCCTCTGTGTGATCCTGGGCACGCTGTTCGGCCTCCTCTGGCAGCCGGTCGGTGACGCGCTGACCTGGTTCGCCAAGCAACTGATCGATCTGGGCGCCTGGGGCGCGGCGATCTTCGGGTTCGCGAACCGGCTGCTGATCCCGATCGGCATGCACCAGTTCCTGAACACGTTCTTCTGGTTCCAGGCGGGTGAGTTCACCGGCGCGGACGGGGCGACCGTCCAGGGCGACATCTCCCGGTTCTTCGCCGGGGACCCATCGGCGGGCCAGTTCACCTCGGGCTTCTTCCCGATCTTCATGTTCGGCCTTCCCGCCGCCGCCCTCGCCATCGCGCACACCGCGCGGCCGGAGCGGCGCAAGGAGGTGTCCGGGCTCATGCTCTCCGTGGCACTGACGTCGTTCGTGACGGGCGTGACGGAGCCGATCGAGTTCTCGTTCCTGTTCGTCGCTCCGCTGCTGTACGGGGTGCACGCCATCCTGACCGGCGTCTCGATGGGCGTCACGTGGGCGTTCGGTGTGCACGCGGGCTTCAGTTTCTCGGCGGGACTGATCGACTACGTCGTCAACTGGCACCTGGACACCAAACCGTGGCTGATCGTCCCGATCGGGCTGTGCTTCGCGGTGATCTACTATGTGATCTTCCGGTTCGCGATCACCAAGTTCAATCTCCAGACCCCCGGGCGGGAGCCCGCGGAGGAGGAGAGGAAGACGGAGGACGACCTCACCAGGTAGAGGCCCCTCCCCTTCCGCAAGGCCCTCGGACCCACCGGTCCGAGGGCCTTCGCCGTGTCACCCAGGGTGGCGTCGGGGCTACGGATTTGCAGGTTCCTTATCTCACCCTCACCGTGCTAAAACTGGTCTACACCACTGAGTGGTCCAGACCACGCGGCTGTCTCTCCGCCGCGTTCCTCAAGTCGTCGCCTCCCCGGTAACCCGTCCCCGGCGACGCCTTGCCTTACCGGAGGAAGTTCATGAGTACGGATACCGCTGCCGCCCCGGCGGCTCCCGCGAAGAAGCGGGGTGCCGGCGTGTTCCAGGGCCTGCAGAAGATCGGGCGCAGCCTCCAGCTGCCGATCGCCGTCCTGCCTGCGGCGGGCATCCTGCTCCGCCTCGGCCAGCCCGATGTCTTCGGGGAGGAGGGCCTCGGCTGGGGGAAGGTCGCCACGGTCTTCGCTACCGCCGGTGACGCGGTCTTCGCGAACCTGCCGCTGCTGTTCTGCGTCGGCATAGCCATCGGCTTCGCCAAGAAGGCCGACGGTTCCACCGCGCTCGCCGCTCTGGTCGGCTTCCTGGTCTACAAGAACGTGCTGACCGCGTTCCCGACCTCCGACGCCGTCGTGAACACCACAGCCAACAAGGGTGTCGACGTCGCCGCGACGTACAACGACCCCAAGGTCTTCGGCGGCATCATCATGGGCCTCCTGGCCGCCGTCATCTGGCAGCGCTACCACCGCACCAAGCTGGTGGACTGGCTCGGCTTCTTCAACGGCCGCCGCCTCGTCCCGATCATCATGGCCTTCGTCGGCACCATCATGGGTGTTCTCTTCGGTCTGCTCTGGGAGCCGATCGGTGACCTCATCACCAACTTCGGTGAGTGGATGACGGGTCTGGGCGCCGTCGGTGCCGGCATCTTCGGTGTCGTCAACCGTGCGCTTCTGCCGGTCGGCATGCACCAGTTCGTGAACACGGTGGCCTGGCAGGAGATCGGTTCCTTCAAGGACTCCGCCGGCGGCACGTGGCACGGCGACCTTCCGCGCTTCTTCCACGGTGACCCCACGGCCGGTCAGTTCATGTCCGGCTTCTTCCCGATCATGATGTTCGCGCTGCCCGCCGCCGCTCTGGCGATCACGCACACGGCCCGGCCCGAACGCCGCAAGGCCGTGGGCGGCATGATGATGTCCCTGGCGCTGACCTCGTTCGTCACCGGCATCACGGAGCCGATCGAGTTCGCGTTCATGTTCATCGCGCCGCTGCTGTACGTCATCCACGCGGTGCTGACCGCCGTGTCGATGGCCGTCACGTGGGGCCTGGGCGTGCACCACGGCTTCAGCTTCTCCGCCGGCGCGATCGACTACTTCCTGAACTGGAACCTGGCGACGAAGCCGTGGATGATCATCCCCATCGGCCTGGTCTTCGCCGTGATCTACTACGTGGTCTTCCGCTTCGCCATCACGAAGTTCAACCTCACCACCCCGGGCCGTGAGCCCGAGGAAGAGGTCGAGGACCTCACCAAGGCGTAAGCCCTGGCGGACGCATCGAGAAGCCCCCACCTCCCGCGACGGGAGGTGGGGGCTTCGTCGTGCGTGGGGCCGGCGTCTCAGACCTCGTACACCGCTCCGGGTACCGCCAGCTCCACCGGGCCGTCGTAGACCTCGCGGGCGTCGGAGAGGTTGCGTGCGGCGTCCGTCCACGGCGGGATGTGGGTGAGGACGAGGCGGCCCGCTCCGGCGCGCGCGGCGTACTCGCCCGCTTCCCGGCCGTTGAGGTGGAGGTCCGGGATGTCCTCCTTGCCATGGACGAACGATGCTTCGCAGAGGAACAGGTCGGCTCCCTCGGCCAGTTCGGCCAGCGCCTCGCAGGTGCCCGTGTCACCCGAGTACGTGAGGGTGCGGCCCTCGTGCTCGATGCGGATGCCGAAGGTCTCGACCGGGTGGCAGACCTTCTCCGTACGGACCGAGAAGGGGCCGATCTCGAACGATCCGGACTTCAGCGTGTGGAAGTCGAAGACCTCGCTCATGGCATGGTCGGACGGGGTGTCGGCGTGAGCCGTGGTCAGGCGCCCTTCGGTTCCCTCGGGTCCGTACACGGGGATCACGGCGGGTCTGCCGCCGTCGAAGCGGTAGTAGCGGACGACGAAGTACGCGCACATGTCGATGCAGTGGTCGGCATGGAGGTGGCTGAGGAAGATGGCGTCGAGGTCATAGAGACCGACATGGCGCTGCAGCTCGCCAAGGGCACCGTTGCCCATGTCGAGGAGCAGCCGGAAGCCGTCGGCCTCTACGAGGTAGCTCGAGCATGCCGATCCCGTGGAGGGGAACGAGCCGGAGCAGCCGACGACGGTGAGCTTCATGGAGCGTGAACCTCCGAGGCGTGGGACGGGGAGGGTTCGTGCGGTCCGTCGAGCCTAAGGCGCGAAACAGGCGGTCGCTCCTCCATGGCCTGCCGTTGTGGGGGAACTCACCTGTGCTGTCACCGGTTCGATGGAAGACCGGGGGTCGTGGGGCGCGGGTACGGTCGGGGGATGAACACGTGGTGGTGGGCGGCACTGGCCGCCGTGGTCCTGCTGGCGCTCGTGGCGTCCGTCTCCGATGCGCGGGGCCGGGGCGGGCGTGGTCCGCGGCGGCCGGGCGGGCGGAGCCGTCCTCCGGGGCGGGCTCCGGAGCGGAAGAGGGGGCGGCCGCACGGTGAGCCGCGGCCCGGGGAGATCTGGTGGGCCGACGTGCCGTACGAGGACGGGCCCGGGTCGAAGGACCGGCCGTGTCTGGTGCTGTCGGTGCGGGGTGGCACGGCGGTCGTCGCCAAGATCACCAGTAAGCATCACGAGGAGCGGCCGGGAGTGATCGCGTTGCCGCGGGGTGCGGTGGGGGACGCGCGTGGGCGGCAGAGTTTCCTGGAGACGGACGAGCTGCGGGACGTGGCGGTGTCGGCGTTCCGCCGCAAGGCCGGTGAGGTGGACCCGGGGCTGTGGGACCGGGTGCGCGGTCTGGGGTGACGCACGGGAGGCGTGGGGCGGGTCGCACTTCCCGCCTCACGCCTCCTGAGGTTCCGGTGGTCCGGGGGCCCGTTCGTGTGCCGGCCGGTGTCACGCCCAGAGCTGGCCGTGCAGCGTCTCGATCGCGGCCTCGGTCGTGGGGGCGGTGTAGACACCGGTGGAGAGGTACTTCCAGCCGCCGTCGGCGACGACGAAGACGATGTCCGCACTCTCCCCCGCCTTGACGGCCTTCCGGCCGACGCCGATCGCGGCGTGGAGCGCGGCGCCGGTGGAGACGCCCGCGAAGATGCCCTCCTGCTGGAGGAGCTCGCGGGTGCGGGTGACGGCGTCGGTGGAGCCGACGGAGAAGCGGGTGGTGAGCACGGACGCGTCGTAGAGCTCGGGGACGAAGCCCTCGTCGAGGTTGCGCAGGCCGTAGACGAGGTCGTCGTAGCGCGGTTCCGCGGCGACGATGCTGACGTCGGGCTTGTTCTCCCGCAGGTAGCGCCCGACGCCCATGAGGGTTCCGGTGGTGCCGAGGCCGGCCACGAAGTGGGTGACGGACGGGAGGTCGGCAAGGATCTCCGGGCCGGTGGTCGCGTAGTGGGCGCCCGCGTTGTCGGGATTCCCGTACTGGTAGAGCATGACCCAGTCGGGGTGTTCGGCGGCGAGCTCCTTGGCCACGCGTACGGCCGTGTTGGAGCCTCCCGCGGCGGGGGACGGGATGATCTCCGCGCCCCACATGGTGAGGAGGTCGCGCCGTTCCTGCGAGGTGTTCTCCGGCATGACGCACACGATGCGGTAGCCCTTGAGCCTGGCCGCCATGGCGAGTGAGATGCCGGTGTTGCCGCTGGTCGGTTCGAGGATGGTGCAGCCGGGTGTCAGCCGGCCGTCCTTCTCGGCCTGTTCGACCATGTGGAGGGCGGGGCGGTCCTTGATCGAGCCGGTGGGGTTGCGGTCCTCGAGCTTGGCCCAGATCCGGACGTCGTCGGACGGGGACAGCCGCGGCAGGCGGACGAGGGGCGTGTTGCCCACCGCCGCGAGCGGGGAGTCGTACCGCATCAGCGCATGCCGCCGGCGACGGCCGGGAGGATGGTGACGTTGTCGCCGTCGGTGAGCTTGGTGGAGATGCCGTCGAGGAAGCGGACGTCCTCGTCGTTGAGGTAGACGTTCACGAAGCGGCGCAGCTGGTCACCGTCGACGATGCGCTCACGGATGCCGGTGTGGCGGCTCTCCAGGTCGGCGAGGAGGTCGGCGATGGTCTCCCCGCTGCCCTCGACCGCCTTGGCGCCGTCGGTGTAGGTGCGGAGGATGGTCGGGATGCGGACCTCGATGGCCATGGCGTGGGCTCCTGTCGGATGCGGGGACGTGGCGTGGGGCGCGCGTGTGACGGCCCCCCGCGCGGGGGTGGTGCGTACGTGGTGGCGCTCGGGCCGCGGCTCAGGCCGGGCGGTTCACGGGCAGCCCGCGGCCGGACACATCGCGCTGCACAGCCTGCACAGGTCGACGTGCAGCCGCGCGACGAGCAGCATGCCCGGCGTCTTGTCGCTCACGTCATGGGGAACCATGGGCTCATCGTATCGATTCCCCACCGGGAATCCGGAGTGTGATCCCACATGGTGGATGGTGAGCGTTCAACAGTCGGACACCGGGGCGGGGGCGGCGCTTCCGGCGCCGCCCCCGGGGTGTCAGGCGGTGGTGGGGTACGCCTCCACGACCTGGACCTCTTCCTCGGTGATCGCGCCGTCGACGATGCGGTACGAGCGGAACTGGAAGGGGCCCGCGCCGTCGGTGTCGGCGGTGGAGACCAGCACGTAGTGGGCGCCGGGCTCGTTGGCGTAGGTGAGGTCGGTGCGCGAGGGGTAGGCCTCGGTCGCGGTGTGGGAGTGGTAGATGATCACCGGCTCCTCGTCGCGGTCGTCCATCTCGCGGTAGAGCTTCAGCAGGTCCCCGGAGTCGAACTCGTAGAACGTGGGCGAGCGCGCGGCGTTGAGCATGGGGACGAAGCGTTCGGCGCGGCCCGTCCCGGCCGGGCCCGCGACCACTCCGCACGCCTCGTCGGGGTGGTCGGCGCGGGCGTGCGCGACGATCTGGTCGTGGAGCGCCTGGGTGAGGGTCAGCATGGCGCCAGGATAAGCAGACGGGCCCGCGCGTACCGAGGAGTGGTACGCGGGGGCCCGTATGCCGGACGTGGCCGTTGGGGCGGCGGTGTCCCGGGGCTGCCGTCGCGCCGGTCAGCGCTTGGCGAAGGCCTTGTTGTCGGGGTTGCGGGCCTTGAGCACCAGGTAGGAGACGCCCAGGATGAGGCCCCACAGCGGTGCGCAGTACAGCGAGATCCTGGCGTCCTTGTCGACGGCCATCATGATGATCACGAGGCCGATGAACGCGAGGGCGAACCAGCTGGTGATGGGCGCGCCCGGTGCCTTGAAGGTGGACTGCGGGAGCTCACCGCGGTCGGCCTTGGCGCGGTAGCGGATCTGGCAGACCAGGATCATGATCCAGGCCCACATGCCGGAGATGGTCGCGAAGGAGACGACGTAGGTGAACGCGTCGCCGGGCCACTGGTAGTTGATCCAGACGCCGACGAGCATGAGTGCGGCGGAGGCGGTGGTGCCGATCAGCGGGAGGCCGTTCTTCGTCAGCTTGGTGAAGGCCTTCGGGCCCTGGCCGTTGAGGGCGAGGTCGCGCAGCATGCGGCCGGTGGAGTACATGCCGGAGTTGCAGGAGGAGAGCGCGGCGGTGAGCACCACGAAGTTGACGATCGCGGCCCCGACGCCGAGGCCCATCTCCTGGAACGCGGCGACGAACGGGGAGACGCCCGGCTTGAAGGTGCTCCACGGGACCACGGACAGGATCATGATCAGCGCGCCGACGTAGAAGACGGCGATGCGCCACGGCACGGTGTTGATGGCCTTCGGCAGGACCGTCTTCGGGTCCTTGGACTCGCCCGCGGTGACGCCGACGAGTTCGACGGCGAGGAAGGCGAACATGACGATCTGGAGGGTCATCAGCGTGCCGCTGATGCCTTCGGGGAAGAAGCCGCCGTCGTTCCACAGGTTGGCGACGGTCGCCGTGTCACCGGCGTCGGAGAAGCCGATCGTGAGCACGCCGGCACAGATGAGGATCATGCCGAGGATCGCGGTGACCTTGACCATCGAGAACCAGAACTCGAGCTCGCCGAAGAGCTTCACCGAGATCAGGTTGGCGCCGTACAGAATGAAGGTGAACACGAGTGCCGACAGCCATTGCGGGATATCCCACCAGTACGTCATATAGGTGGCCGCGGCGGTGACTTCGGTGATACCGGTGACGACCCAGAACAGCCAGTACGTCCATCCGGTCACGAATCCGAAGAAGGGGCCGAGGAATTCGCGTGCGTACTCCGAGAAGGAGCCGGACACCGGGCGGTACATGAGGAGTTCGCCCAGGGCGCGCATGATGAAGAAGATGACCAGGCCCGCGATGGCGTACGCCAGGATGAGGCTGGGGCCGGCCCTGTCGAT
Organism: Streptomyces sp. NBC_01341; assembly: GCF_035946055.1. Taxonomy (NCBI): domain Bacteria; kingdom Bacillati; phylum Actinomycetota; class Actinomycetes; order Kitasatosporales; family Streptomycetaceae; genus Streptomyces; species Streptomyces sp. NBC_01341. The sequence goes on along the minus strand of NZ_CP108364.1, from coordinate 4,628,595 downwards.
GGCCTTGCCCGCGCCGAGGAAGAGTCCCGTGCCGATGGCTCCGCCGATGGCGATCATCTGGATCTGGCGGGCTCCGAGGCCACGCTGGTAGCCCTCGCCCGCCGGGGCGTCGACGGCCTTCGGGCCGTCCGCCTGTCCGTTGTCGACCTGCGCCGATGTCATGGTGGTGCGCCTTTCTCCACGCCGATCCGCGCCGTCGTCGGCGTCGGATCAGGTCCTGATCCCCCCGGATATGGATGGAGTGCCGCCGGCGTTCGGCCGGCTTGTAGCGCCCCCGGGAACAGGGGTGGCGTCCCCGGGCGGTCGTGAAGATTTATCACGGTCGCCCGGCGGGGCCGACGGACATTATGTGGCGCACACCACAGGAAAAAGCGGACAAGCGTTTCCAGGCACTGCAAAGAACGCCATTCAGGTGACGGGATCGTTATTCGGATTTGAGCATCCGTTGAGCGAACCCGCAGGGCCTCAGTCGTGCATCAGGGTTTCGACGAGTGTTTCCTGGAGCGCACCGAGCCAGAGATAGGCCATCACCATCGGCTTGCGCGGGTCTTCGTCGGGCAGCCGGTAGAGCGATCCGTCCTGGCCCTCGTCCTCGTCCGAGACCTCCAGCCGGGTGCCGATGGTGAGCCGGAGGTCGTTGAGCGAGCCGAGCCAGTGGTGGCACTCGTCACCGGTGAGGGTGAGTACGGCACCGCTGTCGGCCACGGGCGCGAGCGCGTCCAGCGACCGCACGACGGCGAGGGCGTCCTCGCGCTTGCGGGTGCGCAGGTCGTTCTCGGTGAAGCGGCGGAACTCGGCGGACGCCTCGCGCAGCTCCTTGTCCGCGTCGCCGTAGGCCTCCGGGAAGAGCCGGGCGAGGGCCGGGTCCGAGGGCGGTTCACTGGGTCCCTCGGCGAAGAGGGCGGCGAGAGGGTCCTCGCCCTCGGCGGGCTCGTCGCCCGGGCCGATCAGTTCGAGCAGTTGCACGGCGAGGGAGCGCAGGATGGCGACCTCGACCTCGTCGAGCGCGACGGACGCGCCGCCGCCTGGGTTGGCCTCGAAGTGGCCGGCCATGAGTTCTCCGATGAGTGGGTCGGGCGGAGGGGGAAGGGGGCGACGGGTCAGTTCCGGTCCTGGGTCAGGGTGGCCCAGAGCCCATAGCCGTGCATGGCCTGTACGTCGCGTTCCATCTCTTCGCGGCTTCCGCTGGAGACGACCGCGCGGCCCTTCTGGTGGACGTCGAGCATCAGCTTGTGCGCCTTGTCCTTCGAGTAGCCGAAGTAGGCCTGGAAGACGTAGGTCACGTAGCTCATGAGGTTCACCGGGTCGTTGTGCACCAGCGTCACCCAGGGGACGTCGGGCTCGGGGACGGCGAAGGTCTCCTCGGCCGATTCGGGACGTTCGATCTCTACGGGGGCAGCAACGCTCACCTACCCCATGCTGCCACCAGGGAGGGGCAGGCGCACAAACGGCGCCCCCATCTCGTCACTTTGACGAATAGGGAGTAGCATCCCCGGCATGAACTCAGCGGACCTTGGGCGACGGGTCGGTGTGCCGTCGACCGCGCTCTTCACCGACCAGTACGAGCTCACCATGGTGCAGGCCGCACTGAAGGCGGGCACCGCGGACCGGCGCTCCGTCTTCGAGGCCTTCACCCGGCGCCTCCCCGAGGGCCGCCGCTACGGCGTGGTGGCGGGAACCGGACGCGTACTGGACGCGGTGGAGAACTTCCACTTCGACGAGGAGATGCTCGCCTTCCTGCGCGACCAGAAGATCGTGGACGCGGCCACCGTCGACTGGCTGGCCGACTACCGCTTCAGCGGCGACATCTGGGGCTACCCGGAGGGCGAGGTGTACTTCCCGGGCTCGCCGCTCCTGCGGGTCGAGGGCTCCTTCGCCGAGTGCGTGCTGCTGGAGACCGTGATCCTGTCGATCCTGAACCACGACTCGGCGATCGCGGCGGCCGCGTCCCGGATGTCGGCCGCGGCGAGCGGCCGGCGGCTCATCGAGATGGGCGCCCGGCGCACGCACGAGCTGTCGGCGGTGGCGGCGGCCCGCGCCGCGTACGTCGGCGGCTTCCACACCACCTCGGACCTCGCGACGGGCTTCCGCTACAACATTCCGACCGTCGGGACGAGCGCGCACGCCTTCACCCTGCTGCACGACAGTGAGCGCGACGCCTTCCAGGCACAGGTGGACTCACTGGGCCGGGGCACCTCGCTGCTGGTGGACACCTACGACGTGGCCGAGGCCGTGCGCACGGCGGTGGAGGTCGCGGGGCCGGAGCTCGGCGCCGTGCGCATCGACTCGGGCGACCTGCTGCTCGTCGCTCACCGCGTCCGGCAGCAGCTCGACGAGCTGGGGGCCACGGAGACGAAGATCGTGGTGACCTCCGACCTGGACGAGTACGCCATCGCCTCACTGGCCGCCGCGCCGGTCGACGCCTACGGCGTGGGGACGCAGCTGGTCACCGGCAGCGGCCACCCCACGTGCTCCATGGTCTACAAGCTGGTGGCGCGTGCGCGGTCGGCCGATCAGGCGGACCCTGTGCTGCCGGTGGCGAAGAAGTCGATGGGCGCGAAGTCGTCGAGAGGCGGCCGCAAGTGGGCGGCACGCCGGCTGGACGAGTACGGCGTCGCCGAGGCCGAGGTGATCGGCACGGGTGAGGTGCCGGACGAGCTCGCGGACAGGCAGCTCCTGGTGGAGCTCGTCAGGGGTGGCGAGGTGGTCGCCCGGGAGCCACTGGAGGCGGCACGGGAGCGGCACATCACGGCACGCGCGGGACTGCCGATGTCGGCGATGCAGCTGTCGCGCGGGGAGCCCGTACTGCCCACGGAGTACGTCTGAGGCGGCGGGGTACGAGAGTGACCCACGGGGCGGGCGTGAGGCCTGCCCGGGCCGCCGGAGGGGCCCGAGGGGATCGGGCCGCCGGAGCCGGTCCCGCCGGGCGGGGCGCGCCGGGGAGGGAGAGCCGACGTGTGCGCCCCCTCCCGCAGGGTGCGCCGAGTCTCTAGGCTCGATGTCATCCCCACCGTCCCAGTCCACAGCAACCGCCGGACCCCCACCGAAGGACAACCGTCATGCATCGCGCCTTGATCGTCGTTGACGTTCAGAACGACTTCTGCGAGGGCGGCAGCCTCGCGGTGGCGGGCGGCGCCGATGTCGCCGCCGCCATCACCGACCTGATCGGCGAAGCCCAGCCCGGGTACAGCCATGTGGTGGCCACCCGTGATCACCACATCGATCCGGGCGACCACTTCTCCGCGTCCCCGGACTTCGAGCGCTCCTGGCCGCCGCACTGCGTCGCCGGCACGGAGGGCGTGGGCTTCCACCCGAACTTCGCCCCGGCCGTCGCCTCCGGCGCGATCGACACCGTGTTCGACAAGGGTGCCCACGCAGCCGCCTACAGCGGCTTCGAGGGCGTCGACGAGAACGGCACCGGGCTCGCCCAGTGGCTGCGGGACCGGTCGGTGACGGCCGTCGACATCGTCGGCATCGCCACGGACCACTGCGTGCGCGCCACGGCCCTGGACGCCGCCCGGGAGGGCTTCGCCACGCACGTCCTGCTGGACCTGACCGCCGGTGTCGCCGAGGCGACGACGGAGCGGGCCCTGGGCGAGATGCGTACCGCGGGCGTGGAGCTGTCGGGCAAGCCGGTCGTCTGACCTGCCCGGACGGCCGGGGCGCCGGCCCCGCCGTCCCGGGTGGGGCCCGCGCTCAGGCGGCCGGGCGGGCCGGCCCCGCGTATCCGGAGGAGCCCAGGAGCGCCCGTATGGGGTGCCAGAGCTCCTGCCCGGCCTGCGGCGCGGTCCGCCACAGCAACCCGTCCGGGTGGTGCAGGACCGCCGTTATCTCGTCCGGGGTGGGCGGGTGGGAGTTGCCCCGGAGGTAGACGGCGCGCAGTCCGAGGTTGCGCAGCCTGGTCAGGGCGCGCGCCCGGTTCGCCGCGTGGACGAGGACCCGCACGGGTCCTCCCGGTCCGGCTCCGTCCGCCGGTCTGTTCAGCGCCAGTGCCACCACCACCGTGCCGTTGGGCAACCTGCAGAAACCTCCGCCTGCCATGCTTCGCGCTCCCCCGTAAGACTTCGCGTCAATAAGGATCCGGTAGGACGCACCTAAACACGATCGGCCGCCGCCCGCTAGAGGGCGACGGCCGATCAAGCTGTGACCTGCAGTTTTGTCGACTACTTGCCCGAGGGGCCGACCTTGACCGTCATCGTGGAGCCGTCGCGCGGCTCGCCGACGATGGAGATCCGGGTGTTGGTGTCAGAAACCTTGACACTTCCCGTCGGGTTCTCCTTGTACCAGTAGGTGCCCTTGCGGTCGTCGAAGGCCGGGACGCCCAGCGACGGCTTGATCTTCAGCGCCACGTCCGCGTTGTGCAGCGTGAAGCCCTTGTTCGGGTACCAGCTGAACGGCGCGTCGAAGGGCTGGATCTTGTTGCGCAGGAGCGAGCCGTTGGTCCACTTCAGCGGCTTGGCGTGGGAGTCCACCGGAAGGATCAGACCCTGGCCCGGGTGGACCGAGGTGTTGTTGTCCTTCTGGGAGGTGTCCCACAGCCACACCATCAGGCCGTTCTGGTACGCGTAGTGCTCGACCCAGTCCGGACGGCTGGCGGAGAAGCCGAAGTTGTACGGGCCGACCTCGAGGGTCTTGTCGTACGAGACGTACTGGCGGTTCTCGGCGAGGTAGTACTGCGGGTAGTCGTTGGTGAACGACTCACCGATCCGCGAGAAGCCCTTGGCGGTCCAGCCGTTGTCGTCGCCCTCGGCGTTGTCCGTGAAGAGCACGGCGCCGTCGGCGGTGACGGTGATGGCGTCGGCGGTGAAGCCCTTGCCGCCCGCGCCGCCGTCCGTCTGGTAGCGGAAGCGCAGGTCGATCTTCTTGCCCGCGTAGGCGTTCAGCGGGTACGAGAGCTTCTTGACCGCGCCGGAGACGTCGGTCAGGGCCGGCTTGTCGCTGGCGTCACGCGGGATGGCCATGCCGTCCGCCGTGCCGTCGAGCGCGGTCCAGGAGGAGCCGCCGTTGTCCGAGACCTCGGTGTAGAGGTAGTCGTAGTCGGCCTCGATGTCGTACCAGCCGGACAGGTCCAGCGAGGCGGACGTCTTGCCGGTCAGGTCGACCGAGCGGGTCAGGGTGTTCGACAGGTCGTCGCCCATGTCGCTCCACCACTGCTTCGAGCCCTCGGCGGGCTTCGCCACGGTGGTGGTGACTTCCTTGTCGGGAAGCTCGACGACGAGCGCCTGCTTGTCCTTGGTGTTGTACTCCGAGACACCCAGCTTGTGGGTCGACGCCGTCGCGGCCTTGGCCTTGTCGTAGTCGAGCCAGCCCAGCTGCAGCTTGTCCCAGGCGGTCATGTCGCCGGGGAGGTTGCCGATCTGGCCCTTGCCGGTGCCGAGCCAGGAGCCCGCCGACATGAGGGACCAGAAGCCGACCGAGTTCTCGCCGCCGCCGGAGGTGTCGTACAGGTCCGGGAGGCCCAGGTCGTGGGCGTACTCGTGGGCGAAGACGCCCAGGCCGCCGTTCTCGGGCTGCGCGGTGTAGTCACCGACCCAGATGCCCGTGTCACCGATCTCGGCGCCACCGGCCTTGTTGTTCGCGGGGCCCGTCGCGCCGGCGTTGGTGCCGTAGGCGTACCAGCGGTGCGCCCAGATGGCGTCGGAGCCCTGGGCTCCGCCACCCGCGGACTGGTCCTCGCCGGCGTGGACCAGCTGGAAGTGGTCGATGTAGCCGTCGGGCTCGTTGAAGTTGCCGTCGCCGTCGAAGTCGTAACGGTCCCACTCGTCGTACTGCGCCAGGTCGGCCTTGATCTGGGCCGGTGTGCGGCCCTTGGCCTTCTGGTCCGCGGCCCAGGCGTTGACGCCGTCGCGGACGGTGTCCCAGACGTTGGCGCAGTTGGTCTGGCCGCAGTAGTCCGAGCCGTAGCGGGCCTCGTTGTACGGGACCTTGACCCAGTCGGAGACCTCGCCGTCGACCGAGTAGCGCCCGGAGGACGTCTTCTCGTAGTACGTCTTGAGGGAGTCCTTGCCCGCGCCCTGACCGAAGTACAGCTCCTGGAAGTGGGCCTGGTTGTAGTCGGCCTGCCAGGCGGTGCTGTTGTCCTTCTTCGGGTCCGGCTTGGCTATCTTGTTGTGCAGGGGGCCGGGCGTGCCGGCGTACTTCTTGACGGGCGGCTTGGGGCCCTCGCCGTCCGGGTCGAACATCGTGGTGTTGTCGACCTTGTCGCCGAACTCCACGAGGATGGTGAAGATCTTGTCGGTCTTCTCCCGGCCGAGCTCGACGTACTTGCTCTTGCCGAGCTGGACGACCTTGGAGCCGCCTCGGGTGGTCACCTTCTTGTCCCCGGACAGCACCTGCTCCAGCGCGGCCTGACGCTGTGCGTCCTGCTCCTTGCTGAAGGGGCCTTCCAGGTCGTGCTCGTGCGCCTTGACCGGCGCGGGGTCGCGCCGGTCGACGCTGGAGGCGCCGGATGCCGACGCCCCGTCATACGCCTGCGCGGTGGCGAAGGCGGATGCCGTCGCGGCGGTGGCGGCCAGGGCCACGGCTACCGCGGTGGCGCGCAGCGCTCGTCTCTGAGTGGTCACTTGATGCAGTCCTCCCCGGCGTTCGCGTCCGCGGCCTGGAGTGAATCGGAGCCGCGCGCGATTAACGCGTCACAAGTGACGACATTCGATCGGAGTTATGAGAGAAAAGACAGATCTTGACTTGCGTAGGCCAAGTGCACTATATGGGAGCCCGGTTCCGCTATCCGGACGGGCATCCGGGCCGGCTGCCCGCCCGACCGGCGCGCCGAGTCCCGCCGCCGTCGACAACGTGACTCCGTGCGCCCCCCGTGCACCGGTACCGTGGGTAAGGTCACGCTTACTACCGGTCCCCCACGGGCATCCACCGTCGTAGAGTCGATTGACAGTGCGAACGTGTTGAGCGACTTCCCCATACGACGCCCCGAGGACGGATACCGCCATGCCGCATCCGACTGCCGCTCAGTTCTCCTACGGTTCGGCCACCGTCGTCTTCTCGGCGTTCGCCATGCTGCTCCTGTCCGGCACGGAGTCCGGCATCGGGGTCGCCGCCGTCTGCGCCGCCGCGCTGGCGCTGGGCATCCTGGTCGCCCTGACCGTGCCGCTGCCCACCCGCGCGAAGAGGACCCCGAAGCTCACGGCACCCTCGGCCGCCGCCGCCCGGACGCACCGCACCGTCGAGGACATCGAGCTGGCAACCGCGCGGCGCGAGCACGTCGGCGAGCACTCGCTGCACCGCTGAACAGCGCGTCTCAGCGCGTACTGACGACCACCGTCCTGCCCGCCTTGTCCTCAAGGGTCTGCCGGTAGGGCTTGCTGGTGAACATCAGTACGATGTTGATCAGCCACCACAGGCACGGACAGCACAGCAGCGCCGGGACCCACAGCACCGCGGCCCGCATCAACGAGGAACTGGTGTCCGGCACGGATCCGTCGTTGAGCATCGCCACGCGCATCTTCAGCAGCCGCTTGCCCGGCGTCCGGCCGTCCTTGTGCGTGAAGTACGTGTCGTAGGCGACGTACAGCACGAGCGCGATCAGCGACCAGACCAGCTGATGCCCGCTGTAGGCGTCCCCGACGGCGTTGCCGAAGTCGTCGTCGTCGTCCGAGACGTCGACCGCCCCGCCCCAGGGCAGCGAGATCAGGTACAGCGGGATCGAGATGATGAGGAAGTCGATCAGCCGCGCCAGGATCCGCCTGCCCGGTTCCGCGAGCGGCGGCATGCCCGCCAGCGGATCGGCGCCGCCGTAGGGACCGCCGCCGTAGGGGTCGTTCGGCGGCGGAGGCGGTGGCGGCCCTCCGCCGTAGGGCGAACCGGGCGGTGGCCCCTGCGGCGGCCGCTTGGAGAAGGGGTCGTCCCCGGGCGGCTGCCCCGGCGGCGGAGGCGGTGGTTCGTTACTCATGGGGGCAGTGCACCCCGGTCGGCCGTGCCCCGCAACGGCTGAGGTGCTTTCGGGGGACGGCCCGTCAGCACACGGGCGTACGACCGGTCTCAGCCCGCGACGAACGTGCGGGCCGCCTTGTCGTGCCAGCACTGACGCCACGGCCGGTCGACCAGGCACCAGAGCACATTGACCACGCCGACGACGACGAGAGCCAGCACTCCGTAGACCAGCCAGCGGCGCAGGGCGGCGCCCAGGGAGGGCGAACCGTGGGACTCGATGTCACGCACCTCGAGACCGCACAGCCGCTTGCCCAGCGTCCGGCCCCACTTGGCGGTGGGCAGGGCCTCCAGGACGAAGCCGAGCACCAGGAACGCGGCGAGCACCCCGCCGAACAGGCCGGCCGTGGTGGAGTCCAGCAACCAGACGGTGACCGTCTCGCCGGACTGCTCGGCCGCCTCGATCTTCCGGTCGATGTGCTCCATGGCGCGGGTGACCAGCGGAAGCGCGACCGCTCCGACGAGCGCCCCCAGGACGACCGTGTCGACGAGGCGCGCGGCCAGCCGCCTGCCGAGCCCGGCGGGCCGGGCGGATGCCTGAGCACGCGCCAGCTGCTGGAAGGGATCGTCCGCCGGCGGCTTCCAGGGCACGACGGGCTGCTGCTCGGGACGGCCGCCCTGCTGCTGGGACGGCATCGGGCTCTGGGGGCGCGGCTGCAGCGGACGGGCAGCCTGCTCCGGCCGGGCGGTCTGCTCCGGCCGCGCGAGCTGGTGTGCCTGCTGTGCCCAGGACGCGGAGCCTCCACCGGGGCCGGGTGTCAGAGGCGTGTTCAGTCCCGGCGCCTGCGGGGCGTGCGGTGTCTGCGGCGCGGAGGGCCGCGCCTGCTGCGGAGCCGGAGCCGGGGCGGAGGGCTGCGTGGTGGCGCCGGGCCGGACCGCGCGGATCGCCATCGTCCCGTCGGCGCGCACCGGGCCCTCCTCACGAGGGCCCGGGGCGCGGGCCGCCGCGCCCGGCCCCGTCGCGCCGACGGCGGCCCCGCCGCCCGAGGGGGCCTCGCCGGGCTCCTGCCGACGGCCGGCGGGACCGCCGTCACGCATGCCCGGCAGGGCGCCCCGTGTCGGATCGGGAGCGTCGGCCGGGGCGGGGCCGGCAGGCGCCCGGTCGGCCGGGGGCGCGGGCTGCGCGGAAGAGGCGGGGACCGAGGGGTCGGGCGTACGCGGATCCTGGCCGCCCCACGAGACGAGGCGGTCCCGGTCCCCGCCGAAGCCGGTCTGCCGGGAGGTGTCCGCCTGCCACGCGGACGCGGGCAGGGGCCGCCCGGGGGCGTCGGGCCCGCCGGTGGCGGTCCCCCGCACACCGTCGGCGCCGGCCGTCCCCCGCACCTCGTCGAAGTACATCGGCCCGGTCTCCTCGACCGGGGCGGCCGGACGCCGCGGAGCCGCGTCCGCCGGTGCGGCGGGCTGCGGCGCGGGGTCCGTCACGCTCTGGGCGGGTGCGGGCCGGCTCGTGCCGGGGACCCAGGAAGCGCCGTTCCAGTACCGGACGTATCCGGGAATGGACGGGTCGGGGTAGTACCCCTCGCTGGGGCGTTCGTCACCGGGTGCCGGGGTTGGGGCGCTCATCACCGTGGTCCCGTATCTCTTCGAGTCCTCAATACAAGGGTCCACATCTATCAGACCACCGAGCACCCCCGGGCCGGTCCAGTCGTTTGGACCACTTTCCAGGTCGGGGGAAGTTTTTCTGGGAAGTCGCGTCATAGACGTCCGGGAGGGCGCTCTCTCCCCGTGCGGGCCGGTCACGGGACCGGGCCCACGAGCATCGGAAGGTCGTGCACCCTCATGCAGAACGCCGTGGAACGCGAGCTGGAAGTGAAGCTGGTCCTGTCGCCCGAACGGTCCGTCCCCGTGCCCGCCCGCCTCTCCTACGTCACCGACGACCCGTACGCGGTGCACATCGTCTTCCACATCGGCTCCGACTCCCCCGTGCACTGGACTTTCGCCCGGGAACTGCTGGTGGAAGGGGTGTTCCGGCCGTGCGGGCACGGCGACGTACGGATCTGGCCGACCAAGGTCGGTGACCGGGCCGTCATCTGTTTCGCCCTCACCTCGCCCGACGGGAACGCCCTGCTGGAGGTGCCGTCCGTCGCGGTGACCGCCTGGGTGGAACGCACCCTGCGGGTGGTTCCGCCGGGCACCGAGAGCACCCTGCTCGGCCTGGACGGCGCCCTCGCCGAACTGCTCGCCCCGCTCCCGGCCGACGACCTGTGGATGAGTGATCCCTGGTCCCAGGACGAGACCCCGGACGGTGATGCCTGACGGCGGTGCGGGGGCCGTCAGAACAGCTTGCCGGGATTGAGCAGTCCCAGGGGGTCGAAGGCCGCCTTGATCCCGCGCTGCACCTCGACACCCACCTCGCCCAGTTCACGGGCGAGCCATTCCTTCTTGAGCACGCCCACGCCGTGCTCTCCGGTGATGGTCCCGCCGAGTTCGAGTCCGAGCGCCATGATCTCGTCGAAGGACTCGCGGGCCCTGCGGGACTCGTCGGCGTCGGTGTGGTCGAAGCACACGACGGGGTGGGTGTTGCCGTCGCCCGCGTGGGCGCAGACACCGATGGTGAGGCCGAACTTCTCCGCGATGGCGGCCGTGCCCTCGATCATCGCCCCCAGCCTGGAGCGCGGCACGCAGACGTCGTCGATCATCGTGGCGGACTTGACCGTCTCCAGGGCGGGCAGCGAGAGCCGGCGCGCCTGGAGCAGGAGTTCGGACTCGGCGGCGTCCTCGGCGGGCACGACCTCCGTGGCGCCGGCCGTGACGCACAGCTCTCCGACGGCGGCGAGGTCGGCGGCCGGATCGGGCGTGTCGAAGGCGCAGAGCAGCAGCGCCTCGGTCGATTCGGGGAGGCCCATGGAGGCCATCGCGTTGACGGCACGCACGGTCGTACGGTCCATCAGTTCGAGGAGTGACGGGGTGTGTCCCCGCTCCATGATCCGGCACACCGCGTCGCAGGCGGCTGCCGCGGAGGGGAACTCGGCGGCGAGCACGAGTTGCTGCGGCGGCTGGGGACGGAGCGCGAGCACGGCTTTGACGACGATGCCGAGGCTGCCCTCGGAGCCGACGAACAGCCGGGTGAGGTCGTATCCCGCGACGCCCTTCGCGGTGCGGCGGCCGGTGTTCAGCAGCCGTCCGTCGGCCAGGACGACCTCCAGGCCGAGGACGTATTCGGCGGTGACGCCGTACTTCACGCAGCACAGCCCGCCGGACGCGGTGCCGATGTTGCCGCCGATGGTGCACATCTCCCAGCTCGACGGGTCCGGCGGGTAGTACAGCCCGTGCTCGTTGACGGCCCGGGACAGTGTCGCGTTGACGACGCCGGGTTCGACCACGGCGATCCGGTCGACGGGGCTGATCTCGAGGATCCGGTCCATCTTGACCAGGGAGAGCACGATGCAGCCGTCGGAGGCGTTGGCCGCACCCGACAGGCCCGTCCGCGCACCCTGGGGCACCACGGGAACCCTGAGCGCGGTCGCGGTCCGCATGACGTGCTGGACCTCCTCGACCGTGCGCGGCAGCACCACGACCGCGGGGCTGCCCGCCTCGCAGAAGCTCGCCATGTCGTGGGCGTACGAGGCGGTGATGTCCGGGTCCGTGATCAGGGCCTCGGCCGGGAGACCCGCGCGCAGTCGTTCGAGGAGAGCGTCCATGATCCAAGCGTGACACCCAGGGCCAATGGTGTGAACCCGTCTGCGCCGACGTTCGTCCAGCGCGATGCGATCTTCGTACTGACGCACAGTGATGGCCATGGATGCCATGCCGCAGCAGAACCAGGAGCAGCCCGCCTCCACCCTGCCGCCCCAGGGTGCGACGTCCCTCCCTCCGCCTCCCGCGTCGGTGCGCACCACGCTGCGCCGCGCGGCGGTCGGCGCGATGGCCGGTGCCGTACTCGTGGCCGGTGCGGTGATCGCCGTGCCCGACGGCTCCGATGAGGCCGCGCCCCCCTTGCCCGGCCCCGTCGCGCGGGCCGAGACCGCTGCGGCGGCGGGCTCCCCGGCATCCCTGTCCGACCTGACGGCTCTCATCGGCGACCGGCAGAAGTGGGTGGAGACCCACCCGTCCGACGCGCCGTCATGGGCGGTGCTCGGCACGGCCTACGCGGAGTGGGGACGGAGGTCCGCCGACGCGGCGTACTTCACCCGGGCCGAACAGGCGCTGCAGCGCTCGCTGGCGGCCCAGCCGGGCGAACGCGGGAACACGGCGGCCTGGGTGGGGCTGGGGGCGCTGGCCAACGCCCGGCACGACTACCTGGCGGCGAAGAAGTGGGGCGAGACGGTGCGCGCACGGTCGCCGAGGACCTGGACGGCGTACCCGGTCCTGATCGACGCCTACAACGGCCTCGGCGAGTACGCCGCGGCCGCCAAGGCGACGGAGAAGTTCGCGTCCCTGCGCAAAGGCGCCCCGGCCCTGGCCAGGACGGCCCAGATGTACCGCAACCAGGGCTGGCGCGAGGACGCCCTGGCGACGGCCCAGGAGGCGGCGGACCGGGCCTCGGCGCCCGCCGAGAAAGCGGCGGCCCTGCACCGGCTCGGCGACCTGGCCGCGGAGCGCGGCGAACCGGCCGAAGCCCTGGCGCAGTACGACGCGGCGCTGCGCACGGACCCCGGACACCTGGCGTCCCGCGCGGGCCGGGCCCGCGCACTCGTGGCGCTGGGCCGCACGGACGAGGCGCAGACGGACTACCGGACGGTGACGGCGAAGCTGCCCCGCCCCGAGTACGTGCTCGAACTGGGCGAGCTGTACGAGTCGCTGGAGCTGGACGGCGACGCCCGCACCCAGTACGAGAAGCTCCGCACACTCCTCGCGCAGGCCAAGGCCGCCGGAGTCGACGAGTCGCTGACCGAGGCCCGCTTCGAGGCCGACCACGGCGACCCGGAGGCGGCGGTGGAGCTGATGCGCACCGAGTGGGCGTCGCAGCGCCGCAGCGCCGAGATCGCGGACACCCTGGCCTGGTCGCTGCACCGCGCGGGGCAGTCGGAGGAGGCGATGCAGTACGCCGATCAGGCCGTGGAGACGGGCGTGCGGGACGCCTCGTACGCCTATCACCTGGGTGCGATCGAGGCCGCCCTCGGCCAGGACGGGCCGGCCCGCGGTCATCTGGAGGAGGCCCTGCGGACGAATCCGGACTTCTCGCCGCTGGCGGCCCCCCTGGCCCAGGAGGCACTGGACTCGCTGGGTGATCCGGACGCGGGCGGCCCGGCGGACATGCGGCCGCCGCCCGAGACGGAGCCCACGCCCTCGGCTTCCGCCCCGGTGAAGCCGGAGCCCACGCCCGATCCGACGCCGGAGTCCGGGGCAGGACAGAAGCCGGAGCCGACGCCGTCGGCGGCCCCGTCGCCCCGTGCGGCGAAACCGAGCGCGTCGGCGAGCGCGTAGACGGCGCGAAGGGTGCCCTCCTCCCGTCCGGGAGGAGGGCACCCTTCGTGCAGGTCCAGGTCCGCTCGGGCCTGGGGTCCGAGCCCGGCACGATCCGAGCGAGAGACCCTAGAGGTTGCCGCGCTTCTCCTGCTCGCGCTCGATGGCCTCGAACAGCGCCTTGAAGTTGCCCTTGCCGAAGCCCATCGAGCCGTGACGCTCGATCATCTCGAAGAAGACCGTCGGCCGGTCCTGGACCGGCTTGGTGAAGATCTGCAGCAGGTAGCCGTCCTCGTCGCGGTCGACCAGGATCTTGAGCTCGCGCAACGTCTCCACGGGGACCCGGGTCTCGCCCGCCCACTCGCCCAGTGTGTCGTAGTAGGAGTCCGGGGTGTCCAGGAACTGCACGCCGGCCGCGCGCATCGCCCTCACGGACGCCACGATGTCGTTCGTGGCGAGCGCGATGTGCTGGACGCCCGCGCCGCCGTAGAACTCCAGGTACTCGTCGATCTGCGACTTCTTCTTCGCGATCGCCGGCTCGTTGATGGGGAACTTCACCTTGAGCGTGCCGTCGGCGACGACCTTCGACATCAGGGCGGAGTACTCGGTGGCGATGTCGTCGCCGACGAACTCCTTCATGTTGGTGAAGCCCATGACCTTGTTGTAGAAGGTCACCCACTCGTTCATCCGGCCGAGCTCGACGTTGCCGACGCAGTGGTCGATGGCCTGGAACGTGCGCTTGGCGGCCGGCTCCACGATCGGCTCCGCCGCGACGTAGCCGGGGAGGTAGGGGCCGTCGTAGCCCGAACGCTCCACGAGCGTGTGGCGGGTCTTGCCGTACGTGGCGATGGCGGCCAGCACGACCGTGCCGTGCTCGTCCTTGACCTCGTAGGGCTCCGTGATGCCGGTCGCGCCGTGCTCGACGGCGTAGGCGTACGCCTTGCGGGCGTCGGGGACCTCGATGGCGAGGTCGACCACACCGTCGCCGTGGGCGTGCACGTGGTCGGTGAGGAAGGTGCCCCATTCCGTGGACGCCTTGACGACGGAGGTGAGGACGAAGCGGGCGGAGCCGTTGGTCAGGACGTAACTCGCGGTCTCGCGGCTGCCGTTCTCCGGTCCGGAGTAGGCGACGAGCTTCATGCCGAAGGCGGTCGAGTAGTAGTGCGCGGCCTGCTTGGCGTTGCCCACGGCGAAGACCACCGCGTCCATTCCCTTGACCGGGAAGGGATCGGCCTGCCGGGCGGTGTCGGGGGTGGTGTGCAGAGTCTCAGTCATGTCCGAAGGTTCCCGCCGCTTCGCAAGGTGCGCAACAGTTCGCGCATCCACTGGTCAATGTGCCCAGCCTGACGCCAGGATGGGCGGACCATGTGTACAGCCTGACCATCGGGAGAAGGATCATGGCGATCGATCATCTGGACGGCCGGCTCATCCTGCTCCTGGCCCGTGAGCCCCGTATCGGTGTACTCGAGGCGTCCAGGCGGCTCGGGGTGGCGCGCGGCACCGTCCAGGCGAGGCTGGACCGGCTTCAGTCGAATGGCGTCATCCGCGGCTTCGGCCCCGACGTGGACCCCGCGGCACTCGGCTACCCCGTCACCGCCTTCGCCACTCTGGAGATCAAGCAGGGGCAAGGAGCCGACGTACGGGCCCACTTGAGTGGCGTTCCGGAGGTGCTGGAGCTGCACACGACGACCGGGCACGGGGACATGTTCTGCCGGCTGGTCGCCCGCTCGAACGCCGATCTCCAGCGGGTGATCGACCGCGTGGTCGGCTTTGATGGCATCGTCCGGGCCTCCACGGCGATCGTCATGGAAAACCCGGTACCGCTGCGTATTATCCCGCTGGTTGAGCAGGCTGCAGAGGACACCGACTGAGCCTACGGAGCAACATGTGAACTTCTGGGAGTATGTGGGCACCCGCCACCAGCAACTGCTCACCGACACGTATCAGCACGCCAGCGCCGTCTTCCAGTGCATGGTCATCGCCACTCTGCTCGGCGTCCTGATCGGTGTCGTCAGCTACCGGAGCGGCTGGGGCGGCTCCCTGGCGATCACCTCCACCTCGGCGATCCTCACGATCCCCTCGCTCGCCGCGATCGGCCTGTTGATCCCGCTGGTCGGCCTCGGGGTCCCGCCCACCGTGATCATCCTGACGCTGTACGGGCTGCTGCCCATCGTCCGCAACTGCATCGTCGGGCTGCGCGGTGTCGACCCGACCCTCGTCGACGCGGCGAAGGGCATCGGGATGTCCCGGACGCGGCGCCTGCTCAAGGTGGAACTGCCCCTCGCGTGGCCGCCCATCCTCACGGGCATCCGGGTCTCCACCCAGATGCTGATGGGGATCGCCGCCATCGCCGCCTACGCCTCGGGCCCCGGACTCGGCAACGAGATCTTCCGCGGCCTCGCCTCACTCGGAAGCGCGAACGCCATCAACCAGGTCCTCGCCGGCACCATCGGCATCGTCATCCTCGCTCTGCTCTTCGACGCCGCCTACGTCCTCCTCGGGCGGCTGACCATCCCTAGGGGGATCCGTGCCTGAGACCGCCACCGGGCCGACGGAGTCGACCCCGGAACGCACCACCGCCTCGGGTGCCACCATCCAGCTCGAGAACCTCAGCAAGTCCTATCCCGGCAGCCCCGCCCCGGCCGTGGACAACGTGTCCATGGACATCAAGGCCGGCGAGACCGTGATCCTCGTGGGGCCCTCCGGCTGCGGGAAGTCCACCACACTGAAGATGATCAACCGCCTGATCGAGCCGACGTCCGGGCGGATCAGGATCAACGACGAGGACGTCACCGACATGGACCCGGTGAAACTGCGCCGGAAGATCGGTTACGCGATCCAGTCCTCCGGTCTCTTCCCGCACATGACGGTCGCGGAGAACATCGCCCTCGTGCCGAAGATGACCGGCTGGTCGAAGTCGGGTGTGAAGGACCGGGTCGAGGAGATGCTCGACCTGGTCGGGCTCGACCCCCGGGAGTTCCACGGGCGCTATCCGCGCCAGCTCTCCGGGGGACAGCAGCAGCGCGTGGGGGTGGCGCGCGCCCTGGCCGCGGACCCGCCCGTCCTGCTGATGGACGAGCCCTTCGGGGCGGTGGACCCGATCACCCGGGACCACCTCCAGGACGAGCTGATCAGGCTCCAGCACGAACTGCACAAGACGATCGTCTTCGTCACCCACGACTTCGACGAGGCCATCAAGCTCGGCGACCGGATCGCGGTGCTGCGGGAGCGTTCGCACATCGCGCAGTTCGACACCCCCGAGGCCATCCTCACCAACCCGACGGACGACTTCGTCTCGGGATTCGTCGGTGCGGGCGCCGCCCTGAAGCGGCTCAACCTGACCCGTGTGCGGGACGTGGGCATCGCCGACTTCCCCACGGTCACCGTCGAGGACCCGCTCCAGTCGATCTTCAACAAGCTGCGGGACGGCGGGCACAACGAACTGCTGATGCTGGACCGCCGCAACCGCCCCTACAAGTGGCTGCGGCGCGGCGACCTGATGCGGGCCAAGGGGTCGCTCGCCCGGGCCGGGCAACTGGTGCACGACACGGTGACCCGGGACGCGACGCTGCACGACGCACTGGAGGCGGTGCTGACCGACAGCGGTGGCCGGGTCGCCGTGACGGGGCGGCGCGGTGAGTTCATCGGCGTCGTCGACATGCACACCCTGATGAACTCCGTCCAGGAGCTCCTGGAGGCCGACCGGCTCACCGCGATGGAGCACGAGCACGACCTGGAGGAGCTGCGCGTCCACCAGACGGAGCAGGAGCTCGAGGGAGGTGACGGCGGGCTGTGACCCCCAGTCATCAGGCACCTCCCAAGGGGGCGCGGCCACCCGGAGAACACGACGTGAAGGGCCACGCGTTCCGTGACGAGGAAGCGGAGCCGCCACCCCCGCGGTCCGCGCCCGCACGACGCATCACCTGGCAGAAGCTCGTGGTGGTACCGGCGGTGCTCGCGGTCGTCCTGGTCGCCACGTATATCTGGATCTCCAACGTCGAGCTCGACTCGGTCGCCGAGAACTCGATCGCGGGCGACATCGTCGAAGTGCGCTGGTGGCAGCACGTCAGGCTGACCGCGATCTCCACCTTCTGGGTGCTGATCATCGCGATCCCGCTCGGCATCGCCCTGACCCGGCGCGGCCTGAAGAAGGCCGCACCCGGGGTCACGGCCCTCGCGAACATCGGCCAGGCCACCCCTGCGATCGGGCTGCTGGCGCTGCTGGTGATCTGGCTGGGCATCGGGCCGTCGACCGCGATCGTCGGCATGGTGATCTACGCGGTGCTGCCGGTGCTCTCCAACACGGTGGCGGGGCTGAACTCGATCGAACCGACGCTCGTCGAGGCCTCCCGGGGCATCGGCATGTCGGCGATGGGCACGCTCACCAAGGTCGAACTGCCGCTCGCGGTCCCGCTGATCCTTGCGGGTGTGCGGACGGCGCTGGTCCTCAACGTGGGCACGGCGACCCTCGCCACCTTCGGGGGCGGCGGCGGGCTGGGCGACCTGATCACCTCCGGGATCCAGACGCAGCGCATGCCCGTGCTGGTGCTCGGTTCCGTGCTGACGGTGGTCCTCGCACTGCTGGTGGACTGGCTGGCCTCGCTGGTCGAACTGTGGCTGACGCCGCGCGGACTGGAGGAAGCGTGAGGATGCGAACGGGCCTCGCATCGGTGGCCGCGCTCGCCCTCGTGCTCACGGGGTGCGGGCTGAAGAGCGGATCGCCGCTGGTGGACGAGGTGGTACCGGGGTCGGTAGGTAAGGGGCAGCCCCTCAAGGGCGCGTCCCTCACGGTGACCTCGAAGAACTTCAGCGAGAACATCATCCTCGGCAACATCATCGGCCTGATCTTCAAGGCGGCCGGCGCCGAGGTGCTGGACCGCACGAATCTTCCGGGGTCGATCAGCGCGCGTGAGGCGGTCGTCAAGGGCGAGGCGGACGCGCTGTACGACTACACGGGCACAGCGTGGATCACCTATCTGGGTCACGCCGAACCGATCGTCGACCCGCAGAAGCAGTGGAAGGCGGTACGCGACGAGGACATCGGCAACGGGGTGACCTGGCTCCCGCCGGCGACCCTGGACAACACGTACGCCCTGGCCATCAGCAAGAAGAACAACGCGAAGTACCACCTGAAGACGCTGTCGGACGTGGCAGCGCTCGCCAAGAAGGACCCGAAGGCCGTGACGCTCTGCGTGGAGAACGAGTTCGCCTCGCGCGACGACGGGCTGCCCGGCATGCAGAAGAAGTACGGGATGAAGCTGCCGGCCGCCAACATCCAGAAGATGGACGCCGGGATCATCTACACCCAGGTCAACAAGTCCAACTCCTGCCTTCTGGGCGAGGTGTACACCACGGACGGCCGGATCAAGGCGATGAACCTGGACGTGACACAGGACGACCTGCAGTTCTTTCCGAACTACAACGCCGCGCCCGCCGTCCACACGGCGACCCTCGACAAGTATCCCGAGATCGCGGGGATGCTGGCGCCGGTGACGAGGAAGCTGACCACCGAGCTCGCACAGGAGCTCAACTCCAAGGTGGACGTGGACGGCGAGGACCCGCACGAGGTGGCCAAGGACTGGCTGCTGAAGGAAGGATTCATCAAGGAGGGCTGAGCGGGACGCACCACAGCCCTCGCCGAAGCCGGGGCCTCCACCGCAGTGCGCGGAGGGGGTTCCGGCTTCGGCGTGCGGGTCCCGTGTGGCGCCGCATGCCCGTGGTCCGCGCGGCCCCGCGACCGGCATCCAAAGAAGTCGTTGCAAAAAACCTGTTGCAAAGCAGTCTTTGCAACCTTACGGTCGCCTCATGACGCCGAACGATCCGGTGGACCGCACGTCCCCGTACTCCGACGACCCCGAGCTCCACCACGTCGACGCCCGCACCCTGCGCGGCCTCGCCCACCCGCTGCGCATCCGGCTGCTGAACGCTCTCCGGGAGTTCGGACCCGCCACCGCGTCCGGGCTCGCCGACCGTCTCGGCGAGTCCAGCGGCGCCACCAGCTACCACCTGCGGCAGCTCGCGGCGTACGGCTTCGTCGAGGATGATCCGGAGCGCGGCAAGGGGCGCGAGCGGTGGTGGAAGGCCGCCCACACGGGGACCGTGTTCGGGGCCGCCGCCGACTTCACCCACCACGCGGACCCCGAAGTGCGGGGCGCCATAGGGGTGGTGCTCCACGAGGTCGCGACCACGCACGCCCAGGAACTGAACACCTGGCTCGGGACCATGCACGAGTGGCCCGATGAGTGGCAGCGGGCGATGGACATCAGCGACTTCAAGTTCCGGCTCACCCCGGAACTCGCCCTGGAACTCGCCGGGAAGCTGCACGAAGTGATGAGCAGTTACCGGGGCCGCGTCCCCGACGACGCCGAAGGGGCGGGTGTCATCCGCACCCACCTGCACATGTTCCCGCGCTCCACCGACTGAGGGGACCACCGCCGTGCACTGCGACATCCATCATGTGCTGCACACCCTGCGCGCCGCCGAACTCCACGACGCGGCAGCCGCGTTCCGCCCGACGCGGACCGGCCTGCGCCACCGGATGGGCTGGACCATGATCGAGCTGGGCCTCAGGCTGACCCAGACCTCGCCGGCCCCGGCCCGTACCGTGCGGGCGGTCTGACGATGGGCGGGCGAGATCGGGCCCTGCGGCACCGCACGCCGCTCGCGGCCGTCCTGGCGGCCAACTCCATATCGACGGCGGGCACATCGCTCACCCTGATCGGTGTGCCGTGGTTCGTCCTGGAGACCACCGGCAGCGCGGGCCGGGCCGGTGTGGTCGCCTTCTGCGCGACCCTGCCCATCGTCGTCGCCGCCCTGGTCGGCGGGCCGGTCATCGACCGGCTGGGCCGGCGCCGCGTGGCCGTGGGATCCGACGCGGTCTGCGGCGCGGCCGTCGCCGCCGTCCCGCTGCTGCACTACGCGGGCGTGCTCGAATTCTGGATGCTGTGCGCCCTGATGGCGCTGAACGGACTGGCCCACACCCCCGGCAACACCGCGCGCTACGTCCTCGTGCCCGATCTCGCCGAACACGCGGGCACCACGCTCGCCCGTGCCGCGAGCCTCTTCGACGCGGTGTCGCGCGGCGCCCGTATGGTCGGTGCGGCACTCGCGGGCGTGCTCATCGCCGTCGTCGGCGCCGAGACCGTGCTCCTGCTGGACGCCGCCACCTTCACGCTGTCCGCCCTGCTGGTGGCGGCCGGAGTGCGCGGGGTCCGCGCGGCCGAGCCCCGCAAGGCCGCGGCCCCCGTCTCGCTGCGTACCTACGGCAGTGAACTGCGTGAGGGTTACGCCTACTTGCTGGGCAACCGGCTTCTGCTCGCCGTCGTCGTCATGGTCATGTTCATGAACGGCACGGACCAGGGCTGGAACGCCGTCCTGCTGCCCGTGCACGCCGAGGCGGAACTGGGCGGGGCCACCGATCTCGGCCTGCTCACCGCGCTGTTCGGGGCGGGCGGGCTGACGGGCGCGCTGCTCTACGGCGCGGTCGGCCACCGCTTCTCGCGGCGGACGGTGTTCACGGTGTGCGTGATGCTGTGCGGAGCGCCGAGGTTCGCGGTCGCGGCCCTGACAGGGACGACGCTGCCGCTGGCGGTCACGATGGCACTGGGCGGTGTCGCCGGGGGCATGCTGAACCCGATCCTGACGACGATGACGTACGAGCGCGTCCCGGAGGAGCTGCGGAGCCGGGTTTCCGGTGCGCTCACGGCCGGCTGCGAGCTCGCGATGCCGGTCGGCGGCCTCGCGGCGGGGCTCCTGGTGGAGAGCACGGGTACGACGGGGGCGCTGCTGGCGATGGGCGGGGTCTACTTCCTCGCGACGCTGAGCCCGCTGGTCTTCCCCGCCTGGCGCTCCATGGAGAGCCCCGGGCCGCAGGTCAGCAGCTCGGTACCTTGCCCCCCTGCTCAAGCGCCCGCAGCGAGGACACCGCGTTCTTCAGTGTCGTGACGGGGATCAGCCGCAGGCCCTCGGGGCGCTCGGACTTCGCCTGTGTGCACTCCGCCTTCGGGACGAGGAAGACGGTCGCGCCGTCCCGCCGGGCGGCCTGTGTCTTCAGGGAGACCCCGCCGACCGCGCCGACCGCGCCGCTGGGCTCGATGGTCCCCGTGCCGGCGACGGTGCGGCCGCCGGTCAGGTCGCCGCCCGAGCCGTCGCCGACCAGCTTGTCGACGATCCCCAGCGCGAAGAACAGGCCGGCGCTGGGCCCGCCGACGTCCTCCAGGTGCAGGGTGATGTCCACCGAACCGGGCGACCTGTCGAGATAGTTCAGGGCCGCGTCGACGGCGGCGTTCTGCGACTTCTCCATGTCCTGGAGGTTGTGCCGCTCGATCTCCTTCTCGGAGCCGCCGGTCGGGTAGACCGAGTCGCGCGGCATGACGGCGCGGTCCCCGCGGAACCAGCTGTCGACCACACTCGCCACCCGGACGTCGGCCGTGGGCGAGGTCGCCAGGATCGTCGTCATCCGCAGCTGACCGTCGGTGGTGCGGGTGGGCGCGCCCTTGATCGTGATGACCGGCTCGCCCTTGCTGTCCCCGAGGACGTTCGCCGTGGTACCGGGCTGCGCCACGGTGAACGGCAGCGGCGCGAAGGCTGCCGCACCGAAGAGCGCCAGAACGGGCAGCGCGCAGAGGGCGAGGGCGCGGGGGCGTGAGAGACGAATGGCCACCCGCCCAATCTAGCCGCCACGCGCCTCCGCCTCCGCCCGCCCCGGTGTGACCTGGGCGGCACCCCTCACCGAAGGGCGTCCGCGACCTCCCGGGCGGCGTCGAGCACCCTGGGCCCGACCCGTTCCGGCACGGCGTCCGCGAGCATCACGACACCCACGCTGCCCTCCACCCCGGAAACCCCCACCAGAGGCGCGGCGGCTCCGCAGGCCCCCGCTTCCAGCTCGCCCTGGGTGAGGGTGTAGCCGGGATGGTCGACGGTCTTCTGCCGGGCGGTGAGAATGGCACGGCCCGCGGCTCCCCGGTCCAGGGAGTGGCGGAATCCGGCCCGGTAGGCCACGTGGTAGTCGGTCCAGGTCGGCTCGACCACAGCGACCGCGAGGGCGTCCGCACCGTCGACCAGCGTGAGGTGGGCGGTGGCTCCTATGTCCTCGGCAAGGGAGCGCAGCGCGGGCAGCGCCGCCTCCCGGACGAGTGGGTGCACCTGCCGCCCCAGGCGGAGCACCCCGAGCCCCACTCTGGCCCGGCCGCCCAGGTCGCGCCGGACGAGGGCGTGCTGTTCCAGGGTGGCGAGCAGTCGGTAGACCACCGTGCGGTTCACGCCGAGTTTGTTCGACAACTCGGTGACGGTGAGGCCGTGGTCGGTATCGGCGAGCAGTTTGAGGACACGCAGTCCCCGGTCGAGCGTCTGAGAAGTCTCCGCGGTCACGACGCCCTCTCCCTCGTGGTGAGCGGGGCGGTTGTCTCTCCGGAGATGCCGACGCCGGTCCCGCGGCGACGCACCGAGAGGCCGCCGACTGGCCATGGCACCGGCTGCGCTCCGCGGCCACACTGCCACGGGGCGTTCATGTTTCGGGGACATTAGCGAGCGGGTCCGCTCAGCGGAAGACCTCGTCCAGAATCCGGTCTCCCTCCTGAACGCGGCGGCATAACCGCCGGTCAGCGGGAAACCGTCCGGAACGCGAACATCTACGCGCGTCCATGTCGGGTGACTTCACGGCGACGCTCCGTACAACACATGTGAACGCGTGTTAACTCACCGTGAAATATGTGCCGAGAAATTTTCCCGCATCGCGCACACACCCGGCGCCTGCCCCGCCCCGCGCGCCCCGGCGCACCACGGGTACGAGCCCGGCGCAGGCCGCGCCCGCGACACGGAGCGGGCCCGGCGCGGAGTGTCCCCGCACCGGGCCCTCAGTTCCCCGACAGCCTGCCGGTCACCGCATCCGGGTGGCCCATTCCTGGACCTTCTTGATCCGGTCCTGGATCTGCCCGGCGGTGGCCTCCGCGCTCGGCGGCCCGCCGCAGACCCGCCGCAGCTCGGTGTGGATCACACCGTGCGGCTTGCCGCTCTGGTGGGTGTACGCCGACACCATCGTGTTGAGCTGCTTGCGCAGCTCCAGCAGCTTCTTGTGCGTGACGACGGGCCGGTCCTCCGCGGCCTTCTCCAGGAGATCGGCTTCCGCGGCCGGCTTCTGGCGGCTGTGGGCGATCTGCCGGGTCTGCCGTTTCTGGAGCAGCAGTTGCACCTGGTCGGGTTCGAGGAGGCCCGGGATGCCCAGGTAGTCCTGCTCCTCCTCGCTGCCCGGGTGCGCCTGCATGCCGAACTCGGCCCCGTCGTACAGCACCCGGTCGAAGACCGCGTCGGACTCCAGCGCCTCGAAGGGCAGCTGGTCCTCGGTCTCCTCGTCCTCCAGCTTCTCCGCGTCGGCGAGGAGCTGGTCCTCCTCCGCGAAGGGGTTCTCCTCGTCGCTGCCCTTCTTCGGCTTGTCGAGCACGTGGTCGCGCTCGACCTCCATCTCGTTCGCAAAGTCGAGCAGCATGGGGATCGTCGGCAGGAACACCGAGGCGGTCTCGCCGCGCCGCCTCGACCGCACGAAACGTCCGACGGCCTGGGCGAAGAACAGCGGGGTGGAGATGGTCGTCGCGTACACGCCGACCGCGAGGCGCGGCACGTCGACGCCCTCGGACACCATCCGGACCGCGACCATCCACCGCGACCCGTCCTGGCTGAACTTGTCGATGTTCTTCGACGCGGCCTTCTCGTCGGAGAGGACCACGGTCGGCTTCTCCCCGGTGACCGACTTGAGGATCTTGGCGTAGGCGCGCGCCGACTCCTGGTCCGTCGCGATGACCAGGCCACCCGCGTCCGGAATGCCCTTGCGCACCTCGGTGAGCCGCTTGTCGGCTGCGGCCAGCACGTTGGGGATCCAGTCGCCGGTCGGCGCGAGTGCCGTACGCCAGGCCTGCCCGATGGCGTCCTTGGTCATCGGCTCGCCGAGCCGGGCCGCGATCTCGTCACCGGCCTTGGTGCGCCAGCGCATGTTGCCGCTGTAGCTGAGGAAGATCACGGGGCGCACGACACCGTCGGAGAGCGCGTTGCCGTAGCCGTACGTGTAGTCGGCCGAGGACCGCCGGATGCCGTCGTTGCCCTCCTCGTACGCCACGAACGGGATCGGGTTCGTGTCGGACCGGAAGGGCGTACCCGTCAGGGCCAGGCGCCGGGTCGCCGGGTCGAACGCCTCCTGGCACGCCTCGCCCCAGGACTTCGAGTCACCGGCGTGGTGGATCTCGTCGAGGATCACGAGCGTCTTGCGCTGCTCGCACCGGTTGCGGTGCAGCATGGGGCGCACGCCGACACCGGCGTACGTGATCGCGACCCCGTGGTACTCCTTGCTCACGGGTCCCGCGCTGTACTCGGGGTCGAGCTTGATGCCTATGCGGGCCGCGGCCTCCGCCCACTGCTTCTTCAGGTGCTCGGTGGGCGCCACGACGGTGATCTGCTGCACCACGTGGTGATGCAGCAGCCATGAGGCGAGGGTCAGCGCGAAGGTGGTCTTCCCCGCGCCCGGCGTCGCGACGGCGAGGAAGTCGCGCGGCTGGTCCTGGATGTACTTCTCCATCGCACCCTGCTGCCAGGCTCGCAGCTTCCCGGCGGTGCCCCAGGGGGCCCGGCCGGGAAAGGCGGGTGAGAGGTGGTGGGAGGCGGTAGTAGTCACGGTCTCCGGTTCGGGGCACTCGGGTACGTGGGGCGCTGTCCGCACGGACCGGGACGGGCACGTACGCGATACGACAACCGGGCCACCCTACCGGCGGGCGGGTCCGGACCTCGTATGAACAAGCCGCCGTCCGGTACCTCTGAGACCCTCTTCACAGGCGAGGCCCGAGTCACCGGCGAGCCCGGGACAGCCCTCAGGCTTCCTTCACCCGGCTCGCCACCCACACCCCCACCAGCGCCACCGCCGCCATCGGCAGGAAGACGACGGTGAAGGCGCCCGGATGCGCCGCCGCCGTACCGCCGTCCACGGCGCCGTGCGCCACCGCTCCCACCGCGCCACCGCCGAGGGCCGCGAACGCCGCGCCCCCAGCCGCGAGCAGCAGCACGTTGGCCAGACCGTCCGAGATCTGGAGCGCCGCCGAATTGGCCCCCGCCTCCTCCGGGGCCGACAGCTTCAACAACAGCACGCTGGTCGCCGCGATCACGATGCCCATGCCGAAACAGCCGACGCCCCACACCACCGCCAGGGTCCACACCGGCACCGACTCGATCAGCACGCTCGGTGCGGCGCTGATGGACAGGGCGACCAGCACCATGCCGGCCACCATCAGCCTTCCCCCGTGCGGCTCCATCCGGGGCCGGGCCAGCACGTACGAACCGAGCGCCCAGGTCAGACCACCGGCCGCCAGGGAGAGCCCAGCCAGGGTCGGGGACAGTCCGCGCTGGGTCACGAGCATCAGCGGGACGAAGGACTCGGCCACGATGAACGACCCCGCCGAGATCCCCCGCAGCAGGATCACGGCCGGCAGACCGCGCGCCGCCCGCACCGTCCCCCGGGGCAGCAGCGCGCGCACGGCCGGCACGAGAAGTGCCGCGCCGACGGCGGCGGGCAGCAGCGACGCCCAGCGGAGTTCCTGCCCGGCGAACTGCAACAGCCCCGCGCCCAGCGAGATACCGAGCGCGAGCCGGATGCGCCGCCGGTCGAACGGCTCCGCCGCTGCCCGTTCGTCGGCCGGCCCGCCGGCCATCCGCCGTATCGCGGGCAGCGCGAGGCCCAGCGGCAGGAGGATGAGCACCGGGATGCCGACGAAGACCCAGCGCCACCCGAGGTGCTCGGTCACGGTCCCCGAGGCGAGCGGCCCGACGACGGACGGGACGATCCAGGCCGCCGAGAACCCGGCCATGATGCTCGGCCGGATCCGCTCCGGGTAGGACCGCCCGATGACCACGTACAGCGCCACGATCACCAGACCGCCGCCGACACCCTGGACGGCCCTGCCCGCGATGAACATCCACATGCTCCCGGCCGTACCGGAGAGCAGCAGCCCCGCCCCGAAGGCCCCGATGCCGGTGGCGAGCGGGGCGAGCGGCCCCCGGCGGTCGGCCCACTGCCCGGAGAGGACCATCGCGAAGAGGCTGGTGGTGAAGTACGCGGAGAACGCGAACGCGTAGAATGGGATGCCGTCCAGCTCCCGGGCGGCCACCGGCATCGCCGTACCGACGGCGGTCGCCTCGAAGGCGATGAGCAGGACGACGGACACGATGCCGATGCTGAGCGCCCTGTACGTACGCCCGAGCACGCCTTCCGCCAGGGCGGGTACGCCGGACCTCGCGGTGGTCTCCACGAGGGTTGCGGTGACCTCGGCGTCACGGGGTTCCAGGGCAGTCATGAGCCCCAGAGTAAGGGGCGATAGGCCGGGTGACCCCTGTCGGAGGGCGGGTATCGAGCTGGTCCCTTCGACGTACGACCGAGGCTCCTGAGACGGGCCGGCCCGGTGTCGGCCACCGCGGCGGCCCGCCGAACGTGAACGCGGTGTGGCAGTCGCGTTGCGGCCCCCACGACACTCTTGAGGCGGCCCCGCCCGGCCCGTACGGTCGACAGCAGATCAAGAAACGCACGGCCGTGTGCCCGAGAGGTTCAGGGGCTCGACTGCAACTCGAGTTACACCGGTTCGAATCCGGTCACGGCCTCCAGTGGGAGAACCAGAAGAGAGGGAACGGCCGCCTCCAGGACTTGGGGGCGGCCGTTCCCGTTTCCGTGCGCGCATGTCCGGAGGACCACCGGACCGGCTCCAGGTGGGCCGGTCCGGCGAGAGAGGCGCTACTTCGGCGCGAGTACGGGAGACTCCGGCAGCCCGCCGTTGCTCTCACAACCCAACTCCTGCGCCATAGCGAGAGAGACGGAGTGGACGACGGTGGCGTACGCGTCCTTCAGCGCCCCGGCGTCACCCCCGGGCTCCGTGGGCATTCCGCCGAGCTCGACGTTGACGGCCACGTGCGCCGGTGATCCCTGGAAACCCGACAGCTCTCCGCTCCGGCACGCGAAGTCGACGAACGCCCCGTCCACCGCGGCGCCCGACCTCTCCCCCATGTCCAGCACGGTGTACTTCGACGCCGGCGCGGCGTCACCGGGCCCCGCACCCAACAGGTTCCAGATGATCCGGACTTCGACGTCCTTCATCCCCTCGGGCGTGTGGATCCGGCAGATGTCACCGTCGCTGCTCGTGGACCCGGTGAACGTCTTCTTCAAAGCCCGTGCGGCGTCGGCGACCGTGGCCTTCGCGCCCGACTCCTCGAATTCGGACGAGCCGGTGATGGCCTCCAGGCCCTTACCTGCCCCGGCGGAGATCGCGGCACCGCCGCAGAGCTCCTCCGGCGCCACGGACTTCGCTGCGGCGGCCGGCTCCGTGCCGCTCTCGCCGTCACCGCCGCCGGAGCCACAAGCGACCGCACCCGCTATCAGGGCAGCCGCGACGCCCAGGCCGGACAGCGACCTTGGTCTTCTCCTCCCTGGTCAGCTCCTCGACCCTCTCCTTGTGCTCGTCCACGGAGTTGTCGGAGATGTCTCCGATCACCTGCCCGATGACCTGCTCGACCGCGCCACTGGCGGTGTCCGTCGCCAGCGGGATGAGGACCGCGGCCGCGCCCACGGCCGCGGTCGCCGGGAGGAACGCGACACCGGCCGCGACACCCGCGGTTGCCCCGAACTCGATCCAGCCGGACCGCTTCGCCACAGCCTTCTCGTAGTCCTCGTGGGTCTTGAGGTTCGTGGCCTCCACCTGGTCCGCCCGCGACTGGTCGAGCATGCCCTGCACCTCGGCGCCGACGTGCACCGTGGACCTCGCGGCACCGGTGTCGATCTTCCCGTCGGGTGCCACCTGGGCCTCCAGCACACTGGTGCTGTAGACCTGCTCGGCCTTGGGCAGGGTGGCGTAGGCGTCCGGGTGCTGCCCCAGAACGCTCAGGAACCCCCGTGCGACGTCCCTGCCGTTGCGCTCCGGGGAGTGGGAGAAGTCGAGGTGGCCCGCCGGGTTCTTGCACACGCTCTGCGCCGAGTTTGCGCAACTCAGGCCCCCACTGGTCGGCGAAGACCTTGTGGTGGGAGGCGGTGGCCAGGTTGAGACCAAATGTACGTCGGCGGCCTCTTCGGAGGCATCGTGGATCTGCTTCTTGACCCTCCCAAGCTTGGTTTGCGCAGCGTTGGCCGCTTCGCCCTCCCAGTCGTAGTCCCATAAATTCTTCTGGACTGTATTCGCGCACTTCCGCTCAACCGTCCGCCAGGACTTGGGGGCGGCCGTTCCCTTGTGCGCTACGCAGGGTCCAGCGAGGGGCGCTCCCCAAGTCCTCCGTCGTAGTCGCGGGTCAACCCCATCGCCATGACCAGGGAAAAGGAGCTGACTGGACGAACCGGCGCCCGTCGACCAGTACGGGGGCGGGGAGAGGCCGGACATCGTCACCCCGCTGGTCTGGGCGGCCCAGCGTGCGCCCGAGGCGGGCACCCTGGCTTCACGAGGCCGATGGCAGTGCGGAGGGAATGACGGGGGGCGTGGTGCACGCCATCGCTTCCGTGACCGACTGAGCGAACGTCCGCAGCAACTTCCACCGCAGCTCGACTCCGAGACTCGCGCCTCTCACCTCGAACTGGAGGGGGAGACCGGTTGGCTGCGCCGCAATCGCTCCGGGTACTGGGCATGCCGCGATCAACTGCATTCTGGCCGGACCAGGGGCCGGCGCCACGTACACCGAATCGTTCATGTGCCGCCACGTCAGGCGGCTCTTGGGGTCATCCAGCAACCCAAGAGAAATTACAGACCACTTGACTGACACATCTACCGTGCCACTGATTTCATCTCCCTCGAACGCATCTATGCGGCAACCGGTGTAGGAGTTGTGCAGCAGATCCGATTTCTGCCACCGCTTGGCCTCCCGCACGAGACCGGCCGCCAGCGCATCCGCACGGCGCGTCCCGCTCACCTCGACATCGCTTGCGCCCGTCGTCGCGACGGCCGCGTCCACGTTCCCGGCGCCAAGCAACGACTTACACGCCCCCAACTCCGGTGATTCTGCGTGATCCTCACCCCCGGAACATCCCGCAAGAAGGGACCCAATGACCAGAACCCCGACGGCGGCCAGCCGGTTCGAGTTACGCGACATCACTAATTGACCCTCCCTCGATCTCCTGCAGCAGTTTTTCCGTTCCCGTAATGGGTTTCGATGTCCAGGGCGAGCCGCTGCTTTTCAATTTCAGACATACCCACATCATCCGCATAGTTGAGCAGAGGAGTGACAGCACCACGCTCCCCCACCGCCTTGAATTTTTCGATCCCCTTCAAGGCGTCGTCGTTATTGTCAAATTCGCGCTCCTTCAAGTAATCCATGGTCTCACCGGCATATCCGGTGTCAATTGCCGCAGTCGCCGTGTCCATCACGAGGGGGACCGCCGTGGCGGCCACTACACCCGCAGCGGGACCCAGAACCACCGCCGTGCCGACACCCACCACCGCACCCACCCCGGAACTCACTCCGAATTTCCTCCACTCGGCATCCTTCTCCATTTCGAGTATCTTGGCATCCTCATCGCCCTTGAACTTTTGATGTATACCTTCAATACGCGACTCGTCGAGAATTCCGTGCACCTTCGCGCCATTTGACCCGAAGATCAGGGCAGAATCTTCGTGCTCGGATCCGAACGCCTTCAAACCGCTTGCTTCATATACCTGTTGCGCCGACGACAAAGACTTCCATCCCTCCTCGTCGGCTGCTACCGCGCCCATGAAGCCGCGGCTCGCAGATTCACCGAAGTCGGTCCGCTCGGAACCGTCGCTGCTGTTCGCGAACAACGAGTTCCGTCCGAGTTCGTCGCCTGCGGAACCAAAGTTGTACGTGGAGTAATTCAGATCGTCGATGTACGCAGCCCCCATACGACCGAGATTGTCCTTCAGCGCCTCGTGTCGGTCCAGCAGGCCTGAGTCCGAACCGTAGCTATCAATTACGTTCTTCATGATTCCGGCCGTCACTTCATCACGCTTCAGCGTGGGCGAAGGATCGTCCCAAGCATGTCCGGTGGTCGCCGCTTCCAGGGCCTTTCCGAGTGCGTCAGGCGTGTACGCCATGGACTTCTTCATGTCATCCATATCGTGACCCGTGATGTCATAGAACGGGTCGTAATCCTCGTTCTGGAAGAAGTCCAGGTAGCTCGTAATCGCTTTCCCGTCCTTGTTCTTTCCGAGGTCAGCAGCGCCACCCTTCGCGGTGCCGTCCTCGTTGTACGCGGTGGGATCGGCGGAGAAGAACTCCTTCGCGGCATCCGGACTGTGCCCCAAGGCTTCCATCATGCTGGTCACCGGGTCGTATCCCGAACCGTTGACTCCCGATGGGTTCAAAGGATTTTCGGGCCCGCCCGGCATTCCCTTGGAATCGTAGAAGAAGTCATGGTCCTTCTGTCGCAACTGAACCACGTGCTCAGCGATGGGATTGAGGAACTTGGGTTCATAGTTCCCGTACCGCATGATGCCGCCGAGCAGCTGGTAGCCGAACGGCCCGCTCTCGTACTTGCCCAATGGGATACGCTCCGTGCCGAGCTTGCGCAGCTCGGGCCCCCATTGGTCGACGAAGGCCTTGTCGTGGGAGGCGGTGGCCAGGTTGAGTCCCAGGTTCTTCTGAAGCGCCTGCACGTCCTTGAGGCGTTCCTTGTCAGGCTTGGCCCCGTAGTACGTGTCCGTGGAGAGTTGGCCGAAGAACGCGAGCGACTTCTCGGGGCCGAGCTTCTCATAGAAACTCTTTGCGAACTCCGGGGACTTGCCGTTGTCGCGCAACAGTTCATTGAGCACCTGGAGTTCGGTGTGCGTGATGTCGCGGCCCTTGGCGGCCAGCGCGGCGGCGCGGGCGGCGGCGCGGGCGGCCTCCTCCTGGTCCATCTCCGTGTACTTCGGGGCGCTGAAGTCCTTGCCCTCGGTCACATTGGCTTCGAGGGTGTTCCCGAAGGAGACGTCGGTGTCCTCGCAAGCCTCCACGATGGCGTCGATCTTCTTCTGCCACGCGACGATGTTCGCCTTCTGCTGACGCGCGAGCTCCGGATAGTCGGGGTCGTGATGGCGCTGAGCGACAGGGATGTCCTCCACCGGGTGACGCGCGGTGACCTTGCCCTTGGCGTCGACGTGCATACCGGCCGCAGGTCCCTCGTGGTCCCGGATGGCGATCAGGTCGTCCTTGGCCTTCTTGATGGCCGCGTGGGCTTCCTCAAGGATCTGCTTGACGCCCTTTGCCTCGGCGGCGGCGTCCTTGAACTCCTTGGCCGTCTTGCCGATGAAGCCCCTGGTGACGCCGGCGTTGGCACCCTCCCAGTCCGCCTTGTCGGCCTTGACCTTCATGCCGTCGTTGGCATCGTCGGCCAGCCGGTCCAGCTTCGTGGCCATGTCGGCCCAGTCGTCGGCCGCCGTCTTCAGCTTGGTGACCGGCGCATCGACGATGTCCTCGTATTTCGGCATTCCTGCACTCCCCGGACGCTGCTTCAGGCTCTACTTCAGGTAATCGTTGAGCTTGGAGACGGAAATCAGATCGCCGCCGATCTGAACGTCGTCCTTCGAATGCGCGGCCTTTGTGTAATCCAGGTGGTTCGAGATCTGCGCACACGCGTCGAGCAGCGTCTTCATGTGCGTGTTCCAGCGGTCGTGCACCTTGAGCAGCGCGGAGCCGCTGGTGAAGTTGCCGTTGGTGAGCGCGATCGCCGCGTCGAAGGTAGAAGGGCGCGCGTGGTCCCCCTCCTTGGAGAGCCGGGTCCGCAGACCGTAGGCGTCATGCCCGATGGCCCCGAGGTCGTCCTGGTTCACGGCGAGGTCGGCGCTGCTCGGCCCGCCGCCGCTGCCGCCGTCCGCCGGGATGCTGTTGAGCCGCATGTCGACCCGCTGCGTCGACTCCGCGCGGAGGGCCGCCCATTCTGCGTCGAACGTCACGAAATTCCCCGTACCTGTCCGTATAGGCCACCGGAGTCACGAACTCCGGCTTCACTGACGCACTCACGCTATCGGGTTCGCTCTCACAGGCGCGGGCCGGGAGCAATGCATACTTCGCCCGCATCAACAGGTAACCGGACCAATGGGAAGGGGTGTCGCGACGCTCGGCCCCGAAGCTCGGGGGCCGAGCTCCGAGACGGACCCATTCACGCTTTCAGGGGTCAGAGCGGGACGCAGATCCCGACATTCAAGCTTCGGGATCCGAGGGCCGGGACACGAGGCCCGAGACGCGAGCGCAGTCAGTTCCCGGTAGGGAAAACCCCGAAGGAGCCACCCTCCCCACCCAACCCGCCACGGCCAGCACGTATGAATTCGACCACAAGTCGGGCATGAGGCAGGTCGTCAGACGCCAGGGCCCTGTAGCGGCGGTCCGTCATGATGCCTGTGGGGACGGGGAGCATCTGTCGGCGGACCGTAGGCCGGATACTGCGGCTGCGCAGGTCCCTGTGCGGACTGATAGCCGTAGGGCGGCACAGCGGGTGCTGCTGCCGAGGCCGCGCTGCGCTTGCGGGAGCGGACGACTGCCACAGCCACCCCTGCAGCGACGAGCGCTGCCGCCCCGACGCCGAGCCCGACCCACAGACCGGTGTTCCCGCCCTCGTCATCGGCCGCCGAGGCCGCGACAGCCGGCTCCCCACTCTCCTCGGAACCACCGGCCGCCTTGGACGGAGCGGCAGAGGGTGTCGAGGGCTCAGCTGCCGCCAGATCAGGGAGCGGGTACTCATCGGCGGGGCCGGGGTCGCCGGGGGTCTTCAGGGCGATGCGGGGACGGACGACGCCATAGCCGACGTAGTCGTTACGGTCGGCCCCGCTCGTGGGTCCCCCTGCGGTATTGAGCAGGACGCGCAGGACCTGATTGTTGGTCCATTCGGGGTACTTGGCCCAGATGAGAGCGGCGGAGGCGGAGGCGAGGGCTGTGGCGTCACTGGTGCCGTGAGACTTGCACAAACCGGTTTGACTCGGGCAAGCGTGAATCATGTCTTCCCCTGGGGCGGACAAATCCACCTGAGGGCCGAACTGCGACTCGTCGGTTTTCCGCAGGTCCTGGCCGATGGCGCCGACACCCACGGCTCCGGGAGTCGCAGCAGGATACTTTACCCCGTTGACACTCTCGGCATCGTTGCCCATGCCGGCGAATACGAGAGAACCCTTGTCCAATGCGTACTTCACGGCATCGGTCAACTGCTCCGACCCTTCACTCATGGCCAAGGAGACGTTGATGACCTTCGCCCCTTGATCAGCGGCGTATCGGATTGCGAGAGGCACATTGGTGTTGAACTGCTTGATGTCAGCCGCAAGGTTGGGAGCCTTGTCAGGGACCCTGATCGGTAGAATTTTTGCACCAGGAGCTAGCCCGAAGGCGCCGTCGCCACGGCGACTGTCACCAGTTCCGGCAATCAAGGCAGCTATACCGGTGCCATGGGTACCAAGATCAGTATGCTCGTCACCCTTTTCGCTCAACGCAAAGTCCCTGCCATCGAGGACTTGTCCCTGCAGATCCAGGTTCGAAGAATCGACACCCGTGTCGATAACAGCGACAGTTACACCCTTTCCGGTGCTTGTCTGCCACATTTCCTCAGCCTTCATGGCTGTCAGGTGCCATTGGTTCGAACGAACAGAATCCGCGTGTGCAGTCGAAGGAACGAGGCCCACCAGGAGCCCTCCGAGCAGGGCGGAAACTGCAACTCGACGACGGTCGACTCCGGTACCGCTGTTAGGCATCTGAATCCTTTGCAGGTACTGACTGATCAGTCGATGACAGGCGGAACGATGCGCCGGCCACCTTGCTGCCAGGTCTCCTCGTCCTCAACGAGGTAGTCCGGCCGCTCACTCTCGTCGCGACGCGATTCGCCAGGCCGCTGTACTGAGACGCCACGACCACCGGCACCGCCGCCACGGCCGCCCTCCGAGGATGCGGCGTTTCGCACCAAGCCCGTGCCCCCGGGTGTGAACGGGCGCCCGCTCGTACGGCCAGGCGGTTGAGGGCGCCCTCCCACCACACCGCCGGTCTCGCCAGCCAAGCGACGGCCACCGACAATGCCACTTTGGCTGCTTCCAGCGCCTCCCATCCCAGCACCATTCCCCATGGGTGCACGACCAGCGTGCGATCCCTCGCCACCGACCACCGTGCCACGGGGCAGACCTCCGGCCGGCCGTCCAGTGGCTTGCGCAACGGGACGCCCTCCGATGATCCCTCCTTCACGCGGCAGTCTGCTCGCCGGGCCTGCAGTCAGTCCGCCCTGGCCAGGCAGCGCAGGTGGGCGAAGCCCGGACACCGCTTTTCCACCCGCGACCGGGCCCTGAAGCGGAATCGGACCGCCCCCGAAGGGCCGGGGCGTGTTCATCAGGCGGGGCGGAAGGACGCCTTCGGCGTTGCCCGTCGTTGGTGGCACCGACGGCGTCACCGTATTGGTGGAAGAAGTTGGTGGCAAAGTCGCCACCCCGTCGATCTCCATATCCACGGGCGTGTCGGAGTGGACCGGCACCTTAAGACCATGAGGGATTGAAGATCCGAGAACCCCGTTGATATCAGATGTCGACGCGGAAGAACCATAAGTAGTCCTGCTTGACCCCGAATGTCCGCCGGGACCGCTTCCTGTAGAGCCCCAGGTCTCGCCATCGGAGATGGTTTCCTTGCGGTCAGGAACGAACTCCCCGGGCGGCGGCGGGAACACCGGCTTCTCCAGGCCGTCCATCTGCGAGGCCGAGAACTGGTACGACTGTGCCAGCCTCCGCATCTCCGCAGCCGCCTCCTGGCGGTTCGACTCCTTGGCGGCCAGGAGCGTCTCCAGGGACTTCTTCTCGATCGCCGAGGCGTCCGGGTCGTTGCGCGCGGCCTTCGCCGCGTCCAGGTTCGCCTGGGCCCCCGCGTCGGTGCGCGGGATGGCCACCTGGGCCGAGGCGAGTGCGTCGGAGGCCTGGGCCAGCCACTTCGACGCGCCCTCGCTGTAGTCACCGAGGCGCAGCGTCGCGTTGGCCAGGTCCGCGCCCCAGGTGCGGAAGGCCGTGGCGCCCTCGCCCTTCCACTCGACCGTCTGCGGGCGGACCTTGAGGTCCTCCGCGATCTTCCGGATCTCCGTGGCCGCGCTGAGCAGCCGGTCCGACGCACCCTGGATCGCACCGCTGTTGGCCTTGTCCAGCCAGGCCAGCATGGTCTCGTGCGTCATGCTGTCGAACGGTGTGCCCTGTCCTGCTTCCCTGTGGTCCATCCCAGCCCCCGTCTATCCCCGCGTCATGCCGGTGTTGGTCATCATCAGGTGCCCACGACGCCCGCGGTGTCCGCCGGTGCCCCAGGCGCCTCCGGCCCCGAGTCCCCGCTCTGCTTCGCCGGCTTCGTCGGGTCGTACTCGCCGCCGTAGTGCTTCTTCGCGTCGTCCGAGATCGCGAGCATGCGGCGCCGGATGTCGATGTCCAGGTTCTCGTAGCCGTTGTGCGCGGCGAGGACCGCGATGCTCATGCCCTCTATGGAGTTCGAGAGCGACTTGGACAGCGTTTCCAGCTCGGTGATCACCGTCTGGTAGGACGCGAACAGGCTTGCGGCTTCCGCCCATTGGTTGGCGCCGCCGCCGAACTGGGTCCGCACCATGGGGTCTTCGCCGAGCTGTGTGGCTCCGGCGGGAGACTTCTTGAGGTCGGCCAGTATCTCGTCGACGCGGTTGCGGAATTTGGTGAACGACGTCAGTTCCGTGGCCAGTTCGACCGCGGCGGCCGCCGTGGTGACTCCCAGGCCCGGCACCGCCATCAGTCCCGCGCTCACTCCATCACTCGGCAGCACAGCACCCTCCCCGTATCCGGCCGGCCACGACTTCAGGCATCACTGTAGTCAGCACCGGTGACAGACCGCACCCCTGGGTTGCAGGTGCAACGTGAATCACACGTCAGGACTTCGCGGCGGCCACCGCGGCCTGGGGCCGGATCGGGAGGCGGTTGACGGGGCGGCCGGTCGCGGCGCGCACCGCGGATGCCACGGCCGCCGGGGAGGTCACCACCGGTACGGCGGATGCCGCCTTGGCGCCGAAGGGGGCGACGACGTCCCGCTCTTCCACCAGTTTCACGATGCGAATGTCCGGTGCGTCCAAGGAGGTCGGAAGCGCGTATCCGGTGAGGTCCGGGTGACGGATCAGGCCGCGCGCGGTGCGGAGGTTCTCCGTGAGTGCGGCGCCGATGCCCTGGGTGATGCCCGCCTCGATGCGGACGGCGAGCTGGGACGGGTTGAGGACCCGGCCGACGTCCTGGGCGACTGCCATCTCCACCACGCGGACCGAACCGAGCTCGATGTCGACGTCGACCACCGCGCGGACCGCGCAGAAGGCCAGGCCCACGAACGCGTCGCCCTGGCCCGACTCGTCGAGGGGTTCGGTGGGGTGGGGGCGGCACTGGGCGGTGGCCCAGAGTTCCTTGCCGTCCATCGCCTCCGTCACCGTCGTGGACAGCACACCGTCGTACGAGGTGATCTTGCCGTCGGCGATCTGGAGAAGCTCCGTCGACATGCCGAACTTGTGGGCCAGCGGCTGCAACAGCTGCGTCCGGACCATCTTGGCGGCGCGCTCCACCGCACCGCCCGAGACCCAGGTATGACGTCCGTG
The DNA here is from genome assembly GCF_035946055.1 of Streptomyces sp. NBC_01341. NCBI lineage: Bacteria > Bacillati > Actinomycetota > Actinomycetes > Kitasatosporales > Streptomycetaceae > Streptomyces > Streptomyces sp. NBC_01341. Next base: position 4,591,772 of record NZ_CP108364.1, on the reverse strand, counting down.
CGTCGCCGGCCCGGCCGGGGGCTGGTCGGTGTCGACCGCCGCGACGTGGACCTCCTCGATGCCCAGGGTCTCCTGGACGATCTGCCGGGCGAGCGTGGTGAAGCCCTGGCCGGTCTCGACGGCCGCGCAGATCACCGTGGCGACACCGTCGTGGACCCGGACCGTGGCCGTGGAGACCTCGTCCGCGCCCTCGGCGCCGAGCATGTGGACCATGCCGAGCGCGTAGCCGACCCCTCGGCGTACGGCGCCGGGCTCACCGGCGCCCTCCGGGCCTCCCGGGAGGAGCCAGTCGTCCTCCGGGGCGTCCTTCGGGAGGGTCGGCAGCGGGAAGTCGCGTAGTTCGCGAAGGAGTTCGGCGACCGGCGCGGGGCACGTCACGGTCTGGCTGGTGGGCAGCATGTCGCCGGTGGAGAGGGCGTTGCGCAGGCGGAGTTCGACCGGGTCGATGCCCAGCTTCGCCGCCAGCTTGTCCATCTGGCCCTCGTACGCCGCGCAGACCTGCATGGCGCCTTCGCCGCGCACATGGCCGGAGGGCGGGTTGTTCGTGCGGACCGCCCAGCCCTCGATGAAGGCGTGCGGGACGACGTAGGGGCCGCAGGCGAAGGCAACGGCGGCGGCCAGGGATTCGGACGAGGCGTCGGCGTACGCGCCCGCGTCGAGGAGGATCTGGGCCTCGACCTTGACCAGTCGGCCCTCGTTGTCCGCGTGGTGGCGGTAGCGCAGCAGGGTCGGGTGTCGGTGGGCGTGGCCGAGGAAGGACTCCTCGCGGGTGGCGGCCAGTTTGACCGGGCAGCCGGTGCGCAGGGCGAGCAGGCCGAGCGGGATCTGGAAACCGGGGTCCTCGCGGTCGCCGGTGGCTCCGGGCACGCCGGTGACGACGACCTTGACGCGCTCGGGGTCCAGGCCGAAGCAGGCGGCGGCGAGGTCGCGGTCGGTGTGCGGGTCGGTGGACGCCGTGTACAGCTCGACGCCCCCGTCGGGCCGGGGGACGGCGAGGCCGGCCTCCGCGCCGACCGGGGCGGGGTCCTGACGCCCGATGCGGTACAGGCCCTCGACGATGACCTCGCCCACGGTGTCCGGGTCGCCGTAGCGCAGCGGGATGTGGCGGATGAGGTTGCCGTCGGGGTGCAGCGCCTCGGCGGCGAATGCCTTCTCGGGGTCGGTGACCGGTTCGAGCACCTCGTACTCGACGGCGATGGCGGCGGCTGCCAGCCGTGCGGTGTCCGGGTGGTCGGCGGCGACGGCGGCGATGGCCTCGCCGTGGTGGCGCACGAGGTCGGAGGCGAACACCGGCCGGTCGACCACGCTGCGGCCGTAAGCGCCGTCCCCGGGGATGTCCTCGTGCGTGACGACGGCGCGGACGCCGGGCATCCGGGCGGCGGCCGAGGTGTCGATCGACAGGATGCGGGCGTGCGGGTGCGGGGAGCGCAGCATCGCGGCCCAGAGCAGTCCCTCGGCCCAGAGGTCGGCCGCGTAGGGGAACGTCCCCTCGGTCTTGGCGCGGGCGTCGGCGGGCGGCAGCGACGCGCCCAGGCCGTGCGCGGGCAGCTCCTGGTCCGGTGCGGTGCCCTCGGCCTGCGGGGTGGTGTGCGTGCTGGTCGCGGTGGCTGCGTCGCTGGTCACGCCGCCTCCTTGTCGTTCGCTCCGCTGCGGCGGCTGGTGGTGGTGGTGGTGGTGAGCGGTCGTGCGGGGGACGGCACGGAGTTCACCGGACGTCTCCCTCGTGCTGGACGCCGCCCTCACCGGGGGCGGCCTGGTGCGGGATGCGCGGTTCCAGGTCGTCCAGCGTGCCCGTCGCCGCCTCCGACACCGCTTCGCGGCCCGCGACGACCTCGCGCACGGCGTCGAGCACGCCCCGGTAGCCGGAGCAGCGGCAGAGGTTGCCGCACAGGGCCTGCCGCGTCTCCAGCTCGCTGGGGGCGTGGTTGCCTTCCAGGAGGTCGTGGACGGTCATGGCCATACCCGGGATGCAGAACCCGCACTGGACGGCCCCGCACTTGGCCAGGGCCCGCTGGACGTCGGACGGTTCGCCGTCCACCGCGAGCCCTTCGACGGTGCGGACCTCGCTGCCGGCGGTCGTGGCGGCGGGAACCAGGCACGAGGCGACGAGGCGGCCGTCGACCTGGACGTTGCAGGCCCCGCACTCGCCCTGCGAGCAGCCGTCCTTGGCGCCGGCCAGGCCGAGGCGCTCCCGCAGGACGTAGAGCAGCGACTCCCCGATCCAGGCGTCGGTGACCGGGCGGTCGGCCCCGTTCACGTGGAGGACGTACGAGGCGGAGGGGTGCTGGCTCGGTGCGCCCACGGGAGCGGCGGCCGGCTCGTCGGCGGGCACGGGGGTGTGCTCGGGAGCGTGTTCGGCGTGCTCGGGAGCGTGCTCGGCGTGCTCGGCGGGCACGGGGGCGTGCTCGGCGGGCACGGGGGCGTGTTCGGCGTGCTCGGGAGCGTGCTCGGGAGCGTGCTCGGGGGCGTGTTCGGCGGCCTCGGCGTCGGGGGCGGGAGCTTCCGTCTCCGGTTCCCCGACGGCGTCGGCGGTCTCCTCCGGCTCGCCGGGGGTCTCCGCGTCCCCCGAGGGGGCCTCCGGGGCCGGGACGGCGTCCCCGGCGTCCTCGGCGGTCTCTCCTGTCGGCGCGGCCTCCTGCGGGGCCTCAGGGGCTTCCCGCGGCGCTTCGGGGACCTCCTCGGCCGCGGCGGCGGACTCCGGCACCTCGTGGACCGGTTCCTGCGTAGCCCACGGTGCGGGGGCCCCGCCCGGAAGGGTGGCGGGGGGCGTGTCCGCGTACCACTGCGAAGCCATCGCGGAGGCGGAGAACTCGCCGGACTCCTCAGGGATGTCGCCGCCCGCGACCGGGATCGTCCACTGGCCCGTGTGCCCGGCGGGCTCGGGGGACGGCTCGGGCTCGGCGGGGTGCACGGCCTCGGTGTAGTTCCAGTGGGCCGTCGTGGACGACGTCTGCGCGTACTGGGACGTGTCCGGGTACGGCTGCTGGTACTGCTCCTGCTGCTGGTTCGGGTCCGGCCACCGCACCTCGTCCGCCGTGGTCTCCTGACCCGCGGCATGCTCGGCTGCGCGGTCCTGCTGGCTCTGCGTCTGCAGGACCCAGCTGCCCGTCGCCGCGGGGTCGAGCCCGGCGGCCGGGGTCAGTGGGAGGATCATGGGCGGCACGTAGCTGTGCCCGGGAGCGGCCAGCGGGTCGCCCCCGAGGTCGGGGAAGTCCTCCGGGGGAAGGTGCACGAAGGCGGTGGCCTCCGCGTCGTACTCACCGCCCTGCGGGGTCGGCTCCCAGCCGGCGTAGGGGTCGGGCTGCCCGTGCCGCTGCCCGGGGTTTTCCTCATTGCTCACGACAGTGCCCTCCCCAGCGCGCGTCGGGCGAGCGCGGCGACCGTGCGCCGCAGGTGCAGGACGGCGGGCGACAGCGCGGGCGCTTCTCCCCCGTCGTCCGGTGGTTCATGGTCGGGAATGCAGGCCGCCGCCACGTACTCGCCGAAGGCGGCCAGCGCGTCGGGGGCCAGGCCGCGTTCGCCGTCCCAGTCGATCAGGGAGGCGATCCAGCGTTCGGCCTCCAGGGGCCGCAGCGGCATCGGGGCGATCGCGCCGACCGCGCAGCGCACGCCCCGCCGGGCGGGGTCCAGGACGATCGCGACGGAGGCCGTGGCCCGGCCGGGGCCGGTGCGGCCGGTCGCCTTGAGGAACACCTGGGGGGCGTGCAGCAGCGGCACGCGGACGAAGCCGATCAGCTCGGCGGGTTCGAGCATCTCGCGGCCCGCCAGCAGGTGCGAGACGGGGATCTCCCGGCGGGCGCCGTCGGGGCCCGCGATGACCAGCTCGGCCTCCAGGGCCGCCAGGACCGGCAGGGCGTCGCCGGTCGGGGCCGCGGTGGCGATGTTGCCGCCGAGAGTTCCGGCGTTACGGATCTGGGGCGGGCCCGCGGCGCGCGCCGAGGCGGCCAGTGCGGGGATGAGGGCGGCGAAGTCGGGCCGCCCCATACGTGCGTGGGTGAGGCCGGCCCCGAGGAGGGCGTGGCCGTCCTGGTAGTGCCAGCCGCGCAGCTCGCTGATGCGGCCCAGGCCGACGAGCCCCGAGGGTCGCAGCTGCCCCTTGTTGACGGCGGACATGAGGTCCGTGCCGCCTGCCACGGGGACGGCTGCGGGCATGGCGCCCAGAGCCGCCACGGCCTCGTCGAGCGAGGCCGGCAGCGTTACCGACCGCATCGCCTGCGGTGCGTGCGTGGTCAACCCAGCTGCCCCTTCCCGGTGTCCCGGCAGTCCCGCCTGTCCGCCGTACGGTACGTGCTCACGGCCGGGACGTGGCAACTCTGGCACATCTTCCGGGCGGTCCGACGCGAGGGTCCGCGAAGGGCGTTTCCGTACCCGACCAGGGGAAAAATCACGTTTGGCAGGTGTTCTGCCCCGTGCACGAATTGCTACTCTTCAGCAAGTTCGTACGACTTATGTGGTTCCCCTGGCCGGAGGGGGAGAGCGGTCACACGGTCGGGGGCGGTCCCTCGATCGGGCGACCCAGGACCCCGGGTCGGCGTTGCCACGGCAGGGGGCCGGCGGGCGGCCGGTAGTCGACGCCCAGGGCGTCGAGCCGGGCGTAGTGGGTGCGCATCCGGCGGTCGAAGTCGGCGAAGTCCCGTTCGGCGGGGGCCGGGAGGGGCGACCAGGCGACCTCGGCGAAGGCCGCGAGCCGGGGAAAGACCTGGTAGTCGACGCGGGCAATGTCCTGCATGACCTCGGTCCAGACGTTGGCCTGGGCGCCCAGGATGTGCCCGGCGGCCTCGTCGGAGAGGCCCGGAGGGACCGGTTCGAAGCGGTAGACGTCCTCCAGGGTCCGCACGAAGCCGATGGGCATCGGCTCGTCGGCGCCGCCGTCCTGACGGTGGTCCAGGTAGACCTGCTGTTCGGGGCACATCACGACGTCGTGGCCCGCCTCGGCGGCCGCGACGCCGCCCGCGTAGCCGCGCCACGACGACACCGCCGCACCTTCGGCGAGCCCGCCCTCCAGGATCTCGTCCCAGCCGATGAGGCGGCGGCCCCTCTCGGTGAGCCAGCGGTCGAAGTGGCGGATGAACCAGGACTGCAGTTCGTCCTCGTCCGTCAGGCCGAGTCCGGTCATGCGGGCCTGCGCGGCCGGCGACTCCTTCCACTGGTCCTTGAGGCATTCGTCGCCGCCGACATGGATGAACGGCGAGGTGTCCGCCGGGAACAGGTCGAGCAGTTCCTCGAAGACGCCCTCGAAGAAGCGCAGGGTGTTGTCGGTGGGGGCGAGTACGTTCGGGTTGATGCCCCAGGTGTCCCAGACGGAAAGGGCGGACGTGTCGACGACATCGGTGTTGCCGAGTTCCGGATACGCGCTGATGGCTGCCTGCGAGTGGCCCGGGATGTCGATTTCGGGGACGACGCGGATATGCCGCTCGGCGGCGTACGCGACGATTTCCCGGATGTCGTCCTGGGTGTAGTAACCGCCGTGCGGTGTCTCGTCCCACAGCTCGGATGCGCGGTGACCGTATTTGGTGCGGGCCCGCCACGCGCCGGCTTCCGTGAGCCGGGGGTGGCGCTTGATCTCGATCCGCCAGCCCTGGTCGTCGGTGAGGTGGAAATGGAAGACGTTGAGTTTGTGGGCGGCCAGCAGGTCGAGCATGCGCAGCACGCCGTCCTTGGGCATGAAGTGGCGGGCCACGTCGAGCATCAGGCCGCGCCATCCGAAGCGCGGGCCGTCCTCGATCTCGGTGAGGGGAATGCGCCTTTCGGCACCGGGACTCACCGGGGCCCGCCGGAATGCCTCGGGGCCGAGGAGCTGGCGCAGGGTCTGCGCGCCCCAGAAGACCCCGGCGGCGCTGCCACCGGTGATCCGTACGCCCCGGACGGCGTCCACGCCGAGCCGGTAGCCCTCGGGCTCCAGTGCGGGATCGACCTGCAGCTCGACGGTGTTCACGCTGCTCGCCGCACCCCTCGGGGCGGGGGCGAGGGGAAGACCGAAGGCGGCCCCGAGGGTGCCGCGCAGCCAGCGTTCGGTGCTCTCGGTGCCGGGTGCCGCGGTCAGCGTCGTGGTGCCGTCGAGGACGAATGCGCGGCTGTCGTCGCCGCCGGCGCGCACCGGCGCCGGAATCAGATTGTCCATGTCAGTCCTTCACCGCTCCGCCGAGTCCGGAGACGAGGCGTCGCTGTACGAGGACGAAGAAGACCAGCACGGGAATGGTCATCACCGTGGAAGCGGCCATGATCCCTCCCCAGTCGTTCTCGTCGGGTTTGAAGAAGACCAGCAGCGCCATGGGCAGCGTCGACTGGGAGGTGTCGCTGATGATGAACGATTTCGCGAACAGGAAGTCGTTCCAGGTCGAGATGAAGGAGAAGACGCTGGTCGCCACGAGGCCGGGGAAGACCAGCGGGAAGAGGATCTGCCACAGGAAGCGGGTGCGGCTCGCCCCGTCGATGCAGGCGGCCTCCTCCAGGGCGTCCGGGACGGCCTTCACGAAGCCGCGCAGCATCCAGATCGCGAAGGGCAGCGAGAAGGCGAGATGGGGCAGGATCAGCGATCCCAGCGTGTTCAGCTGGCCGAAGTCCCGCATCAGGAAGAACAGCGGAATGGTCAGCGCCTCGACCGGCACCATCTGCGCCACGAGAAACATGATCAGCAGGGTGGTGCGGAACCTGAAGCGGAACCGGGTCACCGCCGTAGCGGCGAGGAACGCGATCAGCGCGGAGAGCACGACGACCGTGCCGGCCACGAGCAGGCTGTTGATGAAGTAGCGGCCGAAATGCTGCTGTTCGAAGACCCTGCGGAACGAGTCGAGGGAGGGCGCGAGGGTCCAGGGGCGCGCCTGTGTGGACTGGATCTCTCCGGCCGGCTTGAAGGCGGACAGCACCATCCAGTACAGCGGGAAGGCGACGGCCGCGGCGATGAGCAGGGCGGCGGCCTCGGCTGCCGTCCTCCCGGGCCGGCGGACGCGCAGAAGCGTGCGTGCGCTCACAGTTCCTCCCCCTGGCGCCGCACGAGGCGCAGGTAGACGAGTGTCACGGCCAGCAGGATCACGAGCATCACGACGCCGATCGCCGATCCGAGGCTGTACTGGGAGGAGGCGAACGCCTTCTGGTAGGCGTAGACGTTGAGCACCAGGTTCTGGCCGGCGATGCCGCCTCCGTTGGTCATGACGTAGATCTGCGTGAAGACCTTGAAGTCCCAGATCACCGACTGGATGGTGACGACGACGAGGATCGGCCGGAGTATCGGCGCCATGACCGACCGCCAGATCCGCCACTGCGAGGCGCCGTCCAGCGCGGCGGCCTCCAGCACCTCGCCGGGGATGGCGCGGATGCCGGCGTACACGGTCACCATCACGAACGGGAACGAACACCAGAGGACTTCGAGGAGCACCAGGGCGAAGGCGCTGTAACGCCCGTACGTCCAGGAGAAGTCACCGAGCCCCAGCACCCTGTTGACCGGTCCGAAGTCCGGGTCGAAGAGGAAGACCCAGACGGTCGATCCGGTGATCGCGGGCGTGGCCCAGGCCCCCAGGGCGGCCATCATGAGCGCGAGCCGGGGCAGGGCGCGGACGCGTGTCAGCAGGACCGCCAGGGCGCAGCCGACGAGCAGGGTGGCGAGGACGCAGGCGGCCGCGAAGATCAGGGTCGAGAGGAGCACCTGCCGGAACTGGCTGTCCCGGAAGAGCGTCGCGTAGTTGCCGAAGCCCTGGAAGGTGGTCGGCTCGCCGCCGCTGACCTGGGCCTGGGTGTACTCGAGGAAGGAGATCAGGCCGAGCTGGTAGATCGGGTAGACGAGCAGTCCGCCGAGCAGGACGAGGGCGGGCAGCAGGTACAGCCACGGGGTCCAGCCGGGCCGCAGTGCGGGCGAGGCGGGGCGGTTCCGGGGCGCGCGGCCGGGTGCCCCGCTCGTCCCGGGCCCTCCGGTGGCCTTGCGCACCGTGGTGTTCGCGGTCATCGTCAGCCCGCTTCGGCGAACGCCGCGTCCATCTTCTTCGCCGCGGCGTCCGAGGCGGCGGCCACGTCCTTACGGCCGCTGACGATCTCCTGGAACATGGTCGGCAGGACCAGGGAGGCGTCGATCCGGCCCCAGGCCGGGGAGGCCGGGACGAACTTGGCACCCGCGTCGAGTGACTTGACGAAGGGACCGACGAAGGGCTCTTTCTGCGCGACGGTGTCCCGCACGTCCGAGTAGGTCGGGAGGAAGCCCATCGCGTCGAACATCTCGGCCTGTGTCTTCTTGCCGGTGAGCGACTTCATCAGGTCGACGGCGAGGGTGCGGTGCGAACTGCTCCTGAGCACACCGATGTTGTTGCCACCCGCGAAGGCGGGCGCGATCGAGCCCTCCTTCACGCCGGGCAGGGGCACGACGGCGTACTTGCCCTTCACGGCGCCCGCCTCGACGGCGGCGTGGCTGAAGTCGCCGCCGATCGCCATGGCAGCCTTGCCGGCCGCGAACGCGGTGACCGTGGCGTTGCCGCCCATGACCGCGCACTTGGCCGCAGGGCAGTTGTCGTCGCCGAAGAGCGAGGTGTAGGCCTCGATGCCCTTCCGGGCCTTCTCGCTGTTGATGGAGGACCGGTAGCTCACCCCCGTCTCCTCGGCCAGTTCGCCGCCCTGCGCCCAGATGAAGGGCATGGCGCCGTAGGTGTAGGCACCGCCGACCGCGAGGCCGTACAGGCCGGGCTTCTTCTTGTGGATCTTCTTTGCGGTGGCGATCAGTTCGTCCTGCGACTTCGGGGGCTCGATCCCGAGGTCGCCGAGGACGTCGGTGCGGTAGTACAGGGCGCGTACGCCGACGAAGAGGGGCGCACCGTAGACCTTGCCGTCCACCGTCACGGACTGCTTGGCGGCCGGGTCGGTGTCCTTGGCCTCGTCCCACGCCGCGAACTCGCCGCTGACGTCGGCGAGTCCGCCGTCCTTCACGTAGCCGGCGGTGTCGGTGTTGCCGTACTCGATGAGGTCGGGTGCGCTCTTCGGGTCGTTGAAGGCCGCCTTGATGCGCTGGGCCCGGGTGTCGACGGGTATGTACTCGATCTCGACCTCGGCCCCCTCGTGGGACTTCTCGAAGTCCGCCACCGCGGCGTCGACGACCTTCTCCTTGGGCTTGTTGCCGACCTCCTGGAAGAGCCAGACGCGCAGGGCCCCGGACTTCTCGTCCCCCTTGGCGCCGGTGTCGGAGGTCTGCGGCGCGCAGCCGGTGGCGGTGACCCCCGCCAGCACAAGAGCCGCGGCCGGAGCGGCAATTCGGGCAGAAAACTTCATCCGGGACCCCAACCGGTCAAGCGTTGCATTCTATGCAACGCGCGTTTCGTTCTGCACAACTGGCAGGAGACTAAGGGTGTGCCGGTACGCCGACAAGTGGTCTCAACCACTCTGTGACCACCCGGTGCGGTCCACGCGACGCGCCCCCGCGGACCGGTCCGCGGGGGCGGGGCCACCCGCTTGCGCCGGCCCCCGGACATGCGAACGGCCCCGGGGGCACGCGGCGACGCGTGCCCCCGGGGCCATGACCGGACCGGGGGCCCAGGCGGAAATCCGGAGGGAACCGGGCGGAGGCCCGGAGAGGATCCGGGCGGACGCCCGGAAGGGAGCCGGAAGAGGCAGGGACTACTTCTTGCCGCTGTTGTCCTTGCCGCCCTTGCCCTTGTCCTTGTCGCCACCGGCGCCCATGGACTCGTAGATCTCCTTGCACATGGGACAGACCGGGTACTTCTTGGGGTCGCGCCCCGGGACCCAGACCTTGCCGCACAGTGCCACCACGGGAGTGCCCTCCAGGGCGCTCGCCATGATCTTGTCCTTCTGGACGTAATGCGCGTAGCGCTCGTGGTCGCCGTCGCCGTTCGACACCTGAGGTGTCGGCTCCACGAGGGTCCCCGTACCTGCCCCGCGCTCGGGCTCAAGAGTGCTCATAACTGCCAAGCGTACTGAAAGCTCCGGACATCAGTTGAGCGAAGGGTCGTCCGGATACGTCGCGATCATGGCCAGTTCGCTTCGCTGGCGGCGCAGAACCGCCCGCCAGAGGCTCTCCGGGCGCGGCGAGGAGACGTCGCCGGGTTCCGACTCGACCACGTACCAGGCACCGTCCTTCAGCTCACGCTCCAGCTGTCCGGGCCCCCAGCCGGCGTACCCGGCGAAGATCCGCAGGGAGCCGAGCGCCGCCGCGAGCAGCTCCGGGGGCGCCTCCAGGTCCACCAGGCCGATCGCCCCGTGCACCCGCCGCCAGCCCAGCGGGCCCTCGCCCCCGGGGATCACCGCGACGCCGAGCGCGGAGTCGAGCGAGACCGGGCCCCCCTGGAAGACCACGTCCGGCTCACCGGCCAGGCCGGCCCAGGACGCGAGGATGTCGCCGACGCCGACCGGGGTCGGCCGGTTGAGGACGACGCCGAGCGAGCCCTCCTCGTCGTGGTCGAGGAGCAGCACCACCGCGCGGTCGAAATTCGGGTCCGCCAGGGCGGGAGCCGCCACGAGCAGCCGGCCTGTGAGCGAGGACACCTCCGTCATGGCACAGATGATCCCGCATCTTCGCGCTCGGCGGGGACCGCGCGGCACTCCCGCCGGCGGCGGCAGCCCGTCCGCAGCTCAGGGCGCACGGGCGCCGCACGGACGCACGGGGAGCGCACGATCGGGGGGCGTCCGCACGCGGCAGCCGGACGGTGACCCTCCGCGAGGAGCGGGCAGCGGAACGTGTTGTGGCGGATCCATGACACGGTCGAGCCCCCGGGGCCTTACTGAAGGGGGGTCTGCGGCCATTACCCTTTTGTTGGCCCCCTGCCCGACCACTCCGGAACGCGAGATACATGACCGGCACAGACGATGTCCTGCTTGTCCACGGCGGCACCCCGCTGGAGGGCGAGATCCGCGTCCGAGGCGCCAAGAACCTGGTGCCGAAGGCAATGGTCGCCGCGCTGCTCGGCAGCGGGCCCAGCCGGCTGCGCAACGTGCCCGACATCCGCGACGTGCGGGTGGTCCGAGGGCTGTTGCAGCTGCACGGCGTGACCGTCAAGCCCGGCGACGAACCGGGCGAACTCATCCTCGACCCGTCGCACGTCGAGAGCGCGAACGTCGCCGACATCGACGCGCACGCGGGCTCGTCGCGCATCCCGATCCTCTTCTGCGGCCCGCTGCTGCACCGGCTGGGGCACGCCTTCATCCCCGGCCTCGGCGGCTGCGACATCGGCGGCCGGCCGATCGACTTCCACTTCGAGGTGCTCCGCCAGTTCGGCGCGACCATCGAGAAGCGGGCCGACGGCCAGTACCTCGAAGCCCCGCAGCGGCTGCGCGGCACGAAGATCCGGCTGCCGTACCCGTCGGTGGGCTCCACCGAACAGGTGCTGCTGACCGCTGTGCTCGCCGAGGGCGTCACCGAGCTGTCCAACGCGGCCGTCGAACCGGAGATCGAGGACCTCATCTGCGTACTGCAGAAGATGGGCGCGATCATCTCCATGGACACCGACCGGACCATCCGGATCACGGGTGTCGACCGGCTCGACGGGTACACCCACCGCGCGATCCCGGACCGTCTGGAAGCGGCGTCCTGGGCGTCCGCCGCGCTCGCGACCGAGGGCAACATCTACGTGCGCGGCGCCCAGCAGCGCTCGATGATGACGTTCCTGAACACCTTCCGCCGGGTCGGCGGCGCCTTCGAGATCGACGACGAGGGCATCCGCTTCTGGCACCCCGGCGGCGCGCTGAACGCCATCGCGCTGGAGACGGACGTGCACCCGGGCTTCCAGACCGACTGGCAGCAGCCGCTCGTGGTCGCCCTCACGCAGGCCGCCGGTCTGTCCATCGTCCACGAGACGGTGTACGAGTCCCGGCTCGGCTTCACCTCGGCGCTCAACCAGATGGGTGCTCACATCCAGCTCTACCGCGAGTGCCTCGGGGGCTCCGACTGCCGCTTCGGGCAGCGGAACTTCCTCCATTCGGCGGTCGTGTCCGGCCCCACGAAACTCCAGGGCGCGGATCTGGTCATCCCCGACCTGCGCGGCGGCTTCTCGTATCTGATCGCCGCACTGGCGGCCCAGGGCACGTCCCGGGTGCACGGCATCGACCTGATCAACCGCGGCTACGAGAACTTCATGGACAAGCTGGAGAAGCTCGGCGCCAAGGTCGAACTGCCGGGCGGCTCGCTCGTCTGACGCCGTTCCGGGCGCGCTCCGGCGCGCGCACAGTGCTGCCGCACACAGCATTGCGCACCCGCGCACCACAGTCCGCCGCCCCGGCCCCCGTGAGGGACCGGGGCGGCGGACTTCTGCGTACACCCCCGGACGGCTGTCCCGTACCTCGGCGCGCACGAGGCGCTGCGCGGGCCCGGCGCCACTGGGGGCCGCCACAGGGCCGAACGAACCCGCGGGCCCTCCCCCGGGCCGTCCGGGACCGCCGGGGCGCCGCAGGAGGCCCCCAGGGCCCGCAGGGACGGTGTGTGCTCCGGCGAACCCGCGGGGGCCCCGCCCCCGGGTACGCCGAAGGGCGGCCGCCCTTGGTCGGGACGGCCGCCCTTCTTGACGCCTCGGGGGCCTTACTTGCCCTTGGCGGCTTCCTTGAGCTTGGAGCCCGCGGAGACCTTCACGCTGTAGCCGGCCGGGATGTTGATCGGGTCGCCGGTCTGCGGGTTACGAGCGGTGCGAGCGGCACGGTGGGTGCGCTCGAAGGTCAGGAAGCCGGGGATGGTGACCTTCTCGTCGCCCTTGGCGACGATCTCGCCGACGGTCTCGGCGAGCGCGGCCAGAACGGCGTCGGCGTCCTTGCGGGTCACCTCGGCACGGTCGGCCAGGGCGGCCACCAGCTCACTGCGGTTCATGTTTGTACTCCCGTGTTCTTCTTGCCTGTGAGGCGTGAGATCGAAGCCGATGCTGCCAGGGCCCTCTGACAGTCCCCGGACCCGGGTCTGATGTCAGACCCTCGCGCCCGAATACGCATCCTGCCCCCACCTGCGGCGCTAACGCCAATCCGGAACCTCTCGACGTCACACGAAAAGCACCACCGATTGCCTGTGATGACGTTCCGTCGACTTGTTGGAGCGGTCCGCAGCGGTTGCAGGGCCTGTGGGTCTCGCTGCCCGCCCACCCTAAAGGGGCGTTTGGGACGCCACGACCCGCGACGCGCCGTACGGAGGGCCCGGACGTGAGGTACGGCACCGTCGGCGGGAGCCGGGGCCGGCCCCCGCGGACGATGTGTGACAGGGCCGTACGGCCCTACGCGGGGTCGGTCGTGGCCGCGGCGACCCCGGCCGCCTTGGCGGCGTCCCTGACGGCACCGGCGACAGCGCCCGCGACCTTGTCGTTGAAGACGGACGGGATGATGTAGTTCGCGTTGACCTCGTCCTCGGCCACGACGTCGGCGAGGGCGCGCGCGGCGGCGAGCATCATGCCCGTGTCGACGGTGCGGGACTGGGCGTCCAGCAGGCCGCGGAACACGCCCGGGAAGACCAGCACGTTGTTGATCTGGTTCGGGAAGTCGGAACGCCCGGTCGCGACGACCGCCGCCGTCTCACGCGCGATCGCCGGGTCCACCTCGGGGTCCGGGTTCGCGAGCGCGAACACGATCGCGCCGTCGGCCATCGCCGCGACGTCGGTGCCGTCCAGCACGTTGGGGGCCGAGACGCCGATGAACACGTCCGAGCCGACCACGGCCTCCTTGAGCGTGCCGGTGACGCCCTCGGGGTTGGTGTTGTCGGCGATCCAGCGCAGCGGCGACTCCGGGGTGGCGTCCACCAGGTCCTCGCGGTCCGCGTGCACCACACCGTGGATGTCGGCGACGACCGTGTGCTTGACGCCCGCGGCGATGAGCAGCTTGAGGATGGCCGTGCCGGCGGCGCCCGCACCGGACATGACGACCCGTACGTCACCGATCGCCTTGCCCACCACGCGCAGCGCGTTGGTCAGCGCGGCCAGGACGACGATCGCTGTGCCGTGCTGGTCGTCGTGGAAGACGGGGATGTCGAGGGCCTCGCGCAGCCGTGCCTCGATCTCGAAGCAGCGGGGGGCGGAGATGTCCTCCAGGTTGATCCCGGCGAAGCCGGGGGCGATCGCCTTGACGATGGCGACGATCTCGTCGGTGTCCTGGGTGTCCAGGCAGATCGGCCAGGCGTCGATGCCCGCGAAGCGCTTGAAGAGGGCGGCCTTTCCCTCCATGACGGGCAGCGCCGCCATGGGGCCGATGTTGCCGAGACCGAGCACCGCGGAGCCGTCGGTGACCACGGCGACGGAGTTCCGCTTGATGGTCAGACGCCGGGCGTCCTCGGGGTTCTCGGCGATCGCCATGCAGACCCGCGCCACACCCGGGGTGTAGATCATCGAGAGGTCGTCACGGTTGCGGATGGGGTGCTTCGACGCCATCTCGATCTTGCCGCCGAGGTGCATCAGGAACGTACGGTCGGAGACCTTGCCGAGTATGACGCCTTCGATGCCGCGCAGACCCTCGACGATCTCGTCCGCGTGCGAGGTGGAGGAGGCCGCGATGGTGACGTCGATCCGCAGCTTCTCGTGGCCGGAAGCGGTCACGTCGAGGCCGGTGACCGAGCCGCCGGAGGACTCCACGGCCGTGGTCAGGTGGGAGACCGCTGTGCCGCTCGCGGGCACCTCCAGCCTGACCGTCATCGAGTACGAGACGCTGGGCGCCGTTGCCATGGCCGAGTCCTTCGCTTTCCTGAGCTTCGTTGCCGCACGCGGGCGGGGCCGGGCCCCGTACGTGCGTTCCGATGGTCGCACCTACCGACCGGTAGCCGGTAATGACTGCCACCTTTCGGAAACTTTCTTCCACCATACGAGAAGTAATCGCGGCACGTAACCCCGGCCGGCCGGGAATCGCCGCCGTAGAACGCAAACAGACCCGCGCCACCGACAGGTGACACGGGTCTGTCTTCCAGCAGTCGAACGGCACCGGCCCGCCATGCTCGCCTCGCGGCAAGTGGTCGCTCGTAGCGACGAAGGTTGGGCCCGGGGGCTTGGATCGAGCCGGTGCCGACTCCAGGCTAACAAAGACCCCGGAAAAGTGATTCCCGTACGGCGGGTCGACTCCGGAAGATGCTCCGTGCGCGGGTCGCCTCAGTCCCTCAAGAGGTCCGGCACACCGTCCTCGTCCGGCATGTCGCGCTCCCCGGAGACCACGGTCAGCTGCTGCGTCGCACGGGTGAGCGCCACGTAGAGCACCCTCAGGCCGGCCGGGGACTCGTCGGCGATCTCCGCCGGCGAGACGACCACCGTGGCGTCGTACTCCAGACCCTTGGCCTCGAGGCTGCCCAGCGCCACCACCCGCTCCCCCAGCTCCTCCAGCCAGGCACGGGCCTCCGCACGGCGGTTCATCGCCACGACCACACCGACGGTGCCGTCCACCGCCGCGAGCAGCCTGCGCGCCTCCTCACGGACGGTCGAGGCGAGGTCGCCGTCCCGCACCGTCTCGAAGCGCGGCTCGACACCCGTGGAGCGGACGGCGGCCGGGGACTCCATCCCCGGCATGGCCAGTGCCAGCACCTTCGCGGCGAGCTCGGCGATCTCCGCCGGGTTGCGGTAGTTCACGGTGAGCGTGAACTGGCGCCGCGGCCGCCTGCCGAGCGCCTCGTCGCGGGCCGCGGACGCCTCGTCGGGGTCGGACCAGGACGACTGGGCCGCGTCACCGACGATCGTCCACGTGGCGTGCCGGCCCCGTCGGCCGACCATCCGCCACTGCATCGGCGTCAGGTCCTGCGCCTCGTCGACGATGACGTGGGCGTACTCCGTGCGTTCCGCCGCCAGCCGCTCGGCACGCTCGCGCTGGGTCTCCTCACGCTGGGGCATGAGTTCCTCCAGCCCGGTGAGCTGGTCCAGCGGGTCGAGCTCACGCTTGCGCCTGGGGCGGGCCGGGGTGCCCAGCAGCGTCTGCAGTTCGTCCAGGAGTGCCACGTCGTGGACGGAGAGCGGGCCCTTCCCGTCCTCGTCCAGCCGCTTCAGCGAGCGGGCCAGGCGGCGGACCTCGCCCTGGTTGAGGATCCGGCGCGCCCACCGGCTCAGCCGCCGCTCGTCGGCCATCGCGGCCAGGACCCGGCGAGGGGTGAGTTCAGGCCACCAGGCGTTCAGGAACGCGAGGAAGGGGGTCTCGGTCGACACGTCGTCGTCGAACGTGGACCGCAGCTCCGCCGCCAGTTCCGGATCGGTGTAGCGGCCCCGGCCCGACGACTTGCTCCACAGGGCGTCCAGAAGCAGCTTGCGGGCGCGCGGGCGCAGCAGGTTGACCGGAGCGGTACCGCCGAGGACGTTGTGCCGGATGCGCCGGAGCTCTTCCGCGTCGAGCTCGACGCGGGCGCCGAAGGCGACCACCCGCAGCCGGGTCGGGGTCCCCGCCTCCGCGGGGGCGGCGTCCCCGAACTCCAGCTGCCCCTCCTGGGCGGCGGGACGGGGAGCGGGCTGCTCCAGCGCCCCGCGGGCCGCCTTGCGCAGCACGTGGAGCATCCGGGAGGAGCCCTTGATGCGGGCGACCGCGGGCTCGTCGTACGTGGTCGCGCCCTCGATTCCGGCGGCCTCGTCGGACAGTGACCCGACGGCGCGGATCGCGACCTGCCCCTCCTCACCGAGCGAGGGCAGCACCCCTTCGGTGTAGGCGACCAGGAGCGGGGTCGGCGAGACGACGAGGATGCCGCCCGAGTACCGCCGTCTGTCCTGGTAGAGCAGGTAGGCGGCCCGGTGCAGGGCCACGGCCGTCTTGCCGGTGCCGGGTCCGCCGGACACCTCGGTGACGGACGCCGCGGGAGCACGGATGACCATGTCCTGCTCGGCCTGGATCGACGAGACGATGTCCCGCATCGTGTGGCTGCGGGCCTGGCCCAGGGCGGCCATCAAGGCGCCGTCGCCGACCACGGGCAGTTCGTCGCCCCCCAGGTACGCGGTCAGCTCCGGGCGCATGAGGTCGTCCTCCACCCCCAGGACCCTGCGGCCCTTGGAGCGGATGACCCGGCGGCGTACGACCCGGCCGGGATCCTTCGGTGTCGACCGGTAGAACGGCGCGGCGGCCGGCGCGCGCCAGTCGATGACCAGCGGCGCGTAATCCGAGTCCAGGACTCCTATACGGCCGATGTGGAGGGTCTCCGCGATCTCGGCGGTGCTGTCCTCCCGTACGGCGTCGTCGGCCGCTTCCACCGAGGTGAAGGCGCCGTCCGGACCGCGTTCGCCGTCCTTGCCGCGGAGCAGATCGATGCGCCCGAACAGGAAGTCCTCGAACTCGCTGTTCAGCCGATTGAGATGGACTCCGGCGCGGAAGACCTGGGCGTCCCGTTCGGCGAGTGCCCCGGGGGTTCCGACCTGGCCCCGTTTGTTGGCGTCCCGCATGAGAAATTCCGCCTCGTCGATCTTCTCCTCGAGACGGTGGTAGACCCGGTCCAGATGTTCTTGTTCGACACCGATTTCCCGGTCCCGCAACGAATCGACAGCGGCATCCTGCGCGGCCACCGAGGCCCCCTTCTGACGTGCATCGGGCAGCCGTCAACCGTACGCGAAAGGGGGCCCCGAGCGCACCTGCCGCCCGTGTCGCGTTTTCGGTTTCATCCGGATCGGGCCTGATCCGGACGAAACGCGCTCATGCGTCGATCTCCACCAGCCGGTCCCCGTCGAAGGTCCGCACCTCGAAGTGGTCGATGTCGTCCCGGGCCATGGCGGCGCCGCCGTGCACGTACAGCGGGTGCGCGGCGCTCTCGTGGGCGGAGCCCTCGATCCCGTACCCCCACTTCGGCACGGACCAGGAGGTGACGACCTCCTCGTCGCCGTTCCTCGACACGGCGATCAGGCTGCACTTCTGCGGACCCTTGACGTTCTTCAGCTCCAGGACCGTGTGAGTGCCCCACGCCTTGGGCTCCATGCCGATGGTGGCGTCGACCTTTGTCACGGGGTCGGTCGCCGTCTTCTTCTCCGGCATGTGGTTGAAGAAGGCGTCCTCGGCGGGGCTCGTGGGATGCGGGTCCGCCGCTTCGACCCGCTTCCCGGAGTCCTCACCGGCTGTGGCGGTGACGGCGATCACCGGGCCGCCGATCACCAGGACCGCGGCCGCCGCGATCAGGTACCCGGCGCGCCGCCGCCGCTGGGAGCGCTTCCGCGCGACCTCGTCGACGAGGCCGTCCAGCAGCCGGGGCGCGGGGGGCACCGGCACGTGCGGGACGGGTCGCGCCCCCGGATCGGCCGACGGCGCCTCGGCCAGCAGGGCCAGCATGGGCTCCATCCCGGCGAACTCGTCGAGGTGCGCCGCGCACAGTGCGCAGCCGGCCAGGTGGGCCTCGAAGGCGCTCGCCTCGGCATCGTCGAGGATTCCCAGCACGTAGGCACCGGCGGCGTCATGGCCCGCGTCCTCCGCGGGGAAGCCGAAGGGGTCGGACGCGCGCGGAGGTCCGGAGGAGCCCGCCGGGCCTCGGGGACCGGCCCGAGGAGGCCCGAACGGCTGCCATCCGTCGTCGCTCATGCCGTGATCCCCCTTTCTTCGAGTGCGAGCTTCATGGAGCGGAGTGCGTAGAACACCCGGGACCGCACGGTCCCGCTGGGAATTCCCAGCACTTCGGCGGCCTCGTTGACCGTACGGCCCCTGAAGTAGGTCTCGACCAATGCTTCCCGGTGTGCCGGGGTCAAATCGTCGAGCGCGTCCGACAGCGTCATCAGCCACAACGCCTTGTCGATCTCGTCCTCCGCGGGAATGACCTCCAGCGGCGACGGATCGACCTCGCGCGGCCGGGCCTGCCGGCTGCGGTGGCCGTCGATGACGATGCGTCGGGCGACCGTCACCAGCCAGGGGCGGACTGAGCCGGTGGCCCGGTTGAGCGAACCGGCGTTCTTCCAGGCACGGATGAGCGTTTCCTGCACCACGTCCTCCGCCCGCTGGCGGTCCCCCGCCACGAGACGGAGGACGTAGGCGAGCAGAGGTCCGGCGTGCTCGCGGTACAGCGCCCGCATCAGCTCCTCGTCGGGGACCTCGGAGGAGGAGCGGGTCGGTGCACCACGATGCCGGGCCCTGCGCGGACGGTCATCGGCCACGGCCGCATCCTTGCGCACACGAACCTCCCGGTCGAGACCTTGTCGAGCTCTGTGCCCATCGATACGGGATCGGGACCGGGTTCATTCAAGCTCCGCGCAACTTTCTTTCGGCGAGGGGGAATTGGAGGTATCGGGCTGTTCACGACGACATGTCACGGAACGGCCCGTACGCGTCGTCTGTGCCGCGCCACCGGGTCGGTCAGCAGGTCCACGGCGTCGCGGGCGACCGCCGCGAGCAGTTCATCGCACGCCGGGGCTGCGGGCAGCACCCGGACGAGCGCGCCGTCCCGTCCGCGCACGGCCCGCAGCCCCGGAGGGGGCCCTGCGGCCGGCGCGTTGACCTGGTCCAGGGCCGTCTCCGCCTGGTCGCCGCCGAGTTGGGACGCCATCAGACGGTCGAGGACCGCGCGCAACTGCCGGAAGCGGGCCGCCCAGGTCTCGTCCACGGCCGCCAGCGGCGTCCCGTACGGAACGAGCCGCGAGGCCACCAGCCACTCCGCGAGGCGCGCGGGGCGGTCGAGCCGCTCGCGGCCACCGGGCCCCGCCCCTGTCGCCACCAGGTCCAGGCAGACGCGCCCGGAGTCGAACCGCCGGTCGTGGACGCCCGTACCCGCCGCCATGAGCCTGTCACCGCCTCGGGGTCACCTGCCGGGGAGAGCCGTCCCCCGGAGTGCCCCCGTCCGGCCCGGCCCGGAACCCCTCCCGGCACCGCCGTACGGTGTCCGCATGAACGACGACGCGGTCACGCTGACGGCCGGTGCCCTGCTCCTGCGGCCCTGGCATCCGGACGACATACCGCAGCTGCTCACGGCGTACGACGACCCCGCGATGCGGCGGTGGCTCAGGACCCAGGTCCCCGACGCCGCGGAGGCCGAGCGCTGGATGGCGGTCCAGCGGGACGGGTGGGCGGCCGGCACCCGGTTCAGCTTCGCAGTGACCGACACGGACCGGGACGGGCAGATCGTCGGCAACCTCGCGATGAACCGCCCCGTGCCCGGCGCGGAGACCGCGGTGGCGGGCTACTGGACGGCGGCGTCCGCACGCGGCCGGGGCGTTGCCCCCCGCGCGCTGGGGGCGCTCACCGACTGGGCGTTCACCACCTTCGCGGAGGACGGCCTCCGGCGCCTGGACCTCTTCCACGAGGTGGGCAACGAGGCGTCCTGCCGGGTCGCCGAGAAGTCCGGCTTCCCGATGGCCGAGGCCGTCCCCGCCCGGCCGCCGCGCTACCTCCGGGGCGGGCACCGGCACTCCCGCGGGGCGGCGCTCAGCCCTGCGGAGGACCGTCGTGCAGGATCCGCTGGAACATCCGGTGGTCCTGCCACGCCCCGTTGATGTGCAGATAGCGCGGCGCGGTGCCGTAGAGCTCGAATCCGCACTTGGCGAGCACACGCTGCGAGGCAACGTTGTCAAGGACCGTGCCCGCCGCGATGCGGTGCAGTCCGAGCCCGTCGCGCGCCAGCTCGCAGACCCGCGAGACGCCGGCCGTGGCCAGACCCCGTCCGGCGCGGTCGACGTCGATCCAGTAGCCGAGCCTGGCGTTGCGGAACGGCCCGCGCTCGATCGACGCGAGCGTCATCGCCCCGACGACGCGGTCGTCCCCGTCGGCCAGCACCCAGGGCATCGCGCGCCCCGCGTCCCGCTCCGCGAGCAGCCCGGTGAGCCGCTGCGCCTGGCCCTCGGGGGTGTAGAAGGAATCGGTGCGCACGGGCTCCCAGCGCCGCATGTGGGCACGGCTCCGGGTCAGGGTCTCGGCGAAGGATTCCGCGTCGCCGAGGGCCACGGGCCGCATGTGCACGTCGTCGGTCAGCGGGTGGACGTCATTGATCATGCCCGTACGCTAGTACTCCCGTCAGGAGCCGCCGTACTTGCTGTCGGCCGAGGGGTCCAGCGCCAGCCGGTAGCCGCGTTTGACGACCGTCTGGATGAGCCGCGGCACCCCGAGTGCCGAACGCAGCCGGGCCATCGCCGTCTCCACCGCGTGCTCGTCGCTGCCGCTGCCCGGCAGGGCGCGCAGCAGGTCGGCGCGCGAGACGACCCAGCCCGGCCTGCGGGCCAGGCTGTGCAGAAGAGCCATGCCGGCCGGTGGTACGGGGCGCAGGACGCCGTCGACCAGCACGGCGTGGCCCCGGATCTCGACCGTGTGCCCGGCGACGGGGAGGGTCCGGGCGCGGGCCGGCAGCCGGCCGCAGAGCACCTGGACGAGGGGCCCCAGGCGGAAGCGTTCCGGCTGGACGGTGTCGATGCCCTTCGCCTGCAGGGGCAGCGCCGTGACCGGTCCGACGCAGGCCGCCAGAACGTCGTGGCCCAGGGCGTCCAGCACCTCGGGGAGTATGCCGCGGGCCTCGGCCCTGTTCAGGTACGAGGCGGCGGCGGGGGCGCTGGTGAAGGTCAGCGCGTCCAGGCCGCGGGCGACCGTGACGTCGAGCATGCGGTCGAGCGGGGCGATGTCCTCCGGGGGCATCCAGCGGTACACGGGTACGCCGACGACCTCGGCGCCCGCCGCCCGGAGCGCCTCCACGAAGCCGGGCAGCGGTTCGCCGTGCAGTTGGAGCGCGACCCGGCGCCCGGAGACCCCCTCCTCCAGGAGCCTGTCCATGACCTCGGCCATGGACTCCGACAGCGGCGACCAGGCCTCGGTGAGCCCGGCCGCCCGGATGGCGCCCTTGACCTTGGGTCCGCGCGCGAGCAGTTCGACGCCCCGCAGCAGGTCGAGCAACTGCTCGCCGATGCCCCAGCCGTCGGCGGCCTCCACCCAGCCCCTGAAACCGATGGCGGTGGTGGCGATGACGACGTCGGGCGCGTCGTCGATCAGCTGCTCGGTGGCGGCCAGGAGTTCGCTGTCGTCGGCCAGCGGCACGATCCGCAGGGCCGGCGCGTGCAGGACCGATGCACCCCTGCGCGTGAGGAGCGTCCCGAGCTCCTCGGCGCGACGGGCTGCGGTCACCCCGACGGTGAAGCCCGCGAGGGGCCCGTGCTGTGCGTCGTCGTCCTGCATGGCGTGATACCCGGCTCTCGTCCCGCTGTTGCTCGGTCGTGCGGAGGACCGAGACTGTCAACAATGCGTGACGGTCTCGGTTCTCCCGTATTTCCCGCCCGTTACGTCGTACGACGCTTCGTGGCCATCCTCACACCTCGGCATAGCTGAGCTGGGGCTTCGCGGCCACCACCGCCGTCCGCCGAAGGTATACCGCCCACGTGAGGGTGAAGCAGGCCGCGTAGAAGACGAGGAAGGCGGTGAAGGCGGCCGTTCCGCTGCCCGAGGTCTGGAAGGACTGACGGAACGCCAGGTTGATCCCGAGGCCGCCCAGCGCCCCGACCGCGCCGATGAGCCCCATGGCGGCACCGGAGAGCCGCCGGCCGTGGGCCGCCGCCTCCTCGCCCCGCAGCCCCTTCGCGATCCCCTGGGCATGGAAGATGCCGGGGATCATCTTGAAGGTCGAGCCGTTGCCCAGCCCCGTCAGGACGAACAGCGCGATGAAGCCGACGAGGAACACCGCCAGCGACTCGATGGTGGAGGCGTAGACGACGACACCGGTCGCCGCGGCCATGGCCGCGAAGTTCCAGAGCGTGATCCGGGCGCCGCCGTACCGGTCCGCCAGCCGGCCGCCCACGGGCCGGATCAGGGAGCCGAGCAGCGGGCCGATGAAGGTGAGCGAGGCGGCCTGCAGCGGGGTCCTGCCGAACTGCGTCTGCAGGACCAGGCCGAAGGCGAAGCTGTAGCCGATGAAGGAGCCGAAGGTGCCGATGTAGAGCACCGACATGATCCAGGTGTGCCGCTCGCGCACGGCCTGGAGCGCGGCCCCGGTGTCGTTCTGCACGGGCCTGAGGTTGTCCATCCGCAGGGCGGCGCCGAGCGCGGCGACGACGATCAGCGGCACGTACACGCCGAGCACGATCCGCGGGTGCGCGGCACCGGCCGTGCCGATCACCAGCAGGCCGGTCAGCTGGACGACCGGTACGCCGATGTTGCCGCCACCCGCGTTGAGCCCGAGGGCCCAGCCCTTCTTCCGCAGCGGGAAGAAGGCGTTGATGTTCGTCATGGACGAGGCGAAGTTGCCGCCCCCGATGCCGGTGAGCGCGGCGACGAGGAGGAGGGTCGTGTAGGAGGTGCCCGGCTCCATCACCACGAGGGCGGCGAGGGTCGGGGCGAGGAGCGACAGGGCGCTGACGACGGTCCAGTTGCGGCCGCCGAAGATCGCGACCGCGAAGGTGTACGGCACCCTGACGATGGCACCGACCAGGGTCGCCGTGGAGATCAGGAAGAACTTCCCGGCCGGATCGACCCCGTACTCAGGGCCCATGAACAGGACCATGACGGACCACAGGGACCAGACCGAGAACCCGATGTGTTCCGAGAGCACGGAGAACCACAGGTTCCGGCGAGCCGTCCGCTCACCGGTCTCCCGCCAGAACGTCTCGTCCTCCGGCTCCCACTTCTCGATCCAACGACCGGCCATCACGTGCCTCCACAGGGGTCGGGGTGTTGTGCGTCCGACGCTAGGGAGTCCGCGTTTCGGGACGGTGCCGGGAGGTGACCGGTACGCAACCTTGCTCTCACTCGGGCACCGGGAGTGCGGTGAGCCCCATGGCCGGCCCACCGCACCGCCGCGGGCACTCAGGCCTTGCGGACCCGCCCCGCCCCGTTCGGCCACAGCCGGGGCCGGCGTTTCGCGGCGACGTCCTCGACCCAGCCGAACGCGACGATCGCCAGCCCGATCAGGGGCCAGACAGCGATCAGGACCAGCACCTCGTACGACTGCTCTATGTACGTGCCGAAGGTGTCGCCGAACCACGGGACGGCCCAGAGCTCGTCCACCAGGTGCGCTGCCGGGATCAGCAGCAGGTTGTGCCAGAGATAGATCGTCACGGCCCTGTTGTTGGCCAGCGTCACGAAGCCGTCCCACCCGGCGAGCCTGCCGGGGAGCTTCTGCCACGACGGTGCGTAGACGAGGAGGATCGCACAGAACCCGAGGGACCAGGTCGCCTGGGCGAGCGGGATCTCGTCGAGGTTCCAGCCCTCCTCGGTGAGGTGGCCGGAGGCCCACCACAGGCCGAAGCCCATCACGATCGCCGCGGATGACACCGCGAGGTAGCGCGGGACCTCCTTCAGCAGACCGTCGTTGTGGGCGAAGCCCAGGATCCAGCAGGAACCGAACACGGCGAAGTCGAGCAGCCCCTCGCCGAAGGTGCCGGGCACCGTCACGAGTCCGGTGCCGATCACGGCGGTGAGGGCGACCGGGGCCGGCAGCGTGACCCACGGAAGCCTGCGGAAGGCCTTGAGCAGCAGGGGCGAGGCGAGCACGAACAGAAGGTAGGCGCGGATGTACCAGAGCGGACCCGCCGCCTGGTCCGCCCAGCTCAGCTCCAGCCATCCGCCCTCAGAACCGCTCTCCTCCGGATAGGGCGGCGAGCCGAGCGGCAGGACGTAGCTGCCGAGCTTGACGAACCACCACAGCCCCTCCTCCCGGACGGGCTTCCAGCTCAGCGCGAACATCACCGGCACGACGACGAGCGAGAAGGCCCACATCGGGGGGAGCAGACGGCGCAGGCGGCCGCGGATGACTCCTGCGGCCGGGCGGGACAGGGAGCGTGCCATCAGTGATCCGGCCAGGGCGAACATCACGCCCATGGACGGGAAGAGGACGGTGAGCCAGGCCCAGCCGAAGAGGTGGAAGACCACGACACGGACGAGGGCCACGGCCCTGAGCACGTCGAGGTACCGGTCGCGGCCGGGCTTGGACCGGGCCGCCGGGGTCCCGTCCGCGATGTCCGGAACCTCCGGCGGCTGCTCCGGTGACACCGCCGGGGCGGGGACGGAGCCGGGCCAGGGAGCGGGGGGTGCGGGCAGCGGGGTGTACGGGGCACCGGCGTGCGCCGGGTGGACGCTGACCTGCTGTGACGGTGCCCACCGGTCCTCGGGGGGCGGCCAGGAGCCGCCGTCGCGAGCGTCCTGCCGAGATCGGTCCGGATCGGTCATGCCACCGGCCTCCGGTCCCTGTCGGACTCCGTGCGACGCGCCTGCGTACCCCCGGGCGCTTCCACCACACCGGTCCGGCGCAGCTTCTGCCAGCGCAGCCGGCCGCCGGTCAGAGCGGTGATCCAGGACTGGAGCAGCACGACGTACATCAGCTGCCGGTAGAGGACCTGCTGGAGGGGCAGGGAGATCAGGTGGGTCATGCGTTCCTTGTCGAGCCGGAAGGCGTAGGCGGCGCAGACGGCCTGCACCAGGAGGACTCCGAACCAGGCCGCGACCGTCTTCCCGGTGGGTCCGAAGACCAGTCCGTAGAGGAGGAAGACGTCGATCAGGGGCGCGAGCAGCGGGGCGACGACCATGAACAGGGAGACGAACGGCAGACCCACGCGTCCGAAGCGGCCCGAGGGTCCCCGCTCGATGACGGCGCGGCGGTGCTTCCAGATGGCCTGCATCGTGCCGTACGACCAGCGGTAGCGCTGCGACCACAGCTGCTGCACGGACTCCGGGGCCTCGGTCCACGCACGGGCGTTCTCGGCGTAGACGACGCGCCAGCCGTCGCGGTGCAGGGCCATGGTGACGTCGGTGTCCTCGGCGAGGGTGTCCTCGCTCATGCCGCCGATGCGGTCCAGCGCGGTCCTGCGGAAGGCCCCGACCGCGCCGGGGATGGTGGGCATGCAGCCCAGGAGGTCGTACATGCGGCGGTCGAGGTTGAAACCCATGACGTACTCGATGTGCTGCCAGGCGCCGATCAGCGAGTCACGGTTGCCGACCTTCGCGTTGCCGGCGACGGCGCCGACCCGGGTGTCCGCGAACGGCTGCACGAGCTCGCGCACCGTGGTGGGCTCGAACACCGTGTCGCCGTCCATCATCACGACGATGTCGTAACGGGCTTTCGCGATGCCGTTGTTGAGGGCAGCGGGCTTGCCGGCGTTGCGCTGCCGGACGACACGGACGTTCGGGATCCACATCGCCTCGACCAGGTCGGCCGTACCGTCCGTCGAGCCGTCGTCGATGACGATGACCTCGATCGGGTAGTCGCTGGCCACCAGCGACCTCACGGTGGCCTCGATGCACTCCCGCTCGTTGTACGCGGGGACCAGGACCGACACGGGCCGGGTGAACGGCTCACCCCAGCTGAAGTCCTTGCGGCGCACCTTCCTGGCGTGCAGGAAGGAGAGCAGCAGCATCAGCCCGAAGCGGACCATCACCAGGACACCGATGACGGCGAGCCCGACCACCAGAACACCGGTGACGTTCTCGGAGATCTCGACGGCTCCGACGAACGCCTTGCCCTTCCAGAGCGCGAGCCCGGTGACGGGGGTGTGCGCGCTGGGGGCGCCGAGCGCCGTCGTGAGGTTGGTGAAGTCGTAGCCGCGCTCCCGCATCTGCGGGAGGAACTTGCCCAGGGCGGTGACGGTCTGGGACCGGTTGCCGCCCGAGTCGTGCATGAGGATGAGGGCGCCCTTGCCGTTCTTCGGCGTGGCCCGCTCGATGATCGCCTCGACGCCGGGACGCTTCCAGTCCTCACTGTCCGTGTCGTTCACGACGGTGAGGTAGCCGCGGCTGCCGATGTACTGCGTCACCGGCCAGGACTTGTTGTCCATGGCGTCGGCGAACGAGGAGTACGGCGGCCGGAACAGGGACGTCCGGATGCCGGCGGCACCCGCGAGTACCAGTTGGTTCTGGGACAGCTCCCAGTCGATGCGGCTGGTGGACTGGAAGGAGAGGTCGGGGTGGTTGAAGGTGTGCAGCCCGACCTCGTGCCCCTCGTCGACCATCCGCTTGACCAGTCCCGGGTAGCGGGAGGCCATGGTGCCGGTGACGAAGAAGACCCCGTGCGCGTGCTGCTTCTTGAGCTCGTCCAGGACCCGCGGGGTCCAGACGGGGTCGGGGCCGTCGTCGAAGGTCAGGACGATCTTGTGATCGGGTATGCGCAGCGTCTCGGCGCGTTCGCCCTTCGCCCGGGCGTCGATGACCGGACCGCCCTCGAGCACGTCGTCGGGCACCTGGGAGGTGGGAGCCGGCGCCTGGATGCGGTGGTCGGCGAGGATCTCGCTGTGCACGTAACCGCGCAGCATGAGCATGGCGAGCAGGGCCACAAGAAGGAGCGACGGAAGCAGATAGCGCATGGGAAGCCTGCGCCGGACGGTCCGCTTCTTCTTCCGGTTGTGCCTGCCCCGCGGGGCGGGGGTTGTCATCTACTGAGCGCCTTCTTGTGGTTGCACCGGGGATTCCGTGGGATCCGGGGACGTCGGCGGGCTCTCCTCGACGGGCGGGGCGACGGTGGCCGGCGCGGACGTCTCAACGGCCGGCGGTACGGAGGCCGAGTTGCCCGGGGCGGGAGCCGAGGAGGTGTTGTTCCGAGGCGGCTTCACGGACGCGGAGGCCGAGGCACTCGCGCCGGGCACGGCCGTCACGCCGGGCCTGGAGGCGCCCGGCGACGGAGTCGCACCGGGGACACCGGAGACCGTGGCGGACGCGCCGGGCGGCGGCGTGGCCCCCGGGGCCGCCGAGACGGCCTTCTCACTGGGCGCCGGCCGGACCTCGGCCTTCTCCGCGCGCTTCTCGTCCTGCCCGGAGAGCGGCAGCCAGGGAGCGCTGGAGTTCCCCCCGAGCACGGCGGCGACCAGCGTCACCGCGTAGACGGCGCAGATCGCGGCGAGCACCCAGCCCACCCGCCGGTAGGTCTTGCTGCGGCGGCCGCTCTCGTCGACGAACACCGGGCCGTCGGAAGGCGCCGGCGGGCCGGGTTCGACGGGCAGTTCGGAGAGCTGACGTCCTAGTCCGTCAAGCTGGACGGTGACGTCGTTCGGCTCGTGGGTATGCCCGGTTCGGGTACCTTCACGCCAATTTTCCACAGGTGTTGCCACTTCCCCCACTCAATGAAGCAGGTGCGCGGGAATGACTGGAATCTTGCCAACGAACAGGGCCCCCACCCCGTCCGCGCATCACTTGTCACCGCGCACCCGAAGCACCGAATGTAGCGCACGCCGCCCTTGGAGATGCCGGATATCACCTGTTGTTCATGAACGGTGACACATGAGTGACGCATCCATTCCGGGCAACCACGACTTCGGTGGTCGGGCCATCCAGCCTTCCGTCGCAGCTAGTTCGGCCACCGCCGCGCGCAGAGCGGCCAGCCCCGGGTGGTCGATGCCCTTGCGCCACACCATCAGGAGCGGGGACAGCGGCACCGGACGCACGAGGGGGCGCAGAACCGTTCCAGGCAGGGGCGGAAAGCCGCATACGGCCAGTACGGGGTTGCCGTTCTTCGCCATGACCCGTTGAAATTCGGCCACTCCCACAGCGAGCGGCGCGGGCGGAGCAAGGACGACGTCCCACTCCGCGAAAAGCAGCGCCGCGAGGTCCGTCCACTCCAGCGTGCGCGTATTGCCCGCCCCCGCGTAGACGGTTTCGCCGGCCAGATCACTCATCGCGACCGTCTCCTGCCGGGCGAGCGGGTGATCGCGGGGCAGGAGAACGGCCATCGGCTCGTACCGCACGGGCTGTACGCGCAGCCCGGCGAGCACCGCGGGACTCAGTCCGGCGGCCCGGCCGAAGGACACGTCGAGCCGGCCGGCGAGCACTTCTCCGGCCGCCCAGGTGAGCCCGCTCTCGAAGCGCGCCATCAGCTCGCACTCCGGCGCGAGCTCCCGCGCGCGGGCCAGAACGCGGGCGGCGGTCATCCCGTCGGTGTTCAGGTCGACGAGCAGCGGCCGGTGTTCCGGGCCCGAGAAGGCCGCCGTCAGTCCGGCATGGGCACTGAGCACCCGCCGGGCGAGGGGAAGCAGACGCTCCCCGTCCTCGGTGAGCGACACCTGCCGTGTGGTGCGCACGAAGAGCTCGCGGCCCAGTTCACGCTCCAGCCGGCGGATGTCCCGGCTCAGCGCCTGCTGTGCCACGTAGAGACGGGCGGCGGCACGGGTGAAGTGCAAGTCCTCGGCCACGGCGACGAAGGCGCGCAGGAGCCGGGGGTCGGTGTCGTGGGATGGCACGCGGCAAATTTACAACAGGAGTGCGTGAATGGGACCCGTGCAGGTGTTGGACGGTCCGGAGTGCCCGCCCCGAGGCTGGAGGCGTGCCCCACGAAACCGCCGCCCCGTCCACCGGGACGCCCCCCGGCGTCCCCGCCGCCCCCTTCTCCGCCGGGGCGGGCAATCCCTACATCCGCCTGCTCACCACCCCCGGCGCGCGGGCCTTCACCGCCGGCAACCTCGTCGCCCGGCTCCCCATGGGGATGTTCAGTGTCAGCGCCGTCATCATGATCGCCGCGGCCCACGGTTCGTACGCCCTGGCCGGTGCCGTCACCGCGACCGGGCTGGCCGCGACGGCCGTCGTCGCCCCCTGGACGGCACGGCTCGTCGACAGGTACGGGCAGGCGAGGGTCGCCGTACCGGCCACCGCGTTCGCCACGCTCGGCTCCGTCGCCCTGCTGCTCTGCGTGCACTACGACGCACCGGTCTGGACGCTCTTCGCCGCGTACGCCGCCACGGCCACCACCCCCAACACCGGCGGCATGTCCCGCGCCCGCTGGGCACATCTGCACCGGGGCGATCCGGCGGCCCTGCACACCGCGAACTCCTTCGAACAGGCCGTCGACGAACTGTGCTTCATGCTCGGCCCGGTCATCGCCGCATCCCTGTGCGGGATGCTCTTCCCGGAGGCCGGCACGCTCACCGGGGCGGTCCTCCTGATGACCGGCGTCCTCGTCTTCGCGGCGCAGCGCGCGACGGAACCCCCGGTGGCACCCCGCGCCCGGGCCGCCTCTCCGCTGCGCACCCCGGGAGTCCCCGCCCTGATGGCCGTCTTCCTCGCGACGGGGGCGGTGTTCGGCGCCATGGAGGTCGTCTCCATCGCCCACGCGGGAGGCGCGATCCTCGCACTCCAGGCGGGCGGTTCCTGCGTCGCCGGACTCATGTACGGCGCGCTGCGCCCCACCGGCCCGATCCGCCGCAGGCTGCTGCTCTGTCTGGCGGGCATGACCGTACTGATGGCCCTGCCACTCGTCGTGGCGACGACCACGGACTCCCTGCTCGTCCTGGCCTGCGGTCTGCTGGCGGCCGGAGCGGCCACGGCGCCCACCATGGTCACCGGCATGACCCTGATCCAGCGGCTCACGCCCCCAGCGCAGCTCAACGAGGGCATGACGCTCGCCGTCACCGCACTGCTGGGCGGGATAGCGGCGGGCTCGGCGACGGGAGGCTGGACGGTGGAGCACGCCGGCACGACGACGGGCTACGCGGTACCGGTGTGCGCGGCGGCACTGGCGCTGGCCACGGCGGTGGCCGGCACCCGCCGAGCCTGAGCACACGAAAAAACGAGGACCCCGTCACCGAATGGCGACGGGGTCCTCGTTCACATGGGAATTGTGGAGATGGCGGGAATCGAACCCGCGTCCAACGGTGCAGAACCAGGGCTTCTCCGAGTGCAGTTCGCTGCGCTTTTCTCGGCCCCGGAGGTCACGCGAACAAGCCTCCGACAGGCCCAGTCACTGTTAGATTTCCTTCAGAGCCCCGTGACCGGGCTCAGAAGTTTAGATCCCTAGTTGATGCCAGGATCCGGGTCGGGATCACCCCCGGGCTGACACTCCGCAGAGTCTTCGCTTAGCTGCTAATTAGGCAGCGAGGGCGAAGGCGGAGGAATCGCGCTTAGAAGTGGCGATTATTGTTTGCGACATATGGTTTACGAGATCATTGTCGCTTCCTCGACTCGCTTCCCCTGCCTCGACATCCGCTGTCGAAACCGATCATCCCCATGTTTAATTTACAACAGTTCACATCGCGCACCTTCGCTGAGGTGCACGGCCCATCGTACGTGACCAACGCGCACGGATGCCACCGTATTCCCGTGGCCCCGGGGCCGGCGCCCCGGCTACCCCTGGCGCTGGCGCCGGCGGGCCGCCGCGATCGCGCGGTTCGTCTCCCGCGTGTCCTGCTTCTCACGCAGCGTCTGGCGCTTGTCGAACTCCTTCTTGCCCTTCGCGAGCGCGATCTCGACCTTGACCCTGCCGTCCTTGAAGTACAGGGCGAGCGGCACGATCGTGTGGCCGGTCTCCTGCGACTTGGACTCCAGCTTGTCGATCTCGGCCCGGTGCAGGAGCAGCTTGCGCTTGCGCTTGGCCGCGTGGTTGGTCCAGGTGCCCTGCACGTACTCGGGGACGTGGATGTTGTGGAGCCACGCCTCGTGGTTGTCGATCTGGACGAAGCCGTCGACCAGCGACGCCCTGCCCATCCGCAGCGACTTGACCTCGGTGCCCATGAGCACGAGACCGCACTCGTAGGTGTCGAGGACGTGGTAGTCGTGCCGCGCCTTCTTGTTCTGCGCGATCATCTTGCGCCCGGTGTCTTTTTCCTTGGCCATAGTGCGGTCATTTTCGCACTACGACCCACCCCCGAGGCCACTCAATACCGTCTCGCCCCGCTGCTGGGCCTCCGGGCCCGCCCCGACGTCCGGCGTGATGCCCCTTCCCTCGACGCTCCGGCCGGCGGGGGTGCGGTAGTGGCCGACGGTCAGCTCGGCCACCGAACCCCCCGGCAGCTTGCTGGGCATCTGCACGGAGCCCTTGCCGAAGGTGCGCGACCCCACGGTCACCGCCCGCCCCCGGTCCTGCAGCGCACCGGTCAGCAGCTCGGCCGCGCTCATCGTCCCGCCGTCCACCAGGACGACGACCGGCCGCTCGGTGTCCCCGCCCGGCTCGGCGTACAGCGCGCGCTGCTCCCCGTGCACGTCGTAGGTGGCGACGAGCCCCCCGTCCAGGAAGGCGGAGGAGGCGGTCACGGCCTCGGTGACCAGCCCGCCGGAATTGGCCCGGAGGTCGAGGAGGATCCCGGCGTCCCCCGGGACGTCGTCCACGGCGTCGCGGACCGCCGTGCCCGCACCCTTGGTGAAGGCCGCGACCTTGATCAGCACGGCGGCGGAGGGGCTCGCGCCGAGCCTGCGGACGCTGACCGGGTCCGTGGTGAGCCGGGCCCGGCGCAGCTCCGCGCTCCAGGCACGGCCACCGCGGCTCAGCCCGAGGGCCACCGAGGTCCCCTCGGCCGCACCGGTGCGGTCCCCGCGCAGCAACGCCACGACCTCGGCGACGGGGCGCTTCCCGACCGGGCGGCCGTCGACCGTGCGCAGCACGTCGCCCTTGCGCACGCCCGCGCGGTCCGCGGGACCGCCCGGCTGTACGCCCGTGACGGTGACGTCCCCGTGGACCGACCGGCGGGCGGAGACGCCCACCCCGGTGTAGGAACCGTCCAGGGACCGCTCGAAGTCCTCGTACTCGCGCTCGTCGTAGACGGCGCCCCAGCGGTCCCCGCTGCGGCTGACGACCTCCTCGGCCGCGTCCTTGCCCGATTTCCCGTCGGCCTCGGCGTCGGCGACCGCCTCGGCGATCTCCTCGCGGTCCACGGACCCGACGGTCGAGGAGACGGCACGGGCCTTTATCTCCGTGCCCTCCTCGCCCTCGCGGGGCAGCGACCCCGTGGCCGCCGCCGTGGCCAGCACGCTCGCGAAGACCAACGTCAGGGCCGCCCCGCGTCGGAGGCCGCGGGATTTCAGGTGGTGCGCAGGGCCCGGCATGTGGCCGAGTGTAGGACAACGCCCCGCCGGCACACGGCGCGTTGGCCGCATGCCGTACGGGGCGCTCGTCACACCTTGAGGTACTTGCGCAGAGCGAAGAGAGCCGCAACGGCGGGCATCAGCAGCCCGATCGCGATGACCAGGGGCAGCTTCGTGAGCACCGCGTCCCAGCCGATGAACTCGATCAGGTTCAGCTTCTCCTGCAGCGCGAGACCGCCGTCGATCAGGAAGTAGCGGGCCGCGAGCAGGATGACGCAGGCGAGCAGTCCGCCGATGAGACCGGCGAAGGCGGCCTCCATGATGAACGGCATCTGGATGTAGAAGCCCGAGGCCCCTACCAGCCGCATGATGCCCGTCTCACGTCTCCGGCTGAACGCCGAGACCCGGACGGTGTTCACGATGAGCATCAGCGCGATGACCAGCATCAGTGCCATCAGGAAGACGGCGGCCACGTTCATGCCGTTCATCAGTCCGAAGAGGTTGTCCAGGATGCTGCGCTGGTCCTGTACGGACTGCACCCCGTCACGGCCTGCGAAGGCCGTGGCGACCACCTTGTACTTCTGCGGGTCCTTGAGCTTGACCCGGAACGACTCCTGCATCTGGTCCGGCGTGATGTTGCCGGCCATCGGGGAGTCGCCGAACTGCTCCTGGTAGTGCTTGTACGCCTCGTCGACCGTCTCGAACTGGACCGGCTTCTCGACGACGTCCATCTTCTCGAGATCGGCCTTGATCTCGTTCTTCTGCTCCGCCGTGACGGCGCCCTTGGCGCACTTGGGCACGTCCTTGGCGTCGTTCTTGTTGCAGAGGAAGATCGAGACGTTGACCTTGTCGTACCAGTAGGTCTTCATCGAGCTGACCTGCTCGCGCATCAGCAGCGCGCCGCCGAACAGGGCGAGCGAAAGGGCGACGGAGACCACGACCGCGAAGGTCATCGTGAGGTTGCGACGAAGACCGACGCCGATCTCCGACAGGACGAACTGGGCGCGCATGGCGTCCTTTCAGTACTCGATGCTCGTGCAGATACCCGGTGGGGCCGGCAGCCGGAGGGTGCTCCCTCTCAGTGCTGGTAGCCGTAGACGCCACGCGCCTGGTCACGTACGAGGCGGCCCTGCTCGAGCTCGATGACGCGCTTGCGCATCTGGTCGACGATGTTCTGGTCGTGGGTCGCCATGATCACGGTCGTGCCGGTCCGGTTGATCCGGTCCAGCAGCTTCATGATGCCCACGGAGGTCTGCGGGTCCAGGTTGCCCGTCGGCTCGTCCGCGATCAGCAGCATGGGACGGTTGACGAAGGCCCGGGCGATCGCCACACGTTGCTGCTCACCACCGGAGAGCTCGCCGGGCATCCGGTCCTCCTTGCCCCCGAGACCGACGAGGTCGAGGACCTGGGGCACGGCTTTGCGGATCTCGCCGCGGGGCTTGCCGATGACCTCCTGCGCGAAGGCGACGTTCTCGGCGACGGTCTTGTTCGGGAGGAGCCGGAAGTCCTGGAAGACCGTGCCCAGCTGGCGGCGCATCTGCGGCACCTTCCAGTTGGACAGCCGCGCGAGGTCCTTGCCGAGCACGTGGACCATGCCCTGACTGGCGCGCTCCTCCCGGAGGATGAGGCGCATGAAGGTGGACTTGCCGGAGCCTGAGGAGCCCACCAGGAAGACGAACTCGCCCTTCTCGATGTCGAGTGAGACGTCCCGGAGAGCTGGACGGCTCTGCTTCGGGTAGGTCTTGGAGACGCTGTCGAATCGGATCACGAATGCACCACGGTCGGCCGGGGGTAGGTGAGCGTGACCATACGCGAACCAGGCTCGGGCGTGCAGTCGGCGTCCGTCAATGGGGGATTTGTGCAGGAAAGGGGCCCGGAACGAAACGGGGCGTGCCGGACCTTGTCCGGCGGGCCGCGCCGAAACCGTCCCGAGCTGGCACAGTGGTAGGGGAACAGTTGCGTTTCCCGGAGCGTTGTGCGGAAAGCACGTGAATGCGGCTCCGCCGCGCGGGAGGAGGACTGCGCATGACCTATGACCGACTGGTGTGCGCGAACTGCGCGTCGCCCGTGGCCGAGGGGCGTTGCCCGGTATGCCGGGCGAGCCGGGAGCGCATGCAGGAGCAGGATGGTCCTTTCGCGGGCCTCAATCCGGCGATGCTGATCGCTCTGATGGTGATCCTGGTGGCCGCTCTCGCACTGCTGGCGCACCAGGCCGTCTGACGTCCTGCCGCGGCCCTTGTCGGCCGGAGAGGCGCTGACGGGCGCCTGCGGCCGCTGGAGCCGGTCCCGAACGCGAAGGGGCCCGGAAGGCCGTGTCGGCTCTCCCGGGCCCTTCACCGTGCGTGTGCGGACGTCAGGCGGCCGTACGACCGCTGCCGGCGAGACGCGGCAGGAAGCGGAAGCCGATGCCACCGGCGATCATCGTCGCGGCGCCGAGCAGCAGGAAGGTGGTCTCGGCCGCACCGGTCTCGGCGAGCTCGTCCTTGCCCTTGCCCTGCTCGACCGGCTGGTTGCCGACACTGTCCGTGTCGGTGTTGTCGGCGCAGGCCGCGCCGTCGAGGTCGACGGTGCAGGTGCCAGCGCCGCTGTCGGTGCCACCGTCCTCGCCACCGGTCACGGAACCGGTGGTCCCGCCGTCCGTGCCACCGTCCGTGGTGCCACCATCGGTCGTGCCACCGTCCGTGGTGCCACCATCGGTGGTCCCGCCGTCGGTCGTCCCGCCATCGGTGGTGCCACCGTCGGTCGTCCCGCCATCGGTGGTGCCACCGTCCGTGGTCCCGCCATCGGTGGTGCCACCGTCCGTGGTGCCACCATCGGTGGTCCCGCCGTCCGTGGTCCCGCCATCGGTGGTGCCACCGTCGGTCGTCCCGCCATCGGTGGTGCCACCGTCCGTGGTGCCACCATCGGTGGTCCCGCCGTCCGTGGTCCCACCATCGGTGGTGCCGCCGTCGCTGGTGCCGCCGTTGTCGACACCGCCGGCCACAGTGCCGCCGTCGGTCGTCCCACCGTCGGTCGTGCCACCGTCCGTGGTCCCACCGTCGGCCGTCCCGCCATCGGTGGTGCCACCGTCGATCAGGCCGCCATCGGCGGCGCCGGCCTGCACGCTGACACCGGTCACGTCGGCGTCCACACCGATGTTGATTCCGACGGCCTGGGCGGCGCCCGCTGCGGTGAGCGAGGCGCCTGCTGCGATAACCGCGCCCGCGGCTATACGCGCGACGCGGATTCGCGTCTTCTTCGTCATCTGTTGCTACCCCCAGTAGCTGATCTCGTCGCTGGAACAGCACTATGCGGTCCTCGGCCCTGCGGGGTCACGCTCTCCGCGGGGCCACGCCGTACCGTGGTCATCCCGCCCTCCCCCGATCACGCCTGTCCCGGACATACGCGTGCTGTCCTAGCACCCTGTCCAGAGATAAGGACTACGTCAAGGCGGTTCCGGTGGTATTCGCGGTGTTATAGGGGGCCTTGACGGCTATTCAGGGGTGCGACTGTGACCCATTCACCACAACTTTCCCTCACTTCGCGGTGCGGCCCCCGCATACGCGAAGAGCCCGGGCATTCCCTGCCCGGGCTCAACCACCGTACGGTTACGGCTACTTCTCGCTCTGCTTGCGCCAGCGGATGCCGGCCTCCACGAAGCCGTCGATCTCGCCGTTGAAGACCGCTTCGGGGTTGCCCATCTCGAATTCCGTACGCAGGTCCTTGACCATCTGGTACGGGTGCAGGACGTACGACCGCATCTGGTTGCCCCAGGAGTTGCCGCCGTCGCCCTTGAGGGCGTTCATCTTGGCCTGCTCCTCCTGGCGGCGGCGCTCGAGGAGCTTCGCCTGGAGGACGTTCATCGCGGACGCCTTGTTCTGGATCTGCGAGCGCTCGTTCTGACAGGAGACGACGATGCCGGTCGGCAGGTGGGTCAGGCGCACCGCGGAGTCCGTGGTGTTGACGCCCTGGCCACCGGGGCCGGAGGAGCGGTAGACGTCCACGCGGAGTTCGGACTCGTCGATCTCGACGTGGTCCGTCTGTTCGACGACGGGCAGCACCTCGACACCCGCGAAGGAGGTCTGGCGGCGGCCCTGGTTGTCGAAGGGCGAGATACGGACGAGCCGGTGGGTGCCCTGCTCGACGGAGAGCGTGCCGTAGGCGTACGGGACCTCGACCGCGAAGGTGGTCGACTTGATGCCGGCCTCTTCCGCGTACGCCGTCTCGTAGACCTCGGTCTTGTAGTTGTGCCGCTCGGCCCAGCGGAGGTACATGCGCTGGAGCTTCTCCGCGAAGTCCGCGGCGTCGACGCCGCCGGCCTCGGCCCGGATGGTGACCAGTGCCTCCCGGGCGTCGTACTCGCCGGACAGGAGTGTGCGGACCTCCATCTCGTCCAGCGCCTTGCGGACCGACTGCAGCTCGGACTCCGCCTCCGCGAGGGCGTCCGCGTCGCCCTCGTCCTCGGCCAGCTCGAAGAGCACCTCGAGGTCGTCGATGCGACCGCGCAGTGCCTCGGTCTTGCGGACCTCGGCCTGGAGGTGCGAAAGCTTGCTGGTGATCTTCTGTGCCGCCTCCGGGTCGTCCCAGAGGGACGGCGCCGCCGCCTGCTCCTCGAGCGCGGCGATGTCGGTCCTCAGCGAATCGAGGTCCAGGACGGCCTCGATCGACCCCATGGTCGAGGAGAGGGACTTCAGCTCTTCGGAAATATCGACGACTGCCACGGGTCCAGCGTAACGGCTGGACGAGTGAACCCGTCCATCCCCCGGATCCGGCCCGGCACGGAGCCGGGCCTCAGGGAGTCGCCGGCGCCGAATTCCGGGTGTCCTCGGGGGGCGTCCCGGTGTCGTCGCCGCCCATGGCCAGCCAGCCCCCGACTCCCAGGGCCGCGCACAGGGCGACCACGGCGACACCGAGGGTGATCCTGCGCTTGCGGACGGCCGCCGACCTGTTCCGGGCCGAACCGGGGCGGGGGCGGCCGGGGGCACGCGGGGCACGGGCGGTACCGAGGGGGCCGCCCGCCAGTTCGTCGGGCCCGGGGACGCGCATGCTGGTGTGGGTGTCCCGGTTGGAGTCGGGGCTCGACCCGGGCACCAGCGGGACAGCACCGCGACGGCGCGGCTCCTCGGGGACCGGCGCGTACGGCTGTTCGTCGTAGGCCTGCGGTTCCTCGGTGTCCGGCTCGTCGACGTCGAGCGGCGGTATCCCCGACAGGAGCGGGAGCAGCGCGCGGAGTCCGGCGGCGAGCTCGGACGCGCGCAGGCGGGAGGCGGGGGCCTTGGCCAGGCACTGGACCAGGAGCTGCCAGAGTTCCTCGGGGATGCCCGGCAGCGGCACGACGGTCTCGGTCACGTGGCGGCGCAGGACCGCCCCGGGGTGTCCGCCTCCGAAGGGGGTGAAGCCCGCGAGGAGCTCGTAGAGCACGGTCGCGAGGGCGTAGATGTCCACGGCGGCGCGTGGCGGGAGCCCTTCGACGATCTCGGGAGCCAGGTAGTCCGGCGTGCCGATGATCTTGGTGGCCTTCGTGCGCCGAGGGGTGTCGATCAGCTTGGCGACGCCGAAGTCGGTCAGCAGGGCGGGGTGCGAGCCGCCGGGGCCCGCCGGGCCCTCCATGTCGAGCAGGATGTTCTCCGGCTTGACGTCGCGGTGCACGACTCCGGCGCGGTGCGCGGCGGCGAGGCCGTCGGCGACGTCCGCGACGATCGCCACCGCGGCCTCGGGTGCCAGGCGGCGCTCCCGGTCCAGGCGGGTGCGCAGGTCGGTGCCCCGTACGAGGTCCATCACCAGGGCCAGGTCGGTGCCGTCCACCACGAGGTCGCGGACGGCGACGACGTGCGGGTGGCCGAGTCCGAGCAGCGCGGTGCGTTCCTGCACGAAGCGGCCCACGAGCTCCTGGTCGGACGCGAGGTCCTCGCGGAGCAGCTTGATGGCGACCGGGCCCTCGGGCCCCTCACCGAGCCACACCGTGCCTGCGCTGCCACGCCCCAGGATCTGGTGCGCGGTGTACCGGCTGCCGATATTCCGTGCCAAGACTGCTCCCTCAGCGGCTGGCGTTGACCCCCCGGTCGACAAAGTTACGCGGCGATCGGGGGGTTGCGTGCCCTGGATGGCGCCAACCTTCACTTCTGCGGGCGAATTGACCCCGCGGAAGTCGACAAAGGCACAGGCAGGGGCGGCCTACTGGCCGGTGGACCCGCTGGAGCTGCCCGAGCCGCTCCCGAGGTCCTCGAACCACTTGGTGACCTTGTCGATGCCGTCTCCTATGGCGCTCCAGAAGCTCTGCCCCTGGGCGACCCAGTCCTGAAGCGGCGTCAGTTCCCAGATGAGCCAGGCGGCGACGATCAGCAGCACCACCGAGAACAGGCACCCCTTGAGGCAGCCGAGGCCCGGGATGCGCATCGGGTTGGCACTGCGCTGCCTCGGCTGGCGCGGTGCCGGCGGCTGCGGAGCGGGGCGCTGCGGCGGCGCGTACTGCTGCCGCTGGGACTGCTGCTGCGGCTGGCTGTAGCGCTGGGGCTGCTGCTGCCGCTGTTGCTGTTGCTGTTGCTGTTGCGGGTACTGCTGGTGCTGGGGGCGCTGCTGATGCTGGGGCTGCTGCTGCGCCTGCTGCTGGCGCTGGGGGCGGCGGCGCAGCGGATCCTGGCTCGGGTCGAGGTACTGGACCTGCGTCTGCTCGTTGCGGTCGCGGGCCGCCCTGAGCTGGGACTGCCACGGGTGCGGCTCGTCGGGACGCGGGGGGCCGTCCGGATGCGGCGGCACGGGCGGCATCATCGCCGTCGGGTCGGCCTGGCCGCCCGCACCCGCGGTCTGCTGCATGACGCTGGTCGGGGCGGCCGGGTCGTACGAGCCCGCGTTCCCGGGCAGCACCTGCGTGAGGTCGGCGGCGCCGGGGGTCCCGGGCACGGCGGCGGGGGCCGGGTCGGGGGCGAGCAGGGCACCGACGCCCTCGGCGGCCGCGATCTGCGCCGAGTTCGCGTGCACTCCGACGCCGGCACCGACGGCACGCAGCGCGCGGGCCAGGCTGACGGCGCTGGGCCGCTGGTCCGGGTCCTTGCGCAGGCAGCGCTCGATGACGGTCCACAGCGGCTCCGGCACGTTGCCGGGGCGTCTGGGCTCCTCGCTGAGGTGCCGGTGCAGGACTTCGAGTGCGGAGCCCCCGGCGAAGGGGGGTCGGCCGGTGACCAGCTCGTACAGCAGGATGCCCGCGCCGTAGATGTCCACGGCGGAGGTCTGCGGGCGGCCCTCGGCGGACTCCGGTGCCACGTACGCCGGGGTGCCGACGAACTCGTGGGTGCGGGTCAGCCCCGGGGAGTCCGCGAGACGGGCGATGCCGAAGTCGGTGAGCATCGGGTGCATCTCGCCGTTGCGCTCGTCGAGGAGCACGTTGGCCGGCTTGAGATCGCGGTGGACCACGCCGTCGGCGTGACTGGCGGCGAGCGCGTCCGCGATCTGCGCCGTGAGCAGCGAGGCGGCGACCGGGGTGAGCGGACCGTTCTCGCGCAGGTAACGGTGCAGGTCGGGACCGTCGACCAGGTCCATCACCAGAGCGAGGAGATCGCCCTCGACCACGAGGTCCCGGGTCCGGACGATGTTCGCGTGGGTGAGCCGCAGCAGCACGGAGCGCTCGCGCAGGAACCGCATCACGACGTCCGCGTCGTTGGCCAGCTCCTCCTTGAGCACCTTGATCGCAACGGTCTCGCCGGGCTGCCCGGCGACGGCCGCCTCGGCGCCCGCGGTCTCCCGCTGGCGGGCTCGCCAGACGGTGCCCGTGGCGCCGCGTCCCAGCGGCTCCTCGAGCAGGTACTTGCTGCCTACCGGCCGCACGTCATGCGCTCCCTGCTGATCGTTGTGCTGGCGGTCCCCCCGGGCCCGCCCGGATGTTCCGGCCCACTCTAGTGCCGCGGTACGGGGCACCGGCCGGTCGTCCTCCGGTCATGTTCGAGGGAAGACGCCGACACGGAGGAGTTGGTTGCCGAACGAGTGTGCAGCACGGCCCTGGCAGGACCAAGCAGGCACTTTTGCACCCGTACTCGGCCAATCAAGATCACTTAGCGGCCACCCCCGGGCGTGTTGTCAGTGGCAGGTGCGAGGATGCCAGCAACACGGAACCGTGTGGTCGGGGGACTCACGCTCCGTGACGACCTGTACCGGACGACGCGTCCGTGCCGGGTGGGGGGAATCACAGGGCATTCTCCCCCTGCCGGCACCCCGCGCAGAAGGGACCGCTGACGCGATGCAGATCCGGCTGACCGTCCTCGCGCCGCGCAGCGGCCAGACCCCGGCACGTGCCTGCGACGTGCTCGTCACCGCCCCCGCGGGGACGGCCCTGGCGGCCGTGGCCTCCGGGCTGGCCACCGCGGTGTCCGGCCCGGAAGGATCCCTGGGCGGCGGCGCCACCGTGCTGTACTCGGGGCGTGACCGTCTGGACCCGCAGCGCTGCGCCCTCGGCGAGCCGCCCCTGGTGGACGGCGCCGTGCTCTCGCTCCAGATGCCCGGTGAGGACGAGGCGGCCGACGACGCCGTCCCGGCACGCCTGCACGTGATCGCGGGACCCGACGCCGGCGGGGTCCACCTGCTCCACGGCGGGCAGATCCGCATCGGCCGTTCCGCCGAGGCCGACGTCCCCCTGGACGACCCGGACGTGTCGCGGCTGCACTGCGCGGTCACGGTCTCCCCGGACGGCCGGGTCACGGTGTCCGACCTGGGCTCCACCAACGGCACCTCGCTGGACGGTGCGGAGGTCGGCGGCCGCCCGGTCCCACTGCTGCCGGGCGCCCTGCTGCGGCTGGGCGAGTCCACGCTCCGGCTCACCTCCGGCACACGTACGCCCGCGCTCACGACGGCGCCGGACGGCGAGGGCCAC
Source organism: Streptomyces sp. NBC_01341 (assembly GCF_035946055.1). Classification (NCBI taxonomy): domain Bacteria; kingdom Bacillati; phylum Actinomycetota; class Actinomycetes; order Kitasatosporales; family Streptomycetaceae; genus Streptomyces; species Streptomyces sp. NBC_01341. The sequence goes on along the minus strand of NZ_CP108364.1, from coordinate 4,550,446 downwards.
CTCCGGGTCGCACGGCCCGCCGCCGGCGGCACCCACGGACCGGACGGCCGGCCGGGCGCCGGCACCGACGGGGAGCCGCACGGCTACAGCGCCGCGCCCTCGGGGCGGAGCACGCACGACCCGTTCGACGAAGATCCGTCCGGCCACGACGCCCACCTCGACGGCGTCCGCGTCCACGGCGCCGAACTCACCCACGGCGGAGCCGCCAGACGCGGCGGTATAGGGGCCTGGGCCCGGCGCCTCACCGGCGGCAGGACCGACTCGGCCCAGGAGGGGCCCTACGGTGCGGCGCGGGCCGACGGCGCCACCGCCGCTCCGCACACCTTCCCGGCCCCCGCGCCCTCGGCACCGGCCGGGACCTGGCCGGACCCCGCGACCGTGCTCCTCACGGCGCTCGGGCCCGGCCCGCGCCTGTGGGAGCGCGACATCGCACACCCCGAGGCCCTGGTCGTGCGGCTGGGCACGACGGAGCGTGCGGACCTGCCCGCCGTGCCGGTCACCGTGGGGCTCAGGGAAGCGGGCTCGCTCGGCCTCGCGGGCCCCCGCGACAGGCTGTCCGGGCTCGTCCGCTCGACCGTGGCGCAGCTCGCGGCGCTGCATTCGCCGTTCGACCTGGAGATCGTGCTGATCAGCTCGGACCGCGCCCGGAGCCAGGAGGAGCGGCGGCGCGAGTGGTCCTGGCTCGGCTGGCTGCCGCACCTGCGCCCCATGCACGGCCAGGACTGCCGGCTGCTCCTCGCGTACGACCGCGAGCAGGCCACCGCTCGTGCGGCAGAGCTGACACGCCGCGTGGAGGAGGGGCCCCTGGGCCCCGGCTGGGCCAGCGCGGACCGGTCAGCGGTGGCCGCGGCGGCCCGCCGGCACACCGGGCCACGCACCGTGGTGATCGTCGACGGGGACCCCGGCTCCGCGTCGCTGCGCGAGACCACGGCGGCGCTCGCCGGCTCCGGTGCGGCTGCCGGCATCCATCTGATCTGTCTGGCCGAGACACCGGCCGCCTCCCCCACCTCCCCGGTCGCCGCGACCTACGACAGCGCCTGCCGGGCCTCGATCGCCTTCCGCGAGTGCGGTGCGGTGGCCATGCTCAGTGGTGATGTGGCGACCGCGCTGCGGCTGCTGCGCACGGCGGGCGGCCAGGCCGCCGGGCACGGCACCGTCGCCGCGGTGGACGCGGTCTCGGCCGCGTGGGCCGAGCGGTTCGGGCGCGCGCTGGCCCCGCTGCGGGACGAGGGTTCCGCATCCCTGAACGGCCGGCCGATGGCCGCGGCCGCTCTGCCCCCGTCCGCCCGCCTGCTGGACGAGCTGGGTCTGGCCAGGGCCACGCCTGCCTCCCTGATGGCACGCTGGGCCTCCACCGCCGAGGCGCAGCCCGGCGCGACGGTGCAGGCGGCGGCGCCCGGCGCCGACCTGGACCCGGCGTGCTCCGGCCGCACCCTGAGCACGGGCCCTCGGGTCGGCGCACCCCGCGAATCCCCCGAGCACACCCCGTTCCGGGGCGGCGGGCCGACCAGCTCCGGCTCGGGCGGCTCCCCCTACCCGGCGGGCTCCGGCAGCGGTGGTTCCTCCCGGATCGGCACCCAGCGGCGCGACAGCGACGGCACGGGCAGTGGCGCCGCGCCCTCCTCGCACTACGCGGGACGTCCCGTGCTCGTGCTCGGGGCCGGCCCCCGGGGCCCGCTGTCCGTGGACCTGGCCGACGAAGGACCGCATCTTCTGGTCGAGGGCCCCGCCGGCAGCGGCCGTACGGAGCTGCTGCGCGCCGTCGCCGCCTCCCTGGCGTCGGCCGCCCGGCCGGACAGGCTCGGCATCCTCCTGATCGACGGAGCGGGCGGTGAGCACGGGGAGCTCGGCGAGGGGCTGCGCCCGTGCACCGAACTGCCCCACGTCTTCACCCACCTCGTGGCCTCGGACCCCGTCCGGATGCGGGAGTTCGCCCAAGCGCTCGGCGGCGAGCTGAAGCGCCGTGCGGAGCTGCTCGGGGACCTGGACTTCACCGACTGGCACGCGCGGTACGAGCAGTCGCAGGCGCCGCACCCCGGCCGGCGTCCCGCCGGTGCCGCCGAACAGCACGGCGACATCGAGACACCGGCGGGCGGCACCCTGCGGCTGCGGCCCGCCGCGGCCCGTCCCGTGGACCCGGGTCCCTCCCCGCTGCCCCGGCTGGTGGTGCTGGCCGACGACTTCGACGCCCTGGTCGCCCCGGCACTCGGCAGTCCCGGACGTCCGTCCGCCGGATCGGTCGTGCGGGTGCTGGAAGCCGTCGCCAGGGACGGCGGGCGTCTCGGCGTCCACCTGGTCGCCACGTCCGCCCGCCCCGACCGCACCGAGGACACCGAGCTGGCCCGGGGCGCCCGGCTGCGCATCGTGCTCGACCCGCCCGTCGTCCCCCCGTCCCCGGACGAGCCCGCGCCGGGCCGCGGGCGGCTGGGGCATCCGGACGGCCGGGTGACCCCGTTCCAGGGTGGCCGGGTCACCGGTCGTATCCCGCGCACGGCGACGCAGCGCCCCACCGTCGTACCGCTGGAGTGGGAGCGGATGGGGGATCCCCCCACCCGCCGGCCCGTCCGTGAGCTGGGCAACGGCCCGACGGACCTGGCTCTGCTGGCCAGTGCCCTGGAACGCGCGGCCCGTTCGGTCAACGCCGGACGGCTGCCGCCGCTGCTCCCGCACTCCTGACGCCTCCCGCCGGATCGTGCCGGGCCCATGCCGTCCGGCACCTCGCCGCGCCGTCGTGGATCGCGGCGTTCCCCGTCCGCACTGTTTCGGCATGACGTCACGAGCCCATCACGATCACCGAGTTGCGGGCGAAGACGGTATTGCGGCGCTGGTGCCCCGGGCGTAGGACTGTGCGCACGGACGACGCGGACCGGGACCGGCGGGAGGCGTGAACGACAGTGCGGCGAGCAGCAGTTCGGTGCCGGTTCGCGTACATGCGCACAGAAGAAACGGGGCAGAAATGCGCACAAACCTTCGAATGCGTAGGGCCGCAGTGGTGTTCACCGCGCTCGGAGCGCTGGCCCTCACGGGCTGCGGTGACGACGGCGGCAGCGGCAAGGACAAGACGGGCGACGGCTCCCGCAAGGGCGAGGACAGCCCGTCGAGCGTCACCCTGCCCAAGCTCGACGGCGAGAAGATCTCGGTGGCGGCGGTCTGGACGGGCCCCGAGCAGGCCAACTTCACCAAGGTGCTGGACGAGTTCGAGAAGCGCACGGGCGCCACGGTCACCTTCGTGCCGGCGCAGGACCCGATCGTCAATTTCCTCGGTACGAAGATCGCGGGCGGCCAGCCCCCGGACGTGGCCATGATCCCGCAGGTGGGCGCCATCCAGCAGGCCGTGGTGAAGAAGTGGGCCAAGCCGGTGGGAGCCGAGGCCAAGGCCCAGCTGAGCAAGAACTACGCCCAGGTCTGGCAGGACCTCGGGGCGGTCGACGGCACCCAGTACGGGGTCTACTTCAAGGCCGCCAACAAGTCCCTGGTCTGGTACAACACCAAGGCCTTCGAGAACGCGGGCGCGAGTGAGCCGAAGACCTGGAAGGACTTCCTGGCCACGGCCGAGACCGTGTCCGCCTCGGGTGTCACTCCGGTCTCGGTCGGGGGCGCCGACGGCTGGACGCTCACCGACTGGTTCGAGAACATCTACCTCTCGCAGGCCGGTCCGGAGAAGTACGACCAGCTGGCCAAGCACGAGATCAAGTGGACGGACCCCTCCGTCAAGGACGCCCTCACCACCCTCGCCGAGCTGTTCGGCAAGCCGAGCCTGATCTCCGGGGGCGCCGACGGCGCGCTCCAGACCGAGTTCCCCGTCTCGGTCACCCAGACGTTCACCGGCGGCGACCAGCCCAAGGGCGCGATGGTGTTCGAGGGCGACTTCGTGTCCATCAACATCGCGCAGACCAAGGCGAAGATCGGCACGGACGCCAAGGTGTTCCCGTTCCCCGCGGTGGGTGCGGACTCCCCCGTGGTGACGGGCGGCGACGCGGCCGTGGCACTGAAGGACGGCAAGGGCGCGCAGGCGCTGCTGACCTGGCTCGCGTCCACCGACGCGGCGAAGATCTGGGCCGGGGCCGGAGGGTTCATCTCGCCCAACAGGGGCCTGGACGCGGCTGCTTACCCGAACGACGTACAGCGCAAGATCGCCGAGGCGCTGATCGCGGCCGGGGACGACGTCAGGTTCGACATGTCCGACCAGGCCCCGCAGTCGTTCGGCGGGACACCCGGGAAGGGCGAGTGGAAGACGCTCCAGGACTTCCTCAAGAACCCGAAGGACATCGCGGGGACCCAGGCGAAACTGGAGTCCGACGCCGCCAAGGCGTACACGAGCTGACGGGATGGCCACTGCGACAGCGGGGGGCGCGCAGGCGGCGCCCCCCGCCGACAAGCGTCCCGGCACGAAGACACGGACGCGCCGCAGCGTGACCGGCACGCGCAGGGCCGTCGCCGCGGCCTTCCTGCTGCCGGCCCTGGTGCTGCTCGGCGCCCTCGTCGTCTATCCGATCGTCTATTCCGTCTACCGCTCGTTCCTGGACCAGGCGGGCACGGGGTTCGCGGGCCTCGACAACTACAGGGCGCTGTTCACGGACGACACCATCCGCACGGCGGTCAGGAACAACGCGGTCTGGGTCGTCCTCGCCCCGACCGTCTCCACCGCCCTGGGGCTGATCTTCGCGGTGCTCACCGAACGGATCAGGTGGGGCACGGCATTCAAGCTGATCGTCTTCATGCCGATGGCGATCTCGATGCTGGCCGCCGGGATCATCTTCCGGCTGGTGTACGAACAGGCGCCGGAGCGCGGGGTCGCCAACGCCGTCGTGGTGGGCGTGCACGACTCGTTCGCCGAGTCGTCCGGCTTCCCGAAGGCGCATCCCCTGCCCGTGCACCCGCTGAAGGCGGGTGGCGGCGGTTCCTTCGTCACGAAGGAACCCGTGCGGGCCGGTGAGCCGGCCGGCCTGCCGCTCGTCGGCGTGGTGCCGTCCAAGATGCCCGGCGACGCGGCACCCGCGAAGGCGGCGGCCTCCTCCGGCGACGGGGTCACCGGGACGGCCTGGCTCGACTTCACCAAGGGCGGCGGCGGCAAGCCCAATGTCGTCGACCCCGCGGAGCTGGGCCTCAAGGGCATCAGCGTGGAGGCGGTCAAGGACGGCAAGGTCGTCGCGAGGACCACTGCGGGCGCGGACGGTGTGTTCGCGCTGCCCGCCTCGGCGGACGGAGCCGTACTCCGACTCCCGGCGGACAACTTCCGCGAGCCCTACAACGGGGTCGACTGGCTCGGGCCGTCCCTGGTGACGCCGGGGATCATCGGCAGCTACGTCTGGATGTGGGCGGGCTTCGCGATGGTGCTGATCGCGGCGGGGCTGGCCGGCCTGCCGCGCGAACTCCTGGAAGCGGCCCGGGTGGACGGCGCGAACGAGTGGCAGGTGTTCCGCAGGATCACCGTCCCGATGCTCGCGCCCGTGCTCGCGGTGGTGCTGGTCACGCTGATGATCAACGTGCTGAAGATCTTCGACCTGGTCTTCATCATCGCGCCGGGATCATCCCAGGACGACGCGAACGTCCTGGCCCTGCAGCTGTACCGCTCGTCGTTCGGCACGGACGCGGATCTGGGCGTCGGCAGCGCCATCGCCGTACTCCTGCTGCTGCTGGTGATCCCCGTGATGCTGTTCAACGTGCGCCGGATACGGAAGGAGGGGCGCCGATGACGACGACCGAGGTCGCGAAGGCCGAACCCGGACCCCGGGCCGAGGCCGTGCCCCGTGCCGGAAGGTCCCTCGGGGCGCGGATCGCCGCCCGGGCCGGCGGCGGGGGCATGCGGGTCCTCCTCGTCCTGGTGGGCCTGTTCTGGCTGATGCCGACCATCGGGCTGCTGCTGTCGTCCCTGCGCGGGGCGGACGACATCGCGGCGACCGGCTGGTGGAAGGTCTTCACCGCACCGTCCGAGCTGACCTTCGACAACTACCAGCGGCTGCTCGACAATTCCACCATCACGGGCTCCCTCGTCAGCACGGTCCTGATCACCGTCCCGGCCACCTTCCTCGTGGTCGTGATCGGTTCGTTCGCCGGATACGCCTTCGCCTGGATGGAGTTCCCCGGACGGGACTGGTGGTTCCTGGTGGTCGTGGGGCTGCTGGTGGTTCCGGTCCAGGTCGCCCTGATCCCGGTGTCCGAACTCTTCGGCACGATCGGGATCTTCGAGACGACGTTCGGCGTGATCATGTTCCACACGGCCTTCGGCCTGCCGTTCGCCATCTTCCTGCTGCGGAACTTCTTCGCGGAGATCCCCCGCGAGCTCCTGGAGGCCGCTCGGCTGGACGGGGCGGGCGAGATCAGGCTGTTCACCAGGGTCGTGATGCCGCTCGGCGGGCCCGCGATCGCGTCGCTCGGGATCTTCCAGTTCCTCTGGGTGTGGAACGACATGCTGGTCGCCCTGATCTTCGCGGACTCGGAGTCCCCGCCGATCACGGTCGCGCTGCAGCAGCAGGTCCGGCAGTTCGGCAACAACATCGACGTACTGGCGCCCGGCGCGTTCGTGTCGATGGTGATCCCGCTGGCGGTGTTCTTCGCCTTCCAGCGGCAGTTCGTCTCCGGCGTGATGGCGGGCGCGGTCAAGTAGAAGAGGCCGGTACAGCACAGACGTTCGTCAACATCAGGGCGGCCCGTTCACCCTCGTTCGGGCCGCCCTACCTCGTACTTCCCCCGAATGCCACGTCCGGCGTAACCAAGTCACTCCATCGGCCGTTTGCGGGCCACCTGCCCGCCCGCGAGCGCCCCCTGGATGTGTTGTGCCCCGGTTCAGTGTCATCGTGCCCGCGTACCGGGTCCAGGCGTACTTGCACGCGTGTCTCGACTCCGTGCTGGAGCAGTCCTTCAAGGACTACGAGATCATCGTGGTCGACGACTGCTCACCGGACGCCTGCGGCCCGATCGCCGACGAGTACGCCGTCCGTGACCCCCGTGTCACCGTCGTGCACCTGCCGCACAACTCCGGCCTCGGGCCGGCCCGCAACGCCGGGGTCGCCCGGGCCGCCGGCGACTACCTCCTCTTCCTCGACGGCGACGACACCTTCGCCCCCGAGGCACTGGCGGCCGTCGCCGACCGGCTGGCGGCCACCGGCGACCCCGACGTCCTGGTCTACGACTACGCCCGCACCTACTGGTCGGGCGAGAGCGTGCGGAACACCTTCTCCGAGCACCTCGCCGAGACCGGCCCGGCCTCCTTCCGCCTCGCGGACCGCCCCGAACTGCTCAAGGTCCTGATGGTCGTCTGGAACAAGGCGTACCGGCGCGAGTTCGTCGAGGCGGAGGGCTTCACGTTCCCGCCGGGCTACTACGAGGACACCCCGTGGACCTACCCGGTGCTCATGGCCGCCGGGTCGATCGCCGTCCTGGACACCGTCTGCGTCGGCTACCGCCAGCGACGCCGGGGCAACATCCTCTCCACCACCACCCGCCGGCACTTCGACGTGTTCGACCAGTACGACCGCGTCTTCGCCTTCATCGACTCCCGGCCCGCACTCGCCCACTGGCGCCCGGTGATATTCCGCAGGATGCTCGACCACTTCTCGACGCTCTTCACCTCCCGGGGGCGTCTTCCGCGCGGCACCCGGGGGGAGTTCTTCCGCCGGGCCCGCGCCCACTGCCGCCGTTACCGCACTCCCGGCGCCCCGGTGCCGCGCCGCGCCCGCCTGCGGCACGCCCTGTTCCGGCTCGGCGCCCACCGCACCTACCGCGCGCTCTGGGCCGCCCAGCGGCTGCGCACCCGGCTCGGGCGCGCCGGGTCGACGGTGCGCCGGGCGGCACGCGGGGCGGCCCTGCAGCTCCACTACCGCGTGCAGCTGCGCCTCCCCGTCAGGGCGGGGGACGCGGTGTTCGCGGCGTACTGGCACCGCGGCTACACCTGCAGTCCCGCGGCGCTGGAGGCCACAGCCAGGGCGCTCGTGCCGGGGATCCGCACCTCCTGGATCTGCCGGCCCGAGGACGCGCACACGGTTCCGGAGGCGACCCGGGCGCTGCATCCGGGCACGGCCGCCTACTGGACCGCCCTGGCCCGCTCCAAGTACCTCGTCAACAACGTCAACTTCGACCGCAGACTGGTGAAGAGACGCGGGCAGGTACTGCTGCAGACCCATCACGGCACACCCCTGAAGACCATGGGCACCGACCTCGTGCACCGCCCCGCTGCCGCCGGGTCCATGGACTTCGCGCAGCTGCTGCGCAACGTCGACAAGTGGGACTTCTCCCTCTCGGCCAACCAGCACTCCACCCTGGTGTGGGAGCGCACCTATCCGTCCGGCTACACCACACTGGAGTACGGCAGCCCCCGCAACGACGTCTTCCACCGCACCGGCCCCGACGAGACCGCCCGGCTGCGCGAGCGCTTCGGCGTTCCCCCGGGCAGCACGGCCCTGCTGTACGCACCGACGCACCGCGACTACCGGCGGGAGCAGCAGCACTCCCTGGACCTGGAGCGGCTCGTCCGCGTCCTGGGCCCCCGCTTCGTGATCCTGGCCCGCTCCCACTACCTGGACGCGACGGCCCGGGCGACCGCCGGACACACCCGGCATCCGCGGATCATCGACGTCAGCGCACACCCGTCCGTCGAGGAACTCTGCCTCGCGTCGGACGGGCTGATCACGGACTACTCGTCACTGATGTTCGACTACGTCAACCTGGACCGCCCGGTGGTCCTGCACCTCGAGGACGCGCAGGCGTACGAGGCTGCGCGGGGTACGTATTTCGATCCTGCGGCCTTCCCGCCCGGAGCGGTGGCGCGGGACCAGGAGGAGCTGCACGAGATCTTCGCGACGGACCACTGGCGCGGCCCGCGCTCGGCGCAGCGCCGGGCGGCCTTCCGGGCCCGGTTCTGTCCGTACGACGACGGATACGCCGCCGAGCGCGTCGTGCGCCGGGTCTTCCTCGGGGACACCTCCGGACTGCCGGTCCCCGCGCCGCTGACGGGGCGGGGACCCACGGGGGTGCCCAGGCAGGTGCCCGTGCGGGAGTACACCAACGGCTGAGGCGGCGGGGCGCGGCGGCTCGCCGCGCCCCCAGGTGTTCCGGACCGGGCAGCGTGGTCCGGAGGGGCCCGCGCCCGGACTCGGGTGGAGTCAGCGCTCCAGGAACGCGAACAGTTCCTCCCAGCGGCACATGATCTCCGCCTCGGAGAAGCGCTGGACGTTGATCCGCGCACGGTCGCCCATGGCATCGCGCATGCGGGGGTTGCCGGTGAGCCGCAGCAGCCGGTCGGCGAGCGCGCCGATGTCACCGGCGGGTGCGAGCAGACCGTCCTCGCCGTCGCGGACGATCTCGCGCACCCCCGGGGCGCAGTCGAAGGCCGCGCACGGCAGCCCGTTCGCCATCGCCTCCATCAGGGCCAGCGGGAAACCCTCGCCCCGGGAGGACTGGACGAAGACGGAGGAGCCCGCGAGGGACGCGGGGACGTCGTCGGTGCGTCCCCGCCAGACGACCGAGTCGTCCAGCCCCAGCGCGGTGCACTGCTGCTTGAGAGCCTGCTCGTCCTCGCCCGTCCCGTAGACGTCCAGCCGCCACTCCGGGCGCTGCGGGGCCACCAGTGCCCAGGCGTCCAGGAGCATGTCGATGCCCTTCTGGTCCGTGAGCCTGCCGATGCTCGCCACCGACTTCTCCCGGCGCGGCGAGGGCACCTCGGGCAGGGAGGCCAGGGCGTTGGGCATGAAGCCCACGTTGTTCATCCCGTCGCCCGCCCAGCTGTCGGCGTCCTGTGCCGTGAGGACGAGCCAGCGGTCGAGCGCCGTGTAGTGGTTCTTGATCCAGCGGTAGCGGTGGCTCGCCCGCGAGTAGTCGTACGACTCGTGACTCATCCCGATGACGCGCAGGCCCGACGTGTCCGCCTCGCCGACCCACTCCATCGCCCACACCTGGCTGACGATCACCACCCCGCCGGGCCGGGCCCCCCGGAAGATCTCCGAGAGCCGGCCGACGGCGCGCCGCTTCTCCGCGACGCGGGCGGCCTCGGCGCGCCGGGCCGCGATCCGGAAACGGTCCCGCAGCCCCTGGGGGGCCCAGGGTGTCGGCGGGTGCGCCGGGTACAGGGCGGTGACGGGGTGGCCGCGCGCCTCGGGCAGGGCCATCTTCCGCTCCGAGGCGTGGACTCCGACGGTGTGCACCCGGTGGCCCGCCTCCTGGAAGAGCTGGGCCATGCGGTGCGTCCAGCCGGTCACACCGCCGAGTTCGTCGGTGCTGTTGGCGACGATGAAGACATCGCGGTCACGGCTGCCGCTCATCAGCGGTCCTCCCCGGTACGGGTCGTGCGGGACGGAGTGAGGTGCCGGGCGAACACGGTGTCGACGACCGCGCGGGCGGCGTCCCCCCGGTCGTAGGCACCGAACTCCGTGGCGAAGGCGGCGCGCCGGTCCTGGAACCCGGTGTCCGCGCTCTTCAGGCGGGCGAGCACGGCGAACAGCTCCTCCTCGGTCGCGGTCACGGGCCCCGGCGCCTTCTCCCGCAGGTCGAAGTAGCTGCCCCGCTCGGCGGCGTAGGCGTCGAGGTCCGGTGCGAACAGGACGATCGGGCGGTCCAGGAGTGCGAAGTCGAACATGATCGACGAGTAGTCCGTGACCAGCACGTCGGAGAGCGCGAGGAGTTCGCTGACGTCATGGTGGCCCGAGACGTCCACGACCGTCCCGGGCGGGCAGGGCGGCAGGGTCGCAGCCTCCAGGTAGTGGGCCCGCACCAGCAGCGTGTACGTGTCGCCGAAGCGCTCCGCGAAGCGCGCCGCGTCCAGCAGGAGCCGCTGCCGCCTGCGCCGGCCGGGGCCGCCCCGGAACGTGGGGGCGTACAGCACGACCTTGCGGTGGTCGGGGAGGCCCAGCTCGGCCGCGAGCGCCGGGCGCGGCAGCCGCCCCTCCGCCTCGTCCCGGGCGCGTGCCGCGAGGAGGACGTCGTTGCGCGGGTATCCCGTGCGCAGCAGGGTCTCCTCGGGCAGCCGGTAGGCGCGCGCCAGGGTGCGCTCGTCGTGCGGGGAGCGGACGAGGAAGTGGTCGAAGCGGCCCACCGCCTGCTGGAGCCGCTCGCGCTGCGGGGCGTTCTGCATCCGCACCCGCGTCTCGTCGAAGCCCATGCGCTTGTACGCGGACCCGTGCCAGGTCTGCAGGTAGGTGGCGCCCCGGGGCTTGTCGAGGTTCTGCGGGAACCCCTGGTTGTCGACCCAGTACTCCGCCCTGGCCAGGGCCCACAGATACCTCCAGGACCAGCGGCGCACCAGCCGGGCGTCCGCGGGGAATCCCTCCGGGGAGTCGGCGTACGCCCACACGCAGCGCAGGCGCAGCCCCCGGGCGCGCACCTCCTCGTGGACGGCGCGGGGGCTGTCGCCGTAACAACTGCCCATGTGGCTCTCGAACACCACGCTGCCCCGGCGCACGGGGAGCCGCAGGAGCCAGGAGCGGTACACGGAGACCTTGAGGCCGCGGGCGTGCAGCCGGTCCCTGCGCCTGCCGAGGGCCCGCGCCAGGAGCCTGACCCGGCGCGCGGGACGGAAGTGCGTGGCGTAGTGGACCAGCCGGCGGGCCGTGCGTGCGGGCCTCCGGCAGGCTGCCAGGCGGAGCGCCAGATGGTCCCGGGTGGTGACGTAGGGCTGCCAGGTGTCGCCGGTCAGTCTCCCCAGCCGGGGCCGGGCCGGCGACCGGTCGCCCGGGCCGACGAGGTCATGGGCGGCGAAGAGGTCGCTGACCGAACGGGTCCGGCCGTCCTCCATCACCATCCGGGCGTCCCAGACCGTGTCCCGCGGGCCCAGCGGGCGGACGGCGCCGGTGAGGTCGAAGCGGGCCGACCAGTCGATGCCGGTGGCGTCGGCCCGGAGGTCGTCCACCGGGACGCGGAAGGCACGGGAACCGTCCCGTACGCGGAACTCCAGGTGCGCGTCGAGGGTGCCGTCCGGGTCGGGGCCGGTGTGGCCGGGCAGGACGATCCGCCCCCGGAGCAGAACTCCGCGGCCGTCGGCCTGGTAGCGGGTGAGCCGGTTCATCAGCTTCAGCTCGCCGAACACACGGTACTGGTGGCCGAGTTCGGTGACGTCGAGCGCGGGGTCGGTCCCGTCGCCCCAGTGGACGCGTCCGTCCTCGCCCGTCGAGAGGGGCGCGGCCACGGTGCCCCGCCGGCGCAGGGCGTACGCCGCGCCGAGCACCCCGTCCGCGTCGCCGTGCTGCAGCAGCCGTACGCCGACGCGTTCGACGGGCGGCAGGGTGAGGAGGGCGGCGTCCGGGACACAGTCGGGCAGCACCCGGGAGGCCGTGGCGGCGATCCTGGCCCGCTGGGCGGCGGGCCGCTGGGGGAACGTCCGCACAAGCGGGACCAGCCGGTCCCGCAGGAAGGCGCGGTCCCGCTCCTCGCGCAGCTCGGACAGCCCCTGCGCCACCAGGACGTGGCACACCCTCCGGTGTGCCTCCACGAGCCCGGCGAGGTCCCGCCCGTCGTCGGGCAGGGCCCTCCCCGAGACGATCCGGCGGCGTACGAGCGCGATCCGGCCGACCACGGACGCCGCCAGCGGACCGAAGAGGATCCCGCTGCGCGTGAGGTCCCCGGCGTAGCGCAGGGCGTGCCGCTCGAGTGCGTCCCGCCGCACGCAGAACCCCGACACCAGAGCGTCGTGCACGGCCAGTTCGGGAGCGTCGGTGAAGCGGCGGACGGTTCTGGATCCGCCGAACAGCCGCTGCTGCCATGAGGGTTCGCGCTCCTTGACCCCGTCCTCGGTCAGCCGGCTCCACCGCCCGGCGACCAGGTCGGCCCCGGTGCGCGTCCCGGCCTCCAGGAGGTTGCGGCAGGCGTGCTGCTGGAGGCACTCGCCGGCGTCGAGGACGAGGACGTACGTACCCCGTGCCCCGTCCAGGCCCGCGTTGCGCAGGGCGGCGACGGAATCCGCCCCGGCCTCCACGACGCGCACGCGGTCGGGGGCCCGCCCGGCGAGCGAGCCGGCCGCCTTCCGCACCTCGCCGGACGCGGCGGGGGCGAGGACCACGAGGACCTCGACGGCACGCAGGCTCTGGCCGAGGACGGACTCCACGGACGCCCGCAGCGCCTCCTGTCCGCACTCCGCGGCGGTGACGACACAACTGAAGTCGGGGGCGCTCATGCCCGGCCCCCCTTCAGCATGCGGTCCACTACCCGGGCCGACGCCGTCCCGTCGTCGAGATCGCAGAACGACTCACGGAAGCGCGCGTACGCCTCGCGGTGGCCGGCGGTCGCGGCGTCCGGGTCGCGCAGCGCCTCGACCACGTCGGCCGACGCGGTGATCAGGGGACCGGGCGCCAGCTTCTCGAAGTCGAGGCAGAAGCCGCGCAGGGTGTCGCGGTAGTGCTCCAGGTCGTAGGTGTGGAAGAGCATCGGGCGTCCCGTCTGCGCGAAGTCGAACATCAGGGACGAGTAGTCCGTGACCAGCACATCGCTGATCAGCATCAGTTCCGCCACGTCCGGGTACCGCGACACGTCCCGGACGAAGTCGTCCCCGGGGATGCTGCCGCCGACCAGGTAGTGGCGGCGCACCAGCAGGACGTGATCGTCACCGAGGGCCTTCCGGGCCTGTTCCAGGTCCAGCTGGAGATCCAGTCCGTACAGCCCGCTCCGCCTGGGCCGGTCCTCGCGCCACGTCGGTGCGTACAGGACGACCCGCTTGTCGTCGGGCACGTCGAGCGACTGGCGGACGGCGGCGGCCGTCTTCGCCCGGTCGGGGGCGTACAGCAGGTCGTTGCGCGGGTAGCCGCACTCCATCACCTCGCCCGTGTGCCCGAACGCGCGGCGCAGGACCGGGGTGGAGAAGCGGTTGGGCGAGACGAGGACGCTCCACTGGGCGGCACGCCGGGGCATGGACTCCATGTACGCGGCGTCCGCGAAGGCCGTGCCCGCGAGGTCACGGCCGATCCGCTTGAGCGGGGTGCCGTGCCAGGTCTGGACGACGAACTGCCCCTCCGCCCGCTCGAACCACTCCGGCAGCTGGGTGTTGGTCACGATCCACCTGCTGCGGGCCAGCACCTCGTGCCACTCGGCACTGTGCAGGGCGACCGCCCGGACCCCGGCGGGCACGGCGGCCTGCTGGTCGCGCACCACCCAGAGGTGCTCGACGCCGGTGTCACGGCGGGCCAGTTCCTCCTGGACGGCACGGGGCGAGTCCGAGAACTGACGCCCGTCGAAACTGGAGTACAGGACGGTGTCCCGCAGTCCCGCGCCGCGCGCCTCCGCGTACCGGGCACGCAGCCGGCGCTGCCCGAACGCGCCCCGGTCACGCACCGGCAGGGCGCTGCCCGACGACAGGCAGAGCCGGTCGTGGAAGCGCCGCTCCAGGGTGAAGCGGCGGCCGCGCGCGTCACGGTGGAGCGGCAGGCCGGCATGCAGCTGAGGGACCACCCGCAGCGGCGAATAGCAGTCCGGATCGGTCTCGCCCCGCTCCCGGAGGAAGGGGTACCACCGGCCTTCGGCGAGCGGCAGCGTGCCACCGGGACCCTCGACGGCCGCGGGAAGGAGCGACGTGCGGAAGGCCGCTCCCTCGTGCTCCACGGCGAAGGTGTTCTCCTCGTGGTGGCCGCTGTGGCGCAGGACCAGCTCCACCCCGCGCTCCGGCACGGCCGGGAAGGTGCCCTCGAGGACCAGAGCGCCGTCCTCGGTCCAGGACACGCCCCCGACGACGGGCGGGACGGCCCGGTCGGTGAGGACCAGGTCGCCGGAGGGGTTGGCCGCCGCGTACACCTCGCGGCCGCCGGCCAGTGCGTAGCGTCCCGCCTCCGTCTCGGGGCGGGCGGCGACCGTCAGCCGGCGCGCCCCGCCGACCAGCTGGACGCCCCAGTCCCCGTCGGTGCCGGGAAAGGCGTCCAGCGGGACCTCGGCGACGAAGCCGCGGCCGTCCGCGCCCTCGCCCGGCGCCAGGGGGAACTCCCGGGTCTGCTTCGTGCGCCACTCCTGGATGCGCAGGGCCGTCGCCGTGTCCCGGCCGAGCATCCGCACCGCGATCCGGACCGCGTCGCCCGCCTCCGTCGCCCGGTGCCCGGCGAGCACGGCGTCGATCCGCTCGGCGCGCAGTTCCAGCTTGTTGCCGGACAGCAGGGGGACGACCCGGGTGCGCTCGTCGACGTACCGCACGGCGGGCGCAGCCGGATTGCCCAGCAGGCGCATGGGGCCCCTGCGTGGCCGTCCGGCGCCCACGACGACGGACTCCAGCTTCCAGAGGGTGCGGGCCCCCCGGGCCGTACGCCTGCCCGCCAGGCGCCGCGGGTCGACGACGGTCTCGAAGCCGGAGCGCTCGTAGCCGTGCAGCGACCGGCCGGAGCCGGCCGCCGCCTCGTCCGTCGCGGTCCGGCGCAGCCGCAGCGGGATCACCCTGCGGCCCGACCTCAGCCAGCCGGTCCCCGCCGACCTGCCGGGGGCGTTGCGCACGTACGCGTAGCCCTTGAGGTGCAGCAGGCCCTCCCGCCACACGGCCTCGGTGAGGTGCGCGTGCACGGGCAGGTCCGCGGCGGACAGGGCGGTGACGCTGTGCGGGAGCGGGGCCTCGACGCCCGGATAGGCGGCCCTCGGCCGCAGCGCGCCCCGGACGTGGAAGGTGTCGCGGTCGGTGGACTCGTGGGCCAGGAGGGCGAGCAGTTCCGCCGTCCTGCGCTGCCGGATGAGGCGCCACTTGACCCGCAGGTGCAGCGGGAGCGAGTCGAAGACCGCCGGGTCGACCGTGTCGGCGAAGGCGTTCGCGTGGGTGAGGAAGGCTTCGTGGAAGCTCTCGTCGCCGTCCGGCAGGGCCTCGATGAACAGCCACAGGTCTCCGGAGAGCGCGTGCTCGTCGTAGCGCCGCTTCGCCTCGGCCATGCCGCGGCCGGCGAGGAACCGGCTGACGGTGGAGACCGCGGTGACCCGGTCGCGGATGCCCCGGGCGACCGCGCGCCGGGTGGTGATCGAGCCGTCCCGGTCCCGCCAGTGGTAGACCGGCGTGGCGACGACGTCGACGCTCCGGGCCAGGAAGTACGCCGGCAGGACGACGGCGATGTCCTCGTAGAGCACCCCCGTCGGGAAGGCGAAGGCGTGCTGGTCCCAGAACGTCCTGCGGAACACCTTGTTGCACGCGATGCGGTCGCCGAGCAGGACCCAGTCCCGGGTGATGTGCGTGGCCCGGCGGGACGTCTCCATGGGCTTGCGGAACATCGGGGACTGTTCGAGCGCGCCGTTGGCGCGCAGCCTGAGCACGTTGCCGGTGGCGAAGTCCGAACCGGAGGAGTCGAGTTCTCCCAGCAGCCGGGCGAAGGCGTCCGGCGGGACGACGTCGTCGCTGTCGACGAAGGCCAGGAACTCGGCGTCCCGGTGCGCGTGTCCGGCCCCGGCGTTGCGGGCGGCGCCGAGTCCGGCGTTCTTCTGGCTGACGAGTCGGAAGCGCGGATCCCTGCCGGCGAACTCCCTGGCCACGCCGGCGCTGCCGTCCGTCGAACCGTCGTCCACCATGACGACTTCCAGGTCGGCCATGGTCTGCCCGGCGAGTGAGCCGAGGCAGGCGCCGAGGTACTCCTCGACGTTGTAGAGCGGGACGACGACGGTGAGACGGGGTGCCATGGCGCTGCGCACGATCCTTCCGGGAGGACGGGAGGACGTCCTCTGCGACGGACGTCCTCTGTATGGAACGAGCCCCGTGCCGGTGAGGCACGGGGCTCGCAACGGGGCCTGCGCGTTCAGGGTTTGACGGCGATCCGGCCCTCGTCCATGCGCAGCAGGAGCAGCTGCTCGCCGGTCTCCTCCAGGAACTCGTCCACGGCCTGGCGCGACCCCTGCCAGTAGCCGTAGTCGTCGATCAGCAGGACTCCGCCGCTCACCAGCCGCCCGTACAGGTGCTTCAGCTCGTGCTTGGTCGAGGCGTACCAGTCGGTGTCGAGCCGCAGGACGGAGATCCGCTCGGGCGCCTGCTCCGGGACGGTGTCCTCGACCTTGCCCCGCACGTAGTGGACGCGGTCCTTCGGGTACGGCACCTGCTCGAACCCGGCCCGCACGTCCTCCAGCGACGCCACCGCCCAGATGGGCCGGTCCTTGCCCTGGGCGTCCAGCAGCTCCTGAGCTGGCCTGCCGTCCCGGCGCAGGTCCTCCGCGGTGGGCGGGGTCATGCCCTCGTACGTGTCGAAGAGGTAGAGGTCGCGGCCGGTGTCACCCAGCGACAGCAGTGTCTTCGCGCAGGCCTGCATGGAACCGCCGCGCCACACCCCGCACTCGACGATGTCACCGGGGATGCCGTGCTTGACGACGTGCCGTGTCGCGAGGACGAAGGCGTTGAGCCGCTCCGGCGAGGTCATCGTGTACGGCTTGACCGCGCGGATGATGTCCTTCGCCTCGTCGTCGTAGTCCGCCGGGAACTGCGGCTTCTTCACGGCGGCGGTCTTCGCGGGGACCGGCTTCGCCGCGGCGGGGGCCGCGGGGGCGGACCGGGGAGCGGGTACGGTCGCACGCCTGAGCTGGTATCCGGTGAGTTGCTGAAGGACGCCGTTGACGGCGTTGCGCCAAGCCATGGGGCGGGACAGTACGCGCGTTTTGCGGCTCATGTCATCTTTCGTCAACCTGTAGTTGATGGGACCGTACGCGTGTCCGGGCGCCCGCAGAGCTCGCGGCCGTCCAGCGGACGCGGCAGCGGGACCCGGTCCACCCCGCCGACCCGGTTCGCCCACCACACCGCCGCCTCCCGCACGGCGAACATGGTCAGCCCGCGGTAGCGCAGGGGCCTGCGGAAGACGCCGACGGAGTCCCCCCAGTAGGCGGCCTTCGCGTCGATGGACCCGTAGTCGTGCCAGATGCCCCTGGTGGGCGGGAAGTCCGTGTACGCCTCGCGGAGTTCGAGCCCTGAGTACGCCGCCATCGCCCGGAAGCCGTCCGGGTAGTAGCGCCAGCAGTCCTGGGCGTCGTGGGCGTGGCCGCGCGAGGGCGCGGTGATGAAGGCGTGGCCGCCGGGCTTGAGGACCCGGGCGATCTCCATCATCGACACCCAGAAGAACGGGATGTGCTCGAACGCCTGCCCGGACAGGACGACGTCGGCGCTGCGGGAGCGGGCGGGGATGCGGTAGGGGCGCTTCATGACCGCGTCCACGTTGGGTCCGTCGAGGACGTCGACCCCGAAGTAGTCGATGTCGTGGTCCGCGAGCAGCCCGCGGTGCGTGCGGGACTGCTTCCCCGAGATCCGCGAGCCGAGGTCCACGACGCGGTGCCTGCGGTCCCTGGGCAGGTACTCCTCGATGCAGATCCGCATCTGCTCGTAGGCGGACCGGTGCATGTGCCTCTCCCAACGTTGCCGTGCGCGCGCACTGTTGAACACAACGACGGCGCGGTACGGAGGACACCCCGGAGTCTCAGCCCGGGCCGGGCGGGAAGATCCGCCGCACCACGCGCTCCGCCGCCCTCCCGTCGTCGTACGGGCAGAAGCGGCTCCGGAAGGCGGCGCGCAGCGCTGCGGCCTCCTCCGAACGCCAGGCGCCGGTGCGCAGGACCTCGAACAGCTCGTCCTGGGTGGTGGCCACCGCCCCGGGCGTGTCACCCGGGCGCCCGGACAGCAGGTCGACGTAGGTTCCGCGCGACGCCCGGTACGCCTCCCAGTCGGGGGCGTAGGTGATGATCGGCCGGTCCAGGCACGCGTAGTCGAACATCAGCGACGAGTAGTCGGTGATCAACGCGTCGGCGGCGAGGCAGAGTTCCTCGACGCCCGGATGCCCGGTGACGTCGACGACCCGCTCCGTCGACCCGGTCCCGGCCGAGCGCCCGTAGAAGTAGTGCGCCCGGACCAGCAGCACCCCCCCGGGACCGAGTTCGCGGGCGAGGGCCTCCACGTCCACCAGGGGGACGAACCCCTTGCGGTAGTCCCGGTGGGTGGGCGCGTACAGCAGGACGGTCGCGCCGGACGCGATGCCGAGCTCCGCCCGGATCTTCGCCGTACGTTCCGCCGTGGCGGTGCACAGGACGTCGTTGCGCGGATAGCCGTAGGGCAGCTGCTCGTACGTCGAGGGGTACACCCGGTCCCAGACCTCGGAGCTGTGCGGGTTGGCCGAGAGGCTGAAGTCCCACTGGTCGGTGTGGGCCACGATCCGCTCGAAGTCGACACCCCCGGTGAGGGCCGGATACGGGTACTGGTCGAGGCCCATGGTCTTCAGCGGGGTCCCGTGGTGCGTCTGCAGGTAGACCTGGCCAGGGCGTTTCGTGAAGCCCCCGGGGAAGCTGGAGTTGTTGACGAGGTAGGTCGCGGTGGCCATGGTCCGCCAGTAGGCGCGGGAGCCCTCGATGACGTACGGGACGCCCGGCGGCATCCGGTCCCGGTGGCGGGAGGAGACGACCCAGACGCCCCTGATGTGCGGGACCAGTTCGCGGGCCTTGGTGTAGACGGCGGCGGGATTGCACGCGACGCCCCTGTTCCAGTAGGCGCCGTAGACGGCGAGGCGGGGATCCAGCGGGCGGTGCAGGTCGGCCCGGTAGAGGACCCGCATCACGCGGGCGCGCACCGACTTGTGCACCGCGCGCAGGACCGCGCGGGCCCGGGTGCGCCAGGCGCCGACGGCTTCCCTGAACCGGTGCGCGGCATACGTGCCGGGGAGACCGGCGGCGCGGAAGAAGGCCGCGCGGTCGGCCGGGGCGATGCGGCCCCGGTCGCCGAGCACGGCCGTCAGGTGCGCGGTGCGCGCGGCGGCAGCCCTCGGGTCACCGCCGGTCCCGCCGGCCAGCCGGGCATGGGCGTCGATCACCGCGAAGTGCGCGCGGCCCGGCGTCGTGGCGGGTGTGCCCCTGCGGCGCGGCCGGTGGCGTACGCAGACCCGGTCGAGCACGGCCAGGGTGCCCGCGTCGGAGGCGAGGAACAGGGCGCGGTGGACGGGCACGACATCGCCGTACAGGCCCTCGGTGAAGTGGAGCCCGGCGTCGTCCCAGAAGCCCCGGCGGAACAACTGGCCCCGGGCGGCCGGAAACGCAGGTCCCGGTTGCGGCGCGCCTCGCCAGTCGACACGGTCGTGCCCCACGCGCAGCACATCCGGCCGGTCCGCCGACAGCCGCGCGGCGATCGCCGCGCCCGCGCCCGGGAGCAGCAGGTCGTCACCGTCCAGGAAGAGCAGGTACGTCCCCCGGGCCGCCGCCGCACCGGCGTTGCGGGCGGCGCCCGCATCCCAGGAGCCGTCGAGGAGCAGCACGCTCAGCCGGGGGTCGCGCGCCGCGCACTCGCGTGCGACGGCGAGTTCCGGCGCACCGTCCGGGTCGCCGGAGCCCACGGCGATCAGCTCCAGTTCCACCGGCCCGCCCCCGGGAGCCGCCTGCCCTGTCACGGAGTCCAGAGCGGCCCTCAGATACCCATGGGCATGGCGGGCGGACACGACGACACTGAGGAGCATGGCAGCCGAGCGTAGTGCGGCCCGCACCGCACGCCCTACGGATCTTCACCCGTTCGGGTCAACGGCGTGACCCCCGGCGCTCCCCCGGGTTGAGCCGTACATGAAGCCACTCCTCAGCGTCGTCGTCCCCGTGCACAACGTCGAGGACTATCTGCGGGAGTGCCTCACGTCGCTGGCCGGCCAGACCCTGAAGGACATCGAGGTGGTGCTGGTCGACGACGGCTCGACGGACGGGAGCCGCCTCGTCGCGGAGGACTTCGCGTCGCGGGACGGGCGCTTCCGCTGCGTCCACCAGCCCAACGCCGGGCTGAGTGCCGCCCGCAACACGGGAGTCGCCCACACCACCCCGGGGGTGCCGTACCTGGCATTCGCCGACAGCGACGACGTACTCGTCCACGACGCCTACGAACGGATGCTGGCGTCCCTGGAGTCGACGGGATCCGACCTGGTCACGGGCAACGTGTGGCGGCTGACCGAGCAGGGCAGGCAGCAGGCCTGGCAGTACCGCTGGCTCACCGGCGACCGCCCGCGCACCCACATCACCCGCGACCCGCGGCTGCTGGCCGACCGGGTCGCGTGGAACAAGGTGTTCCGGCGCGCGTTCTGGGACCGGCACGCCTTCTCCTTCCCGGTGGGGAAGCTGTACGAGGACACACCGGTGATGATCCCCGCGCACTACCTCGCCGCGTCGGTGGACGTCCTGCACGAACACGTCTACCTCTGGCGGGTGCGGGAGGGCTCGATCACCCGGCGGCGCACGGACGTCCGGGGCGTCCGGGACCGCATCGCGGCCTGCGAGCGGGTCAGCGCGTTCCTCGCGGACCGCGGCCCCGGGCAGCGGCTGCGCTACGACGCCTCGTGCCTGCGCGACGACTTCGTGTACTTCCTGGAAGGGCTGCCGATGGGCGGCCCCGAGTACCGCGCGGCCTTCATGGAGGACGCGGGCGCCTTCCTCGACCGCGCGGGCGACGCGGCCCTGACCGGTCTGCCCGCCGAGGCCCGGATCCGGTGGCAGCTGGTCCGGGAGCGCCGGCTCGGCGAACTTCTGGCCGTCCTGGCCTTCGAACGGGCCAACGGGAGCGGCACGTTCACCGTCGTGGGACCGCCGGGGAGGCGGCGCGCCGCACATCCCGGGGTGGCGGGTTCCGGCGGTGTGTCGGCGCGGCTCGGCAGCGGTGATCTGCCCGTGGTGGCACGGCTGGTGGAGTCCTCCTGGGGCGCCGACGGCCGGCTGCGGCTGCGCGGCTACGCGTACGTCCGCAACCTCCCGGCGGCCGCGGCCCGGCAGTCGCTGAAGGCGGGGCTGGTCAGGAAGGCGGGCGGCAGACGGCTACGGGCGGTGCGGGTCCGCACGGTGCGGACCGACCTGGCCACGGCCGACTCCGGACAGGAGCTGCACCGCTACGACCACGCGGGCTTCGAGATGGTCCTGGATCCGGGGCGGCTCGGGCCCGGCACCTGGCAGGTGGGCGTGGTCGTGGCCGGGCACGGCGTCGTACGCCGGGCCGCCCTGCGCGCCGTGGAGGCGGCGGCCGCGCAGCCGCTGGTCCACGACCTGGGCGGCGGGCTGCGCGCGGTGCTCGGCTATCGGGACGGCAGGCTGGAACTGGCCGTGGCGCGGCTGCCGGCTCTGGCCCTCGCCCATGACGGCGGACCGGAGACCGCGGAACTCACCGGCCGGCTGTACGGGAGCGTGCGCCCGGCCTCCCTCGTGCTCACCCGCGACGGATCGGCCGAGCACGTCTGCCCGGTGCGGATCCCGGACACGGGCCCCGGCGACGGACCGGGCGGGGTGCGCTTCGCCGTCCGCATCCCGCTTACCGCACTCGCGGCGGCCGAGTCCGGTCCGCCCCCCGTCGCGTCCCCCGGAGGAGCCCCTTCGCCCGGTGCGCGGTGGCGGGCCGTGTTCCTGACCGACGACGACGGCGGGCGGGTGCCCCTCGCCGCGGCGCCGGACCTGCCGCCGCCCCTCTTCGCCGACGCGGCGGGCCACCTGGTGGTGGAGGTGGCGGGCGAACCTCTGGCGGACGATGCCTCGACCGGCCCGGACGGAGGACTGCGGATCGAAGGGCACGGGGCCGGAGTCCTCGTACTGCGCCACACCGCCCTCGGCGAGACGGTGACCGTCCCCGTGGAGGAGCGGGACGGACGCTTCCGTGCCGTGGTCGGCGAGCCGCCCCGCGAGGGGGACTGGGAGGTGTCCCTCGACGGCCGGCCCGTACGCGTGACGGGTCTGCTCGCCGCCCGGCTGCCGGTGAGCGCCGCCGGCGCCCGCTTCCGGCTCGACCGGCGGCACGGCGACCGGCTGACCGTGCGCTGCGCGCCGGCGCTCGGGGACGCGGAGCGCAGCGCCCACCGCCGCGCCCGGCTGCGCTCGGCGTACTACCCGGCGCAGCGCGGGCTGCCCCTCCGGGACGTGGTGCTCTACGCGGGGAACGGCGCACCGCGCGCCGTGCACGCCGAGCTCGTGCGCCGGAGCACGGATGCGGAGCACCTCTGGGTCACCGACGGATCGGCGGGCGACGCCGCCCGTGTCCCGGCCACCGCGGTCCCCGTGGTGGCGGGCAGCGCCGCCTGGCACGAGGCGCTGGCCCGCGCGCGCCGCGTCGTGGCGGCGGGCCCGCTGCCCGCGTGGTTCGAGCGCCGCGCGGGCCAGACGGTCGTGCAGACCTGGCACGGCACCCCTCTCGGCCGGTTCGGCCTGGATCTCGCGGGCACCCTGTACGCCGACCACCAGCACCTGGACACGCTGGCCGGCGGTTCGGCCCAGTGGTCGGTCCTGGTCTCCCCAAGCGGCTTCGCCACCCCGCACCTGCGCCGGGCGCTGGCCTACGGGGGCGAGGTCCTGGAAGCGGGCTCCCCGGCCGGTGACCTGCTGTCCGCACCGGACCGGGACAAGACGGCCGCGCGCGTGCGCGCGTCGCTGGGCATCCCGGACGGCCACCGTGTGGTGCTCCACGCGCCGACGTACCGCGACCATCTCGCGCACGCCCCGGGCAGCCTCCCCGCCGGATCCCCGCCGCTGTACCGCTGGGACCCGGCACTCGATCACGCGGAGCTGGCGCGGTCGCTCGACGGGCGCACCACGGTACTGGTCCGCAGGCACCCGCGAGTGACGGGCAGCGTGCCGGCGCACCCCGCGCTGCGGGACGTGTCCGGCCATCCGGACGTCGCCGAGCTGCTGCTGATCGCCGACGTACTGGTCACCGACTATGCGGGACTGGCCTTCGACTTCGCGCACACCGGCCGCCCGATGCTCTTCCACACCTACGACCTGGAGCACTACCGGGACACCGTGCGCGGTTTCTGTCTCGACTTCGAGACCCGTGCCCCCGGGCCCCTCCTCGTCAGCACCCAGGAAGTGGCGGAAGCCCTGCGCGCCACTCCGGCGTCCGCGGCACTGCACGCGGACGCCTACGAGAGCTTCCGGCGGGATTTCTGCGGTCCGGCCGACGGCGGTGCCGCCGGCCGCGTCGTGGACCGGCTGCTCGGCGGGGAGCCGGCTGGGGACCGGCCGGTCAGCCCTTGAGCGCGCGGACCGCCGAGGCGGCCAGGTCGTCCAGGTAGCCCTTGGGCAGAGTGCCGCGGACGACGGCGAGACGCCAGTAGAGCGGTCCGACGATGAGGTCGAGTGCCCGGTCGGGGTCGCTGCCCTCGGGCAGCTCGCCGCGTGCGACCGCCTCGCGCACGACCACGGCGGCCACGCCCTGCTGCTGGTCGAGCAGGGCCGCCTTGATGGCGTCGGAGATCTCCGGGTTGCGGGCCGCCTCGACCAGCAGGTCCGGGATCACCTGTGACGCGACGGGGTGTCCGAGGGCGTACGAGGCCAGTTCGAGCACGGCCCGGACGTCCCCGTACAGCGAACCGGTGGCGGGCGCCGGCATGCCCTGTGCCGCGACGGCCGCCACCAGGTCCAGGACGAGGTGGAGCTTGGACTTCCAGCGCCGGTAGACGGCGGTCTTGCCCACACCCGCGCGGCGGGCGATGCCCTCGATCGACATCCGGGCGAATCCGACGGCGGCCAGCTCCTCGAAGACGGCGACGCGGATCGCGTCGGTCACGTCCTCACGCAGCACCGCGGCGCCCGCCGGGGTGCGGCGCCCGGTCCGCCGTTCGGTGTTCATGTCCCGAATGATAGACCGTAACGACGAAACGGTTGCGTTGCGACGCACAAACGTCCTACTGTCAGCGTTACGACGATACGGTGCCGTCCCAACCGCCCGAATCGTCCGCCCCTCCCCCCAAGCCCCCCGTCGAAAGCGATCGTGGTGAGCCAGACAGCAGCCCCGCCGGCCCCGGTGGACACCGCATCTCCCACCCTCCTCCCCGCGTACGAGCCCGGTGAGCTGGCCGCGCTCGCCGCCCGGCACGGACTCACCGTCAGCGGGGCCCGGCCGACCCTCGGGGAGTACGTCCGGCAGCTCTGGGGGCGCAGGCACTTCATCACCGCCTTCGCCACCGCCAAGCTGACCGCGCAGTACAGCCAGGCGAAGCTCGGCCAGATCTGGCAGATCATGACCCCGCTGCTCAACGCGACGGTCTACTACTTCATCTTCGGCGTCCTGATGAACACCAAGCACGGAGTCCCCGACTACGTGCCCTTCCTCGTCACCGGCGTCTTCATCTGGACCTTCACCTCCAGCTCGATCACGGCCGGCACCCGCGCCATCAGCGGCAACACCGGGCTTGTACGGGCGCTGCACTTCCCCCGGGCGTCCCTCCCCATCGCGCTGGCCCTCCAGCAGCTGCAGCAACTGCTGTTCTCCCTGGGCGCACTGCTCCTGATCCTGCTCGTCTTCGGTCAGTACCCGCAGCCCTCCTGGCTGCTGGCGGTCCCGGCGCTCGCCCTCCAGGCGGTGTTCAACACCGGCGTCTCCATGGTCATGGCACGCCTCGCCGCCAAGACCCCGGACATCGCACAGCTCACCCCCTTCATCCTGCGCACCTGGATGTACGCCTCCGGCGTCATGTGGAGCCTCGACACGCTGCTCACCGCGGACCGGGTGCCCCGGCTCGTCCTGCTCGCGCTCGAATGCAATCCGGCCGCCGTCTACATCGACCTGATGCGCTACGCCCTGATCGACAGCTTCACCGGCGCTCAGCTGCCCCCGCACGTCTGGGCCGTCGCGGCGGGCTGGGCGCTCGTCGCCGGCATCGGCGGCTTCGTCTACTTCTGGAAGGCCGAGGAGAGGTACGGACGTGGCTGACACCCCCGACACCCGTGTGCCCACCGTCGTCGTCGACGACGTCCACATCACCTACACCGTGAACGGCGCCCGCACCGGCCGGGGCAGCGCCACCTCCGCGCTGAACCGGATCGTGTCGCGCAAGCAGCCCAGGGGAGCACGCGAGGTGCACGCCGTGAAGGGCGTCAGCTTCGCCGCGTACAAGGGCGAGGCGATCGGGCTGATCGGTTCCAACGGTTCCGGGAAATCGACCCTGCTCAAGGCCATCGCGGGCCTCCTGCCGCCGTCGAAGGGACAGGTCCACACCCAGGGCCAGCCCTCACTCCTCGGCGTCAACGCCGCCCTGATGAGCGACCTGACCGGGGAGCGCAACGTCGTGCTCGGCGGACTGGCCATGGGGATGACACGCGAACAGATCCGCGAGCGCTACCAGTCCATCGTCGACTTCTCCGGCATCAACGAGAAGGGCGACTTCATCACCCTGCCGATGCGCACCTACTCCTCCGGCATGGGCGCCCGGCTTCGCTTCTCCATCGCCGCCGCCAAGAGCCACGACGTCCTGCTGATCGACGAGGCGCTCTCCACCGGCGACGCGAAGTTCCAGCGGCGCAGCAGGGACCGCATCATGGAGCTCCGCGAGGAGGCCGGCACGGTGTTCCTGGTCAGCCACAGCAACAGGTCGATCACCGACACCTGCGACCGGGCGATCTGGCTGGAAGCGGGAACACTCCGGATGGACGGCCCGGCCAAGGAGGTCGTGGCGGCGTACGAGGAGTTCACCGGCCCCGTCAGGCCCCGGAAACCCAAGAAGTGACACGTCCGCCGGGCGGGCCGTGAAGGCCCGCCCGGCGGACGTGCGTGACGCGGCCCCGCGGGCCGCGCGGGGTCAGGAGTGCGTACGGAGCAGGGTGCGCATCGTCCGCATCGCCACCGACAGATTCGCCAGGTCGAAGGCCTCCGAGCTGCGGATCTCCTCCAGAGTGGCGCGCGAACGCGCCAGGATCGCCGCGTTCTTCTCCTCCCAGGCCTTGAACCGCTGCTCGGGCGACGACGCGCCGTTGCCGACGGACAGCACGTCCGAGGTGAGCGCGGCGTGGGCGGCGTACAGGTCCTCGCGGATGGAGGCGCGGGCCATCGACTGCCAGCGGTCGCCCCGCGGCAGCTCGATGATCCGGTCCATCAGCTGCGTGATGCCCAGCCGGTCGGCGAGGTCGTAGTACACCTCGGCGACGGCCAGCGGGTCCTTGCCCGTGCGGTCCGCGATCGCCACGATGTCGAGCGCCGGGAAGGCCGACGAGAATCCGGCCACCCGCACCGCCAGCTCGTCCGGCACACCCACCGAGGTGAGTTCGTCGAGGATCGACTGGTACCACTCGACGTCCGCGCCCCTGAGCAGCTTGGGCAGCTCGTTCCAGACGCGCTCCACGCCCTCGCGGAAGAACTCGATGGTCTCCGCGATCTCGACCGGCTGCGGCCGGTTGCCGAGGAGCCAGCGCGAACCGCGCTCGACGAGCCGGCGCGAGTGCAGCCGGATCCGGGTCAGCACATCGGCGGCGACCGTGTTGTCGAGCGCCTCGACGGCGTCCCACACCCCGGAGAGACCGAAGATCTCCCGGGCCGCGAACTGGGCCCGCACGATCTCCTCGAGCGACGCCCCCGTCTCCTCCCGCAGCCGGTGCAGGAAGGTCGAGCCACCGGTGTTGACCGTGTCGTTGACCAGCACCGTCGTGATGATCTCGCGACGCAGCGCATGCCCGTCGACCGCCTCCGGGAAGCGCTCGCTGAGCTGCTTCGGGAAGTAGGCGTGCACGAGCTTCTGCAGGTGCGCGTCGTCCGGCAGGCTGGTGGAGATCAGCTCGTCGGCGGCCGTGATCTTCGTGTACGCGATCAGCACGGCGAGCTCGGGCTGGCTGAGCCCCTTGCCGTGGTTGAGCAGTTCACGGATCTGACGGTCGTTCGGCAGGAACTCCAGCGCCCGGTCGAGGTGCCCGTCCCGTCCCAGCTTGCGCATGAAGCGCTGATGCGCGTGCAGGAGCGACGGTGCCTGGGCGCAGGCGTTGGCGAGCGCCGTGTTCTGCGCGTAGTTGTTGCGCAGCACGAGCTGTCCGACCTCGTCGGTCATCTCCGCGAGCAGCTTGTTGCGCTGCTTCACGGTCATGTCGCCGTCCCGGACGAGACCGTTGAGCAGGATCTTGATGTTCACCTCGTGGTCCGAGGTGTCCACACCGGCGCTGTTGTCGATCGCGTCGGTGTTGATGCGGCCACCGGACCGGGCGAACTCGATGCGGCCGAGCTGCGTCGCACCCAGGTTGCCGCCCTCACCGACGACACGGGCGCGCAGGTCCGCGCCGTCGACGCGGATCGAGTCGTTGGCCTTGTCGCCGACATCCGCGTTCGACTCGGCCGACGACTTGATGTACGTGCCGATGCCGCCGTTCCACAGCAGGTCGACCGACGCCTTGAGGATGTTCTGCATCAGCTCGGCGGGGGTCATCTTGGCGACCTTCTCGTCGATGCCCAGCGCCGCGCGCATGTGCGCGTTGACCGGGATCGACTTCGCGGAGCGCGGGTGGATGCCACCGCCCGCGGACAGCAGGTCCGTGTCGTAGTCCGCCCAGGAGCTGCGGGGCAGGTCGAACAGCCTGCGCCGCTCGGCGTACGAGGTCGCGGCGTCCGGGTTCGGGTCGATGAAGATGTGCCGGTGGTCGAAGGCCGCGACCAGCCGGATGTGCTCCGAGAGGAGCATCCCGTTGCCGAACACGTCACCCGACATGTCGCCGACACCGACGACCGTGAAGTCCTCGGTCTGCGTGTCGTGGCCCAGTTCGCGGAAGTGCCGCTTGACGGACTCCCACGCGCCGCGGGCCGTGATGCCCATGCCCTTGTGGTCGTATCCCGCCGAACCGCCGGAAGCGAACGCGTCGCCGAGCCAGAAGCCGTACGAGACGGCCACGTCGTTGGCGATGTCCGAGAAGCTCGCGGTCCCCTTGTCGGCGGCGACGACGAGATAGGTGTCGTCCTCGTCGTGACGGACGACCTCGGAAGGCGGCACGACCTCGCCGGTCACCATGTTGTCGGTGATGTCGAGCAGCGCCGAGATGAAGATCTTGTAGCAGGCGATGCCCTCGGCGAGCCAGGCGTCACGGTCGACGGCCGGGTCCGGGAGCTGCTTGGCGACGAATCCGCCCTTGGCGCCCACCGGCACGATCACCGTGTTCTTGACCATCTGCGCCTTGACCAGGCCGAGGATCTCCGTACGGAAGTCCTCCCGCCGGTCCGACCAGCGCAGACCGCCCCGGGCGACCTTGCCGAAGCGCAGGTGGACGCCCTCGACGCGCGGCGAGTAGACCCAGATCTCGTACGCCGGACGGGGCGCCGGAAGGTCCGGGATGGCCTGCGGGTCGAACTTCATGGAGACGTAGCCGTGCGGCTCGTGGTCGTCGGCAAGCTGGAAGTAGTTGGTCCGCAGCGTGGCCTTGATGACCGTGAGGAAGGACCTCAGGATCCGGTCCTCGTCCAGCGAGGCGACCTGATCGAGTGCCCCGTCCAGCTCCTCGAGCAGCCCGTCGGTCAGCTCCGTGCCCGCCTTCTGACGGACCGGGGACATCCGGGCCTCGAAGAGCGAGACCAGCAGCCGGGTCGTGTGGACGTTGTTGCGGAGGGTGTCCTCCATGTAGTCCTGGCTGAACGTCGAACCCGCCTGGCGCAGGTACTTCGCGTAGGCGCGCAGCACCATCGCCTGACGCCAGTCCAGTCCGGCACCCAGGACCAGGGAGTTGAAGCCGTCGTTCTCCGCGTCGCCGGTCCAGATGGCGGCGAACGCCTCCTGGAAGCGGTCGCGGGCGTCGTCGGCGAGGTGGTCACCCTTGCCCGTGGACTTCGGCATCCGCAGCCCGAAGTCGTAGATCCAGGCGTGCGTACGGTCGGAGCAGCGCAGCTCGTACGGCCGCTCGTCGACCACCTCGACGCCGAGACGCTGGAGGGCGGGGAGAACGGCGGAGAGCGAGACCTGCTCACCGGTCCGGTAGATCTTGAAGCGCCGCTCGCCGGGGCCGGCGCCGACGGGCTCGTACAGGCTGAGCGCGAAGTCCTCGCGTTCGCTCTTGAGGTCCTCCAGGTGCACCAGGTCGGCGACCGCGGCACGGGGCGAGTGGTCGGCCTTGTAGCCCTCGGGGAACGACTGGCCGTAGCGCCGCATCAGCTCGGCGGCACGCTCCTCGCCGCACTCCGCGTTCAGCGCCTCCTGGAAGCCGTCCGCCCAGGAGCGGGCGGCCTCGACGAGCCGCGCCTCGATGCGGTCCGCGTCGGCGTCCGTGAGGTGGGGCAGTTCGGTGCCCGGCGGGACGCGGACGACGAAGTGGAGCCGCGAGAGGATCGACTCGGTGTTCCAGGCGGTGAAGTCGACGCTGGTGCCGCCGAGTTCCTCCTTGAGGATGTCGATCAGCCGGAGCCGTACGCCCGTGGTGTAACGGTCGCGCGGGAGGTAGACGAGGGCGGAGTAGTAGCGCCCGTACTCGTCCTGGCGCAGGTACAGCCGCAGCCGGCGGCGCTCCTGGAGGTAGAGCACGGAGGTGACGATGGAGCGCAGCTGGTCGACGGGCGTCTGGAAGAGCTCGTCGCGCGGGTACGTCTCCAGGATCTGCATGAGGTCACGGCCGTCGTGGCTGTTGGGCGTGAAGCCCGCGCCCTCCAGCACCTCGGCGACCTTGCGGCGCACCACGGGAACCCGGCGCACCGACTCGGTGTACGCGGCCGAGGAGAACAGCCCGAGGAAACGTCGCTCGCCGATGACGTTGCCGTCGGCGTCGAACTTCTTCACGCCGACGTAGTCCAGGTAGCTGGGGCGGTGCACGGTCGCCCTGCTGTTGGCCTTCGTCAGGACGAGGAGCTTGTGCTCCCGGGCCTTCGCCCGGGCATCGGCCGGCAGCCGGTCGAAGGACGGGCTCACCGGGTGGGCCTCGTCCTCGCTGTGCTTCGGGTCGGAACGCAGGATGCCGAGCCCGGTGCCGGGGACGGCCGTCAGCGCGTCGGAGTCGCGGAGCTCGTACTCCCGGTAGCCGAGGAAGGTGAAGTGGTCGGCGGCGAGCCAGCGCAGCAGCTCGCGGGCCTCCTCGACCTCCTCGTCGGCCAGCTCGTCGAGCGGCTCGGACGGCAGGTCGTCGGCCATCCGCAGAGCGGCGTCGCGCATCTTGTCCCAGTCCTCGACGGTCTCCCGCACGTCGGACAGGACACGGAGCAGATCGGCGGTGATCTGCTTCAGGTCGGCGCGGTCGGTCTCCCGGTCGATCTCGACATGGATCCAGGACTCGACGACCGCGTCGTGCGGCAGCTCGGGACCGGGCTTCCGGCCCTTGGACCGCGTCCCGCCGTTGCCCCGGGGCCGGTCGTCGGCGAGCACCTCGATCAGCTTGCCCGCGACGTCACGGCGGACGATCACCTGCGGGTGGATCACGAGGTGGATGCCACGGCCCTGCCGCGACAGCTCGTTGGTCACCGAGTCGACCAGGAAGGGCATGTCGTCCGTGACGACCTCCACGACCGAGTGACTGCTCGTCCAGCCGTTCTCGTCGACCGTCGGGGTGTGCACCCGGACGTTCGCGGTGCCCTGGGGACGGTTCTCGGCGAGACGGTAGTGGGAAGAAGCGGCACCGAAGATGTCGACCGGGTCGCGGTCGCTCACGTCCTCGAGAGCGGTGTGCAGGTAGTAGCGCTGGAGATAGGCGAGCAGCGTGTCCCGGCCTGGCCGGTCACCTGGGCCGGCCTCGGTGCCCTCGTCCGCTCCGGTGCCGGTCGCCACGTCGGCAAGGTGCACCCGGAGGCCACCACCCGGGCCGCCGACACCACCGCCCGGACTGTTGTCAGCTACCCGGGCCGCCCGTGCGAGCAGCTCGGCCTTGGCTTCGTCCAGCTTGGTCTGCATGTCCTCTGGCTCCTGTCGCGCGCCGTTGCGTGACGTAGGTGAAGAAGGCGGCGTCACGCCACGACGCGAGGATTCCGGTCTGGGTCGACGCTATGCCGCCTGGGGAGATACCCGGGACCATATCGGCCATTTTCGGCCGGGGGTCGGGGGCGCGGAGATCACGGATCGCCCGGGTGCTGTGGCACTCCGGGCCCATGCCGGGGGCTTCGCTGCCCCCGAGACGTATCGCGCTGATCACCGCACCAGGCTATCCCTCTCGCACCCACAACCGTCATGAGCCGCATATGTACAAAAGAAGCCCCTGAACTTTGACACTCTGGACATCGCACGCGGTCCTTCCGGCCCGTATAGGCATACACATGGGCAGATGCGATCAGTCCGCCATCAGCTCGGCCAGCGCGACCGCCTCGGCCAGGGTGTCCACCACCGGCACACCCGCCGCCTCCAAACTGCTGCGGCTGTGCGAACCGCCGGTGTAGAGCACGGCGCGCGCACCCACGTGAGCGGCGGCCACGGCGTCGTCCACCGCGTCACCGATGACCACGGCACTCTCGGGAGAGATGTCCCCGAGCACCTCGAAGTGACGCTCCATGTGCTGCGCCTTGCTGCCGCCGGAGGGCCCCGTACGGCCGTCGACCCGCACGAAGTGACGCTCGATGCCGTACCCCCGCACCACGGGCACCAGGTGCTCGTGGCCGTACATGCTCAGCAGGGACTGGCTGCGCCCGCCGAGGCTCCACCGGTCCAGCAGCTCCTCGACACCGGCGGTCAGGCCGCACGCGACCCGCTGCTCGGTGTAGTGGCGGTGGAAGAGATCGTCCATCCGCTCCCACTCCGCAGGGGTGGGCAGCCGCCCCATGAGCCGCTCGTAGAACTTGGGTATCGGGACGCAGTACGTCTCGCGGTACTGCTCGAGGGTGAGCGGCGCGAGGTCGACCTCGGCGAACGCGGCGTTCGTCGCCCCGAGGACGGCGTCGATGTCGTCCAGCAGTGTGCCGTTCCAGTCCCAGACCAGATGGGTGCGGTGCTTCCCCGTCGTCTCCATGAGGAAAAAAATACCTGCCACCTGCGACAGCGACCCCGGCGAGCGTCCGCTGCCGCGCCGCACCGGGCGGTGCGCGGCGGCGGAGAGCGCGCGGGACGGGCCGGAGGCCCGGTCAGGCGATCAGACCGGGGATCTCCTGGATCCCGAACCACAGAAGTTCGTGGTCCTCGGCGCCGTCCACGGTGAACTGGGCGTCGTCGTCCCCGAGATCCGCGGCTCCGAGAGCGGCAGCCGCCGCGGCGACGTCCTTCTCGGCGTCGTCGGCGTCCACATGGACCGCCGCCGCCTTCGACAGGGGCACCGCGTCCGCGAGACGTACCTCACCGAGCGAGGACGCGTCCAGGATGTGGTCGGGGTCGGCGGCCACCGACCCGTCCGGCACGTCCGGCACGTCCAGGGCGACGACGACACGTCGCCGGAGTTCGTCCGGCTTTCCGGCGATCAGCCGCAGCGAGGCGGAGGCGGCACGGTTGAGCGCGGCGTACTCCAGCTCCTCGATGTCGTCGGAGACGTACCACTCACGCAGCCCGGGGGTCACCGCGTACGCGGTCAGCGGCCCCGGACCGATCTCGCCGGTCCCGTGCACCGAGGCAAGACCGGAGAGGGTCAGGGGGACGTACACACGCATGGCTGACCGCTTTCGTAGTCGATGACGCCCTCAGGATACGTGCGAGGTCCCCCTTCGGGGTTGCCGATCAGCCCCCCGGCGTCCACCCCACGACGGCCGTCACTCTCCTCGATCCCTTGTGCCGCACGGCACATCACCCTGATAGGTGATCCCGGAGGCTGCCCGATCGGCCCCAACCGCCGCTTGCGGGGCCGCAGACCGGCCCCGTAGAAGAGCCCCAGCAGAAGTTACCGCCCGGTACTCGCCCGGGCTCCGGACAGCAGCCACGGGGGCTATGAGCATGAGCACGGACAGGACCAGGCCGGCCGGACGACGCGACCGCACCAGGCCGGGCACGGTACCGCCGCAACGGACACCACTGCGGCCGCGGCGGCCACTGCGCCCGCACCAGTGGTTCGCGGAGCGCCTTCTCGCGGTCCTCAGCGGCCAGCGACCGGTGCACTGGATGCTCGGCCACACGATCGGCGAGGCCTACGACCAGCTGGCCGAACTCGCCCCGGACGCCCCGCTCGGCGCGGGGTGCAGGCGCCCCGTCGTGCGCGCCTGCCACGGCACCCAGCCCGCGACCGGCGTGGTCGAGGCCTTCGCCAGCATCGCCACGGGCGAACAGGTCCGCGCCATGGCCTTCCGCCTGGAACAGGGCCCCGACCAGCGCTGGCGCTGCGCCGCCATCGACCTGGGCGGCGAACGCCTCCCGGCGGTCCGCTGAGCCCGGGCGGCGAACGCCTCCGGCGGTCTGCTGAACGCCCGGCACGCGTCGGGCGGGCGGGCGGCTGCCCCGCTCGGCATACGGCGGGCACAGTGCCCCCCTGAGGACCGCGAAGGCCCCGCCCGGCACCATCCGGGCCCCCACAGCAGCCGTCGGGGCTCGCGGCGTCTCCAGGGCCCCCTGGAGGGCTCCTCGTGCCGCCGGGCGCTCGGCGGCACGGCGGGTTCCCTGCCCAGAAGGGAGCGGACCGGCGGGCTCCCTGTCCGGACGGTCAGCCAACTGGTGGTCTCCCTGGGCCCGGAAAGCCGGGAAAGCCGGGAAAACGGCCTGGGCCGGACACCGTGCGGTGTCCGGCCCAGGCCGTCTCGAAAGGCGCTCGCGCTACTTCTTGCGGCGGCGCCCGCCGCCGCCACCGCTCTTCTGCGCCTTGCGGCGCTCCGCACGCGTCATCCCGTCGCCCTCGGATGCCGCACTGTCGCCGTTGGAGAAGTCACCCTCCACGACGCCACCCTCTCCGTCCACCGTGGGAGCGGAGAAGTGCAGCCGGTCGGGGCGCTGGGGTGCGTCCAGACCCTTGGCGCGGATCTCGGGCCGGCCGGCCGGGGCCGGAACCGGGGCGTCCTGCTTGTCGAGCGAGGTCTGCCCGCCCCCCGCCTGCACCGGAACCTCCTCGACCTGCTGCTCGACCTGGACCTCCAGGTTGAACAGGTAGCCGACGGACTCCTCCTTGATGCCCTCCATCATGGCGTTGAACATGTCGAAGCCCTCGCGCTGGTACTCGACCAGCGGGTCCTTCTGCGCCATGGCCCGGAGGCCGATGCCCTCCTGGAGGTAGTCCATCTCGTAGAGGTGCTCGCGCCACTTGCGGTCGAGCACGGACAGCACCACGCGCCGCTCGAGCTCACGCATGATGTCCGAGCCGAGGGTCTTCTCGCGCTCCGCGTACTGCTCGTGGATGTCGTCCTTCACCGACTCGGCGATGAAGTCGGCCGTGACCCCCGCCAGGTCGCCCGCGGCGTCCTCGAGCTCGGCGACGGTGACCTTCACCGGATAGAGCTGCTTGAAAGCGCCCCACAGGCGGTCGAGGTCCCACTCCTCGGCGAAGCCCTCCGCCGTCTCCTGGCGGATGTAGTCGTCGATCGTGTCGTCCATGAAGTGGCGGATCTGGTCCTGCAGGTCCTCGCCCTCCAGGACGCGGCGGCGCTCGCCGTAGATGACCTCGCGCTGCCGGTTGAGCACCTCGTCGTACTTCAGGACGTTCTTGCGCGTCTCGAAGTTCTGCTGCTCGACCTGCGACTGCGCGGAGGCGATCGCCCGGGTGACCATCTTGTTCTCGATCGGGACGTCGTCGGGCACGTTCGCCATCGACATGACGCGCTCGACCATCTGCGCCTTGAACAGACGCATCAGGTCATCACCCAGCGAGAGGTAGAAACGGGACTCGCCCGGGTCGCCCTGACGGCCGGAACGACCGCGCAACTGGTTGTCGATACGGCGCGACTCGTGCCGCTCCGTGCCCAGGACGTACAGCCCGCCGAGTTCCTTGACCTCTTCGAACTCCGCCTTGACGGCCTGCTCGGCCTTCTCCAGCGCGGCGGGCAGGGCCGCCGCCCACTCCTCGACGTGCTCCACGGGGTCCAGGCCGCGCTGACGCAGCTCCGCCTCCGCGAGGTCGTCCGGGTTTCCGCCGAGCTTGATGTCCGTGCCTCGGCCCGCCATGTTCGTGGCGACCGTGACCGCGCCCTTGCGGCCGGCCTGGGCGACGATCGTCGCCTCACGGTCGTGCTGCTTGGCGTTGAGGACCTCGTGCTGCACCCCGCGCTTGGAGAGCTGCTGCGAGAGGTACTCGGACTTCTCCACGGAGGTCGTGCCGACCAGGATCGGCTGGCCCTTCTCGTGCTTCTCCGCGATGTCGTCGACCACCGCGGCGAACTTCGCGACCTCCGTGCGGTAGATCAGGTCGGACTGGTCGGCGCGGACCATCGGCCGGTTCGTCGGGATGGGCACGACACCGAGCTTGTAGATCTGGTGGAACTCCGCGGCCTCGGTCATGGCCGTACCGGTCATGCCGGAGAGCTTGCCGTACAGGCGGAAGAAGTTCTGCAGGGTGATCGTGGCGAGCGTCTGGTTCTCGTCCTTGATGTCCACCCCTTCCTTCGCCTCGATGGCCTGGTGCATGCCCTCGTTGTAACGGCGGCCGGCGAGGATACGGCCGGTGTGCTCGTCGACGATCATGACTTCGCCGTCGATGACGACGTAGTCCTTGTCCTTCTTGAAGAGTTCCTTGGCCTTGATCGCGTTGTTGAGGTACCCGACGAGCGGGGTGTTCACCGACTCGTAGAGGTTGTCGATCCCCAGCCAGTCCTCGACCTTCGCGACACCGGGCTCGTGGATGGCCACGGTGCGCTTCTTCTCGTCGACCTCGTAGTCGCCGGTCTCCTCGATGCCCTTCAGCGGGTTGCCCGCCTCACCGCGGGTGAGGCGCGTGACCAGCTTGGCGAAGTCGCCGTACCACTTGGTCGCCTGGTCGGCGGGGCCGGAGATGATCAGCGGCGTCCGAGCCTCGTCGACGAGGATCGAGTCGACTTCGTCGACGATGGCGAAGTTGTGTCCGCGCTGGACGAGCTCGTCCTGGGACCACGCCATGTTGTCGCGGAGGTAGTCGAAACCGAACTCGTTGTTCGTGCCGTACGTGATGTCACAGGCGTACTGCTCACGGCGCTGCGCCGGTGTCATGTTCGCGATGATGCAGCCGACCTCGAGACCGAGGAACTTGTGCACCCGGCCCATCATCTCGGAGTCACGCTCGGCCAGGTAGTCGTTCACCGTGATCAGGTGTACGCCCTTGCCGGAGAGCGCGTTGAGATACGCCGGCAGGGTGCCGACGAGGGTCTTGCCCTCGCCGGTCTTCATCTCGGCGACGTAGCCGAGGTGCAGGGCGGCGCCGCCCATCATCTGGACGTCGTAGTGGCGCTGTCCGAGGACTCGCTTCGCGGCCTCACGGACGGTCGCGAATGCTTCGGGAAGCAGGTCGTCCAGGCTCTCGCCGTCCGCGTACCGTTCCTTGTACTCGTCGGTGAGCGCCCGCAGCTCGGCGTCGGAGAGGTTGACGAAGTCCTCTTCGATGGAGCTGACCTGGTCCGCGATGCGGTGCAGTTTGCGCAGGATCTTGCCTTCGCCTGCACGCATGAGCTTGTTGAAGACGGACACTGAGGCTGGTCTCCTTGCCGGTCGGGCCTGGCACTGGGTCGTGTAATGGACTCGGCGCGGGCACGGCAGGTGGGCCCCACCGCAACGGCCATCGTAAGCGAGGACCCCGCCGCGCCGGGAGGGCTGCCGCCGCGTTGGCCCCGCCGCACCCTTCCAGGACAACGGACGGAGGGGACGGAAGGTGCCGGGCAGCCCGAAAAGTACTCGCATCACGGCGGCCGGCTCAGCAGTATTCCTTCATGGAACCCACGGCCTTCACCACCGATCGCCTGCTTCTGCGGCCCTTCGAGCCCGGGGACGCGGAAGCGGTGTACAGCGCCTGTCAGGACCCGGAGATCCAGCGCTGGACGGTCGTCCCCTCGCCGTACACCCGCGCCGACGCCGACCTCTTCACGCGGCAGCTGTCGCCCGCCGGATGGCAGGACGACACGATGTACAACTTCGCGGTCCTGCCGCGGGACGGCGGCACGCTCGTCGGCGCGCTCGGCCTCGGCTGCCGCACCCTGCCGGGCACCTACGAGGTCGGCTTCTGGACGACGGCCGGGCACCGCGGCGCCGGCTACACCACCGAAGCCGTGCTCGCGGCAGCCCGCTGGGCGTTCACCGAGCTGTCTGCGGACCGGCTGGAATGGCGGGCGGAGATCGGTAACACCCCGTCCCGGGCCGTCGCCCTGCGTGCCGGTTTCCGGATGGAGGGCGACCAGCGGTCCGCCCTGGTCAACAAGGGCGTACGGCTCGACACCTGGACGGGCGCCCTGCTCCCGGCCGACCTCGGGCTGCCCGGCGCCCTCCCCCACCGGTCGGCCACAGGTGTCAGCGGCGCGCTCTAGGGTCGTGCGCATGACGTCTGTGCCGCAGCCCGTTCTGGAACTCTCCGCCGACCAGGCCCGCCGTATCGCCCTTCGCGCCCAGGGCCTCCTGGGCGCCCCGGACCGCCGGGGCGGGGTCCGGGGAGTGCTGCGCGCCCTCGGGGCCGTCCAGCTCGACACGATCTCGGTCCTGGCCAGATCGCACGAGCTCGTCCCCTACGCGCGTCTGGGGGCCGTCGGACGGCGCACCGTCGACGAGGCCTACTGGTCGGGTGGCCACTCGTTCGAGTACTGGTCGCACGCCGCATGCGTCCTGCCGGTCGAGGAGTGGCCGCACTTCGCCTTCCGCCGCCGCGCCTACCGGGCCCGGCCGCAGTGGAACCACGACCTGCCCGACGGGGTCTACGAGACGGTGATCAAGCAGTTGCGCGCCGAGGGCCCGCTGACGGCCACCGAGCTCGGCGGCGCGAAGAACGGCGGCGAGTGGTGGGACTGGTCGGCGTCCAAGGTCGCCGTCGAGCGCGCCCTGATGTACGGCGAGGTCGTGTGCACCGAGCGGCGCGGGTGGAAGCGGATCTACGACCTGGCCGAGCGGGCGATCCCCGACCCCCTGCTCCACGACGGCATGGACGACAGGGAGTGCCTGCGCAGGCTCGTGGCGCTCGCCGGACAGTCACTGGGCGTCGGCACCCGGGCGGACATCGCCGACTACCACCGACTCAAGGCCGAACAGTTCGACGCGGTCGTGGCGGATTCCGGGCTGGTCCCGGTGTCGGTGCGGGGCTGGACGAAGCCGGCGTGGGCACACCCGGAGGCCCTGGCCTCGGAGCCACGCGGACGCCACCGCACGACGCTCCTGTCACCGTTCGACTCCCTGATCTGGGAGCGGGCGCGCACGGAGCGCATCTTCGGGTTCACCCACCGTCTGGAGGCGTACGTCCCCCGGCCCAAGCGGATCCACGGCTATTTCGCGATGCCGCTGCTGGCGGGCGGCAGGCTGCAGGGCCGGGTCGACCCGGCGAGGGAGGGGACCACACTGGTCGCACGCCAGGTGTCGCTGGACGGCGCGAAGTCCGTGGCGCCGATGGCCCAGGCCCTCGCCGAGGCGGCGTCCTGGGTCGGCTGCACCGACGTCCGGCTCGAGCGGGTGGACGCACCTGAGCTGCGCCGGCCTCTCATGGCAGCGATCGCCCGGGCTCTCGCCTGAGAGCTGTCCTGCCGGGACATCACCGGATCTCGAGGATCTTCTCCCGCATGGCATAGACCACCGCTTCCATCCGGGAGTGCAATTGCAGCTTCTCCAGGATATTGCGGACGTGGTTCTTGACCGTGTTCTCCGAAATGAACAATTCCTTGGCGATGTCGCGGTTGTTCATGCCCGTGGCGACGAGCTTGAGGACCTCCAGCTCGCGCTCGGTGAGACGCGGTGCCGGCACGAGGCGGCGCTCGTCGGTGCGCTGGATCATCGATTTGAACTCGGTGAGCAGCTTGGAGGCCATCGACGGACTGATCTGGGACTGGCCGTCGGCCACCGCCCGAATCGCCGTGGCCACCTCATCGGTGGAGATCTCCTTGAGGAGATAGCCGGTGGCGCCGGCCTTGATCGCTTCGTAGAGGTCGGCCTCCTCGTCGCTGATCGTCAGCATGATGATCTTGGCGCTGGGTGCGACCTCCTTGATGGAGGTGCACGCTTCGATGCCCCCGCGCCTGGGCATCCGTACATCCATCAGCACGATGTCGGGCAGCAGGTCCGCCGCCTTGTCCACCGCTTCGGCACCGTCCCCCGCCTCTCCGACGACCTGGATGTCCTCCTCCTGGGCGAGGACGATCTCCAGCCCCCTGCGGAACAGCGCGTGGTCGTCCACCACGAGCACCCTGATCGGCTCCTTGCGGGAACTGCCGTCGTCCGCACCGGAGTCCGCACCGGCAGCGCCGTCGGCACCGGTCGTCCCGCGCACGGGCCCGAAGGTGTCCGCCATCGTTTCTCCCCCCTGAAGGCCACTGCCTGAGGTCACAGGCTGTCCGCCAACGACAGTGCACACAGCACTGATTGGCCTGGGGCGCCATGCTTTCATGCCCGGCGGCCGAAGCGGTGCCCCCGCGTGCGCACGCGGTGCCCCCGGCAGCGCGCGAACGCTTCCAGGGGCACCGCGGATGAGCTGTGGACGGTGGACGTCAGCCGCCGAGCGCACCGCCCGCGCCGCCCGCCCCGTCGGAGGCCAGCGGGTCGGTCCTCAGGTGGATGACGCCGTAGTCGTAGGCGTGCCTCCGGTAGACGACACTGGGCTCCTTGGTCTCGGAGTCGACGAAGAGGTAGAAGTCGTGTCCGACCAACTCCATCTCGTAGAGCGCCTGGTCGAGCGTCATGGGCGCTGCGACGTGCATCTTCTCGCGCACGACGAGCGGTCCTTCGCCCTGTACCTCGAGCGAGCCGACCCTCCTGGTGGGGACGGACTCGGCCGGCTCCTCGGGAATCAGCTCCCCGTCCCCGTTGAACGAGGCGGCTTCCGGCACGACCTCTGCGACCTCGGCTGCGGACAACCGCCCGCTGCCGCGCCTGCTGTAGCGCTTGTCGTGCTCCTTGCGCAGCTGTGTGTCCAGCTTGTCGGTGGCCAGGTCCAGCGCT
Source organism: Streptomyces sp. NBC_01341 (assembly GCF_035946055.1). NCBI lineage: Bacteria > Bacillati > Actinomycetota > Actinomycetes > Kitasatosporales > Streptomycetaceae > Streptomyces > Streptomyces sp. NBC_01341. The sequence goes on along the minus strand of NZ_CP108364.1, from coordinate 4,509,977 downwards.
GCGTACGGGTCGCCTGCCGCCGCTTCCGCCCGGATGACCGGTCCACGCGAGCGGAGCGTGATCTCCACCCGTGCGGCTCGGTCGGCCTGACGGGGATTCGGCTCCTTGGACACCTCGACGTCGAGGCTGATCACCTTGCCGTCGAACTTCTGGATCTTGTCCAGCTTCAGTTTCTCGGCCACGTGCTTGCGGAACCGCTCAGGCACCTCGGTCTTGCGGCCCTTGACGACGATGTCCACGCAGAACTCCGTTCCCGGATCGCTCCGCTTCGGCGGCGGAGCATCTCCCTTTTGCACCAGGCTCCAGTGATCACCGGAGCCGCGGACTCGGTGACTTCCACCTCCTCCTCCCCCACCGATGAGGTATCCACCCCACCGACTTCCATGCTTCTGGCCTGCTGGTGAGTTACCTGCCCGAAACCTGGTGGTGCATTCGTCGAGGCGCGGGATTCACCGTTCCTCACAACCGAACATAGCCTGCCCACCACCGTGTCGGCACCCGCTACTCACGCGTACCTCCGATCAGGGCCCTTTACCCACTTACTACCTGCAACGATGCAAGTTAACTGTCAGTTCCGGTTTAATTCGAAAGCAGTCGGAGAAGCTGCGACAACCGCGGCCATGAGCCCCTCCGCCCCGACGCCCCCGGCGCGCGCCGCGGCCCGGACGGCGCGCGCGGCATCGGCCAGCGAGGCGCCCGTCGTCAACAGGTCGTCGACGAGTACCACCCGGCCCCGCACGAGGAGTTCCGCACCGCCGTCCGCGACCACCAGGGCGCCCGACAGATTCGCCTGCCGCTCGCGCGCCCCCAGCCCCGCCTGGTCGGCTACCGCCCGCCGCTGTCCCAGCACCGCGAGCACCCGGGCCCGCGCGCCCCCGCGCCGCAGCTCGGCGCCTGCCGCGACCGCGATCCTGCGCACCGGATCGTGCCCCCGCGCAGCCGTGGCACGCCGGGCGGACGGAACGGGGACCAGGAGCAGGGGACGCGCCCCGCCCGCTTGCCCCGCCCCGGCTCGTACGGCGGCCGCCAGCGCCCCGCCGAGTGCTCCGGTGAGGCCCAGCGCCCCTCGCTCCTTGTGGGCCAGCAGCACGGCGCGTACGGCGTTCTCGTACGGCGCGGCGGCGTGCACCACGGGGAGACCGGCCGGCTCGGGCGCGGGCCTCACCCGGCGCGGCTCGGCCCCCAGCGCCCGCGCGCACTCGTCACACAGATCGGAACGCGGCCTGCCGCACCCCGCACACGGCACGGGCAGAACAAGCCCCACGAACTCCCGCCACCAGCCCCTCACCCCTCCACTGTGCCGAGTGAACCGGCAGCGGGCCACCCCTGTGGACAGCGCCCTGTGGACAACCGGCCGACGGGACTGCGACGCCGGCCGAACGGACACCGCAGGCCGCGGGTCCCGCCTTCGCGCACAGGTCGTCCCTCACGGTCCGGCCCGGCGCTCGGCCGGCCACCGCGCACCTCCGGGCGGGCCCGGAACCCCCCTCAGCCCGGGTAGACGAGCGAGGAACCGTCCTTGAGGACCGTCTGCCAGTTGTCACCCGGCGACAGTTTCACTATCCCGTCGCTCTCGGTGTCAGCCATCAGCGGCAACTGCTCGTCGTCCGCCGCCGCGACAGCGGTCACCTGGTTCACGCCCGGCAGAACACCGGACGACGAGGTGGACCCGTCGGCCTGCACGTAACGCACCTGCTGCACACCGCCCTCCTCCTTGCCGACCACGACGAGCCGGCTGCGGCCCGACCAGGACACCGCCGTCACCTCCGCCAGCTGGGGCGCGGCCTGCCGCAGGTCCTCCACGGACACCGTCTCGGACTTCCCCGAGCCGTGGCGCTCGACCCTGCCGATGCGCAGCGTCGTATGCCCGTCCTGCGAGACCCGAAGGGCGATGCGCACCCCGTCGGACGACATCCGCAGCGCCTCGATCCGCCCCCCGTCCAGGCCAGGAACCGCGACCTCCTGCGGTTCTCCGGCCCCGTCCACGAGGCGCAGCAGCCTGGGACCGGCAGGATCGCGGTCGGCGACCCACAGGTCACCGTTGCCGTCCCAGCTCGGCGCCGAGAGCCGGTCGGCGGGCCTGGCCGCGCCGCTGGTCACCACAGGGGCGGACGGCTCGCTCTCCGAGACGAGGGAGGACACGTAGAGGTGCTGCCCGTTCGCCGAGACCGCGGCCGCCTGCTGCTCGTCCCTGGCCACACCGACGGCGCCCATGGCCACCGGGCCACTGCCGAACGGGCCGGTGACAGGCTCCGGATCACCGCTTCCCCTGCTGCTGCCGGGGATGCGCTGCACGTGCCCCTTGCCGTCGACGAAGTACTGGCTGTCAGGGGTGTCGGGCGCCTTGTCCGCGGCGAACTCCTCCGCCTCGTCCGCCCCCAGCGAGCACAGTGGCCCTTGCCCGCCCTGCAGCTCCACCTGCCCCACGCGCGCGGACGTCAGGTCGCGCAGGGTGAAGAGCACCTGGGCGGCCATCATCCGGCAGGCACCCTGGCCCGCCTTCTCCGCCTTCTTGTTCAGCGGCACCTTCAGAACGTTCTGGTCGTCCGGAGCCAGCGACGTGACCCCCTTCTTCAACGACGTACCGGCGGGGAAGCGCGAATCGACCACCGGCCGCAGCCAGTTCGAGGGCCCTGCCAGCAGCGCCCGCACCGTCTGCGTCGTGGTGTCCATGCGGGTGACGGGATCCGTACGGTTGCGTACGTAGACGGGGTCGGCGACCAGCGCCGGCTCCTCGCCCGCCCGGCCCGCGGCGAAGTAGTACTTGTTCACGGAACGGTAGAGACGCTTGAAGTCGGACTGTCCGAGCACCAAGCCGTCCGGCACCATGTCGATGCGCCATTCGTGCTTGCCGTCCGCCCCCTTCTCCCGGACCAGGTGCAGTATCTGGGAGTACTCCGTCGGGGCCAGCGGCCGGTAGGAGCTCTGCGCGTCGACCGCCGCCACCTGCTCGCCGGTCAGCGTGTAGATGGTCTCGGTCCCCCTGCGTTCCTTGTCGTGGATCGTGGGCCCGTTGCGGTTGGGCGCCTTCGCGAGCACCGTGGTGCCCTCGCTCGGCTGCCAGGTGCGGGCCGCCTCCGCCGTCAGGTACGTGCGGGTCGTCCGGAAATCCGGATCGTCGCTCGTCATCGACTCGAGGAACCCGTCGACGATCTCCAGCGGCGCGGCGCCCTCCCTCGGCGGGACGGCGTACACCTGCACCTGCGATTCCCCCGGCTGTGAGGCATCGACCGGTTTCACGTCACCGGTGTCCGGCATCGCCCCGCACCCCGCGAGTACCACCACACCGCAGCCGAGCAGCACGGACAGCCGCACCGCCCGGCCGCGGCCGCCCCGACGACGCTCACTGTCCACGAGTCGTGTCCTCCCGCTCAGGGTCCTGCGCCTCTGGATCGGCGGCGCCGCCGGCCGGGCGCGACACCACGCGCGCCCCGTTGCCCGGCAGCGCCGCCGGGTGGACCGATGCCGGGGTACGCGACCCCGCAGTGCCGTGCGCGGGCACGGTGATCGGAGAACGCGCGGAGCCGGACTGGCTCGGTACCGACATGAGCCGGTGCTCGGATGCGGCAGGCGCCGCCTCCGCACGCTCACGCTCTTCCCTGTTGCGCCGGGAATCCTCCGGCTCCAGCGGTATCGGTGACCCGCGCAGCGGCTCGTCCGCCGTACGCGGCAGGGTCAGCCGGAACTGTGAACCACCACCCGGCTCGCCCCACGCCTGCAGCCATCCGCCGTGCAGCCGGGCGTCCTCGACGGCGATCGACAGTCCCAGACCCGTACCGCCGGTCGTGCGGGCCCTCGCCGGATCCGCCCGCCAGAAACGGTTGAAGACGCGGGTCGCCTCGCCGGGCTTGAGCCCGACGCCGTAGTCACGCACCGCCACCGCCACCGCGCCCTGGGCAGCACCCAGGCGCACGACGACATCGCGGCCCTCGCCGTGCTCGACGGCGTTGACGACGAGGTTGCGCAGGACCCGCTCGACACGACGGGCGTCCGCTTCCGCGATCACAGGCTGCTCGTCGCCGATCACACGGATCCGGCTGCCCTTGCGTTCGGCCAGCGGCGCGGCGCCGCCGATCACGCGCCGGACGACCGTCCGCAGGTCTATCGGTTCCGCCTCCAGCGCCGCCGCCCCCGCGTCGAACCTGCTGATCTCCAGCAGGTCGGAGAGGAGCGACTCGAAACGGTCGAGCTGGTCCCCCAGCAGTTCGGCGGACCGGGCCGTGACGGGGTCGAAGTCGACACGTGCCTCGTGGATCACATCGGCGGCCATGCGCACCGTCGTCAGAGGAGTGCGCAGCTCATGACTGACGTCGGAGACGAAACGCCGCTGCATACGGGAGAGCTCCTCCAGCTGCTGGATCTTCAGCTGAAGGCTCTGCGCCATCTTGTTGAAGGCTTCACCGAGGCGGGCGATGTCGTCCTCGCCGGTGACTTTCATACGCTCCTGGAGCCGGCCCGCGGAGAGCCGCTCGGCGATGCCGGCCGCCATCCGCACGGGCGTGACGACCTGGCGCACCACGAACCACGCGATGGCCCCCAGCAGCACGACGACGAAGAGACCGGCCGTGGCCAGCGTCGTCGTCACGAGGGTCAGCGATTTCTCCTCCTGCGTGAGCGGGAAGAGGTAGTACAGCTCGTACGGGTTGTGGTCGATGTCGTACAACCGCTTGCCCACGACCAGCCCGGGCTCCGGGCTCTTGCCGTGGGAGTACCGGATCAGCGAGTACGTCTGGAAGGCACCCGCCCCCTGGCCCACGTCGTCGCGCAGCCTCTGCGGGATGCTGGACGCCTCCACACTGCCCGAACCCCGCGGGGCGCGGCTGGTGCCCTGCCCCGCCGAGTCGGGGCTGAGCGCCACGACGTTGAAGGCGTTGGCCCCGCCGCTGGCGAGCTGATCGACCAGCTCGGTACGCCACGAGGTGTTGGCCGTCGCGCCGTCGGCGCCCTCCTCGCTCTGGTCACCCGGAAGCAGGGGGGCGTTCGCGTTCGCCTGGGCGGCGGCGAAACCGCCGGCCGCCTGGGTCTGCGCGGCCTTGCCCTTCGCGTCGAGCAGGCCGTTACGGACCTGCCCGATCACGACGAATCCCAGGAGCAGCAGCACACTGACCGACATCAGCAGGGTGCCGGCGACCACCCGCAACTGCAGGTTGCGCCGCCACAGCCGGACCGCCGGAAGAAGGGGCCCGCTGATCCACCGCAGGAGCAACCGGGGCACGGGACCACCGGGTGTCCGGTCGCGGAGCAACCGGACACCCCGCTGGACCTTGCCGAAGCGAAAGGAGGCCCCCGTGGGACCGGCAGCCCGCTCCGTGCGTGCCCCGGTGCCCCCGGGTGGCGGAGCAGCGCTGCCCAGGGTCATGTCAGCTCGGTCCGGCCTTGTAGCCGACACCGCGGACGGTCACGACGATCTCCGGCCGTTCCGGGTCCTTCTCGACCTTCGAGCGGAGCCGCTGCACGTGCACGTTCACCAGACGGGTGTCCGCGGCATGGCGGTAGCCCCATACCTGCTCGAGCAGCACCTCACGGGTGAAGACCTGCCAGGGCTTACGGGCGAGTGCGACCAGCAGGTCGAACTCCAGCGGGGTCAGGGCGATGGACTGCCCCTCCCTCTTCACCGAGTGGCCCGCCACGTCGATGACCAGGTCCCCGATCGCCAGCTGCTCGGGCGCGGGCTCTTCGGACCTCCGCAGACGTGCCCTGATCCGGGCAACCAACTCCTTCGGTTTGAACGGCTTGACGATGTAGTCGTCGGCCCCGGATTCCAGGCCCACCACCACGTCCACCGTGTCGCTCTTGGCCGTGAGCATGACGATCGGCACACCCGACTCGGCCCTGATCAGCCGGCAGACCTCGATGCCGTCCCGTCCGGGCAGCATGAGGTCAAGCAGCACCAGGTCCGGCTTGGCCTCACGAAATGCGGCCAGTGCCTTGTCGCCGTCCGCTACGAACGACGGCTCGAAACCTTCTCCCCGCAGCACGATGCCGAGCATCTCGGCCAGTGCGGTGTCGTCGTCGACGACAAGGACGCGTCCCTTCATAAACGACATCATCCCATTAGCTAATCGTTACCTGCGATGATCTGGCACACAGCTCTGCCAGTCCGACTCCCGTTACCGGGGAAACTACGCCCTCCTCCGTGACGATCGCCGTGACCAGTTCGGGCGGCGTGACATCGAATGCGGGGTTGTACGCCTTGGCCCCCAGGGGCGCGAGCGCCCGCACGGCCCCCCCGCCCGCAGTCGGGAGCCCCGGCGCGGATGTGATCTCCGTCACCTCTGCGGCCGACCGCTGCTCGACGATGATCGACGCGCCGTCCGCGGTCTCCAGATCCACTGTGGTGGTCGGTGCCACGACGACGAACGGCACGTGGTGGTACTTCGCCAGCACCGCCAGCGGATAACTCCCCACCTTATTGGCCACCGAGCCGTCCGCCGCGATGCGGTCCGCCCCGATGAGCACGGCATCCACCTCCCCCGCCGCGAACAACGAACCCGCCGCACTGTCCGTGAGCACGTTGTACGGCATCCCGTTCCTTCCCGCCTCGTACGCCGTCAGCCGCGCACCCTGGAGAAGCGGCCTCGTCTCGTCAACCCAGAGCCGGAGCAGCCTGCCCTCACGGTGCGCCCTCAGCGCCACGGCGAAGGCCGTCCCCGCGCCGCCGGACACCAGCGCCCCGGTATTGCAGTGGGTCAGCAACCGGTGCTGACCGTCTCCCGGCAGGAGTTCCGCCAGCAGCTCCAGACCGTACTGCGCCATGCGCCCACTGGCTTCGGCGTCCTCCCGGTGCAACGCCCGCGCTTCGGCCAGGGCAGCCGCGGCAGCGGCAGGCATGCCGGCCCCGGCCTCAAGCGCCGACCGGTGCACCGCCGCGACCCGACGCGCCCCGTACCCCAGGTTCACGGCGGTGGGCCGCGCCCGCTCGAGCAGTCCCGCCGCCGACACCACGTCCTCGCCCCGGGCAGCGGCGAGCGCGACGCCGTACCCCCCTGCGATGCCCAGCAGCGGCGCACCACGCACCGCCAGCGTCCGTATTGCCTCGACGAGCGCCGGAACGTCGGCGCACACCAGCTCGACCTCCTCCGAGGGCAGCCGCGTCTGGTCGAGGAGCACCACGGCAGGCCCTTCGGGAGGCTCCTCCCAGCGAAGCACCGAAAGGGGCGGCGGCTCGATACCCACCGGCGTTTGCGCGTCCTGATCAGCCATCTGCCCAGTCTGCCCGCTGAACCGCCCGCACACGAAGGCGAGAAGGAGACGGAGGGCCAGGCCCGCACCGGAGCCACGCGTGGCACGATGGCTGCCAACCCGCCGCCCCGATGAGCGGACGGGACCGTGAAGGAGCGACGATGAACGACTCTCCGGGCTGGGCTTCGCCCGGATCCGCCCCCTCCGACGACCAGGAAGCGGGCATCCCCAAGCCGTCCTCGCCCGTCGACGAAGCCGGTCCCGCCGACGGGCAGTGGTCCCCCGCCCAGCCGCCACCGGGTCAGTGGACCCCACCTGCGGCTCCCGGCAGCGGCCCCGGCGCACCCCCGCCCGCGCCGAACTGGGGCGGCACGCCTCCGGGCCAGGGCTGGGGCGGTCCGCCCATGGTGGCGAAGCCGGGAGTCATCCCGCTGCGACCGCTCAGCGTCGGCGAAATCCTCGACGGCGCCGTCTCCACGATGCGCGCCCACTGGCGCACCGTGCTGGGCATCAGCCTCACCGTCTCCGTGTTCGCCGAGATCGTGGTCATCCTCGTGCAGCGCTATCTGCTGCCCGAGCCCACCTCGGTCGACCCGAATGCCGTGGGGGCGGAGGCGCTGCGCCAGGCCACCGACTCTGCGGCGTCGCAACTCCTCACCAGCGCCCCGGGCGCGCTGATCGCCATGATCGCCACGCTCGTCACGACCTCCGTCCTCACCGTGGTGATCAGCCGCTCCGTGCTGGGCCGCGGAGTGACACTCTCCGAAGCCTGGGCCGAGGCCCGCCCCCGGCTTCTGCCCCTTGTCGGGCTGACGTTGCTGCTGAGCCTGATGAGCGCCGCGATCATGGCTGTGGGCCTGCTTCCCGGCCTGCTCATGGGCGACGGCGCCGGAGGGATCGCCCTCGCCTTCGTCGGCCTCGTCGCCGCATGCGGCGTGGTGCTCTGGCTGATGATCCGCTTCACTCTCGCGGCACCGGCGCTGATGCTCGAGAGGCAGCCCGTACTCACCGCCCTGCGCCGGTCCGCGAAGCTGGTCAAGGGCAGCTGGTGGCGCACCTTCGGCATCCTGGCGCTCACCTATCTGCTGGTCGTCATCGTCAGCCTGATCATCGCGGTTCCGTTCGGCATCATCGCCGTGACAGTGGACAGCGACGGACTCAGCGAGTTCCTCAACAGCAGCTCGTCCGACTTCGGCTGGCCCTTCCTCGTCATCACCGGCATCGGCCAAGTGATCATCTCCACGCTCACCTACCCCTTCACCGCGGGAGTGATGGCCCTGCTCTACGTCGACCAGCGCATTCGCCGCGAGGCGCTCGACCTCGATCTCGCCCGGGCCGCCGGCGTGCCCGGCTACGACACCTCCGGGAACTGATGCGGTGAACGGGCCGGGGGGCACCATCGCAGCAGGACGCTTCACCGGGACGGGAGGGGACATACCCGTGGACACATCGCGCGTCCCCGCCCGCGAAGCGGCCCGGGACGAACTGTCCGACCCGATGTACCACGAACACGATCCGAACCTCCTCGAGCGCGGAATCGACCGCTTCTGGGACTGGATCAGCGGCCTTTTCGACGGTGCCGCCGGGGCCGCCCCCGGCGGCCCGGTCGGGCTCGTCGTGATCGTTCTGGCCGTCGTCGCTCTGGGCGCCGCCCTGTGGTGGCGGCTCGGAACACCGCAGCGCACCGTCCGCACACCCGATGCCCTGTTCGACGCCACCATGCGCAGCGCGGCCGGCCACAGGAGGGCGGCAGCCGCACACGCCGACGCCGGACGGTGGACCGAAGCCGTCCAGGAACGCATGCGCGCCCTCGTACGCTCCCTCGAGGACCGCGCCGTACTCGACACACGCCCCGGCCGCACCGCCGACGAGGCGGCGGTCGATGCGGGCCGGCTGCTGCCCGCCCACGCGGCCCGTCTCCGAACCGCCGCCCGGGTCTTCGACGACGTCACGTACGGCGGCCGCACGGCCGACGAGGCCGCATACCTGAGCCTGTGCACACTCGACCGGGACATCGAGGCAGCGAAGCCCCTGCTGACGGCCGCGACAGCCGGAGGAGCCGCCCTGTGACCGGCACGACAGCCGTCCCCACCACCTCCGCGTCCCGCACCCCCGGACAGATATGGCAGCGCACGCGAGGTGTCCTGCTGGCCGTCCTCGTCCTCGTCGTCGGCGGGGTGGCCTTCGCCGCCTTCCAGTCCGGCGGGCGGCACGGCCGCCTCGACCCCCGCTCCCCCGACCCCCAGGGCAGCCGGGCCGTCGCCGAACTCCTCCAAGACCACGACATATCCGTCGACGTCGCCACCACGCTCGCCGAGACAACTGCTGCGGCGGGGCCCGACACCACGCTCATGGTGGCCGGCCCCAACGTACTCACCGCCCACCAGCAGAGGCGCCTCAGCGCGGCAACCACCGAGTCCGGGGGGCGCACCGTGCTCGTCGCCCCCGGCCGGGACTCGGTGACCCGGCTCGCACCGTCCGTCCGTGCGGAATCCTCCGGCCCCGTGGCCGAACGCTCTCCGAGCTGCGCCCTCCCCGCCGCACGCTCCGCCGGAACCGCCGACATGGGCGGCGTGCACTACTCCACCGACGCAGACGGGGCCACCGCCTGCTACCCGGACGCCCGCCACGCCACCCTCCTCGTCCTGCCCGAACGGCGAACCGGCGACACCGTGCTCCTCGGCTCCCCCGACATCTTCCGGAACGACCGTCTCGACAAACAGGGCAACGCCTCGCTGGCCCTGCAACTCCTCGGCTCGCGACCACATCTCGTCTGGTACCTCCCCTCGCTCGACGACCCCTCCGCTGCCGAGCCCGGCAGCGGAAACCCCGATGACAGCGACAACGAAGGCGGCGGAGAGACCAGCTTCATCAGCCTGATCCCCTCCGGCTGGCTGTGGGGCGCGCTCCAGCTCACCGTGGCCGCCGCCCTCGCCGCCGTCTGGCGAGCCCGGCGTCTCGGCCCCCTCGTCACCGAACGGCTACCGGTCGCCGTGCGCGCCTCCGAATCCACCGAAGGACGGGCCCGCCTCTACCGCAAGGCCAACGCCCGCGACCGCGCCGCCGCCACCTTGCGCGCGGCCACCCGCACCCGCATCTCTCCCCTCCTCGGGGTGTCCCCCCGCGACACCGAGTCGCCCGAAATCCTCCTGCCCGCCGTAGCCGCGCGCCTCAGCATCCCGGGCGGAGACCTCGGCACCCTCCTCTTCGGCCCTCCACCCGCCGACGACGCCGCACTTGTCCTGCTGACCGACCAACTCGACGCCCTCGAAAGAGAGGTACGCACTTCATGAGTGCCACGACCCCGGAGACCGCCGAGCCAGCGGCACCCACAGGAACCCCTGCGCTCCCCGTGAACTCCGACAGTGCCCGGGCATCCCTGGAAGCTCTGCGTTCAGAGATCTCCAAAGCCGTCGTCGGCCAGGACCCCGCCGTCACCGGTCTGGTCGTCGCTCTTCTCTGCCGAGGACACGTCCTTCTCGAAGGCGTCCCGGGCGTAGCGAAGACCCTCCTGGTCCGGGCCCTCGCAGCGTCCCTGGAACTGGACACCAAACGCGTCCAGTTCACGCCCGATCTCATGCCGAGCGACGTGACGGGCTCGCTGGTCTACGACGCCCGCACCGCCGAGTTCTCGTTCCAGCCCGGGCCCGTGTTCACCAATCTGCTGCTCGCCGACGAGATCAACCGCACCCCTCCGAAGACACAGTCCTCGCTGCTGGAGGCCATGGAGGAACGCCAAGTCACCATCGACGGTTCACCCAGGCCGCTGCCCGATCCCTTCCTGGTAGCCGCCACCCAGAACCCCGTCGAGTACGAGGGTACGTACCCGCTTCCCGAGGCACAGTTGGACCGATTCCTCCTCAAGCTCACCGTGCCCCTGCCCTCACGGGAGGACGAGATCAACGTCCTCACCCGGCACGCGGACGGGTTCAACCCTCGCGACCTCGAAGCGGCCGGCATACGGCCCGTCGCCGGGCCCGCCGACCTGGAGGCCGCACGCGCCGCCGTCGCCAAGACCTCCGTCTCTCCCGAGATTGCCGCCTACGTCGTCGATATCTGCCGTGCCACGCGTGAATCCCCCTCGGTCAACCTCGGCGCCTCCCCGCGGGGAGCCACCGCACTGCTCTCCACCGCACGGGCCTGGGCCTGGCTCACCGGCCGGGACTACGTCACCCCGGACGACGTGAAAGCCCTCGCCCTGCCCACGCTTCGCCACCGCATCCAACTGCGCCCGGAGGCCGAGATGGAAGGAGTCACCCCCGACTCCGTCATCACAGCCGTCCTTGCCCACGTCCCCGTCCCCCGGTAAGGCGATCACCATGGCACTCACCGGTCGGGCCGCCCTGGTGGCGGCACTGGGATCACTCCCCGTAGCCATCGTGGCCCCGAGCTGGACCGGCATGCTCGCGGTCGATGTCCCGCTCTCATTGGCAATTCTGTGCGACTACGCCCTGGCCGCGCCAGTACGTACGCTCCAGTTCACTCGATCCGGTGATACATCCGTTCGACTCGGTGAGACCGCCACCGTGCAACTCACCGTGACCAATCCATCGCGGCGTCCGCTGCGCGCCCACCTGCGCGACGCCTGGCCCCCGAGCAGTTGGAGCTCGGAGCCCGAACAGCGCTCGTCGCGGCACGAGTTCGTCGTAGCCGCCGGTGAACGGCGGCGCCTCACCACTGTGCTCCGTCCGTCCCGGAGGGGGGACCGCCGGGCGGAGCGCGTGACGATCCGCTCGTTCGGGCCCCTGGGGCTCGCCGCCCGTCAGGGATATCACCGCGTGCCCTGGACGGTCCGGGTACTGCCCCCCTTCACCAGCAGGAAGCACCTGCCGTCGCGGCTGGCCAGGCTCCGCGAGCTCGACGGTCGGACCAGCGTGCTCACCCGCGGGGAGGGGACGGAGTTCGACAGCCTGCGGGCCTACGTCCCGGGAGACGACACCCGCTCCATCGACTGGCGGGCCACGGCACGCCAGACCGGCGTCGCGGTCCGCACGTGGCGCCCGGAGCGGGACCGGCACATCCTGGTCGTTCTGGACACGGGCCGTACCTCAGCGGGCCGGGTCGGCGATGTTCCCCGTCTCGACGCCGCCATGGACGCGGCCCTGCTCCTCGCAGCCCTCGCCACCCGCGCAGGCGACCGCGTCAACCTTCTCGCCTACGACCGGCGCATCCGAGCCCGGGTACAGGGCAGGGCAGCCGGCGGAGACATTCTGTCGGCCTTCGTCGGCGCGCTGGCACCGCTGGAGCCCGAACTGGTGGAGACCGATGCCCGCGGCCTCAGTGCGGCCGCGCTGGCGAGCGCGCCTCGACGCTCCTTGATGGTCCTGCTGACGAGCCTGGACGCGGCACCGATCGAAGAGGGCCTGCTTCCTGTTCTCCCTCAGCTCACCCGGCGCCACACGGTTCTGGTCGCCGCAGTCGCGGACCCCCAGGTCGAGGCGATGGCGCGGGCACGGGGCACGGTGGACGCGGCCTACGAAGCGGCAGCCGGCACACAGACCCAGGCACAGCGCCGCCGCACCGCGGACCAGCTTCGTCGGCACGGCGTCACGGTCGTCGACGCCCCTCCGGATGACCTCGCCCCGGCTCTGGCCGACGCCTACCTCACGCTCAAAGCAGCCGGCCGGCTGTAGTACAAGCAGAGTTTCGGCAAGGGGTACGGCGCTGCACCGTTGCGAGGCGTCTGCCAAGAACCCCGCACATCGGCCACTGGGTGCGGGATGAGCGGCGCCAGGCACGACCGGAGCCGGCCGCCATCACGTCGGGCACGAATCACCCTCGCGGCTACGCCAGTGCCGTCTTCGCCGTCCCATGGGCCGGGAACGCAGAAAAGCCCCGTGCCACAAGGGCACGGGGCTTTCCCGGAATAATTGTTCGGCGGCGTCCTACTCTCCCACAGGGTCCCCCCTGCAGTACCATCGGCGCTGAAAGGCTTAGCTTCCGGGTTCGGAATGTAACCGGGCGTTTCCCTAACGCAATGACCACCGAAACACTATGAAATTAACCAACACCGGATGAAAACACGGCCGTTCGTTATTTCAGAACTAACACAGTGGACGCGAGCAACTGAGGACAAGCCCTCGGCCTATTAGTACCAGTCAGCTCCACCCGTTACCGGGCTTCCACATCTGGCCTATCAACCCAGTCGTCTACTGGGAGCCTTAACCACTCAAGGTGGTGGGAATACTCATCTCGAAGCAGGCTTCCCGCTTAGATGCTTTCAGCGGTTATCCTTTCCGAACGTAGCCAACCAGCCATGCCCTTGGCAGGACAACTGGCACACCAGAGGTTCGTCCGTCCCGGTCCTCTCGTACTAGGGACAGCCCTTCTCAATATTCCTACGCGCACAGCGGATAGGGACCGAACTGTCTCACGACGTTCTAAACCCAGCTCGCGTACCGCTTTAATGGGCGAACAGCCCAACCCTTGGGACCGACTCCAGCCCCAGGATGCGACGAGCCGACATCGAGGTGCCAAACCATCCCGTCGATATGGACTCTTGGGGAAGATCAGCCTGTTATCCCCGGGGTACCTTTTATCCGTTGAGCGACAGCGCTTCCACAAGCCACTGCCGGATCACTAGTCCCGACTTTCGTCCCTGCTCGACCCGTCGGTCTCACAGTCAAGCTCCCTTGTGCACTTACACTCAACACCTGATTGCCAACCAGGCTGAGGGAACCTTTGGGCGCCTCCGTTACTCTTTAGGAGGCAACCGCCCCAGTTAAACTACCCATCAGACACTGTCCCTGATCCGGATCACGGACCCAGGTTAGACATCCAGCACGACCAGAGTGGTATTTCAACGGCGACTCCACAACCACTGGCGTGGCTGCTTCAAAGTCTCCCACCTATCCTACACAAGCCGAACCGAACACCAATATCAAACTATAGTAAAGGTCCCGGGGTCTTTCCGTCCTGCTGCGCGAAACGAGCATCTTTACTCGTAGTGCAATTTCACCGGGCCTATGGTTGAGACAGTCGAGAAGTCGTTACGCCATTCGTGCAGGTCGGAACTTACCCGACAAGGAATTTCGCTACCTTAGGATGGTTATAGTTACCACCGCCGTTTACTGGCGCTTAAGTTCTCAGCTTCGCACACCCGAAAGTGCACTAACCGGTCCCCTTAACGTTCCAGCACCGGGCAGGCGTCAGTCCGTATACATCGCCTTACGGCTTCGCACGGACCTGTGTTTTTAGTAAACAGTCGCTTCTCGCTGGTCTCTGCGGCCACCCCCAGCTCATGGAGTAAATCCAATCACCAGTGATGGCCCCCTTCTCCCGAAGTTACGGGGGCATTTTGCCGAGTTCCTTAACCATAGTTCACCCGAACGCCTCGGTATTCTCTACCTGACTACCTGAGTCGGTTTAGGGTACGGGCCGCCATGAAACTCGCTAGAGGCTTTTCTCGACAGCATAGGATCATCCACTTCACCACAATCGGCTCGGCATCAGGTCTCAGCCTTAATGTGTGACGGATTTGCCTACCACACGGCCTACACCCTTACCCCGGGAACAACCATCGCCCGGGTTGGACTACCTTCCTGCGTCACCCCATCGCTTACCTAGTACAAGTCTGGTTCGTCGGCTCCACCACTACCCTCAACTCCGAAGAGATCGGGCCGGCTTCACGGACTTAGCATCGCCTGATTCAGTATTGGGCGTTTCAAAGCGGGTACCGGAATATCAACCGGTTGTCCATCGACTACGCCTGTCGGCCTCGCCTTAGGTCCCGACTTACCCTGGGCAGATCAGCTTGACCCAGGAACCCTTAGTCAATCGGCGCACACGTTTCTCACGTGTGTATCGCTACTCATGCCTGCATTCTCACTCGTGAACCGTCCACAACTCGCTTCCGCGGCTGCTTCACCCGGCACACGACGCTCCCCTACCCATCCATACTCCCGTTGGGGATATGTGTATGAATGACACGACTTCGGCGGTACGCTTGAGCCCCGCTACATTGTCGGCGCGGAATCACTTGACCAGTGAGCTATTACGCACTCTTTCAAGGGTGGCTGCTTCTAAGCCAACCTCCTGGTTGTCTCTGCGACTCCACATCCTTTCCCACTTAGCGTACGCTTAGGGGCCTTAGTCGATGCTCTGGGCTGTTTCCCTCTCGACCATGGAGCTTATCCCCCACAGTCTCACTGCCGTGCTCTCACTTACCGGCATTCGGAGTTTGGCTAAGGTCAGTAACCCGGTAGGGCCCATCGCCTATCCAGTGCTCTACCTCCGGCAAGAAACACACGACGCTGCACCTAAATGCATTTCGGGGAGAACCAGCTATCACGGAGTTTGATTGGCCTTTCACCCCTAACCACAGGTCATCCCCCAGGTTTTCAACCCTGGTGGGTTCGGTCCTCCACGAAGTCTTACCTCCGCTTCAACCTGCCCATGGCTAGATCACTCCGCTTCGGGTCTAGAGCGTGCAACTCAATCGCCCTATTCGGACTCGCTTTCGCTACGGCTTCCCCACACGGGTTAACCTCGCTACACACCGCTAACTCGCAGGCTCATTCTTCAAAAGGCACGCAGTCACGACGCACCGAGCAAGCTCGATGCGCGACGCTCCCACGGCTTGTAGGCACACGGTTTCAGGTACTATTTCACTCCGCTCCCGCGGTACTTTTCACCATTCCCTCACGGTACTATCCGCTATCGGTCACCAGGGAATATTTAGGCTTAGCGGGTGGTCCCGCCAGATTCACACGGGATTTCTCGGGCCCCGTGCTACTTGGGTGTCTCTCAAACGAGCCGTTGATGTTTCAGCTACGGGGGTCTTACCCTCTACGCCGGACCTTTCGCATGTCCTTCGCCTACACCAACGGTTTCTGACTCGTCTCACAGTCGGCAGACTATGAAAGAGAGATCCCACAACCCCGCATGCGCAACCCCTGCCGGGTATCACACGCATACGGTTTGGCCTCATCCAGTTTCGCTCGCCACTACTCCCGGAATCACGGTTGTTTTCTCTTCCTGCGGGTACTGAGATGTTTCACTTCCCCGCGTTCCCTCCACACTGCCTATGTGTTCAGCAGCGGGTGACAGCCCATGACGACTGCCGGGTTTCCCCATTCGGAAACCCCCGGATCAAAGCTTGGTTGACAGCTCCCCGGGGACTATCGTGGCCTCCCACGTCCTTCATCGGTTCCTGGTGCCAAGGCATCCACCGTGCGCCCTTAAAAACTTGGCCACAGATGCTCGCGTCCACTGTGCAGTTCTCAAACAACGACCAGCCACCCATCACCCCACCCTTACAGGTGAGTGCACTGGGGCCGGCAACCGAAGGCAGCCTCACGGCCATACCTTCAGATACCCAACAGCGTGCCCGACCCGACCAACCCGTTCCCGTTTTCCACGCCGAAGCAGTACTCACAAAAACTTGCCGATCGTGCCGAATAGTCAACGTTCCACCCATGAGCAACCAGCACCGAACATTCGCCGGTGTACTGGCCTCTGGTCAGCCGAAGCTGACAAGAAGTGCTCCTTAGAAAGGAGGTGATCCAGCCGCACCTTCCGGTACGGCTACCTTGTTACGACTTCGTCCCAATCGCCAGTCCCACCTTCGACAGCTCCCTCCCACAAGGGGTTGGGCCACCGGCTTCGGGTGTTACCGACTTTCGTGACGTGACGGGCGGTGTGTACAAGGCCCGGGAACGTATTCACCGCAGCAATGCTGATCTGCGATTACTAGCAACTCCGACTTCATGGGGTCGAGTTGCAGACCCCAATCCGAACTGAGACCGGCTTTTTGAGATTCGCTCCGCCTCGCGGCATCGCAGCTCATTGTACCGGCCATTGTAGCACGTGTGCAGCCCAAGACATAAGGGGCATGATGACTTGACGTCGTCCCCACCTTCCTCCGAGTTGACCCCGGCAGTCTCCTGTGAGTCCCCATCACCCCGAAGGGCATGCTGGCAACACAGAACAAGGGTTGCGCTCGTTGCGGGACTTAACCCAACATCTCACGACACGAGCTGACGACAGCCATGCACCACCTGTATACCGACCACAAGGGGGGCACCATCTCTGATGCTTTCCGGTATATGTCAAGCCTTGGTAAGGTTCTTCGCGTTGCGTCGAATTAAGCCACATGCTCCGCTGCTTGTGCGGGCCCCCGTCAATTCCTTTGAGTTTTAGCCTTGCGGCCGTACTCCCCAGGCGGGGAACTTAATGCGTTAGCTGCGGCACCGACGACGTGGAATGTCGCCAACACCTAGTTCCCAACGTTTACGGCGTGGACTACCAGGGTATCTAATCCTGTTCGCTCCCCACGCTTTCGCTCCTCAGCGTCAGTAATGGCCCAGAGATCCGCCTTCGCCACCGGTGTTCCTCCTGATATCTGCGCATTTCACCGCTACACCAGGAATTCCGATCTCCCCTACCACACTCTAGCTAGCCCGTATCGAATGCAGACTCGGGGTTAAGCCCCGAGCTTTCACATCCGACGTGACAAGCCGCCTACGAGCTCTTTACGCCCAATAATTCCGGACAACGCTTGCGCCCTACGTATTACCGCGGCTGCTGGCACGTAGTTAGCCGGCGCTTCTTCTGCAGGTACCGTCACTTTCGCTTCTTCCCTGCTGAAAGAGGTTTACAACCCGAAGGCCGTCATCCCTCACGCGGCGTCGCTGCATCAGGCTTTCGCCCATTGTGCAATATTCCCCACTGCTGCCTCCCGTAGGAGTCTGGGCCGTGTCTCAGTCCCAGTGTGGCCGGTCGCCCTCTCAGGCCGGCTACCCGTCGTCGCCTTGGTAGGCCATTACCCCACCAACAAGCTGATAGGCCGCGGGCTCATCCTTCACCGCCGGAGCTTTTAACCCCGCCCCATGAGGGACAGAGTGTTATCCGGTATTAGACCCCGTTTCCAGGGCTTGTCCCAGAGTGAAGGGCAGATTGCCCACGTGTTACTCACCCGTTCGCCACTAATCCACCCCGAAAGGCTTCATCGTTCGACTTGCATGTGTTAAGCACGCCGCCAGCGTTCGTCCTGAGCCAGGATCAAACTCTCCGTGAATGTTTTCCCGTAATCGGGATCACAACACGAGAGCGGAACAACCAGGTCGGAATATGACCGGTTGTTCACAGCGTCCTCGCTGTTGTTGCCTACCGGATCCGAAGATCCCGCAGGACTTTTCAAAGGAACCACCAACCTGCCGAAGCAGGCCGGGGTATCAACATATCTGGCGTTGACTTTTGGCACGCTGTTGAGTTCTCAAGGAACGGACGCTTCCTTCGGTCCCGTTTCACCGGGGCCCTCCGGGCGCTTCCCTTCGTTCTTGCGTTTCCGACTCTATCAGACTCTTTCGTGTCCGATTCCCGGTCGAAGCGGGCTACTGCTTGTTTCGCTTTCCAGTTCTTCGCTTTCGCGTTTCCCTTTCCGGCGGTTCCAACTTTACCAGACTCTTTTTCGTTCCGTTTCCGGTCCGAATTTGATTCCGGCGACCTATGGAGTGGTCTTTGCCTTTCGGCTGACTCGACTTTATCAGAAGCAATTCGGCCGAAGCTAATCGGCGTGTTTGCCAGAGAGAGAAGAATCGATCGGCTCTGCGGGAATGTCGTCCCCTGCATGAGCGAGATGAACTTTAGCCGTCGCAACCGAGCCTGTCCAGCTCCTTGCAACCGTTCAAATCTACCTCCCCACGCCGACCGTGTCAACGGTTTTTTGTGGGCGAAGAGGAGACTAGCAGGCCAACGCCCTCTGACGCACATCGCCCTTCAGGCGGCCGAAGGGAGTTCGGCGCTTCGCTCGCCGGCCTGGAGATCCCCGGTGTCACCTGCCCGGGCCGCCCGTCCACCGAGCACGTAGACATAGGCGAGGAAGGCTCCCTCGGCGACGACGCCGATGGCGATGCGCGCCCAGGTCGGCAGGCCCGACGGGGTGACGAAGCCTTCGATGACACCGGAGACGAACAGGACCAGCGCCAGCCCTATGGCCATGCCGAGCGCGGCCCTGCCTTGCTGGGCCAGCGCCGTGCGCCGTGTGAAGGGGCCCGGGTCGATCACGGTCCAGCCAAGACGGAGTCCGGTACCGGCTGCCACGAACACAGCGGTGAGTTCGAGCAGCCCGTGCGGCAGGACGAGTCCGAGGAAGGTGTCCAGCCGGCCGGCGGAAGACATCAGGCCGATACCGACGCCGAGGTTCAGCACATTGACGAAGAGGATCCAGATGACCGGTATGCAGAGGAAGGCCCCCAGTACGAGGCACATAGCCGCGGCCTGGGCGTTGTTCGTCCAGACCTGGGCGGCGAACGACGCCGCGGGGTGGCTGGTGTAGTACGTCTCGTACTCCCCGCCAGGGCGCGTCAGTGCCCGCAGGTCCTCGGGGGCCGCAATCGCCGCCTGCACCTCAGGGTGGGTGCCGATCCACCAGCCGATGACCGCTGCGAGCAGCGTGGAGAGCACGGCTGTCGGGATCCACCAGTGCCGCGCGCGGTAGACGGCGGCAGGAAAGCCCGCCGAAAGGAACCGGGCGGCATCACGCCACGACGCCCGACGCGTCCCCGTGACAGTGGAACGTGCGCGGGCCACGAGCTGGGTGAGTCGCGCCGTCAGCATCGGGTCCGGCGCGCTCGATCGGATCAGGGACAGATGGGTCGCTGTGCGCTGGTAGAGCAGGACGAGCTCGTCGACCTCCGCCCCGGTCAGGCTGCGCCCCCGGTGCAGAAGGTGGTCCAGCCGGTCCCACTCGGTGCGGTGGGAGGTCACGAAGACGTCGAGGTCCATGGTCGGCTTCTGCTCCATGCATGGGTGCGTACGGGTCCGTAACTACTGCGGCGCGTTGCGGGTCAGCTTGGCAGACTGTGCCTCCGAGGGGCAGGGAAGGGCGGCGAGGGGTGGGTGGCGATGAACGAGCTCGTGACCGGGGACGCGGTCGTACTGGGGTTGCAGCCGGCGAGGCTTCCGAGCCGGGCGCTGGCGATCGCCATCGATCTCGCGGTACTTCTGACCGTTTTCGTCCTGCTGTCCGTGGGCCTGGCCGTGGCGACCGTGACGCTCGACGAGGCGGCGACCGCCGCGGTGGGCGTCGCCGCATTTCTTCTCGTGCTGGTGGGCGGGCCCATCGCGGTCGAGACCCTCAGCCAGGGGCGTTCACTCGGGAAACTCGCCTGCGGCCTTCGCGTCGTACGGGACGACGGTGGACCGATCCGCTTCCGGCACGCTCTGGTGCGGGGCTCCATGGGCGTGGTCGAGATCCTGGGCACGTTCGGCGTCGTGGCCTGCGTCTCGTCGCTGGTGTCCGCCCGCGGCCGACGGCTCGGTGACGTGTTCGGCGGGACCCTCGTCGTACGTGAGCGGGTGTCCGTGGCCCGGACCCCCGCCGTGCCCCCGCCACCGCCCTGGCTGGTGGGGCGCTTCCATCAGGCGGACCTGTCCACCGTCCCCGACGGCCTCTGGCTCGCGATACGGCAGTACCTCACGCGGATGCGCCAACTGGACGCTGCCGTGCGGTGGTCGATGGCGGAGCAGCTGTCGTCCGACCTCGCGGCGCTGACCGGGGCACCGGTGCCGCAGGGAGTTCCCGCGGCGGCGTATCTGGCGGCCGTGGTGCACGAGCGGCAGACGCGTGACGCCCGTCGGGTGGCTGCTGCCGCGAACCGCGCCGCGTGGACGCAGGCGGAGGTATCCCCTTCGGCGGCGCCCCTGTTCACACCCGCGCACCAGCCTGGACACCTCCTCCCGGACGCGGCCGGCGACGCACCGGGGAGCGTGCGCCGGCCCCTGCCGGATACAGGTCGGCCGCAAGCCCGCCACGAGCGCGATACGCCGACGGCGCGCCTCGACGGCGCTCAGGGGCGGCCGACGACCGGGTTCGCCCCTCCGGCCTGAGTCCTGAACTCGAAGCCCTGAAACCAGAACTCGGCACGCGCAGACCGGAACCCGGAACCCGGCACCTCGACGGACCGCCGGACTCGACGCCTAGGCCTCGCTCGCCGGGCGGGACATCGCCGAGGGCGGTGATTCGAGGTGTTCGAGCTCGATTCCCGGTGCGGCCAGCACCACGTCACCCGCGATGTGCACGGTGTGCCTGTCACCGGTGTCCAGGGCGTCGACCTGGTATTCGTCCACGACCAGAGGTCCGTTGTCAGTGGCGTGCGCTTCACTGTTCAGCAGGGACCAGGCCTGGTCGACGGTGCGGGGGGCGAGGACCGGGTCCGTGAAGGTGACCAGACGGACGCGGGTGGCGGGGGATGTGGGGGTGAGGCGCAGGATCCGGGCGGTGGCGACGAGGAAGGCGGGGGAGGCGCCGGAGAAGGCGTGGGCGCGGACGTTCCCTTCGGTGGCGTGCGTGCCGGTGGGGTCGGTCCGCACCCATGTGACGCCGTCGATGGCGGCACCGCGGATCTGCCAGCTCGCGGCGTGCAGTTCGAGGCGGATGGGGCGGCCGAGCTCGTCCAGGGCCAGATCGACGGAACCCAGGTGGGCGCCCGCGGGGTCCGTGGTCTGCGAGACGTAGCGCCAGCCGGACGGGCCGGGGGCGCAGTGGAAGTGTTCTTCGCCGAGGGGGGCGTGGTCGTGGAGATCGTGGAGCGAATAACGGCCGCGGGGCATGGGGTCCTTCGGGTTCCTCGGGCTGTGCGGGCCCGGTACGGCGCAGGCCCCCGGCACGGGGGTGCGGGGGCCTGCGTTCGGACCTGCTGCTGAGGGTTCCGCCGGCCGGGGGCCGGCGAGGGGCCTAGGGCCTCTCTTTTAGATCATGATGGGCTCGCGTGCCCTGGCACCGCACCTCGCGGCGTTGTCGTCAGTCGGCAACGCTCCGCGTTGACTCCCTCCTCCGCCTTGCGATGCACGGCACCAGACCTCGCTCCCTGATCCAGCCTGATCCAAACGAAAGACCCTAGTAGCGGTAGAGGTCGGACTTGTACGGGCCCTCGACCGGGACGCCGATGTAGTCGGCCTGCTCCTGGCGCAGTGTCGTGAGCTTCACGCCCAGTGCGTCGAGGTGCAGGCGGGCGACCTTCTCGTCCAGGTGCTTCGGCAGCACGTAGACGTCGGTCGGGTAGGCCTCCGGCTTGGTGAACAGCTCGATCTGGGCCAGTGTCTGGTCCGCGAACGAGTTGGACATGACGAACGACGGGTGGCCCGTGGCGTTGCCGAGGTTCAGCAGACGGCCCTCGGACAGCACGATCAGGACCTTGCCGTCCTTGAACTTCCAGGTGTGGACCTGCGGCTTGACCTCGTCCTTGACGATGCCGTCGATCTTCGCGAGACCGGCCATGTCGATCTCGTTGTCGAAGTGGCCGATGTTCCCGACGATGGCCTGGTGCTTCATCCGGGCCATGTCCGAGGCCATGATGATGTCCTTGTTGCCCGTCGTCGTGATGAAGATGTCCGCGGTCTCCACCACGTCCTCGAGCGTCGCGACCTGGTAGCCGTCCATCGCGGCCTGCAGGGCGCAGATCGGGTCGATCTCCGTGATGATCACGCGGGCGCCCTGTCCTCGCAGGGACTCGGCGCAGCCCTTGCCAACGTCGCCGTAGCCGCAGACGACGGCGGTCTTGCCGCCGATCAGGACGTCGGTGGCGCGGTTGATGCCGTCGATCAGCGAGTGGCGGCAGCCGTACTTGTTGTCGAACTTCGACTTGGTGACCGCGTCGTTGACGTTGATCGCCGGGAACAGGAGGGTGCCGTCGCGGTGCATCTCGTACAGGCGGTGCACACCGGTCGTGGTCTCCTCGGTCACGCCGCGGATCTCGGACGCCAGCTGCGTCCACTTCTGCGGGGACTCACCGAGGGTGCGGTTGAGCAGCGTGAGGATGTGGGCGAACTCCTCGCTGTCCGCGGTCGACGGGTCCGGGGCCGAGCCGGCCTTCTCGAACTCGACGCCCTTGTGGACGAGGAGCGTGGCGTCGCCACCGTCGTCGAGGATCATGTTCGGGCCGCCGGTGGAGGTGTTCGGCCAGGTGAGCGCCTGCTCCGTGCACCACCAGTACTCCTCCAGGGTCTCGCCCTTCCAGGCGAAGACCGGGACGCCCGCAGGGGCCTCGGGGGTGCCGTTCGGACCGACCGCGATGGCGGCGGCCGCGTGGTCCTGGGTGGAGAAGATGTTGCAGGAGGCCCAGCGGACCTCGGCGCCGAGCGCGACGAGGGTCTCGATGAGCACCGCGGTCTGCACGGTCATGTGCAGGGAGCCGGTGATCCTGGCGCCGGCCAGCGGCTGCGTGGCGGCGTACTCCTTGCGGATCGACATCAGGCCGGGCATCTCGTGCTCGGCGAGGGTGATCTCCTTGCGCCCGAAGGCGGCGAGGGAGAGGTCGGCGACCTTGAAGTCCTGGCGATTGGCGGCCGTCGTCATAACGGGCTGCTCCTCGTGATGGGTCGAGGGTGGACTGGCTGGCTCTGCGGCGGCCACGGGCACACGAATGCCCGAGCAATCCGCAGTGCAGTCCGTCGGAGGCCCTCTCTCCCTCGGCCGGCCCGCTCCAGCGGACCGATCGACCGCCATCAGCAGCGACGTCTGGTACTCCCCCGAATCTACACCGAACGGCCCAGCGAGCCCCAGCCCGCCCGGGCATCGGTGTGGGTCGCAGGGCCGTTCGGGGCCGTTCCTCAGGGGGTCAGTGGCCGGATCCGGCAGGTTCGCCGGAAGCGGCCGGGCCGCCCGGCGCCTTGCCCGGATTGACGCCGGCCTCGGCTGCGGCCTCGTTGTAGATGTCCGGTTCGAGGTAGATGACACGGGCGATCGGCACGGCCTCGCGGATCCGGGTCTCGGCGGCGTTGATCGCGGCAGCGACCTCGGCGGCGGTCTCGTCGTGGCGTACCGCGATCTTGGCGGCGACCAGGAGTTCCTCGGGGCCGAGGTGGAGCGTGCGCATGTGGATGATGCGGGTGACGGTGTCGCCGTCGACGACCGACGCACGGATCTTCTCGACGTCCTCGATACCGGCCGACTCGCCCAGCAGGAGCGACTTCGTCTCCGCCGCGAGGACGATCGCGATGACGATCAGCAGGACACCGATGCACAGGGTGCCGATGCCGTCCCACACGCCGTCGCCGGTGCCGAGCGCCAGGCCGACGCCGGCGAGGGCGAGGACCAGGCCGACCAGTGCGCCGAAGTCCTCGAGGAGTACGACGGGGAGCTCGGGCGCCTTGGCCCGGCGGACGAACTGCGTCCAGGTGAGCTTGCCGCGGGTCTGGTTGGACTCGGCGATCGCCGTGCGGAAGGAGAAGCCCTCGGCGATGATCGCGAAGACGAGCACGCCGACGGGCCAGTACCATGCTTCGATCGCGTGCGGGTGCTTGATCTTCTCGTAGCCCTCGTAGATCGCGAACATGCCGCCGACGGAGAACAGAACGATGGACACGAGGAAGGCGTAGATGTAGCGCTCGCGCCCGTAACCGAAGGGGTGCTCGGGTGTCGCCTCCCGCTTGGCCTTCTTGCCGCCGAGCAGCAGGAGCCCCTGGTTGCCCGAGTCCGCGAGTGAGTGGACGCTCTCGGCCAGCATCGACGACGAGCCACTGAAGAGGAACGCCACGAATTTGGCCACCGCGATCGCGAGGTTGGCGGCGAGTGCCGCCACGATCGCCTTGGTTCCGCCTGACGCGCTCATGGGTGCCTGGTGTCCCTTCCTCGGTGCTGCGGCTCGGGCGCCGCGTTACGGCCGGACATTGTTGCAGTCGCTGGTGCGGACGGTACGTCAGACGACTACGGTCGCCCGGAAGAGTGTTCCGGTACCGGACACTTCGACCGTTTCGTCCGCCGGGACGAACACGGATTCTCCGGGTGCGAGGGTGGTCTCCCCGGCCTGCGGGGATCCCTCGGTGCAGAGCAGGATCTGCGGCGCGCCGGCGGCCAGTTCGACCGGGGCACCGCCGGCGGACAGGACGTAGCGCGACAGCCGGAATTCGTCGACCGGCGTCTCGTAGAGCTCCTCACCCGCGGCCGATGCCTCGGGCCGCAGGATGCCGGGCTCGCTCGCTTCGAAGCGGACGATGCGCAGCAGTTCGGGGACGTCGATGTGCTTGGGGGTCAGTCCGCAGCGCAGCACGTTGTCGGAGTTGGCCATGATCTCGACGCCGAGGCCACCGAGGTAGGCGTGCGGCACACCCGCCCCGAGGAACATGGCCTCGCCCGGCTGGAGTTGGACGTGGTTCAGCAGCATCGCCGCGATGACACCCGGGTCGCCCGGGTAGTGGTGGGCGATCTGGGCGTACGGGGCGTGGGCGCCGCCGAGCCGTTCCGCGGCCTCGGCCGCCTCGGCGACCGTGCCGGCCATCTCGTCGGGGTCCGCGGTGAGGATCGCCGTGAGGACCTCGCGCAGCGCCGCGTCCTCGGGGCGGGCACGCAGCAGGTCGACGTAGGGCTTGAGCGAGTCGACGCCGAGGGCGGCTATGGCGTCCGCGGCTTCGGCGGGCCTGCGGAATCCGCAGAGTCCCTCGAACGGGGTGAGCGCGCAGATCAGCTCGGGCTTGTGGTTGGCGTCCTTGTAGGTGCGGTGCGGCGCGTCGATGGCGACGCCCCGGCGCTCCTCGTCCGCGTACCCCTGCTGTGCCTGCGCGAGGTCGGGGTGGACCTGGAGGGAGAGCGGCGCTCCGGCGGCCAGCAGCTTGAGCAGGAAGGGGAGGCGGGGGCCGAAGGCGCGGACGGCGGCGGGGCCGAGTTCGCGCTCGGGGTCCGCCGCGATGACGTCGGTGAGCGACCGCTCCCCGGGGGCCGTGGGGCGGTTGAGCCTGGAGGGGGCTCCGGGGTGGGCCCCCATCCACATCTCCGCCTGGGGTTCGCCGGTCGGGGCTGTGCCGAGCAGTTCGGGAATGGCTGTGGTGGACCCCCAGGCGTAGGGGCGCACGGTGTTGGACAGGCGGTCCATGGCGATTCGTCCTCGTGGTTGTGCGGGGGCTGTGGTGCCCCGTGGGAAGGCGGGCCGTCGGACTCCGTTGTCCTTGGCGGGCGGTCGGCCCCTGCGCGGAAGGCGGACTTTCGCGCCGTGTGGGTAAGGGCTGCCGTGTGGGTAAGGGCTTTCGTGCCCGGTGCGGGGATCCGGCGGTCAGACCCTGTTGTCGGAGGCGAGGGAGAGGTAGACGGCGGCGAAGTCGGTGACCGCGAGGAGTTCGGCGAGGGCTTCGAGTTCGCTGCCCTCCTCCGGTTCGAGTTCACTGATGGCCGTCTCGTGGCCGAGGGCCAGCTCCCGGGCCGCCGGTCCCGCGGTCAGCCCGCCTGCCGGGCGGTCACGGAGCAGGACGACCCGGGCCCGCATGGCCTCGGGCTCGTCGACCCGGTCCCGGAAGAAGTCGTCGGGGTCGGCTCCCGCGGCGAAGGCTCCGGCCAGCAGCGCCCCGTGCGAGGGCAGGGCCTCGGGCAGTTCGGCCACCAGGGCCGGGCGGCCGGCGAGCTCTGCCAGGACCGCGGCGAACCGGCGGCCGACGGGGCCGGCGGTGTCACCCTCCGTCCACACGAGGGGCAGGCTGTCGGCGAGCTCGGCGGCAAGGGTCTTGGCCGGGTTGCTGTACGTGGCGACGGCGGGCCCGCAGCGCTCGGCGGTGCGGTCGAGCCGGTCGGCGACCTTCTGCAGGACGTCGGCGGGTGCGTCGACGAGGCCCACCCGGTCCAGCAGGGCCAGCAGCGGGGTGAGCAGGGCCCACAGGGTGCCTGGGCCGGCGGCCGATGTCTCGGCGTCGTACTCGCCGTGCGGGGCAGCCGCCATCGGGACGACGAGTCCGTGGATCCCGTCGACGGCTTCCCGCAGCGGGGAGCGGACGGGGGCGACGGCCACGACGGTGCAACCGCGGCGGTACGCCTGCTCGGCGAGGCGGGCGAGGCCGGGTTCCGATCCGTCGGCGGTGGCGATCAGCAGCAGGTCCACGGATCCGGCCCAGCCCGGAAGGGTCCAGCGCAGCGCGCCGGCGGCCGCCGCGACCCCGGTGGGACGGATCGCGGTCACGGGCGCGGCGGCCCCGGCGAGGGCGCCGATCAGATCGGCGACGCCGGACGCCGCGGTACCGGGCCCCGCGACGAGGACGGCACGTGGCCGCCCTTCCGGCGCCAGCGCACCGATGCCCGCCTCGGCGGCGTGCCGGGCGGCGGTACGGACGCGGGCCCCGGCTTCGGCTGCGCCGCGGAGCAGCCCGCGCCGGTCTGCCCGGGTCAGGGCTTCCGGTGCGTCGAGCAACGACTCGTCGAGCATGGCGGTGGGCCTCCGATCACCGTGCTGATCAAGGTGCGGTTACGCGGGGCGCCGGGCCTCGTCGACAAGGAGGACCGGGATGTCGTCGCGCACCGGGTAGGCGAGACCGCAGTCCGCGCCGGTGCAGACCAGCTCGGGGCTTTCGGCGGCGGACCGGTCGTCTAGCGCGGCGTGACAGGCCGGGCAGGCGAGGATCTCCAGAAGGCCGGCTTCGAGCGGCATGGGCGGGTCCCTTCGGGCGTGCGGTGCGGTCCGGGCCCGGTACGGGTCCGCGGAGCTCGGGGCTTGGTCAGCCTACCGCCGGGCCGACGGGGTCGCGGCCCGGCAGGACCCGCCCGACCGGGCATGCGTCGGGCGGTGGCGGCAGGGACGCCGGGTGTCCACGCTGCGTGTGCCCCGGTGCCCGCGGGTCACGCGCGGACGAGGGCGAGAACCTCGTCGCGTACCGCTTCCATGGTCTTCCCGTCGCGCGCCTCGACGTTGAGGCGCAGGAGCGGTTCGGTGTTGGAGGCGCGGAGGTTGAACCACCAGTCACCGCTCGTGACCGTGAGTCCGTCGAGCTCGTCGAACCTGACGTCGTCGCGCTCCCCGTAGGCGGCTCTGATCGCGTCGAGCCGTTCCGCCTGGTCGGCGACGGTGGAGTTGATCTCACCGGACCCGGTGTAGCGGTCGTACCGGTCCAGGAGACCCGAGAGCGGACCGTCCTGTCCGCCGAGAGCGGCGAGGACGTGGAGGGCCGCGAGCATGCCGGTGTCGGCGTTCCAGAAGTCGCGGAAGTAGTAGTGGGCGGAGTGCTCGCCGCCGAAGATCGCCCCGTGAGCGGCCATCTCGGCCTTGATGAAGGAGTGGCCGACGCGGGTGCGGACGGGGGTTCCGCCGTTCTCGCGTACGACCTCGGGGACGGACCAGGAGGTGATCAGGTTGTGGATGACGGTGCCCTTGCCGCCGTTGCGGGCCAGCTCGCGGGCGGCGACGAGGGAGGTGATCGCAGAGGGGGACACGCCGTCGCCGTGCTCGTCGACGACGAAGCAGCGGTCCGCGTCGCCGTCGAAGGCGAGACCGAGGTCGGCTTCCTCGGCGAGGACCCGGGCCCGCAGGTCGACGATGTTCTTCGGGTCGAGGGGGTTGGCCTCGTGGTTCGGGAAGGTGCCGTCGAGCTCGAAGTACATGGGTACGAGGTCGAGGGGGAGGCCCGCGAAAACGGTGGGGACGGTGTGGCCGCCCATGCCGTTGCCCGCGTCCACGACGACCTTGAGCGGACGGATCCCGGAGAGGTCGACGAGTCCCCGCAGGTGTGCGGCGTAGTCGTCGAGGGTCTCGCGCTCGGTGACCGTGCCCGGGACCTCGGCGGCCGGGTCCGGGAGGCCGTGCTCCGACCACTTCTCGACCAGGGTGCGGATCTCGGTGAGGCCGGTGTCCTGGCCCACGGGCGCGGCTCCGGCCCGGCACAGCTTGATGCCGTTGTACCGGGCCGGGTTGTGCGAGGCCGTGAACATCGCTCCGGGCAGGCCGAGGGCCCCGGACGCGTAGTACAGCTGGTCCGTCGAGCAGAGCCCGATGAGGGTCACGTCGGCGCCGCGGCCCGTGGCACCGCGGGCGAAGGCGGCGGCCAGACCGGGTGAGGAGGGCCGCATGTCGTGGCCGATCACGATCGCGTCCGCTTCGGTGACCTGGACGAAGGCAGCGCCGAAGAGTTCGGCGAGCGGCTCGTCCCACTGGTCGGGCACGACTCCGCGCACGTCGTACGCCTTCACGAGCTGCGACAGGTCAGCTACCACGGCCGGTCCTCCTGGGGTCTGTGCGGACGGCCCAAACTACCGGGCGGTCCCGGGCCGCCCGTCAGGGGAGCATCCAGCCCAGCAGGACCGTGCTCTGCGCCGTCACCACCAGGCACATCACCAGCAGCAGGCCGAGGCTCCAGGGCAGGACCTTGCGCAGCAGGTCCCCTTCCCGCCCGGCAAGGCCGACGGCGGCGCAGGCGATCGTCAGGTTCTGCGGCGAGATCATCTTGCCGAGCACTCCCCCGGAGCTGTTCGCGGCGGCGAGCAGTTCCGGCGACAGGCCGGATTCGTGCGCGGCGGACACCTGGAGGGCCCCGAAGAGGGCATTGGCCGAGGTGTCGGAGCCGGATACCGCGACGCCGAACCAGCCGAGCACCGGGGAGAGGAAGGCGAGCCCGGCGCCCGCCGCGGCGACGGACTGGCCGATGGTGGCGGCCTGCCCGGAGAGGTTCATGACGTAGGCGAGGGCGAGTACGGACGTCACCGTGAGGATGGCATGGCGCAGTTCACACACGGTGGCCGCCCACTCCCGCGCCGCGGCACCGGCCCGTACGCCGAGTACGGCGGCGGTGATCAGCCCGGCGAGCAGGACGAGGGTGCCGCCCGTGCCGAGGAGCGGAAGGGTGAACACGTTGGCACCCACCGGCCGGCCGCCGGGCCCCGCGACGTCGAGGAAGGGCCAGTCGAAGACGCGGGTGGCCTCGGCCAGCAGCCGCTTGACCGGCGGGATCTGGGCGAGGGAGAACACCGCGACGATCAGTGCGTAGGGGGCGTAGGCGCGCAGCACCTCGCGGCGCGGGTCCTCCTGGTCGAGGTCTTCGCTGCGGGCACCGGTGAGCACGGTCGCGCGTACGGGTTCGCCGGCCGGCCGGCGGGCGCCGGGCAGCGCGATCAGGGCGCCCGCGCCCACGAGTGCGGCCGCGATGTCGGCGAGTTGCGCGGAGACGTAGTTGGACGCGGCGAACTGGGCTGCGGCGAAGGCCACTCCGCAGACGAGCGCGGGCACCCAGGTCTCCCGGAGCCCCCGCCTGCCGTCCACCAGGAAGACCAGGATCAGCGGGACGACGAGTGCGAGCAGCGGGGTCTGGCGGCCGACGACCGAGGCGACGTCGTCCAGGGGCAGGCCGGTGACCTGGGCCAGTGTCACGACCGGTGTGCCCATGGCCCCGAAGGCGACGGGCGCGGTGTTGGCGACCAGGGAGACGACGGCCGCCTTCACCGGGTCGAATCCGAGCGCGACGAGCATGACCGAGCAGATCGCGACGGGTGCGCCGAAGCCGGCCAGGGCCTCCAGGAGCGCGCCGAAGCAGAAGGCGATGACCAGCGCCTGGATGCGGGGGTCGTCGGAGACCCGGCCGAAGGAGCGGCGGAGGACGTCGAAGTGCCGGGTGCGGACGGTCATCCGGTACACCCAGAGGGCGTTGACGACGATCCACATGATGGGGAAGAGGCCGAAGAGGACACCTTGTGCCCCGGCGGAGAGCGTCTGCCCGAGGGGCATGCCGTAGGCGAGCCGGGCGACGAGTACGGCGACCGCGAGGCCGATGAGCCCGGCGAGGTGGGCTTTCATCCGGACGGCGCCCAGCAGGACCAGCACGCTGACGAGGGGCAGTGAGGCGACGAGTGCGGACAGGGCGAGCGAATCGGCTACGGGTTCGAGTTGCTGGACAAACACACAGACCTCCCCGGATTCCGTGATGCGGAAGCGATCATTCACGGGTGGGGGAATGGTCGTGTCCGCGACAAGTCCACGTCAATGCTCCGCGCAGGAGAACTTCCCCGAACGGGCATGTGGCCAGAGGAGCGGAAGAATTGACGGAGTGTCAGGAATCCGGGGACCGCAGCACCCGCAGATGACCTCGGCGGGCGACCTCCACCGGATCCGCCGCACGCGGCCCACGGCCGGCGCCCGGCTGCCGGTCCTGGGGCCTCGCCGCCTCGCGCACGGCGTTGGCGAGCGCTTCGAGATCGTCACCGCTGGGGCGGGAGGGAACCGAGGGGTCGGAGAGCCGGACGACCTCCCAGCCCCGTGGCGCGGTGAGCCGCTCACCGTGCTCGGCACAGAGGTCGTAGCAGTGGGGCTCGGCATAGGTGGCGAGCGGGCCGAGGACCGCGGTCGAGTCGGCATAGACGTACGTCAGTGTCGCGACGGCGGGACGGCCGCACGCGGTTCGCGAACAGCGACGTACAGGGCTCACGATGTTGGACGGTACCGCACTCTTGAGCGGGCCGCGACGAATCTCCCCCGGCTCACCCCTCGTGTCGCCCCTCTGCCGGGGGGTGGCACCGTGCCCGCACAGCCGTGCCGACCTGCGCGGCAGCCTGCCGGAGGCGGTGCGCTCCGCGACGCTCTCGGTCATCGGACAGGACATAAACGGTCATTCGGCGGAGGGTCCCCGGTCGAGGCAAGGACCGAAATCGCACCCGCCCGCGGCCGGAACGCGCATCCGCGGACATCCGGTCTGCCTGCGCGGAAGCCGTGATCAGCACGGCCGGAGGAGGGTTACGCTGCGTCGGTGATGGACAGTTCCGTACCGCCCCACCCACAGGAGCCCCGGCCCCGCCGTCGAGACCGTCATGGCCGCGGGATGCGCGGACCGGTCGCGCCGCCGCAGGTCCCGCTGTCGCTCAGCAGGGCCGAGAGCTTCCGCGACCTCGTCCAGGACTCGGTGGAACGGTTGGAGCGGCGCTGGCCGCAGCTGACGGACGTCGACTTCCTGGTCCTCGACGTCCCGGGCTCCCTCGATGACACGGTGCCGCTGGGCCGCGCGCTGTCCGCGTCCAAGGGCAGGCCCGCGCAGATCGTCGTCTACCGGCGCCCCGTGGAGATCCGCGTCAAGAGCCGCGACGAGCGGGCCCTGCTGGTGCACGAGGTCGTGGTGGAGCAGGTCGCGGAGTTGCTCGGGCTGTCACCCGAGTCGGTGGACCCGCGCTACGGACAGGACTGAGCGTCAGGAGCACCACTGCGTGCCGTGGGCAGGACCGGACACAACGGGAGGAACCGGCGCCACGGGCAGGACCGCCCGTGACGCCGTGACCTCAGTCGTCCAGGACGGACAGGTCCTGCTGCACGGCGGGCACCTCGACGGTGCCCCCGTCGTCCGGCATCGTCTGCACCGTGAACATGCTGACGCCGCCCTCCTTGAGCGTGAGCGTGCGGGCGGCGTGGACCGGGCCGCCCGACTCCGTCTCCACCGTCAGCGCGTAGCCGCCCTTGAGACCGTCCGGTGCCTCCGGGATCACCTCGAGCGTCGTACCGCCCTTGACCGTGTAGGTCTTGGAGGTCTTCTCGCCGCCCCCGCTGCCCGCCGACGCGGTCACCTTGACCTTGGCCGTCGCTCCCGGGGCGGTCAGCGAGAGGACCGAGGCCTTCGCCCGGTTGTCGGCGACGCTCGCCCGGTCGCCGACCGGCGCGGTCGCCGGGATGAACGCGATCTCCTGCCCGGCACCGCTCCCCCGCACCACGCGCAGGGCGGCTACCACCGGTGTCCTGCTGCCGTCGGTCGAGGTCAGCCGGATCGAGCCGGGCTCACCCCGGGTGATGTTCTTGAGATCGACGCTCGCGGTCATCCGCGACTTGATGTGGAGGGTGTCGTTCCCCGCCGGTGAGAACGTCGCGTTCTTGCCCATGAGCTGGATCTTCACGTCGGCGTCGTCCTCGCCGGGTGCGAAGGCCACCAGGCGCACGGAGGTGGCGTCCGACGGGATGCCCGGCAGGACCAGGGTCTGCGCAGGGTCGGCGGACTTGGCCAGCCAGTCGCTGCCCACCTTGTCCTCGGCGGCGCTCACAGCGGAGCCGACCCGCCCGGTCCGCGTGGTGACGTGGACGGT
This sequence comes from Streptomyces sp. NBC_01341, assembly GCF_035946055.1. Classification (NCBI taxonomy): domain Bacteria; kingdom Bacillati; phylum Actinomycetota; class Actinomycetes; order Kitasatosporales; family Streptomycetaceae; genus Streptomyces; species Streptomyces sp. NBC_01341. The sequence continues at coordinate 4,477,060 of NZ_CP108364.1, read as the reverse complement.
CACGTTCTCGGCGGCCTCCCCGGTCAGCGTCGAGATCAGGATCGGCACGCTGGACCTCGCCGGGACCGTGATGCCCTCGCCCGCGTCCGACTTGAGGGGGCCCTCGGCTCCGTACAGCTCGATGTCGGCGACGGCGGCCGTGTCGTCGGGGTTGGTCAGATGGACGTAGTCCTGGCGGGCCGCCGCGGTGCTGGCTCCCGGGAACCAGAAGTCGGTGTCGGGGGTGGTGCAGCTGACACCGAGCAGACCGCGGGCGCCGCCTGCCTCGGCCGTGGTCGTCTGCTGGGTCGTCCAGCCGGGGGCCAGCTTGCCGGTCGCGGTGCCGACCAGGGCGGGGGCACCTGACTTGGACGTCTCGGCGATGGACGGCTTGCCGAGGTCCTTCAGGGAGAGGACAGGCTTGGACTCCGCCGTCCTCCCCTTTTCGGCGTCGGTCCCCTTGTCCTTGCCCTTGTCCGCGTCCTCTCCGGCGGGCGCGTCGTCCGCCGGCAGGGCCTCGGCGGCCTTCAGTTCGGCGGCACCGGCCTCCCCGCCGCCCTCCCCCTCCGGGGTGAAGGAGGTGTACGTCGTATCCGCCAGGTCGGACATGCTCGGCGCGGGGCACAGGAGGCTGGAGCGCTCCACGGGAAGCAGTGCCGCTGCCTGCGGCTCGACCGGGCCCTCGTCGCCGGGCGCGGTGAGCGCGGCGAAACCGGTGACGGCGGCGAGGGCGACGGTGCCCGCCACCAGGTACAGGGGTGTGGACTTCACTCGGACTCGCCTCGCGATGCGTTGCCGGTCGGCCACGGGCCCTGGCCCGGGGCTGGGTTCTGGTCGTGCCCGTCATGCCCGTCCTGCCCCTCGTACGGGGCGGCTTCGCCGGCCCCCGTGGCGTAGGGCTGCTGCTGGGCGTAGCCGTACGGGTCGTAGGCGCCCTGCTGCTGGTACGGGTCCTGCTGGTACGGATCGGCCTGGTAGTACTGGCCCGCGTCCTGACCGCCCTGGTACGGGCCGGTCTCCTGCACACCGGGGTACTGGCCGGTGTCCTGGCCCTCCGGGTACTGGCCGTAGTCGGCACCCTGGTACTGCTGGGCGTCCCACTCCCCGTAGTTCTGCTGGGGCACCGCCGCGTAGGAGCCCGTACCGTCCTGGTCGCCCGGGACCGGCGCGTAGGACCCCGTGTCCTGCTGCGGCACCGCCGCGTAGGAGCCCGTACCGTCCTGGTCGCCCGGGACCGGCGCGTACGGATCGGTGTCCTGCTGCGCCGGGATGTACGGGTCAGGAGCGGCGGCCGGGTCGTCCGGGTACGCCGGCCCCTCCGCACCCTCGGTGGCCGCGGCGGTCTCGGCCTGGGCCGCCGCACGCAGCCTGCGCGCCCGGCGTCCTTCACCCGCGACCGGCTCGTCCGGGACGGCGTCCGTCTCCTCGGGCAGGTCGTCGTCGATCTCCCGGCGGCGGCCCGGCAGAGCCATGACCACCAGGACGATGCCGAGCGCCACCTGCGCCCACACCCAGGCGCTGTGCGTGATCGGGGTGTCGTACGTGAGGTCGAGCCTGCCGCCCTCGGCGGGGAGGGAGAAGCCCTGCGCCCAGCCGTCCACGGTCTTCGGGGTCAGCGCCCGGCCGTTCAGCGTGGCCTGCCAGCCCGGGTCGGCCGCGTCGGCGATCCGCAGCACCCGCCCCGTACCGCCCTCGGGGACCTCGGTGTGCGCTTCCACCGGCAGCGATCCGACCGGGACCGGCACCGCGTCCTCGCCGGAGGGGACGATCGCGAGCCGGGAGACCTGACGGTCGACCCGCCACAGGGCGCTGCCGTCCAGCTGGCTGAGCCGGCTGAGCCCCGGGGTCGAGTCCAGGACGCGGCTCATCTGACGGGGCGCCCCGTCGCGTACGAGGACGTAACGGATCGCGAAGCCGCTGAGCTGGCTGCCCTGGTCGGCGCCGGAGCCCGCGACCAGGTTGGCGACGACCTTGTCGAGGTGGCTGTTGCTGCCGCCCGCCTCGGTGAGTTCGGCATCACCCAGACGGGCACCCGAGCCGCGGACCAGGCTGTAGGAGACAGCGGCCGGGGACGTGCCTCCGAGGACCAGGGTGCGCGGCTGGTCGCGGGTACTGCTCTCCTCCGCGACGAACGCCGGCACCTGCACCGGGTCGCGGCGCTCCAGCGGTCCCGCCGCGCCGCCGATCATCCAGCCGGCCGCGGCCAGGACCGGGGCGATCCCGGCGGCCAGCGCGATGAGGGCGGCGACGGGCTGACGCCAGCCGAAGCTGAGAGCGGCGACGCGGACCCGGGCGCCGTCCGCACCGAGCAGCGCGGCGGCGAGCAGCGCGATGCCGTAGACGAGAGTCGCGGGCCCCGCCCAGGTGGAGCCGTTGGAGAGGCCGGCGAAGGCCAGGCCGGTGAGCACGACCACCCAGGCGGTGCGGATGGCGAACTGCCGCTCCCCGCGCAGCAGGGCGGCCAGCGCGGCCAGCACGATACCCAGCAGCAGGACGCCGCCCGCGGCCTTGGGGCCACCGGGGCTGATGCCCAGCAGGTCGACAGCGGACGCCGTACCCGCGCCGAGGTCGAGACCGGCCTCCTTCAGGAAGTCCGACGGACTGGCCAGCAGCGAGAGCGACCAGGGCGCGAGGACCAGCAGCGGGGTGCCCACCGCGGCCAGGAAGCGGAGGCCGTACGCCGCGATGTCATTCCGGCGCAGGGCCAGCACCGCGATGCCGAGCACCACGGCCAGCGGCCAGACGACCGGGGTGAAGGCCGTGGTGAAGGTGAGCAGCAGGGTGTACGCCCAGGTGGCGCGCCAGCTGCCCCGTGCACTCGACCCGTTCCCGCGAAGTCCGTGCGCGGCCACGGCCGCGCGGGCGATCAGCGGGAGCAGCACGGCCAGGACGGCCGTACCGAGGCGTCCGGTGGCCAGCGCCCCGGTCGCTGCCGGCAGGAAGGCGTACGCGACGCTCGCCCAGGCACGCAGCAGCCGGGATTCGAGCAGCGGCCGCGAGGCGAAGTACGCGGTGAGCCCGGCGAGCGGGACCGAGCAGACGAGCAGCAGGGTGAGCGCGAAGCCCGTGGAGCCGAGGAAGAGTGCCGACAGGGCGGCGATCACGGCGAGGTACGGAGGAGCGGACTGGGTTCCGCCCGTGCCGACGGGGTGCCATCCGTCCGCGTACCGCCCCCAGAGGTCGGAGACGTCGGCCGGGGCGGGCAGCAGGGCGCCGCCCGCGAGCGCGCCGCCGCCGAGAAGGCCTCGGCAGGCCACCAGCGAGACGAGAAGGAGGAGCGCGAAGAGGACGGGGCCGGGCTTGCGGCCGAGCCGCTTGAGCCGCGCGAACTGCTCGATCTGCAGGAAGTCGGCGTCGTCCCCGCCGGGGCCGGACTCGACCGCTCCGTGCCGCGACCCGCCGGAGTCCGTGTCGGTGCGGCTGCCGAAGTTGCCCGCGACCTGTTCGAACGTGGCGCGGACCGTGGCACCGGGCGGAGGGAAGAGCGACCGCAGTTCGGCCGCGTCCACCGTCCCCCCGCGCCGGTCGCGCCGGGCGGCGAGGATCCGTCCGGGCCGCAGCAGGGTGCCGAAGAGTCCGGCGACCTCGTCGAGTGCCTGCCCGGGCACCTTGCCCACGAGATAGGCGACGGTGCGCAGCACCGTGCCGACGAGGAGACGGAGCAGGGCCCAGGGCAGCTGCTTGCCACGGGCGTTGACGAGCATCGTGTAGACGGCGCCCGCCTTGTCGACGCGGTGCGGGCTGGCGACCGAGCGCCCGGCACAGTCGATGGGGCGGCGTTCCCTCGCGGAGGCCTCGGCGTGCCGCAGGACGGCCTCCGGGGCGACGAGGACGCGGTGGCCCGCCAGGTGGGCGCGCCAGCAGAGGTCGACGTCGTCACGCATCAGCGGGAGTCTGCGGTCGAAGCCGCCGAGTTCCTCCCAGACGTCGCGCCGCACGAGCATGCCCGCGGAGGACACGGAGAGGACGGTGCGGACCTGGTCGTGCTGGCCCTGGTCCTGTTCGCGGCGGTCCAGTCCGGTCCAGCGGCGTCCGCTGTTGGCGATGGAGACGCCGACCTCGAGGAGCTGCTTCCGGTCGTACCAGCCGCGCAGCTTGGGTCCGACGATCGCGGCGTGCCTGTCGTTGTCGACGACGCGCAGCATCTCGGCGAGGGCGTCCGGCTCGGGGGCACTGTCGTCGTGCAGCAGCCAGAGCCACTGGACGGGATCGCCGTGCGGGAGCTCCGGAAGGTCGTAGGCGTCGTCGCGCCAGGTCCGTGTGACGGGGTCCCAGCCACTAGGGCGCTTCAGATACGGCAGGTCGTCGGGGGTGAGGACACCGGCGGAGCGGGTCGCCTCCTCGACGGCGGTGCCGAAGCTCGTGCGCCGCGCCAGGTGCAGGACGCGCTCGCCGCCCAGCGCCTCGGTGACCAGGCGGGCGGAGTCGTCGGCGCTGCCGGTGTCGGCGGCGACGACGTTCTGCACGGGGCGTTCCTGCCCGAGCAGGCCGGCGAGCACTTCGGGCAGCCAGCGCGCGCCGTCGTGGGCGACGAGCACGGCGGTGACGACGTGCCGGGGGAACTCAGGGGCTGCGGCGGCCGTATTCGGCGCCGCCGAGTGGCTGTGCACGGACATCGGGGTAGGGGCCCTCCGGCCGGTTCCGGAGGGGGTCCCCCGGGGGCTGCATCGGTGTACACGCGCGCCCCGGCGGGGCGTTGACGCGTCTCTCGGACGGGGCCCCACACTAACGGTACGGATGTGGGCCCCGCGCCGAGCGGTTGACCGGCGGGACGCGGAGGCGGCCGGACGTGCCGATGGCCTGGGGGCCGCACCCTTGTGCAGGGTGCGGCCCCCAGGCCATCGCGATCCCGGTGTCCGGGGGCGCTGCGTCAGATGGCCGCCTTTTTCAGGCGCCTGCGCTCACGCTCGGAGAGGCCGCCCCAGATCCCGAACCGCTCGTCGTTGTTGAGGGCGTACTCAAGGCATTCGGAACGGACTTCGCAGGCGAGACAGACCTTCTTGGCCTCGCGGGTGGAGCCGCCCTTCTCGGGGAAGAAGGACTCCGGATCGGTCTGGGCGCACAGCGCGCGCTCCTGCCAGCCGAGCTCCTCGTCCGCGTCCTCGACCAGCAGTTGCTGGAACAGCTCGGTCATGTGCGCCCCTCGTCCGTCTCTTGCGTCCCCGTGATGCGGCCGTTATCGATGCGGCCGAACGACACGAGTGAAATTACAAGTGTGTAGCTTCAGGCCAGTCAAGCGAAGATCTGCTATTGGCCCCGGTATTCACTCTGCGGAACCAAGCCTATGCGGAAAGTGTTCAAATCACCAAAAACCTGACATATGCCACTGGTGCCGCTCCACGGACCGCCCCCAGGGAGAAGGACGGGCCGGGCCGGCTCGATGTTTCGATTCGATCACCGAAGCGACCAAGATCACATTAGGGTCACGAGCCCTCAACCGCGTTTGCACACGCGGTTGATGCGCCACCTTGCCTCTGAAATGGGTGCCAAAACCTTTCTCCTGTCTTCACAACCGGATGGGGTGAAAGATTGCCGCCAAATCGGGCATTGAGTTGACAGAACGCACACGGTGCCGGTCTCCTTGATTTCATGCCAGCGACCGCAGCGACGTACGCCACCCACAGCCGTGGGTTCCGTAGCGCTGTCCAGGCCCGCTGTTGCTGTTCCAGCTGTCACAGCTGTTGAGCCGTAGCGCTCCAGCCCTGATCCAGCCTTCTCCACCGCATTCCGGTCTTCGCGACACCCCCACGTACGCGCATCCACATGCCGAGGAACCACCGCACCCATGAACAGCGACAGCGACCTCTCCATCGCCGGCGACATCCTTGAGGTCCAGCACCTCCTCCGCCCGGCCAGCCCCCACCCCTCCACCGTGGCCGAGTTCGTCGGCATGGCCCGGTCCATCGCCGCCGACCGCGACCGGTGGGCCCCGCTCGTCCGGTACGACACAACGACCCGCTGGTACCACCGGCTGCACAGCGCTCCCCCGGTACCCCGCACCGGCAGCGGCGCGGCCTTCCCCGGCTACGAGATCTGGCTGCTGAGCTGGGTCCCCGGCCAGGGCAGCGGACGCCACGACCACGGCCTGTCCTCCGGTGTACTCACCGTCCTGGAAGGCGAGTTGACCGAGCACACCACGCGCGGCGCACGGGTACTGACCACCGGTTCCCAACGGGTCTTCGCACCCGGTTACGTCCACGAGGTCGTCAACGACTCCCTGGAGCCGGCCGTCAGCCTGCACATCTACTTCCCGGGGCTGACCGCTATGCCGATGCACTCGGCCCGCTGCGCCACCGCCGCCGCCGCGGACGTCGTACCGGCCTGACGAGCAGCAGCCCACGGTCGAGGGCCCACCCGTCGCCCGCCACCACCCCCACAACGATCAGGCTCCGCCTGACAGCCCACCCGTCGCCCGCCACCACCCCCACAACGATCAGGCTCCGCCTGACAGACTGTTCTGTATGCGCATTGTGGTTCTGGCCGGCGGTATCGGTGGTGCTCGTTTCCTGCGTGGCCTCAAACAGGCCACGCCCGACGCGGACATCACGGTGATCGGCAACACCGGCGACGACATCCATCTGTTCGGGCTGAAGGTATGTCCCGACCTCGACACCGTGATGTACACCCTCGGCGGTGGCATCAACGAGGAGCAGGGCTGGGGGCGTACCGACGAGACCTTCCGGGTCAAGGACGAGCTCGCGGCGTACGGCGTGGGGCCCGAGTGGTTCGGCCTCGGCGACCGTGACTTCGCCACCCACATCGTCCGTACGCAGATGCTCGGCGCCGGTTACCCGCTGAGTGCCGTCACCGAGGCGCTCTGCGCCCGCTGGAAGCCCGGGGTCAGGCTGATCCCCATGTCCGACGACCGCGTCGAGACGCACGTGGCGGTGGACGTCGACGGCGAGAGCAAGGCCGTCCACTTCCAGGAGTACTGGGTCAAGCTGCGGGCCTCCGTACCCGCGCAGGCCATCGTGCCGGTGGGCGCGGACCAGGCGAAGCCCGCGCCCGGCGTGCTGGAGGCCATCGCCGGGGCCGACGTCATCGTCTTCCCGCCGTCCAACCCCGTCGTCTCCGTCGGCACCATCCTGGCCGTACCCGGTATCCGCGAGGCCATCGCCGAGGCGGGGGTGCCCGTCGTCGGGCTCTCCCCCATCGTCGGTGACGCGCCCGTCCGCGGCATGGCCGACAAGGTGCTGGCCGCCGTGGGCGTCGAGTCCACCGCGGCCGCCGTCGCCCAGCACTACGGTTCGGGGCTGCTCGACGGCTGGCTCGTCGACACCGTGGACGCGGGAGCCGTCGCCGAGGTGGAGGCCGCCGGCATCCGCTGCCGGGCCGTGCCCCTGATGATGACCGACACGGACGCCACCGCGGAGATGGCCCGCCAGGCACTGGCCCTGGCCGAGGAGGTGCGCGCGTGAGGTCCGGACCCGCGCCGACGGCGCCCTCGTACCGGGTGTGGGCCCTGCCGGGAATGCCCGAGGTGCGGGAGGGCGACGATCTCGCGAAACTGATCGCCGCCACGGAGCCGGGACTCGCCGACGGCGATGTCCTCCTGGTCACCTCGAAGATCGTCTCCAAGTCGGAGGGCCGGATCGTCGAGGCAGCCGACCGGGAGGCGGCCATCGACGCCGAGACGGTCCGGGTCGTGGCCCGGCGCGGCACCCTCAGGATCGTGGAGAACCGCCAGGGGCTCGTCATGGCGGCGGCCGGTGTCGACGCCTCGAACACCCCCGCCGGGACGGTGCTGCTCCTGCCCGAGGACCCCGACGCCTCCGCCCGCGCGATCCGGGACGGCCTGCGGGACGCGCTCGGGGTGGAGATCGGAGTCGTCGTCACGGACACCTTCGGCCGTCCCTGGCGCAACGGGCTCACGGACGTCGCGATCGGCGCGGCGGGCGTGAGGGTGCTGGACGACCTCCGGGGCGGCACCGACGCGCACGGCAATCCGCTGAGCGCCACGGTCGTGGCCACCGCCGACGAGCTGGCCTCGGCCGGTGACCTGGTGAAGGGCAAGGCGTCCGGGCTGCCCGTCGCGGTCGTACGCGGGCTGCCCCACGTGGTGGCCGGTGCCGGGGAGCCCGAGGAGGGGGCCCGTGCCATGGTGCGGGTGGCGGCCGACGACATGTTCCGGCTGGGGACGTCGGAGGCGGTGCGGGAGGCGCTCGGCCTGCGGCGCACCGTGCGGGAGTTCACGGACGAGCCGGTCGACCCCGGTGCCGTGCGCCGCGCGGTGGCGGCGGCGGTGACGGCCCCGGCCCCGCACCACACGACACCGTGGCGGTTCGTGCTGCTGGAGTCCGCCGGTGCCCGGCACCGGCTGCTGGACGCCATGCGGGACGCGTGGATCGCCGACCTGCGGCGGGACGGGCGCGGCGAGGAGTCGATCGCCAAGCGGGTACGGCGGGGTGACGTCCTGCGCAACGCGCCCTACCTCGCGGTGCCGTGCCTGGTGACCGACGGATCGCACGCCTACGGGGACGAGCGCCGGGACACCGCGGAGCGCGAGATGTTCGTGGTCGCGGCCGGTGCGGGTGTGCAGAACTTCCTGGTGGCGCTCGCGGGTGAGCGGCTCGGTTCGGCGTGGGTGTCCTCGACGATGTTCTGCCGGCCCGTGGTGCGCGAGGTACTGGACCTGCCGGACACCTGGGACCCGCTGGGCGCGGTGGCCGTCGGCCATCCCAGGGCGGAGCCCGCGGTACGGGGGCCGCGCGACCCGGAAGCGTTCATCGCGGTGCGCTGAGGGGGCCCCCGGCCGGTCACAGCGGGGCGATGTCGCGCGGTGTCATCCGGGGGGCCCTGCGTGCCGGAATGCGGCCCGAGAGCATGATCAGGCGCGTCGCGCGGTGGCGCTGGCCCTCGTAGGGGGCCAGGAGCGCCAGCATCTCCTCGTCGTCGGCGTCCCGGTTGTCCGCGAGCGCGTGGCCGACGATGCCCGGCAGGTGCAGGTCGCCGACCGTGACCGCGTCGGCGGCACCGTTCGAGCGCTGGAGGGTCTCCGCCGCTGTCCAGGGGCCGATGCCCGGGATCAGCTGGAGCCTGGCCATGGCCTCGGTGAGGCCCATCGCGGCCGCTTCCTCCATGCGCCGGGCCACCCGGACCGCGCGCAGGATCGTCGCGGAGCGCTTGGAGTCCACACCCGCGCGGTGCCACTCCCAGGACGGGATGAGCGACCAGGTCCGCGCGTCCGGCAGGACGTGGAGGCCGAACGTGGCGAACCGCGGGTCCGAGGGGCCGGGGGCCGGGGTGCCGTGGGTGCGGAGCAGGAGCCGCCAGGCGCGGTATGCCTCGTCGGTGGTGACCTTCTGCTCCAGGATCGAGGGGATCAGGGACTCCATCACGAGCCCGGTGCGCAGCAGGCGCAGACCGGGCCGGCGGTGCTGGGTCAGGGCGAGCAGCCGGTGACGGGGGCGGAAGTCGTCCGGGACGTCGTCGGCGCCGAGCAGTGCGGGGAGCCCGTCCAGCAGCCACTGTGCACCCGGCCCCCAGGCCGTCCCGTGGACCGTGCCGTCGTGGGTCGCCGAGACGCGCAGGGTGCCGGGGCCGGCCGGGGTGCGGGTGGCCCGCCAGAAGGTTCCGTCGGACAGTGCGCGGTAGGCGGGGTCGGCCGGGCCGCGGCGCAGCGGGCTGAGGACCAGCCGCAGGTCCAGCGGGCCCGGCGGGGTCCAGGTCCGGGTCAGTGCCGGGGCGGACGTGTCCGTGGCCGCCGGCCGCCCGGGGGGTACGGCGGCGGTGCGGGGTACGAAGCGTCCTGCCACGGGTGAGGTCCTCGGTCGTCGGGGTGCCTGTCGAGGGTACGGCCGATGGCGGTCGTCCGGCGGCCGGACGACCGCCGTCACTGGTCGGAGGAGAAGCGGACCGCCGCGTCCGGGAGGACCGCACCGCACCAGACGCGGATCCCGTCGCGCAGTTCGTTGTCGGCGCCGACCCGTGCCCCGTCGCCGATCACCGCCCCCGTGAGGATCGAACGGCTGCCGATCCGCGCTCCCGATCCGACGAGCGAGTCGGTGATCACCGCGCCCGGTTCGACGACGGCGCCCGCGAGCACGGCCGACCCCGCGATCCTCGCGCCCTCCCCGATCAGCGCGCCTTCCCCGACGACGGTGCCGCCCGTGAGTTTGGCGTCGGCGGCGACGGAGGCGGTGGGCAGGACCAGCCGTTCGCCGCAGCGGCCGGGGACCGCCGGGGACGGGGCACGCCCCAGGACCAGGTCGGCCGATCCCCGTACGAACGCCTGGGGGGTGCCGAGGTCCAGCCAGTAGGTGGAGTCGACCATGCCCTGGAGGTGAGCGCCCGAGTCCAGGAGCCCGGGGAAGGTCTCGCGCTCCACGGACACCGGCCGCCCGGCGGGAATCGTGTCGATGACCGACCGCCGGAAGATGTACGCCCCCGCGTTGATCTGGTCGGTGACTATCTCCTCGGGTGTCTGCGGCTTCTCGAGGAAGGCCGTCACCCGGCCCGTGCCGTCCGTCGGCACGAGACCGAAGGCGCGCGGGTCGTCCACCCTCGTCAGGTGCAGGGAGACGTCCGCCCCGGAGGCGGCGTGCGACGCGACCAGGGCCCGGATGTCGAGACCCGTCAGGATGTCCCCGTTGAACACGAGGACGGGTTCGTCCGGGCCGGATGCCAGCCGCGACGCCACGTTCCGGATGGCCCCGCCGGTACCGAGCGGTTCGTCCTCGGTGACGTACTCGATGGAGAGGCCGAGCGACGAACCGTCCCCGAAGTACGGTTCGAATACCTCCGCCAGATAGGACGTCGCGAGCACGATGTGCTCCACCCCCGCGGCCCTGGCGCGCGCCAGTTGGTGGGTGAGGAACGGCACCCCCGCCGCCGGCACCATCGGCTTCGGGGTGTGCACCGTGAGGGGACGCAGCCGGGTGCCCTTGCCACCGACCAGGAGGATCGCTTCTTTTGCCTCTGTCACAGCACCGTCTCTGCTTCCTGCTGGGGCCGGGGCCTCGTATCGGCTGGCCAGTGTATGCAGACCGGTCGGAGCTCTCCCGGTCAGCGGCCCTGCAGTTTGGCCGAACTGGTCCGGGCCGTGCCGAGCTTCTTGTAGAGACGGCTTCCGGGGCATTCGGTTGCGAAGCCGTCGCGGTGCCCGGAGATGACGTTTAGCTTGGCCTTCGCACCCTTCTTGTACTTGCCGCTGCCGCCGGAGACGAGGGTGACCTTGCCCTTGGGGTTGCGGCCGAACAGCCCGAGCTTCCAGGCGGTGAGCTTGGCGATCGCCGTCACGGCGGCGGCGGGCGGGTTCTTCGAGCTGTACGTCCCGAGGACCGCGATGCCCATGCTGTTCGTGTTGAACCCGAGCGTGTGGGCTCCGAGGACGGCCTTGGTCACACCTCCGGCACGCCCTTCGTAGATGTTCCCGCACTTGTCTACGGCGAAGTTGTAGCCGATGTCGCGCCAGCCGCTGCTCTTGACGTGGTAGCGGTAGATGCTGCGCAGGACCGAGGGCGCCTGGGAGCAGGTGTAGTTGTTCCCGGTGGCGCTGTGGTGGATGAAGGCGGCCTTGACGGTCGAGGTGTAGGCGAAGGCCCGCTCACGCAGGCTCTCGTCGGCACCCCAGCCCTTGCGCGTGACGATGCGCGGACGCGGTCCCACGAAGGGCTTGGCGCCGGCCCCGACGACCGCTTGTTCCTCCGATTCGGCCTTGCTCAGGGCGGTGATCTCGGCGGCACCCAGCGGGGCGAGGTCGGCGTTGACGGCGGAGCTCTCGGCCGCCGCCATGCCGAGACCCGCGGCTTCCGGGAGTGCGCCGGGCTTGGGGGCCGTCGCGGGGGTCGCGACGCCCGGCGACGGGGTGACGGAGGACGGCGTCCCGGTGGCCGGGGTGTCCTCGGCGCGCGGCAGCACCGGGTCGTCGCCGGGATCGACGAGTTCGACGCGGAGTCCGGCCGGGAGCGGGGCGGTGTCGGCGGCGCCGCTTCGCGGTCCGGCGTTCTCGGAACGTACGCGTACCTCGACTCCGTCCGAGTCGCCGACCCAGAGCGGGACGGTGGAGCCGCGCACCCGGCCCGACAGCCGCTCGACGCTTCCGGCGTCGGCCGCGTGGTCGGTGTTGTGGGTCTCCAGGGCCTGCCAGCCGGACCACCGGGTGGTGTCGGTGGCCCGGGTGCGGACCTGGACGGTGCCGTGGAGTTCGGTGTCGGCGTCGTCCCAGACGACGCCGACCAGGGAGAAGCGGCGGGAGTCCCGCCGGAGCAGCCCCTGTGCGGCAGCCGGGGTCATGGATTCGGAGGGCCGGCCGGTGGCTCGTGGGACCGCTCCGCCGAGGGGCCGGAGCGGCAGTGACTGTGTCGAACCGGAGGGTTCGGCGGGGACGGCCGCGGACGCGTGGGCGACCGGGGCGGAGACGGTGGCGGCAGGTGCGGGGGCGGCGAGCGGGAGGGTGAGTGCCGTCGCGCAGGTGACGCCGATGGAAGTTGCAAGAAGTGCACGCATACAGGAAATAATTCGCAGAGTCCGGCATTCCGGCTACTGGAGTACGCGCGCGTGCAGTTGACGCACCGTCTGCCGAACCGGTGTACGGGACACCCGTCACGCCCGCCGGGCCGTCACCCGCCGCGTACCCTTGCGCGGATGAACGCCAGTGATCGCACCCCCGCCGACCTGCTGCGATCCGCGCTCGCCGCGGACCCGGCCCGTCCTCTCGTCACCTTCTACGACGACGCAACCGGAGAGCGTGTCGAACTGTCCGTGGCGACCTTCGCCAATTGGGTGGCCAAGACCGCCAATCTGCTCCAGGGGGATCTCGCCGCCGAGCCCGGCGACCGCCTGGCTCTGCTCCTCCCCGCCCACTGGCAGTCGGCCGTCTGGCTGCTCGCCTGCTCCTCGGTGGGCGTCGTGGCCGACGTGCAGGGCGACCCGGCCTCCGCCGATCTCGTCGTCAGCGGGCCGGACACGCTCGACCGGGCCCGCGCCTGCCGCGGTGAACGGATCGCGCTGGCGCTGCGCCCGCTCGGCGGGCGGTTCCCGCAGGCGCCCGAGGGGTTCGCGGACTACGCGGTGGAGGTCCCGGGGCAGGGCGACCGCTTCGCCCCGTACGCCCCGGTGGACCCCGCGGCCCCCGCGCTGGCCGTGGCCGGCACCGAGCTGACGGCGGACCAGGTCGTCGCGCGCGCCCGCCAGGACGCGGCGGAGCTGGGACTCACCCCGGGCTCCCGGCTGCTGACCGGCCGGGCCTACGACAGCTGGGAGGGACTGTCCACCGGACTCCTCGCACCGCTGGCCTCGGGGGGTTCCGTCGTCCTGTGCCGCCACTTGGACCACCTGGACGAGGCAGCGCTGGCCAGGCGCGTCGAGAGCGAACGGATCAGCAACACGGCGGTATGACAAGCGCGGTGAACGACACCCGTCCGGCCCACGCCGGGCCGAGCCCCCGGGACTGAGCACCGACGGCGGTACATGATCAGGCGGTACGAGGCAACGTCGAGAACGCCGCCTGAATGCACAACCAAGCGTGAGGTTCAGCCGTCTACTTCTGCGACCGGCGGCCCTTCGCGCCGCCGAACATGAAGGATGGACGCAGACGTGAGCGACAGCCCCGGCCCTCCGGCCGAACCGGACCGCCCCGACCACTCGGCAGGGGACGAGCCCGAGGACGGGGCGCGCGACGCGTCCGGGACCGCCCCGGAGAACGACGGCGACCGCCGGGACGCCGGGAGCGGCGTCGGGAGCGGCGAGGGCGACACCGCCGGGACGGCGGCCCCGGAAAGCGCCGGCGGGGAGGGCGGGGACGGAACCTGGGCCGCGCGCCCCGAGCGCGAAGGCCACAAGAGCCACTGGCTCCGCTGGACCGCCCTCGCCGTCTCCTTCCTCGTGCTGGTCGCGGCCGGGGTCGGCTGGTGGCTGTACAAAAAGCTGGACGGCAACATCACCACGGACACCAGCGCCGCGGCCGAGCTCAAGGCGTACGAGAAGGACAGGCCGCTGCCCGTCGCACACGACGCGCAGAACATCCTGCTGATCGGCTCCGACACCCGGTCCGGGGACAACAGCGCGTACGGCCGCGACGACGGCGGCAGCCAGCGTTCGGACACGACGATCCTGCTGCACCTCGCCGCCGACCGCCGGAGCGCGACCGCGGTGTCCATCCCCCGCGACCTGATGTCCGAGATCCCCAGTTGCCACACGGCGGACGGCAAGGCGACCAAACAGCAGTTCGCGCAGTTCAACTGGGCCTTCGAGCTCGGCGGCACGGCCTGCACGATCCGCACGGTCGAGAAGATGACGGGTATCCGTGTCGACCACCACATGGTCATCGACTTCGCGGGCTTCAAGGACATGGTCGACGCGGTGGACGGCGTAGAGGTCTGCCTCAAGAAGCCGGTCGACGACGCCGACGCCCACCTCAAGCTCCCCGCCGGGCGCCAGGAGCTCGACGGCGAGCAGGCCCTGGGCTACGTCAGGGCCCGCAAGTCGATCGGGAACGGCAGCGACACCGAGCGCATGGACCGCCAGCAGAAGTTCCTCGGGGCCCTGGTCAACAAGATGCAGAGCAACGGCGTCCTGCTGAACCCGACGCGGCTCTACCCGGTGCTGGACGCGGCGACCAAGTCGGTGACCACCGACCCGGGCCTCGACTCGCTGCGGGACCTGTACGACCTGGTGCGCGGCATGCGGAACGTCCCGACCGAGAAGGTGCAGTTCCTGACCGTGCCCAGGCAGGCCTACCGCGCCGACGCGAACCGGGACGAGCTCGTGCAGCCGGACGCCGACAGGCTCTTCACCCAGCTGAGGAAGGACGAGCCCGTCACCGTGGTCCCGCCCGAGAAGAACAATTCCGGAGATTCACAGGCGGATCACAGCTCCGAGAACCCGTCCGGCGAAAAGCCCGGCGCATCCGGGGACGGCAGCCCGACGCCGGCTCCGACCTATTCGGGGTCCAATGCGGCTGATGACCCGTGCGACTCGTAAAGCAATGCCCAAGTATCAGGACGCAATCGGAGCGGAATAGGCGGAATGCCCGGTTGTAAGGGGCGTGGACTGCGTCACGCACGGCCCCTGTGGCCGATTCCGCCGGTTACGCTGACGCGATCCGGTGCTCGCGGTCATCAGACGGCGCTGACCGGAAGAAGCAACCGAGGGCCCTGCCGGGGGAGGTGCCTCGCGTGGCACCGACGGAGGATTCAGGAAACCGTGGACGCGCACAGGCGTGGGCGGGCGGAGGAAATCGACCCCGCCGACCAGTGGATACTCAACCCGCAGACCGGCAATTACGAATTGCGACTGAACCACTCCGGAGCAGAACCGCCCGGCCCCTCCGGGGGCACCGGCGACCCCTCCGGCAGTGGGGGTGAATCCGGCGAATCGCCCGGGCGTGTGCCCGCACAGCGGAACCGTACGCGCGGCGGCCCCGGCCAGGAACCGCCGGCCGGCCACCGCGGGCACAAGCAGCCGAGGTCGCGCCGGCGCAAGGTCCTGCTGTGGACCGGCGGGGTCATGGCCTTCGTGACCCTCGCCGGGTCGGCGGGGGCCTACGCCCTCTACCAGAAGTTCAACGGCAACCTCGTGACCGTCGACGTGGGCGACGCGGGCAGCAGAACCGTCGCCCACGCCGACAGCCCGCTCAACATCCTGATCATCGGCACGGACAAGCGGACCGGCAAGGGCAACGAGGGCTACGGCGACAAGGGGAGCACCGGCCACGCCGACACCAACATCCTCTTCCACGTCTCCGCCGACCGCACCAACGCGACGGCACTGAGCATCCCCCGGGACCTGATAACCGACGTGCCGGACTGCACCACCAAGCAGCCGGACGGCTCGGAGAAGGTCATACCCGGCACGAAGAACATCCGCTTCAACGTGAGCCTCGGCCAGGAGGGCCGCGACCCCGGCTGCACGATGCGCACGGTCGAGAAGATCACCGGCCTGCCGGTCGACCATTTCATGATGGTCGACTTCAACGCGGTCAAGACGCTCTCCACGGCCGTGGGCGGCGTCGAGGTCTGCCTGGCAAAGCCGGTCAACGACGCCGACTCCCACCTCGACCTGCCGGCCGGGCGGTCCACCGTCGAGGGCGAGCAGGCGCTGGCCTTCGTCCGCACCCGCCACAGTTTCGGCAACCAGAGCGACCTCGACCGGATCAAGATCCAGCAGCAGTTCATCGGCTCGATGATCCGCAGGATGAAGTCCGACGACACGCTGACCGACCCGCGCAAGCTCTTCAAGCTGGCCGACGCCGCGACCAAGGCGCTCACCGTCGACTCCGGAATCGGGTCGATCAAGAAGCTGACCTCGCTCGCCAGGGAGCTCGGCAGGATCGACACGAAGAACATCACCTTCGCGACGCTGCCGGTGGTGGACAACCCGGCCGAGCCGACGCCCGTCACGGTGGTCGTCGACCAGCAGAAGGCCCCGCAGCTCTTCGGCCTGATGCGCTCCGACACCTCCCTCACCGAGGTGAAGGCCCAGGAGAGGGCGGCCAGGACCAAGCGGGAAGCGGTCCTCGCCGGCAGCAGGGCGAAGCCCGCCGACATCGACGTCGATGTCCAGAACGGCGGTGACCTCACCGGCGCGGCGGGCGCGACCGTCCGCTGGCTGCAGGACGAACAGGGCGTGCCCGACGCCACGAACGGGTCGAACGCCCCGGCGAAGAGCGACAGGACCACGCTGGCGTACGTGCCGGAACAGGCGGACCAGGCCCGCGCGCTCGCGGACATCATGGGCCTGCCCGCCACCGCGCTGAAGCAGGGGAAGCCCGGCACCGGAGGGACTCAGGCGATGGTGCTGACCCTGGGCGCGGACTACGAGGGCGCCGGAGTGCCCCTCACCGGTCCGCGAAAGGCACCGGAGGACATTCAGAAGGCAAGCGCCGACAAGGCGGTATGCGCGAAGTGACGACGGGTCGTCGCGCCACAGGGAAGTCTGAGCAGCAGGGGGGTCCTGGTGGGACGGAACAGCACGCGCGGGAGAGAAACGCGTCCTCGCGGACGGCACGACGGCCCCGCCGCGAGCGAGGCGGAGGGCCACGGGGGGCACGGCAGATCGGGGCGGTCGGCCGCGTCGGCGGGCGGGCGGAGCTCCGGCGGGCCGAACCGCCGTTCACGGCGGGCGGCCAAAGGGGGCAAGCGGCGCGTACTGCGCTGGGTGGCGTCCGTCCTCGCCCTGCTGATACTCGGCACCGGCGGCGCCGGTTATCTGTATTACAGACACCTCAACGGCAACATCAAGAAGGAGGACCTGACGCTCGGCGACAAGAAGATGGCCGATCACAAGGCCAACGCCGCAGGTCAGACACCTCTGAACGTCCTGCTCATCGGCTCCGACGCCCGGGACACCGAGGCCAACCAGAAGCTCGGCGGGGCCAAGGAGAACTTCGGCGGTCCCGCCCTCGCGGACGTGCAGATGCTGCTGCACCTCTCCGCCGACCGCAGCAACATCTCGGTCGTCAGCATGCCGCGCGACACCATGCTGAAGATGCCCAGGTGCACGGACCCCGACTCCGGCAAGGTCTTCCCCGCCAGCACGGTCCCCGTCCAGACGAACGAGAGCCTGGAGCGCGGCGGCCCCGGGTGCACCGTGGCCGCCTGGTACGAGCTCACCGGCATCACCATCGACCACTTCATGATGATCGACTTCTCCGGTGTGGTCTCGATGGCGGACGCGGTGGGGGGTGTCCCGGTCTGTGTGAACGCCAACGTCTACTCGCACACACGCGACGGCAAGGGGTCCGGCCTGAAGCTCAAGGAGGGGACCACCTCCGTCAAGGGCAAACAGGCCCTCCAGTGGCTGCGCACGCGGTACGGCTTCGAGGACAACACGGACCTCGGCCGGACCAAGGCCCAGCACCAGTACCTGAACTCGATGGTGCGTGAGCTGCGCAAGGGCACCAAGCTCACCGATCCCGGGAAACTGACGGGTCTCGCCGAGGCGGCCACCACCGCACTGACGGTCGACAACGGGCTCGACAGCGTCAAGAAGCTCTACGACCTGGCCGGTGAACTCCAGAAGGCGCCGACCGACCGCATCACCATGACGACCATGCCGAACGTCTACGGCACGGGAAACCTGAGCGGCCGGGTCTTCCCGAAGCCGGAGGAGGCCGAGCAGGTCTTCCGGATGGTCCGTGAGGACATCCCTCTGGACGGCAAGGCGTCCAAGCGCAAGACGCCGGTCACGAAGGACCCGGCGGACGCGCCCGCCGACATCGCGGTCAGCGTGCGCAACGCGACCGGCACGGACAGCCTCGGCCCGGCTCAGGGCCGTGCGGGCACGGTCAAGGGCCTGCTGAAGGACTCGGGCTTCACCAGGGCTTCGGTCGATCCGCAGGGCGTCGAGGGCGCGGCCAGGACGGGCGTCCTCTACCCGAGCGCGGACCTGGAGGGTGATGCACAGGCCGTCGCCAAGGCACTCGGGATCCCGGTGTCGCAGGTCAAGAGGTCGACCGACGTGTCGGGCATCGTCCTGGCGGTCGGCGCCGACTGGCGCGAGGACGGGGCGTACCCGGCCAAGGCGGAGGACGAGAAGACTCCCGAGTCGGCGAACCCGCTGAACGGCATGGAGGAGCAGTGCATGAAGGTGAATCCGGACTTCACCTTCTGACGCACCCAGGGGAAGGGGACCCGCCGGACGGCGGGGCCCCTTCCCCTGCGCGTACGACCGTCAGGCCGTCTGCTCGCTGACCGCCGGGCGGCGGCTGGCGATGACCTTCCTCGCGAGGGAGCGCGGGCTGGTCAGGAAGCCGTACCCCCACGACATGTGCATGGTCGCGAGGGCCACGGGAATCTGGGCCCGCGCCTTCAGCGAGAGGCCCTTGCCGGCGGGGAGCGATCCGGCGACGATCGCCGCGGCGTATCCGGCCGGGACCACGAAGGCCCACGGGGTGACGGCGGCACCGGCGACGATGCCCACGGCTATGGCGCACACGGCCGTCGGCGGGGCCAGGTAGCGCAGGTTGATCGAGCCGGAGTGGTAGCGGGCGACGACGTGGCGCCAGCGGCCGTAGTCCTTGTACTGCTTGGCGAGCGCCCGGACGCTGGGGCGCGGGCGGTACTGCACCTTCAGCTCCGGCGAGAACCAGATGACACCGCCCGCCTCACGGATCCGGAAGTTCAGCTCCCAGTCCTGGGCGCGGATGAACTCGACGTTGTATCCGTCCGCCCGCTCGAGCGCCTCGCGGCGGAAGACCCCCAGGTAGACCGTCTCGGCCGGGCCGGCGTTCCCGCCGGTGTGGAAGGCGGCGTTGCCGACGCCGATCTTCGAGGTCATCGCGGCGGCGACGGCCTCCTCCCAGGCGTTCTCGCCCTCGGCGTGCATGATGCCGCCGACGTTCTGCGCGCCGGTCTCCTCCAGGAGCCTGACCGCGGTCGCGATGTAGTTCGGCGAGAGCATGCCGTGGCCGTCCACGCGCACCACGATCGGGTGACTCGATGCCTTGATGGCGGCGTTGAGCGCGGCGGGCGTACGGCCGGTGGGGTTGGGCACCGTGTGGACCCGGGGGTCCTC
This sequence comes from Streptomyces sp. NBC_01341, assembly GCF_035946055.1. NCBI lineage: Bacteria > Bacillati > Actinomycetota > Actinomycetes > Kitasatosporales > Streptomycetaceae > Streptomyces > Streptomyces sp. NBC_01341. The sequence goes on along the minus strand of NZ_CP108364.1, from coordinate 4,457,626 downwards.
ACGGACCAGCTCGGCAGCGATCTCGTCCGTACGGTCGGTCGAGGGGCCGAGGGCGATCACGACCTCCATCTCACCGGCGTACTCCTGCTCCAGGATGTGCCGGACCGAGTTCCTGAGATGGCGTTCCTCGTTGAGTACCGGCATGATCACGGAGACGGCGGGGTGCTGCGCGGCAGGCATGTGGTCCTCGGGGGGTCCTCGGGGGTGCCAGGGCTTCCGGAGGTTTCGCACCCCTGGAGCCGGCGTGATTCGGCCGCCACGTTACCGCGAACGGGGGACTGCGGCGCGCGCCGCCGGGTCTGCTACCGGTCTGCAGATCGTATGGGCCTACCGTGCGAAAGTCCCACTCGCACCGCGGAGGTGTCCCTCGTGCCCACGCCGCACCGATCGCCCCGTCCACCGCACCCCCGCACCGCTCCGCCTCAGCGCCGGCCGGCCCGGCAGCCCGAGGCGGGCAGCCGCGGGCGCAAGCGCGACGGGCGGAAGTCCGCGCCCCGGTGGGGCATGCGGGTCGTCACCGGGCTGTCGGTGCTGGTGCTCGGCGCCGGTGGTATCGGCCATGCCGTGGTGAGCGGTCTGGAGACCGGGATCGACCGGGTCGACCCCTTCAAGGACATGAAGAACCGGCCGCAGGGCGGACACGGGCTGAACCTGCTGCTCGTCGGAACCGACGGCCGCGACAAGATCACCAAGGCGGAGAGGAAGAAGTACAGGCTGGGCGGCGCGCCCTGCCACTGCACCGACACCCTCATGCTCGTCCACCTCTCGGCCGACAAACAGCGCGCCAGCGTCGTCAGCCTCCCGCGCGACAGCTACGCCGAGCTCCCCGCGCACACCGACGGGACCACCGGCAAGCAGCACTCGGCACACCCGGTGAAGCTCAACGCGGCCTACGCCGAGGGCGGGCCGCACCTCACCGTGCGGACGGTCGAGGAGATGACCGGGGTCAAGATCGACCACTACCTGGAGGTCGACTTCACCAGCTTCATGAAGACCGTCGACACCCTGGGCGGCGTGGAGGTCTGCACCGCCAAGCCCCTCAAGGACGCGTACACCGGGCTGGACCTGACCGCCGGCACCCACCGTCTGGACGGCGGCCGGGCGCTGCAGTACGTGCGCTCCCGGCACCTGGACGGCGCCGCCGACCTGGGCCGGATGCAGCGCCAGCAGAAGTTCATGGCCGCGCTGATCAAGCAGACGACCAGCAGCGGTGTGCTGATGAACCCGGTGAAATTCCAGCAGGTCGCCTCGTCGATGCTCGAATCGGTACGCGCCGACAAGGGCTTCGGGACGGAACAGATGCTGCAGCTCGGCAAGGCCATGCGCGGCTTCACCCCGGCCTCGTCCGAATTCGCCTCGGTCCCCCTCCAGGAGAAGGGGTACCAGGTCAAGGGCATCGGCTCCACCGTGAGGTGGGACGCGCAGAAGTCGAAGAAGCTGTTCCGGGCCCTGCGTGAGGACCGGCCGCTCGCGCCTCAGCTGCCGAAGCAGCCCAGGGCGACGGTCGTCGATGTCGCCCCGGAGCAGATCCGGGTGCAGGTCTACAACGGCACGCGCAAGGACGGGCTCGGCCAGGACGTCGACGCGGCCCTGCGCGGCACCGGCTTCAACACCACCCGGGCACCGCTGGGCGGCAGCACCAGCGATCTGGCGCGGACCATCGTCAGTTACGACCCGCGGTGGGACCGGTCGGCCAAGTCCCTGGCCACCGCCCTGCCCGGATGCGAGCTGAGGGCGGTGAACGGGCAGGGCGGGACCATGAAGGTCATCGCCGGTTCGGACTTCACGAAGGTGCACCGGGTCAAGGCCGAGGACCCCCAGCGAGGCGAGTTCGGCACGGTCACGGGCGACCAGGTGGTCTGTCCGTGACCGGCGGCCGAGTGGCCTGTCCGTGACGGTCCTGCCCGTCGGGAGCACCTGAGGTCGGCCCTCGCGGTGCCGGGTGCCCCGGTCACCGCGCGGGTCCGGCGCCGGGCGGCCGCCGGGCCCTCGGCGTCCGCACACGACCGTCCCAGGAGAAGGACGGAACGCGGGCGTCCTCAGTCGTCGATGCCCTCGGCGGCGCGCTGCTCCCGCAGCTCCATGATCGCGCGCCTCCTGGCGAGACGGTGCGTACGCCGGATCTGCGCCTCCTGGTAGCGCCGTTTGTCCCGCTCCGTCTCCGGCACCACCGGAGGCACCGGCCGCGGCTTGCCGTCCTCGTCGACCGCGGCGAACACCAGGTACGCGCTGCCGACCTGCTGGGCCGGGGTGGACTCGTTCCACCGCTCGGCCATGACCCGGACGCCGACCTCCATGGAGGAGCGCCCCGTCCAGTTCACCTGGGCGCGGACATGAACAAGGTCACCCACCCGGACCGGCTCCAGGAACACCATCTCGTCCATGGACGCCGTCACCGCCGGACCCCCGGAGTGCCGGCCGGCGACCGCACCGGCCGCGTCGTCGACCAGTTTCATGATCACGCCACCGTGCACCGTGCCCAGGAGATTGGTGTCACTGCCGGTCATGATGTGGCTGAGGGTGGTCCGGGAGGCCGCGGTCGGCTTGGCCGGAACCGCACCCTCCGATGGCTGGGGCTGATCTGTCATGCCGTCCACCTTATGCGGGGGCTTGCACCCGGTTGCATTGCATCAGCTTGGCAACAGCCGTGACCCGATCCCACGTACACCCTGTAAGAGCCACAGGTCGAGGCGGCACACTTGTCCGCATGAACGATTGGCCCGAAGGACGTAACGGCGGACCCGGCGATGGCTACGGGCGGGGCAGTGGCAGCCCGCAGCCCGAGGGCGCCCGCGCCATGCCGCACGTCCGGCGGCGCCCCGCGCCTCCGCAGTCCCCGCCCCGCATCCCGCCGCAGCAGGGGCAGGGGTACGACGACGGCCCCGGCTACGACAGCGGCTACAACACGGGCCAGGTCTACGGCGGCGGTCACGGTGCCGGCGGCCACGGCGGGGGTCACGGCGGCGGTGGCGGCTACGGCGGCGACAGTGGTTACGTCCAGCCCCGCCCCGCCCCGAACTGGGGCCGGCGCATCAAGGTCGGCGTGCTCACGCTCGTCGTCGTGGTCCTCGCCGTCTCCGTCGGCACGTACTTCTGGGCCGACGGCAAGCTCAAGCGCGACGTCGACCTCTCCAAGGTCATCGACCGCCCCTCCGAGGGCGACGGCACGAACTACCTGATCGTGGGCTCCGACAGCCGCGAGGGCCTGACCGCCGAGGACAAGAAGAAGCTCCACACCGGCTCCGCGGAGGGCAAGCGGACCGACTCGATGATGATCCTCCACGACGGTTCCAACGGGCCGACGCTGATCTCCCTGCCCCGCGACTCCAACGTCGAGATCCCCAGCTTCGTGGGATCGGAGTCCGGTAAGACCTTCAAGGGCACCGGCCGCCAGGTCAAGCTGAACGCCGCCTACGCGGAGGACGGCCCGGAGCTGCTGGTCCGCACGGTCGAGTTCAACACCGGGCTGCGCATCGACCACTACGTCGAGATCGGCTTCGGCGGCTTCGCCAAGATCGTGGACGCGATCGACGGCGTCGAGCTGGACATCCCCAAGGCCTTCAAGGACAAGAACTCCGGCGCCGACTTCCAGGCCGGCAAGCAGACGCTGAACGGCGAGCAGTCCCTCGCCTTCGTCCGCACCCGGTACGCCTTCGCGGGCAGTGACCTGGACCGCACGAAGAACCAGCAGAAGTTCCTCGCGGCCCTGGCCTCCCAGACGGCGACGCCGTCCACGATCCTCAACCCGTTCAAGCTGTACCCGACGATGGGCGCGGGCCTGGACACCCTGGTCGTGGACAAGGACATGTCGCTCTGGTCGCTCGGCAAGATGTTCTTCGCGATGAAGGGCGTCACGGGCGGCGAGGGCACGTCGATGAACATGCCGATCTCGGGCAGCGTGGGCGGCAACCTGGTGTGGGACAAGGCCAAGGTCAAGCAGCTCGTGGAGCAGCTGAAGAACGACGAGAAGGTCACGGTCAAGGGCAACTGACCGGCGGTGCCCAGAAGATCCGGGCGGTTATCCGTCCGGATCTTTCTGTTCCCGGCCTGCCCGGCCTTCCTGTCCTCTCTGCCTTCCCGGCTCGAGGCCGCGGTCAGATCGCGCACGGCTCCGGGCGGCGCGTCCGAGGCCCAGAACAGGCGGCTGGCTGGATCCGGTAGAGCAACTCTTAACAGCTCAAGCAGACGCATGACCCAACTTCACCGTACCAAATAACGTACACTTGTGGTACTGTTTTGAGTACTCTCTTGGAGAGGGCTGGCGACATGCGCGGGAGGAACCCATGACCATCAACGCGAGCGAAGCACGGAAAGACTTCTTCGGCCTGATCCGCCGCGTCACCGAAGACCACGCGCCTGAGCGCGTCACATCGAAGGCGGGCACCGTCGTAATCATGTCCGAGGAGGACTACAACGCCTGGGAGGAGACGATGTACCTGATGCGCTCCCCCCGCAACGCCGCCCGCCTCATGCGCTCCATCGAGCAGATGGACGCCGGACGCGGCACCGTGCGAGACCTGATCGACACGGAGGACGCGTGAAGACGTCGTTCTCGGACGACGGGTGGGAGGACTACACCCACTGGGCCGACACCGACCGCAAGACGCTCCGCAGGGTCAATGACCTCATCAAGGAGATCAAACGGACCCCCTTCGAGGGAAGGGGCAAGCCCGAGCCGCTGAAAGGGAACCTGTCCGGCTGGTGGTCCCGCCGCATCACGCATGAACACCGACTGGTCTACCGCGTCACCGACTCCGACGGCCTGGAGATCATCCAGGCGCGCGACCACTACTGACCGGCCTGGGCAGGAAGAAGCTCAGCAAGCCCACCACCAGGAACATCCGGGGGCCTCCCTCCGAGTGGCGCATGGCCGGCTTCCCGCTCGCCCCCAGCACTTCGTCCGCCCGGTCCCGGAACTCCGGCCGGGGGATGCGCCGCCCTCCCTCCACCTTGTAGACCAGGTCCTGGCCGTTCCGATCGCCGCCCCGAACTCGCCGGCCCGCATCCCGCCACGCCCTGGTCTGGCGGCCTACCGCAGCGACCACCGCCACCCCCGACTCGTCGTCGGGGTCGACGCCCCAGCCGGGCTCGTCCGCCGCACCGTGCACACCCTGCTGAGCGCGGGACAATCACCTTCGCGCGACCGACACCAAGGGTGAGCGTGACCACGGGCACCGGGTCGCGGAACACCCGCGGCCCGGTGCTCCACGACTTCACGGCCTCCGGATCTATCCTGATCTCATCCACCACCACACATCACGTTGATGTGACGGCGCGTCGGTCCGAGCGGAGCGGCTGGTTTCACAACGTCGTTTCCGGGCCACACGCACAGGTCAGGCCACGCCGAGCGGCTCGATCGGCCTGCCGAACGGGTCGTAAGATACATGGCGGACGATGGCCGAAATGCTGGTGTGGCCGTCCCCTCAAGCACGTTGACCCTCTGGTTCCGCAGGGTGGCCGTGTTCTCCGGTCCCCGGCCGGCGTCATCGCTCACCAGCCGGGTTCTCCTGCCGCTTCTGATCCTGGAAGGACCCCATGACGGCCACCTCTGACGACCCGACGGCCGCAACGGACGATTCGCAGCCGGCGCGGTCTGCCGACGCAACCCCGCTTCCTCGCCGGACGAGAAGAACGACCGCAATCGCCGAGGCCGCTGCCGGCACCAGCGCGTCATCCACGCCCCTCCCCGGGGGAGAGTCGGTGACGGGGCGCGCCAAGCCCACCGTCACTGTCACCGAGGAGCCCGGTGGCACCTCCGTGGAACCCGTTTCCGCGTACGCGGACGGCTTCGCGGCGGGTACAGCCTTCGCGCTGGGCGCGGCGACCGCGCCGAACGACGGCACGCCCGCGGCGACCGACGCGCAGGACACAGCCTTCGGCACCCGCCCACGGCGGCCCCGCAAGCGACTGCTGCTGACCGGCACCATTCTTGTGGTCGGCATACTCGCTTGCATACCCTTCCTCGTCCCCGGGGCGAAGGACGACCAGGGCGCGGACTCCACCCCGATCCACAGCACTGCCTTGAGTGGTGAGGGCGACGGAGCCTACGCGGGAACAGCGAGCCCGTCGAACGTCTCATCACCCTCTGCCGGAAGCACTCCGAAGCAGTCGCCCACAAGCAGTTCGCAGGACGGTAGCCCCTCTCCGGAGAAGTCCGGAAAGAAGAACGATCCCAAGGATCAGGAGACATCGAAGCATCCCGCGTCGACAGCCTCGCTGCCCGTCAAAGCCCCGGGTGAGAGCGTTGCGGGTGAGGCCGTGGTGGGTATGGCGATCCGAAGCCACGACTCCGGCCGCTGCATCGACGCCGGAACTTCGCCCGGCACCCCCCTGCAGATCTGGGACTGCAGAGGGACTGCCCAGCAGGCCTGGCAGCTCAAGTCGGACGGAAGCGTTCGGTCCATGGGTATGTGCATGGAAGTGGCCGGCGGCTCACAGAGCGACGGTGCGGCCATCCGACTGGCTGACTGCAACGGCAGCGGTGCACAACGGTTCCGGCTCAACTCCGCGCACGATTTGGTCAATATCCCGGCCGACTCATGCGTGGATGTCAAGGACGCGGTGGAGGACAATGGCACCCAGCTCCAACTGTGGTCCTGCAACGGTGCGGACAATCAGAAGTGGAGCAGCGGCTGACAGCGATCCGGACCCTCGCACCGCACTGCGAGCACCGCCTCGTCGCCGTTCACGGTACGCAGGCGCGGGCACGCCTGCCGATGTGCGCCGAGATCACCCGAAGCGAACATTCCGGCCCTGCCCGGCATTTCATGCAGCGCCTGTCAATCTCCCCGTGACGCCCGTCCCGCCCATTTCCCCGAACCGGACTCGGCCCCGCACCGGGACCGTCGCCACCGGGTCGCGGAAACCCGCGACCCGGTGAGCCGCGCGATAATCTGCTGGGCACGGCCGGGCCGCCATCGCAACGATGTTGACGCCGGAGCCGACGACCCGACGGAGGCATCAGAGGTCGCCTGATCCGCGTACGACAACAGCCCCCGGCGTCGCGCCGGGGGCTGTGTTGTTTGTGCAGGTCAGCGGCTATTTTCGGCCCTGCATTTGCCCAGGATTCCCCGCCTGACGCCCAGTAACGGCCCCGATCGGGCCGCAACAGGCAGAGAGCCGAGGGTGCCTCTCCGGCAAAAAAACTCCGCTAGGGAAGGTTCCTTGCCATGACGATCCGCTGAACCTGATTCGTGCCCTCATAAATTTGCGTGATCTTGGCGTCGCGCATCATGCGCTCGACCGGGTAGTCGCGGGTGTAGCCGTAGCCGCCGAGCAGCTGGACGGCGTCGGTGGTGACCTCCATCGCGACGTCGGAGGCGAAGCACTTGGCGGCGGCCCCGAAGAAGGTCAGGTCGCCGTCGAGGCGTTCGGACTTGGCGGCCGCGGCGTAGGTGAGCTGGCGTGCGGCCTCCAGCTTCATCGCCATGTCGGCGAGCATGAACTGGATGCCCTGGAAGTCGGCGATCGGCTTGCCGAACTGCTTGCGCTCCTGGACGTAGCCCTTGGCGTAGTCGAGGGCGCCCTGGGCGATGCCGAGGGCCTGCGCCGCGATCGTGATGCGGGTGTGGTCAAGGGTCTTCATCGCGGTGGCGAATCCGGTGCCCTCCTCGCCGATCATGCGGTCGGCGGGGATGCGGACGTTGTCGAGGTAGACCTCGCGCGTCGGGGAGCCCTTGATGCCGAGCTTCTTCTCCGGGGCGCCGAAGGAGACGCCCTCGTCGGACTTCTCGACGACGAACGCCGAGATGCCCTTGGAGCGCTTCGTCGGGTCGGTGACGGCCATCACCGTGTAGTACTCGGACTCACCCGCGTTGGTGATCCAGCGCTTCACGCCGTTGAGGATCCAGAAGTCGCCGTCGCGCACGGCCTTGGTCTTCATGCCGGCGGCGTCGGAGCCCGCGTCCGGCTCGGACAGGGCGTACGAGAACATCGCGTCCCCCTTCGCCAGCGGGCCGAGGTACTTCTTCTTGAGCGCCTCGGAGCCGGAGAGGATCACCGGGAGCGAACCCAGCTTGTTCACGGCCGGGATCAGGGAGGAGGACGCGCAGACGCGGGCGACCTCCTCGATCACGATGACCGTGGCGAGCGCGTCGGCGCCCGCACCGCCGTACTCCTCCGGGACGTGGACCGCGTGCAGGTCGGACGCGACCAGGGCGTCCAGTGCCTCCCTGGGGAAGCGCCCCTCCTCGTCCACCTCGGCGGCGAACGGGCCGATCTTCGCCTCGGCGAGCGAACGGATCGTCTCGCGGAGCATGTCGTGCTCCTCGGCCGGACGGTACAGGTCGAAGTCGGTCGAACCCGCCAAGACGTTCACTCCCCAAGGATGCTAACTACCGTTAAGTAACCCGATTTTAGTGGCCCTGCCCGGCGGAGGCATACGGGCGGGACACGTGAGCTTGCCGACAACCCGGGAGGCCCTCTCGGAACGGCCCTGCACGGGCCCCGGATATGCTCGGTCCGCACGTCTGTCCGCATCGTTCAGGAGCACCCATGGCCCTCAGGATCACCGTGATCGGCACCGGCTACCTCGGCGCCACCCATGCCGCGGCCATGGCGGAACTGGGCTTCGAAGTCCTCGGGCTCGACGTCGTCCCCGAGAAGATCGAGATGCTCTCGGCGGGCAGGGTGCCGATGTACGAACCGGGGCTCGAGGAGATCCTGCAGAAGCACGTCGCGGGTATCGAGGGCTCGACCGGACGGCTGAGGTTCACCACCTCCTGGGAGGAGATCGGCGCCTTCGGCGATGTCCACTTCGTCTGTGTGAACACCCCGCAGAAGCACGGTGAGTACGCCTGCGACATGAGCTACGTGGACAGCGCCTTCGAATCGCTCGCCCCGCAGCTGACCCGCCCCGCCCTGGTCGTCGGCAAGTCCACCGTGCCGGTGGGCTCCGCCGCCCGGCTGGCGGGACGGCTGGCCGAACTGGCCCCGGTGGGCACCGACGCCGAGCTGGCCTGGAACCCCGAGTTCCTTCGCGAGGGCTTCGCCGTCAAGGACACGCTGCACCCGGACCGGGTCGTCGTCGGTGTGCAGAGCGAGCGGGCCGAGAAGCTGCTGCGCGAGGTGTACGCGGTTCCCGTCGCGGAGGGCTCACCCTTCGTGGTGACGGACTTCCCGACCGCCGAGCTGGTGAAGACCTCGGCCAACTCCTTCCTGGCGACCAAGATCTCGTTCATCAACGCCATGGCAGAGGTCTGCGAGGCCGCCGACGGTGACGTGGTGAAGCTCGCCGAGGCCATCGGCCACGACGAGCGGATCGGGAAGAAGTTCCTGCGGGCCGGCATCGGATTCGGCGGGGGCTGCCTGCCCAAGGACATCCGCGCCTTCATGGCCCGCGCCGGCGAGCTGGGCGCGGACCAGGCGCTGACCTTCCTGCGGGAGGTCGACTCCATCAACATGCGCCGCCGCGGTCACATGGTCGAGCTGGCCCGCGAAGCCGTGGGCGGCGGGTCGTTCCTCGGGACCCGGGTCGCGGTGCTGGGCGCCACGTTCAAGCCGGACTCCGACGACGTACGCGACTCGCCGGCTCTCAACGTCGCCGGGCAGATCCACCTGCAGGGCGGCCAGGTCACCGTCTTCGACCCGAAGGGCATGGACAACGCCCGCCGGCTCTTCCCGACGCTGGGCTACGCCGACACGGCGCTGGACGCGGTGCGCGGCGCGGACGTGGTGCTGCACCTGACGGAGTGGCGCGAGTTCCGGGAGCTGGACGCGGTGGCGCTGGGCGAGGCCGCCGGACGGCGGATCATCCTGGACGGCCGCAACGCGCTGGACCCGTCCGTGTGGCGCGACGCCGGATGGACCTACCGGGCGATGGGACGCCCGAAGGCATGAGACGCGGGAGGGGGCGGCCTGCGCGGCCGCCCCCTCCTCGTCCACCTCGTCGCCGCGTACGGGTCAGTACGAGTGCCTCTGCCCGTCGAGCGCGTCGATCGTCGCGTGGGACGGGCCGACCCGCGCGCCGAGTTCGCCCGCGACCGTTTCCGCGTCGCGCAGCACCCGGACCGCGTTCTGCCAGGTCAGCTTGGCCACGTCCGTGTCCGACCAGCCGCGCGTGAGCAGCTCCGCGATCAGGTGCGGGTAGCCCGACACGTCCTCCAGCTCCAGCGGCAGGAAGGCCGTTCCGTCGTAGTCACCACCGATGCCGACGTGATCGATACCGGCGATCTCGCGCATGTGGTCGAGGTGGTCGGCGATCGTGGCGACGGTGGCCATGGGACGCGGGTTGACCGCTTCGAAGTCCGCGTGGATCCGCATGGCGGCCGGAGTGGTGTCCAGGTGGTGCAGGCCGTGCTCCCGCATGTTGCGGTCGGCGGCGAGGGTCCACTCCACGGCCGCCGGCAGGACGAACTTCGGCACGAAGGTCGCCATGGCCACACCACCGTTGGCCGCGAGCATCCGCAGGACGTCGTCGGGGATGTTCCTCGGGTGGTCGCAGACCGCGCGGGCGGAGGAGTGCGAGAAGATCACCGGCGCCACGGAGGTGGCGAGCGCGTCCCGCATCGTGGTGGCCGCCACGTGAGAGAGGTCGACCAGCATGCCGATGCGGTTCATCTCGCGCACGACCTCGCGGCCGAACTCCGACAGGCCGCCGACGCGCGGGGAGTCCGTCGCCGAGTCCGCCCAGTCGGTGTTGTCGTTGTGCGTGAGCGTCATGTAGCGGACGCCGAGCGTGTGCAGGGCGCGCAGGGTGCCCAGCGAGTTGTTGATGGAGTGGCCGCCCTCGGCACCCATCAGGGAGGCGATGCGGCCCTCGGCACGGGCCTTCTCCATGTCGTCGGCCGTCAGGGCCCGCCGCAGGTCGGCCGGGTAGCGCGCGAGCATCTCCGCGACGACGTCGATCTGCTCCAGCGTGGCACTGACCGCGTCGTCACCGGCCAGGCTCGGCGCGACGTAGACGGACCAGAACTGGGCGCCGACGCCGCCGGCCCGCAGCCGCGGGATGTCGGTGTGCAGGGTGCCGGTCTGGTCGGAGGCGATGTCGCGGGCGTCCAGGTCGTAGCCGACCTGCTCACGCAGGGCCCACGGCAGGTCGTTGTGACCGTCGACCACGGGGTGGTCGGCGAGCAGCAGTCGGGCGCGTTCGAGGGTGCCGGGGATGCTCATGGCCCGCCTACTTCCCGAAACCGAAGGAGTCCGCGCTCTGGGTCTTGGCCCGCAGCCGCTTGCCCTTCTCCGTCGCCTGTTCCTTGAGGTCCTGCTGGAAGTCCTTCATCCGCGCGAGCAGCTCGCCGTCGTGGGCGGCGAGGATGCGGGCGGCGAGCAGGCCCGCGTTGCGCGCACCGCCGACGGAGACCGTGGCGACGGGGACGCCCGCGGGCATCTGGACGATGGACAGCAGGCTGTCCATGCCGTCGAGGTACTTGAGCGGGACCGGCACACCGATCACGGGCAGCGGGGTGACCGAGGCGAGCATGCCGGGGAGGTGGGCCGCTCCGCCCGCCCCCGCGATGATCGCCTTGAGACCGCGGTCCGCCGCCTCCTCGCCGTACGCGATCATCTCGTGCGGCATGCGGTGGGCCGAGACGACGTCGACCTCGTAGGGGATCTGGAACTCGTCGAGGGCCTTGGCGGCCGCTTCCATCACGGGCCAGTCGGAGTCCGAGCCCATGACGATCCCGACGACGGGTCCGGAGGCGGTGGCGCTCATTCGGTGATCGTTCCTCGCAGGTAGTCGGCCGCGTGCCGGGCGCGCTCCCGCACGTCCGCCAGGTCGTCGCCATAGGTGTTGACGTGGCCGACCTTGCGGCCCGGCTTCACGTCCTTGCCGTACATGTGGATCTTGAGCTGCGGGTCGCGGGCCATGCAGTGCAGGTAGGCCTGGTACATGTCCGGGTAGTCGCCGCCGAGGACGTTGCACATGACCGTCCAGGTGGCACGCGGGCGCGGGTCACCGAGCGGGAGGTCGAGGACGGCCCGCACGTGGTTGGCGAACTGCGAGGTGACCGCGCCGTCCTGCGTCCAGTGGCCGGAGTTGTGCGGGCGCATCGCCAGTTCGTTGACGAGGATCCTGGGGGTCCCGTCCTCGTCGCGCGTCTCGAACAGCTCGACCGCGAGGTGACCCACCACGCCCAGCTCGGCGGCGATCCGGAGAGCGAGCTGCTGCGCCTCGCCGGCGAGGCGCTCGTCCAGGTCCGGCGCCGGGGCGATGACGGTGTCGCAGACCCCGTCGACCTGCACGGACTCGACGACGGGGTAGGCGACGGCCTGGCCGTGCGGCGAGCGGACGATGTTGGCCGCCAGCTCCCGGACGAAGTCGACCTTCTCCTCGGCGAGGACAGGGACACCGGCCCGGAAGGGCTCGGCGGCGTCCGCCTCGGAGCGGACCACCCACACGCCCTTGCCGTCGTACCCGCCGCGGACCGTCTTCAGGATGACCGGGAAGCCGCCCACCTCTTCGGCGAACGCGGCGGCGTCGGCCGCGTCCTCGACGATGCGGTGGCGGGGGCAGGGCGCGCCGATCTCCATGAGCTTCGCACGCATCACCCCCTTGTCCTGGGCGTGCACCAGGGCGTCGGGGCCGGGGCGCACGGGGATGCCGTCCGCCTCCAGGGCCCGCAGGTGCTCGGTCGGCACGTGCTCGTGATCGAAGGTGATCACGTCACAGCCGCGCGCGAAGGCGCGCAGCGTCTCCAGGTCGCGGTAGTCGCCGACGACGACCTCGCTCACCACCTGGGCCGCAGAGTCCTGGGGGGTGTCGCTGAGAAGCTTGAACTTGAGGCCGAGGGGGATACCCGCCTCGTGGGTCATACGGGCGAGCTGACCGCCGCCGACCATGCCGACTACAGGGAACGTCACGCCTCCAGGGTATCGGGCGTGCGGGACGTCCCCTCACCCTGACCGGGGGATCCCCGCCCGGACCGTGTTCCACGTGTCTGGCGGGCTGCCTCGGCCGGGCGGGACCACGGGCTCGCGGGCATCACACGGGAGGGCTGGTTAGCATGGCCGGGTTGACGAAACCGACCGGACGGGGCTGAGCCATCACCATGAGCGAACGGGGCGCACTGCGGACCCGGCTTGAGCTGCTGGCCCGGGAGGTCGCCAAGTTCGGCGCGGTCGGCGCACTCGGGCTGGTCGTCAACATCGCCGTGTCCAACCTGATCTGGCGCACCACCGACATCCCCGTGGTGCGCGCCGGGCTGATGGGGACGATCGTCGCCATCCTCTTCAACTACGTGGGCTTCCGCTACTGGACGTACCGGGAGCGGGACAAGACGGGCCGGACCCGGGAACTGATGCTGTTCCTGTTGTTCAGTGCCGTCGGCGCGGTGATCGAGACGGGGCTGCTCTACACGGCGACGTACGGCTTCGGGTGGAACAGCCCGGTCCAGAGCAACGTCTTCAAGATCCTCGGCATCGGGATCGCCACCCTGTTCCGCTTCTGGTCCTACCGCACCTGGGTCTTCAAGGCGCTGCCCGCAGAGGAGGCCGTGCTCGACGCGGACCGGTTTCTGGAGCAGCGGCGGCCCACCGACGAGGTAGCGCCGGGGCCCGTGGCGCACTGAACCGCGCGCCGGTCGTGCGGTCGCGGCCGGGTGCGGCGGTCCGGTCAGCGCACCGGTCGCACGGTTTCCCCGCGGCTCGGCGCGACCCGGCTGAGGAAGAGGGCGAAGACCGGGGGCTGCTGCTGGAGCAGTTCGAGCCGCCCCCCGTCGGCCTCGGCGAGGTCACGGGCCACCGCGAGGCCGATCCCGGTGGAGTTGCGGCCGCTGATGGTGCGTTCGAAGATCCGCGCGCCGAGGTCGGCGGGGACACCGGGACCCTCGTCGGTCACCTCGACGACGACCTGGTTGCCGGCCACCCGTGTGCGCAGGGCGACCGTTCCGCCCCCGTGCATGAGCGAGTTCTCGATCAGCGCGGCGAGCACCTGGGCCACCGCACCGGGGGTGCCGACCGCGGTCAGTCCGTGCTTGCCCGAGCAGACGACGGCTCGGCCCGCGCTCCGGTATGCGGGGCGCCACTCCTCGATCTGCTGCTTGACGACCTCGTCGAGGTCGAAGACGACGGCGGAGCCGGTACGCGGGTCACGCGAGTTGGTCAGCAGCCGCTGCACGACGTCCGTGAGGCGCTCGACCTGGGTGAGCGCGATGTTCGCCTCCTCCTTCACCGTGTCCGGATCGTCGGTGACCGAGATCTCCTCGATCCGCATGGACAGGGCCGTCAGAGGTGTCCGGAGCTGGTGGGACGCGTCCGCGGCGAGGCGCCGCTCCGCCGTCAGCATCCGGGCGATGCGTTCCGCGGAGGAGTCGAGGACGTCGGCGACCCGGTCCAGCTCCGTCACCCCGTACCGCTTGTGCCGGGGGCGCGGGTCGCCCGAACCGAGCCGCTCGGCCGTCTCGGCGAGGTCGATGAGCGGCGAGGTCAGCCGGTTCGCCTGACGTACGGCGAGGAGCACCGCGGAGACGATGGCGAGCAGGGCCACCGCCCCGATGATCAGCAGGGTCCTGCCCACCTCGCGGGTCACGGCGGAGCGGGACTCCTCGACGGTGACCTTCTCGCCCTGCTCCCCCGTCTCGGTACTGCGGATGACGCCGCCGCTGGGCCGCTCGCCGACCTCGATCGGGGAACGGCCCGGGATCTCGACACGGGCGTACCGGCTGGGGTCCACCTGCTCGGACAGCACTCCGGGGGTGATGCGCTCGGCCCCCAGCAGACGGCTCTCGACGACGCTGATCAGCCGGAAGGCCTCGGAATCGACGCTCTCCTGCGCGCTGTTGCTGATGGTGCGGGTCTCGACGATGACGAGGGAGACGCCGAAGACGGCGATCACGACGAGTACCACGGCGAGCGTGGAGTTGATCAGTCGGCGGCGCATGACTGTCTCTGTACGTCAGCTCTTCTCGAACCGGAAGCCGACGCCCCGAACGGTGGCGATATAGCGCGGGTTGGCCGCGTCGTCGCCGAGCTTCTTGCGCAGCCAGGAGATGTGCATGTCGAGGGTCTTGGTCGACGACCACCAGGTGGTGTCCCAGACCTCACGCATCAGCTGGTCACGGGTGACGACCCGGCCGGCGTCCCTGACGAGGACCCGCAACAGGTCGAACTCCTTGGCGGTGAGCTGGAGTTCCTCGTCGCCCATCCATGCGCGGTGGGACTCGACGTCGATCCTGACACCGTGGGTGGCGGGCTGCGGGGCGGGCTCGGTGGCACCGCGGCGCAGCAGGGCACGGACCCTGGCGAGCAGCTCGGCGAGCCGGAAGGGCTTGGTGACGTAGTCGTCGGCCCCCGCGTCCAGGCCGACCACCGTGTCGACCTCGTCGGCCCGGGCGGTCAGCACCAGGATCGGTACGGCGTGACCGTCGGCCCGCAGCCGCCTCGCGACCTCCAGGCCGTCCATGCCGGGCAGCCCCAGGTCGAGGACGACCAGGTCGACGCCTCCCTGGAGTCCGGCGTCGAGTGCGGTCGGACCGTCCTCGCGGACCTCGACCTCGTAACCCTCCCGGCGCAGGGCACGGGCCAGTGGCTCCGAGATGGATGCGTCGTCCTCGGCGAGCAGTACACGGGTCATGCAGTGATGGTAGTCCGCGCGGCACCGCCGAGGTGAAGCACTCAGGAGCCCCTGCGGGTTAGTGCCACGAATCGGTCAGAGACCTTTGAATGTGGGACCTTGGTTCCATCAGAACCTGTGATCCATGTCTCAAGTCCTTTCATATCGCCGCGTGTCATGTCGTATGGTGGCTCGACGCCTGTTGCACCACTGAAGGACCCTTGAGCAGCTTTTCGTGCCAAGAGTGACTTTTGTGTACGGGCCGGTCCCCTCACCGGCCCCCCTCAGTGAATGACCTGTGGGCCGGGCCCGGAGCGCGACGACGCGCGCCGGGCGTGGATCCCGGAGCGGTCTGTCCCCCACGACTCCGCCCCCGAACTCCTCCACGGAGCGGGCGACCGGATCGGATCCCCTCGAGGCGTCAGGGGCGGGGCACGTCCGCGACGGTGCCGGCTACCCCCCACCGGGCGCGCATCGCTTTCGAGGCGGCGCGTCCCGACCAGCAAGGATCGACCATGGCGTCAAGCCTGACGAAGGCCTCGGCCAGTACGACTGGTTCGCAGAAGACCTTCTTCGGCCACCCCCGCGGCCTGGCCACTCTCTTCATGACGGAGATGTGGGAGCGTTTCAGCTACTACGGCATGCGCGCCCTCCTCCCGCTCTACCTGATCGCTCCCAACGGGCTTCACATGAACCCCGCCACGGCCACGGCGATCTACTCGGTCTACCTGTCGCTGGTGTACCTGCTCGCCATGCCCGGCGGCTGGTTCGGTGACCGTGTCTGGGGTCCCCGCAAGACCGTCGCCATCGCCGGCGGCGTCATCATGCTCGGCCACGTGACGCTGGCCCTGCCGACCCAGGGAACGTTCTTCGCCGGGCTCGGCCTGGTGGCGATCGGCTCCGGTCTGCTGAAGTCCAACATCTCCACGATGGTCGGCCACCTCTACGACGGCCCGGACGACCCGCGCCGCGACGGTGGCTTCACGATCTTCTACATGGGCATCAACATGGGTGCCTTCGCCGCACCGCTGATCATCGGCACCGTCGGCGAGGACGTGAACTGGCACCTCGGGTTCGCGCTCGCGGCCGTCGGCATGGGACTCGGCGTCGCCCAGTTCCTGCTCGGCACCCGGCACCTGGACCAGCGCAGCCTGGTCGTGCCCAAGCCGCTGTCCGCCGACGAGCGTGCCTCCACGCTGCGCAAGTCGATGATCTGGCTCGGCGTCGCGGCCGTCTTCTACATCGGCACGGTCGTCACCGGCGTCTACACGCTCAACTGGCTGCTGGTCCCGATCACCGTCGCCGGTCTCGTCATCCCGGTCGTGGTCCTGGCGCGCATCAAGCGCGACAAGGACCTCAGCGACACCGAGCAGAAGAAGATGTCCGGATACATCTGGTTCTTCGTGGCCGCCGCCATCTTCTGGATGATCTACGACCAGGGCGGTTCGACCCTCGCGATCTTCGCCGACTCCTCGGCGGAGAACTCGGTCCTGGGCTGGGGCTTCCCCGTCTCCTGGTACCAGTCGGTCAACCCGGTCCTGATCATGGCTCTGGCCCCGGTCTTCGCCGCCTTCTGGATCGCGCTGAACCGGCGGGGCAAGGAACCCAGCACCATCGTGAAGTTCAGCTCCGGTCTGGTGCTCGTCGGTGCGTCGTTCTTCCTCTTCCTGGCGCCGCTGACCATCGCGGGCGACGGCCACAAGGCCGCCGCGTTGTGGCTCGTCGCGATCTACTTCGTGCAGACGGTCGCGGAGCTGACGCTCTCCCCGGTCGGCCTCTCGGTCACCACGAAGATGGCCCCGGCCAAGTACGCCAGCCAGATGATGGGTATCTGGTTCCTGGCCGTCACCGCGGGTGACTGCACCACGGGCCTGCTGTCCATCGCGGGAGTCGACCTGAACGGCAACGGCATCGTGGCGCTCCAGGCCGCGCTGGCGGTCGTCGCCGGTGTCGCGATCTTCATGTACCGCGGCAAGGTCAAGGCCCTCATGGGCAACGTCCGCTGACACCCCCCGTCCGGACACACGACAGGGCCGCCGCACCGATCGGGTGCGGCGGCCCTGATTCGTCTGCGTGGGACGTCCGTTCGCCCGTGACGCGGGGAGGACGGCCGGGACTACGCGGGTGGTGCGGCGAGCTCCGCCCAGACGGTCTTGCCCGGGGTGTCCGGCGTGCGCGTCACGCCCCAGTCCAGGCACAGCCGCTGCACGATGAACATGCCGTGCCCGCCCGGGCGCCCGGCGCGGTGCGGCGTACGCGGCGCGGGCTGGCCCGCACCGGCGTCGACTACCTCGACCCTGAGCGCTTTGGGCGAGTGGCCGAGGCGGATCTCCTCGGGACCGCCCGCGTGCAGGCAGGCGTTCGTCACGAGCTCGGAGACGACCAGCAGGACGTCCTCGGCGGCGGCACGCCTGTCCGCGCCCGTCGCCGGCAGCCAGCCCCAGTCGTGGAGCGCCTGCCGGGCGAAGTCGCGGGCCGTGGGCACGATGCCGCTGGCGTCCCTCAGCGAGAGCGTGCGCCACTGCCGGTCGGCCGGGGCGGCAGAGGCAGTGCCCGTACCGTCCGGCTCGCGGCCGAGGCCGCCCGGCGGATGCTGCCGGGTGGTGCTCATCAGCGCTTCACCTCACCGATTCACCGTGTTGCCACGAACAGATATTGATCAGATACAGAGTGTGCGGGCTTCTTGACCCCGACGGGGTCTCTCCTGCCCTGCCGAATGGTGACAACACCCACTTCGGCTACGCCAACAGCGTGACTCGGGCGACAGCCGGGGCCACAGAGACCCGGAAGGGACATGAGGGGCGGCCGTCTCAGCTGTTCAGAGCGTCTTCGAGCGAAGCGTGCACGGTGAATACCGCTTCCGCTCCCGTGATCTCGAAGACGCGGGCCACCACGGGCTGCATTCCGGCCAGGTGGACCCCGCCGCCGGCGGCTTCGGCCTTGAGGCGCGCGCCGAGCAGCACGTTCAGTCCCGTGGAATCGCAGAAGTCGAGCCGCGTGCAGTCGACCACGAGGCGCGTGCGACCTTGCTCGATCGCGTTCTCCAGGGGCTCCCTGAGCAGATCGGCGGTGTGGTGATCGAGCTCACCCGCCGGCGTCACGACTTCGCTGCGCCCTTCGCTCCGGACCTCGACATTCAGCCGACCCCGGTTCGCGCTCCCGACCGTCCCGCGGTCCATCGCTGTCCCTCTTCGCCGTCCGTCACTACCCGCGGCACCCTGTGTGCGCGGCTTCATCGTGGCTACCCCCGACGTGCGTGGAACATTACGCGTTTCCCTCGCCACACGGTAGTCGAAGAACTCCACAAACCGGACATACGCGTGCATTTGGAGCTTGTCACTCACGGGTTGGACCGGGTAAGGGTAGAGGGACATCACCACCTGGAAACCCGATCGGCTTCGGAGGCGCCGCTTCACCGCACGAACACGTATGGGCATCGGCAGCCATATGCCGAGAACGATGGAGGAGAAGCATGTCACCCCGGCTCGACGTATCGCGTACCCGCACCGCGACGTCGGCATGTCCTCAGGGACCGACCGATTCCGACTCCGCTGCAGCGGGCGCCGTACCCGGCCCGCGCATCAGCACCACAGACACCGTCCGGACAACGGACGGCCGTGCCACCGAAGACGACCGCCCGGGCGAAGGGCTCGACGACCTCCCCGAGATCCCGCACTACGCCGGGATCGGCGCGGTCGACGCCAGGGCATTGTCCAAGACGCTCTTCGCACGGCTCGAAGCCCTCGAAGAGGGCACGCACGAGCACGCGTACGTCCGCAACACCCTCGTCGAACTCAACCTCGCGCTGGTCAAGTTCGCCGCCGCCCGGTTCCGCTCCCGCAGCGAGCCGATGGAGGACATCGTCCAGGTCGGCACGATCGGCCTGATCAAGGCGATCGACCGCTTCGAGCTCAGCCGGGGCGTGGAGTTCCCGACGTTCGCGATGCCCACCATCGTCGGCGAGATCAAGCGCTTCTTCCGCGACACCAGTTGGTCCGTGCGCGTCCCGCGCCGGCTCCAGGAACTGCGGCTCGACCTCGCCAAGGCCGGCGACGAACTGGCCCAGAAGCTGGACCGCGCGCCCACGGTCGCCGAACTCGCCGAGCGCCTCGGCATCGGCCGGGACGAGGTCGTCGAGGGCATGGCCGCGAGCAACGCGTACACCGCGAGCTCGCTGGACGCCAAGCACGACGACCACGACGACGGCAACGACGGCGCCCTCGCGGACCGCATCGGCTACGAGGACAACGGTCTCGAAGGCATCGTGTACGTCGAGTCCCTCAAGCCGCTCATCGCCTCGCTGCCGTCCCGCGACCGCACGATCCTGTCGCTGCGCTTCGTCGCCAACATGACGCAGTCCGAGATCGGTGAGGAGCTGGGCATCTCCCAGATGCACGTCTCCCGGCTGCTCTCCCGGACGCTCGTCAAGCTCAGGAAGGGCCTGACCCTCGACGAGTGACCGGTGCTCCGATCACTGCGGAACAGCCTTGCGGAAGGACCCGACCCGGTCGACGGGCGGGTCCTTCCGCATGTCCTGCCCGGCGCGCCCGCCCTCGGGGCGTGCCTGCGATCGCGGACCTGCGGGCCCGACCGGTCAGAGGACCCGCCTGCCGCTTCGCCACACCGCGTGGACCAGGGGGACCCCCGGCCGGTAGGCGAGGTGGACATGGCTCGGCGCGTCGAGGAGCACGAGGTCGGCGCGGGCACCCGGCGTGACGCGGCCGACATCGGTGCGGCGCAGCGCGGCCGCGCCTCCGGCGGTGGCGGACCACAGCGCCTCGTCGGGCGTCATCCCCATGTCGCGCACGGCGAGGGCGATGCAGAACGGCATGGACGAGGTGAAGGAGGAGCCCGGGTTGCAGTCCGTGGACAGCGCCACTGTGGCGCCCGCGCCGAGGATGCGGCGGGCGTCCGGCCAGGCGGCACGGGTCGAGAACTCCGCACCGGGCAGCAGGGTGGCGACCGTGTCGCCCTGCCCGAGCGCCTCGAGGTCGGCGTCGGTGAGGTGCGTGCAGTGGTCGGCCGACGCGGCACCGAGTTCGACCGCCAGCCGGACGCCGGGGCCGTGGCCGAGCTGGTTGGCGTGAATCCGGGCCTGCAGTCCCCTGGCCAGGCCCGCGGTGAGGATCGTGCGCGCCTGGTCCTCGTCGAAGGCGCCCCGCTCGCAGAAGACGTCGATCCATCGGGCGTGCGGGGCGCAGGCGTCCAGCATCGGGCCGGTGACCAGGTCCACGTAACCGGCATGGTCGTCGGCGTAGTCGGGGGAGACGATGTGGGCGCCGAGGTAGGTGACCTCGTCGGTGTGCCGGGCGGCGATGCGCAGGGCGCGTGCCTCGTCCTCGACGGTGAGGCCGTAACCGGACTTGGTCTCGAAGGTGGTGGTGCCCTGGCGGAGCGCCTCGGCCAGATAGCGGGCGACGTTGGCGGACAGCTCCTCGTCGGACGCTGCGCGCGTGGCGGCCACGGTGGTGCGGATGCCTCCGGCGGAGTAGGCGCGGCCGGACATACGGGCGTTGAACTCGGCGGTGCGGTCCCCGGCGAAGACCAGGTGGGAGTGCGAGTCGACGAAGCCGGGGATCACGGCCCGGCCGCCGGCGTCGACGGCGTTGTCAGTGGCAGGTGTTCTGCTGGACTCACCGGTCCACACGATGCGGTCGCCCTCGATGACGACGGCCGCGTCCTGGATCAGGCCCAGGGGGGTCCCGTCGCCGAGGGAGGGGTCGTTGGTGACCAGGTTCGCGATGTGGGTGATGGCGGTCGTCGTGCTCGTCGTCATCCGGAGGCAGCTTTCGTCGTGTTCGCCCGGCGGGGCCGCCGGGGGGTCTCGGCCGGGGCGGGTGGTCAGCCGTGCAGGGCCGCGATGGCTGAGGCGAGCGCTCCCGGCACGTCGTCGACCAAGGCGTGCCGGCCGTCCCGGACGATGTGCCGTCCCGCCACCACGGTGTGCCGTACGTCCGCTGCGGAGGCGGCGAATACGGCTGTCTCCGCGGCCAGTCGGGGCACCGGTCCCGCCGTCCTGACGGAGTCCAGCGCCACCGTGCAGAGGTCGGCGTGAGCCCCCGGTTCGAGCGCGCCCGCCTCCGGGCGGCCCAGCGCGGCGTGACCGTCCGCGGACGCCGCCCTGAGCAGGGCGGCCGCCGTCCAGTGGCCGCGCACGTGTGTGCGCAGGCGCTCGTCGAGTTCCATCGCCCTGGCCTCCTCGAACAGGTCGATCACAGCGTGGCTGTCGCTGCCCAGCGAGAGGGGGGAGCCCGCCTTCTGGAGGGCTGCGGCGGGTCCGATGCCGTCGGCGAGGTCGCGTTCGGTGGTGGGGCACATGCACGTGCCCGTCCGCGAGGCGCCGAGCAGCACGATGTCCTCGGCGGTCAGGTGCGTGTTGTGGATGCCTGTGGTCCGCGGGCCGAGGACGCCGTGGTCGGCGAGGAGCCGGGTGGGCGTCCGGCCGTGGGCCGCGAGGCAGGCGTCGTTCTCCGCCGTCTGCTCGGAGAGGTGGACGTGGAGCGGGACGCCCCGGTCCTGGGCCCACTGCGCGACGGTGGCGAGCTGCCCGGCGGGGACCGCGCGTACGGAGTGGATCGCCGCGCCGATCAGCGCGTGCTCGTCGCCCTTGAGGAGGGAGGCCCGCTCGGCCCACGCGTCGGCCGTCGTGTCGGAGAAGCGGAGCTGGTGACGGCTGGGCTTCTCACCGAATCCGGCGGCGAGATAGGCGGTGTCCAGCAGGGTGATGCGGATGCCCGCCTCGGCCGCCGCCGCGATCAGGGCCTCGCCCATCGCGTTCGGGTTGTCGTAGGGCGTGCCCCCCGGGGCGTGGTGCAGGTAGTGGAACTCGCCGACGGCGGTGACGCCGGCCAGCGCCATCTCGGCGTACGTCGCTCGCGCCAGGTCGTAATAGGTGTCGGGGGTCAGCCGGGCCGCGGCCCGGTACATCATCTCGCGCCAGGTCCAGAAGGTGCCGGAGCCCACCTGGACCGTGGAGCGCAGGGCGCGGTGGAAGGCGTGCGAGTGCGTGTTGGCCAGCCCCGGGAGGGTCAGCCCGCGCAGCACGGTGGCACCCCGCGGCGGGGTCGCGATGCCCGTACGCACACCGGCGATGCGCCCGTGGGCGACGTCCAGGAGGACGTCAGGCTCGACGTGGGTGCCGAGCCAGGCGTGCGACAGCCAGTACGTCGCGGTGACCGGTGTGCCCGTCGTCGGTTGCGTCGTCAACTGCACGCGAGGCCCTCCAGTACGTCGGCGAGTGCCCTCACCCCGGCCACGCAGTCGTCCTCCGCGGCGTGCTCGGCGGGCGAGTGCGAGACCCCGGTGGGGTTCCGTACGAACAGCATGGCGGTCGGCACGGAGGCGGACAAAATACCCGCGTCGTGTCCCGCGCCGGTTCCCAGGACGGGCACGGCGCGGCCCGGGCCCTCCGGGTCACGCGTCCCGAGGATCCGGCCGATCTCGTCGCGCAGCACGTGCTGGAACTCCACGACCGGGGTGAACGACTCGCGTACGACGTCGAGATCGATACCGGCCCGCTCGGCGTGCTCCCTCGCGGCCCGCTCGACGCCGGCGACCACGGCGTCGAGGGTCGCCTGGTCGGCGGCCCGCGAATCGAGCCAGCCCCGCACGAGGGACGGGATCGCGTTGACCCCGTTGGGCTCGACGGCGACCTTGCCGAAGGTCGCGAGACCACCGGCGAGTTCCGCCTCGCGCCGTGCCGCCAGGACGGTCTCGGCGTAGGTGAGCATCGGGTCGCGCCGGTCGGCGAGCCGCGTGGTGCCCGCGTGGTTGGCCTCGCCCCGGAAGTCGAACCGCCAACGGCCGTGCGGCCAGATGGCCGAGGCGACGCCGACCGGGTCCCCGCTCAGGTCGAGGGCGCGGCCCTGCTCCACGTGGAGCTCGACGAAAGCGCCGATGCGGGCGAGGCGTTCCGGATCGGCTCCGATGGCGTCGGGGTCGTATCCGGCGGCCTCCATGGCCTGCGGGAGGAGGACGCCGTCACCGTCGCGAAGCCGGTGCGCGTCCTCGCGGGTCAGCTGCCCTGCGGCGAGCCGGGACCCGACACAGGCGAGCCCGAAGCGGGCCCCCTCCTCGTCACCGAAGTTGGTCACGGCGAGGGGCCTGGTGAACTCCGCTCCCCTGCGGCGGAGTTCATCCAGGGCCGCGAACGCGGACACCACGCCGAGCGGCCCGTCGAAGGCACCGCCGTCGGGCACGGAGTCCAGGTGGGACCCGGTGACGACGGCATCCCCGGCGAGCGGATCGCCGAGCCATGCCCACTGGTTGCCGTTGCGGTCGGTCTCGTGGACCAGCCCGCGCGACTCCGCCTGGGCGCGGAACCATGCCCGGCATTCCAGGTCGGCGCCGGTCCAGGCGTAGCGCCGGTAGCCGCCGCTCCCGGGGTCCCGCCCGAGGGGCGCGAGGCCGCGCCACATCGCCTGGAACGACTCGGGCTCGCCGTCCCGGGGCCGCGCATCCGCCCCCGGGCCGTTCGAGGAGACCCCCGGCGCGACCGGGCCGTCGCCCACCGTCCCGGTCACCGGCGGTCGTCCTCCGTCATCGGGACCCGCACGCCCTTGTCCGAGGCGACGGACTCCGCGATGTCGTACCCGGCGTCCACGTGCCGGATGACGCCCATTCCGGGGTCGTTGGTGAGTACGCGCCGGATCTTCTCGCCCGCGAGTTGCGTGCCGTCGGCGACCGTGACCTGTCCCGCGTGGATCGAGCGGCCCATGCCGACGCCGCCCCCATGGTGCAGGGAGACCCAGGACGCGCCCGAGGCCACATTGACCATGGCGTTCAGCAGCGGCCAGTCCGCGATCGCGTCCGAGCCGTCCAGCATGGCCTCGGTCTCCCGGTAGGGGGAGGCGACCGAGCCGCAGTCCAGGTGGTCGCGTCCGATGGCGAGCGGCGCGGCGAGTTCGCCGCTCGCCACCATGTCGTTGAACCGCTCCCCGGCCTTGTCGCGTTCGCCGTAGCCGAGCCAGCAGATCCGGGCGGGCAGCCCCTGGAAGTGGACCCGCTCACCGGCCATCTTGATCCAGCGGTGCAGCGACTCGTTCTCCGGGAAGAGTTCGAGCAGCGCCTTGTCCGTCTTGTGGATGTCCGATGCCTCGCCCGACAGCGCCGCCCACCGGAAGGGGCCCTTGCCCTCGCAGAAGAGGGGCCGGATGTAGGCGGGGACGAAGCCGGGGAAGTCGAACGCCCGGGCGTATCCGGCGAGCTGGGCCTCTCCGCGGATCGAGTTGCCGTAGTCGAAGACCTCGGCCCCCGCGTCCATGAAGCCGACCATCGCCTCGACGTGCGCGGCCATCGACTCCCTGGCGCGCCGGGTGAAGTCGGCGGGCTTCTCGGCCGCGTACGAGGCCATGTCGTCGAAGTCCACGCCGACGGGCAGGTAGGCGAGCGGGTCGTGCGCACTGGTCTGGTCGGTGACGATGTCGACGGGGGCGCCCTCGGCGAGCATGCGGGGCAGCAGTTCCGCGGCGTTGCCGAGCAGGCCGATGGAGAGCGGGCGCCGCGCGTCGCGTGCCTCGACGGCCAGCTGGAGCGCGTGGTCGAGCGAATCGGCCCGGACGTCCAGGAAGCGGTGCTCGATCCGGCGCTCGATGGCGCGCGGGTCGCAGTCGATGACGAGGGCGACGCCGTCGTTCATCGTGACGGCCAGCGGCTGGGCGCCGCCCATGCCGCCGAGTCCGGCGGTCAGCGTGATGGTCCCGGCGAGCGTTCCGCCGAACCGCTTGGCGGCGACCGCGGCGAACGTCTCGTACGTGCCCTGGAGGATGCCCTGGGTCCCGATGTAGATCCAGGAGCCGGCGGTCATCTGCCCGTACATGGTGAGCCCGAGGGCCTCCAGGCGGCGGAACTCCTCCCAGTTGGCCCAGTCGCCCACCAGGTTGGAGTTGGCGATCAGGACGCGCGGCGCCCACTCGTGGGTCTGCATGACACCCACCGGCCGCCCGGACTGGACGAGCATCGTCTCGTCCTGCTTGAGGGTGCGCAGTGTGCGGACCATGGCGTCGAAGGACCGCCAGTCGCGGGCCGCCTTGCCGGTGCCGCCGTAGACGACGAGCTTGTCGGGGTGTTCGGCGACCTCGGGGTCGAGGTTGTTCTGCAGCATGCGGAGGGCGGCTTCCTGCTGCCATCCCAGGGCGCTCAGTTCCGTACCGCGCGGCGCCCGTACGGGGCGGGGTCCTGACATGGCAATGCCTCCTCGCGAATGTGACTCACCTATTCACATCCTGGACGCCTGAATAGACCTAGTCAACAAGGCGGGTGCGCACCGTGGCCGGACCGCCGCCCGGCCATGGGTCCGCCTCGATGTCCGGCCAGGACTCCCCCCTCGATCGGAATCGGTTCCGGAGGGACCGGAAAGCGGTCGACGAAGCGGTCATGTCGCACCCGGAAGAGGTCCTTCAGCCGGCGCCGGCCGACCGGATCCGCCCGGAAAGGGCAGGCCACCGGACCGTTCCGACCGAGCGCCGCGCCCCCATCTCCCCTCCTTTACACCGGCGTTCGCATGTACCGGTGGAAAATGCCAGAACACCCACCAGGAGCAAGCACGTTGCGTAGCCTCTCCATTACACCCGTACGCCGCGTCGGGAGGGGAGTCCGCGTTGCCCGGAATCGACGAGTGCCTGCTCGAAGTCATGAGGCTGCCCGGTGCCCGGGGCGCCGCAGTGGTCGACTGGACGAGCGGACTCGCGCTCGGCACCATCGGGGAGTCGCCCAACGGCGACCACGAGGCCACCGCCGCCGAGACGGCCGAGGTCGCGCGGATGGCGGCCGAACAACCGGTCTTCGCGGAGGCGGGCGCGTTCGCAGGCGCCCAGGGACCGCAGGCCTCCGCGGTCGAGGACGTCATCGTCACCACGGCGCCCGGCTACCACATCCTCCGCTTCGTCGAGACGGCCTTCGACAGCAGCGTCTTCCTCCACCTGTGGCTGGACCGCTCCGAGGGGAACCTCGCCATGGCCCGCATACGGCTGGGCGAGATAGCGGAGCGGCTGGTCCTGGCATGAGACCCACCGCCTCAGCGACGCCCGGCCTCCTGGAGCGGGCCACGCCCTCCCCCATGCTCCAGCGGCTCGCGGACGAGCGCGCGACCGGCGCGCTGATGCGCGACCGGGGCACCCTCTACCTCGCCGACGGCCAGGTGGTCCACGCCGAGAGCCCCGCCACCCCGGGCATCGACGTCCTGCTGACCACCGGCGGGGCACTCCGCACGGAGGGCTGGTGGGACGCCGTCGAGCAGGCGGGCGCCGGACAGCGGGTCGGCCGCTACCTCGTGGACAGCGGTTCGGTGCCGGGCGGCGCCCTGGAGCTGTGCCACCTGGGCGCCCTGTACGACGCCGCCTTCTTCGCCCTGGCCCCCACGAACACCCCGGCCCGCTTCCGCTACGGCGTGTCCCACTGGATAGGCCCGGTACGACCCGTACCCGTGGACGCCGTGCAGCGCGAGACGCTCCGGCGCCGGGAACTGCTCGACCGGATCTGGCCCGACGCACTCACCGACAGCGCCCCGCTGGTCCCCACGACCCACCCGGTCGACGCGCCGGTCCCCCCGCGCCAGCGGCGCGTCCTGGATCTGGTGAACGGCGAACGCACGGCCACGGACATCGCCCGGGAACTGGGCCGCTCGGCCTTCCACATCCTGGTCGACCTGCGCCGGCTCGCCGCCGCCGGGCTGGTCGAAGCGGTCCGCACGGCCGCGAACGCGCCGACAGCCGAACGGATCACGCTGCCGGAGGTCACGAACGACCCCGACGTCGCCCTGTTGCGCCGGCTCAGAGACGCATTGGAGGCCCTGTGATTCGCGCGCTCAGACAGCGTGCCGGGAGGAGACAGCTGATGGTGCCCGAGGCCGAAGTGCAGGATGTCCTCGACGAACTCCAGCGGTTACGCGCCCGGGTCCCGCTCCTGACCGGCGCACTCGCCGCCAGCACCGACGGTCTCGTCGTCGCCCAGGACACCCCGGGCATGGAGGCCGAGGGCGTCGCGGCGCTGACCGCCGCCGCACTCGGCGTATCGATCCGGATGACCGACGCCACCGGGCGCGGGGGCTTCCGCGAACTCCTGATCCGCGGCGAGTCCGGCTACATCGCCACCTACGCCGCGGGCGCCTCCGCCGTCCTCACCCTGCTGGCCGAGGACCGCATCAACGTCGGCCGCCTCCACCTGGAAGGCCGGAGGGCCGGCGCGCGCATCGGCGAGATGGTCGACGCCACGCAGGAGCGCATCGAGCGCCCCGTGCCTCCGCCACGGCCCCCGCAGTCCCGGGCCCTCCCCCGACGCCCCACCCCACCAGATGCCACGTGACACCCGAAGTACGTCAGTAACGGACCGGCCAAAGGGCCGGCCACGGAAAGGAACCAGCGCTATGGCCAACACCGAAGCGTCACTGAAGGAAGCAATGGCGTCGATCGAGGGGACCCTCGGTGTCGCCCTCGTCGACTACACCAGTGGCATGGCCCTCGGCACCCTCGGGGGTGGCAAGGACTTCAACCTGGACGTCGCCGCGGCGGGCAACACGGACGTCGTGCGGGCGAAACTGCGGACCATGGAGCACCTGGGCATCAAGGAGGAGATCGAGGACATCCTGATCACCCTGAGCGGCCAGTACCACCTGATCCGCCTGCTCAAGACCCGTGGCAGCAACGGCTTGTTCCTCTACCTCGTGCTGGACTCCAACCGCGCCAACCTCGCGATGGCCCGGCACCAGCTGAAGAAGATCGAAGCCGACCTGGAGGTCTGAGCCCCCGTGCTCAGTGGTGGGGGCGCCGCGCCCGTCCGGCGCGGCGCCCCCCACTGCCACCCCGACCGGGCCCCGCCCGGCCGGAGGGGGCCCGGTGCCGCCCCGGCGGACGCGGCTACTCGACGAACAGTCCCCGTGCCGCCGCCCGCGCGTCGAACTCCTCCAGCCGGGCCTGCGCCTCGGGCAGCCCGTCGCACATGGCCTCCAGCAGCACACGCCCCAGCAGCATCGGCGCGCACGCGGTGTCGAAAGCGAGTCCGGTGCCCACGGCGGCCGGGATGAGCAGGTCGCTGTGCGCGGCCACCGGGGCGAAGGCGGAGTCGGCGACGGTGACGACGGTCAGCCCCTGCTCCCGGGCGTACGCCAGCGCGTCCACGCCCTCGCGGGGGTGGCGCGGCAGCGCGAAACACATCAGGGCGCTCGCGCCCGCCCGCCGGGCCGCGTCGATCCGGTCGTGCAGCATGCTGCCGCCCTCGTCGAGCACCCGCACGTCCGGATGGACCTTGGCGGCGAAGTAGCCGAACCCCCGGGCCTGCGAGGACGCGGCCCGCATCCCGAGGACCAGCAGGGGCCTGGACCCGGCGAGCAGCCGGCCCGCCCGCTCGACCGGCGCGGGGTCGGCGAGCAGCTCGGACAGCTGCCGCAGATTGTCGATCTCGGCGAGGACGGCCTGCTGGTACTCGTTGAAGCGCTCCTCCGCCCCGTCCGCCCCGTCCGCCCCGGAAGGCGTGACGTCCCTCAGGTGCTTGCGCAGGGCGGGGTATCCGTCGAAGCCGAGTGCGACGGCGAAGCGGGTGACGGACGGCTGGCTGACGCCGGCCAGCTCGGCCAGCTCCACACTGGAGAGGAACGGGGCGTCGGCGGCCCGCCGCACCATGGAGTGCGCGATACGCCGCTGGGTGGGCGTGAGCCGCTGCCCCTCGAAGAGCCGCTGCAACCGCGCAGCCGGGCTGCTCCCGCTCATGCTGTCCCCTTCGGAGTTCCGCCGTGCCGGTCCGGCACCGGGGAATCCATTCAGCCAGCAAGCGCTCTGCATGTCCATATACAGGACGCGGCAGCGGACGGGTGCCCCTCGCATTGCGGGACGACCCCCGACTGCGGACCCTTGGACCATGATCCCAGCGAACACGACGGGTCCCGGCGGCGTCATCGTCCGCTACGGCGACACCGATGCCGCGCACGTGCTGAGCGTCTACGCCGACCTGCGCTGTCCGTTCTGCAAACGCATGGAGCTCGGCCTCGGCGCCGTCATGGAGCGGGCCGCCGACGAGGGCGCCTTCGCGATCGACCACCACTTCGGGACCTTCCTCGACGACTCCGCGGGAGGCAGCGGATCCCTGGAAGCGCTGGCCGCCCTGGGCGCCGCAGTGGACGAGGGACAGAAGCCGTTCATGCAGTACCTGCGTGCCCTGTACGCCGATCAGCCCAGCGAGGACGTCGACGCCTTCGCCGACCGGGACTTCCTGCTGCGGCTGGCCGGTGAGGTCGAGGCCCTGCACACCGAGGCCTTCCGCCAGAAGGTCATGGAGCACACCTACCTGCCCTGGGCGGCGCAGGTGTCGGCGGCCTTCGAGACGAGCGGCGTCACCGCCACCCCCACGGTGCTGATCGACGGCGCACCGGTCGCCGTCATCAACTCGCTGGGATACGCGGTCACCCCCGAGACGTTCCTGGCGGAGGTGACACCCCGCTGAGGCCGGTGCGCCGGAACGTCACGGCGCGCAGTGCCTCCGGCAACGGCGGGGGCAGGGCTCAGAACACGACACGCGCCGCCATCAGCACCGACCGTGCTCCGGGATCGCCCTCCACCTCCAGGGTGCCGCGCACGCGCCGCCCCGAAAGGTGCCGGGCGAGGTCGACGGCGTCGGCACGGACGACGGCCGCCGGGGCCCCGCTGCCCAGCAGGTGATTCCCTCCGGCGGGCCCGTGGAGATCGAGCTCCGCGGCGGGTCCGGTCCAGGTGAGGGCCAGGTCGAGGACCACCTGGTCCATGACCTCCCGGTCGTGCCCGCCCAGCACGGGAGCCGCCCCGGTGGCATCGCCGAGGTCCATCCGGTGCATCCAGGTGTCCCGGACCATGAGGACGCGGTAGAGGTAGTCCATCGAGTCCTCGGGCAGCGCCTTCGCCTCCGGGTACAGCACACTCGGCCGGACCCTGCGTCGTACGGCTGCGGGCAGGCGGCGCATGGCGATGATGGCCTGGGGGGCGTAGCGGGCGAGCGCGCCGATGAGTTCGCGGCCCGGGACGCCCTGCCGGTCCTCGATCTGG
The DNA here is from genome assembly GCF_035946055.1 of Streptomyces sp. NBC_01341. Classification (NCBI taxonomy): domain Bacteria; kingdom Bacillati; phylum Actinomycetota; class Actinomycetes; order Kitasatosporales; family Streptomycetaceae; genus Streptomyces; species Streptomyces sp. NBC_01341. The sequence continues at coordinate 4,427,131 of NZ_CP108364.1, read as the reverse complement.
ATCTCGTTGTGCCCGTCGAGCGGGCCGAGGGCGGGGTGGGTCCGCCGGGCCCACCGGATCCGCCGCACCGCCACCCAGGGGCGCGGAAGTTCCTCGTACTGGCCGACGGTGTGCGCGAGCATGTCCCGGACCGTCCAGCCGGCGCACGGGCTCGGCCGCCGCCAGTCCTCGTCGGACAGCTCACGGTACGTGGACAGGGTCGCCCGGAGCTCCGCCTCGTTGACCTCACGGGCCCTGGCCCCCGACGTACGCCGGATCGCGCGGGCGATCGGTGCGGTGACGGACATGGCACGCCTCCCAGGTCCCGGAGACCACGCTACGCCGACCACGCACGGCCCGCCTCGCGCACGAGCCGGAACAGGGGGGCTAACCCCACTGACCCGGGCGGGCCCGCTTCGTACGGTAGGGCGTATGGAAGCCCGTGACCCCGAGCTGAGACGAGAGCTCGACGCGACCCTGCAGGCCCGCGGTGAGCTGGGGCCGGAGTACGAGTCCGCGCTCGTCGACTCGTTCCTCGGGAAGGTCGAGCAGCGGCTCGACGAGACGCTCGACCGGCGGGTGCGGCGGCACCTCGCCGAACAGCGGACGACGGTGGCACGGAGCGGTCCGCCGCCCGCCCGGCCGGGCGGGACCTTCGGGGAGCGGTTCGGCTTCGGGGTCGTCTCGCTGGTGCTGGCCGTCCCCCTGTCCGCGATCGGCGTCGTGAACGCCGGGATCGACGGGCTCGTGGTGGCCTGGCTGGGAATCGTCGCGGTCAACGCCGTCCACGCCGCCCGCACATGGCCGTGGTTCCGGGGGGAGCGGCGGGCCGCGTCGGACTGGGACGACTGAGGGGCCCGCGGGGCGGCAGACGGCACGAGGGCCCGCCGGGTCCGCGCAGGGGTATGTCGCGGGGACCGCCGCACCCCCGGTTGCCCGGAGGGCGGGACGACGGCGGTCCCCGCGAGGGACGCGGTCCCGGGTCAGGGCCGGGTGTCGCGTCCTGGCGACGGTGGAGGTCCGGGAGCCGCTCCGTAGTCCGTGTCGCCGTATGTGGTGCCGGCGGGTTTCCCTGCCGACACCCATGACTCTGCCGGAGCCGTGTTAAGCCGGTGCTGCGCCGACGTGTCGCGCTCGTACCGTTTTCACGAACCCGGAGAAGCGGCTGTTACGGCTTCGGGGTCGCGCCCTTGGCGAGGAAGGCCAGCACGTCCTGCCTGCTCACCACGCCCTTCGGCTTGCCCTCGACGAGGACGATCGCCGCATCCGCACCGTCCGTACCGCTGAGCACGGCCATCAGGTCCTCGACCGGCTCGCCGGAGCCGACCTGGGGCAGCGGGGCCGACATGTGCTTCTCCAGCGGGTCGGACAGCGTCGCCCGCTGGGTGAACAGGGCGTCCAGCAGTTGCCGCTCCACCACGGAGCCGATGACCTCGGCGGCCATCACGTCCGGGTGACCCGCGCCGGGCTTCACGATCGGCATCTGCGAGACGCCGTACTCCCGGAGTACGTCGATGGCCTCGCCGACCGTCTCCTCCGGGTGCATGTGGACGAGCGAGGGGAGCGGCCCCTCCTTGAAGTCGAGCACCGCGCCGACCCGGGCGGACGGGCCGGCGTCCTCCAGGAAGCCGTAGTCGGCCATCCACTCGTCGTTGAAGATCTTGCTCATGTAACCGCGGCCGCTGTCCGGGAGCAGGACGACCACCACGTCGTCGGGACCGAGGCGCGCGGCCACCTCCAGTGCCGCGACGACGGCCATGCCGCAGGAACCGCCGACGAGGAGGCCCTCCTCCTTGGCGAGGCGGCGCGTCATCTGGAAGGAGTCCTTGTCCGAGACCGCGACGATCTCGTCGGTGACCGTGCGGTCGTAGGCGCTCGGCCAGAAGTCCTCGCCGACCCCCTCCACGAGGTACGGGCGCCCGGAGCCGCCGGAGTAGACCGAGCCCTCCGGGTCGGCGCCGACGACCTTCACACCGTTGTCGCTGATCTCCTTGAGATAGCGGCCCGTGCCGGAGATCGTGCCGCCGGTGCCGACGCCCGCGACGAAGTGGGTGATCCTCCCCTCCGTCTGCTCCCAGAGCTCGGGACCCGTGGTCTCGTAGTGCGAGCGCGGGTTGTTGGGGTTGGAGTACTGGTCGGGCTTCCAGGCCCCCGGCGTCTCACGGACCAGCCGGTCGGACACGTTGTAGTACGAGTCCGGGTGCTCCGGGTCGACGGCGGTGGGGCAGACGACGACCTCGGCACCGTACGCGCGCAGCACGTTGATCTTGTCCGTGGACACCTTGTCCGGGCAGACGAAGATGCACTTGTAGCCCTTCTGCTGGGCGACGATCGCGAGGCCCACACCGGTGTTGCCACTGGTGGGCTCGACGATCGTGCCGCCGGGCTTCAGCTCACCGCTCTGCTCGGCGGCCTCGATCATGCGCAGCGCGATGCGGTCCTTCACCGACCCGCCGGGGTTGAAGTACTCGACCTTGGCCAGGACCGTCGCCTGAATGCCTGCCGTCACATTGCGCAGCCTGACCAGCGGGGTGTTGCCGACAAGACTGATCATCGAATCGTGGAATTGCACCGTGTACTCCGGGATCTCCGAGATGGTCAAGCAAGACTATGCGTACGTGCGGGAGATTGGACCAGGCGATTGGGCCGGGCCCCCTGCGGGGCAGTTAGTCCTGTGTACGGCTGTGCGGCATGGAGGAGGTGGACCGGACTGTGTCAAGAGCGAGGGTGGCACGGCGGATCGCAGCGGGTGCGGCCTACGGCGGCGGGAGCGTCGGGCTGATCGGTGCGGCGACAGTGGGTCTGGTGCTGGCCGAGGTGCAACTGGCGAAACGGCGGGTGGGCGGGGGAAGCGCGCCCGTCCCGCCGAGTGCGGACGGGCGGTACGGGGTGGCGTTCGCCGGCCCCGCGGATCCGCTGCGGTTCGTCATGCTCGGCGACTCGACGGCGGCCGGGCAGGGGGTGCGCCGAGCGGGCCAGACACCTGGCGCACTGCTGGCGTCGGGACTCGCGGCGGTCGCCGAACGGCCGGTGGACCTGCGGAACGCGGCCCTTCCGGGTGCGCGGTCCGACGACCTGGAGCGTCAGGTGTCGCTCGTGCTCGCGGATCCGTCCGGTGTACCGGACGTGTGCGCGATCATGATCGGCGCGAACGACGTGACCCATCGGATGCCCGCGACACAGTCGGTGCGCTTTCTGAGCACCGCCGTACGCAGACTGCGCACGGCGGGCGCGGAAGTCGTCGTGGGAACCTGCCCCGACCTGGGCACGATCGAGCCCGTCTACCAGCCGCTGCGCTGGCTGGCCCGGCGGGTCAGCCGGCAGCTCGCGGCCGCCCAGACGATCGGCGCGGTGGAACAGGGTGGCCGGACGGTCTCACTGGGAGACCTGCTCGGTCCCGAGTTCGAGGCGAACCCCCGGGAACTCTTCGGCCCCGACAACTACCACCCCTCCGCCGAGGGCTATGCGACCGCGGCGATGGCGATGCTGCCCACCCTGTGCGCGGCGCTCGGGCTGTGGCCCGAGTCCGACCACCTCGACGGCTCGCGCCGGGAGGGCATGCTGCCGGTGGCGAAGGCGGCTTCACGGGCGGCTCGGGAGGCCGGTACCGAGGTGACGGGGGCGCGCGCGCCCTGGGCCCTCCTCAAGCACCGCAGGCGCCGACGCCTCCCCGCACACACCGAGCCGGTGCCGCACGAGGGTGCGGGCAAGGCGTCCGACGCCCTCGGGAAGTGGATGCCGGGGCACGGATCCGGTGCCACGTGGCGCCGGGCCTGAACGCGCGCCCCTGAGGTGTACGGAGACCGGGGCCGGTGCCGGTGTCGCGAACAGCGGCACCGGCGCGGTCGCCGGCCCGCCCTGAGCCCTGCGGCTGCTGACCGGCCGGGAACCTTGCGAGCGACTGAGCGGTTGCTTAGAAAAGAGGCCCGCATCACATCGCCTGTCGGGTGACCTCAGCTATACGTCCGGGTAACTTCCAAGGCAGCCCAGCCTTTCCTGCCTTCCAGCCCTCATGGAGCCGCGTGATGCCCGAAGCCGTGATCGTCTCTGCTGCCCGTTCGCCCATCGGCCGGGCCTTCAAGGGGTCCCTGAAGGATCTGCGCGCGGACGACCTGACCGCGACCATCATCCAGACCGCGCTGGCCAAGGTCCCGGAGCTGGACCCGAGGGACATCGACGACCTGATGCTCGGCTGCGGCCTCCCCGGCGGCGAGCAGGGCAACAACCTGGGCCGCATCATCGCCGTACAGATGGGGATGGACCACCTCCCCGGCTGTACGGTCACCCGCTACTGCTCCTCCTCGCTGCAGACGAGCCGGATGGCGCTGCACGCCATCAAGGCAGGCGAGGGCGACGTCTTCATCTCCGCCGGTGTCGAGATGGTGTCCCGCTTCGTGAAGGGCAACTCGGACAGCCTCCCGGACACGCACAACCCGCTGTTCGCCGACGCCGAGGCCCGCACGGCGGCCCGTGCAGAGGAGTCGGGTGCGAGCTGGACCGACCCGCGCGAGGAGGGCCTGGTCCCGGACGCGTACATCTCGATGGGGCAGACCGCCGAGAACCTGGCCAGGACCAAGGGCGTCACCCGCCAGGACATGGACGAGTTCGGCGTGCGGTCGCAGAACCTCGCCGAAGAAGCCATCAAGAACGGCTTCTGGGAGCGCGAGATCACCCCCGTGACGACGCCGGACGGCACGGTCGTCTCCAAGGACGACGGCCCGCGCGCCGGGGTGTCCCTGGAGGGCGTACAGGGCCTCAAGCCGGTGTTCCGTCCCGACGGTCTCGTCACCGCGGGGAACTGCTGCCCCCTCAACGACGGCGCCGCCGCCCTCGTGATCATGTCCGACACCAAGGCGCGCGAGCTGGGCCTGACCCCGCTGGCCCGCATCGTCTCGACCGGCGTCTCGGGCCTGTCCCCCGAGATCATGGGCTACGGCCCGGTCGAGGCCAGCAAGCAGGCACTCAAGCGCGCCGGCCTGACCATCGACGACATCGACCTGGCCGAGATCAACGAGGCGTTCGCGGCCCAGGTCATCCCGTCCTACCGGGACCTCGGCCTGCCGCTGGACAAGGTCAACGTCAACGGCGGCGCGATCGCGGTGGGCCACCCCTTCGGCATGACCGGCGCCCGGATCACGGGCACGCTGATCAACAGCCTGCAGTTCCACGACAAGCAGTTGGGCCTGGAGACGATGTGCGTGGGCGGCGGCCAGGGCATGGCCATGGTCATCGAGCGGCTGAGCTGAGGCGTAGCGGAGGGTCGGGGTCGCCCGAGGTACGAGGGCGGCACCTGCCCGCAGCGCAGGCGAAGCTTCAGCGCGACCACGCACACCGAGCGGCTGAGCTGAGGCGTAGCGCGGGAAACGGGGCCCCGTCGCGGGCCCTGTGTCCCGCGTCGAGGTACTCCTGAACCGGGGCGAGCCCCGATCGTGACCGAATCTCCCCCAGGATGTGATCTGCGTCCCGGGGGAGAGTCGTTTACCCAGGTCACACCAGCCACAGACCTAAGCCTCGGGCCCAAAGACCTGTCCATTTCGTGACGTAATGCACTGACAGCAGGCACAGGTGCAGGACAAGCTGATGTAGGAAGTCGGGGGTGTCGATTGAAACCGGGAGTATGTCAGTGAGCGCCATGCCGTTTGCCCTGTTGCTGACCACCGCCGCTGCCACGGCCGTCGGCGCCGCCGCTCTGCACGCTGCTCACGGGCTGCGCAAGCAGGTGACGGCCCTGCGCACCGAGCTCGCGGAGGGGCGGGCACTCCACGCCTCCCTGCCCGGGCAGCAGGACCGCAGCAGCGGCACACCCGCCGAGGAGATACGCACCGCCGTCGCGGAGGCGCTCGCCGAGGAGCGGGAGCGTGAGCTCGCCGAGGCCCGCGCCTTCTGGGCCGCACAGGAGGCCCGCGACGCGGCCGACGCCCCCTCTCTGCTGGGCGGGCTCGGCGACGACGTCCCGTTCTTCATGCCGCGGCAGACCGACTTCGTGGGCCTGGAGGCGATGGACCTCGACGCCGACGACGCCTTGGACGAGCTGGCGGGGCTGGCCGGTCTCACCGACCTGCCCGAGACCGCCGGTGTCGCCGAGTACGCGGAGTTCGCCGAGGACTCACCCGAGCTGGCCGCGGCCCGTCGCCGCCACCCCTCGCACCCGGATTTCGTGCCCGTCCAGGCACCCGTCGTAACCGACCATGAGCGTACCGTGAACCGTCTGGAGCGGCTCGCCGATACCGGCACGGAGCTCACCGACGTGCGGCCCGGCCCCCTCGGGACCCTCGACGTGTACGTCTTCGCCGACGGCACGACGCTGTGCATGACCCCCGGCCACCGGGAGACCGCGGAACGGCTCGCCGACTCACTGCGTTCCGGTGAGCAGCCGGTGCTGCTCGGCGGTTCCGGCGTCTCCGGCGCCTACGCGCTGACCTTCTCGTGCGGCGAGGAGAACGTCTACATCCTGGCCGACCGCGTCATCGCCTCGTTCTAGCGGGGCCCGGGTGAGAAGGCCCGCACCGACGCCTCCTCGACACGGCTCACGGCCTCGTCCAGCTCCTGGGACGGGGCCGTTTCCAGTGCCACCGCCAGATCCCGGCCGGCGACCGCGAGCTGGTCCCCCACGGCGAATATCCCGGCGTCGGGCATGACCCGGGCCTCCAGGTCCGGCGCCTCGGTGCGTTGCGCCCACGTGGACAGCTCCCTGGCCGTGGCCAGGGCTTCTGCGGCCACACCCTGCTGCAGCCGGCTCTGCGGAGTGCTCCGCAGACGGTCGGCGAAGCGGTCCACGGCAGTGATCAGAGGAGTCGTATCGAGCACGCCGTGACCCTACGCGCCCCCACCGGATGGTTGCCAACACGGCGTCGCTCGGGCACGGTGTCGGGCAAGGACCAGCTACGCGCACTGCGTCGGAGGCGCCGATGTCTCAAGTCTTCTCCGAAGAAACCCACCGCAACCTGCTCTCCCGGATCCCTCGCTGCACCGGTCGTGACATCGCCGACTGGCTCCGCACCGTCGAAGAAGGGCCCTCCCTGGTCCGCTTCGAGGAGAAGGTCAGCTGGCTGCGGAGCGAACACGACCTCACGTACGGCCACGCCAAGGCGATCATCCATGAGTACGACCTGAGACGAGCGGCCAGGAACCTCCGCTGAGCTCCCGCACCTCCCCGTGACGACGGACGGCCCGCAGGCATGTCGCCTGCGGGCCGTCCGTCGTCGCGCGCCTACGGGTCAGTCGTTCCCGTTGAGGATGGAGAGCAGGCGCAGCATCTCCAGATAGATCCACACCAGGGTCAGCGTGAGGCCGAAGGCCGCCAGCCAGGACTCCTCGCGCGGTGCGCCGTAGGCGATGCCGTCCTCGACCTGCTTGAAGTCGAGGGCCAGGAAGCACGCACCGAGGATGATGCCGACGACGCCGAAGAGGATGCCGAGGCCGCCGCTGCGGAAGCCCAGGCCGTCACCGCCGCCGAACACGCTGAACAGCAGGTTGACCACCAGCAGGAGCACGAAGCCCATGGCCGCGGCCATCACGAAGCCGTAGAAGCGGCGGGTGACCCGGATCCAGCGCATCTTGTAGGCGATCAGGACGCCGGCGAAGACACACATGGTGCCGATCACCGCCTGGATCACCGTGCCGGGGCTGATGTAGGTGCTGACCGCGCTGGAGATCACTCCGAGGAAGACACCCTCGAAGGCCGCGTAGGCCAGGATCAGCGCCGGGGACGCCTTGCGCTTGAAGGACTGGATCATCGCGAAGACGAACGCCACCAGGGCGGCGCCGATCGCGATGCCGTACGACTTGCCGAGATTGGCCTCGTCGACGGGCAGCAGGGCCCAGGAGAGCGCGGCGGTGAGCACGACCGTGCCCAGCGACATCGCGGTGCGGGTGACGACGTCGTCGATCGTCATCACGCCGGGGCTCGGCGGCGCCTGCGGCGTGCCGAGCTGGGCGTCCTGCTGGGCGTAGGGGTTCGTGGCGTACGGATTGGCGGCCGTGCCCTGCGCATACGGGTTGGCACCCGCTGCGGGGGCCCCGGCCTGCGGTGCCGCGTTGAAGCCCGCGTAACCGTTGTCGCGGCTGAAGCCCCGTCGCGAGAAGACCGGGTTGCTGCTCCTCATCTCACTCCTCCATGGCCACCCTGCGTGGCCTTCCCACAAGAGTAATGGGTAGGCAAAACAAAGGCCCTAGTGCCAGAGGAGGATCTTTCAAGAAAGTTTAGGAGTGAAGTATCACGCGGTCACCCGGGTCCCGCCGGCTATGCCGTGGTGCCCGGAGCCGGACTCGAACCGGCACGCCCCCGAGGAGGCAGCGAGGTTTAAGCTCGCCGTGTCTGCATTCCACCACCCGGGCGTGGGTGCGCGGCTTCGCGTTGGCACAAGACCCTAGCCGGGGGTGTCCCTCGAACAGCGGAACATCCGCTCGATGTTGTCTTATTTTATTGATCGTTTGAGGGTCCGTCAGACACCGTTCACCGCATCAGTACACGCCTGGACCGGGCGAGCGGCGCGAACCCCCGCCAAACGGGAATGACGGAAACTCGCCGCACTCGTACGGCCCACGCGCCACGGGCCCGCGCCACCGTTCGCCAGGGCCCGCCACCTCACCCCCGCGCGACGCCCGCGACGCACCGCACAACCGGCGGCCGCGCCAGCGTTTCCGGTCCCCCCGACACCGCACCACGTCGTGGATCCTGTCGCTCCCGTCGGGCAGCGGAGTGACGAGCCCGTCGCCCCCTCGGCCGCCGGGACCGGCCGGCCGGGGACGAGCGGCAGGACCGGGAGCACGGGCCACGTCCTCCCCGTGACACGGTGAGCGAGACCCGGTCCGTCACCCTGCGTGACCGAGATGACCGAGGGGCCGGCCCCTGTCGAGGGCGCTGCGGCCCACCCCCTTCCGCGCCGGCGACCCCCTCTCCCCGCCGTGAGGGCGACGCCGGTCAGGGTCCGTCTCCTACCTCAGGAGTACGCCGCCGGACGGCGGATGCGACTCAAGAGGGCCCCGGGAACGGGCACGGGGACTGACGACCCGGCCCGATCCGGCGGTGAGGATGGGGAGGTCCCCCGCGAACAATCAAGCCGCTCGAACATGGAGTACCCCTGTGACCACCACCAGCGTTCACCGCACCACCGCGGTAGCCGCCCGCGCCACGGAGCTGTCGAAGGTCTACGGCGAGGGTGAGACCCAGGTGGTCGCCCTGGACCGAGTGACCGTGGACTTCCCGCAGGGCGAGTTCACGGCGATCATGGGCCCCTCGGGTTCGGGGAAGTCGACGCTGATGCACTGCGTGGCCGGCCTCGACAGCTTCAGCAGCGGATCCGTGCGCATCGGCGAGACCGAGCTCGGCACCCTGAAGGACAAGCAGCTCACCCAGCTGCGCCGGGACAAGATCGGCTTCATCTTCCAGGCGTTCAACCTGCTGCCCACGCTGACCGCGCTGGAGAACATCACCCTCCCGATGGACATCGCGGGCCGTAAGCCCGACGCGGTCTGGCTTCAGAAGGTCATCGACATGGTGGGCCTCTCCGACCGGCTCAAGCACCGCCCCACGGAGCTCTCCGGCGGTCAGCAGCAGCGCGTCGCGGTGGCCCGCGCCCTGGCCTCCCAGCCGGAGATCATCTTCGGTGACGAGCCGACCGGCAACCTCGACTCCCGCTCCGGCGCCGAGGTGCTCGGCTTCCTGCGCAACTCGGTGCGCGAACTCGGCCAGACCGTCGTGATGGTGACCCACGACCCGGTCGCCGCCTCCTACGCGGACCGGGTGGTCTTCCTCGCGGACGGCGCCGTCGTCGACCAGATGCTGAGCCCCACGGCCGACGGCGTCCTCGACCGGATGAAGGCGTTCGACGCGAAGGGCCGGACCAGCTGAGGCGGGCGGCAGCCGCCACCCGGCCGCCGCTCCCCCGCCCCGACCCCCTTCCGGCACCCATCCCAGGACACCCAGACATGTTCCGTACCGCCCTGCGCAATGTGCTCGCGCACAAGGCCAGGCTGCTGATGACCGTGCTCGCCGTCATGCTCGGCGTAGCCTTCGTCTCCGGCACCCTCGTCTTCACCGACACCCTCGGCAACGCCTTCCGCAAGCAGTCGGCCAAGAGTTACGACGACGTCGCCGTCGCGATCTCCACCTACGCCGACGGGCGCGACGACGACACCCCCGGCATCGACGGCGCGACCCTGGAGAAGATCCGGTCGCTGGACGGCGTCGCCTCCGCGACCGGGCGGGTCTCCGGCTTCGCCGGCGTCGCCGACCCGGACGGCAAGCTCATCGGCAACGGCTGGTCCAACACCGGCGCCAACTTCTCCCCCGCCAAGAACGGCAAGGACGGCGCGTACACCTTCACCGACGGCGCGGGCCCGGTGAAGAACGGCCAGATCGCACTGGACGAGGAGACCGCGAACAAGGGCGCGTACCGCGTCGGCGACCCCGTGCGGGTGGCCACGAACGGCCCCGTGAAGCAGTACACCCTCTCCGGTGTCTTCACGACCGAGGACGGCGCGGTCAACGCGGGCGGCAGCCTGGTGCTGTTCGACACCACGACGGCCCAGACGCTCTACCTCAAGCCCGGCGTCTTCAAGGACGCCACCGTGACCGCCGCCGCCGGCAGCTCGGACAAGGCGATCCTGGACGCGATCGAGCCGCTGCTCCCCAAGGACGCGACCGCGCAGACCGGCCAGGCCCTCGCCGACGAGCAGGCCCAGCAGATCGAGGAAGGGCTCGCCGGCCTCAACGCCATGCTGCTGGCCTTCGCGGGCATCGCACTGTTCGTCGGCGTCTTCCTCATCGCCAACACCTTCACCATGCTGGTCGCCCAGCGGACCCGTGAACTCGCCCTGATGCGTGCCATCGGCGCCTCCCGCCGCCAGATCAAGCGCTCAGTGCTGATCGAGGCGGCCGTCGTCGGCACCCTCGCCTCCGTCATCGGATTCGTCCTCGGCATCGGGCTCGCCACCGGGCTGCGCTCCGCGACGAGCCTCATCGGAGGCAAGATCCCGGCCGGTCCGCTCATCATCTCGCCCGTCGCGGTCGGTGCCGCCTTCGGCGTCGGCATCCTGATCACCGTGCTGGCGGCCTGGCTGCCCGCCCGCCGGGCCGCGAAGATCGCCCCCGTCGCGGCGATGAGCAGTGTGCACGCCGTCGCCACCACGAAGTCGCTGATCGTACGGAACTCGATCGGCGCGTTCATCGCCCTGATCGGTGCGGCCGGGATCGTCGGCGGCGCCGCAACCGGCGGCGAGGACGGCCGCTATCTCGTCGCGGCCGGTGCCTTCCTGGCCCTCATCGGCATCATCGTGCTGATCCCGCTCCTCTCGCGCCCGGCCGTCGCCGCCGTACGGCCCCTGCTGAAGAAGCTGTTCGGCGTGTCCGGGAAGCTGGCCGCGCAGAACGCGGTCCGCAACCCCCGCCGTACCGGGGCCACCGCCTCCGCGCTCGCCATCGGCCTGACTCTGGTCACCGGCATCTCGGTGCTCGGCGTCACGCTCGGCCAGGCGATCGACAAGATGACGACGGACAACATCAGGGCCGACTACATGGTCTCCATGGCCAGTGGTGACTCGCTCGACGAGTCTGCGCTCACGGCCCTGTCGAAGGCGGACGGCGTCACCGCCCTCTCGCCGCAGCAGTCGGTGTACTTCCGGATCGACGGGGAGTTCCACTCCGCATCGGGCGTCACCCCGGGTGATGTGGAGAAGGTCTTCTCGCTGAAGACGGTGTCCGGTTCGCTGAGCTCGCTGAAGGACGGCGAGGTCGCGGTCGGGTCGAAGACCGCCAGGTCGAACGGGTGGAAGACCGGCGACACCCTGCCGGTGACCTTCGACGACGAGAAGAAGGGCACCGTCAAGGTCGGCGCCCTCTACGAGGAGAACGAGTTCCTCTCGCCCTTCGTGGTCCCGAAGGCGTTCGCCGACGAGCACAGCTCCGCCTCCCGCCCCGACATCCGCGAGATCTGGATCAAGACGGACGGCGGCGCGAGCAAGGCCAACGAGCAGGCCGTCGTGAACGCGCTCGGCGACAACCCGGCGATGAGCGTCATGGACCAGCAGGACATCCGTGACACCTTCGGTGGTTTCGTGAACACCGCGCTGAACATCATGTACGGGCTGCTCGCCATGGCGCTGCTGATCGCGGTCCTCGGGGTCGTCAACACCCTCGCGATGTCGGTCTTCGAGCGGCAGCAGGAGATCGGAATGCTCCGCGCCATCGGCCTCGACCGGGGACGCGTGAAGCGGATGATCCGCCTGGAGGCCGTCGTCATCTCGGTCTTCGGCGCGGTGATCGGCGTCGGACTCGGCGTCTTCCTCGGCTGGGCCATCGGCCGAACCCTGTCCGAGGAGATCCCGGGCTACGCCCTGGTCGTCCCGTGGGACCGCATCGCCCTCTTCCTGGTGCTCGCCGGGCTCGTGGGTGTGCTGGCCTCCCTGTGGCCGGCCCGGAGCGGCGCGAAGCTCAACATGCTGACGGCGATCAAGACGGAGTAGGCGGGACGTGAGGAGGGCCGGTACCCGCAGCTGCGGGTACCGGCCCTCCTCACGTCGCGGGGTCAGCCGTTGGCGGACGCCGTCCAGTCGCGGGCCCGCAGCGGCATGGCGGCCCCGCCGCCCTCCCGCGGACGTACCGCGAGGATCTGGTTGACGCCGATCTTGTTGCGCTCGAAGGACAGTGCGGAAGCGGCCATGTAGAGGCGCCACACCCTGGCCCGCCCGGGCGAGGTGACACGGACGGCCTCCTTCCAGTGCTTCTCCAGATTGGCCACCCACTGGCGCAGGGTCAGTGCGTAGTGCTCACGGATCGCCTCGACGTCACGGGCCTCGAAGCCGGCCTGCTCCAGGGTGTCGACCGTGCGGCCCACCGGGGCGAGTTCGCCGTCGGGGAAGACGTAGGCGTCGATGAACTCGTCGATGTGGTACGCCGACTCGTCCTTCTCCGGGCGGCGGGCGATCTGGTGGTTGAGCAGCCGGCCGCCGGGCTTGAGGAGTCCGTAGAGGTCGTCGGCGTACTCCCGGAACCGGACCGAGCCCACATGCTCGGCCATGCCGATCGAGGAGATGGCGTCGTACGGGCCGTCCCTGACGTCCCGGTAGTCCTGGACCCGGATCTCGATCAGGTCGGCGAGGCCCTCCTCCGCGATGCGCTTGCGGGCGAAGGCGGCCTGCTCGGTGGAGAGCGTCACGCCCGTGACCCGGGCGCCGTACTCGCGGGCGGCGTGAATGGCCATCGATCCCCAGCCGCAGCCGACGTCGAGGAGCCGGTCGCCCTCTTTCAGGGCCAGCTTGCGGCAGACGAGGTCGAGCTTGTCGCGCTGGGCCTCCTCCAGCGAGGCGCCGTCCTGCCAGTAGGCGCAGGAGTACACCATGGAGGGGCCGAGGACCATCGCGTAGAAGTCGTTGCCCACGTCGTAGTGGTGGCTGATGGCCTCCTTGTCGCGGCGTCTGGTGTGCAGCGCGCCGGCGCGGCGGCGGACCTCCTCCGCGGGCGGGGGCGGCGGCGGCCAGGGGCCGGCCAGTTGGACGAGTCCCCGCGCGAAGGCCCGCACCCTGGCGTCCCGGACGGGGTGGACACTGTCCTTCGCGTCCGCCCCGCGCTCCCAGAGCAGTGCGGCCACGGCGCCCAGGACGGCGTACAGGTCACCGTCGACGTCGATCTCGCCGGCCACCCAGGCGCGGGCCAGGCCCAGTTCGCCCGGCTTCCAGAGAAGCCTGCGCAGGGCGCGGCGGTGGCGCAGGACGAGTACGGGCGCCCCCGGCGGCCCGGATTCGCTGCCGTCCCAGGCCCGGATCCGGACGGGCAGGGGTTCTCCCAGCAACTCTTCGGCGAGAGCGGTCAGCCGCGACGCGGCATCGGCCATGGCGCACACCTCCGTGGTGGTGTTTCCGAACGTGCCTAAATTCGCATATACGCACCCGAACCGGGCCGCGACACCTCGGGGCCGCGGCGAGGTACACCGGCGTCAACGCCGTGCGGCCCCCACGCCATCCCTCCCCCGTACAACGGAACGGCAAAATACCTGCATCCGCCATCTACTTGGCGGTGTCCAGGCACGCCGAAGGGGCCGTCCGCACCACGGATGGCGGACGGCCCCTTCGGTTTCGTGCAGGCGTCAGGAGGCCTTGGCCTTCTCGCCCTCCGACTTGCTCTTCTCGCCGTCGGCCTTGGCGGCGACGGGCGCGGGGCTCGGCTTGGCGGCCTCGTAGAACTCCTCGCGGGGAGTCTCCATGGCGCCGAGCGAGACGACCTCGCGCTTCAGGAACATCGCCAGCGTCCAGTCGGCGAAGATCCGGATCTTGCGGTTCCAGGTCGGCATGGCCATGCCGTGGTAGCCGCGGTGCATGTACCAGGCGAGACGGCCCTTGACCTTGATCTTCACCTTGCCCATGACGATCATCGCGACGCCCTTGTGCAGGCCGAGTCCGGCGACCGCACCCTTGTTGGCGTGGCTGTACTCCTTCTGCGGGAAGCCCCGCATGCCGGAGATGACGTTGTCACCGAGGACCTTCGCCTGACGCAGCGCGTGCTGGGCGTTCGGCGGGCACCAGGCGTTCGGGTTGCCGGCGCGGCGGCCGACCATGTCCGGCACCTGGGCGTTGTCGCCCGCGGCCCAGATGTAGTCGGTGCCCTGCACCTGGAGCTTCTCGGAGGTGTCCACGTGACCACGCGGGCCGAGCGGCAGGCCGAAACGGGCCAGCGCCGGGTTCGGCTTCACGCCGGCCGTCCACACGATCGTGCTGGAGTCGACCTCGAGGCCGTTCTTCAGGACGACGTGACCGTCGACGCAGGAGTCCATCGAGGTCGAGAGGTAGACCTCGACACCGCGGCTCTCCAGGTGCTCCTTGCCGTACGCGCCCAGCTTCGGGCCGACCTCGGGAAGGATCTTGTCGGCGGCGTCGACCAGGATGAAGCGCATGTCCTCGCGCTTCACGCTGGAGTAGTACTTCGCCGCGTCCCGGGCCATGTCCTCGACCTCGCCGATGGTCTCCGCACCGGCGAAGCCACCGCCCACGAAGACGAACGTCAGCGCCTTGCGGCGGACGTCCTCGTCGGTCGTCGAGTCGGCCTTGTCCAGCTGCTCGAGGACGTGGTTGCGCAGCCCGATGGACTCCTCGATGCCCTTCATGCCGATGCCCTGCTCGGCGAGGCCGGGGATCGGGAAGGTACGGGAGACCGCGCCCATCGCGATGACCAGGTAGTCGAAGGGCAGCTCGTAGGCCTCGCCGACGAGCGGCGCGACCGTGGCGACCTTGCGGTCCTGATCGATGGTCGTGACTCGGCCGGTGAGGACCTCGGCCTTGGGCAGCACGCGTCGCAGCGGGACGACGACATGCCGAGGCGAGATGCTGCCGGCAGCAGCTTCGGGGAGGAAGGGCTGGTACGTCATGTACGAGCGAGGGTCGACGACCGTGACGGTCGCCTCTCCATACCGCATCTTCTTCAGAATGCGACGAGCTGCGTACAGGCCTACGTACCCACCGCCTACAACGAGGATCCTGGGACGCTCCGTGGTGCTCATGCCATCGAGTATCCACCCCCCTCGGGAGGCATGCTCGTGAGCCCCTTCACAAGGTATGCGCGACCCTCTGCTACACTTCGCCGCCCACGTGACCCAGGTCATGGTCCGCCGGGGGAACCAGGGGATCCGGGCGAACGTTGTTCACCGCTTGTGAGCTGGCCTTGAGCCGCCGGGTACGAGCGGACACCTGCCCCGGACACACCCCGGCCACACCCTCGCAACACCCCCGCCCCGCGCGCCGGCGCCCCTCGGAGCGGCCCGTACGGCCCCCCGGACGAAGAACTTCGCCCAGTGGAGCCGAATTCCTTGTGAAGAAGTTCACGAACTTCGTCGTGGCGCTGCGCGAAAGGCCTCTCCGGACGGGTCCGGGGAGGCCTTTCGCAGGCTCAAAGGTGCAGGCGGGAATGCGCATGAGCAGCATCTCACCGCGCCCGCGGCGGCTCTGTCATCACGCCGCCGACCAGGCGATCCCGTCCAGGATGTCGTGTTCGCTGACGACGACCTCGGTGGCACCGCTGCGTTCCATCACCGCGAGCAGCGCGAGCGCACCCGAGGCGATCACGTCGACCCGGCCGGGATGCATCGCGGGGATGGCCGCGCGCTCCTCGTGCGTCGAGGCGAGCAGCCGCGCCGTGATCTCCCGGACCTGCCGGGCCGAGACACGGGAGTGGTGGATGGCCCCGGAGTCGTACTCCTCCAGACCGAGCGCGATCGCCGCCACCGTGGTCACCGTCCCGGCCAGGCCCACGAGCGTCGCGGCCGAGGCGATCGGCACCGTCTCCTCGACCAGGTCCAGGGCGGCATCCAGGTCCGCCCGGATCGCGGCGACGCGGTCCGGCGTGGGCGGGTCCACGACGGCCCCGTCCACGACGAGATGACGCTCGGTCATACGCACGCAGCCGATGTCCACGGACCGGGCCGCATGAACGTCGTCGTCACCGACCACGAACTCCGTGGAGCCGCCGCCGATGTCCACCACGAGGTACGGCTTCTCCAGGTGGTCGCTGCCCGTCAGTTCCTTCGTGGCGCCGTCGAAGGAGAGCTGCGCCTCCTGGTCACCGCTGATGACCTCGGGCTCGATGCCCAGGATGTCCAGGACGCCCCGGACGAACGTGTCGCTGTTCTCCGCGTCGCGGGACGCGGACGTGGCGACGAAACGGGTGCGCTCGGCGCCGAGTTCCTTGATCACGGCCGCGTACTCACGGCACGCGTCGAAGGTGCGCTCCAGGGCTTCGGGAGCCAGCCGCCCGGTGCGGTCGACGCCCTGCCCGAGGCGGACGATCCGCATGCGCCGGTCGAGCTCGGTGAACTGCCCGGTGGACGGCTCCACATCGGCGACGAGCAGACGGATGGAGTTGGTACCGCAGTCGATGGCGGCAACGCGGGTCATGGGGCTCCTGTGGTTGGACGGATACCGCGCGGGGTCACGACGCGTCGGTGTCGCCGCACGGCGTGACGCAGGGGCCCTTCGCCCACCACTCCGGCAGCATCGCGATCGCCTCGTCGCCCAGCGGGTTGACCCCGGGGCCGGCCGCCAGCGAGTGGCCGACCAGGACGTGCAGGCACTTCACGCGGTCCGGCATGCCGCCCGCGCTCGGGAAACCCTCCAGGACCTCGATGGCGTCACGCCGGGCGAGGTAGTCCTCGTGGGCCGCGCGGTAGGCGGCGGCCAGCTCGGGGTCCTCCGCCAGGCGCGCGGTCATCTCCTTCATGACCCCGTTGGCCTCCAGCGTGCCGATCGCGGAGGCGGCACGCGGGCACGACAGGTAGTACGTCGTCGGGAACGGCGTGCCGTCCTCCAGACGGGGCTGGGTCTCGACCACGTCCGGGTTGCCGCAGGGGCAGCGGTGCGCGATGGCGCGCAGCCCGCGCGGCGGGCGGCCGAGCTGGAGCTCGAACGCGGCGATGTCCGCAGGGGTGGGCGTGGTGGATTCGGTCTGCGGAGGGGGCGTGTCCATGCCTGCCTTGAATGTCATCGGTCGGTCTGTATGTGTCGGCGCGGGAGCGGGGCACGGTGTGTGCACCCGGACCAGAGCCGCTGCGGGGGCGGGGTCATTCGCGGTCGGCGCTGTCGACGCCGTCCCAGAGGTTGGAGTGCCAGGGCCGCCCGGTCGCCCCCGGATCACCGCGGCGCACCTCGGCCGTGTCGGGGTCGATCACCGTGAAGGCGGTCTCCCCCGGCACCACGTAGTGGAGGTGCTCGCGGGCCAGACGGCGGATGTACGCGTCGTCCTTGAGCCGCGCCTTCTCGTCGCGCAGCT
Organism: Streptomyces sp. NBC_01341; assembly: GCF_035946055.1. Lineage (NCBI taxonomy): Bacteria > Bacillati > Actinomycetota > Actinomycetes > Kitasatosporales > Streptomycetaceae > Streptomyces > Streptomyces sp. NBC_01341. The sequence continues at coordinate 4,409,400 of NZ_CP108364.1, read as the reverse complement.
CCTCGGTCCGCTGGCGCGCCTCCCTCGACAGCCTCTCCTGATCGGCGATCTGGTCGCGCTGGGAGATGTACTGCCGCATGGGGTACGCCAGGGCAACCACCAAGGAGCAGACGATCAGCGCCAGGAACGCCGCCCGCCCGGTGAGCCTGGAGCGGCGGGCCTGGCGGCGGTTCTGGGACCGGTAGACGCGGGCCGCCGTCTGCTCACCGAGCAGTCGCAGCCTGGTCGCGGTGGAGAACCGGTCGCGGTCCTTCCCGGCCATGTCTCACGCCTCCCCGTTACGCACGTACGTCCCCGCACACGGTACGGGACCGGATGCGGGGACGGACGGAGGCTGGTGCTCCGGACTCGGGCCGTCAGCTCTCGAAGCGGAACCGCGGGAACGCCGAACGGCCCGCGTACACCGCGGCGTCGTCGAGGATCTCCTCGATGCGCAGCAGCTGGTTGTACTTGGCGACACGGTCCGAGCGGGCCGGGGCGCCGGTCTTGATCTGGCCGCAGTTCACCGCGACCGCGAGGTCGGCGATGGTGACGTCCTCGGTCTCACCGGATCGGTGGGACATCATGCACTTGAAACCGTTGCGCTGGGCGAGCTCGACGGCGTCCAGGGTCTCGGTCAGCGAACCGATCTGGTTGACCTTGACGAGCAGGGCGTTGGCCGAGCCCTCCTCGATGCCGCGGGCGAGGCGCTCCGGGTTGGTCACGAACAGGTCGTCGCCGACGATCTGCACCTTGGAGCCCAGCTTGTCGGTGATGACCTTCCAGCCGGCCCAGTCGTCCTCGTACAGCGGGTCCTCGATGGAGACCAGCGGGTACGCGGAGACGAGCTCCTCGTAGTACTCGGTCATCTCGGCGGCCGAGCGGGACTTGCCCTCGAACTCGTAGACGCCGTCCTTGTAGAACTCGGACGCGGCGACGTCGAGCGCGAGCGCGATGTCGCGGCCCGGGACGTAACCGGCCTCCTTGACGGCCTCGAGGATGAGGTCGAGGGCGGCGCGGTTGGACTCGAGGTTGGGGGCGAAGCCGCCCTCGTCGCCGAGACCGGTGGAGAGGCCCTTGGTCTTCAGGACCTTCTTCAGCGTGTGGTAGATCTCCGCGCCCCAGCGAAGGGCCTCGGAGAAGGACTCGGCGCCGATCGGCGCGATCATGAACTCCTGGATGTCCACGTTGGAGTCGGCGTGGGAGCCGCCGTTCAGGATGTTCATCATCGGAACGGGCAGCAGGTGCGCGTTCGGGCCGCCGAGGTAGCGGAACAGCGGGAGGTCGGAGGCCTCGGACGCGGCGTGCGCCACGGCCAGCGAGACACCGAGGATGGCGTTGGCGCCGAGGGAGCCCTTGTTCTCGGTGGCGTCCAGGTCGAACATCGCCTGGTCGATGAGGCGCTGCTCGGTGGCGTCGTAACCGACGAGCTCCGGGCCGATCTGCTCGATCACGGCGAGGACGGCCTTCTCGACGCCCTTGCCCTGGTAGCGGTTGGGGTCGCCGTCGCGAAGCTCAATGGCCTCGAACGCACCGGTGGAGGCGCCGGACGGAACAGCAGCACGTCCCGTGCTGCCGTCGTCGAGGCCAACCTCGACCTCGACCGTGGGGTTGCCCCGGGAGTCGAGGATTTCCCTGGCTACGACGACGTCGATGGACGGCACGAGGCATCTCCTTCTGGGATATGACACTGGATGTGCAGGGTCACTGTGGCCTTGCGCCACGAGCCTAACCGGCTCGGCCCGCTCCGTCGGCCGTCCGCCCGTCCCCTGGGACGAAAAAGGACCCAAGGGCCTTCATTACGGGCAAAGCTCCAGATATTTACTGGCCAGTAACTACAACACTTGAACGCTTGCCCCCACAGGAGCCCCTCACGGGCCTCACCGTGGAGCCCCCTGGAACCCCCGGGCACGACCCCGGCCCGGCGCACAGGGGGGTGGGCGCGCCGGGCCGGGCCGTCGGGGCGGAGGAGGGCCCCGTACCGCTCGCGACTACTTCAGGTGGAGCTGCTGGCCCGGGAAGATCAGGTCGGCCTTGTCGACGATGTCGTCGTTCAGCTTGAACAGCTTCTGCCAGCCACCCTTGACCTTCTTCGCCTCGGCGATCTTGCTGAGGGTGTCGCCGGCCTTCACCTTGTACTCGCCGTCGCCCTTCTCGACCTTCTGGCCGGTCGGGGTGGTGACGGTCTCCTTGGGAGCCGTGCGCTTCTCGCTGCGCGAAGCGGGCTGCTCGGCCGTGCGCTCCGGCTGCGCCTTCGTCTCGGCCTTCGGCGCGGCGCCGGTGTCCACACCCGGGTCCACACCGTCGTTGGTCAGGCCGCCGGCACCGGCGCAGGCCCAGGCGCCCGGGCCCTGCAGGTCGAGGAGCTTCTCGGCGACGGCGATCTGCTGCCCCTTGGTGGCCAGGTCGGCGCGGGCCGCGTACTGCGTGCCACCGGCGGCCGCCCAGCTGGAGGCCGAGAACTGCAGGCCGCCGTAGTAGCCGTTGCCGGTGTTGATGGACCAGTTGCCACCGGACTCGCACTGGGCGACGGCGTCCCAGGTGTCGACGGAGGCAGCGGAAGCACCGGTCGCGCCCATCAGGGGGACGGCGATGGCCGCGCCGGTGACGCCCGCCAGGGTGGCGATGCGGACGGCCTTGGACGGGCTGCGGTGCTTGCCCTTGCTGGAAAGCAGCATGGTTCTCCTCACCGACGCCTACGAGGTGAGCTGTCGGGTTCGGGCCTGTGAGTTGCCCGGCCGACCGCACTCGCGGACGACTTCACCCCCAGCCGGTCCTCAGCCGTCTTCCGACGGCCGGGTTCCGGCACTTACCTGGGTCCCCCGCTCCTGCCTACGGCGCTTTACGCGTCGTTCCCCCCGACCGACGGCAGGATTCGGCGTGACGGTCGAAGGTGCCCGCGGTGCGAGCGGCTCCGACCGTAAACACACACAACCCCTACATTCAAAAATGGGCATAACGGTCAATCAGCGCCTTACCGAGCAGCGAGGGTGGCCGTTCGCGCAGGTCGGAGCGGATATGGACAGACCGGGCGTACATGACACGCCAGTTGAAGCAAAGAGACCCATGTCTCACTTACACATAAGTGGACATAGGCCTCTGAACTACCCCTGATTTCGGGGTGTTTTCGCGCTTTTGATCAGTTGGCGGCCGGGGTCTCCGCCTGCGTCCCGCTCGCGTCCGCGCCGAGGCCGAGACCGAGGTCCAGACTCTGGCCGGGAAGGATCAGGTCGGGGTCGGAGCCGAGCTCGTCCTTGTTGGCCTCGTAGAGCGCGGGCCAGCCACCGGGGAGTTCCTCCGTGTCGGCGATCGCCCAGAGGTTGTCGCCCTCCTGGACGGTGTAGGTCCCCTCCGCACCCTGACGCCCTTCGGACGCGCCCCGCGAGGCGTGCCTGCCCGATTCGCGCCCCTCGACCGCTCCGGACCCGGTGCCCGCCTCGGGAGCGGGCGTGCCGCGATGCTTCCCGGCCTTCACCCCGTCACCCTTCGAGGCTCCTGACGTCTCGGACGCCTCGGGGGACGGCGTGGCGGAAGGCGCAGTGCCGGACTTGTCCGCCTTGTTTCCCTTGTCGGCCTTGGCGTCGGACGCGCCCTTGCCCGCCTTGCCCTTCGCGCCCGCGTCGTCCGACTCCTCCGCGGAGGGGGTCGCGGACGGGGTCGCGGTGTCCGTCGGCTCGGCGGACGGCTCGTCGCCCGGGTCGATACCCGGCAGCGCCCCGTCGAGCGCCAGCCCGGAGATCACCGCACAGCTGGGCCACGCCTGGGGACCCTTGTCGTCCAGGACCTTCTCGGCGATGGCGATCTGCTGCGAGCGGCTCGCGAGGTCGGCGCGGGACGCGTACGCCGTGCCGCCGTAAGCGGACCAGGTGGCCTCGGAGAACTGCAGTCCCCCGTAGTAGCCGTTGCCGAGGTCGGCGCTCCATATGCCGCCGCTCTCGCACTCGGCGACGCGGTCCCACGTCGAGGCGTCTGCGGCCTGCGCGCCACCGGCACCGAGGAGCGGGATGGCAATCGCCGATCCTGTGACGCCTGCGGCGACGACGATGGCGGGTGCCTGACGAGGGCGACGGTGTCTGCCGTTCGCGGAGCCCATGGGATTGCCTTCCGTGTGACTGACATGTGACGGGTGAGTCGAACGGTGAACCTAGCTCTACTCGAACGTGTGTCACAAGTCGATGCAGCGGAGATCACGTGAAAGTCACAGAGTTGACAGAATGTCACCTTCCGCCGGTGTATGGCCGGGACCGAACTCCACGGGAAGCGTGCGCAGTCCACGCATGATGAGGCCTCCGCGCCACCGCACATCGGCATGATCGACGGCAAGCCGCAGGTCAGGGAGCCGTTTCAACAGGGTCGCCAGGGCGACCTGCCCTTCCAGGCGGGCCAGCGGCGCCCCCAGACAGTAGTGGATGCCGTGACCGTAACCGAGGTGCTGGTTGTCACTCCGAGCGAGATCCAGGGTGTCCGCATGCTGGAATCGCTCGGGGTCGCGGTCGGCCGCCGCGAGCACCACGAGGACGGGGTCCCCCGCCCCGATGACCTGCCCTCCCAGCGTCACGGGTTCGGTGGCGTAGCGCCATGTGGCGAGCTCCACCGGCCCGTCGTAGCGCAGCAGCTCCTCGATGCCCGTGGCGAGCAGCTCGGTCTCTCCCGCCGCCAGCGAGCGCTCCAGGCGCTCGCGCTGCGAGGGGTTGCGCAGCAGCGCGTAGAGCCCGTTGCCGATCAGGTTGACGGTCGTCTCGAAGCCGGCGAACAGCAGGATGAAGGCCATCGCCGCGGCCTCGTTCTCGGTGAGGTGCTCACCGTGGTCACTGGCCCTGATCAGGCCGGAGATGAGATCGTCGCCGGGATTCTCCCGTTTGCGGTGGATGAGTTCGGCGAGGTAACCGCGCATCTTCTTGACCGACCTGGCCACCCCGCCCCGCGGGCCGCCGCCGTGGCGGATCATCATCCCCGCCCAGTCCCGGAAGTCGTCCTGGTCCTCCCGAGGCACCCCCAGCAGGTCGCAGATCGCGTAGATGGGCAGCGGGAAGGCGAAGTCGTGGATGAGGTCCGCCTTCCCCTCCTCGATGAACGAATCGATGAGGCTGTCCGTCAGTTCCTGCACCCGCGGCGCGAACTCGGCGACCCGGCGCGGGGTGAACGCCTTGGACACGAGCCGGCGCAGCCGGGTGTGGTCCGGCGGATCGATGTTCAGCAGATGCGTCATCAGCTCAGCCTTGCGCTCACCCGGGATGCCCGTCTTCCCCTTGGCGTTCGCCGGCCCGGCGTGGTGGGCCGGGTTCTTGGAGAGCCGGGTGTCCGCGAGTGCCTGTCTGGCATCCGCGTACCGGGTGACCAGCCATGCCTCCACCCCACTGGGCAGCGCCGTGCGGTGCACCGGGCTGTTCTCGCGCAGCCAGGCGTAGGCGGGGTAGGGGTCGGTGGCGAACTCCCAGGTGAAGAGTTCGGGTCCGGCCGCGGGTCCGGAGGGGGTTGCGGAGGAGGAGGGGGTTGCGGGGCCGTCGTTCACTGCTGGAGGCCGTCCGTCGCGCCGTCGAGCCCTTCGGCTGCCCTGATGGCGTCACGGTAGGCGCGCGCGGCGGCGCGCAGGGCGGCCTCCGGGTCGACGCCGTCCTGTTCGGCCCGCACGGCGAGGGCGAGCAGCTGGTAACCGATCCCGTCGCCCTCGGGGACCGCGGTTCCGAGACCCGCCGCACGGACCCTGCTTCCGAGTTTGGCGGCGAGCGCCAGACCGGGCTGGCCGAGCGGCACTCCGTCGGTGACCGAGGCACGCTGCTTCTCGATCGCCTTCGTACGCAGCCAGTGCGCGTGGACGTCCTCCGGGGTCTCGGCGGTCTCGTCGCCGAACACGTGCGGATGGCGGTGGATCAGCTTCTCGACGATCGTCGCCGCGACGTCGTCGATACCGAAGGGCTCCTCCGGGTCCTCCTCGGCGATGCGCGCGTGGAAGACGACCTGGAGCAGTACGTCGCCGAGCTCCTCGCGCAGCTCCTCGCGGTCGCCGTCCTCGATGGCCTCGACCAGCTCGTACGCCTCCTCGATGGCGTACTTCGCCAGGCCCCCGTGGGTCTTCTGCGAGGTCCACGGGCATTCGAGCCGGATCCGGTCCATCACCTGGACCAGGTCCAGGAGCCGGGCGCCGGGCAGGTCGTACGAACCGGGCAGCAGCTCCAGGTCCGGCATCTGCACCCGGCCGGACCCGCCCAGCCGGGCCAGTCCGTCGGTGAGCGCCTGATCACCCTCGCCGCCGACCATCACCACGACGGTCCGGCCGCCCGCGCAGTCGTCCACCAGTTCCCCGGCCGACGGCGAGGCGTGCTCGGCCGCGACTCCCGCCTCCCGCAGGTACGGCAGCTGCGGGTGGTCCCGCTCGGGGCACAGCACCTTGTCGGCAGCGCGCAGCGTCTGCCAGGCGGGCCAGGACAGCAGACCGGGGGCGACCCGGTGGCTGGCGGTGAGCAGGACGATACGGCCGGGGTCTTCAGCGTTCACCCGTCGAACCTACCCCCGGCCGGGAGCCACCCTCCGTCCGGATCAGGCGCGAGACCTGCCTGACCAGGAGGAGACGTCCTCGGCGTCAGGCGCCTGCCTCGGGCTCCTGGCCCTGGAAGGTGGTGACCTGCTTGATCCACGCGGTCTTGTACGTGCTGAGTTGGACCTTTTTGTCGTCCCAGCTGCCGTAGCGCGGGTTGACGTCGATGTGCAGTGCCTTCGACGCCTCGGTGAGCGCCTCGCTCACGGCCTGCTGGCCGGCCGGCGTCTGCAGATCGGCGCCGAGCGCGCGGGCCAGCTTCGGGAGCTGGACCTCCTTGCGCAGGTCGTCCTCGATCTGGCCGGGGGCGACCCAGCGCTGCTCCAGCATCACCGTACGCAGGCCCTTGTCCCCGCCGGACTGCGCTGCCGCCGCCGCGTGGATCTGCTGGATCTCCTTGCGGCTGACGGTGACCCCGGCGTCCTTCGCGGCCCGGTCCAGGACCCGCCCGAAGATGAGACCGTGCAGCTTGGCCCGGTTCAACTGCCCCGTCTTCTTGACCAGTTCCCCGGACTGCCCGGCGCTCTGCTGCGCCGTGCGTACGTCGGCCGCCTGTGCCTGGACGGTCGCCACGTCGATCCGGTCGCCGCCCACGACGGCAGCGGCACCCGGATGGGCCTCGCTGCCGCAGGCGGTCAGAAGCGGTCCCGCGAGGAGCGTGGCGGCGGAAAGGACGAGCGCGGTACGACGGCGGCGGTGCAAAGGAGCCTCCCGGGGAGAGTTTGTGCATCAGTGCACAAAGCCTTGCGGTGATCGATGTTAGGCAGTGGACGTGATTCGGGCCACTGCTTCGACCAACGATTTCCGGACCGGTCAGTGTGGGGTCCAGAACGAAAACCCGCCCGGATCGCCCCTTCGGAAGGCCGTGCGTCTCAGAACGACCCGCGTACGTCCTGATGGTGGGTGAGTTGCCGGCGGAGCTCCGTGGGCAGCGGGTGGTGCGGGCCGTAGGCACGCTCCGTGTCGTACAGGAGAGCCTGCAGCTGGGCACGGCCCGCCGAATGGTCCCCCACGCCGAGCAGCAGATGACCGATGCGCTGCCGGATGTCGAACGCCCTCCCCGGACCGGTGGAGTCGGCGTAGCCGCTCTCGTAGTACGGAAGGAGGGCCCTGTACTCGGCGAGCGCCGCGGCGGCCTCGCCCAGCTGCTCCAGGCACTGCGCCGCGTCGTAACGGAACTGCAGCGTCCCCGCGTCGCCCGGCCCGGCCTCCGCCGTGCGGTCGTCGGCGAGGCGGCGCAGCTCGGGCAGGGCGCGGCGGTACTGCCCGTCGTCCATCAGGGTTGCGGCGTACTGCTTGCGCAGGATCCGCACGACCGGGGAGTGCTCACCGTGTTCCGCCGCGGCGGCGGGCAGGATGCCGCCGAGGATGTCGACGGCCTGGGTGATCCGGCCCTCGCCGAGGAGCCGCTTCACGTCGTCGACGGCCTGCGCGACGTTCGGCCGTGACGGCGGCTCGAAGGACGCGGCGGGCGCCTGCTGCGCCGGCACGGGCGCCGGGGCCGGGGTCACCGCGCGGTCGGGCCAGGGCGCGTGCGGACGGAGGAACGGGCGGGTCGGGTCGAGCGGCCCCGAGGGCGCACCGCCGGCGGGCAGCAGCGGCCGCAAGGACTCGTAGACCTCCTGGGCGGAGGCGGGGCGGTGCTGCGGGTCCTTGGCGAGCAACCGCAGGACGAGGGCCTCCAGCGCCTCGGGGACCTCGGGCCTGAGCCGGCGGACCGGGAGTGGTGGCTCGTAGAGATGGCGGTGCAGCACCCCGAGGGCGGTGGACCCGGCGAACGGCACGTCACCGCTGAGGAGTTCGTGCAGGAGGGCCCCGAGGGCGTACAGGTCGGTGTACGGGCCGACGGCTCCGCCCATCGCCTGCTCGGGAGCCATGTAGGCCGGGGAACCGATCGGTGAACCCGTGTGCGTGAGGCGCGTGGTGTCGGTGTCCATGACGGAGGCGATGCCGAGGTCGAGCACCGTGAGGGTGCCGTCCGGCTTGATCATCGCGTTCCGCGGCTTCAGGTCGCGGTGCACGATCGGAACCGCGTGCACGGCCGAGAGCACCGCGCAGAGCTGGGCCGCCACCGCGACCGCCCAGGTCCACGGATAGGGGTCGTGCTCGGCGAGATGGTCGGCGAGGTCGGCGCCCTCGACGTACTGCATGACGAGGTAGAGGTCGTCGCCGTCACCCCCCGCGTCGTGGACGGTGACGAGGCCCGGATGGTCGACCTGCGCGGTGACCCGGCACTCGCGGACGAACCTGCGCCGCAGGTCGTCGGCGGCCTCGCTGCCGGAGGGACCCGCGACCCGGTCGGGGCGCAGCAGTTTCACCGCGACCCTTCGGTCGAGACGCTGGTCGTACGCCGTCCAGACCTGGCCCATGCCGCCCTGGCCGAGAATGGTCGCCAGCTCGTAACGGCCTGCGATGACACGGCCGTTCATCTGCTGTCACCCTCCTTGCGGAGGTAGTCGCTCAGCTCGTCGAGCTCGGCCCGCACCTGTTCCAGGCGCTGGGGGGAGGCGGGCGGCGGTGTGGGCCCGGACCGGGGTGCCGGAGTGGGCCGAGGTGTCGGGGCGGGCGTACGTACGGAGTCGGCCGGGGGCGGCGGGTAGCCGTACCCGGGGGCGGGCCTCGCGGGTGGGACGGCGGGGGCCTGCGGCGCACCATGAGCCGCGTACGGCGACGGGCCGGGGCTTGCGTGCTGGGGGCCGTAGTGCCGGATCTCCGCGTACAGGTAGTAGGTGATCGTGCCGATCACCGTGCAGAGCAGCCAGCCGAGGAACACGAGCGCCTGCGCGTCCGTCAGCTCCTCCTCGTTGTCGGGCGTGGAGACGATGTACGCGAACATGCCCGCGTTGAGCGCGATGACCACCGCCATCAGCGTCCAGTCCAGCCCCTTGCGGGTGACGGTGGCCAGCCGCAGCAGCGATGCCCAGGACAGGAACCCGCAGCTCATGAGCGTGAGTGCCACGAAGAGCACGCGCAGCGCGGTCAGCGTCGCCGAGGACGGCCGCCGCTTCGGTAGCTGCGGCGGCGGATAGCCGTAGCCGTGCATGTGCTGCTCCCAGGAGGGCGTATGCGGACGTGTGCAGTGAGCGTATACACCGACACGGACAACCGGTCCTGGGTTGTGCACAACCGTTGTGCTTCAGGTCACTTCGGGGCCACCGTGCCGTCCGTGAGCCCGTCGTACATCCCCTGCACCAGCTGCCCGCCGAGCCGCCCCGCCGCGCGCAGCGCGTCCTCGAACACGGCCAGGGCACTGAACTGTTCGCCGTACCTCCGCTGTTCGTCCAGCGGAAGGCGCGGTACCTGGAGGCGGCGTGCGTCGAGACGCGTCGCCGTGGAGGCGTAGCTGCTGGCCTGCCGGTTGTTGGCGGTCCCGCGCAGGAAGCCGGCGAGGAACCAGGGGTCCAGGGCGGCCGGATCGGGGCGCAGCAGCTGGAGGTTGCGGCCGAGCGCGGCCCCCGCCGTGGCGTCGTCGACGACCCTGGCCACCGCGCCGCCGCCGAGCACGGGCACCACCACATCGCCCGCCTCCAGCAGCAGCGGCTCGTCCTGCGGAGAGCCGGCGGGAGCCGTGGGCGTCCCGCTGGGGGCCGTGCCGGCGAGGACGTCGTGCTCGGTGAGGACCGCCAGCGGGCCGGTCGCCGCACCGGTGCCCGTACGCAGCTGCAGGGCGCCGGCGCGGGCCAGTTCACCGACCGTGGTGTGGGGCCGCCTGACGGCCTCGCCGGGCACGGCGGGTGCCGGAGCGAGCCGGGAGGCCAGCTTCAGGGTGTCCTGCAGCCGCTCCCCCACGGCGGCCAGTTCCGCCGCACCACCGCCGGACGCCACGGGCGGGAGGTGACGGGCGGGGGTCAGGTCCACGTCGTCGTCGAGCAGTTCGATGACGGGGACGGCACGGCTCGCCCCCGGACGCTCCTCGAAGGGCTCCCGGCGGCCGGCCGTGTCGAAGGGTGTCCATGCGTCGAGGACCGTGGCACGCAGTGCGGGCCAGTCGAGCCGGTCGCGGCCCGGCGCGGCGCCGGCCGTCTCGGGGCCGGCGGTGTCCACGACCAGCAGTTCGGGCGTGGGCCGCGACTCGGCACCCGGCTTCCGGAGCACCCAGAGGTGGAGGGGGATGCCGTACGGGGGCGCGGCGCCGGCCGGGAGGGCGATGACGGCGCGCAGGGCTCCGCGGCGCAGCAGGTCGGCGCGGATGCGGCGGCCCGAGCGGCGGGACGCCGAGGTGGGGGGCATCAGCAGCACGGCGGTACCGCCCTCGCGGAGACGGGCGAGTGCGTGCTGGACCCAGGCGAGTTCCGACTCGGTGCGGGCCGGAAAGCCGTACTCCCAGCGCGGATCGTAGGCGAGCTCGTCGTGACCCCAGTTGCGCTCGTTGAACGGGGGGTGGCAGAGCACCGCGTCCACCGTCAGCCGAGCGAACGCGTCCGTACGCAGGGTGTCGCCGGTCCGCACCTCGATGGCGGGCTCGTCGGCCCCGCTCGTCGACGCCTGCAGTGCGAGCCGGAGCGCGGTGAGCGCCGCGAGGTCGGCGTCCGCCTCCTGCGCGTACAGAGCCGTGGGCCTGCCGACCGCGCGCAGCAGGGCGCCGGTTCCGGCAGCGGGGTCGAGGACCGTGCGCGGGACCCGCTTCCCTCCGTGCCCCCCGTGGGGCTTGGCCGCTTCGGCGAGGGAGGCCATCAGATCGGCGAGACCCGGAGGTGTGAGCGTGTACTGACGCGGGTTGGCATCGAGCTGACGGCCGAACAGGAAGTCGAACGCCGGCCGGACGCCGGTCTCCGCGGCGAGTTCGGCGACGCCGCGCAGGAGCGGGACGGACGGCAGGAGCGCGGAAGCCGTGGGGGTGGGGACGACGCGTCCCGGCCCGAAACGGTCGGCCAGCACCCGGTCCAGGGCGTCGGGGAGCACTGCCGCCATACGGGCGTCCGAGACCGCGGTGATCTCCAGCCATGCGGTGGGCCTGTCCCGGACCAGGATGAGGGCACTGCCGGCGTGGACGAGAGCGGTGACGGCGCCACCGGGATGCCCGGCCATCTGCTGCCAGACCCTTTCGCGCAGCGGGACCTGGGCGAGTTTGCCCTGGTCCCGTAGCCACTGCTCGACCTGATGAAGGGCGAAGGAAGGGCTCGCCTCGGTGCCGCCCACAGGCTTCGGGAAGTCGTCGTGGCGGCGGCGCCAGTTGCTGACGGCGGCGCGGCCCACACCCGCGAGCCGGGCGATTCCGGCTGCGGTCACCTCTGTCGAGCTCTCCGGCACTGGCCTGTCTCCCGTTCCACGCACGTCGGTGTCGCCCGCTGTGGGGGTGAGCATACCGATCACACCCACACCCCGGTTCACGCACGCGACTACGCGAAACGACGAAATGCATGTTGACCCGGTTCACAGGCTCTGCTCTTATTGACCCACCGCACAACGGAGCGGCGCATCGCGCCGCTCACATCCCCGTCATTCGCCGAAGGGCACACCCATGTCTCAGTACACGCAGTCGCCTCAGCCCCAGCAGCCGTACGCCCCCACCCAGGTTCCCGGCACGCAGCCCGCCCGTAACGGGCTCGGTGTCGCCGCCCTCGTCCTCGGCATCATCGGGACGGTCTCCGGGCTGGTGCCGCTGCTCTTCTGGCTGGCGGGCATCCTCGGAGTCATCGCCCTGATCCTGGGCCTGGCGGCACGGGGCCGCGCCAAGCGCGGGGAGGCGACCAACAAGGGCGTGGCCACGTTCGGCGCGGTGCTCGGCCTGGTCTCGCTCATCCTGTCGGTGGTCGGAGCCGTCCTGACGTTCAAGGCCGTGGACGACGTGGTGAAGGACATCAACAAGGAGGTGTCGGGGAGTGCGGCCTCCGCGAAGCCGGGGGCGGCGGGCGGCACGGAGAAGGACAGCGCCGACGACAAGGCCGTGAGCCTGGACGAAGCGGACACGGCCGTGTACGACGACGGCCTGGAGGTCACGGTCGGACCCGCGAACGCCTACACACCGGACGAGTTCGCGGCCGGGCACACCAAGGGCAACAGCGCGTACAAGGTGACCGTCGTCATGGAGAACAAGAGCAAGGAGAAGCTCGACGCGAGCCTGGCCACCGTGGACGCCCGCGCCGGCAAGGACGGCGTGAACGCCGAGCAGATCTTCGACGGCAAGGTCGGTGAGGGCTTCAGCGGAACGGTCCTCCCGGGCAAGAAGATCACCGCACAGTTCGCCTTCGACGCACCGGCGGACGCGAAGAACCTGACCGTCGAGGTCAGCCCGGGCCTCGAATGGGACGCGGACCAGTGGGACCTGAAGCTCTGACACCTCGCGCACCACGGACGCACGAAGCAGTCGGGCGCCCGGGACGCGGGCGCCTCTCCGGCGAGGACACGATGTCCCTTCCTCGCGGGCCCAGGCCCTGTTCACGTCCGGTGGCGAACCCAGACGTTCGGTTCGACGTACACCGCGTAGCCGTGCCGGACCGAGCACAGCACCGGCACCAGGGCTCCCGGTACGTCCACGGGGCCCTCGGTGTCGAACGGCAGCCCCGTCCAGGCGCGCCACCGGTCGAGCGGGGCGCTCACGGTCATCGACGTCGGCGCCACCGACTCGATGACCCCGCCCGCCCGCACATGGACCCGCAGCCAGGGGTCCACCGGCAGGCCGTCCCCGGCGCGGGTCAGCCGGGCGTACTCCTCCATCGGCGCCGCCGGATCCGTGTGCTTCGCGCTCGGCCGCACGGGGGCCACGACCTCGCGGAAGCCGAGCCGCCGGGCGTTCTCCCGCATCGCGGCCAGCATCTGCCCGGACACGCCCCGCCCCTGCAGCCCCGAGGCCACCGCCACCTCGATCGCGCCGACCGTGTCCGGCGTGCGCCCGTGCCTCAGGTCGGAGAACGCCCACAGCAGCACCTGGTCCCAGCCGCTCGCGGGCAGGGAGCCCCGCCCCGGGACGCCGAGAGCGAAGGGCACGCTGTAGGCACGGGCGGCCACCGCCCCGTCCGGGCCGGTGGCGACCAGTACGTACTCGGGGAAATCGACGGCCAGGCGCGGGAAGTTCGCCCAGCCCACCAGGTCCTCCAGCACGAAGAGCGGCCAGGTGTCGGGCATCTCGTCGATCGCGCCCGCCAGCTCGGGCCGCTCGGCGAGCGAGGTGATCTTCAGGTCCATGGGCGTCACGGTAGGGGCGGGGCACCGGCCGGCCAAGCGGATTACCCGGGCATGACCCGGCACCCGGCTCGGGAGCCGGCCCGTGGCCGAGGCCCCGAACCGGCTCAGACGTAGCTGTTGACGATGAGCACCGCGGTGGGCGCGAGCGTCAGCAGCACCCCCGCAGGCCAGTACACGAGCGGGTCGAGCGCCGCCCTCCGCCGCACGGGGCTGTTGGCGAGCCACCAGATGATCGCGAAGGCCGCGACCACCGGCACGACGATGACCAGCCAGAGCGCCATGCCGTCGTTCTCCGTCGGCTCCCGCGACGCCCATCCGGCCGCCGCGAAGGGGCCGTTCGCCAGGACGTACCACACCAGCCACACGGGCACGATCCCCGGCACTCCCAGGCCCAGGTTGAGCCCCACGGCCGTCAGCCGCCATCGCCACACGGGACGCGGTACCCCCACACCGGACTCCGGGTCCGCCGCACGGAGACGGCTCAACGCGCCGGGGCGTCCGTCGGGTTGCCGCCCGCGAGCAGCTTCTCCTTGGGGCAGGTCCGCAGCACGTCCGTCATGGCGTCCTGCTCCGCCTGCGTCACCCACAGCCCGTACTTCTTCTTCACCGAGACCTGCCCCGCGACGTACGCGCAGCGGTAGTCCTTGTTCGGGGGCAGCCAGGTCGCGGTGTCCCCGTCGCCCTTGCGGCGGTTGGTGGAGGAGTCGGCCGCCACGAGGTTCAGCGGGTCGTTGGCGAATGCCCGCCGTTTGCCGTCGCTCCACTTCTGGGCGCCCTTCTGCCAGGCGTCGGACAGGGCGACGAGGTGGTCTATGTCCACCTTGCTGCGGCCCCGCTGGAACGTGATGCGGGTCCCGGTGTACGGGTCCGGGTCGAGGACCCCGCTGAGCACCTTGCAGCCGTCGGCGTCCCGGGAGACGTCGTCGAGCTGGTCCGCGAGGATGTCGTCACGGGTGCCGCAGCCGTTGCGGTCGGTGTCAGCCCAGGCGGACCCGAACTCGTCGCGGTCATAACCGGTCTTCGGGGCCCGGCCCTTGACCGTGAGGCCTTCGGCCGCCTGCAGCGCGCTGCCACCGGGGGCCGGTGCCGCTTCGGACCGCACGGGGTCGGGCAGTTCGTCGAGGGAGTCGCACCCGGTCAGGACCAGAGAGCCCGTCAGGGCCACGGTCACGAGGGCGAGGAGGCGGTTTCGGGGGCTCACTGCGTCAGATGGCTTCACAGCGAACCAGGTTAGGCGCCGGGCCGGAATCGCGGCACGGGGCGGGGGCCGGGAACCCCCCGGGGGGGGTCGGGCGGCGCGGTCGCCCACGGGCAGCGGGCGGGCCACGGCCGGCTCACTCACACCTTTCCGATCCCCAGCGTCGTCTCGGACGGCAGCAGGCCGGAGCCGAGCACCTCCACCCACACCGGCCCCAGCAGCTCCACGAGCCGCTCCCGCTCCTCCGGTTCGAGGGCTTCCCAGGGCTGCGCCGCGCTCTCGTCCGTACGGCGCTCGATCTCCGCGCGCAGCGCGCGGCCCTCGACGGTCGCCGTGCCGTCCGCCTCCAGCAGTCCCCGTGCGGCCAGACGTCCGCGGGCCGCGGCCCATTCCGCGGCGCTCCACCCCCGGCTCGCGAACACCTGGGGCGGGGCGGCGCCGACGGCCGCGAAGGAGACCAGCGACTCCACCGGATCGAGCCCCGCCGCGACGAGCGCCGCCACGTGACCGTCGCCCCGGTGCTCCCGCAGGATCGTCGCCGCGTGCCAGAGCACCAGGTGCGGCTCCCGCGGCCACGGCAGGGCGGCGGCCGCCGCCGCGAGGGGGCGGCCGGTCATGTCCGCCGCCCTGGCCACCCGGCGGGCGAGCGCCGCCGCCCCGGCGAACCCGGGGCCGTCCACGCGCTCCCCGAACAGCGCCCGGTAGGCACGGTCGACGGCCCTCTCCCTGGCCGCGAGCACCGCGTCCGGGGTGGCGACGGACCAGCCGGCCGGCACGTACGCGCCGATCATCCGGGGGCTGAAGCTGTGGAAGGTGTCCGCCACCCGCTCGGCGCCCGCCGCTCCGAGCGGTGCGGCGCGCCACGCGAAGTAGGACGGCCACCGCTCGTCCGTCGCGTACCCCAGCGCGGCGGCCTCCTCGAAGGCCTCCGGCGCGTAGTAGACGACGGCGTGCAGGGGCTCCAGCAAGTGCCACATCTGACGCACACGGCCCGCTTCGTCGGACATCTCCCGGCCTCCCGCTCCCCGATTTATCTTGTCATTGACTAGATGGTCAGGATGCGCCTCCCCCCTAGAACTTGTCAATGACTACATTCCGCGTACGGTACGTCCCATGACCAGTGAACGCGCCTACCACCACGGCGACCTGCGGCGGACCCTGCTCGCCACGGCTCTCGACGCCATCGGCCAGGACGGCCCCGACGCCCTGTCCCTGCGCGACCTGGCCCGCCGTGCGGGCGTCTCGCACGCCGCACCGGCCCACCACTTCAAGGACCGGACCGGCCTGCTCACCGCCGTCGCCGCCGAGGGCTACGCCCTGTTCGCCGACGCCCTGGCCGGCGCCCAGGACCTGCGGGAGCGCGGGGTCGCGTACGTGCGCTTCGCCGCGGAGCACCCCGCGCACTTCCAGGTCATGTTCCGCCCCGAGCTCCACCGCGCCGACGACCCCGCCCTGCTCGCCGCCAAGGCCCGTGCCACCGACGAGCTGCGCGCGGGGGTCGGCGAACTGCCCGACGCCGCCCATGGCGAGGACGCCCGGCTCGCGGGCATCGCCGCCTGGTCCCTCGCCCACGGCTTCGCCACGCTGCTGCTGACGGGCAACCTGGACGGACCGGTCGGCGGACGGGACCCCGAGGACGTGTTCCGGTCCGTCGCCGGATTCCTCTTCGACCGCCCCGCACTCCCGGGGGCGTCGTGAGACCTCCGCCCATCCGCGAACCTGCCGTCGGCGGCGCCGGTCCACGGCCCTGCGACGGCGCCCCCTCCGGAACTCGCGGACGGCGGCCCCGGTCCGAGCCGCCCGCCGTGGCCAAGCCGTACGAGTCCTAGCCGGGGAAACCGTCCCTCAGGATCCGGCGGGCGAGCAGACGGCGCGCGTCGGCGAGCTCTTCGGAGATCCGCTGCTCCCGCTCGTCGTCCACAACGACAGCCGCAGGCAGGGGCGTGAGCGAGAGGAGCCGTTCCCGCCGCAGGTGGGTGGGCGGGTGCGTGGCGTCGACGCAGTGCCCCCTGATGGCACTGACCCGGCGGCTCCGCTCGTACTCGTGCTCCGGGACCGACGCCGCGTCCGCGGCCAGCAGCGTCCACAGCCGCTCCGCCCGCTCCTCGGCCCCGCCGGCACCGCGGCGGGCGGCGCGCGGATCGTTGGATTCACGCTGGAGCGTGACGACCGCCGAGTCCAGGACGAGGAGCCGGTCCATGAGCTCCGCGGCCGCCACCGACGATCCGGCCTCCGCCGCGAACGAGTCCGCGAGATACTCCGCACGCCGACTGGAACGCATGGTCAGCTTGTCCAGCGTCCTCAACACGGCGACGATCAGTGCACGCGGCACGAGACAGAGCAGGTTGACCACCATCTCGAGCGGAGACGGGTTCTCCTTCGGCTCGGTGTACTCCCACCAGGTGACCAGTGAGCGGTAGGCGGTCGCAGGGATGATCCCTCGGCGGGTGTCACCGTTGCCGTAGTGACCCAGTTCGTGGCCGAGCAGGGCGATCCGCTGCTGCGGCGTGAGGACTTCCCAGAGCGGAAGCCCCAGTCTCAGCAGACGACGTCCCCGTACCCCGCAGCTCATCACACTCGCGTTCACGTCCGTGTCGACCGCGATCACGTCCACGCCGCGCGTACCGGCCACCCTGGCGATCTCGTCGATCAGCCCGAACAGCACGGGTGCGTCGTCACGCCGCAGCAGGGGCCCCTCCTCGGGCAGGCGCGGCAGTCGCGGCCTCAGGTTCCATGCCACGAACAGCAGGATCAGGCCGAGGAGCACGCCGAAGCCGCCCCATCCCGCCACGACGCACCAGACTCCGAGGGCGGCCAGGGCCACCGTCACGCCGTGCACCGCACACGCGATGGCGTAGGCCAGGACGACGGACAGGTCCCCTGCCCGGCGCCCGGCGCCGTCCCCGCTCACCCGGGCATGCAACTGTTCACCGTGCCGGTGGGCCGTGGCGCGCCTCATCCGCTCCAGCAGGCCGTCGTTCCGGTCCTGCGCCGCGTCGCCCACCGGGTCCACGTTCCAGTCGCAGGCACTGCACCAGGTGGTGAACCGGGAGTCCGTCCGGATCTCCGTGCCGCACTGCGGGCACGGCTGCACCTTCTCCTTCTCGGCGACCTGCATCGCGTGTCTCCCCTGCCCCCGGCCCCTCCCCAGAGGCCTCACCCGTATGACAGCGCAAAGTTGATCACGCGCGTCGGCCTGCGTAAAGCCCGGCCTCCCGCCTCGTCGCGGGTGCGGTCAGGACGGCAAGCCGTACGCCGGCCACCGACCCATCGCCCCGGAGCGCCCGACGGTCCGGGGGTCTTCGTGCGCCACGTGGCCCCGCGAACGACGCGGGCCCGGCCCGCACCTAGTACTCCAGCCCTACGACCCCAGGATCGTCGTGAGGAACTCCCCGGTCCACGAGAGGAGTTCGCGCCCCACCACCGGCTTGCCGCCGATCCGGCCCGCCGTCGGGCGCGGGACGAGGATCTGGCGTGTGGCCGGCTTGAAGATCGTCTTCGGGTGGAGCCGCTTCAGCCGCAGCTCCTGCGACTCACGCAGTTCCACCGGAGCGAAGCGGATGTTCGGCCCCTGGAGCACGATCTCGCCCACCCCGCAGGCCCGGGCGAGCATCCGCAGGCCCGCCACCAGCAGAAGGTTCTCCACCGGTTCCGGCAGCTTGCCGTACCGGTCGGTGAGCTCCTCGCGCACCGCGCGGATGTCCTCCTCCGAGTTCGCGGAGGCGATCGAGCGGTACGCCTGGAGGCGCAGCCGCTCCCCCGGGGCGTAGTCGTGGGGGATGTGCGCGTCCACCGGCAGCTCGATCTTGACCTCCAGCGGCGGCTCCTCCTCGACCCCGCCGTCCACGGCGGCCCGGTAGTCGGCCACCGCCTCGCCGACCATCCGGATGTACAGGTCGAAGCCGACCCCCGCGATGTGCCCGGACTGCTCGCCGCCCAGGAGGTTTCCGGCGCCCCGGATCTCCAGGTCCTTCATCGCCACGTACATCCCCGCGCCCATCTCGGTGTGCTGGGCGATCGTCGCCAGCCGCTCGTGCGCGGTCTCCGTCAGCGGCTTCTCCGGCGGATACAGGAAGTACGAGTAGCCGCGGTCCCGTCCACGGCCGACACGGCCGCGCAGCTGATGCAGCTGGGACAGGCCGAAGTTGTCGCCGCGCTCCACGATCAGGGTGTTGGCGTTGGAGATGTCGATGCCGGACTCGACGATCGTCGTGGAGACGAGCACGTCGAACCGCTTCTCCCAGAAGTCGACGACGACCTGCTCCAGCTGGCTCTCGCCCATCTGCCCGTGCGCCGTCGCGATCCGCGCCTCGGGCACGATCTCGCGCAGCCGGGCCGCGGCCCGGTCGATGGACTCGACCCGGTTGTGGATGTAGAACACCTGGCCCTCACGCAGGAGTTCACGCCGCACGGCCGCGCCGATCTGCTTCTCCTCGTACGGCCCGACGAACGTGAGGACGGGGTGCCGCTCCTCCGGGGGCGTCGTGATCGTCGACATCTCGCGGATGCCCGTGACGGCCATCTCGAGCGTGCGGGGAATGGGTGTCGCCGACATGGTGAGCACGTCCACGTTGGCCCGCAGCTTCTTCAGCTGCTCCTTGTGCTCGACGCCGAAGCGCTGCTCCTCGTCGACGATGACCAGGCCCAGGTCCTTGAACTTCGTCTCGGACGAGAACAGCCGGTGCGTGCCGATGACCAGGTCCACGGACCCGTCCTTCAGCCCCTCCAGCGTCGCCTTCGACTCGGTGTCCGACTGGAAGCGGCTCAGCGCCCGCACGTTGACGGGGAACTGTGCGTACCGCTCGGTGAACGTGCCGAAGTGCTGCTGGACCAGGAGCGTCGTCGGCACGAGCACGGCGACCTGCTTGCCGTCCTGGACCGCCTTGAAGGCCGCCCGCACCGCGATCTCCGTCTTGCCGTAACCGACGTCGCCGCAGATCAGCCGGTCCATCGGGACGGACTTCTCCATGTCCTCCTTGACCTCGGCGATCGTGGACAGCTGGTCGGGCGTCTCGGCGTACGGGAAGGCGTCCTCCAGCTCGCGCTGCCACGGGGTGTCCGGGCCGAACGCGTGACCGGGGGCCGCCATGCGCGCCGAGTACAGCTTGATCAGGTCGGCGGCGATCTCCTTGACGGCCTTCTTGGCGCGCTGCTTCGTCTTGGTCCAGTCGGCGCCGCCGAGCCGGTGCAGGGTGGGCGCCTCCCCGCCGACGTACTTGGTGACCTGCTCCAGCTGGTCGGTCGGGATGTACAGCCGGTCGCCGGGCTGGCCACGCTTGGCGGGGGCGTACTCGACAAGGAGGTACTCGCGGGTCGCGCCCTGCACGGTGCGCTGCACCATCTCGATGTAGCGGCCCACACCGTGCTGCTCGTGCACGATGTAGTCGCCCGTCTGCAGGGTCAGCGGGTCGACGGACTTCCGGCGCCGGGCCGGCATCCGCCCCAGGTCCTTGGTGGCCGTACGCTGCCCGGTCAGGTCCGTCTCCGTCAGCACGGCCAGCTTCAGCCCCGGGTCGACGAAACCGTGGTCGATGGCACCGCACGAGACGTGGACGAGCGAGGGCTCGATCCCGGTCAGATTCGCGTCGAGCCGGGCCGCGATGCCCTCCCCGCCAAGGACCTCGACCGTGCGGGAGGCGGGGCCCTGCCCCTCGGTGACGTACACCGTGCGCCACCCTTCGGCCAGCCACCCCTTGGTGTCCGCGAGCGCCCGGGCGGTGTCGCCGCGGTACGCCTCCGGGGCGTGCATCCCGAGCTTCAGGGTGTCCCCGTCCAGCTCCTCGTCGGCGGCGAAGGGGGACGTGGACCACCACATCATGCCCAGCTCACGGGCCCGGTCCCGGACGTCCGCGATACCCCGCAGCGAGGCGGCCCCGACATCGATCGGGGCCTTGCCGCCGCCCGCCGTGGCCGCCCAGGACGCCTGGAGGAACTCCTGGCTGGTCGCGACGAGGTCCGCCGCCCTGGTCCGTACCCGCTCCGGGTCGCAGACCAGCGTCATCGCGCCCTTCGGCAGGACGTCGATCAGCAGCTCCATCTCGTCGACGAGGACCGGGGCCAGCGACTCCATGCCCTCGACCGCGATCCCCTCGGCGATCTTCCCCAGCAGCTCGCCCAGCTCGGGGTGCGCCTCGGCAAGGGCCGCGGCCCGCTCGCGTACGTCGTCGGTGAGCAGCAGCTCACGACAGGGCGGGGCCCACAGGCCGTGCTCGGCGACCTCCAGGGATCGCTGGTCGGCGATCTTGAAGTAGCGGATCTCCTCGACGTCGTCGCCCCAGAACTCCACCCGCAGGGGGTGCTCCTCGGTCGGCGGGAAGACGTCCAGGATGCCGCCGCGCACCGCGAACTCGCCACGCTTCTCCACCAGCTCGACCCGGGAGTACGCCGCCGCCGCGAGGGCCTCCACGACCTCACCCAGATCCGCGCTCCCCCCGCTGCGCAGCGCCACGGGCTCCAGGTCACCCAGGCCCTTGACCTGCGGCTGGAGCACGGAGCGGACCGGTGCGACGATCACCTTGACCGGGCCGGTCTCGGGGTCGTCGGCCCGGGGGTGTGCCAGCCGGCGCAGCACGGCGAGGCGGCGGCCCACGGTGTCGGAGCGGGGCGACAGCCGCTCGTGGGGCAGGGTCTCCCAGGAGGGGAACTCCGCCACGGTGTCGGGGGGCAGCAGCGTCCTCAGCGCGGCGGCCAGGTCCTCGGCCTCGCGGCCGGTCGCGGTGACGGCGAGTACGGTCCGGCCGGCCTCGCGCGCCAGTGCGGCCACGGCGAAGGGGCGTGCGGCGGGCGGGCCGACCAGGTCGACGTGGGCCCGGTGACCGTCGGAGGCGGCCTTCACCGCTTCGGAGAGCGCCGGGTCGGTGACGACGACGTCCAGCAGACCGTGCAGGCTCATGAAGGTTCCGTCCGGTGTGGCGAGTGAGCAACGCGAGAGGCCCGACACGTGGCACGGGCCGGGGTCCTCCAGCGTACGACGCCGGTGTGTCACTCGCGCGGGGGAACGCCGTTGTCCGGTCGGTGGCAGCGGGGCTAGCCTTAGTCCAGCACTAGTCCACTTCTGGCCCGAGCGAGGCGGTCATGGAAGCAGCCCGGCAGTACAACGTGCACGAGGCCAAGACGCACTTCTCCCGGATACTGCAACAGGTCGAGACCGGCGAGGAGGTCATCATCAGCCGGGCGGGCGAGCCCATCGCGAAGGTCGTGCCCCTCCATCCGAAAGTACGGCGGACCGGTCGCGGCTCCCTCCGGGGACGGATTCATATCCCCGATGACTTCGACGATCTTCCGGACGACATCGCCGAAGCGTTCGGGATGCGCTGATGCGCCTTCTGCTCGACACTCATGTCGCCCTGTGGTGGCTCGACGACTCCACCGAACTCTCCGACGAGATCAAGGACCTGATCGACACGGAACCCGCCGTGTACCTCAGTGCCGCGACTCCGTGGGAGATCGCCATCAAGCAGTCCGCCGGAAAACTCGCAGGACCCGATGATCTCGCGGAGCGAGTGCGGGACTGTCAGCTGACAAGCCTCGCGATCACCGCAGGGCACGGCGTCAAGGCAGGCCGCCTCCCCCCGCTCCATCGCGACCCCTTCGACCGCATCCTCGTCGCCCAGGCCCAGACCGAGGGACTGACGGTCGTCACCCGCGACAAGTGGATCCCTCAGTACGACGTGCCCGTCATGCACGCCTGACCGGTCGTGCCCGCCCGGCCGCGGCTCCGCACCCGGACGCGCACCGGCCCCGGGACGTCTGGAGGGACGTCCCGGGGCCGGTGCGGTCAGCCTGCGGCGGGCTGGGTCACCCGTCCGTGGCGATCGCGTTCAGGACGTTCATCCGGCCGGCCCGGAAGGCCGGGACCAGGGCGGCGAACAGTCCGACGAAGGCCGAGGCGACGAACACCGTGAGGATCGTCGGCCACGGGATCTCCAGGACCCCGAGCCCTTCGAGGGCCAGCAGCTTCTGGGCCGAGGTGCCCCAGCCCATGCCCAGGCCGAGTCCGAGCAGGGCGCCGAAGAGGGCGATGACCACGGACTCCAGCCGGATCATCCGGCGCAGCTGACGGCGGGAGAGGCCGATCGCCCGCATCAGGCCGATCTCACGGGTCCGCTCGACGACCGACAGGGCCAGGGTGTTCACGACACCCAGCACCGCCACGATGATCGCCAGGGCGAGCAGGCCGTACACGATGTTCAGCAGCTGGCCGATCTGGTCCTTCAGGTCCTCCTTGAAGTCGGCCTGGTTCTGCACCTTGTACTGGGGGTAGGGGGCGAGCGCGCTCTTGAGCGCGGCGTACGCCTCCTTCTCCTTTCCGTCCTCCGCCGAGGCGAACATGATCATGTTCGTGGGCATGCTGTCGGCGGAGACGTAACGCTCGGCGGTCGTGACGTTGATGTACATCGCGCCCTTGTCGACGTTCGTCTCGTCCGAGGTGATCGCGGCGACCTTCAGCTTCGCGGTCTCGCCGGCCTTGAACGCGACCGTGATCTCGTCCCCGGCCTTGATCCTGTGCAGGGCCGCGTAGTCCGAGCCGACCGACATCGAGTCCGCGCCGTACGCCTTGGCGAGGTCGCCGGCCACGGTCTTGCGCCGCAGGTCCTGCGGGTACGTCGGGTCGGCCGCGGTGACGTCCTCGTCGACGGTCGAGCCGTCGGGGTTGGTGAGCTTCGCGGCCAGGACCTTGTAGTCGGTGACGTGCGCGATGCCCGGCACCTTCTCCATCGCCTCCGCGGCCTGCGGCACGATCAGCTGGCCGGTGTTCGACTGGACGATGAAGTCCGTGCCGACCGACTTGTCCAGCTCGTCGGTGGCCGAGGCGACCATGGAGGAGCCGACGACCGAGAGGCAGGCCACCAGGGCGAGGCCGATCATCAGGGCGGCGCCCGTCGCTCCCGTACGGCGGGGGTTGCGCAGCGCGTTGCGCTCCGCGAGCCGGCCGACCGGACCGAACAGCCGCAGGACGACGGCACCGAGCACCCGCACGATCCCACCGGCGAGCAGGGGGCCGATCACGATGAACCCGATGAGGGTGAGGACCACGCCCAGGCCGAGGTAGAGCGAGCCCTCGGTCGCGTCGTCCACCCAGGTCGTCGCCCAGAGGCCCGCGGCGCCCGCCCCGGTGAGGACGAGCCCCAGACCGGCCCGGACCCAGCCGGACTTGGCGTCCGCCGGGGTCCCGGCGTCGCGCAGCGCGGCCATCGGGGACACCTTGCCGGCGCGGCGGGCCGGGATGTACGCGGCGAGGACGGTGACGACGATGCCGAGCACGAGCCCGATCACCGGTGTCGTCCAGGCGATGGTGAGGTCCCTGGTGGACAGCTCCATGCCCATGGCGCCCATGAGCTTCATCAGCCCGACGGCGAGGCCGATGCCCGCCCCGACGCCCAGGACCGATCCGACGATGCCCAGGAGCACCGCCTCGATGAGCACGGACCGGTTGACCTGCTTGCGGCTTGAGCCGATGGCCCTCATCAGGCCGATCTCGCGGGTGCGCTGGGCGACCAGCATCGAGAAGGTGTTGACGATCAGGAAGATGCCGACGAGGAACGCGATCCCGGCGAACCCGAGCATCGCGTACTTCATGACGTCCAGGAACGAGCCCATGGAGTCCTTGTTGTCCGCCGCGCTCTCCTTCTGGGTCCGCAGCTTGTACGCCCCCGGGTCACCCAGGACCGCGCCGACGTTCCGCTTCAACTGCGTGTCGCTCACGCCGGGTTCTGCGGTGACCGCGATGTGCGTGAAGACGCCGGCGGCACCCAGGAGCTTCTGCTGGGCCGTGGCCGTGTCGAGGTAGACGACGGCCGCACCGGGGTTGGTCACGGTGAACGAGGCGATACCGGTGACCTTCGCCCGGATGTCCCCGGTGACGGCGATGGTGCGCACCTCGTCACCGATCTTCAGGTGGTGCTTCTCGGCCGTGTCCGCGTCGATCATCGCCTCGGTGGGGCCGCGCGGGGCGTGGCCGGAGGTGATCTCCATGGACCGCAGGTCGTTCTCGGTCCAGTTGCCCGCGATGGTCGGGGCGCCGGTGTCCGAACCGAGGTTCTTGTCGTGGCTGTCGACGAGCGTGACGGCCATGCTCGTGACGGCGCCCTCGGCCTTCTTCACACCGTCGGCGCCGGCGACCTCGGCCACGACGGACTCCGGCAGCGCCGCGGGCTTGCCGTTCTCCGGGATGTCGTCGGCGCCGCCGGCCGCCTTGGGGCTGACCGTCACATCGGCGGAGGTCGCGGCGAAGAGCTTGTCGAAGGTGGTGTTCATGGTGTCCGTGAAGACGAGCGTGCCGCACACGAACGCCACGGACAGCAGGACCGCGACGGCGGACAGCGCCATCCGGCCCTTGTGCGCCAGGAAGTTGCGCATCGAGGTCTTCCACACGGTCATGACGTCCGCCCGCGCGCGTCGAAGTCCTTCATGCGGTCAAGGACCTGCTCGGCCGTGGGGTTCTGCATCTCGTCGACGATCGACCCGTCGGCGAGATACAGCACCCGGTCCGCGTAGGACGCGGCCACCGGGTCGTGGGTGACCATGACGATGGTCTGGCCCAGCTCGTCCACGGACTTGCGCAGGAACGACAGCACCTCGGCGCCGGCCCGCGAGTCGAGGTTCCCGGTCGGCTCGTCGCCGAAGATGATCTCGGGCCGGGCCGCGAGCGCCCTGGCGACCGCGACGCGCTGCTGCTGACCGCCGGAGAGCTGGGTGGGCCGGTGCTTCAACCGGTCGGCCAGGCCGACGGTCTCCACGACCTGCCGCAGCCAGGCGGCGTCGGGCTTGCGGCCGGCGATGTCCATCGGCAGCGTGATGTTCTCGATCGCGTTGAGCGTCGGGAGCAGGTTGAACGCCTGGAAGATGAATCCGATCCGGTCCCGGCGCAGCTGGGTGAGCTTCTTGTCCTTGAGGCCGGTGATCTCGGTGTCGGCCAGGTGGATCTGACCGGAGGTCACCGTGTCCAGGCCCGCGAGGCAGTGCATCAGGGTCGACTTGCCCGACCCGGACGGGCCCATGATCGCGGTGAACTGCCCGCGGGCGATGTCCACGTCGACGTGGTCAAGGGCCACCACCCTGGTCTCCCCCGCCCCGTACGCCTTGACGACCTGCCGCGCCCGCGCAGCGACGGCCGTACGCCCTCCGGTGTCCCCGTGCCTGGGAATGGTCACAGCCGTTGTCACGGTTTCTCTCCTATGTCGGTCAATGCCTGGACGTCTCGGTGTACGTGTCGAGTCTCGTATGCGGAGGGCCTCATGCGCCCTGGTGCCCGGCGCAGTCTTCGCATGGGGGTTTTCCCCACCCCTCCCCCTGCGGCGGGCCACATCAGCGACGTAGGAACACGGTAAGGAACGGGGCCCGTGCCTCTCGTCCTCCGGCGGGAGGAACGATCCCTGGGCCGGAGTACGGAGCTCCCCCTAGGGGTCCGGGCCCTGCGGACGAGACCCGGGTAGGGGTCTCACCCCTCGGCCGGCGTCTGCCTTTCTCGCTCCGCCGGTGGGACAGTGACCCCCAGGAGATAGATGCATAGGGAAGGGACCCCGGTGGGCGGCACGGAGAGCGTCGGCGGCACGGACAGCCCGGAAGCGGTACGCGGCACGGCTCCCCGGGGAGCGGTGCCGGACACCGACCGGGCCCGCCGGCCGGTCGCCGCGGCACTGATGCTGGGCATGGGTCTCGCCGCCATCGACGGCACCATCGTCGCCACCGCCGTCCCGCAGATCGTCGGTGACCTCGGGGGCTTCTCCGTCTTCTCCTGGCTCTTCTCCGGCTACCTGCTGACGGTGACCGTCACCCTGCCGGTGTACGGGAAACTCTCCGACACCTTCGGCCGCAAGCCCGTCCTGATCGCCGGCATCATCCTGTTCCTCGCCGGTTCCCTGCTCTGCGCCGCGGCGTGGAACATGGCGGCCCTGATCGCCTTCCGCGTCGTCCAGGGCCTCGGCGGCGGCGCCCTCCAGGGCACGGTGCAGACCATCGCCGCGGACCTGTACCCGCTGAAGGAACGCCCGAAGATCCAGGCGAAGCTGTCCACGGTCTGGGCCACGTCCGCCGTGGCGGGACCGGCGGCCGGCGGACTGCTCGCCGCCTACGCCGACTGGCGCTGGATCTTCCTGATCAACCTGCCGGTCGGCGCCGTCGCCCTCTGGCTGGTGGTCCGTCACCTCCACGAACCGGCTCGGCCGCGCCCGGCCACCCGTCCCCGCGTCGACTGGGCGGGCGCGCTCGCCGTCTTCGCCACCGGCGCGCTCCTGCTGACCGCCCTCGTCCAGGGAGGGGTCGCCTGGCCGTGGCTCTCGGCACCCGAGCTGGGACTGCTGGCGGGGAGCGCCGCACTGGCCGCCCTGACCGTCGCCATCGAGCGGCGCGCCGCCGAACCGGTCATCCCCGGCTGGGTCTGGCGGCGCCGCACCATCGCGTCGGTGAACCTCGCCCTCGGCGCGATGGGGCTGCTGATGGTCGCGCCGACGGTCTTCCTGCCGACGTACGCCCAGTCCGTCCTCGGGCTCGGCCCGATCGCCGCGGGGTTCGTCCTGTCCGTGATGACCCTGAGCTGGCCCGTCTCCGCCGCCCTGTCCGACCGGGTCTACAACCGCGTCGGCTTCCGCCGCACCGCGATCATCGGCATGTCCGGCGCCCTGCTGGTCCTCCTCTGCTTCCCGCTGCTCCCCTACCCCGGCTCGGCCTGGCAGCCCGCCCTGCTGATGCTGCTGCTCGGGGCGACGCTCGGCCTGTTCCAGCTCCCCCTGATCGTCGGGGTCCAGTCGACGGTCGGGTGGACGGAGCGCGGGACGACGACGGCGTCCGTGCTCTTCTGCCGGCAGGTCGGCCAGAGCGTGGGCGCCGCCCTCTTCGGCGCCGTCGCGAACGGGGTGCTCGCCTCCCGGCTGTCCGACGCCCCCGTTCCGGGCCTGCCCGGCGACCTGGACGCCGTCTCGCACGCCCTGGAGGACCCGGCCGCGCTCTCCGCCGCCGCGACGGACTACCTGCGCAGGGCCGTCGACACCGCCGTCGACCACGTGTTCACCGGCGCCGCGGTCGCCGCGGCCCTCGCCCTGCTCGTGCTCGTCGTCGTGGCTCCGCGCCGATTCCCCGTGCTGGACGAGCACGAGAGCGCTCCCCCGGCGCCCAAGGACTAGACAACTGGCGAGTTACCTACGGTAGTTCGCCCGTAGCCCTCCCCCTCCACGATACCCGCGAGTAACGTACGCGCTCCCGACAGCGCACCCGCGCCCCTGCCTTGCAGCCCGTTCCCGGGCCCGAGCCATGCAAGGAGCACCGCCTTGCCGTACGACTCGCAGCCGCCCCCGTACCCGCCCCGGCAGCCCCCACGCCCCCACCACCCCCCGCCGCCCCGGCAACCACCGCGACCCCACCGGCCCCCGCCCCCGCCCTACCCCGGCGACTACCTGCTGCCCTGGCAGAGCTCACCGCCCCCGCGGCCACCCCGGCGCCGCCCACCCGCCCCGCGCCGGGCATCCGCCCCCGGCCACCACAGCGACCTCCGCCGGCTCCGCACCGCCTACCGCCTGCTGCGCCGCGTCTCGACCCTCACCGCGCTCGGCTACTTCACCCTGTTCCTGCTCCTCTCCGGCTACGCCCCCGCTCTCATGACCCGCCCCGTGGGCGACAGCGGACTCACCACCGGCCTGCTCCTCGGCCTGTGCCAGCTCCCCGTGGCCCTCGCCGCCATCGCCGTGTACGAGTGGACGGCCCGGCGCACCGTCGACCCGCTCTGCGCCGGACTGCGCGACCGGGCCGCCCGCGGCGGCACGGACACCTGGCCGGCCACGGACCGCAGGACGGGAGCGGGCCGGTGAACGGGTTCGACGAGTCCGCCCAGACGATGTCCCTGACCGCGTTCATCGCCGTCGCCAGCGTCACCCTGCTGCTCTGCGTCATGACCGGGCCCGACCGCGACGACCTCGACGAGTACTACACCGGCTACCGCTCGCTCGGCCCCCTGCGCAACGGCCTCGCCGTCGCCGGCGACTACCTCTCCGCCGCCACGGTCCTCGGCACCACCGGAGTCATCGCCCTCACCGGCCACGACGGCCTCGTCCTCGCCCTCAGCACGGCGCTCTCCCTCGTCCTGCTGATGTTCTTGCTGGCCGAACCCCTGCGCAACGCGGGCCGGTTCACCATGGGGGACATGCTCACCCGCCGGGCCCCCGGCCGGGCCGCCCGCATCGCCTCCTGCACGGTCACCCTCACCGCCCTGCTGCCGCTGATGGTCGTCCAGCTCGCCGGAAGCGGGAACCTGCTCTCCTTCATCCTCGGCTTCGACAGCTCCGGATTCCGCACCGGATCCATCATCACCCTCGGCGTCGTCATGACCGGCTACGCGGCCATCGGCGGGATGAAGGGCACCGCCCTCATCCAGATCGTCAAGACCGTCGTCCTGCTCGGCGCCGGGCTCCTCGTCTCCCTCCTCGTCCTCGACCGCTTCGACTGGGACACCGGCGCACTCCTGCGCGCCGCGGAGACCGGCAGCGGCGCGGGCACCGCCTATCTGCACGCGGGACTGCAGTTCGGCGGCAACGAGCTCGACATGATCAGCTCCGAACTGACCGTCGTCCTCGGCGCCGCCTGCCTGCCGCACATCACCATGCGGATGACCGGGGTCCGCGACGCCCGCGCCGTCCGCCGCTCCATGTCCTGGGCGGTCGGCGTCGTCGTGGGCCTCTGCCTGCTGCTCACCGTCATCGGCGTCGGCGCCGCCGCCCTCGTCGGCCACGACCGCATCACCGCCGCGGGCGCCCAGGGAAACAGCGCGATCCTCCAGGTGTCGGGAGCCGTCGCGGGCGGCGGCGAGGTCGGCGCGCTCGTCGTCACGACCATGACCACGGCCATCTTCCTCACCCTGCTGGCCTCCGTCGCCGGAATGATCCTGGCCTGCGCCAACTCCCTCGCCCACGACCTGTTCCACCACGGACTGCGCGCCCGCACCCCCATGGACACCCGCACCGAACTGGTCACCGCACGGGGCTCGGCCGTCGTCGTCGGCACCCTCGCCGTCACCCTCGCCGTCCTCGCCCGCCACTGGAACGTCCAGGCCCTGGTGACCCTCTCCTTCTGCATCGGCGCGTCCGCCATCGCCCCGGCCCTCGTCTACAGCATGTTCTGGCGCCGCTACACCCGCACCGGCCTGCTCTGGACCCTCCTCGGCGGCACCGCGTGCGTCCTCGTCCTCATCACCGGCACCGACCTGGTCTCCGGGTCCCCCGGATCCGTGTTCCCCCACGGCGACTTCAACTGGTTCCCGCTGACCACGACCGGCCTGGTCTCCATCCCCTTCGGCTTCCTCGCCGGCTGGCTCGGCAGCGTACGGGGCCGCAACGACGACAACGCCGCACAGCGCCGCCGGTACGAAGCGGTCGAGCCCTGGATCCTGGCCGGAGCCCCGCCCGCCGGGCGCCGGTGAAGGCCCGGTCCGGCCCGCCCGGCGTCAGTCCCCCGCCGGGCCCGCCGTCACGCGCCCCGTCAGCGCCGCCAGCGAATTCCGCACGTGCGTCATGTGCGCCTGCAACTCCTCGCGGCTCTCCAGGTGTTCCCGCAGGACCCGGTCCGTCTCCCGCCCCACCCGCTCCTCGGCCGCCCGCGCCTCGGACAGCAGCTCCGCGGCCCGCGCCTCCGCGTCCTCCTGGCGGTGCCGGGCCTCCTCCTCCGCCTCCGCCGACCGCCTCCGCCCCAGCGCGAGCAGCGCCTCCCCGCGAGCCGCTAGCTCGGCCTCACGCTCCGCCGCCGCGGCCTCCGCGGCGGCCGTCTCCGCGTCCGCCGCCTTGCCCCGCTCGGCGTGCTCCTGCTCCTGGTGCGCCAGCACACCGGCCGTGCGGCGACGCGTCTCCGCCATCTCCGCGTCCGCCGTCCCGCGCACCTCACCGGCCTCCCGGCGCGCCTCCTCCACCAGCGACTCGGCGCGGCCCCGCGCCGTGGCCAGCTCCTCCTCCGCGCCGGCGTCCGCCGCCGCCCGCAGCTCAGCGGAACGTTCCCGCGCCGCCTCACGGGCCACCCGGCCCGCCTCGTCCGCCGCGTCCCGCAGCGCCTGCGCCTCCTCCAGCGCCGCACCCCGGGCCGCCTCCGCCTCGGCCTCCGCCAGGGCCAGGATCCGCTGCGCCCGCTCCCCCAGCGACACGTACGTCTGCGGGGCCAGCGCGGCCACCACCTCGGCCAGCCGCGCCGACTCGGCGGCCAGCTCCTCCGCCAGTCCGGTCAGCCGCGAGATCCGGTCCAGGGCCGCGTCCCGCTCCGCCGACAGCGAGGCCACCGCCCGGTCCACCTGCTCAGGGCTGTAGCCACGCCCCCGTACGCCGACAAAACCGTGCGCGGACACCGGTCCACCACTCATCCCTGAAGCCCTCTTCCCGCTCTCCGACTCCCCGACCATGAAGCAATACGTCAAGGATGCGGTAATTGGCCCGGAAGTCGGAATCGATCAGCTGCATTCAGGACGGAAGCGGCCGACATCACAAAGCGCACACGAAAGGCGCCCGTCCCCGAAAGGGACCGGACGCCTCACGCGCACAACAGACCAGAACCGATCAGATCACAGCAGGCCGTCCCACATCTGCTCCAGCAGAACCGACCACCAGTTCTCCGGCGACGCCAGCGCCGCCGGATCCAGCGCCACCAACTGCGCCTGGAAATCGACCGTCCAGCGGCCCGCCTGCTCCGGATTCAAGCCGAACCGCAGCCGCCACATCCGCCCCAGCAACGCCATCGACCGCACGAACTCCGGCAGCCCCGTGTTCACGAACTGCGGCGGCACCGGCTGACCCCCCGGGCCCGCCTCCACCGGAACGGCCACGATGTTCGCCGTCCCGTACTGCACACAGATCGCCCGGCCGAAGTCCGAACCCATCACCAGATACGAACCCGCGTCCGACGCCACCGGCACCTGCCGCTGCGCCGCGAGCTCCGCCAGCGTCGGCACCACCGGATGCCCCGGCTGCGCCCAGAAGAACGGCCCGAAGTCGGCGGGCAGCCCCGCCCAGACCAGCGTCCGCGCCACGACCTCCGGCACCCCCTGACGGGACACCGCACGCTGGTCGAACCGGAGCACACCCGGCCCGAACGCCCCGTGCAGCTCCTCCGCCAGCGCCTCCGGCGGCAACGCCGCGGCCGGCGGCACCTGCGGCAGCGGCGCCCGCACCGGAGCAGGCCGCGCGGGCCCGTCCGCCACCTGGTGCAACTCACCCTGATGCGTCAGCAGATGCTGCATCCCCTGCTGCCGGCTCGCATGATCGGTGCCGTAGGGAGCCACACTCGTGATCCGCACCTGCGGCCACGTCTCACGGATCATCCGCGCGCAGTAACCACCCGGCAGCTCACACGACTCCAGCTCCGTGTGCAGCTCGATGACCTGCTGCGGCGGCACGTTCATCCCCCGCAGCTCGTGCAGCATCCGCCACTCCGGATGCGGGGTGCCCGGCTCCGAACGCCGGATCAGCTGCTGCTCGCTGCCGTCCGCCGCGCGGAACCTCAGAACGGCCTGGTAGCCCGGGCCGACCGTCGGCCGGCCCGGCGGCTGCTGCGGATAGCCGTACGCCCCGGGCGGCGGCGGGGTGTGCGGACCCGGCACACCCGGAGGACCCGCCATCCCGGGAGGACCGGGAGGACCGGGAGGACCCGGAGGACCCGGAGGACCGGGAGGCTGCGGCCCGCCCGGGCCCGCCAGCATCGTCGCGGCATGGTGCACCCCGCCACCCGGAGGCGGCGTGGAACCCGGAGGCGGCCCGGGAGGCCCCGGAGGCGTGACGCCCGGCTGCGGAGCACCGGGCGGGCCGGGAGGCCCCGGCGGACGCGGCGCGTTCGGGCCACCGGTGCCCGCGTCGGCGAACATCGTCGCGGCATGGTGCACCCCACCACCCGCGGGCGGCGTGGAACCGGGAGGCCCCGGAGGAGCAGGCGGCTGCGGCGCACCCGGAGGCGGCGTCGCACCGGGCGGACCGAGCTGCGAGACCAACTGCGTCGGTACGTAACCGCCCGCAGGCCCACCCGGCGCACCCGGCCCCGGCGGCGGAACGGCACCCGGCCGCACCCCGGGCGTGCCCGGCGCCCCGGGGGGCGGCGGAGTCGTCGGCCCCGCACCCCGCGCGCCCCTCGGAGGTACCACGGCCTTGCTCGTCGCGGCGTCCGCGATGTCCCCCGCGCCCGGCGGCGGAACAGCCGGAGCCGCGGGAGCACCGGGCCCGGCCGGCCCCGGCGGCGGAGCCTGCGGATCCAGCCCCGGGACCACAGCGGTCGCCGGCAGCCCGCTGCCACCGGACATCAGCGCCGTCGGCGCCTCCGCGGAGACGACCGGAGGCGGGGCCCCGTCGTCGTCCGAACCCGACAGCGGCGGCGCGAACACCGTCGCGGGCAACGGCACACCGGCCCCGCCGGCATGCGCGTTCGTGTCCGTACCCGCCCACGGAGTACCCCCGGCCGGCACACCGTCCGAAGCCGTCGGCTCGTGGTCCTCCTCACCAACGGCAGCAGGCCACGCGGCCCCGCTCCCCGCGGCACCCGCAGTTCCGGGCCCAGGGACCGCGGAAGGAGCGGAAGGATCGGCGGCAGCGGGAGCAGCCGGCGAAGACTCCTCCGCACCCGCCCGCCGGTCCGGAATCCCCAGCTTGTCCGCCGCCTCCTGAAGCCACTCGGGCGGACTCAGCAGGAACGACGTCTGATTCAGATCGATGCGCTGCGGCGGCTCCGGAACATCCCGCGCCCCGGCCGAGACCCCGTACTCCTCCTCGTACCGCCGTATCACCTCGCCCACCGGCAGACCCGGCCACAGCGTCGCCTCACCACTGTCCCGGGCGATCACCAGCCGCTGACGGCCCCCGTCCGACACCGGACCCTCGGCCCGGTCCTCGGCCCACACCACGAAACCCAGCTCGAACTCACGGACCCGGACCTCACGGTGCTGATACGCGGGCACATCACCGTTGACCCACTCATCCGCACGCTCCTGCGCCTGCGCGAACGTCACCACCGTGCTCACCCCTCCACCGGGACGGCCCGCGCGAAGCCGCCGTCCACCATCAGGTTCGCCACCGTCTCCAACTCCGGCGGACTGCCCGCGAGACGCTGGAGGAAGGCATCGAAGTCCTCACCGCACGGCAGCAGAAGCCGGTCCACCCGCTCCTGCACACCCCAGCCGTCCTGATCCCGCGCATCGTCGTACGGGCAGAACCACACGGACCCCACCCCGGTGCCACGCACCTTCAAAGCCAGAATGCCGCCCTGGACGAAACCCACACCCAGGAATTCCTTCGTGAAGTGGTCCCGCAGACACTTGTTCACGTACACCAGGTCGTTCACGGCCGCCTCCTCGCGCACCGTGAAGAACGGCTGGTCCACCAGAAGACCCAGCTCCGCGTCCAGCGCCACGCCCACCGGGGCCGACCCGCCGGCCGCCTTCAGGAACGACCGGTACGCACCGGGAAGCCGGTAGCCCAGATCCTCCTCGACCCCCAGGATCTGCTGCTCGCCCACCGCCACCGACCCCTTGGGAAGCCGGAAATGAGCGGGCCGCGTCTCCTGCAGCGGCCGCGTACCCCGACGGTCCTGGTCCACGGAAGCCGTCGCCAGACCGCCGTGATGACGCAGCAGCGCCTTCACCTCGATCGGCACCAGCTCCATCCGCCGGCCACCCGCCACGTGATGCCACGTCCAGCCGTGCGGCGTCGCCACCGCCGGAATGGTCTCCCACAACTCGTGACCGCTCGCCGCCGACGCCGCGTTCGCCGACACGTAATCCGTCAGCCGCAGCTCGTCGACCCCGAACCCCGGAGGCGGATCCGCGATCTCCGCGGCCGCACGCGCATACGGCGAAAGCACCGGATAGCCGTCCCCGTCCACACGGACACCCCTCGGGTGACGGGACGCCCGGACAGGATCCGGGAAATGAACGACCTGCCCCGCATAAGCCGCGTTCGGTGGCGCGGCTTGCTGCCCGAGCCGACCTGTCGTCATGGCGGTTGCCCCCTGCTGCGTCCGGTGTTCCGCACAGCCTATGCCGTGACGCAACAAGGGCTCCCGCCCCCGCACCCCCACTCACCGAACGTCACCACGGCGTGACGGACACACGACAACACAGCCACCGAGCCACGACACGCAGACACGTTTCCCCGCCCCAGCTTCCCCACCACCCTGCACATTTGGCAGGCTGTCCCCCGCAACTCGGGGGATTGCACGGGAGGGACACGATCGTCATGCACACAGCACAACCAGTCACATCCGGAGATCCGCGACTCAGTTGGAGCACCACCGAGCCCAGCCGCGCACCCCGACTCCAGCACCGCCGCGACGGCATCCTGCCCGCGGTGGCCGCAGCCCTGTCCGTACGCGGAGAGACCCTCACCTGCACCGCGGGCAAGGGCGACCAGCCACCGGCCCTCCACGCACTCGTACAGGACTTCCTCGACACCCTCACCAGCAACCAGCGCGAACGCTTCACCGGACGCTGCCCCGAAGCCATACTCCTGTCACGGCAACTCAACGCCGCCGACGAGAACCGCTCCAAAAGAGCCCAACGCAAACCCCTCACCAACGGCGAAGCCCGCCGCGCACTCAAACACGCCCGGCTCACCGCCCGCCACATCCGCGAGGACGGCGACCCCCTCCACGGCAGCTACGCACCCCCCTGCCGCTCCTGCACGGCGATGCTCGCCCACTTCGGTGTGCGCCCCGTCGACCTCGCCGGCACGGGCACGGCGACCACGGCCGAGAAGGGCTGAACACACCACCATGCACGACCGCACAGGACTGCCCGCCCAACAGCACCACACCCCCGCCACCCGCTTCTCACTCAACGTCGACACAGCACTCCGCAACGCAGGATGGGCACCCGGACGCTGGGACATCCGGCAGGCCGAGGAATGGGCCGACGCCCTCCGCTCCCACGCCTCCCCCGCAGGCCACCAACACGCCGTCTTCCCCGCAGCCGTCGAAGCCTGGGCAGAATTCGGCGGCCTCCGCATCACCGCGATCGCCCCCGGCCGGCAGATCGCCACCACCGCCGTGGCCATCGACCCGCTCAACGGACTCCACCTCGCCCGCACCCTCAGCGACCTCGGCCGCGCACTGCAGACCGAAGTCGCACCCCTCGGCGAAGAAGGCGACGGCCAGGCCGTCCTCGCCATCGACAGCGAAGGACGCGTCTACTCCATCGACCACACCGGCGACTGGTACCTCGGCTCCGACATCGACCGGGCCCTGGAAGCCCTCATGACCGGCGCACAGCCCACCCGCCTCACCTCCGGCTGAGCACCCGGCACCTCACCCCGGCCCGGACACCCCGCAACCGGCCGCCGGACCCCCGGACCCGCCCCCGCACAACCGCCTCACGCCACGCCGGCGTCCGGCAGCACCGCCGACACCCGGAAACCACCCGCATCCGTCGGCCCCGACACGAACACACCCCCCAGCCCGAGCACACGCTCCCGCATCCCCACCAGACCGTTGCCCCCGCTCGGCAGCCCCGCATCCGCCGCCGCCCCGTCCGACGGACCGTTCTCCACCTGCATCGCCACCTCCGCACCCCGATGCGCGAGCCGCACCCACGCCCTCGACCCCGCCGCATGCTTGTGCACGTTCGTCAGCGCCTCCTGCACCACCCGGTACGCCGTCTGCTCCACCTCCGGCGCATACGGACGCAACTCCCCCTCCACCGACAGCTCCACCGTCATCCCCGCCTCACGGGACTGCGCCACCAGCGCCTCCACCTCGCACAGCCGCGGCCCCTCCTCCACCACCGCAGCCGCGGCAGCCGCCGCCGCCCGCCCGACGGAAGCCAGCGGCACGATTCCCACCGGCGGCGCGACCAGCGCGTCACCGCTCCGCAGCACCCCGAGCATCTCCCGCAACTCGGTCAGCGCCTGCCGGCCCATGTCACCGACCAGCGCCGCGTTCCGCACCGCCTTCGCCGGATCCTTCGGAGCCACCGCCTGCAACGCCGCCGCGTGCACCACCATCAGGCTCACCCGGTGGGCCACGACGTCATGCATCTCGCGGGCGATCCGCGTCCGCTCCTCCGTACGCGCCCACTCCGCCCGCTCCTCGGCCCGGTCCGCCAGCAGCGACAGTTCCCGCTCCAACGAGTCCGCGCGCTCCCGCAAGCTCTCCATCAGCCTGCGCCTGGCCCCGATGTACAGACCGAAGAGCACCGCCGGCGCCGTCAGCCCCAGCGACATGAAGAGGGACACGACCGGGACGTACCAGACCCCCGGCCCGAAGTCCGCGTCGGCGTCCACCGTCTGCCGCAGTCGCACGTACGACACGATGAAGGTGCCGACCAGCGTCATCCCCGTCAGCACGACGGTGATCCTGCGCGGCACGTCGGAGGCCGCCAGCGTGTAGAGGCCGACGATCGCCATCAGGAAGCCCATCTCGGCGGGCGTCGTCGCGATCGACACCAGCACCACCGCGATCGGCCACCGCCTGCGCAGCACGAGCACCGACCCGGCCAGCAGGCCGAACAACACCCCGAACGGCACCGGCAGCCCGGTGTCCCCGGCGAACGACACCCCCTCCAGCGCGCACTCCAGCGCCGAGACCAGCGCGAGTCCCACGTCCAGGGCGACGCTCCGCCGCCGCCCCCACCACCAGTAGCCGCGGGTGGTCGGGCCCGCCGCTCCCAGGTCTGCCCCCGTTACGGTCATGGCATCCAGCGTACGGGCGGCCGCATCTCATTTTCCGGAGACTCCGTGAGCACGGAAAGTCACTGGTCGTACCGCTAAAACAGGCACATCCCACGATCCGGTGAACTGGGGCCCCTTCCATGCCGGACGTCCGCATTCCGGACCACTCTGTTCGTATGACACATGCCAAAGGCAAGTACGCGGACTTCGAGGGACTCCGCGAGAAGGCGGTCGCCCTGCGGCGCGAGGGACTGAGCGTGCGGCAGATCAGGGACCGACTGAAGGTCTTCAACAACGACATCCTTCATCGCCTCCTGGAGGGCGAGCCAGCACCAACTTGGACGAAACGCCCGCGCGCGAAGGACGACTTGCACACCAAGGCAAGAGAGCTACGCCTGCGAGGACTGACGTACGACCAGATCCAGATGGAGTTGGGCTGCTCAAAGAGCTCGATCTCACTCTGGGTTCGAGACCTCCCGACCCCGGAGCCGCGCTACACAGAAGCGGAGCGCCTCGCGCGCATGAACGCCGGGCTGGCCGATCTACGCGCCAACCGGGACGCAGAACGCAAGGAGACCAAGCGGACAGCACGAGACGCCGTGGGGAGGCTTTCGGACAGAGAACTGTTCATCGCGGGGGTTGCCCTCTACTGGGCCGAGGGCACCAAGGACAAGTCGTACAGCAGGCGCGAACGCATCGAACTGATCAATAGCGATCCCGACGTGATCAACTTGTTTCTCCACTGGCTCAACCTGCTCGGCGTCTCCCGCGACCGCATGCGCTTCCGGGTGAGCATCCACGAATCGGCAGACGTCGCAGGGGCCGAGGCTTTTTGGGCCGACCTGACAGGCGCACCCGCCTCAGCATTCGGGAAGACGACTCTCAAGAAGCACAACCCGAAGACCGTGCGCAAAAACACCGGCAACACCTATCGAGGATGCCTAGCCGTCTACGTGTCCCAGAGCGCCGAGCTTTACCGTCGCGCGGAAGGCGCTTGGTACGGCATAGTATTGGGTGCCGATCGAGCGGAATGAGGAAATGTCCGCTTTGTTCCCCCATGGTGTAATTGGCAGCACAGTAGCTTTTGGTGCTATTTGTCCGGGTTCGAGTCCTGGTGGGGGAGCTGCACTCGCGGGCCCCGACCTCACGGTCGGGGCCCGCGCTCGTTTCGGGCATATACGCCCCCGGTATCCTGCG
The DNA here is from genome assembly GCF_035946055.1 of Streptomyces sp. NBC_01341. NCBI lineage: Bacteria > Bacillati > Actinomycetota > Actinomycetes > Kitasatosporales > Streptomycetaceae > Streptomyces > Streptomyces sp. NBC_01341. Next base: position 4,370,759 of record NZ_CP108364.1, on the reverse strand, counting down.
GGTGTCCACCACCCGAAGCCGAAGGGCACATCCGTGAGCGCCAACAGCCTGGCCGTCGTCGTCCTCGCAGCGGGTGAGGGAACCCGCATGAAGTCGAAGACCCCCAAGGTCCTGCACGAGATCTCCGGACGCTCCCTCGTCGGACACGTCGTGGCCGCCGCCGGCCGCCTGAACCCCGAACACCTCGTCGTGGTCGTCGGCCATGGCGGCGAGCAGGTCACCGCGCACCTCTCCGCAGGCGGGACCCCGGTGCGCACCGCCCACCAGGCCGAGCAGAACGGCACCGGCCACGCGGTCCGCATGGGGCTCGAAGAACTCGGCGGCACCGTCGACGGCACCGTGATCGTCCTGTGCGGGGACACCCCGCTGCTCTCGGGCGAGACGCTGTCCGTGCTGGCCGCCACGCATGCCGCCGACGCCAACGCGGTCACCGTGCTGACCGCCGAGGTCCCGGACTCGACCGGTTACGGCCGGATCATCCGCGACGCGGCGACCGGGGCGGTCACGGAGATCGTCGAGCACAAGGACGCGACCGACGCGCAGCGTGCGATCCGGGAGATCAACTCCGGGGTCTTCGCGTTCGACGGCCGTCTGCTGACCGAGGCGCTGGGCAAGGTGCGCACGGACAACAGCCAGGGCGAGGAGTACCTCACCGATGTGCTGTCGATCCTGCGGGAGGCGGGTCATCGGGTGGGGGCCTCGGTCACGGGTGACCACCGGGAGATCCTGGGCATCAACAACCGGCTCCAGCTGGCCGAGGCGCGGCGGCTGCTCAACGAGCGCCTGCTGGAGCGCGCGATGCTGGCGGGTGTGACGGTCGTGGAGCCGGCGTCGACGCTGATCGACGCGACGGTGACGTACGAGCGGGATGCGATCGTGCATCCGGGTACGCAGCTGCTGGGGACGACGCACCTGGCGGAGGATGCCGAGGTGGGTCCGAACTCGCGGCTGAAGGACACGGTCGTGCACGCGGGCGCGCGGGTGGACAACACGGTGGCGGACGGGGCCGAGGTGGGTCCGGGTGCGACGGTGGGTCCGTTCGCGTATCTGCGGCCGGGTACGCGCATGGGTGCGAACTCCAAGGCGGGTACGTACGTCGAGATGAAGAACGCGACGATCGGTGAGGGCACGAAGGTGCCGCACCTGAGTTACGTCGGTGACGCGACGATCGGTGACCACACCAACATCGGTGCGGCGAGCGTGTTCGTGAACTACGACGGGGTGGCGAAGCACCACACCACGATCGGGTCCCACTGCCGGACCGGGTCGGACAATATGTTTGTGGCGCCCGTCACGGTCGGGGACGGCGTTTACACGGCGGCGGGTTCGGTCATCACCAAGGACGTGCCGTCCGGCTCGCTGGCCGTCGCCCGGGGCCAGCAGCGGAATATCGAGGGCTGGGTCGCCCGGAAGCGTCCCGGGAGCGCGGCGGCCAGGGCGGCTCAGGCGGCAGTGTCGGAGTCCGACGGCGAAAGCTGACCGGAAACAGGTGCACCTACGCCTGGCGTACCGTGATAGATGCTCACCCATTTCGGCTGGCTCGTCGCACATCGGGACACATGCGCGCTGTGCCAGATACACGTCTGAGGAGACTGTGCTGTGACCGGGATCAAGACGACCGGCGAGAAGAAGCTGATGCTCTTCTCCGGCCGCGCCCACCCCGAGCTGGCCGAGGAGGTCGCACATCAACTGGGTGTCGGTCTCGTGCCGACGAAGGCCTTCGATTTCGCCAACGGTGAGATCTACGTGCGTTTCCAGGAGTCGGCCCGTGGTGCCGACTGCTTCCTGATCCAGAGCCACACGGCTCCGATCAACAAGTGGATCATGGAGCAGCTGATCATGCTGGACGCGCTGAAGCGTGCGTCCGCCCGGTCGGTGACGGTGATCGTGCCGTTCTACGGGTATGCCCGTCAGGACAAGAAGCACCGGGGCCGTGAGCCGATCTCGGCGCGCATGGTCGCGGACCTGATGAAGACGGCGGGTGCGGACCGTATCCTCACCGTCGATCTGCACACGGACCAGATCCAGGGCTTCTTCGACGGTCCGGTGGACCACCTGTTCGCGCTGCCGATCCTGGCGGACTACGTGGGTGCGAAGGTGGACCGGTCGAAGCTGACGATCGTGTCGCCGGACGCCGGACGTGTGCGGGTCGCGGACCGCTGGTGCGACCGGCTGGACGCGCCGCTGGCGATCGTGCACAAGCGCCGCGACAAGGACGTGCCGAACCAGGTAAGCGTCCACGAGGTCGTGGGCAACGTCGAAGGCCGGGTGTGTGTGCTGGTCGACGACATGATCGACACCGGTGGCACGATCTGCGCGGCGGCCGACGCGCTGTTCGCGCACGGTGCGGAGGACGTCATAGTGACGGCGACGCACGGTGTGCTGTCGGGGCCCGCCGCGGACCGTCTGAAGAACTCGAAGGTCAGCGAGTTCGTGTTCACCGACACGCTGCCGACGCCGGGTGAGCTGGAGATCGACAAGATCACTGTGCTGTCGATCGCGCCGACGATCGCGCGTGCGGTGCGTGAGGTGTTCGAGGACGGTTCGGTGACGAGCCTCTTCGAGGAGAACGAGTGACCGCCTTCGGGTGACCACTTGATCCACTTTGGGTACGGCCTCCCGGCCGGGTAGACTCTTGGAGTTGCTCGGCGAGGGAGGCCGTACTCGTGTTCTCGGACATGGGCCGGTGGTCCGTTATCGACGCGCTCTTCGTAGCAGGCCTGTCGTGGGCCGGGTGACCATCGGTTTCTTTCGTCACCTACGAGGAGTGCAGCATGGCTGAGATCAAGCTCGACGCAACGGTCCGTACGGAGTTCGGCAAGGGCGCTGCCCGTCGTACCCGCCGCGCCAACCTGGTTCCCGGGGTCGTCTACGGCCACGGTGCGGAGCCGGTTCACATCAACCTGCCGGGCCACGAGCTGCTTCTCGCGCTGCGTACCGCCAACGTCCTGATCGGTCTGGAGATCGACGGCAAGGACGCCCTGGTGATCCCGAAGGCCGTGCAGCGCAACGCCATCAAGGGCAACATCGAGCACGTCGACCTGCTGACCGTGAAGCGCGGCGAGAAGGTCAACGTCGAGATCGCGGTGCACACCGACGGCGAGCTCGCCCCGGGCGCCAACCTGCTCGAGTTCGTGCAGAACACGCTCCTCGTCGAGGCCGAGGCCACCCACATCCCCGAGTCGGTCACGGTCTCCGTGGCGGGCCTGGACGCCGGTGACTCGATCCTCGCGAAGGACATCCCGCTCCCCAAGGGTTCGGTGCTCGCGGGCGACGAGGACGCGGTCGTCCTCCAGGTCGTCGCGGCGCAGGCCGAGGAGCCGGCTGCCGAAGGCGCCGAGGAAGCGGCTGCCGAGGCCTGAGCCTCGCCCCACCTGCTTGACTGACGGGGTGGCGGTTCCCTTCCGGGGGTGCCGCCGCCCCGTTTCCCTGTACCGAAGCCGTATGGACCGGCATGTACGTGCCGCGAGGAGAGCGAGCTGTGATGTCCGATCCCACCGACCCGTGGCTGATCGTGGGCCTCGGCAACCCCGGCCCCGACTATGCGGCGAATCGGCACAACGTCGGTTTCATGGTGGCTGATCTGCTGGCGGAGCGGATCGGCGGGAAGTTCAAGCGGGCGCAGAAGGCGCAGGCGCAGGTGCTGGAGGGGCGGATCGGTCCGCCCGGGCCGGCGAGCCGGCGGGTGGTGCTGGCGAAGCCGATGTCGTACATGAATCTGTCGGGTGGGCCGGTGACGGCGTTGCGTGATTTCTACAAGGTGCCGTTGGATCACGTGGTGGCGGTGCATGACGAGCTGGACGTCGATTTCGGGGTGCTGCGGCTGAAGCTCGGTGGTGGGGACAACGGGCACAACGGGCTGAAGTCGATGACGAAGTCGATGGGTGCGGACTATCACCGGGTGCGGTTCGGGATCGGCAGGCCGCCGGGCCGGATGCAGGTGGCGGACTTCGTGCTGAAGGACTTCTCGTCGGCGGAGCGCAAGGAGCTCGCGTTCCTGGTGGACCGGTCGGCGGATGCGGTGGAGTCGTTGCTGGCGGAGGGGCTGGAGCGGGCTCAGTCCGCGTACAACTCCTGACATTCGTGGTGCTACCCGGTTCTTTTCCGGCCGCAGGTTGACCTTGGGCTGGGCTCTGCCCAAGGATCTGCCTCCATGAAGCGGAAGTCCTCCCCCCGGGTGCTGGCCCATGGCCGTTCGTTCGCCGCGGGCTGTGTCGTCCTGTTGCTGCTGGTCGCGGGCGTGTGGTCGTCGTGGAACAGCGCGCACCACATCGTGCTGGCCAAGGGCCGTGAGCACGGGACGGTGGTGGTGACGGGGTGCGGTGAGGACGCGTGCACGGGGTCGTTCTCGCCGGACGCGGATTCGCGGCGGCGTGGTGGGGTGACGATCGAGAAGTCGGTCGCGGTGCGCAAGGGCGACCGTTTTCCCGTGGTGGTGAAGCCGGGTTCGGATGCCGTCGTGCGGACGGGTGTGCCCGGCTTTCTGCATGCCTGGGTGCCGTTCGGCGGCGCGTTGTTGCTGTCGGCCCTGTTGATCGGTGGCGGTCTGCGGATGACGCGGACGGCCTGGGTCACGGGGATCGCGGGTGCGGCCCTGTTGACGGCGACGTTCGTCGCCCTCTGAGGGGCCGCACCCGCTCGGTCTCCGGGTTCGGGGTCAGCCGGTGTTGCGCAGGCCGGCGGCGACGCCGTTGACGGTGAGCAGCAGGGCGCGGGAGAGCAGCGGGTCGGCTTCCTCGCCGCGTGCGGCTGCCTGGCGCTGGCGGGCGAGGAGCGACACCTGGAGGTAGGAGATCGGGTCCAGGTAGGCGTCGCGGATGGCGAAGGTCTGCTGGAGCACCGGGCTGGTGCCGAGGAGTTCCTTGCCGCCGGTGACCTTGAGGACTTCGCTGACGGTGAGTTCATGCTCGGCCTGGATGACGTCGAAGACGTGCTTGAGCTCGTCGGGCACGAGGGTGTCGACGTAGTGCCGGGCGATGCGCAGGTCGGTCTTGGCGAGGGTCATCTCGACGTTGGAGAGGAAGTTCTGGAAGAAGTGCCACTGTTCGTGCATTTCGTCCAGGACGGTGTCGAGGCCGCTTTCTCGCAGTGCCTTGAGGCCGGAGCCGACGCCGAACCAGCCGGGGACGATCTGCCGTGACTGGGTCCAGCCGAAGACCCACGGGATGGCGCGCAGGCCGTCGAGCGAGACGCCCGAGCCGGGGCGGCGGGAGGGCCGCGAGCCCAGGTGCAGGTCGGCGAGCTGGTCCACCGGGGTGGAGGCGAGGAAGTAGGCGGGCAGGTCCGGGTCCTCGACGAGCTTGCGGTAGGCGTCGTGGGCGGCGTCGGAGACGGTGTCCATGGCCGCGTCCCAGCGGGCGAGGGCCTCGTCGGACTGGCGGGGTGCGGTGTGGAGCGCGGAGGCCTGGAGGGTGGCCGCGACGGTCAGTTCCAGGTTCTCGCGGGCGAGCGCGGGGATGAGGTACTTGTCGGAGATGACCTCGCCCTGCTCGGTCACCTTGATCTCGCCCTCCAGCGTGCCCCAGGGCTGCGCGAGGATCGCGTCGTGGGAGGGGCCGCCGCCGCGGCCGACGGTGCCGCCGCGCCCGTGGAAGAGGCGCAGGCGTACGCCGTAGCGGTGGGCGACGTCGCGGAGCCGGCGCTGGGCGCGGTGGATCTCCCACTGGGAGGTGGTGATGCCGCCGAACTTGGAGGAGTCGGAGTAGCCGAGCATGACCTCCTGGACGTCGCCGCGGAGTGAGACGAGCCGGCGGTAGGAGGGGTCGGCGAGCATCTCGTCGAGGATGACGTCGGCGGCCTTGAGTTCGTCGGTGGTCTCCAGGAGCGGCACGATGCCGATCTTGGCCCAGCCGCTGTGGAGGTCGATGAGGCCGGCCTCACGGGCGAGGACGGCGGCGGCGAAGACGTCGTCGGCGCCCTGGCACATCGAGATGATGTAGGACTCGATGACCTCGGGGCCGAAGCGCTCGAAGGCGTGGCTGATGGTGTGGAAGACGCCGAGGGTCTTCTCGCCCGCGGCGTCCAGCGGGGCCGGGGTCGGAGCGAGGGGGCGGCGGGAGCGGAGTTCCTTGGCGAGGAGCTTCTGCCGGTAGTCGCGGGGCATGTCGGCGTAGCGCCAGGATTCCTCACCGAGCCGGTCGAAGAGCTGGCCGAGGGCGTGGTGGTGGGCGTCGGCGTGTTCGCGTACGTCCATGGTGGCGAGCTGGAGTCCGAAGGCGGACAGCGTGCGGATGGTGCGGTCCATGCGGCCGTCGGCGAAGAGTCCGCCGCGGTGTTCGCGCAGGGAGGTCTGGATGAGCACGAGGTCGGCGATGAGTTCGGAGGTGCCGAGGTAGTCGCAGCCGGGGCGGTGGGGGGTGCCGTTGGCGAGGCGCTCGCGGGTGTTGACGAGCTTCTGGCGGATGCAGGTGGCCTTGAGGCGGTAGGGCTCCTCGGCGTTCAGCCGCTTGTAGCGGGGGCTGATCTCGGGGAGGAGTTCCAGGTCGGTCTGGAGGGAGGTGAGGAGCTCGTCGGTGGCCCCGGTGTAGCGGATGGAGTTGGAGAGGAGTCCGCGCAGGTAGTCGACCAGTTCGAGGGCATCGGTGATGCCGTGCTCGTGCTGGAGGATGAGGATGTCCCAGGTGACGGCGGGCGTCACGTTGGGGTTGCCGTCGCGGTCGCCGCCGATCCAGGTGCCGAAGGTGAGGGGGCGGGTGCCGGCGGGGAGTTCGACGCCGACGCGTTCCAGTTCGGCGGCGAGGTCCTCCAGGACGTCCCCGACGGCGTTGGCGTGGAGTTCGTCGAGGTAGTAGATGGCGTTGCGGGCCTCGTCGGCGGGCTCGGGCCGGACGACGCGGAGCTCGTCGGTCTGCCAGATGAGGTCGATGTTCTCGGCGAGGCGGAGGTCGTGGCGCCGGCGGTCGGCCTCGATGACCGGGGTCTCCAGGAGCTCCGCGATGCGGCGGAGCTTGTTGAGCACGGAGCGGCGGGCGGCTTCGGTGGGGTGTGCGGTGAAGACGGGCCGCACGTTGAGGTTCTTGACCGTCTGGCGCAGGTGCTCGGGGTCGGCGTCCTTGAGGCGGTCAGCGGTGCGGGCGAGGAGCCCGCCCTCGGCGGCCCGGCGGTCGCGCATCTCGTGGGCGCGGTGGACCTGCTCGGTGACGTTGGCGAGGTGGAAGTAGGTGGAGAAGGCGCGCACGAGCTGTGCGGCGGTCTCCAGGTCCGTGTCGCCGAGAAGCTCGGCCGCGGCCTCGCCGTCGGTGCGGGTCAGGGCGCGGACGCGCTCGACGAGGTCGAGGAGCTCCTGGCCTTCCTGGCGTACGAGGGTTTCGCCCAGCAGGTCTCCGAGGCGGCGGATGTCCGCGCGCAGCTCGGTGTTCGCGGCAGGGGTCTGGTCGGCACTGCTCACAGTGTGCGGCTCCTTGCAGTGGTTGAGCACGTCTGTCAGGGGGTCCGGGGCGCTCGTGGTGCTGACGGCTCGCCCCGGGTATGCAGAGTGCGGACCGCGCTGTCCGACGCACCCAGGATAGGTGTCCGGGGGTTCGGTGTGCCCGCTGCCCTGCGGGGTGGTCCCGATCGGGGGTACACGAGAGCGGGGGGCCCTGTCGCACAAGGGTTGCCATGGCGGCGCTCTCGTGTCGCGGGCCTCTTCGCTGCCATACTTACGTTGCCGTAGGTTACGGAAGCGTAGCCCGCTCATTCCGTCATATTTCCTCACCCCACGGGGGACTCCCCAATGCCCACCAGCCCGGATGTGATCGACGACGGCCTGCCGACGGCGGCAGGCGACACCGCAACCCCCTCCGCCACGCTCGGCGGCGACAAGAAGCGTTCGGTCGAGCAGATCGCGCTGCTCCTGTTCATCGTGGTGCCGTTCGCCGCTCTGGTCGCGGCGGTGCCGCTGGCCTGGGGGCGCGGCGTCAGCTGGCTCGACCTCGGTCTGCTGGTCGCCATGTACTACTGGGGCTGCCACGGTGTGACGATCGGTTTCCACCGCTACTTCACGCACGGATCGTTCAAGGCGAAGCGTCCGCTCGTCATCGTGATGGCCGTCGCCGGTTCGATGGCGGTGGAGGGCCCGCTCGTGCGCTGGGTGGCCGACCACCGCAAGCACCACCGGTTCTCCGACGCCGAGGGCGACCCGCACTCGCCGTGGAGGTTCGGCGAGAACCTGCCCGCGCTGATGAAGGGCCTGTGGTGGGCCCACATCGGCTGGATGTTCAACGAGGAGCAGACCCCGCAGCAGAAGTACGCCCCCGACCTCGTCCGGGACCCGGCGCTCCGCGCGATCTCGCGTCACTTCCTGAGCTTCACGATCCTGTCGCTGGCGATCCCGCCGCTGGTGGGCGGCCTGGTCACGATGTCGTGGTGGGGTGCGTTCACGGCGTTCTTCTGGGGTTCGCTGGTCCGCGTCGCGCTCCTGCACCACGTGACGTGGTCGATCAACTCGATCTGCCACGCGGTCGGCAAGCGGCCGTTCAAGTCCCGCGACAGGTCGGGGAACGTGTGGTGGCTGGCCGTCCTGTCGTGCGGTGAGTCGTGGCACAACCTGCACCACGCGGACCCGACGAGCGCGCGTCACGGGGTGCTGCGCGGCCAGATCGACTCCAGTGCGCGGCTGATCCGCTGGTTCGAGCAGCTGGGCTGGGCGCGGGACGTACGGTGGCCGGACGCCTCACGTATCGCCTCCCGACGCAAGTCCGCGGCCGCCGACCCGGCATGATTGACGACGTGGCGACCGACTCAAGCACCAGTGGCGAGAAGAGCATGCCTGCCCCTACCCGGCGGACCCGCAGGGTCCGGATGACGGGGAAGGAGCGCCGCGAGCAACTTCTGGACATCGGCCGCACCCTGTTCGCCGACAAGGGCTTCGAGGGCACTTCGGTGGAGGAGATCGCGGCGCGCGCCGGGGTCTCCAAGCCGGTGGTGTACGAGCACTTCGGCGGCAAGGAGGGCTTGTATGCCGTCGTGGTCGACCGTGAGATGCGCCAGTTGCTGGACCTGGTGACGGGGGCGCTCACGGCCGGTCATCCGCGTGAGCTGCTGGAGCAGGCGGCGTTCGCGCTGCTCGACTACATCGAGAAGTACACGGACGGTTTCCGGATCCTGGTCCGCGACTCCCCGGTCGCGCAGTCCACGGGCACGTTCGCGTCGCTGATCAGTGACATCGCCACGCAGGTCGAGGACATCCTGGGTCTGGAGTTCAAGGCCCGGGGCTTCGACCCGAAGCTGGCGCCGCTGTACGCGCAGGCCCTGGTCGGGATGGTGGCGCTGACCGGCCAGTGGTGGCTGGACGTGCGGAAGCCGAAGAAGGCCGAGGTCGCGGCTCATCTGGTGAACCTGGCGTGGCACGGGCTGGAGAACCTGGAGTCGAAGCCGCGGCTGATCGGGCACCGGAAGAACTGAGCCGCCTCCGCGTGCGTGCGATCACTCGTTGTGATGACCACGTCGCGGAGCGGACCTTACTGTGGTGGTTGCAGGACCAGAATCCCGTCCATGGGAGGAACCATGACCGCCGAGCCGATCACCGGGTGCAGCAGCCGCTGGCCGGTGCCGCCCCAGGACGGATACACGGTGGACGATCTGTTCACCTTGCCCGATCTCCCGCCGCACACGGAATTGCTCGACGGGAGCCTGGTTTTTGTGAGTCCGCAGCGAGATTTCCACAGCACGATGATCGACCTCCTGACGACCGGCCTCCGTCACAGCGCTCCGCCGGAGATGAAGGCGCGCCGCGAGATGACCGTCGTCCTCGACCGGCGCAACGCCCCCGAGCCGGATGTCTGTGTCGTGCGGGCCGAGGCGGTCACCGGGCGGGAGCTGACCCGTTTCGAGGCGGCGGACGTGCTCCTCGCCGTCGAGGTGGTCTCGCCCGACTCCGAGGCCCGCGACCGTGACACCAAGCCACAGAAGTACGCCGCGGCCGGCATCCCGAACTTCTGGCTGGTCGACACGGCCGGGAGCGACCGGCATCCGGTGGTGCGGGTCTATGAGCTGGACCCCGTGAACAAGGCGTACGCCCTGACCGGAATCCATCACGACCGGCTCAAGACGGGTGTTCCGTTCTCGGTCGACCTCGACATCTCGGCGGAGGCCCTGGACGCGCTGTGACGTCCTGCCGGGTCACTCACCCGGCGGTGCGGACGACGGCGAAGATCCGGCGGAACGGGAAGACCGTCCCGTGCGGGCCCGTCGGGTAGGCGGTGCGCAGCAGGTCGCGGTACTCGGCGAGGAAGGCGTCCCGGGCCCCGGGGTCGTCGGCGAGGGCGTCGAGGACGGGGCGCAGGCCGGTGCCCTTGACCCAGTCGAGGACGGGGTCCTCCCCCTGGAGGAGGTGCAGGTAGGTGGTCTCCCAGACATCGACGGTGCGGTCTGGTGCGGCGAGGTGGCCCAGGTAGTCCGTGGGGGTGAGTACGGCGTCGGCGTGGCGCAGGAGGCCGCCGAGGCGGTCGGCCCAGCGGGGGGATCCGGCGAGCTCGCGCATGAGGGTGTGACTGGGGGCGTCGAAGTTGCCGGGGACCTGGAAGGCGAGGGTGCCGCCGGCGGTGAGGGCGCCGAGCCAGAGGGGGAAGCGGGCGGTGTGGCCGGGAACCCACTGGAGCAGGGCGTTGGAGACGATGAGGTCGTACGTCCCGTCGGGTGTCCAGGTGGCGGCGTCGGCCTCGGCGAAGTCGAGGAGGGGGCCGGTGTGGGCGCGGGCGCGTTCGAGCATCCGGGGCGAGCTGTCGTAGCCCGTGACGCGGGCGCCGGGCCAGCGTTCGGCGAGGAGTGCGGTGACGTTGCCGGCACCGCATCCGAGGTCGGCGATGCGGGGGGCCGTCTCGTGCGGCAGGGGTCCGATCCGGGCCAGGAGATCGTGGAAGGGGCGGGTGCGGTGGTCCGCGTGCCGGAGATACTGCCGCGGGTCCCAGGTCGGCGAGGTCATGGTGCCAGGATCACAAGCTCAATCTCTTGATGTCAAGACACTTGAATTCAAGAGACTTCACGTCGAGGGACCCTCTACACTGATCGACATGGAGGACGAGGTCGACCGGCTGGTCGCTGCATGGCGCCGCGAGCGCCCGGACCTCGACGTGGAACCGCTCGAGGTGCTGAGCCGCGTCTCACGCCTGGCCCGTCACCTGGACCGGGCCCGCAGGATCGCCTTCGCCGAGCACCAGCTGGAGCCCTGGGAATTCGACGTCCTGACGTCCCTTCGCCGCGCGGGGGCCCCGTACCAGCTCTCCCCCGGCCAGCTCCTCACCCAGACCCTGGTCACGTCGGGCACGATGACGAACCGCATCGACCGGCTGACCAAGAAGAACCTCGTGGAGCGACTGCCGGACCCGAGCGACCGCCGCGGCGTGCTCGTCCGGCTCACCGACCGGGGCCGCGACAAGGCGGACCAGTCGCTGGCCGGGCTGCTCGACCAGGAGCGGGCGATCCTGGGCGAGCTCTCCCGTCAGCAGCGGTCCGAACTGGCCGGACTACTGCGCCAGTTGACCGCCCCGTTCGACAACATCCCCGGTTAGGGCGGCCGGGCCGACCCCGGCCCGTCGCGCCAGCGCCACCGCGGCGAGCGTCGAGTGCACCCCGAGCTTCCCCAGCACGTTCTGCATGTGCGTGCGCACCGTGTGCGGGGAAAGGAAGAGCCGCTCCGCCACGGCCTTGCGGCCCAGGCCGGCCACCATGCAGCGCAGCACCTCGCGCTCGCGCGGTGTCAGTGACTCCACCAGTTGTTCGGACTCGGTCCGGTGCTTGCGCGCCGCGGTGAGCTCCCGCAGGACACCGGTCAGCAGCGCGGCCGGCAGATGCGTCTCGTCCCGCAGGACGCCGCGTATGACCGTCAGCAGACGCTGCAGGGAGCAGTCCTTGGCGACCCAGCCGGAGGCGCCCGCCTGCAGTGCCGCCGCGGCACGGCGCGGGTCGTCCTTCTCCGCGAGCACCACCGTGCGGATGTGCGGATGAGTCGAGCGGACCCCGCCGACCAGCGATATGCCGTCACCGCCGCCACTGCCTCCGTCGCCCTCGGCGCGCGGAGCGGGGATCGTCCGGACGCCGCCCGGGCCGAGTATGCCCAGCTCCGCGTCGACCAGCATCACGTCGTAACGGCGGCCCTCGGCGGCCGCGCGTTCCAGACAGCGCAGCGCGGCGGGACCGCTGCCCGCCGCCGACACGTCGACGTCCGGTTCGGCCGCGAGCGCCGCGGCGAGGGACTCGGCAAAGATGCGGTGGTCGTCGACCACCAGAACCCGGATACGCGCCACAGACACCCCCATGCTGTGTGAGCTCCTGGGGCGCCCCCGTCCATGGCCGGCCCCGACGGGGACGGACCGCTTCGGATGCGGCGCCCGGAGCACTCCGGTGACCGCCGGCACACGGCCGCCGCCGTGTGCCGGCCGCCACCCGCCCCGGGCGTCGCATCCGACCGTCTCGTCCCCTGAAACGACACCGGCCCCCACCGGTGCTGAGCATCAGCGTACGGGGGCCGGTGGGCGGCGGTAGGAGATTCGCGGAACTGATCGCTCAAGGTGTTTAGGGTGTGATTCATGTTCCGTCTTGAGACAGAAGTAGACAAGGAACGTCGCATTCTGCTGGGCCGTCGGCTGCACGACGACAACTGGGACGGTTCACCGGAGCTGCGCGCCCTGCACACGACCTCCGCCGAACACGAAGTGCCCCTGGAGGTCTGGCTCCTGGACGAGGAGGGAGCCCTGGCCGGCGGACTGAGCGGACGGACCTGGGCCTACTGGCTCCACGTGGACCTGCTCTGGGTGGACGGCCGCCACCGCGGCCTCGGCCTCGGCTCGCAGTTGCTCGCCGAGGCGGAACGCCTCGCTCACGACGACCGGGCGTGCACCCGCTCCCGGCTGGAGACCTGGGACTTCCAGGCCCCCGCGTTCTACCGGAAACAGGGGTACGAGGTGGTCGGGGAGATCCCCGACTACCCGCCCGGCGTCGCTGAGTTCATCCTGGTCAAACAGTTGGAGCGACCCGCCGTCCCCCCGCGGAAGGCACGGCGGGGAAGATTCCCGGGGTGGCGTAGGCGGCCGAGGTGAAGGCCTCCGACACCGCCTTGGCGACGGTGTCCGCCATCGCCTCCTCCACCAGCACGATCGCGGAGCCGCCGAAGCCTCCCCCGGTCATCCGGGCCCCGAGCGCGCCGGCCGCGTTCGCCGAGGAGACGACGAGGTCCAGCTCCGGGCAGGAGACCCTCAGGTCGTCGCGGAGCGAGACGTGGCCCGCGTTGAGCACCGGTCCCGCCGCGCGCACGTCCCCGGCGTCGAGCAGCGCGATGACCTGCTCCACCCGGTGGTTGTCGCTGACGACGTGGCGGACGTAGCGCACGACCGACTCGTCCTCGCCGGCTGCCAGGGTGGCGAGCGCCTCGTCCAGGTCCTCGTGGGGAAGGTCGCGCAGGGTGTCGATGCCGAGGGCCCTGGCACCCGCCTCACAGCCGGCCCGGCGTTCCGCGTACGCCCCGTCGCCGAGGGCGTGCTTGACGCGGGTGTCGACGACCAGCAGCTGAAGCCCGTGCGCGGCCAGGTCGAAGGGGACCTGGCGCATGCTGAGGTCGCGGGTGTCGAGGTACAGCGCGTGGCCCTCGGTGCAGCAGGCCGAGGCCATCTGGTCCATGACGCCGCAGGGCACGCCGACGAAGTCGTTCTCGGCGCGCTGGCCGAGAACCGCGATCTCCTGTGCGCTCAGACCGAGTTCGAACAGGTCGTTGAGGGCGAGGGCCGTGACGACCTCCAGGGCGGCGGAGGAGGACAGGCCAGCGCCGACGGGGACGGTGGAGGTGAGCTGGATGTCCGCGCCGGTGACCTGGTGTCCGGCCTCGCGCAGCGCCCAGACCACACCGGCCGGGTAGGCGGCCCAGCCGTGGCCGGAGTGCGGGGCGAGTTCCTCGACATGCAGGGAGACGACTCCGCCCGGTACGTCGGTGGAGTGCAGGCGCAGTCGTCCGTCGGTGCGGCGGGCCACCGCGGCGCGGGCGTGGTGCGGGAGGGCGAGCGGCATGACGAAGCCGCCGTTGAAGTCGGTGTACTCACCGATCAGGTTCACTCGTCCGGGTGCCGCCCAGACCCCTTCGGGCGCTGTCCCGTACAGCTCGGTGAAGGAGGTGGTCAGCTCGGCGTTGTCGGTCATGGTGCGGTGGGCTCCTCTCGGCGGGCGAACGTCCACGCGTCGGCGACGATGGCGGCCAGGTCGGGGCGCGACGGCTGCCAGCCGAGCCGCTCCCTGGCCGTGGCGGCGGAGGCGACCAGGACGGCCGGGTCGCCTGCGCGCCGGGGCGCGGGGGTCTCGGGGACCGGGTGACCGGTGACCTTGCGGACGGTCTCGACCACTTCGCGTACGGAGAAGCCGTTGCCGTTGCCGAGGTTGCAGATGAGGTGTTCGCCCGCGGTGGCCGCGCCCAGGGCCAGCAGGTGGGCCTCGGCGAGGTCGGCGACGTGGATGTAGTCGCGTACGCAGGTGCCGTCGGGGGTCGGGTAGTCGTCGCCGTACACGGAGATCGACTCGCGCTGCCCCAGGGCGACCTGGAGGACCAGCGGGATGAGGTGCGACTCCGGTTCGTGGCGCTCGCCGCAACTTCCGTAGGCGCCGGCGACGTTGAAGTACCGGAGGGAGACGGCGGCCAGTCCGTGGGCCCGCGCCTCACCGCTGATCATGTGGTCGACGGCGAGCTTGGAGGCGCCGTAGGGGTTGGTGGGGGCGGTCGGATCGGTCTCCGTGATGGGGCTGGAGACGGGCTCGCCGTAGGTCGCGGCGGTGGACGAGAAGACGAGCGTCCGCACGCCCGCGTCGCGCATGGCGGCGAGCAGGGCGGTGGTCCCGCCGACGTTGTTGACCCAGTACTTCTCGGGGTCGACGACGGACTCGCCGACCTGGGAGAACGCGGCGAAGTGCAGGACACCGTCGTAGGAGGCGTCCAGCCACTTGGCGGCGTCCTGGATGCGGCCTTCGATGAACTCGGCGCCCTGGGGTACGCCCTCCCGGAAGCCGGTCGACAGGTCGTCGAGGACGGTGACGGCGTGTCCCGCCTCCAGCAGGTGTGCCGTCACGACACTGCCTACGTATCCCGCGCCGCCGGTCACCAGGTACTTCTTGCCGGTGTTGCTCACTCGCTCGCTACCTCTCGCAGTCGCTGGGCCGCGGCCTCCGGCGGCACGTCGTTGATGAACACGTTCATGCCGGACTCCGAGCCCGCGAGGAACTTCAGTTTGCCGGAGGTCCGCCGGATGGTGAAAAGTTCGAGATGCAGCGCGAACTCCGCACGGCCGGGGGCCCGGAAGGGCGCCTGGTGCCATGCCGAGATGTACGGCGTCGGCGGCTCCCCGGGCCCGAAGATCCGGTCGAACCGCCTCAAGAGTTCCAGATAGACCTGTGGGAACTCCGTGCGCGCCGCGTCGTCGAGTTCCCGCAGGTCCGGGACGCGGCGGCGCGGGTGGAGGTGGACCTCGTAGGGCCAGTGCGCGGCGTACGGCACGAAGGCGACCCAGTGCTCGGCCTCCAGGACGACACGGTCCCCGTCGGCCAGCTCCCGTGCGACGACGTCGTCGAAGAGGTTGCGGCCGGTCTCGGCGCGGTGGCTCTCCATCGAGCGCAGCATCAGCTCGGTGCGCGGGGTGACGAAGGGGTAGCCGTAGATCTGGCCGTGCGGGTGACCGAGGGTCACGCCGATCTCGGCACCCCGGTTCTCGAAGCAGAAGACCTGGGCGACCTGGGGGAGCTCGGCGAGGTCGGCGGTCCGGTCGGTCCAGGCTTCGAGGACCAGGGCCACCTGATCCTCGGTGAGGCCGGCGAAGGACACGTCGTGGTCGGAGGTGAAGCAGACGACCTCGCACCGGCCGGAGTCCCCGGCGAGGGAGGGGAAGCGGTTCTCGAAGACGGCGACGTCGTAGTCGGTGTCGGGGATCTCGCTGTGGCGGCCGTCGCGCGAGGGGCAGAGCGGGCACTCGTCCGCAGGCGGGTGGTAGGTGCGCCCCTGCCGGTGCGACGCGATGGCCACCGAGTCACCGAGCAGCGGATCGCGGCGGATCTCCGAGCCCCCGTCAGACGCGGACATGGCGTCCAGCGGCCGCGGGTCGACGGCGTCGCGGACGACGTCGTCCGCGGAGTCGTAGTAGATCAGCTCACGGCCGTCGGCGAGGGTCGTAACCGTCTTCTTCACCAGGCTCCTCCATGTAACGCCCTCTAAACAGAACCGCACATAACAAATCACAAGTAAACATGCCGCGTCAATGTCTCCAGAACCTGTGAACCAGCCAGGTTCACGTGGGGCCCAAGTGGGACATTTCAACTCTTTCGATCACGATCAAACAAAGAACGGCAACCGAACTGTTCATTTTCTGAACACAAAGGCGTAGGTTCCGACGGGTTCAGTTCGCGCAACGAAGCGAGTACCCCCCCATGCACTATCTGGCCGAAGGGCTCCGGCTCCCCACGAACGGGCTCGATTACACAATCCTGGCGATCTACTTCGTCGTAGTGCTCGGCATCGGCTTCGCCGCCCGGGCCAGCGTGAAGACGAGCCTCGACTTCTTCCTGTCCGGAAGGTCACTGCCCGCCTGGGTGACCGGCCTGGCGTTCGTCGCGGCGAACCTCGGCGCCACCGAGATCCTCGGCATGGCGGCGACCGGCGCGCAGTACGGCGTCGCGGTCGTCCACTGGTACTGGATCGGCGCCATCCCCGCCATGGTCTTCCTCGGCCTGGTGATGATGCCCTTCTACTACCGGTCGAAGGTCCGCTCCGTACCGGAGTTCCTGCTGCACCGCTTCGACAAGTCGGCGCACCTGCTGAGCTCCATACTCTTCGCCTTCTCGGCGATCCTGATCGCGGGCGTGAACCTCTACGCCCTCTCGATCGTCGTGGAGGCGCTCCTGGGCTGGCCGCAGTGGGTGGCGATCGTCGTCGCCGGCCTCTTCGTCCTCGTCTACATCACCATCGGCGGCCTCTCCTCGGCGATCTACAACGAGGTGCTGCAGTTCTTCGTCATCCTCGCCGCGCTGATCCCGCTGACCCTGCTCGGCCTCAAGCGCGTCGGCGGCTGGGACGGGCTGAGCGGCTCCCTGGAGAAGCAGCACGGTGCGGACTTCATGACCGCCTGGGGCGGCACCGGCATCGGTGACGCCAACCCGCTGGGCGCCAACTGGCTGACGATCATCCTCGGCCTGGGCTTCGTCCTCTCCTTCGGCTACTGGACCACCAACTTCGCCGAGGTACAGCGCGCGCTGTCCGCGAAGAACCTCTCGGCCGCCCAGCGCACCCCGCTGATCGCCGCCTTCCCGAAGATCTTCATCGTCTTCGTCGTGATGATCCCGGGCCTGGTCGCGGCCGTCCTGGTGCCCAAGATCGGGACACCCGGCTCCGACCTCACCTACAACGACGCCATCCCGCTGCTCATGCAGGAGCTCCTGCCCAACGGTGTGCTCGGCATCGCGGTGACCGGTCTGCTGGCCGCGTTCATGGCAGGCATGGCGGCCAACGTGTCGTCGTTCAACACGGTGTTCACCACGGACATCTGGCAGCGGTACGTCAAGAAGGACCAGCCGGACGCGTACTACCTGCGCTTCGGGCGGCTGATCACCGCGGTGGGTGTGCTGGCCTCGATCGGCACCGCGTTCATCGCCGCCAGCTTCTCCAACATCATGACGTACCTGCAGACGCTGTTCTCGTTCTTCAACGTCCCGCTCTTCGTCGTCTTCATCATCGGCATGTTCTGGAAGCGCGCCTCGATGAAGTCCGGCGTCTGGGGCCTGCTGGCGGGCACCACGGCCGCGATGGTCAACTACTTCGTCATCTACAAGCAGGGCATCATCGACATCCCGTCCGATCAGGGCGCCAACTTCGTCTCCGCGATCGTCGGATTCGTCGCCGGCGCGGTCGTCATGGTCGCCGTCACCCTCTTCACCGCGCCCAAGCCCGAGGCCGAACTGGCCGGACTGGTCTACGGAACGGAGTCCCCGGACCCCGACGAGGCTCCCGAGGCGGGCGACGACGCCTGGTACCGCAAGCCCGCCCTGCTCGGCTGGGGCGCCATCGTCCTCGCCACCCTGTGCTACCTGCCCTACTCGCTCTGATCGGAGGCACTCACCATGTCCGACGCACACGAAGCACACAAGGAAGTCTCCGAGCTGGAGCGCACGTCCGCGACCGCGGCCCGGCTCTTCGACATCCGGCGGATCATCGGCGGTCTCTTCGTGATCTACGGAGTGATCGTCACCATCGCCGGCATCAGCCCGTCGGAGGCCGACCTGAAGAAGGCCGAGGGCGTCCACATCAACCTCTGGACCGGCCTGGCCATGCTGGCGCTCGGCCTGTTCTTCCTCATCTGGATGAAGCTGCGCCCGGCCCAGGTGCCGGACGGGACCCCCGGTACGCCGGAGAGCTGACCGTCGGGCCGCAGACCCGGCCCGCACCGCGCAGGGGCCGGACCGTCACGCGATCACGCGAGGCCGTCCGGCCCCTGCGGCGTTCCCGTCGCCCGGTCCAGCAGCCCCGTCCGGGCCGCGAGCGCCGCGGCCTCCAGGCGGGACCCGACACCCAGCTTCATCAGCACCCGCTGCACATGGGTGCGCGCGGTGCTCGGCGCGATCCCCATCCCGGCCGCGATCAGCCGCGTGTCCTCGCCCTCGGCGACCCGCACCAGCACCTCGATCTCGCGCGGGGTGAGCATCCGCAGCAGCCGCTGGCCCTCGTCGTCCGGCTGGACCGCGGGGTGGAGCAACTCGGCGAACGCACCGCGCAGCAGCTGCGGGGCGACCGCGGCCTCCCCCGCACGGGCCTTGATCATCGCGCGTTCCACGCCCTCTATGCGCTCGTCGTGGCGGACGTATCCGGCGGCCCCGGCGGCGAAGGCCGCCGCGATGCCGCGCGGACTCGGCACCGGGCCGAGCACCACCACGGCCACCTGCGGGCGTTCCCGCCCGATGCGGACGATCGGGTCGAACGCACCGGGTTCGGCGGGCGCCGCCGTGCCGAACAGGCAGACCTCGGGCGCCCTGCTGACGACCAGTTCGGCGGCTCCGGCAGTCGGCGCGGCCGCCGCGAGCACCCGGTGCCCGCGCAGTTTCAAGGCGGAGGCGAGTGCCTCGGCCAGCAGACGGTGGTCATCGACCACCATGAGCCGAACGCCCATCGAGTTCTGCCCCCATGTGTACAGCGCGTACCGCTGTGTAGCCCTTGAACGGGCCCCCCGACCCTCTGACCCGGCAAGTTACACGCTTGTTCGACGCCGCGCCCCCTCTACCGGGCAGAAGCCCCCCAGAATGCCGAATTCTGAGTCATTCAGGGCTACTTGCCGGTCGGAAATCGATCGGCCCTGCCGGTCGGATGATCAACCGGCAGGGCCGTCACCGCTCACCCGCGTGGGTCAGACGGTGCTGAAGGACACGACGAGGTACTGCTTGTCGTCCGCCGCGCTCACGCTCTTGCTGGGCTCGCTGATCATCTTCTCGGAGATGAACAGCCGGCCCTTCTCGTAGATGAACTCGGAGTAGCCGCTGGAGAAGCTGGTCTCCGCGTCACGCGCCGCCTCGTCGTCCGGGTTGACCATCAGCACCGTCTCCTTGAAGGTCGAGCCGTCGATGGAGACGATCCGGCCGCCCTTGTCGTACGGGGGCTTCTTGTACGCGATGACGTTCGAACCGTCCATGCGCAGCGGAGTCAGCGTGTAGCGGTCGCCCGCGTCCGCCTTGCCGCCGACGAGCTTGCCGGTGGTGAGGTCGAAGGCGACGATCTCGTTCGTGTCGCCGTACTCCCCGCCGCCCTCGTGCTCCTCGGTCGGCACGTAGAGCCTGTTGTTGCCTACGGCCAGCGAGTGGCACGTCTCGACCTCGGTGGAACCGCACTCGGCGGCGTACCTGTCGGCGTCGGCGGAGATCCGGACGATGAGCTTGCCGGTGGCCGCGTCGATGGAGAAGAAGTCCGAGATGCCGCTGCCGTCACCGGCGGTGTCGCCGACGTCGGCCGCGACGACGAGCGGCTTCGTGGAGACGATGCTCGCGTACTCCACGCCGGCCGGCATGTTGTACGAGGAGAGCGGGGCGCCGGTGGTCGGGTTCAGGGCCTGGATGGTCAGCTGCGATTCGTCGTAGCCGCCGCACCTGCGGACGACGGCGAGGGCCTCCCCGCCGGCGTATCCCCTGTCGGAGCAGTTGTTCGCGTCGGTCTTCGGCTTCCAGAGCTCGGCACCGTCGGCGAGGTTGAACGCGGCGCCGCCGCTGGTGCCGCCGGCCGCCACCGTCGAACCGCTCAGGGTGACCTCGTTGAAGCGGATGGGTGCGTCACCGCTGGAGTCGGCGGTGACGGACTTGTTCCACATCAGCTTTCCGCCGGCCAGGTCGAGCGCGCCGATCTGGTTGCACGACGGGTACTTGTCCGCGGCGCTGGGCTTGCCCTCCTCGAAGGCGATCGCCGTCCTGAAGTCCTTGCTCATGTGCCGGGAGGCGGCGCAGACCTGCCCGGGAAGCGGGATCGACCAGAGCTTGGTGCCCTTGGCCAGGTCGTAGCCGACGACCTCGTAGACCCCGGTCTTCACGTACACCTTGTCGGTGACCCAGGACCCGTCGACGACCGTGGTGTCGGTGACCTTGGGGTGCGGGAGCTGGAAGCCGATCTTGGACTTGGTGTCCGAGGGGGCCTTCTCCGCACCGCCGGCCAGGCCGTCGCCGCCCTTGCCCTCGCCGCCGTCGGGACCCGCCGAGGCGAGGTCGTCCTTCTTGCCGCCCTCGTCGCCGTCGCTGGAGGCGTAGATGACCCCGCCGCCGACGATCAGCACCATGGCGACGACGGCCGCGACGATGATCTGCATCCGGATGGTGAACTTCTTGCCGCCGCCCTGCTGCGGAGCCGCGTACTGCGGGTGCATCGGCGCGGTCGGGTATCCGTACCCCTGCTGCGGGGGCGTGCCGGGCGGTCCCTGCGGGAAGCCGTAACCGGGCTGCGTCGGCGGCTGCCCGGGGGGCGGTGCCTGCGGGTAGCCGTACGCGGGGTTCTGCGGCGGCTGCGGTGCGCCGAAGCCGCCGGCGGGCGGCGGCGGGGGGCTGCCGTAGCCACCGGCCGGCGGGGCCGGCGGCGTGGGCGGCGCGGGCGGGGGCTGCTTGGCGAAGGGGTCGGAGGGCGGCGTGGTGGGCCCGCCGACGCCGCCGGGAGGCGGGTCCTGCGGGGTGCCGAACCCGCCCTGGGGCGGGTCGTCGGAAGGCTGGGGCGGCTGGGTCATGGCGTACGTACCTCAGGGGAGTCCGTGGGGAAGGTGCTGCGGTTGCCGGCGTCGGCCGTCACTTGCCGAAGGCCATCATGGTCGTCTGCTCCTTCTCCTCCTCGTCGTTGCTCGCGCTGACGCGGTCACTGACGACGAACGAGCGGCCGCCCGCGTAGACGACCTTCGACGTGAAGAAGTTCTCGATCCGGGTGGTCGAGTCCGGGTGCTGGAGCACGACCTTCGGCGCGCCGCCGGTGGGCGCGATCGTCGCGATCGCGCCGCCCTTGTCATAGGAGGGCTCCAGGTAGACCAGCACGTTGCCGCCCTCGATGCGCAGCGGCTTCATGGTCCGCTCCGCGGGCGCTGCGGCCTTCCACTTGGGCTTGCCGGTGTTGAGGTCGAACGCGACGACCTTGTTGGTGCGGCCGGTGCCGCTCCTGTCGTCCTCGGTCATCATGTAGAAGCTGTTGGCGTCGGCGGCGAGGCCGGAGCACCCTTCGAGCTGCTGACCGAAGATCGCGAAGTCGTGGCCGCAGTCGACGGAGAACTTGTCCTCCTTGTCGCCGACCAGCTGGGAGCGGAGCGTTCCGTTCTCCTTCAGCGCGAGGATGGACCACTTCTTCTCCTCCCGCTGGGTCAGCGAGACGACGAGCGGGCTCACCGAGTACACCTTGTCGACCTCCCAGCCCCGCTTGGGCTGGTAGGTCCACTTGGGCTTCCCGGTGGCAGGGTCGACCTCCTGGATCTGCTGCTGCGGGTTGTCCACGTCGGAGGTGCGGCAGGCGGACGCGGCGATCAGCTTGGGGCCGCCGGCGAACGCGAACGGCTGGCAGTTGCCCGAGGGCCTGCCGAACAGCTGCGAACCGTCGCTCACCCGGTAGCCGTTGGAGTTGCTGGTGCGGCCGACGGTGACCGTGTCACCGCTGATCGCCAGACCGATGTCGGACATCAGGTCCCAGGTGCCGTTCTTCTTGACGGACTTCTTCCAGCCGGCCTTGCCCGTGTTGAGGTCGATCATCTGGAGCTCGGAGCAGTCGGCCTTGTCCGTGGTGCCGTTCTTCACCCCGATGACGATCTTGCCGTCGGCGGTGGCCGTCGCGGGAGCCGCGCACATGTCGGCGGGGAGCGGGAGGGTCCACTTCTCCTTGCCGTCGGCCACCGAGTAGCCGACGACCGAGCGGTACATGCCCTTGACGAGGGTGTCCCCCACGATCCACGGGCCGTACACGTCCGCGCCGTTGCGCGGCAGGTCTATGCCGTTCGTGGTGAGCCAGAGGACCTTGGCCTCGCCCGGCTTGCGCCCGGCATTGAGGTCGTCGTTCGCCTCCCGGCCGTCCCCCTTGCCGTCGCCCTGGTCGACGCTCGGCGATGCGCTCGGGCCGACCGGGGAGTCGCTGGGCCCGGCGACGGGCTTCTTCGCCTCCTCGTCGCCGCTCGTGGCGAGGAAGACCCCGCCGGCGACGACGAGCAGCACGGCCAGCGCCGCACCGATGATCACCGCGGTCCTGCCCTTGGAGGGGCCGCCGCCGGAGGGGCCGGGGGCGGGCGCACCGGGGTACTGCTGCGGGTAGCCGTACCCACCGGGCGGCTGCTGACCGTACGGGCCGGGCTGCTGCGCGTACGGTCCGGCCGGCGCGCCGTAGGGGCCTGGCTGCTGTGCGTACGGGCCCGGGGCCTGGCCGGGGGGCTGCGGGTAGCCGTACCCGGGCTGCGCACCCGGTCCCTGCGGGTAGCCGTAGCCCGGCTGCCCGGCCGGGGGCGTCTGCGGCGCGGCGGCCGGGGGCTGCGCCCCCGGCGGGGCGGGAGGCATCGGCGGCGTGGCCGTGGGGGGTGATTGCGGCTGGGGCGGCTGAGGAGTGTCCCGCGGCTTCTGCGGAGCCCCGAAGTCTTCCGGCGGCGGTTGCTGGCTGGGCGGCTGCGTCATCAGCGCGTCCCCCTTCGTGCGGTCCGGTGCCCGGTTCGTTCTCCCCCGCGATTCCGCTGGGCTGAATTCCCCTCGGAAAGGAGCGAATCGGGCATGGATCCCGCGGCGTCACGACAGTCGAGCGGGGCTTCTTTGTACCACCCGGTCTATATCGAACAGCGGAACGGCCCAGCCCCGTTCCCAAGGGAGAACCAGCCTGTGATGCCGCCGTTACGCGCGCCCGCACGGACGGTCGGCGCCTGCTCTGCTGACGAAAGCTCAACTTCACCCGGTGCCCGCATACTTCACTGAACCACCGCAGGCCACTCTGCTGCAATGTCGCCGTACGTGCCACTATCGCCCGTATTCGGAGCGGGCGTTCATCCGCCGAAGACCAGCAGGGCCGTCGCCGCCTTCTCCTCATCGTCCTCGTCCAGGCTGATCCGCTGCGGAAGCAGGAAGGAACGGCCGTCCCGGTAGGCGACCTTGGGCACGAAGAGCGAACTCTCCGTCTCGGCGGCCGAGGCCGGGTGCCTCAGCAGCGACGCGTACGCCCCGCCGGACGGCTCCAGTGTGCCGATCGCCCCGCTCGTGCGGTACACGGCCCCGACATGGACCAGGACCTTGCCGCCCTCCACGCGCAAGGGCATCATGACCTGCCCGGCCGGAGCGGCGGCCTTCCACAGCGGCCTGCCACCGGCCAGGTCGAACGCGACCACCTTGTTCGTCAGTTCCTTCTTCGCCCCACCGGGCAGGGGGAGAGTGGCGAGGTAGAACCTGCTCGCGTCCGCCGCGGCTCCCGCGCAGCCGTCCAGGTTGCCGCCGAGGTCCACGGACTCCTCGCCGCAGCGGACGGCGTAGTCCTCGCCGTCGCCCACCATCCGGGAGCGGTAGGTGCCGTTGTCGTTCAGGACCAGGACGGCCCACTTCTCCGGCTGCTTGATCGAGACGACCACCGGGCTCGTGGAGTAGACGTGCGCGACGGCCCAGCCCGGCTTCAGGTCGTACGTCCACTTCGGCACCCCGGTCCGCGGGTCGACCTCCTGCACCTGCTGGCGCACGGGGTCGTCGGGCTGCGCCTGGCAGCTGACGGCCGCAAGCATTCTGGCTCCGCCGGTGAACGCGTACGGCTGGCACACACCCGTTTCCCGCTTGCCGAACAAAGCGCTGCCGTCGCTCACCCGGTAGGCGTCCGAGGCGGTGTTGCGCCCGAAGGTCACCGTGTCGCCGCTGACGGACATGGCGACATGGGACAGACCGTCCTGCAGCCCGGACCTGTCGACGGTCTTCTTCCAGCCTGCCCTGCCCGTGCGGAGGTCGATCATCTGGAGGACGGAGCATTCCGCCTCGGACTCCGAGACGTTGTCCTCGATGGCGACGACGATCTTCCCGTCGGCCGTGGGAAGGGTGGGTGAGGCGCACAGGTCGGTGGGCAGCCGGAGGCTCCACCGCTCGGCGCCGTCGGCCACCCCGTAACCGGACACCTTGCGGTACATGCCCTTGGCGACGATGTCGCCGGCGAACCACGGACCGTGCGTCTCCTCCCCGTACTCCGGGAGGTCGACCCCGTTCTCGCGGAGCCAGGCGACCTCGGCCTCGCCCGGCTCGCGCCCGGCGTTGAGCTCGTCGGCGGTGGGGCCGGACGCCCCCTCGCCGTCGTCATGGGCCGTCGGTGAGGAGCTCGGTCCGGCCGTGGTCCCGCCGCGCCCGGTGACGGGCTTCTCCTCCGCGCCACCGTCGCCGGCCGCCAGCCGGATCCCGCCCCCGGCCAGCAGCAGTACGGCGAGCACGGCGCCGACCACCACACCGGTCCTGCCCTTGAACGGACCACCGCCCCGGGGACCGCCCGGTCCAGGGGCCGGACCCGTCGGCGGCTGCGGCGGGTAGCCGTAGCCGTACCCCTGCTGCGGCGCGTACGGACCGGGCTGCGGCGCGTACGGACCGGGCTGCGGCGCGTACGGACCGGGCTGCGGCATGTACGGACCGGGCTGCGGCATGTACGGACCGGGCTGCGGCTGGGGATACCCGTAGCCGGGCTGCTGTTGCGGGGAGGTCCCCTGCTCAGGGTCGTACGGAGCCCCGAAGCCTCCCTGTGGCGCGTGCCCGCCGGGCGGCTGGGTCATCGACACGTCCCCCTTCGTGCGATCGGATCCGGTGCCTGGACCGGGCCGGGTTTCTTTGTACCACCCGCGCACCGCCCGCCCTCAGGCACCGGCGATCACACCGCAGGGATCACGCGTCCTCGGCCAGCTCCAGCCAGCGCATCTCCAACACATCACGTTCCGCCACGAGTTCGCGCAGCTCGGCGTCGAGCTCGGCGACCTTCCCGAAGTCCGTGGCGTTGTCGGCGATCTGCGCGTGCAGCGACGTCTCCTTCGTCGACATCTTCTCGAGCTGCCGCTCGACCTTATGCAGTTCCTTCTTCGCGGCGCGCGCGGCCTGCGGCGAGACGGTCTCGGCCGGCGCCGCCTTCGGCGCCGCGAACCCGGCGGCGGAGGCGGGGGTGGCCGTCTCCTCCATGCGCTGCCTGCGCTCGAGGTACTCATCGATGCCGCGCGGCAGCATCCGCAGCGCCCGGTCCCCGAGAAGGGCCATCACCTTGTCCGTGGTCCGCTCGATGAAGAAGCGGTCGTGGGAGATCACGATCATCGACCCGGGCCAGCCGTCGAGGAGGTCCTCCAGCTGGGTCAGGGTCTCGATGTCCAGGTCGTTGGTGGGCTCGTCGAGGAAGAGCACGTTGGGCTCGTCCATCAGCAGCCGCAGGATCTGCAGCCGCCGCCGCTCGCCACCGGAGAGGTCACCGACCGGTGTCCACTGCTTCTCCTTGGCGAAGCCGAACTGCTCGCAGAGCTGCCCGGCCGTCATCTCGCGGCCCTTGCCGAGGTCGACGCGGTCGCGCACCTGCTGGACGGCTTCGAGCACCCGCAGCTTCGGGTCGAGCTCCGCGACCTCCTGGGAGAGGTAGGCGAGCTTGACCGTCTTGCCGACGACGATCTTCCCCTCGGCGGGCTGCACGTCGCCCTGGCTGCGGGACGCCTCGGCGAGCGCCCTGAGCAGGGAGGTCTTACCCGCGCCGTTGACGCCGACCAGGCCGACGCGGTCGCCGGGACCGAGCTGCCAGGTGAGATGGGTGAGCAGCGTCTTGGGTCCGGCCTGGACGGTCACGTCCTCCAGGTCGAAGACGGTCTTGCCGAGCCGGGCGTTGGCGAACTTCATCAGCTCGCTGGTGTCGCGCGGGGGCGGCACGTCGGCGATCAGCTCGTTGGCGGCCTCGATGCGGTAGCGCGGCTTGGAGGTGCGTGCGGGGGCACCGCGCCGCAGCCAGGCCAGCTCCTTGCGCATCAGGTTCTGCCGCTTGGACTCCTCGGTCGCGGCGATGCGCTCCCGCTCGGCCCGCGCGAACACGTAGTCGCTGTATCCGCCCTCGTACTCGTGGACGGAACCCCGCTGGACGTCCCACATGCGGGTGCAGACCTGGTCCAGGAACCACCGGTCGTGGGTGACGCAGACGAGCGCGGAGCGCCGGGCCCGCAGGTGTCCGGCCAGCCAGGAGATGCCCTCGACGTCGAGGTGGTTGGTGGGCTCGTCGAGGACGATCAGGTCCGGCTCGCCGATCAGCAGCTTGGCCAGCGCGATCCGGCGGCGCTCGCCACCGGAGAGCGGGGCGATGACGGTGTCGAGGCCGTGCTCGAAGCCGGGGAGCGCGAGGCCGCCGAACAGGCCGGTCAGCACGTCCCGGATCTTGGCGCTGCCCGCCCACTCGTGGTCGGCGAGGTCTCCGATCACCTCGTGCCGGATGGTGGCCTTCGGGTCCAGCGAGTCGTGCTGGGTGAGGACACCGAGGCGCAGCCCGCCGTTGTGGGTGACCCGGCCGCTGTCCGCGTCCTCGAGCCTGGCGAGCATCCGGATGAGCGTCGTCTTGCCGTCGCCGTTGCGGCCGACGACGCCGATCCGGTCGCCCTCTGACACCCCGAGGGATACACCGTCGAGCAGGGCACGGGTGCCGTACACCTTGCTGACCTGCTCGACATTGACCAGATTGACGGCCATTTCACTCCTGCCTCGGGGATCCCTGCGTCGGGGACCGCTCGACGTCCCAGAGTAGTCGCCGCGAGAGGTGCGATAGCGTGCGGCGATCGATCATGGGGCGTAACCCCAGGTCGGAGCGGTGCGGAACATCTCTGGGGTGGGGACTTCATGATGCGCGACACGATGCGGACCTGGATACCGGCGGTCCTGGCGGCGGCGGTGCTGGCCGGCTGTTCCTCGCCGTCCGGCGGGGGTACGGACGCGGACCCCGGTGCCGTGAAGAACGGGGACAGCGCGCCTGCGAAGGCTGCCGAGAGTGCACCCGCGAAGAAGGGCGGCTCCCTGGGCGCCGCGGGCACCGCATGCGAGCTCCCGGTCACCTTCGACGTGGCGGCGGACTGGAAACCACAGGCGGTGGACGTGGAGCCCGGCTCCGACCTGGCGGCCCTCGGGCAGCAGGGCTCGGCCACGATGGTCTGCGAGATCGACGCCAAGCCGGCCGGGAACATCGGCTACC
Source organism: Streptomyces sp. NBC_01341 (assembly GCF_035946055.1). Classification (NCBI taxonomy): domain Bacteria; kingdom Bacillati; phylum Actinomycetota; class Actinomycetes; order Kitasatosporales; family Streptomycetaceae; genus Streptomyces; species Streptomyces sp. NBC_01341. The sequence goes on along the minus strand of NZ_CP108364.1, from coordinate 4,343,146 downwards.
TCCGGGTCTGGCAGGGCGAGGGCCCCTCCACCGCCCCCCGCGCGGCGCTGGAGGACTTCGTGGCCGGCGACGAGAACGCGACCAGGGCCTCCTACAAGGAGACCGAGGCCGGCTCGGTGCCCGCCGTGGAAGTCACCTACACGGTCGAGGCCGAGCTGCTGGACGAGCGGAAGACGGAGCGGGCCTTCGCGGTCGCCACCCCGAAGGGCCCGGTCGTGGTGCACCTGGGCGGGCTGGACTCCACGGAACACAAGGAGATGCTCCCGGCGTACGAGCTGGCGAAGAGCACGCTGAAGGTGGACTGACACCGACACGACGACCTTGCGAGGCGTACGGTATTCGCCGAGACGCTCAACGCGGTCGTCGACGACCGCGAGGAGGTGATCGTCACGCGCGCCGGCCACGACCCGGTGGTGATAGTCGCACTCGACGAATACGAGTCCCTCAAGGAAACGGCGTACCTGCTGCGAAGTCCTGAGAACGCCCGTCGTCTGCTGGCTTCGATAGACCGCCTGGAATCCGGTGGAGGCACCGTACGGGAGCTGGCGGAGTGAAGTTCGTCTGGGATGAAGCGGCTTGGGAGGACTACGTCTGGTGGCAGGCACAGGTCCGGAAGATCCTCAGACGGATCAACTGCCTGCTCCAGGACGTCGCCCGCAACGGCAACGAAGGCATCGGCAAGCCCGAACCCCTGAAACACGGCTTCCAGGGGTTCTGGTCCCGCCGCATCACCGCGGAGCACCGCCTGATCTACAAGGTGGTCGACGACGAGGTCCGTATCGCCGCCTGCCGCTATCGCTACGGCTCCTGACGCGGCCCGGGCCCGCCCGGACGTCACCGCCCGGCGCGCTCGACCAGCAGCCAGCCGCCGAGAGCCATGGCGACGGCGGCCGGGGCGCTGATGTGCACGGCGATCAGCAGTGCGGTGCGGCCCTCCAGCAGACCCGCGTACCCGACCATCGACAGGCCCAGCACACCGAGCAGGGCGAGGGTCACTCCGAGCGCGGAGAGCGCCCCCGCGCCGCCCGCGCCGCGGGAGGGCACGGCGGGCGCCGGGCGCTCGAACGTCCGGAAGACCGAGACCAGGAGTGCGGTGAGCGCGACGGCGGCGCATATCCGCACCGGCGCCTGCGCCCACCAGGCCCCGGTGGCCGGATCGGGCAGCGGAACCCCTAGGGCGAGCATCGCGCCGTACACCCCGAGCATCGCGGTGAGATGCCACAGGAACGCGGTCATCGCGACTCCGTTGGCGGCCACGACGGTGGCCCGGACGCGGGGCCTGGCGACCAGCCGGGCTCCGCGCGCCCGCAGCAGCTCGACCGCCCCGACCAGCCAGAGGCCGTGGCAGAGCAGGGCGAGGGTGGGCGGCGCCATGTTGCTGATCTTCTCGCCGGGCATGCCGACCATGGACAGCGGATACGGCCCGAGGGCCACGAGCGCCACGGCCGCGGTGAGTCCCGCGCCGGCGAGGAGCGCGGGCCGGGCGATCCGCCCGTCGGCCCGCAGGAAACCGAGCTGGTGCACCGCGAGCCAGACGAAGGCGAAGTTGAGGAACTCGACGTACGGGACACCGGCGGCGAAGCGCAGCACGTCGACGGCCACGGCGGCCGAGGCCAGTGCGGCGAACGCCCCCCAGCCGTAACGGTCGTGCAGTCCCAGCAGCGCCGGGGTGAAGGCGACCATGGCCAGGTAGACCCCGATGAACCAGAGCGGCTGGGTCACCAGCCGGAGCGTCACCCCGGTCAGCCCGCCGCCGGAGCCGAGGAGTTGGAGTACGAGCGCGGCGGCACCCCACACCAGGACGAACACCATGGTGGGCCGCAGCAGGCGTTGCAGGCGGGCCCGCAGGAAGGCGGCGTACACCGGGTCCGTGGAACCCTCCGGCCGCCTGCGCAGCAGCGACCGGTAGGACAGCGCGTGCGAGAAGCCGCCGACGAAGAAGAACACCGGCATGATCTGCAGCAGCCAGGTGAGCGGTTGGAGGCCGGGCACGACGGCGAGGAGGTTGTCGACCCCGCCGGTGGTGACGGCCGCCATCAGCCAGTGGCCGAGGACGACGGTGCCGAGCGAGACGACGCGCAGCAGGTCGATGTAGCGGTCCCGGGTGACGGGCGTGGCCCCGGCCAGTTCACGAACACTTGATCCCATGGGAGTACGGTCGCGCCGAGCGGTGGGCTCCCGGGAGCGCGGCCGTACTCAATTCCCGTCTGAGTACCGGGTGTCAGGCGGCGATCCCGACGACCGTGGCTCCCGGAGCGGGCGACAGCGCCACCCGGGCACTGCGGCACGTGCCCGACGCCAGCAGTGCGTCGGCCACCTTGTGCGCCGACTCCTCGTCCGCGACGAGGAACGCCGTGGTCGGGCCGGAGCCCGAGACCAGGGCGGCCAGGGCGCCCGCCTCGGTACCGGCGGCAAGGGTGTCCGCCAGCGAGGGGCGCAGGGAGAGCGCCGCGGCCTGGAGGTCGTTGCCGAGGGCGTCCGCCAGCGCGGTGGCGTCACCCGAGCGCAGGGCGTCGAGCAGCGCGGCCGACGCGGCCGGTTCGGGCACGCCGGTGCCCGCGGTGAGGCGGTCGAACTCGCCGTACACGGCCGGGGTGGAGAGCCCCCCGTCGGCGACGGCGAAGACCCAGTGGAAGGTGCCGCCGACCTCGACGGGGGTCAGCCGTTCGCCCCGGCCGACCCCGAGTGCCGCACCGCCGATCAGGCTGAACGGCACGTCGCTGCCCAGTTCGGCGCAGATCTCCAGGAGCTCCTCCCGGGACGCGCCGGTGGACCACAGGGCGTCGCAGGCGAGCAGCGCGGCGGCGCCGTCGGCGCTGCCGCCGGCCATGCCGCCCGCGACGGGGATGTCCTTGGCGATGTGGATGTGCACGTCGGGGGCGATGCCACGCCGGGCCGCCAGGGCGATCGCGGCGCGTGCCGCGAGGTTCGTGGCGTCGAGCGGTACCTGCGCGGCGTCCGGCCCGGAACAGGTGATCCGCAGCGCGTCGGCCGGGGTGACGGTGACCTCGTCGTACAGGCCGACGGCGAGGAAGACGTTCGCCAGGTCGTGGAAGCCGTCGGGCCTGGGGGCGCCGACGGCGAGCTGGGCGTTGACCTTGGCGGCCACGCGGACGGTGACGCTCACTCGCTGCTCCCGGAGGTCCCGGCGTCCGGCCGGCCGGTGCCCGAAGGCTTCGCACCCGAAGGGTTCGCACCCGACGGCTTGTTCTCGGCGATGGCGGCGAACTCCTCGACGGTGAGCATCTCGCCCCGGGCCTGCGGCGAGATGCCCGCCGCGACCAGGGCCTCCTCGGCCCCGGGGGCGGAGCCCGCCCAGCCGGCGAGGGCGGCGCGCAGTGTCTTGCGGCGCTGGGCGAAGGCCGCGTCCACCACGGCGAACACCTCGGCCCTGCTCGCGGTGGTCCGGACGGGCTCGGCGCGGCGCACCAGGGACACCAGCCCGGAGTCGACGTTCGGCGCGGGCCAGAACACCGTGCGGCCGATCGACCCGGCGCGCTTGACGTCGGCGTACCAGTTGGCCTTCACCGACGGCACACCGTAGACCTTGTTGCCCGGCCGGGCGGCCAGCCGGTCCGCGACCTCGGCCTGCACCATCACGAGCGTCCGCTCGATGGTGGGGAAGCGCTCCAGCATCGTGAGCAGCACCGGCACGGCGACGTTGTAGGGCAGGTTCGCGACGAGTGCGGTCGGCGCCGGGCCGGGCAGTTCCGTCACGAGCATCGCGTCGGAGTGGACCAGGTCGAAGCGGCCGGCCCGCTCCGGCAGGCGCGCGGCGACGGTGGCCGGCAGGGCACCCGCGAGCACGTCGTCGATCTCCACGGCGACGACCCGGTCGGCCGCCTCCAGGAGGGCCAGGGTCAGCGAACCCAGGCCGGGCCCGACCTCGACCACCACGTCGTCGGGCCGCACCTCGGCGGTCCGTACGATCCTGCGGACCGTGTTGGCGTCGATGACGAAGTTCTGGCCGCGCTGCTTCGTGGGGCGTACGCCCAGCGCTGCGGCCAGCTCGCGGATGTCTGCGGGGCCCAGGAGGGCGTCGGGCTCTGTGGTGCTCACCCGTTAAGCCTACGGCCGCCGTGGGGCCCGGGGACCGCCACCCGGCCCGGGCCCGCGCGCCTCCCGCCGGACGACGACCTCGTCGCCGTCGTCCAGTCCGGTGCCCGGCGCCGGGGCGACGACGTCACGGGTGCCGACGACGACGCCCTCGGAGTCGAGGAGTTCCCCGACGTCGTCGGCGAAGGTGTGCAGGGTGCGCGACGTCCCGTCGACACTGACCCGGACGGCCTTGTCCTGGGCGAGGAACGCGGCGGTGCCGCCGGCCAGGACCACGACGACGAGGGCCCGCGGGACGAGCCGCCGCAGGCTCTCCGGGGCGCCTCGCCCGGCGGCCCGGTGCCCGCCGCCCCGGCGTGGGGCGGGTTCTTCCCGCGCGGCTGCCGGGCGGGGCACCAGCGGCGTGTCCAGCATCGTCGGATCGTGCACCGGCGAGCGGGCCGGCCACAGGGCGGCGACGATCGTCCGCTCCTCGTGGAAGGCACGCGACGGGAGCGAGCGGGGCGGCGCGGGGGCGGGGACCCGGGGCGGGGCCTGCACCGTACGCCGACTGCCGCGCGGTGCGCGGTGACTGCCCTGCGAATGGCCCACGACGCTCCAGAAGCTCCGGCCTGCCGACCCCGTTGCGCGGGCACGATAACCGAGGAGAGGTCACCCTCCAAAGTCGTACGATTACCCAACGTGTCCACGTTCGGAGATCAGGTGCCGCCCGGTGTGCCCGGGACCGCGCGCAGTGGGCGGCCCGTCCGCGGTCAGAAGTCGAACGCCCGCGCGGTGTTGTCGTAGACGGCGGCGGCCAGGGTGTCCTCGTCGGTGCCCCGCACCTCGGCCATCGCGCGCAGCGTGACCGGAATGAGGTACGGCGCGTTGGGCCGGCCGCGGTACGGGGCGGGGGTGAGGAACGGCGCGTCGGTCTCGACGAGCACCAGCTCGGCCGGGGCGACGGCCAGCGCGTCCCGCAACGGCTGCGCGTTCTTGAAGGTCACGTTGCCGGCGAACGACATGAAGTAGCCGGCCGCCGCGCAGATCCGGGCCATCTCGGCGTCCCCGGAGTAGCAGTGGAAGACGGTCCGCTCCGGTGCACCCGCGTCCGCGAGGATGCGCAGCACGTCCGCGTGGGCCTCCCGGTCGTGGATGACCAGGGCCTTGCCGTGCCGCTTCGCGATCTCGATGTGCGCCCGGAAGGACTCCTCCTGGGCGGCCATGCCCTCGGGGCCCGTACGGAAGTAGTCCAGGCCGGTCTCGCCGACGGCGCGGACGTGTCCGAGTGCGGCCAGCGCGTCGATCTCGGCGAGCGCCTCGTCGAGTGCCGCCTTCCCGCCGGGCTCCCGCGCGCCCTGGCGGGACGATCCCTCGGGGTCCCCGTGCACGATGCGGGGCGCCTCGTTGGGGTGCAGGGCGACCGAGGCGTGGACGGACGGGTGGACGGCGGCGGTCTCGGCGGCCCATTGCGAGCCCTTCACGTCACAGCCCACCTGGACGACCGCGGTGACGTTGACCGCCGCGGCGCGGGCCAGGCCCTCCTCGACGGTTCCGTCCTGCATGTCCAGATGGGTGTGCGAATCGGCGACCGGAACCCTGAGGGGTTCGGGGAGCGGCGGGGCTTCGGTACGGCTCATGCCCCCGACTCTACGAGGGCACGGGCCGTCCCTCTCACCGGCGGTGGAAGGGGCGCAGCAGGTCGGACAGGTGCCAGTGGTGCGCATCGGGCCCGGGGGCCCGCACGGCCGCGACGGCCATCTCCTCGTCGGCCTCCCCGCCACCGGTCTTGCGCGGACGCGGCGCCTGCTGGGCCCGGAGCAGCTGCTGGACCGAGGAGACCCGGCCGGCGCGCATGATCCGGACCACGTGGCCGCCGCAGTTGGCGCAGGCGGGAGTGGACAGCGGCGACGGCACGCGCTCCCCGTCCGCCTTGTAGACCACGAAGGCGTTGCCCGAGCCGTCGACGTGGTGCTCTATCTCGTAGGCCTGCTCCCAGCCGTGCCCGCACCTCATGCAGGCGAACGCGTACGCCTCGTGCACGGTGGTTGCTGCGATCTCACTCATGCCTGCTCCCTTGTCAGCGGAGAAGCACTCCGGACAAGCACTCCGGATGGTGCGTTCCACCCTCAAGTGGACGCCTCCACCGGCGGCAGCGCACCAGGTCTGCCGAGTGTTGGAACGGTTTTGGCCGATCCATGGACAAAGGGCCCGGAACGCGGCTCGGGCTTTACATTCAGGCTAGTCCCTTGCCCTCCGCCTGGCCGGTCCGAGCCGCGTTCTTTGCCGCGACCACCGCATCGAACACCTCGCGCTTGGGCAGCCCTGCCTCGGCGGCGACCGCCGCGATGGCCTCCTTGCGCCGCTCCCCCGCCTCCTCGCGCACCTGCACCCTGCGCACCAGCTCGGCGGCGTCCAGTCCCTCGTTCCCCGAGTCCGTCGCGCCCTCGACGACGACGGTGATCTCACCGCGCACACCGTCGGCCGCCCAGACCGCCAGATCGCCCAGGGAGCCGCGCTTCACTTCCTCGTACGTCTTGGTCAGCTCGCGGCACACGGCCGCCCTGCGCTCCGCGCCGAACACCTCGGCCATCGCGGCCAGGGTGTCGTCCAGCCGGTGCGGAGCCTCGAAGAAGACCATCGTGCGGCGCTCGTCCGCGACCTCGCGCAGCTTCCCGAGCCGCTCCCCCGCCTTGCGCGGCAGGAAGCCCTCGAAGCAGAAGCGGTCCACGGGCAGGGCCGACAGCGCGAGGGCGGTCAGCACCGCCGACGGGCCCGGGACGGCGGTGACCTTGATGTCCCGCTCCACGGCGGCGGCCACGAGCCGGTAACCGGGGTCGGAGACGGACGGCATGCCCGCGTCGGTGACCAGCAGGACGCGCGCGCCGCCGGCCAGCGCCTCGACGAGTTCCGGCGTACGCGCCGACTCGTTGCCCTCGAAGTAGGAGACGACACGCCCCGTCGTGTGGATGCCCAGCGCCTGGGTGAGCCGGCGCAGCCGCCGGGTGTCCTCGGCGGCCACGACGTCGGCCGTCTCCAGCTCGGCGGCGAGCCGTGGCGGGGCGTCCGCCACGTCGCCGATGGGGGTCCCTGCGAGTACGAGCGTTCCAGTCGATCCAGTCACATCGGCCATCCTCCCAGCACGGGCGGCACCACTCGCACAGAAGCGTTCCCTACGATGGCGCGGTGACGAGTACTGCGCCCGAAGCCCAGCAGGGCAACGACGCCGGGGATCACACCGGCGACCAGCCGCCTTCCTGGCAGCAGCGGCTGCGCCGCTTCGGCCATTCCCCACGGCCGGAGACAGGTCTGCGCGAGCGCCTGGTCCCGCCGTACACCCGCCCGGGCGGCCAGTTCTGGAGCGTCCTCGCGGTGCCCCCGGCCCTGGCCGACCGCCTGGTGCGCTGGTCCGCCTGGGGCGGTCCGCTGCTGGTGGCGCTGGTCGCCGGCGTGCTGCGGTTCTGGAACCTGGGCAGCCCCAAGGCGGTGATATTCGACGAGACGTACTACGCCAAGGACGCCTGGGCTCTCGTCAACCAGGGATACGAGGGCGCCTGGCCCAAGGACATCGACAAGAAGATCCTCGCGGACCCGTCCTCGGTCGGCGTCCCGGTGGACCCGGGCTACGTCGTCCATCCCCCGGTCGGCAAGTGGATCATCGGGATCGGCGAGCAGATCTTCGGGTTCACCCCGTTCGGCTGGCGCTTCATGGTGGCGCTGCTCGGCACCCTCTCGGTCCTGATGCTGTGCCGCATCGGCCGGCGCCTGTTCCGGTCGACGTTCCTCGGCTGTCTCGCGGGCACGCTGCTGGCCGTGGACGGGCTGCACTTCGTGATGAGCCGGACCGCGCTGCTCGACCTGGTGCTGATGTTCTTCGTGCTGGCCGCCTTCGGCTGCCTCCTCGTCGACCGGGACTGGTCCCGCAGCAGGCTGGCCGCCGCGCTCCCGGTGGACGACGACGGACTCCTGCGTCCGGACGCCCACGTTGCCGAAACGCTCCGCCTCGGCTGGCGGCCGTGGCGGCTCGCGGCCGGGCTGATGCTCGGCCTGGCCTTCGCCACGAAGTGGAACGGGCTGTACATCCTGGCCGCCTTCGCGGTGATGGCGGTGCTCTGGGACGTCGGCGCCCGGCGGACCGCGGGCGCCGTACAGCCGTACCGGGCCGTGCTCCTCAGGGACCTGCTCCCGGCGTTCGTCTCCACGGTGCCGGTCGCGATCGGCACGTACGTCCTGTCGTGGACCGGCTGGATCGTCACGGACAAGGGGTACTACCGCAACTGGGCTGCCACCCAGGGCAGGGGCGGCAGCTGGACCTGGCTGCCGGACTGGCTGCGCAGCCTGTGGCACTACGAGTACCAGGTCTACGAGTTCCACATCGGCCTGACGTCAGGCCACACCTACCAGTCCAACCCGTGGAGCTGGCTCGTGCTGGGCCGCCCCGTCTCGTACTTCTACGAGGAGCAGACGGGCTGCACCGCCTCCGCGACCGGCAAGTGCGCCCGCGAGGTCCTGGCACTGGGCACCCCGCTCCTGTGGTGGACGGCGTGCGTGGCGCTGCTGTACGTCCTGTGGCGCTGGTTCTTCCGCCGCGACTGGCGGGCGGGCGCCATCGCGTGCGGTGTGGCGGCGGGCTGGCTGCCCTGGCTCCACTACCAGGAGCGGACGATCTTCCTCTTCTACGCGGTGGTGTTCGTCCCGTTCCTGTGCCTCGCGGTCACGATGATGATCGGCGCCCTGCTGGGCCCGGCAGCCGGCACCGGCACCAGGCACCGCATGGGCCTCACCAAGGCGGACCCCACGGGAGAACACAGACGCACACTGGGCGCGATCGCGGCGGGCGTGCTGGTGCTGCTGATCATCTGGAACTTCGTCTACTTCTGGCCGATCTACACGGGCACGTCGATCCCGGACACGTCCTGGCGCGACCGCATGTGGCTGGACACCTGGGTGTAGCGGGGAAAACCAGCGGGAGGGCTCGGCGGTGCGCCGGGCCCTCCCGGTGTGTCCGCAGCAGTCGCCCCCCACCGGGCCCGATCCTCGATTCCTGACCCGGCCGCGGACGGACTCCCCGGGAAAGCGCTCTCACGCGACGCGTCGCGGTCCTGTAACAACCGCCTCAGACTTCCCCCTTGTCACGTAGGGTGCCAACGACAGCTATCTTGAACGCGTTCAAGAGAGGCTCCTGGGGAGGGGACCACACCATGCGCAGTGGAGCGAAAGTCGCCGTGATCGGCGGGGTGTTCGTGCTCGTGAGCGGAGGGCTCGGCTACGGCGCGTACAGCGTGGTACTGGGCGGCGGAGGCACTGGGACCGCGTCCGCGTCGTCCGAGGTGAAGACCGGGCCCCCGGGCAGGGAGGAGATAGAGACGACCGCGAAGGACTTCCTCGCGGCGTGGGCGTCCGGCGACGGGGCCGCCGCCTCGCTGCTCACGAACAACGAGGCCGCCTCCGAGCCGCTGCTGACCGGCTTCGCCGAGGACGCCCACGTCACGAAGGCGGTCATCACTCCCGGCCCGGCCGTCGGCGCGAAGGTGCCGTACACCGTGAAGGCGACGGTGTCCTACGACGGGAAGACCAAGCCCTGGTCGTACGCCTCCGAGCTGACCGTGGTGCGGGGCCTGACCACCGGCAAGGCACTCGTCGACTGGAAGCCCACGGTGATCCACCCGCAGCTCACCGAGGGCGCGACCCTGAGGACGGGCGAGTCGGCGACCGCGGCGATCGAGGCGGTGGACCACAACGGCAAGGTGCTGGACAAGGAGACCTACCCGTCGCTCGGGCCGATCCTGGACAGCCTGCGCGAGAAGTACGGCGACAGCACCGGCGGTTCCCCGGGCATCGAGACCTGGATCGAGCCCGAGGGCGGGTCAGCGGCGAACACCACGCTCCTGACGCTCGCCAAGGGGAAGCCGGGCAAGCTGCAGACCACGCTCGACGCCGACGCCCAGGCCGCGGCCGAGAAGGCGGTCAAGAAGTTCAATCAGGCCTCCGTGGTGGCCGTGAGGCCCTCCACGGGCTCGATCCGCGCGGTTGCCAACAACCCGGCCACCGGCTTCAACGCCGCGATGCAGGGCACCCAGGCACCCGGTTCGACGCTGAAGATAGTGACCGCCGCGATGCTCCTGGAGAAGGGGCTCGTCTCGGCGAACCGGCCGACGGAGTGCCCCAAGGAGGTGATGTACCAGGGGCGTACGTTCCACAACCTGGACTACTTCGAGCTTCCCGCCTCCACCAGTTTCACCACCAGCTTCGCCCGTTCCTGCAACACGGCCTTCATCAAGCTGATCGACGACACCAAGGACGACTCCGCCCTCCCCAAGGAGGCGCGGGACGTCTTCGGGATCGGGCTGGACTGGAAGACCGGCATCGCCTCCTTCGACGGCAGGGTGCCCGACGAGACCGGTGGTGAGGCGGCGTATCAGTACATCGGCCAGGGCACCGTCCAGATGAACGCGCTCAACATCGCGTCCATCACCGCCACCGCCCGCACCGGCACCTTCCACCAGCCGGTGATCGTCCCGCAGTCCCTGGACGACCGTCAGATCGCCACCGCGCCCCGCTCGCTGTCGCAGAACGCCACACGGCAGCTGAACGACATGATGCGGGCCACCGCCTCCTGGGGCACCGGCAAGACCGCCATGGCCTCGGTGGGCGGCGACAAGGGCGCCAAGACGGGCTCCGCGGAGGTCGACGGCCAGGGGACGTCCAACAGCTGGTTCACCGGCTTCAGCAACGACCTCGCCGCCGCCGCGGTCGTCCAGTCCGGCGGCCACGGCGGAGACGCCGCCGGCCCGGTCGTGGCCTCGGTGCTGCGCGCGGGGTCGTAGCCCGGGACAGCGCACGACGGTGGACGGGGTCGCTCGTGGGCCCGGGTGACGCTCTGCACAGCCACCGGAAGCGCTGTGGTGTACACGCGCTCCCGTTCAGTAGCGTGCGCGTCATGAGCACCCCCGACGCGACCCCGGCCACCGCTTCGACCCCCGCCCACCCCCTGTTCGCCGAAGCCCTGCGGGACCTGGGCCTCGATGTCGAGGTCCGCCGATTCCCCGAAGCCACGCGCACCGCGGCCGAGGCCGCCGACGCCGTGGGCTGTGAGCTCAGCCAGATCGTCAAGTCCCTGATCTTCGAGGCGGACGGCGTTCCCGTTCTGGTGCTGATGGACGGTTCCTCACGGGTGGACGTGGAGCTCGTACGGGCCGAGCTGGGGGCCGGAAAGGTCGAGCGGGCCCGTGCCGCCCTCGTCCGGGAGACCACCGGGTACGCGATCGGCGGCGTACCGCCCTTCGGCCACCGCACGAAGACCCGCGTACTGGCCGACCGGGGGCTGCTCGGCCATCCGGCGGTGTGGGCCGCCGCGGGCAACCCGCACACCGTCTTCCGGCTCGATCCCGCCACCCTGGTCGAACTGGCGGGCGGCTCCCTGGTGGACGTGCGCGAGCGGACCGCATGACCCCGCTGGTGGCGGCGGCGGTGCTGGCCGCCGCGATCACGCACGCGAGCTGGAACGCCATCGCCCATGCCATACGCGACCAGTTGCTCTCCTTCACCCTCATCTCCGGCGGCGGCGCGCTGATCGGGGCCGTGCTGGTCTGCTTCGCCCCGCTGCCCGCAGCCGGCGCCTGGCCGTACCTGCTGGTCTCCGCGTGCCTGCACGTGGCCTACATGCTGCTGCTGATGCGCTCGTTCACCCTGGGCGACTTCGGCCAGATGTACCCGATCGCCCGGGGCACGGCCCCGCTGGTCGTGACGGTGCTCGCGGCCGTGTTCGTCGGCGAGCGTCCCGACGGCTGGGCGACGGCGGGCGTGGCAGTGGCCTCCGCGGGGCTCGTCGGGCTGGCACTGTGGGGGATCCGCGGCTCCGGCAGCCGCCCCCACCGGCCCGCGGTCCTGGCGGCCCTGGCGACCGGTCTGGCCATCGCGGGGTACACGACGGTCGACGGGGTCGGAGTACGCGCCTCGGGGACACCGATCGGCTACATCGGCTGGCTCATGATCGCCGAGGGCGTGGCCATCCCGGTGTACGCCGCTCTGCGCCGGCGGGGCGAACTCCTGCCGAGCCTGCGGCCGTTCGTAGCGCGCGGACTGCTGGGCGCGGCGCTCTCGGTCGCCGCGTACGGGCTCGTCCTGTGGGCGCAGACGAAGGCACCGCTCGCCCCGATCGCCGCGCTCCGCGAATCCTCGATCATCGTGGGTGCCGCGATAGGGGCACTGTTCTTCAAGGAGAAGTTCGGCGGCCCCCGGATCGCGGCGGCCGGACTGATGGTGGTCGGCATCGGGCTGATGCTCCACACGAGTTGACCTGGAACCTCCTCATGGATGGCCGGTGCCGAGCCTTCGTCACACGGACACGGCGGCGGAGGCGGCCAGTTCCACGACCACCTCCTCGTCCTCCACGGCACCCGTCGGCAGGAAGCCGAGCGAGGTCCAGAGCGCCGCCGCACCCGTGTTGGCCGGGGCGTACGACAGCCGGATCACCTCGCAGCCGTCCCGGCCCGCCAGCCACGCGGCGAGCGTGCGGGCTGCTGCGCGCCCGGCCCCCGCGCCCTGCTCGGGGCCGTCGATCAGCACGCCTCCGATCCAGTACGAACCGTCCTCGTCCCGCGCCCACATGACGTGGCCGAGCGGGAGTTCACCGGCGTACACCGCGAAGGAGTGCCAGGTGTCCTCGCGTGACGTGAGGAGCAGGTAGCGGGCGGCGAGGGCGGGGGCGAAGGCGCGCTGGGTGTCGAGCGGCGCGACGTCGGCGACCGCGCGCCAGTTGTCGTCGGTCACCTCGCGCAGGGTGACGCCCCGTCCGGTCCGGTCGGTGAAGCCGTGGTCGATCATCCCGGGAGGGTAGGACGCCGGCCGCCACGCCGCCAGCGGTTTACTCCTCGCCCGTCATGGCCTTGCGGAAGCCCGTGTTGACGCCGAGGAGGCCGCCGTCGACCCGCAGCGTCGTGCCGGTGATCCACGCCGCGTCCCCGGAGGCGAGGAAGGCGACGGCGGACGCGATGTCGTCCGGTTCGCCGATCCGTCCGAGCGGGTAGAGCGCGGCGGCCCTCTTCAGCTCGGCGTCCCGGCCCGCCCAGGCGTCGGTGCGGATCGTGCCCGGCGCGACGAGGTTGACGCGGACGCCCCGCGGTCCCGCGTGGCCCGCGAGCGTACGGGTCAGGCTCGCCAGACCCGCCTTGGCGGCGCTGTAGGCGTGGCCGCCGAAGTCCTGCTCGCCGTTGACGGAGCCGATGGTGACGATCGCCCCGCGGCCCGACGCGACCAGGTGCGGCAGCGCGGCACGGGAGCAGCGGTAGGGGCCGCTGAGGGTGATGTCCAGGGTGTGCTCCCACGACGCGTCGTCCTCGTCCTCGAAGAGCGCGGCGTCGTCGTGGTTGGCGTAGGCGTTGTTGACCAGGACGTCGAGCCGGCCGAAGACGGCGACCGTGTGCGCGACGGCCGCCTCGACCGCCGCGCGGTCGCCGACGTCGCAGGCCAGGGATTCGGCGGTGCCGCCCGCCTCGCGTATCCCGTCCGCCGTGCGTTCGGCGCGGCCGGCGTCCAGGTCGGTGACGAGGACGGCCGCGCCCTCCGAGGCCAGCCGGCGCGCGGAGGCGGCTCCGATGCCCTGTCCCGCGCCGGTGAGGAGAGCCGCGTACCCATGGAAGCGTGGAGGTGTCATAGCGCCGACCGTACTGCCCTGACCAGGGCCTGGGCACGGGGGTCGGCGGTGACTCCCTTCTGCAGACCGTTCGTCACATATCCCAGGGCGATGCCCGATCCGGGATCGGCGAAGCCGAGTGAGCCGCCGCGTCCGGGGTGGCCGAACGATCCGGGGCCCAGGAGCGGTGCGGCCGGCCCGTGGAGCATGTAGCCGAGTCCGAAGCGGGTACTGACGACCAGCACACGGTCCGGTCCGGCCGACTCCTCGGTGCGGGCCAGGGTGAGGGTGGCCGGGGCGAACAGGCGCTGACCGTCGACCTCACCGATCATCGCGGCGTAGCAGCGGGCGAGGCCGCGCGCGGTGGCGACGCCGTTGGAGGCGGGGAGTTCGGCCGCGCGGTAGGCGGGGTCGTTCTCGTCGGGGAAGGGGTCGATCGCCCCGAAGGCGCGGCGGGTGAGCGAGGAGGGGTCGGCGTAGGCGTCGACGACGGAGCGCTTGGGGCGCACGCGCAGGGTTCCGCCGCCTTCCGCCGGAGGGGCTTCGACGGGCCCGATCCGCCCGATCCGGTGTGCCTCGTCCGCCGGGAGTCCGAACCAGAAGTCGAGGCCGAGCGGGCGGGCGATCTCCTCGGCGACCCAGCGTCCGATGGTGCGCCCGGTGACTCTGCGGACCAGTTCGGCGACGAGCCAGCTGAAGGTCTGGGCGTGGTAGCCGTGGTCGGCACCCGGCTCCCAGAAGGGTTTCTGGGCGGCGACGGCCCGCGGCCCGGACGCCTGGTCGGCCGCTTGTGCGGGCGTCAGCGTCCCGTCGAGTGCGGCGAGCCCGGCCCGGTGGGCGAGGAGGTGGCGCACGAGGACGCGCTCCTTGCCGTTCGCCTTGAACTCGGGCCAGTAGGTGCCGACGGGAGCGTCCAGGTCCACCTGTCCGCGCTGGTGCAGCATCAGCGGCACGGCGGCGGCGATGCCCTTGCCTGCCGAGCGCACGATCTGGACAGTGTCCACGGCCCAGGGTTCCGTGCCGTCCACATCCCTCGTGCCGGCCCACAGGTCCACGACCTTGCGGCCGTGGCGGTAGACGGCGACGGCCGCTCCCCGTTCCCCGCGCTGTTCGAAGTTACGGACGAAAGCGTCCCGTACCGCCTCGAATCCCGGCGCCACCGTGCCCCGTACGTCCACGCCTGCTCCCGCGCTCCCGCTCATCCCCCCATGGTGCATCCCGCCGCAGGTGAAGTGGGGGGCGGGTCACCGTCTGTTCACGGATGCGGAACGGACACGGAACGCGGGTCGAAGCCGAAGGGCAGCTCCAGCCGGTGCCGCCGCATGAGCGCGTCGTCGCACAGCAGGTCCTGCGTACGGTCGTCGGCGGTGATCACCCCGTCGCTGAGGATCACGGCCCGGGGGCAGAGCTCGAGGGCGTACGGCAGGTCGTGGGTGACCATGAGGACGGTGACGTCCAGGGAGCGCAGGATGTCGGCGAGTTCACGGCGGGAGGCCGGGTCAAGGTTGGAGGACGGCTCGTCCAGGACGAGGATCTCCGGCTCCATCGCCAGCACGGTGGCGACCGCGACCCGGCGGCGCTGGCCGAAGGAGAGGTGGTGCGGCGGCCGTGCCGCGAACTCCTCCATGCCGACCCGCTTCAGGGCGGTCATGACCCGGTCCTCGAGCTCGGGGCCGCGCAGCCCGGCCGCTGCCGGACCGAAGGCGACGTCCTCGCGGACCGTCGGCATGAAGAGCTGGTCGTCGGGGTCCTGGAAGACGACGCCGACGCGGCGCCTGATCTCCGCCAGGTTCCTCTTCTCCACGGGCATCCCGGCGACCCGGACGCTGCCGGCGCCCGCGTCGAGGATGCCGTTGAGGTGGAGGACGAGCGTGGTCTTGCCCGCGCCGTTGGGGCCGAGCAGCGCGACGCGCTCGCCGCGGGCGACGGTCAGGTCGACGCCGAACAGGGCCTGGTGGCCGTCCGGGTAGGCGTAGGCGAGGCCCGTGACCTCGAGGGACGGAGCGGGGGTGGTGGTGGGGCTCATACGGTCCATCCCAGCAGACACACGACGAGGGCGAGCAGGGGGAGTGCCGCTGCGTGCGCCCACTGGGTACGGGAGGCGGTCACCTCGTCGATGACCGGCATGCTTCCGGTGTAGCCGCGGCTGACCATCGCGAGGTGGACGCGCTCGCCACGCTCGTAGGACCTGATGAACAGGGCGCCCGCCGTCTTGGCGAGGACACCCCAGTGCCGTATCCCGCGCGCCTCGAAACCGCGGGAGCGCCGGGCGATCGACATCCGGCGCAGCTCGTCGGTGATGACGTCGCCGTACCGGATCATGAAGGACGCGATCTGGACGAGCATCGGCGGCAGCCGCAGTCGCTGGAGGCCGAGCAACAGGGAGCGCAGCTCGGTGGTGGAGGCCAGGATCACCGAGGCGGCGACGCCCAGGGTGCCCTTCGCGAGCACGTTCCAGGCGCCCCAGAGTCCGGGGACGCTGACGGAGACGCCGAGCAGTTCGGTCTGTTCGCCGGGGACGACGAACGGCATGAGCAGTGCGAACGCCACGAACGGCACCTCGATGACCAGCCTCCGCAGCAGGAAGCCGGCGGGGATCCGGGCCACCGCGGCGACGGCGGCGAGCAGCGCCGCGTACAGCGCGAAGGCCCAGACCGCCTCGCGCGGCGTGGAGACGACGACCACGACGAAGCAGACGACCGCGGCGAGCTTGCAGTGCGGGGGAAGACCGTGCACGGGCGAGTGCCCGTGCCGGTAGAGCTTGTGCGCGTGTCCGGCTCCCATGTCAGACCGACTCGGCGGTGCGGGGCACGGGTGCGTCGGGTGTACGGCTGCGGCGCACCGCCCAGAACACGCCGCTGCCGACGGCGACGGTGACGCCCACGCCGATCACTCCGGCGAGGCCTCCGGAGATCCGGGCGTTGCCGATGTCCTTGACGCCGTAGTCGGCGAGCGGGGAGCCGGCGGCGTCGTGCTCCTGGACCTTCCGGTCGATGCCCTTGTCGGCGGCGACCTTCTCCAGGCCGTCGGGGCTGGCGGACGCGTAGAAGGAGACGAAGCCGGCGAGGAGGAGCGCGGCGACCAGCCCGGTGGCCCAGACCTTGCGCGTCGACCGGGCGGCGACGGGGGTGGGCGCGGGCGCGGCGGCCGGGGCGTCGACGAGTTCGCCGCCGACCCGGAGCTTGAGCGGGGCGGCGAGGCCGCGGGCCCCGTGCACCAGGTCGGGGCGGACCGCGAGCACGGCGCCGACGGTCAGCGCGGTGATCACCGCCTCGCCGATGCCGATCAGGACGTGGACGCCGACCATCGCCGTCAGGACCTTGCCCACGGGCACGTCGGTGGTGCCGCCGATCGCGTAGATCAGTGTGAAGACGGCGGCTGCGGCGGGCACCGAGACCAGCGCGGCGACGAAGGAGGCGGTGGTCGTCGAGCGCCGGGTGCGGGGAAGCGCGCGGGTCAGCCCCCGGAACAGCGCGTAGGCGACGACGGTGGTGACGACACCCATCACCGTGATGTTCACGCCGAGCGCGGTGAGTCCGCCGTCGGCGAAGAGCACGCCCTGCATGAGCAGGACGACCGCGATGCAGAGCACTCCTGTGTAGGGGCCGACCAGGATCGCGGCGAGCGCTCCGCCCAGGAGGTGCCCGCTGGTACCGGCGGCCACCGGGAAGTTCAGCATCTGCACGGCGAAGATGAACGCGGCGACGAGTCCGGCCAGCGGGGCCGTGCGTTCCCCCCCGAGTTCACGGCGGGCGCCGCGGAGACTGACGGCGACCGCACCCGCGGCGACGATGCCTGCGACGGCGGAGACGGGTGCGTTGATGAATCCGTCGGGTACATGCATGGAGTGGCTCCGCTTCGGGCGTGACATCGGGCGGGGTCGGGAACCGCTCAATGATAGGGCCCTGTTGCGAAGACTTCGCAAGAGCGCAGAGGTGACAACTAATCCACCCCCTCAACATGCCCAAATGGGAAAATATGGGACATTGGGGGGAGAGATCTTCACACAGGAGGAGCCGGCCCATGTCCCTCGTGATCCAACAACACATACGTGCCCGGCTCATCACCGACGGCCCCGACCCCCGGCTCGTCCCGGTCGAGCTGCGGTACGACTCCGAGGAACCGAAGACCGTCCAGGTGCGCCTCCCCGGCGGAGTCGACTGGACCTTCGGCATCGACCTCCTGGAGCGCGGGCTGCGCTCCCCCGTCACCCGCGGGGACATCCGCATCTGGCCGTGCGGCCGGGCCCAGCTGGTCCTGGAGCTGCACTCGGCCGACGGCGTCGCCGTCTTCCAGCTCGACAACGCCCCGCTGATCCGCTTCCTTGCCCGGACCCGCACCCGCACCGGGACGCGCAAGCCGGCGGCCGCTCCGTCCGCCACCCGCGCCCGCGCCTGAACATGTCCGCTCACGGCAGAGAGCCCCCCGTGCCGCGTGCACGGGGGCTCTCTGTCGCTCCGGTCCCCCGTCCCCACAGGTAACCGGCGCACCGGGGCCGCGTTCCGCTCGGACACGGACCCCGGGGTCCGTCAGGCCGGTCCACTCGTCAGACGCGGACCAGCTCCCGCTCCCCGCCGCCCTCGGACGGGCCGCCGGTGAGGTCCTTGCGCAGGCCCTCACCCTCCACGTCGACGTTGGGCAGGATCCGGTCCAGCCAGCGCGGCAGCCACCACGCGCGCCTGCCGAGCAGGGCGAGCACCGCGGGCACGATGGCCATGCGGACCACGAAGGCGTCGAAGAAGACGGCGATGGCGAGCGAGAAACCGATCATCTTGATCATCGACTCGCTGGAGCCGATGAAACCGGCGAAGACCGCCATCATGATCACCGCTGCGGCGGTGACGACCCGGGCCCCGTGACGGAAGCCCGTCACGATCGCCTGGCCGGGCGACTCGCCGTGGACGTACGCCTCACGCATGCGCGTGACCAGGAAGACCTCGTAGTCCATCGCGAGACCGAAGACCACGCCGACCATGAAGATCGGCATCATGCTCATGATCGGACCGGTCTGCTCGACACCGAGGAGAGAGCCCAACCAGCCCCACTGGAAGACCGCGACGACCGCTCCCAGCGCCGCCACGACCGAGAGCAGGAAGCCCAGAGCCGCCTTCAGCGGAACCAGCAGCGAGCGGAAGACCACCATGAGGAGCAGGAAGGCCAGTCCGACGACGAGCGCCAGGTAGGGCAGCAGGGCGGCGTTCATCTTCTCGGAGAAGTCGATGTTCATCGCCGTGGCTCCGGTGACCAGTACCTCGGCACCCGTGTCGTCCTTGATCTCACCGCCCGCGTCACGGATGGCGTGGACGAGGTCCTCGGTCTCGGTGGAACTCGGCCGGTCCTTCGGGATGACCGTGATGGTCGCGGCGTCACCGGCCTTGTTGAAGGTGGCCGGAGTGACGGCGGCGACGTGACCGATTCCTTCGATCTCCTGGGAGACCCGGTCGACGGCGGTCCTGCCGTCCGAGGCGCCCTTCGTGTCCACGACGACCAGCAGCGGACCGTTGAAGCCCGGGCCGAAGCCGTCGGACAGCATGTCGTACGCCTGGCGCTGCGTGGTGCTCTTCGGCTGCGAACCGTCGTCCGGCAGGCCCATCTCCAGCGAGGTGGCCGGTACGGCGACGGCACCGAGGCCGATGACGCCGACCAGCAGCACCCACACCGGCCGGCGCAGCACGAACCGCGCCCAGCGGGTGCCCATGTTGGGCTTGGCCTCGGGCCTGTTCTCCGCCTCGGCGGCCTTGCGCGCCCTGCGTCCCATGACCCGCTTGCCCGCGAAGCCCAGCAGCGCCGGGACGAGCGTCAGGGCGATGAGTACGGCGATGGCCACGGTGCCGGCTGCGGCGAAGCCCATCTTCGACAGCATCGGGATGTTGACGACGGCCAGGCCGACCAGCGCGATGACGACCGTCAGACCGGCGAAGACCACAGCGGAACCCGCCGTGCCCACGGCCCGCCCGGCGGCCTCCTCCCGCTCCCGCCCCTCGGCCAGTTCGGCGCGGTAGCGGGAGACGATGAAGAGCGCGTAGTCGATGCCGACCGCGAGGCCGATCATCATGGCGAGCGTGGAGGTGGTGGAGCCCAGGTCGAGCAGGTTGGCCAGGGCGGTGATCAGCGAGACGCCGATCCCCACGCCGATGAGCGCGGTGAGCAGCGGCAGCCCGGCGGCGATCAGCGACCCGAAGGTGATCACCAGCACCACCGCGGCGATGGCGACGCCGATGATCTCGGTGGCGCCGGTCTCCGGCATCACCTGGAGGGCGTCACCGCCGATCTCCACGGTCATTCCGCTGTGCTGCGCGGCCTCGCCCGCGTCCTCGAGCGCGTCCCGGGTCCCGTCGGTCAGCTCCATCGAGCTGACCTTGTAGGACACGGAGATGTAGGCGGTGGAACCGTCCTGGCTCACGGCCTTGGCCGCGAAGGGGTCGGCGACCGAGGCGATCTGGTCCGAACCGGACTTCAGCTCGCCGACGATGTCCTTGATCTCGGCCTTGTTGGCCGACGCGGTCACCTTCTCGCCCTCGGGGGCCTTGAAGACGACGCGGGCTGTCGCACCGTCGGCACTACCGCCGGGGAAACGTTTCTCCAACAGGTCGAAGGCCCGCTGGGCCTCCGTGCCGGGGATCGAGAAGGAGCTGGAGGTGGCGGTCGACGCGGAGGCGGCACCGAAACCGGCCAGCGCCAGCAGCGCCACCCAGACCAGTGCGACGTAGCGGCGTCGCCGGAAGGCGAGCCGTCCCAGTTTGTAAAGGTATGTGGCCACGGAGGGTGTACTCCCGGTCGGGTCGTTGAGTGGAAAAGGGCGTGAGGAACCAGCCCGACGACGAGAGCGGCGTGTCAGGTGGGGCGGTCGGGGAGAGGGCCGTACGGGAGGAGCGGGGACGTCAGACGCCGAGGGCGGGGAACACCACGGATTCGACGTAATCGGTAAGGAACGCCTGGTCGACGGGCTGGTGGTCGACCAGCTCCCGAGCAGCGAGCGCGCCGATCATCATGTGGGGCACGTAGGGAAGCGCCGGATTGTCCGCACGCACTTCCCCTCTGTCCACGGCTCGCTGGAGCAGCGTCCCGAGGCCGGTCATCTCCGGCTCGATCAGCAGTTCCCGCAGCGCCTGGAACAGATCGGGGTTGTTGTGGATGGCATGGCTCAGACCCCGCAGCAGTGCGGAGTTCTTCTCCATCTGGCAGTCGTCCGTGCGCGTCATCACGGCGAGGAAGTCGCCGCGCAGCGATCCGGTGTCCACATCGGCGAGGTGCACCGGCTTGTCGTTGCGGAGCGCTTTGACGACCAGCTCGGGCTTGCTCCCCCACTGGCGGTAGAGGGTGGCCTTGCTGGAACGGGTGCGGGAGGCGATGGCGTCCATGGTCAGGGCTTCGTAGCCGACCTCGCCGAGCAGGTCGAGCACAGCGGTGTACAGCTCGCTCTCGCGTTCCGGCGTGAGCCTGCTGCCTGCCATGTGCCGGCCTCCTCCCTTGTGTGCCTGCTGGATCGTACGTCAGCCGATGATCAATCTGACGAACGAAACTGTTTCGTACACCTTCAAGGTACTCCCCCCTCCTAGCGAAACGAAACAGTTTCGCTTGTGTGCTGCACCACAAGTTGCCGCGGGCCCCTCACGCGGAAAGCATTGGAGGGTGAGTGACGATGCCGCGTATCTCCGCTTCCCGCACCTCCACGAGGACTTGCTCTGCTTCGCGGCGGAGGACGACCTGTGGGTCGCCCCTCTGGCCCCGGAGGGGCAGAGACCCGGCCGGGCGTGGCGGCTGACCGTCGACCGGACGAGGGTCAGCCATCCCCGCTTCTCCCCCGACGGGGGCCGTATCGCCTACACGACCTGGCGCACGCTCGATCCGGAGATCCATCTCGTACCCGTCGGCGGCGGACCCGCCCGCAGACTCACCTACTGGGGTTCGACCGACGCCCGTGTCTGCGGCTGGAGCCCGGACCCGGGGGACGATTCCTGCCAGATCCTCGCGGTGTCCTCGCACGGCCAGCCGTTCTCGTACTTCTCGTGGGCCTACAGCGTCCCCACCGACGGCAGCCCCGGCGGCAAACTCCCCTGGGGGCCGGTCTCCGACATCGCGGTCGCCGACGTGGACGGCGAGCGGCGCACCCTGCTGCTCACCGGCAAGCCCCCGCACGAGCCCGCGGCCTGGAAGCGGTACCGGGGCGGCGCGACGGGCCGGCTGTGGCTGCACGGCGAGCGGCTGCTGCCCGGCATCGGCGGGCACCTGGAAGCGCCCATGTTCGTCGGGCGCCGCATCGCGTTCCTCTCCGACCACGAGGGCGTGGGCAACCTGTACTCCTGCCTGATGGACGGCACCGGCCTGCGCCGGCACACCGACCACGACGCCTTCTACGCCCGGCACGCCTCCAGCGACGGCCGTCGCGTCGTCTACCAGTGCGCGGGTGATCTGTGGCTCGTCGACGACCTGGAGTCGCCGGACGCGAGACCGCGCAAGCTGGAGGTCAGGCTCGGCGGGCCGCGGACCGGGCGGCGCCCCTACCAGGTGCCCGCGGCCGCCCACGTCGACGCACTGTCCGTGGACGAGACGGGCCGGGCGAGCGCGGTCTCGGTGCGCGGCAGCCTGTACTGGCTCACCCACCGCGACGGCCCGGCCCGCACCATCACCGACACCCCGGGGGTACGGGCCCGGCTGCCCGAGATGCTCGGCAGCAGCGGCCAGGTCGCCTACGTCACGGACGCCGAGGGCGACGACGCCGTCGAGATCGCCTCGCTCCCCAGAGCCAGCGGCGACCGCCCGCCCCGGCGGCTCGCCGCCGGACGCCTGGGCAGGGTCCTGGAGCTCATCTCGGACCCGGAGGGCGAGCGGCTGGCCATCGCCTCGAACGACGGCAGACTCCTCCTGCTGGACACTGCGGACGACTCCATGGACCCGGCCGAACCGGAGGAACGACCACGCCTGCGGCTGGCCGAAGGGCCCGTGAAGATCGCGACGGCCGGGGACCCCGAGGAAGGCGGGACGGCCGAGCAGGCCGGGGAGAGCGGGGCGGCAGAGGACGTCGCGGCCCCGGTGACGGCCGAGGAAGCCGAGGGCGCCCTCACCGAACTCATCCGGTCCGTCAACGGGCCGGTGCGGGACCTGGCGTTCTCCCCTGACGGCAACTGGCTGACCTGGTCGCACCCCGGCGTCGGCCGCTCGCTCCGGCAGATCAAACTGGCGCGGATCACCGGCCCCGGAGCTCCGGTGATAGTGGACGTCACCAACGGCCGCTTCGAGGACGAGAACCCGGTCTTCACCGGCGACGGCCGGTATCTCGCCTTCCTCTCGTGGCGCGGGTTCGACCCGGTGTACGACGTCCACACCGGTGACCTCTCCTTCCCTCTGGGCTGCCGCCCCTACCTGGTCCCGCTGTCGTCGGCCACCCCCTCGCCCTTCGCGCTGCTGCCCGACGGCCGGCCCGCGGCCGGCGGCCTTGACCCGGTGGACGTCCCCGAGGGCGCGGTCGAGGGGCCGACCGTCACGGTGGAGTTCGAGGGCCTGGAGAGCCGGGTGACCCCGTTCCCCGTCGCCGCGTCGAAGTACTCGGCGCTGGAGCCCGTGAGCGGCGGCGGTCTCGTCTGGCTGCGATGGCCGATCTCCGGCGCCCTGGGCGAGACCTTCGCCAACCCGTCCGACATGTCGGGCCGCCCGACGCTGGAGCACTTCAACATCGCCAAGGCCCGCAGGACCGAACTCGTGGGCCACCTCGACTGGTTCGCGATCAGCGGTGACGCGTCACGGCTCGTCGTCATGGACGACGGCGAGCTGCGGGCCGTGCCGTCCAACGAGCCCGGGGACAACGACTCGACGGTCTTCATCGACCTGCGCCGCATCCTGCACGAGGTGGACCCGGGGGCGGAGTGGCGGCAGGCCTACGGCGAGGCGGGGCGGCTCACCCGGGCCTACTTCTGGGAACCGGACATGTGCGGCATCGACTGGGACGGCGTACTGGACCAGTACCGCCCCTTGCTCGAACGGGTGGCCTCCCCCGACGAGTTCGCCGATCTGCTGCGCGAGGTCCTGGGTGAGCTGGGCACCTCGCACGCGTATGTCTCGCCGGCCCGCCGCAACGAGGGCCCCCCGCACTACCAGCGGGCGATCGGCCTGCTGGGCGCCAACCTCGGGTGCCGGGACGGCGACTGGACCGTGCTGCGGATCCTGCCCGGCGACTCGTCCGACTCCAAGGCGCGTTCACCGCTCGCCGGTACGGGCATCCGGGAGGGTTTCGTCCTCACCCATGTCGACGGCAGGCCCGTCGACCCCGTCGCCGGCCCGTACCCGCTCCTGACAGCGGCGGGCGGCACCACCGTGGAACTGACGTTCCGCCCGCCGGGCGGCGAGTGCGGCGGGCGTCCGCGCCGCATCGCGATCGTCCCGCTCGTCGACGAACGACCCCTGCGCTACCAGGACTGGGTGGCCAAGCGGCGTGAGGTCGTACGGGACCTGAGTCACGGCAAGTGCGGATACCTGCACATCCCCGACCTGGGCGGATCGGGCTGGGCCCAGTTCAACCGGGACCTCCGGCTGGAGGTCTCGCGCCCCGCCCTGATCGTGGACGTGCGGGGCAACGCGGGCGGCAACATCAGCGAGCTGGTCCTGGAGAAGCTCACCCGCACGATCCTCGGCTGGGACCTGACCCGCAACGCCCAGGCGGTGTCGTACGCGTCCAACGCCCCCCGGGGCCCGATCGTGGCCCTCGCCGACGAGGCGACGTCCTCCGACGGGGACATGATCACGGCCGCGTTCCGCCTGCTGAAGCTGGGGCCGGTGGTCGGTCAGCGCACCTGGGGCGGCGTGGTCGGCATGACCGGACGCCACCGGCTCGGCGACGGCACGGTGATCACGGTGCCCATGAACGCGGCCTGGTTCGACACCTACGGCTGGTCCGTCGAGAACTACGGCGTCGAGCCCGACCTGGAGGCCCTGCGCACCCCGCTGGACTGGGCAGAGGGGCGGCACGCGGTGCTGGACGACGCGGTCAGGGTGGCCCTGGACCTGCTGGCCGCGCACCCGGCGGCCACCCCGCCCACCTACGGGTCCGTCCCGGACCTGCGCCGGCCGCCGCTCCCCCCGAGGTGAGGCGGGCCGGCCACCCGGCCGTGGAACCCGGAGGCCGCCCCGGGGTTCCACGGCCGTCCGAACACCCCCCGTACGCACGAGAAGGGGTGCACCCGGCACCCGGGTGCACCCCAACCAACCGCAGACGCTCAGTGGCGTCGGCCGTCAGCGCTCAGAACGCTCACGCGCCTGGTCCGCCGCATCCTGCGCCCGGTCCCGGGCGCCGGGCCGACGGCCCTGCGCCTGGTCCGCGGCGCGGCCCGGGGCGTTGGACGAGCGCTCGCGCGCCTCGTCACGCTTGCCGCCGCCGGCCTTCGCCTGCTTGGCCTGGTCGGCGAGCTCCTGGGCCTTGTCCTTGAACTGGTCTGCGATGCCCATGCTGTTCACTCCTATGTGGGTGCGTGGGGTTGACCCCGGTGGGGCCTCGCTCAGACTTACACACCCGGACATTCATCGCATTTCGATCATCATCGCCGGGCTCGGGCCTGCCGATCGGCCTCTCCGCCGGCCCCGACGAGCCCCTTGCCCACACCGTCGAGCCGGGACCCGAACCGCTTCATCTCACGCTGCCCGACCGTCCCTATGAGCGCCGGGAGGTAGCCGCGGACCGACTGCATGCCGCGCAGCCACCACTGGGCGTACACGTGCGCGGAGCGCCGCTCGATCCCGGCGACGATCCGGTCGACGGCGGGTCCCAGCGGATACGTGCGGTTCGTGGGCCACGGCAGCCGCTGCCTCAACTCCCGCATGACGTCGTCCTCGTCGGCACCGCGCACCATGTCCGTGTCGGTCCAGGACAGGTAACCGACCCCGACCTTCACACCTCGGTGACCGACCTCGCCGCGCAGGCAGTGCGCGAACGCCTCCACACCCGACTTGGACGCGCAGTACGCGCTCATCATCGGCGCCGGGGTGATCGCGGCCAGCGACGCTATCTGCAGGAAGTATCCGCGGCTCTCCATGAGCACGGGCAGGAACGCCCGCGCCGTCACCGCACCCCCTATGAGGTTCACCTCCACCACCCGGCGCCACGCCTCCGGGTCCGAGTCGACGAGCGGCCCGCCGGTGGCGACGCCCGCGTTGGCGACGACGACGTCGATCTTGCCGAAGCGCTCCTTGACCTCGGCGGCGACCTGGCTCATCGCCACGTGGTCGGTGACGTCCGCGAACCAGTGCCCGCTCTCCGAGTGCAGCCGCTCCGAGACCTTCTTCAGCTCGTCCGGCTCCAGGCCGACCAGCGCCAGCGTGGCACCCCGCGCGGAGAGTTTGCGGGCCAGCAGCTCGCCCACCCCTCGCGCCGCGCCGGTGACGACGACGACCTGTCCTTCGAGACTCCGCCTGCCGCTCATGCGACCTCCTCCTCGCTCACGGCTGTCGCCGTGCTGCCCGCACCTTCCACAGTGACGTACGTGGCCACCAGCTCGCGGAGCTTCGCCGTGACCGCCTCGGGCGCCTCCATCGGTGTCATGTGCCCCATGCCCGTCAGCACCGTGAGCCCGAGGCTGTGCGGCAGGGCCACCTCGATGGCCCGCGCGTGCACGGGCGGCGTCAGCCGGTCGTCGGCACCCGCGATCACGGCGGTCGGCAGCAGCAACTCCCGCACTCCGGCTTCGAGATCGAGCTCCGCGAGCACGTGGCCCCAGGCGACCCGCGCCGCACGCGGACACGCATGCACGATCCTGGCACAGGCATCCACGCGTTCAGGGGCCGAACCGCGCCCCATCGTGGCGTACTTGAGGATCGCCTTCGATACGCCGGTGACCGGTCCGAGCGGGGCGCGTGCACCGAGCACCGCCGCGGTGATGCGGGTGCGGAGCGCTCCGGCCCGTATCGGCAGCACCAGCGACTCCGCGGTCAGCCGCGAGCTCCCGGTGCTGCACAGGAGGACGGCCGCTCCGTGCTCCCGGACGGCCGGCCGGCCGCCGGCCGCCATCAGTGTCATCCCGCCCATGGAGTGGCCGCCGAGTACCGCCTTCTGCCCGGGGGCGAGCGTGGCCCCCAGTACCGCCTCCAGGTCGTCGGCCAGCGCGTGCGTGCTGTAGCCGCCGGCTCCGGGCTCGGGCGTACGGCCGTGTCCCCGCTGGTCGTAGACGACGACGCGGTGGTCCGCCGACAGGTCGCGCACCTGCGCGTCCCAGAAGCGGGTGTTGCACGTCCAGCCGTGCGCCAGGACCACGGCGGGGGTGCCGTCGGGGCCGTGCAGCTCGACGTTGATCCGCGCGCCGTCGGCGGAGACGACGGTCAGTTCGCGCACCGGTACGGGCGGAGCCTCAGCCCGGGTCCTCGTCGTCCTCGTCCTCGTCCTCGTCCGGCTCATCGTGCTGCCTCCTCGGTCACGGCGTGCGCCGCGGAGTGGGTGAGTGGTGTGCGGACGACCTCGTACTCACCGAGGTCCACCGAGCGCGTCGCCCGGCGGAATTCGGCCGTGGTGCCCGGCCAGACCGTGGTGTTGCGGCCCGTGGAGTCCAGGTACCAACTGGTGCAGCCGCCGGTGTTCCAGACGGTGCGCTTCATCCGGTCCTGGACCCGGCGGTTCCACGCCCCGACGGCGGAGGAGCGCGCGTCGAGGGCCGCGCGCCCGCCCAGGACGTCCAGCTGGCGGAGGTAGTCGGCCATGTAGTTCAGCTGGGACTCGATCATGAGGATCATGGAGGAGTTCCCGAGGCCCGTGTTCGGGCCGATGATCGTCATCCAGTTGGGGAAGCCGGCCGCGGTCGCGCCGCGCAGTGCCTGCATCCCGTCCTTCCAGGCTTCGGTGAGCGTGATGCCGTCGGCCCCGATGACGCGCTCGGCGATCGGCATGTCCGTCACGTGGAACCCGGTACCGAGGATGATCACGTCGGCCTCGGTCTCCGTGCCGTCCGCGGCCACCACGGTGGAGCCCCGGACCTCGGTGAGACCGGAGGCGACGACGTCGACGTTCGGCTGTGCGAGCGCCGGGTAGTAGGCGCTGGAGAGCAGGATGCGCTTGCAGCCGATCCGGTACGACGGGGTCAGCTTGGCCCGCAGGGCCGGGTCCTTGATCGCGCGGGCCATGTTGGCCTTGGCTATCGACTCGACGAGACCCAGCTGGTCGGGGTGCTTGGTGAAGGCGCCCACCTGCAGCTCCCGGATGCCCCAGAGCAGTCCGCGGCGGGCGGTGCCCGTGAAGGGGAGTGTGCGGTGCAGCCACTTCTCGGGAGCGCTGATGGCGCGGTCCATGCGCGGCATGACCCAGGGCGGTGTCCGCTGGAAGAGGGTGAGCCGGCCGGCCTTGGGCTGGATCTCCGGGACGATCTGGATGGCCGAGGCTCCGGTGCCGATCACGGCGACGCGTTTGCCGCTCAGGTCGTAGTCGTGGTCCCACCGCGCCGAGTGGAAGACCTTGCCGGGGAACTCCGCGAGCCCGGGGATGTCCGGCAGCTTCGGGTCGGAGAGCGGGCCGGTGGCGGAGACGACGACGTCGGCGGTGACGGTGGAGCCGTCGGCGCTCTCGATCGTCCAGTGCAGTTCGTCGTTGTCCCAGCGCATGACCGTGACGTCACGGTTGAGCCGGATGTGCGGGCGCAGTCCGAAGGTGTCGGCCACGTGCTCCAGGTAGGCACGGATGTGCTCCTGCCCGGAGAAGGTGCGCGGCCAGTCGGGGTTCGGCGCGAAGGAGAAGGAGTACAGGTGGGACGGTACGTCGCAGGCGCAGCCCGGGTAGCTGTTGTCGCGCCAGGTACCGCCGACGGAGCCGGCCCGCTCGAGGACCAGGAAGTCGGTGATGCCCTCGCGGCGGAGCCGGACCGCGGCCCCGAGGCCCCCGAATCCGGATCCGATCACCGCCACTCGTACGTGCTCGTGCTGGGCCATGCTGCCGCCTCCCCGCGGTACGTGACACGACTCTGCCAGCAATCACTGGCACTGTTGGGAGGGTAGAGCAGCCGCGTACTGATGGGTAGGGGTCGGGGCAAGGAAAGTTACCGGCGGTACAACATAGGGTGCGGGTGTGGCTGAAGGACGCGAGCACCGCGAGTACCGCATGGAGGAGCTGGCCCGTGAGGCCGGCATCACCGTGCGCACCCTGCGCTTCTACCGGGAGCGTGGCCTGATCCAGCCGCCCCGCCGCGAGGGCCGTATCGCCTGGTACGACGACCACCACCTGGCCCGGCTGCGCACGATCACCGGCCTGCTGGAGCGTGGCCACACCCTCAACGGCATCGCCGACCTGGCCGCCACCTTCGACAGCGGCCGGGACGTCGCCGAGGTGCTGGGCCTGGGCGAACCGACCGAGGAGACCCCGGTCCGGCTCACCCCCGAGCAGCTCGCCGACTACTTCCTGGACCAGGCCACGGCGGAGAACCTCGCCGGGGCCCTGGAGCTGGGCTACCTGGCCACCGACGGCGACGAGATCGTGCACATCAGCCGCCGCCTGCTGGAGGCCTCCGCGGAACTCGTCCGGGCCGGGGTCCCGCTCTCCGCCGTACTCTCCTCGGGCCGCCTGGTCCGCGAGCACGCCGACGCCCTGGCCGACCTGTTCGTCCGCGTACTGCGCACCCACACCGCGCACTCCGAGCCGGACCAGCTGCGCACACTGGCCCAGGCGGTGGTGGACGCCGAGCTCTCGATGGCCCTGGACCGCCGCCTGCGCGACGACGACTGAGGAGCGCGGGCGGGCATCGGCGCCACCCTCGGATTGCTACCGCTCGTAGGTGACGGTCACGGGCGCGTGGTCGCTCCACCGCTCGCCGTGCGTGGCGGCGCGCTCCACCCAGGCCTTGACCGCGCGGCCGGCGAGGCCCGGGGTGACCACCTGGTAGTCGATCCGCCAGCCCGCGTCGTTGTCGAAGGCCCGGCCGCGGTAGGACCACCACGAGTACGGCCCCTCCTCGTCCGGGTGCTGGGCGCGGACCACGTCCACGTACCCCGCCTCGTCGAACACCCGGGTCAGCCACTCCCGCTCCTCGGGGAGGAAGCCGGAGCTCTTCCTGTTGGCCTTCCAGTTCTTAAGGTCGGCCTCGCGGTGGGCGATGTTCCAGTCGCCGCACACGACCACCTCGCGCCCCCCGGCGGCCGCGCGCTCCCGGAGCCCCTGCAGGTAGGGCAGGAACGCGGCCATGAAGCGCTCCTTCTCCTCCTGCTTCTCCGTGCCGACCTCGCCGGACGGCAGGTACAGGCTCGCGACCGTCACACCCGGGACGTCCACCTCGACGTAGCGTCCGCTCGCGTCGAACTCCTCCGCGCCCGGCACACCGAATCCGCCGAAGCCGGTCTGCACACGCTCGGGCGCGTGCCGCGTCAGCACCGAGACGCCCGCGCGCCCCTTGGCGGCGGCCGGGGCGTGCACGACGTGCCAGCCCTCCGGCTCACGCACCTCTTCGGGCAGCTGATGCGCCTCCGCCCGGACTTCCTGGAGGCAGACCACATCGGCCTCGGTCTGCGCCAGCCACTCGACGAAACCCTTCTTGGCGGCGGCACGGAGCCCGTTGACATTCACGGAGGTAACAGTCAGCATCCGGATACAGTACCTACATTCCCTAGTGCATAGCTGTACTATGACTCGCATGCTTATCCAGCCTCGGCCGTACGACCACCCGGACGCCGTCAAACTCAACGACCAGGTGCAGCTCGAATACGCCGCACGCTACGGCGACGGGGGCGACGCCACCCCCCTCGAAGCCACCATGTTCGACCCGCCGCGCGGGCTGTACCTGGTCGCCTACGACGAGCAGAGCCGCCCCGTGGCCACCGGCGGCTGGCGCAGCCAGGACCGGAACGCCGAGGGCTACTCGGACGGCGACGCCGAGATCAAGCGGATGTTCGTGATCCCCGAGGGCCGCGGCCGGGGGCTGGCCCGTCGCATCCTCGCCGCGCTGGAAGCCGACGCACGGGCCGCCGGCCGCACACGCATGGTCCTGGAGACCGGCGACCAGCAGCCCGAGGCCATCGCGCTGTACACGTCGAGCGGCTACACGCCCTGCGCCAAGTTCGGCCACTACCGCACGTACGACAGCAGCATCTGCATGGCCAAGCCCCTCACCGGCCCCACTCAGACGGCCTGAGGCACCTGCGCCACACCCACGTAGAACCCGCTCCGCTCGTACACCGGGGCGGGTCCCTCCCGGTACCACTCGGGCGCCGTGACCAGGCCCGGCTCCACGAGGTCCAGCCCCTCGAAGAACGACTCGACCTCCTCGCGCGTACGCATCCTGAGCGCGATGGCGCCCTTCCTGTACGCGGACTCGGTCTCCCGCTTCAGCTCCGGGTGCTGATCGGCCGTGCCGTGCGAGAGCACCAGGAAGCTCCCCGGCGGCAGCGCACCGGTCAGCGTGCGGGTGATGCCGTACGGATCGTGGTCGTCGGGCAGGAAGTGCATCAGCGCGATCAGGGACAACGCGACCGGCCGCCCGAAGTCCAGGAACTTCGCGGCGCGTTCGAGAATGGCCTCGGGCTCACGCACATCCGCGTGGATGTAGTCCGTCGCGCCCTCGGGAGTGCTCACCAGAAGCGCCTCCGCGTGACGCAGCACGATCGGGTCGTTGTCCGCGTAGACCACGCGGGACCCCGGCGCGACGGCCTGCACGATCTGGTGGAGGTTCGGCGCGGTGGGGATGCCGGTACCGATGTCCAGGAACTGGTCGACGCCCTGCCCCGCCAGCCAGGCGGACGCCCGGTGCATGAACGCCCGGTTCCGCCCCGCGTTGGCCCGCGCCTCGGCGGGCAGCTTCTCCCCGACCGCCTGATCGACCGGGTAGTTGTCCTTCCCGCCCAGCAACCAGTCGTAGACGCGCGCCGGATGGGGCTTGCTGGTGTCGATGCGGGAGCTGGGTATACCGGCTGTCACAGGACGCTCCTCCGTACGGAACCACGAACAGGCATCCCCGCGCCTGAGCTGCGCAACCCTCAACAGCGGTCACCAGAAGGGCGGGTGAACGAGGACGTCCCAGGTTACCGGTCGGTCGCCCCGGCGGAAGCCGCACCTCGGCCCCGCCGTCGCCCGCCCCGCACGTCCGCACGTCCGCACCCGCCAGGAGTTCCGGACACCGCCTCGAACAGGCCCCGGAACGAACAGTCGTGGGGTGGGGTGTTCACGATCAGGTCTGACCAGCGGTGGGCGAGCCGTTTTGAAGATCGTTCCCCAGATGGATGGAGATCGTTTCCCAGGTCCGTGCTGACCTGCCTGGTTGTCGGTGGCGGCTGCGATCATCCGCTCATGAGTGTGAATCCCGTGGATCAGTCCTGGCAGCGGATCGAGACCTGGCTGGCCGAACACGCACCGCGTACCTTCGATTCTCTGCGACCGCCCGCCTCAGCGGACGCCATCTCCGCGGCTGCGGACGAGTTGAGAATGAAGTTCCCCGCTGACCTGGTCGAGTCCCTACGCCGCCACGACGGCGTCTCACCGGGGCACGGTCTCTTCCAGTTCCCTGGAGGGGATCTGCCGTCGGGTATTGATGCCATTCTGCGGCGCGGTCGGATGGACCAGCGGCTGTGGAACAGGGCCGGCGAGGATCATCCGGATGAAACGTACTGGCATCCGGAGTTCCTGATGTTCGCGGACAGCAATCCGCCGGATGGCCTGGTCCTCGACTGCCGGGAGGGTGCCACTTTCGGCGCAGTGGGAACGCACGTCAAGGGGGGAGGGACGAGCTTCGGGCGTTGGCCTTCGCTGGCAGCCTTCCTGCATGAGCTCGCGGGCGGCCTCGAGCACGGGCTTGCGATGGGGTGGTGGCGGAAGTTCGTGCCAGTCGTCTGGCAGGAGACCCTGCTCTGGGAGGAAGAACCTCAGCCACTACCCGTCCCCCGGTCGCTGCGGGAGGTTGCGGCAACTGTCTCCGCACCCGCCGCACCTGAAGTGGCCCATGACCCTTTCCCCGTAGTCGCGGAGGAGGGATGGGCGGGAGAATATGCCTCGTTCTGCCTCAGTTTCGTGCGGGGCCTGGAGGAGTCGGAACTCCTGCGCCGTTTCGGAGCGCTGGCCGGCACCCACCGCCCCCGCTCACGCGGACAGGCACAGGAAGACGCCCGGCGATGGACGACCGGCCTCCTCCCGGTGGTCCGGGCCGGGCGCTGTGGTCAGTGGGCATTCGGAATCGAGGAAGGGCACCGGGGGGAGGGCAACCGGAGCGAGGTTCTGCGTCGTCTGTCCCGAGGTACTCAAGCGGTATCCCTGTCGTTCTCCGGGTCCACCACGATGTCCTACTACGAGGACGGGAAACTCGTCACGGTCTATGACACAAGGCGCTCCTACCAGCAGCCCGGTGAAGGGGATCCGTTCGACATCTTTCCCGAGTTGCCCGCACACGGCCCGGCCGCGGGCCGGCTCCTGCCAGACGGACGGACCTCGCTGGGCAGGCTGGAGCTGCCGACGGAGCGGACGCGTCTGCTCCAGCGTGCAACTCTCGGGGAAGTTTGCAGAGTTGTCTCCGACCACTTCGGAATCGACCTGCCGCCGGGCGCCCTGACCGGCGAGTTGGCCAGTGCCCAGGTGTTACCGGTGCTGCCAGGAGTGGACGGGCGATACCGTCCGCCGACCGAACTCGCCGAGCACATCACCACGGCCTCCGAGGCACGCTTGCGCACCGTGCTGGCAACACAAATGTGCAGTCTGGCCGCCGAGACCGGCCTCGATACCTACCCGGAGGTCATCGAAGCTCTTCATCGAGCGGGACAGGACGAGCGCCAAGGTGTGGACGACGACTCACCACTTGGCATACGGCTGCGCACAGTCTTCGCGGACGCGGCGGCAGCATGGAGCCTGCCCCGGGACGACGGCGGTCATCTTCTGATCGACCACAGCGAGAGGGAGGCCTGGCAGCACCGCGCCAACGCGGCGGGCGCGTTGGTCGACGCACTCTCCCTGCCGGCTCGCGAGGTCATCGGCAGCGTCCTCCACCAGCGCCGGAACCCCGACTGGCGGGCGGAATTCATGGACCAGCTCGGCGAGGCCCTGCACGAACACCGCGGTGCGCCACGTCACGAACGTCATGCCCGAACGCAGACGGCGCATGCCCGGAAGCGAAGTTCGACGCAATAGCGGAAGCCCGATGCGTACAGCGCCCGTCTCAGCGCCATCTCCGGAGCGGTGTTCCGACTCCTCTGGCCGTTCCGACGCGGACCGCCGCGCTTCCCGGCGGCCCGGCAGGCTGACTTTCACACAAGCAGGAGCTCAAACGACAAGATCCCGGTCAGACGGTGACCGTCTGACCGGGATCTCGTGAACCGTTCCGGGGTGAACCGTGAACGGCCTTGCGGTGGGGTGTTCACGGGTGGGTCTGAGCTGGAAGAACGGGGACGTTCCACGGAGGCTTCCCAGGGCGGAGAAGATCATTTCCCAGCTGGTTGCAGATCGCATGCAAGCACCCACCGCCCCGCTGGATCGGGAGCAAGCCGCGAGTAGCAAGCTTCGTGAACGTGAGAGCCCTACGCGTTGCAAGTCAGACCGAGGCAACGCATCAACCCGTGGGAGCACGCCGCCCTGCTGCGGGCTCGCCGCTGAGATCCGCTCGCCATGCCAGGAGACGTTCGCCTATGGCGCTGGGACCAAAGATGCGCGCATGAGGAGTCAGAGCTGACAGTGACGGCGAGGGTGAGCTGCCGGCTGAGTCGGGGCAACGTCGCCGCCAAGTTGGCCACGCCGCGGCCGAGGCGAAGACTTGTTGCTGGGTGGGTTCGGACACAAGCCCCCTTGTACACCGCGAGGCGTCCAGGCCCGGCTGGCTGGCGAGAGTTGCCCGCAGCAGAACCCCGTAGGTATGGGGCCGACGCAAAGCCGGACAGTGACCGACTGGCCACTTCTGTTCGTTGCTGTAGGAAAGCACACCGTGACAATATTCGACGAGTGTTCGACAACGGGGATGACGCCGATGGCATGGCAGGGCCGCCCGTCCAGCGTTCAAAGATCTCTGACTTGGCCGTCTGGCCTGCGTCCGAGGTGCAGCCGTCACCGCGTGCAGCGTCGAGCGCGGCCGCTGCCAGGACGCCGGAGGTAGACCCGACCACGGCAGCGCGCCGGGAGTTTGCTGTGTTGCTGGGTGAGTTCCGGCGTACGGCGGTGTTGGTGCCGCTGGATGAGGCCGGGGATCTGTGGTCTGCGGAGCAGAACGGCGTGCGCTGGATTTGCGCCTTCTCGGACGAGGAGGCGTTGGCCCGTTTCGCGCTTGCTCGTGGTGAGGCCGGGCGGGAGTGGGCGTATCAGACCGTGCTGGGTGCGCGGTTGCTGGATGTGATGGTGCCGTTGCTGCCGGGGCCGGCTGGGGTGGCGCTGGATGCTGGCAGTGTGGGCGGGGGGATGTTGTTCCCGCCGGTGGCCGGCATCGTGCCGGACTCGGCCGCGGTGGATCTCGGGAGGATGCAGTGAGCGGGGACAACGCGGATCTTCAGGTGCCGCCGGAGGCGCTGGCCGAGATCGCGAAGGGGATCGACCTGGCGCATGCGGAGCTGAAGGATCTCGGTTTCATCGGCCAGGCTTCGACGGGCCGGGGGTTTTCGGATCTGGCCTTGTCGGGGCTGGAGCTGGGGCATGGCGGGCTGGCGTCGGAGTTCGAGACGTTCTGCAACCGCTGGGAGTGGGGTGTGCGGGCCCTGACGCAGAAGGGGAACGGCTTCGCCCTCGGCGTCGGCCTGTCGGCGGGTTCGTATGCGGAGCAGGAGCAGTACATCAAGGACTCGTTCAAGATCGGTGTGAATTCCCTGAACGGGAATCCTCATGCGTCCGAGGACGAGGTCAAGGCGATGAGCTGGGACACGATCAGCACCCAGTCCGCGTACGACAACCCGGACTACAGCCGCGAGTCATGGGGCGCCGCCCAGGACGAGGTGAACCAGGGCTGGAAGAACACCGCCTACGACGTGGAGGACGCCGCCCTCGACTCCATGAAGCGCAACGGGCTGATGGACCCGGAGGTGCGGGCGGCGGCGGATGAACAGCTGAAGGAGCGGCTCGATCCGTCGCAGGAGACGATTCGTCAGGCTGAGCAGCCGCGGTGGGGGGAGAGTCGCTGATGGCGGACTGGGGGAAGTGGGGCGACGCCCTTTACGACGGCGCCGGTGATCTCGTCGACAAGGGCAAGGAGATCGTCGGCACCGGGATCGACAAGGGTAGCGATGTGCTCGGCTCGGGTCTGGAGAAGGTCGGTGCCGACGAGTGGGCCGACAAAGTCGAGGACTGGGGTGATGAGACCGCGTCTTCGCTGGGTGCGGACGTCGGGGAGCAGCAGCTTGGTCAGAGTGAGGAAGCGAATGAGCTGATCCACGGCCGGCCGGAGAAGATCAGTGCGGCGGTGAAGAACCTCCGGGACTTCCGACACGCGTTCGATCTCGTCGGCGGCGGGATGAGGAAGCTCGATTCCGGTCATTGGAAGGGTGAGGCTGCCGACGCCTTCCGCGCCAAGTTTCAGACCCTTCCGACTGACTGGCTGCGCGCGGCCGATGCGTTCGAGGATGCGGCCACGGCGTTGGAGACGTACGCCGGGACGGTCACCAGCGCGCAGGCCAAGGCCGGTGAGGCGATCGCCCTCTACAAGGAGGGCAAGCAGGACTACGAAACTGCTGCTGCCGTCTTCAAGGAGAAGGCTCAGGCGTACAACGCGGTCCGCAACACCGACCACCCCCTCCCGCACCCGGGTGCGTTCACCGACCCGGGCGCGGCCAAGCGCCGGCACGCGCAGGAGATCCTCCAGCGCGCCAGGCAGACGCGCAACGAGGCGGCCGAAGCGGCCAAGGGCGCGATCACGGCCGCGATGGCACACGCTCCGAAGGAGCCCACCGGCCTGGACCGGGCCAAGCAGGAACTCCTCGACTACGGGGTCGGCCAGGGCATCGAGCTGGCGCACTTCGGTGGTGGTGTCGTCAAGGGCACGGCAGGGCTGCTGAACTTCGTCCGTTCGGTCAATCCGACCGATCCGTACAACCTGACGCACCCGGCCGAGTACTACAAGGGTGTCAACATGACGCTCGCCGGCCTCGTCTCCAGCGCCGCCAACCCGGACCGGACACTCAAGAACGCCTGGGACGCGGCCAAGGGAGACCCCTCCGAGTTCATCGGCCGACTCGTGCCCGAACTGGTCGGTACCAA
The DNA here is from genome assembly GCF_035946055.1 of Streptomyces sp. NBC_01341. Taxonomy (NCBI): domain Bacteria; kingdom Bacillati; phylum Actinomycetota; class Actinomycetes; order Kitasatosporales; family Streptomycetaceae; genus Streptomyces; species Streptomyces sp. NBC_01341. The sequence goes on along the minus strand of NZ_CP108364.1, from coordinate 4,306,379 downwards.
GGGCGGTGGCCTGCTCAAGGGCGGTCTGCGGGCCGGAATGAAGGACCTGCTCGAACGTCCCAAGGGCAAGAACCGGCAAGGGCACGAGAAGAACCCCGAGTCCAACGCCAAGAAGTGCAGCGAGGTCAAGTGCGCCGGAGACCCCGTCGACGTCGCGACCGGGCGCATGCTGCTCCCGCAGACGGACATCGTGCTGCCTGGATCACTGCCCCTGGTCTTCGAGCGCGTCTTCGACTCCTCGCACCGCGCCGGCCGCTGGTTCGGCACCGGCTGGTCGAGCACGGTCGACCAGCGCCTGGAGATCGACGCGCAAGGCGTGGTCTTCAGCTGCGGCGAGGGCAGCCTGCTCGCCTACCCGCATCCCGCGCCTGGCGCCCCCGTCATGCCCACGCACGGCCGGCGCTGGCCCCTGGACCGGGTGGCCGACGGCTACACCCTCACCGACCCGGAAACCGGCCAGGTCCGGCACTTCGCCGACCAGCCCACCGGAGACTTGGCGCTCCTGGTCCAGATCGACGACCGCAACGGCCGCTGGATCGCCTTCGAGCACGACGAGACGGGTGCTCCGACCTCGATCGTGCACCACGGCGGCTACCACCTGAAACTCACCACCAGCGAAGGCCGAGTCACCGCCCTGCACCTGGCAGGCGCCGCCCCCGACGGCACCGACCAGGAGATCCTCCGCTACGGCTACACCGACGGCCATCTCACCACGGTCACCAACTCATCCGGGAAACCCCTGCGCTTCGACTGCGACGAGCTGGGCCGCATCACCGCATGGACGGACACCAACAACAGCCGGTACGAGTACGTCTACGACGAACACGACCGCTGCGTATACCAGAGCGGCACCAACGGCCACCTCGAAGCCCACTTCACCTGGGACGACACCGACCCCGACACCGGCCTGCGCATGACGTCCGTCACCGACGGTCTCGGTCACACGAAGCGCTTCGTGATCAACGAACGCTCCCAGGTCGTGGCGGAGATCGACGCGCTCGGCGCGGTCACCCGCTTCGGATACGACCGATACCACCGCCTGTTGTCCCACATCGACCCGCTCGGCCACATCACCCGCTTCACACATGACGACCATGGGCGACTGACCGAGGTGGAGCGACCGGACGGACGCCGGTCATACGCCGAATACAACGAACTGGGACTCCCCGCACGCGTCGTCGGCACCGACGGCAACGTCACCCGACAGACCTACGACGCACGCGGCAACCGCACTTCGATCACGGAGCCCACCGGCGCCACCATCGCGTTCTCGTACGACGAGGTGGGCCACCTCGTCTCCATTACCAACACCTTCGGGCACACTTCGATCCTCACGCCCGACAAGGCCGGGCTTCCGGTCGCAGTCACCGACCCTTTCGGCGCGGCCACTCGCTACAAGCGGGATACCTTCGGCCGCCCAGTCTCGATCAGCGACGCTCGGGGTGCCGTCACTCATTTCGAATGGACTGTCGAAGGCAAACTCGCCTGTCGCACCGAGGCAGATGCAAGCCGGGAGTCGTGGACCTACGACGGTGAGGGAAACTGCCTCACCCATATCAATGCCGTCGGCGCGACCGTCAGCTTCAAGTACACAGACTTCGACCTACTGCTGGCACGCACAGAGCCGGACGGCGCCCGGTACGAATTCACGCACGACAGCAACCTCCGGCTCACCCGGGTCACCAACCCTCAACGCCTGACCTGGGACTACAGATACGATCCTGCCGGACAGCTGATATCCGAGACGGACTTCGACAACCGGACGCTCCGCTATGAGCGCGATGCTGCAGGTCGGCTCGCTGCACGCACCAACGCCGCAGGCCAAACAACGCGCTATGAACGGGACATGCTCTGCCGCGTCGTCCGCAAGAACGCTGCTGGCAACACCACGACCTTCGTGTACGACTTCTCCGACCACCTCGCGGAAGCAGTCAACGAGGATGCAACCGTCACGCTCCTTCGGGACAGGTACGGCCGACTTGTCTCCGAGACGGTCAACGGCCGCACCATGTCGTATACCTACGACGCCCTCGGCCGTCGTACCGGCCGCACCACCCCCACCGGCGCGGTCAGCACCTGGACCGACGACGCCGCCGGCCGCACCTCCCTCACCACATCCGGCCGCACCATCGCCTTCGAGCATGACGCCGTCGGCCAGGAAACTGCCCGCCACATCGGCGACACTGTCGCCCTCACCAACCGGTACGACCCGCTTGGCCGCCTCGCCAGCCAGCAGATCACCGGCACCACGGGCGGCAGCATCCAGCGCCGCGACTACACCTACAGTGCCGACGGCAACCTGACCACGCTCACCGACCAGTTCACCGGCACCCGCGCCTTCGACCTCGACCCCGCCGGACGCGTCACCGCCGTCCACGCCGCAGGCTGGACAGAGCGCTACGCCTACGACGCAGCCGGCAACCAGACCCACGCCACCTGGCCGCAAGGTCACCCTGGGAAGGAAGCCACAGGCCCCCGTGAGTACAAGGGCACCCGCCTGACCCGGGCCGGTTCCCTCCGCTACTCCCATGATGCGGACGGCCGGATCATCCAGCGCCGCAAGACCCACCTGTCGGGCAAGACGGAGGTGTGGCGCTACACGTGGGACGTCGAGGACCGGCTCACCGCAGTGACGACACCCGACGGAACGCGATGGCGGTACGAGTACGACGCGTCAGGCCGACGTATAGCCAAGCTGCGCCTGTCGGCGGACGGCACGACGGTCGTCGAGCGCAGCGACTTCACCTGGGACGGGCCGACACTGTGCGAGCAGACCACGGTCTCGGACGAGTCGCCTCATCCAGTCACCCTCACTTGGGATTACGACGGCCTGCGACCGGTAGCCCAGACGGAACGCATCATGGCGGCGGTGCCGCAGGAGGCGGGGGATGGTCGACACAGCGCTCAGGCAGACCCCTTGGGCAACCTACGCACCCTGGTGCAAGCGGGCGGTGCAGTTGATGCGGCGGCAGCAGTCGGTGTGCCGAACGGTGTACACGCAGCCCAGCACGAGATCGACTCTCGCTTCTTCGCCATTGTCACCGACCTCGTCGGTGCGCCCTGCGAACTCGTCGACGAGCAGGGCGGGATCGCCTGGCGCAGCCGCCGGACCCTGTGGGGTACCACCACATGGGCATCTGGCAGCACCGCGTACACGCCACTGCGCTTCCCCGGCCAGTACTACGACCCTGAGACAGGGCTGCACTACAACTACTTCCGGCACTACGATCCGGAGACAGCCCGATACCTCACCCCGGACCCGCTCGGCCTCGTCCCGGCGCCGAACCCGTCGACGTATGTGCTGAATCCGTACACCTGGACCGACCCGCTCGGCCTGTCACCGTGCCCTCCACATCTGTTCCGCGGAACCACCACAGGTTTCGATGGCAGCCCCGGTGTGCAGCGGCACGGCATCACACCGACCTCGTCCGACCCCGGCGTCGCCAGCGTGTTCGCGACGCAGGCCGAGCGGTTCGGCGACGCCATCGTCGAGATCTATCCGCGGGGCGCGCTGGACGGGGTCCCGGTCCACCAGGGGTACATCGCGCGGGAGGCCGAATGGCCGGTCGAGCTGAGCCCGGCGGAACTGTCGTCCCGCGCATCCGCGCAGGTGCCATCGGCGGTAGCCCGGGAGATCCTCTCCGAGATGGGCATCCACGTACCACGCAAGATCGGCAACGGGGACATCGATCCGCTCCTTGAATATGATGTTCCTAAGCTCACCCCCGAGCAGATCGCGCACTTCGTCGAGGAGGCACACCGACGTGCTGGATAACGTGCCAGAGAAGGCGGCACTAAGCATCGAGTCCATCGAGTCCGTGACGCCGGGCGTTACCGGCGCGGCGGACGACGTGGCCGTGTGTGTGGTCCGCTGCGTTGAGGGGACGGCACGGCTGGGCATGGAATTCCAGCACCCGGCTTCCGCAGCCGGCCCGGGCACGGCCACGCCAGGGTTCTTGCTGACCGCCATTGAGTGGTACGGCAAGCAGGTCGAGCAACTGGACACCGTTCACTCCGGCAAGGTCACGCTCACAGGAACCGGAGTGGAGACGCTGGCCAAGCGTGATGTCCTGAACTCGGCACCCCGGCACTGAATTACCCCGTCGGGCTGGCCGTCGAAGACCTCACCCCTCCTGAGGGCTGACGGGGCGGTCACGGCCCGCCGACGGGCGTTGCGGACACTGCCCACGCCAATCCAGACGGGGCGGACCATTCCCCCCGCCCCATCCGAGCCTTCGGGCTCACCGTGGCCCCAGAGAACGTGCTTTCCGTGGCGAGCGACGGCGTTCAGGACGATCCCCTCGACGACGCGGTCTCGGCCCTCGCCGAAAAGGGCCGCGACGTGCACCGCCACGGGCGGCTCACGCCGCAGGACGTTTCAGCAACCCCGCACTCGTGGCCCTGGAAGCGATCGGCGCCGCCGAGGAGGAATGCCATCACCAGGGCGCGATCACAAAAGTCGGTCGGCTCTTCTGCCCCCTCACACCACGCCGCTTGCTCGACCTGTACTCGCAGATCCGCAGCGCCAAGAACGAGCGTGAACGCATCCCGCTTCGAGAGCGGCTGCAGGAGATCGAGGCGTACGCACTCACCCGTAAGGACACACTCGACGATCGCGGAACCGAGCGGTTCGCCTGCCCCATCACCAAGCTCAACTGCCCTTGGGCAAAGGAGCGTGAAGGTCGCGGCGCACCACCGAAGAAGGGGCCCGTACCGGTCGTCATCAACCTCGACGCCCACAGGGAGCGCACCGCGCACCCCGCAAGCCGGCCCACCGTGGAGCCCCCAACCCTGCCGCTCGCCGAACGCCCCAAATGTTGCCGCCAGTCCTCCGTCACCGTGCAGGCGCACGTCATGCCCCGCACGCGCCAGGAGCTGCCCTGGCAGACGCCCTCCTGGGCCCTGGCCTACCAGACGTTGCGTGCTCACATCGAAGGCGGCAACGGACGGCTGAAGTCCGTCGACTCCGCCCTGCACGCCCGCGAGAGGCGTCAGCCTCGTGGTCGCGTCGCCCAGACCCTCCTGTCCGCGATCACCGTCATGGTCCACAACATCAAGGAACTCGAGCAGTACCTGGCCGCGAGCAAGCAGAGCGCGATCACAGGCCTCGACCTTGAGCCGAACGACGTACTTCTCCCCTACCCGACGATCAGCTTGACGGTCCCGCCCCGCTCCCAGGCGCTGAGCCGTAGCCCCTGAGCGGGCACGTTCCGGGTAATTGAAGATCGACACGTCGCGAGACCGCAGGAGCCTGCCTCCACGCCTGCGGTCCCCGCGGCATGTCCGCATCCCGACCCCCGGTCCGTTCCGACGCGGACCGCCGCGCTTCCCAGCGGCCCGGCAGGCTGACTTTCACACAAGCTGGAGCTCAAACGACGAGATCCCGGTCAGACGGTGACCGTCTGACCGGGATCTCGTGAACCGTTCCGGGGTGAACCCGTGAACGGCCCTGCGGTGGACCTGTGGGGATTTGAACCCCAGACCCCCTCGATGCGAACGAGGTGCGCTACCAGACTGCGCCACAGGCCCTTGCAACGAGTGAAACTCTAGCACCCCGGACGGGGTGCTCGGAAATCCGTATCCCGGCAGGTCACCGAGTCGGACGCCCGAGCCGTCACTCGTTGGCGGCGCGGGGCCGGTCGCCGTCGTCGTACTGGTCGAAGAGCGGCGTGCGGCCCCGGTCCCGCGTGCGGCGGGGCTGGCCGGGCCGGCGGCGCGGGCGCGCCTCGGCGTCGGGCTCCGAGGCATCCGGGCGGGTGGGCTCGGCCGGGCTGGAACGGGCTGCGCTCCAGGTCTCCGGGTCGCCGACCTCCACCCCGCCCGTGGCGCGCGGGGCGACGGGGGCGGTGACGTAGGTGGGCAGCGGGACCGGCACGGGCTCCCAGCTGTCGCCCTGGGCGGGGCCGCGCTCGCGCTGCTGGTCGACCCACTCGGCGTGGTCCGTCTGCTCGACGAGGGCGCGGCGGCCCGCCTCCTGCGGGGAGACGGTGGGAGCGGGCGCGGACGCTTCGGGCTCCTCGTCCGGCTCGGCGGGAGCCGACGCCGCGGGCTGGTGCCTGCGGGGGCGGTTCTCGCGGAGCCGTTGCGCGGCGACCTCGGCACGGCGCCGGTCCATGGTGAAGACGAACCGCCGGCGCTCCTGGGCCCGCAGATGCACGATGTACGTGCTCAGCAGCACGGCCGGCACTGCGGGCGCCCACAGGAAGCGGAGCCCGCCCACGGCGGCGACGACCGCGCCGAGCGTGAAGGCCATGAAGAGCATCGTGGTCGTGCGCCGTCGGCGCGCAAGGACCTGCGAGCGCTGACGCCGCTCCCGCTCCGATTCCGCGCCGGAGGGGCGCCGCCGCCGGACCTGTGCCGGCGGCCGGTCCTGCTCGCGTTCGGGTGCCGGGTCGCGCAACCGGGCTTCCGTATGTGCCGGGGGCGCGGAAAAGGCCCGGACGTCGACGGACTCCATACGGTCCGTGACGGCATCCGGGTCCACGCCGCCAGGCGCCTCCTCGGCCCCGCGTTCCCGCAGCTCCCTGGCGTAACGGCGCTCCATGGCCGCGCGTCCGGACAGCAACCGGATGGCGGTGCTGAAGCGCTCCGTGGGACGGGCTTCATTGAGCTCGTCCTGCCTGCGGAGCCACATCGGTACCAAGTAGGCGGCCCATGCCCCGACGATGACTGCGTAGATGAGGCCGCTGCTGCTCACGTCTCACACCGTAGAGGGGTTTGCACGGCAGCATCCGCCAATTGGCCCGGTGTGTCGCACGATCAGGCTCATATGACGGACTTTTTTTGCGATTCTTCGGACCGACAGTCGACGGAAGTTGGGTCGATAACCGTCAGACACCGATCAAATTCGAACACCTATTTCATTTACCCGGTGCGTGCGGCGTATCCCCGGGCGGTTGCGGTGCACTCGCCCGCACCCTGCGCCAACGCCGCAGCAGCCCGTCGGGCACCTCCTCGGCGGTGAGGGCGAAGATCAGGTGGTCCCGCCACGCACCGTCGATGTGGAGATAGCGCGGCCGCAGTCCTTCCGAGCGGAATCCGAGTTTCTCCACGACTCGTCTGCTGGGCGTGTTCTCGGGCCGAATGCACACCTCGATGCGGTGGAGTCCGACCGTGCGGAAACAGTGGTCGACGGCGAGGGCCACAGCCGTGGGCATGACCCCGCGGCCCGCCACGTTCCGGTCCACCCAGTAACCGACGTGGCCCGAGCACATCGAGCCCCACGTGATACCCGCCACCGTCAACTGCCCCACGAGGCGGCCCTCGTACTCGATCGCGAAGGGCAGCATCCGGCCGGCGTTCGCCTCGGCGCGCAGGTGGCGGATCATCTGACGGTAGGTGGGGCGCTGCGCCACCGGACCGCCGGGGGCGGGGGGCGGGACGGTCGCCTCCCAAGGGCGCAGCCAGTCGCGGTTGCGCCGGTTCACCTCGCGCCAGATGCTCTGGTCGCGCAGTTTTATCGGCCGGAGGGTGACGGCGCCGTCGGTCAGGATCACCGGCCAGGTCCGGACGTTCAGCTCGTGCTCCCGGGTCGGGGGTGATCGCCGCCGCGCAGTTGGTCGACGGCGTGCACCAGAAGCCTCCCCAGCACGGCGATCCCGTCGCGTACACCTCCGGTCGAGCCCGGCAGGTTCACGATCAGGGTGCCGTCCACGATGCCCGCGAGACCCCGGGACAGCGCGGCGGTCGGCACCTTCTCCCGGCCCTCCGCGCGGATGGCCTCGGCGATGCCGGGGACCTCCCGGCCGACGACGGCGCGGGTGGCCTCGGGAGTGCGGTCCGTGGGCGAGATACCGGTCCCGCCGGTGGTCACGATCACGTCGTAGCCCGCGGCCACGCCGGCGCGCAGTGCTGCCTCGACGGGGTCCCCGTCGGGAACGACCTGCGGACCGTCGACGGCGAATCCCAGACCGGTCAGCCCGTCGGCGACGAGAGGGCCGCCCTTGTCCGCGTAGACACCGGCGGACGCGCGGTTGGAGGCGGTCACGACGAGCGCGCGGTAGGTGCGGGTGTCCGCGCCGCTGCCGGGCGCGGTCATGCGTCCGTCCCCTCCGGTACGGGGCGCCGGTAGTCCCCGGACTTGCCGCCCGACTTCGCCTCGACCCGGACGTCCGTGATCACCGCGCTCTTGTCGACCGCCTTGATCATGTCGATCACGGTGAGCGCGGCGACCGACACGGCGGTCAGGGCCTCCATCTCGACGCCCGTACGGTCCGTCGTCTTCACGGTCGCGAGGATCTCCACCGCGTCGTCGGCGACGGTGAGGTCGACCTTGACGCCGGAGACCGCGAGCGGGTGGCACAGCGGGATCAGGTCGGGGGTGCGCTTCGCACCCATGATCCCGGCGATCCGTGCGGTGGCGAGCGCGTCGCCCTTGGGGACGCCCTCGCCCCTGAGGAGCTCGACGACACGGGGGGACACGAGGACCCGGCCGCTCGCGCGGGCGACGCGTGCGGTCACGTCCTTCTCCGACACGTCGACCATGCGGGCCGCGCCCGCCTCGTCGATGTGCGTCAGGCTGTTCTGCGTACTCAACTCACTCCGCCTAGCGGTAGGGCGCCGGTTGCCCGCCCGTCCCGCGCGATGCCGCGGGGCGGGCGTCCGGGGGGCTTTCCCCGGTAAGGCACAGCGCCAGATACCGTACCGCCACCGCGACGATGTCAGCGGAGGAGGATCACCTCGGTCTCCGTGCCGGGCTCGGCGGAGGTGACGTCCTCGGGCAGCACGATCAGCGCGTCCGCCTGCGCCAGGGCAGCGATCAGATGCGATCCGGCCCCTCCGACCGGAGTGACGGTGCCCGCCTGCGCGTCGTAGGTCCCGCGCAGGAACTGCCGCTTGCCGGCCGGTGAGGAGAGCGGCCCGTCGACGCTGAGCACGGCCCGGACCTTCGGCCGGTGTACGTCCTCGAGACCCATCAGCGTCAGGATCGCCGGGCGGACGAAGAGCTCGAAGGAGACGTACGAGGAGACCGGGTTCCCGGGCAGCGCCAGCAGCGGCGTGTGGTCGGGGCCGATCGATCCGAACCCCTGGGGCTTGCCCGGCTGCATGGCGAGCTTGCGGAAGTCGATGCCACCGCCGGCCTCGTCCTCGTCGCCCACCGAGGCCAGGGCCTCCTTGACGACGTCGTACGCTCCGACGCTCACGCCCCCCGTGGTGACGACGATGTCGGCGCGGATCAGCTGGTCCTCGATCGTGGCCCGCAGCGTCTCCGCGTCATCGGCGACCGCGGGGACGCGATAGGCGATGGCGCCCGCTTCCCGGGCCGCCGCCGTCAGCGCGAAGCTGTTGGAGTCGTAGATGCGACCGCCGGTCAACTCCTCGCCCGGCTGTGCCAGCTCACTGCCGGTGGAGAGCACGACGACCCGCGGGCGCGGCCGCACGCGCACCGTCGAGCGGCCGATCGCGGCGAGCAGCCCGATCTGCGGCGGCCCGACGACCGAACCCGCGCGCAGCGCCAGGTCACCCGGGCGCACGTCGCTGCCCTTGGCGCGCACGTGGGCCCGCGGCTTGACGGGCCGGTGGATCCGGACCTCGCCGCTCGCACCCTCGGGTGCGTCGCTGTGGGCGCGCATGGTTTCGGCCGGGCCGCCCCCGGTGCCGCCGTCGGTCCACTCCACCGGGACGACCGCCTCGGCACCGGCCGGCAGCGGGGCGCCGGTCATGATGCGCGCGGCCTCACCGGGACCGACGGACCGGCCGTCGGCCAGTCCCCCGTCGCCGGCGGCGACGTCACCGATGACCGTGAGGACGGCCGGGAACTCCTGGCTGGCACCCTCCACGTCGGAGATCCGGACGGCGTACCCGTCCATCGAGCTGTTGTCGAAGGGCGGCAGGGACACCTCCACCACGACGTCCTCGACCAGGACACAGCCCTGGGCCTCGGGCAGTTGCAGCTCGATGGGTTCGAGCGGCCTCACGGCGGCGAGGATGTCGTCCAGGTGATCGTCCACCGACCAGATCGTGCTGCTCAAGCTGTTACAACTCCTCGGTGACGTAACTGCGCAGCCAGGACCGGAAGTCCGGGCCCAGGTCCTCACGTTCGCACGCGAGTCTGACAATGGCACGCAGATAGTCGCCGCGGTCGCCGGTGTCATAGCGACGGCCCTTGAAGACGACGCCGTGCACGGGGCCGCCGACCTTCTCGTCCTCGGCCAGCAGCTGGAGCGCGTCGGTGAGCTGGATCTCGCCGCCGCGGCCCGGCTCGGTGTGGCGCAGTATGCCGAAGATCGCGGGATCCAGGACATAGCGGCCGATGACGGCGAGGTTGCTGGGCGCCTCGGCGGGGTCGGGCTTCTCGACCAGTCCCGTGACGCGCACGACGTCGCCGTCGGTGGTGCCCTCGGTGGCCGCGCAGCCGTACATGTGGATCTGTGACGGCTCGACCTCCATCAGCGCCACGACGCTGCCCCCCTCACGCTCCTGGACCTCGACCATCCGGGCGAGCAGCGGGTCGCGCGGGTCGATGAGGTCGTCACCGAGGAGGACGGCGAAGGGCTGGTCGCCGACGTGCGGTGCGGCACAGAGCACGGCGTGGCCGAGGCCGCGGGGGTCGCCCTGGCGGACGTAGTGCATGGTCGCCAGGTCGCTGGACTCCTGAACCCGGGAGAGGCGTTCGGCGTCGCCCTTGCGGGTCAGTGCGGACTCGAGCTCGTAGTTCCGGTCGAAGTGGTCCTCGAGGGGACGCTTGTTGCGACCGGTGATCATCAGCACGTCGGAGAGGCCCGCTGCGACGGCCTCCTCGACGACATACTGGATGGCGGGCTTGTCGACGACAGGCAGCATCTCCTTGGGAGTGGCCTTGGTGGCCGGCAGGAACCGGGTGCCGAGACCTGCAGCTGGAATGACAGCTTTGCTGATCCTGGGGTGCGACTGAGTCATGCGAAGCACTTTAACCGGTGTGTATGGGCGGAAGATGAGCATCCGGTTAACTTCGCCCTCATACATACACATTAACGAGCTATGTGAGCATCTGTTGAACCATGACATGTCCCGAAAGGCGCTGCTGCGGCGTGAACTGCTCGCCGCGCGCAGGCTGCTCACCCCCGAAGACGTGAAGAACACCGCTTCGGTTCTCGCCTCGACGGCTGCGGTTCTTCCCGAACTCGCCGGAGCCCGGACGGTGGCGGCCTACGTGTCCGTCGGGCGGGAGCCGGGGACCCACGTACTCCTGGACCTGTTGCGCGCCCGCGGCGTACGCGTCCTGCTGCCGGTCCTCATGGCGGACAACGACCTGGACTGGGGCGTCTTCGAGGGTGCGGACCGCCTCGTCCCCGCCGGCCGGGGGCTGCTGGAACCGGACGGCCCGCGGCTCGGGCCCGGGGCGGTCCTCGAAGCGGACGCGGTCCTGCTGCCCGGCCTCGCGGTCGACGGGCGCGGGATGCGGCTGGGGCGCGGCGGAGGCAGCTACGACCGGGTGCTGGCCAGGCTGTCGGCCGCCGGGGCGCATCCCGCCCTGGTGGTCCTTCTCTACGACGACGAGGTGGTCGCGCGGGTTCCCGAGGAACCGCACGACCACCCCGTGGACGCCGTGGTCACGCCGGCCGGAGCGCGGCGGTTCCCACCCGAGGGCAGACCCTAGGGTTTCTTGAGCGTCAGGGTGTCGACGGTCGAGCCGTCAACGCCGCCCTTCGTGTAGGACCAGTCGAGCAGTTCCCCGTCGGCCCACTTGTCGGTCTGGTCGGTGTAGTGGGAGCTGAAGGCGTGACCGGAGGCGCCGGTCAGGTTGATCCAGCGGGACTTGTCCCAGTCCCCCACGTTGACGACCATCCGCATCGACGGCACCCAGATGACGCCGTAGCCGCCCGCCGCGTTCCAGCCGGAGGCGTTGACCGCCGCCTCGCCGCCGCCGAGGTCCCAGGGGCCGCGGTTGAGGGCCCGCTGCAGAAGGCCGGGGCCCTCCTTGCCGAGCGTCTGGTTGCGCAGCGTGAGCTGGTGCAGCCGGCCCCAGCTCCAGGTGCCGACGTCCTTGCCGAGTTCGGCGGTCAGCTCCCAGCGGGCGTCCTTCATGGCGCGGGCGAAGAGCTCGTCACGGTTGTCGATCGCCTGCTCGCGCCCCTTGGCCGGGACCTTCCACCAGTCGTTGTCCTGGTCGTCCATGATGCTCTCGACGACCTCGTACCAGCGGTCGCCACCGTCGGGCTGCGCCGCGTCCGGGGCGCGCTGCCCGCATTCCCGTACGAGCTTGCCCTCGTCGTCGACCGGTCCGGAGCCCGCGACCGGCTCGACGTAGATGCAGTCGCCCTTGGCCCGCATCTCCTTGGGCAGCTTGTTGCCGAAGGCCAGCTTGAGGATGTTGCGCCAGACGCCGTTGAAGTACGCGGCCGGCGCGGAGTCGGACTCCTGGGTGTAGTCCCAGCCCTCCAGCAGCTTCTGCGTCTCACGGACGCTCTCGTCGGAGATCTGGATCTTCAGCAGCTCGGGCACGAGCTCCGCGGCGATGGCGCTGTGGTTGTCCATCTGCAGCTGCTGCATGTCGTCGGTCGAGATCTTCTCGCCGCCCTTGATCTTCGACCCGATGAGGTCGTTGATCCGCTGGCTGCGTACGCCGTAGCCCCAGTCCTTGGTGAGCAGGTGGGGGTACGTGTCCTCGTCGATGACGGCCTGGTTGGCGGTGACGATGTAGCCGCGCTTCGGGTTGTACTCGTACGGCAGCTCGTCGAAGGGGATCGGCTCCTTCTCCCAGCCGTAGTCCGACTTCCAGCCGGGGCTGGGGTGCGTGCCGTCGTCGCCTTTGAGACGGACCGGGATCTTGCCGGGCGACTGGTAGCCGATGTTGCCCTTGGTGTCCGCGTAGATGAGGTTCTGCGACGGCACCTCGAAGTGGGCGGCCGCCTTGCGGAAGCTCGAGAAGTCCTTGGCGCGGTTGATCTCGAAGACCGCGTCCATGGAGTGGCCGGGTTCCAGTGCCGTCCACTTCAGCGCGACCGCGTACCCGTCACCGCGGTCGGGTGCGGAGTTGCCGACGGGGGCCTTCTTGCCGACCTTCTTCAGCTCGTTGCTGCGGTCGGAGAGGAGGGGGCCGTTGTTGGTCTCGCGGACGGTGATCTTCCGGCTCTTGCCGCCGGCGACCTTGATGGTCTCCTCGCGGGTGTCGAAGGGCTTGGTCTTGCCGTCGTACTGGTAGCCCTCGGCGGAGACCTTCTCCAGGAAGAGGTCGGTGACGTCGGCACCGAGGTTCGTGAAGCCCCAGGCGATGTCCTGGTTGTGGCCGATGATCACACCGGGCATCCCGGAGAACGTGTAGCCGGCCGTGTCGTACTTGCAGGTCTCCGAGACCTGCCGGCAGTGCAGCCCCATCTGGTACCAGAGCGAGGGCAGCTGCGGCGCCAGGTGCGGGTCGTTGGCCAGCAGGGGCTTCCCGGTCGTCGTGTGTGCGCCCGAGACGACCCAGGAGTTCGACCCGATGCCGTTGCCGTTCGGACCGAGCAGCGCCGGGATCTCGTCCAGGGTGTCGGAGAGCGCGGAGAGCTGTGTGTTCACACCCGCGGTCGCGCCCTGCACGGTCTGGGACCCGATGCTGTCCGACGGCTCGGCCTGCGGATCGAACTTGCCCGTGACCGGGTCGATCGCACCCTGGTCGACGATCGGCTTGTTCTTCTTGTACGGGTAGTCCGGGTAGAGGTCCTTGATCTCCTTGTCGCTGAGCCTGCTGGTCATCAGCGAACGGTCGATCTCGTCCTGCATGTTGCCGCGCAGGTCCCAGGCCATCGCCTTCAGCCAGGCGACCGAGTCGACCGGGGTCCACTCGGTGGGCTTGTAGTCGTTGGTCAGCCCGAGCGCGGCGTACTCGACGGAGAGGTCCTTGCCGTCCTTGCCCGCCAGGTACGCGTTCACCCCGTCCGCGTAGGCCTGGAGGTTCTTCTTCGTGTCCTCGTCCAGGACCGTGTCGTACTCCTCCTGCGCGACCTTGCGCCAGCCCAGCGTGCGCAGGAAGGAGTCGGTCTCGACCTGCCCGGCGCCGAACATCTCGGAGAGCCGCCCCGAGGTCATGTGGCGGCGTACGTCCATCTCCCAGAAGCGGTCCTGGGCCTGGACGAAGCCCTGGGCGCGGAAGAGGTCGCTGTCGGTGTCCGCGTAGATCTGCGGGATCCCGTAGTCGTCGCGCTTGACGTCGACGTCACCGGAAAGACCCTTGAGCTCGATCGATCCGGTGGTCTGCGGGTAGGAGGCCCGGACCGTGGAGACGGACCAGAACGCGCCGTAACCGACACCCGCGACGAGCGCCAGCACCAGGACGATCACGAGCAGGCGGGCGCGTCGCCCCTTCTTCTTCCCGCCCGCCGACTTCACATCGACAGGCTGGGGAGGCGCGGTGGTGTTGGCGGGCATCGCTGTCCTTCGAGGGGCAGGGTGGTCCTGGGCGTGCTGGAGCAACCATAGGCGCCCCGCAGAAGCCACTCGGACGCGGTATGGGGATGCATCCATTTGCGCACCGCTTCGCACGGACACTCGAAGGCGTCAAGAAAGCGTTAAAGATTAGGTAAGGTAACGAAGTAGTGGCCGCCGGAGGCCGATCCGGAAGGCGCACGCAGGGAAGGAACGGACCCTGACTGTCCACGCGCTCAATGAACTTCTGCTCGTCTGCTCGGTCGTCCTGCTGGTCGCCGTCGCGGCCGTACGCATCTCGTCCCGCAGCGGGCTCCCGAGCCTGCTCCTGTACCTCGGCATCGGTATCGCCATGGGTCAGGACGGCTTCTTCGACGTCAAGTTCGACAACGCCGAGCTGACCCAGGTGATCGGCTACGCCGCCCTGGTCGTCATCCTGGCCGAGGGCGGTCTTGGCACGAAGTGGAAAGAAGTGAAACCCGCACTGCCGGCCGCGGCCGTGCTGTCGACGGTCGGCGTGGGCATCAGCGTGGGCGTCACCGCGAGCGCGGCGCACTACCTCGTCGGCCTCGACTGGCGGCAGGCGCTGATCATCGGCGCCGTCGTCTCCTCCACCGACGCGGCGGCCGTCTTCTCCGTGCTGCGCAGGGTCCCGCTCCCCTCACGGATCACCGGCGTCCTGGAGGCCGAATCCGGCTTCAACGACGCCCCCGTGGTCATCCTGGTGGTGGCGTTCTCGACCGCCGGCCCGGTGGATCACTGGTACGTGCTGGTCGGCGAGATAGCCCTGGAGCTGGCGATCGGCGCGGCCATCGGCCTCGGGGTCGGCTGGCTCGGCTCCCTCGGGCTGCGCCATGTGGCGCTCCCCGCCTCCGGCCTCTACCCGATCGCCGTGATGGCCATCGCGGTGTCCGCGTACGCGGCCGGGGCCATGGCCCACGGCAGTGGGTTCCTGGCCGTCTACCTGGCCGCGATGGTCCTCGGCAACTCCAAGCTCCCGCACTGGCCGGCCACCCGCGGGTTCGCGGACGGGCTCGGCTGGATCGCCCAGATCGGCATGTTCGTCCTGCTCGGTCTGCTGGTCACCCCGCACGACCTCCTCGACGACTTCTGGCCCGCGGTGGTCGTCGGACTGGTCCTGACGGCGGTGGCCAGACCGCTGTCCGTCTTCATCAGCCTGGCGCCCTTCCGGCTGCCACGCCGCGAGAAGGCGCTGATGTCCTGGGCCGGGCTGCGCGGAGCCGTTCCCATCATCCTGGCGACCATTCCCATGGTGTCCGGGATCGAGGGCAGCACCCGGGTCTTCAACATCGTCTTCGTGCTCGTCATCGTCTACACGCTCATCCAGGGTCCGACCCTGCCGTGGCTGGCGAAGGCCCTGAAGATCTCCGAGGACCCCTCCGAGACTGCGGACCTGGGCATCGAGTCCGCCCCGCTGGAGCGGCTGCGCGGCCATCTGCTGTCGGTCGCGGTGCCCGGCAGGTCCAAGATGCACGGCGTGGAGGTGGCGGAGCTCCGGCTGCCCGCCGGGTCGGCGGTCACCCTCGTCGTACGGGACGAGAAAAGCTTCGTGCCCGCGCCTTCGACCGTACTGCGCCGGGGCGACGAACTCCTCGTGGTCGCCACCGACCCGGTACGCGACGCCACGGAGGCACGGCTGCGCGCGGTGGGCGAGGGCGGCAAGCTGGCCGGCTGGCTGGGGACGGACGGCGTCGTCCGCCGCACCAGCGGCTCGGGGGACGTGCCGCACATCGCGAAACTGGCCAAGAGGCTCGGCAGGAGCGGTGACGACCGGCGGGGTGAGCGGGCGGGCGACCGACGGTCCCACCGCTGATCGGAGGCCGGCTCCTCACATCCGTACGCAATCGCAGGTCCACCGGCACGGAAACCTGTAAGATGAAGGACCGGATCTTATGATCCACACGATTCGAACTTGATCGACCAACTCTGCCTGATGCAGAGCTGGCGCGACCGTATGGCGGTCGTGGCGCCTTCGCCTCTGGAGCGAGCGCCCGGCATCTACCGCAGCCCGCGCGAAGAGGACAGCTCTCGGCAGCCCCCGTGAGCCCTCGCACCCAGGTGCGGGGGCCTTCCCCGGGAGCACGGCCACCAGGCGGCAGAAAGGCATGGACCGTGGCGTCCACGGTCTCCGACCGCCCCGGATACGGGCAGTTGCTGCGCACCCCGCGTGCGTGGACCTTCCTCCTCCCGGGCTTCGCCGCCCGGCAGCCCTTCGCGATGCTGACCATCGGCATCGTCCTCCTGGTTCAGCACACCACCGGCTCGTACGGCAGTGCGGGCGCGGTGGCCGCCGTGTCCGGCGTCGCGATGGCCCTGTTCGCTCCGCAGAGCGGCCGGCTGGCCGACCGCTTCGGCCAGCGCATCGTGCTCCTGCCCGGCGTCGTGGTGCACGCCGCCTCCGTCGGCGTACTCACCGCACTCGCCCTGGCGGACGCACCACTGTGGGCGCTGTTCCTGGCCGCCGTACCCACCGGGGCGTCCATCCCGCAGGTCGGGCCCATGGTGCGGGCCCGCTGGGCCGCACTGCTGGGCGCCGCCCCGGGGCGTCCCGCCTCGCCCCTGATGGCGACGGCCGCCGCCTTCGAGTCGGTGACGGACGAGTTCACCTTCGTCATCGGCCCCGTCCTCGCGACGGCGCTGTGCACGGGCGTGCACCCGTCGGCCGGACTGATCGCGGAGGCGGCGCTGACGCTGTTCGGCGGCATCCTGTTCGCCGCGCAGCGATCCACCCAGCCCGAACCCAGGGACACCGCGTCGGCGGCGGAACCGCACCGCTCGGCACTCTCCGTGCCCGGCGTGCGCGTCCTCGCGATCAGCTTCCTCGGCATCGGAGCCGTGTTCGGCGGCATGCAGGTCTCCCTGACGGCGTTCTCCGAGGAGATCGGCCGCCCGGGCGTGAACGGGCTGCTGTACGGAGTCTTCGCGGCCGGCAACATGCTGGCCGGCATCGCCTGCGGGGCGATCGCCTGGAAAAGCAGCCCCCGCCGCCGGCTGATCGTCGGTTACGTGGCTCTGACACTGACCGCGTCCGGCCTCTGGGCCGTGCACTCGGCTCCCCTGCTGGCGGGCCTCGGACTGATCGTCGGACTGTGCATAGCCCCGGCCCTGATCAGCGGGTACACGCTCGTCGAGGCGCTGGTCCCGGCATCGGCCAGGACCGAGGCCTTCACCTGGCTCACCGGTGCCGTGGCGCTCGGCCAGGCGGCCGCCGTCACCGTGGCCGGGCGGCTCGCCGACGCCCACGGCGCGAGCACGGGTTTCCTGGTCCCGCTGGCCGGCACCGCGCTGGCCCTGGCGACCCTGCTGGCCCTGCGGACGCGGCTGACACCGCGGTCCCCGGGACGCACGGTGGCGCGTGGGATCGGTCACCGCGAGCCGGTCACGGTGGACTGATCGCTCGGAATACGTCAGTATGGAACGTCGTTAGCACTCACTGAGTGAGAGTGCCAGGAGGAGCAAGTGCCGACCTATCAGTACCAGTGCACCGAATGCGGCGAAGGCCTCGAGGCGGTGCAGAAGTTCACCGATGATGCCCTGACCGTGTGCCCGAACTGCGAAGGACGCCTGAAGAAGGTGTTCTCGGCGGTCGGCATCGTCTTCAAGGGTTCCGGTTTCTACCGGAACGACAGCCGCGGCTCCTCGTCGAGCAGCACGCCGTCCACGTCGACGGCCAAGGCGACCGGGTCGACCGGGTCGACGAGTGGATCGTCCTCGACGGCGACGTCCGGCTCGGAATCGAAGCCGGCCGCTTCGGCGTCGTCCTCGGCATCCTCCTCGGCTTCGTCGTCCTCGTCGTCGAGCGGTACGTCGGCGGCCTGAGGCCACGCGCGTACACCACACGTTTCACAGGGACCCCTCCGATCGACTCGGCGGGGTCCCTGTCGTGCGTGCCCCGTTAGTGTGACCGCATGGTCAACGCAGACACGGCTACAGCGGACATCGGCGTCATCGGCGGCTCGGGGCTCTACTCCTTCCTCGAGAACGTGACCGAGGTCCAGGTCGACACCCCGTACGGAAAGCCGAGCGACTCCCTCTTCCTGGGCGAGATCGCGGGCCGCCGGGTGGCGTTCCTCCCGCGCCACGGCCGCGGCCACCACATGCCGCCGCACCGCATCAACTACCGGGCCAACCTCTGGGCCCTGCGCTCCGTAGGGGTGCGCCAGGTGCTCGGCCCCTGCGCCGTCGGCGGTCTGGCCCCGGAGTACGGACCGGGCACCCTGCTCGTACCGGACCAGCTGGTCGACCGCACCAAGACCCGCACACAGACCTTCTACGACGGCGAGACCCGGGCCGACGGGGTCCAGCCGAACGTCGTGCACCTCGGTTTCGCCGACCCGTACTGCCCGGCGGGACGCAAGGCCGCCCTTGCCGCGGCACGCGGGCGCGACTGGGAACCGGTGGACGGCGGCACGCTCGTCGTGGTCGAGGGGCCCCGCTTCTCGACCCGGGCCGAGTCGCGCTGGCATGCGGCGATGGGCTGGTCCGTCGTCGGCATGACGGGGCACCCGGAAGCCGTGCTCGCCCGCGAACTGGGCCTCTGCTACACGACGACGACGCTGGTCACGGACCTCGACGCGGGCGCCGAGGCCGGTGAGGGCGTCAGCCACGCGGAGGTGCTGAAGGTGTTCGCGGCCAACGTGGACCGGCTGCGCACGGTGCTCTACGACGCGGTGGCGGCACTCCCGGCGACCGAGGACCGCGACTGCGTCTGCGTGCACGCACTGGACGGGCTCGACACGGGCATCCCGCTGCCTTAGCGAGGGGCCGGTGCGGGCGCGGCGGGGGCACGGTACGGGCCCGGCACTGCGTGGCTTGGCACCGTACGGGCCCGGCACTTCCGCAGGCTCGCTCAACCGCAGGCCGTATGACGCCGAGCGGCCACGCGGCAGCCTGACGCCTCACGCCAACTCGTGCGGGTGGCCACGTTTTCCACATGGCGCGGGATGTCCACAGGGCCGAGCGGGAAATCCACCGGCGGTGGATCGTGAGGGGAGTCGGGCGGGAACACCGCCGGGCTCCCCTCACGGTTGTCCGCGTGGGCCCCGTCACGGAGGTCGCGCGGACTTCCCTCACGTCAGGTGGTGTTGGCCATGTTCCCGTCCGTCCCCGATACACGTCCCCCACTTCCCGCCCCCTGCGGGATCCCGCCCTTCGCGCCGCTGCGCGTGCGCGGCGGCGGCAGGAGACGTGTCCGGCGGGCGTTGCGTGCCAGGCGCAGGGCGCTCGCGGTGGGTTTCGCACTGGCTTCGGCCGTCCTCGCCGCGTCGGAAGTGAGCGGGGACAAGGGAGCTGCGGCGACCGCCGGGGCCCCTCAGCGAGAACCGGAGCGACGACAGGCCGTTCGGCTCGTGTCCGCTCCGGTGCGGATCGCCGACGCGGCGACCGTCGGACTGCTGCGGCCGGGGGACCGCGTCGACGTCATCGCGGCGGTCGGCGGCGACGCGGAGGCGAAGGTGGTGGCCCGCGATGTGCGCGTGGCACAGGTGCCGCACAAAGCAGCCGCCGGGTGGCCGTCGCCCCAGGAAGCGGAGAACGTGCCGGGTGGGGACGGCGGCGCCTTGGTGGTCCTGTCCGTGGGAAGGGACACCGCGAGGACCTTGGCCGGCGCGGGGGCCGTGGGCCGGCTCGCGGTGGCGGTGACCCATGCCGGATAGCGGCGGCAGCACGCCGGTTCAAGTCGGACGTGCCCGACAGGACGGTCCATGCGTGGAGGAAGGCCCACCTGTGAGCGAGAGGAAGCCGTCCCGACGGCGTGGCAGGCCGTACTCAGATGTGGTGAGGCGGCTTCTCGTCGAGGAAACGCGCGAGATCGGCGGCGCTGTCACCGGCCGGAGCCCGCTCGCCCCACCCCCGGTCCGTGTCGTCCGAGGACTGCCGGTCCAGCGGATCGTCGAAGTTCAGAGCCGGCGGCTTGGGCCGGGGCTCCCGCGGCGGCTGTTCCTGCGACTGCTGCGGCTTCGCTTCTCGCGATCCGGAGGTGGGGGCGGTACTCATAGGTCCAGGGTACGGCGGACGCCCGGCGGTCCTTCGGGTCGAGCAGCCACAGCCTCAGGACGACGAGGAACGACACGCACAGGAATCCCGCGCCCCACCAGGTCGTGCCGATGCCGCCCTCCGTCCATATCCGCCCGAACCCATCCATACGCTCACGACCGCCGACAGCCGGCCCACGACGACACCCAGGGCCGGGACCAGCCGGGCCGTCAGCTTCGCCGAGCGCTCGGGTTCCTGCTCCGATGCCACGCGCCCCTCCCCTGACACGCCCCCTCCCCTGACACGCCCCTCCGCCCCACAGGCCGCCGCCTGTACGTTCGCCGATGGACGGACCGGCAAGCACCGCCGCACCCCACGAGGAGTTCCGATGACCGACGAACTGCCCGCTCCCGGCCCGCTGGACGCCCTGACGGACGTGGCCGGCATCCGTGTCGGTCACGCCCGGGTGCCGGGCGGGCGTGCGCTGAGCGGAACCACCGTCGTCCTGGCCCCGCAGGGCGGGGCCGTGGCAGCGGTGGACGTGCGCGGCGGCGGACCCGGCACCCGGGAGACGGACGCCCTCGATCCCCGCAACCTCGTCCAGCGGGTCGACGCGATCGTCCTCACGGGAGGCAGCGCCTACGGACTCGACGCGGCGTCCGGCGTGATGGCCTGGCTGGAGGAGCAGGGGCGCGGCGTCCGCGTCGGAGCCGACCCCGCGCAGGTGGTGCCGGTGGTACCCGCCGCCTGCCTCTTCGATCTCGGCCGGGGCGGTGACTGGCGGGCCCGCCCCGACGCCTCGACCGGACGGGCCGCAGTGGAGGCGGCGGCATCGTCCGAGCCGGGCGCACCCGTGCCAGAGGGCTCGGTGGGTGCGGGGACGGGCGCCGTCGCCGGACGGCTGAAGGGCGGCGTGGGCACGGCGAGCCTGCGCCTCGCCTGCGGCGCCACGGTCGCCGCGCTGGCCGTGGTCAACGCGGCGGGCTCCGTGCTCGATCCGCGGACCGGTGTGCTCTACGGCGAGTACGGCACCGGAGAGCCGCCCGCGTACCCGGACCCGGCGGTACACGCGGCAGCGGAACGCCGGCTGGCGGAGGTCCAGGAGGCGCGGCGCGACAGCGCGCAGGGGGACCTTCCGTTCAACACCACGATCGCCGTGGTCGCCACCGACGCCGCCCTCACCCGGGCACAGGCGCAGAAGCTCGCGGGCGTGGCGCACGACGGCCTCGCGCGCGCCGTCCGGCCCGTCCATCTGCTCACCGACGGGGACACGGTCTTCGCCCTGGCCACCGGTCGGGTACCGCTGCCGCCGGAGCCCGTGGCGGCCCTCAACGAGATGCTGGCGGCGGCCGCCGACGTCTTGGCCCGCGCCATCGTCAAGGCCGTCCGGGCGGCCCGGGGTGCCGACGGCCCCGGGGGCACCTTCCCCTCCCACCGCGAGCTCTACGGACCGTCGTGAGGGGTGTGGGAACTTTCTGCGTGCACGGTACGTTTTTTGCGAACCCCGGTCACGATGTCAGACCCAGGGACTACGTTATGCACGCATCGGGTAACACGCGGCGACGGCCTGGAGAGAGCACCTTGAGCGATCCGTACGAGACAACCGAGCAGCACCTCGAGCGACTCCTGCGATGCGCCCTCAACTCCTTCGATCTGTCCGACACCACGGTCGACCGGCTCGGCACGGCCCTGGCGCACAGCAGTTCCCTCTACTCCTCCCATCACAGTGCCGCTCTGCACCACGAGACCTACCGGCACACCTACCTCCTCTCCGACGGCACCGCGCTCACCCTGTGGGAGCTGGTGCACGGCGGCGGCAGGGGCACCCCAGAGACCTCGGTCCGGCACGAGCTGTACGACGACGAGGGCGACGCCCGCGTCGCCGCCGCGCGGCTGGCGGGCAGCTTCTGGGATTCCGCCTCGGCGCCGGGCGACGACAGCCTGCGGGAGGATCTCGAGGTTCTCACCCTGCTGATGAGCGTCCCCCCGGCCCCCGTGCCCCGGATGTACGCCCAGGACGACTCGGCGGACCACGCCCGTCGCGTCCTTCGCCGCGCGGAGAACGGCGACCGGCCGGGCCCCGCGACCGCCGGGCGGCTGCGGGCCGCCTTCGCCCACCACATCACCCAGATCTTCGGCCGCCAGTTCCACGTCGACGGACGGGACGCGGGCTTCACTCTCTACGAGCACGCCTTCCTGCTCCTGGACGGCACCGAGACGAGCCTGTGGGAGGTCGAGCACACGGCCACACCCGACGGCCGCCACATGTGCGAGGTGTACGACGACGAACAGTCCGCGCGCCGGGCCATGGAGAACCGCACCCGGATCTGCTGAGCCGGCGTGCAGCGCGGACGGGTTGTCCCGCCGCCCTGCACCCGCACACTGCCCGACAGTCCGCACGGCGTCCCGCAGGTTGTCCGACAGTCCGGAAGGCGGGCCTGGGGGCGCGGCATCCTGGGCGCATGACGGACACCCCAGCACGCCTGCTGACCTTGCTGTCCCTCCTTCAGACGCCGAGGGAGTGGCCGGGCAGGGAGCTGGCCGAGCGGCTGCAGGTCAGCCCGCGCACCATCCGCCGCGACATCGAACGGCTACGCGGCCTGGGCTATCCCGTCGAGGCGTCGCGCGGATCGGTCGGCGGCTACCGCCTGGTGGCCGGTGCCGCCATGCCTCCGCTCCTGCTGGACGACGAGGAGGCGGTCGCCATCGCGGTGGGCCTGCGAGCCGGGACCGGGCATGCGATCGAGGGCATCGAGGAGGCTTCCGTACGGGCACTGGCCAAGCTGGAACAGGTCCTGCCGTCACGGCTGCGCCACCGGGTCTCCTCCCTGCAGAACGCCACGATGCCGCTCACCCTGGGCGACGGCGCGACCATCGATCCGCGGATGCTCACCACGATCGCGTCGGCGGTCACCGGGCGGGAGAAGCTGCGCTTCGCCTATCGGGCGGGGGACTCCACCGAGTCCAGGCGGCAGGTCGAGCCGTACAGGCTGGTGAGCACGGACCGGCGCTGGTATCTCATCGCGTACGACATCGACCGTGAGGACTGGCGTGCGTTCCGGGTGGACCGGGTGAGCGAGCCGTTCGCCACCGGAGCCCGCTTCCCCGCCCGGGAACTGCCCAGCGGGAGCGGGGACGCCGCGGAGTTCCTCACCCGCTCGATGTCCCGGACCCGGCCGGAGCAGCACATCGACGTGACGTTCCGGGCTTC
Source organism: Streptomyces sp. NBC_01341 (assembly GCF_035946055.1). Taxonomy (NCBI): domain Bacteria; kingdom Bacillati; phylum Actinomycetota; class Actinomycetes; order Kitasatosporales; family Streptomycetaceae; genus Streptomyces; species Streptomyces sp. NBC_01341. The sequence goes on along the minus strand of NZ_CP108364.1, from coordinate 4,282,849 downwards.
CGCGGAGGTCGTGCGGGCGCGGCTGCCCGCGGGGCTCGACGAGCCGGAGCCCTCGGGCGAGCACCGCTGCCGCCTGCGCGTGGTCTGCTCGGACTCCCTGGAGTGGGTGGCGCTGCGGCTCGCCCTGCTGGAGTGCGAGTTCGAGGCGCACGGGCCGCCTGAACTGGTGGAGCACCTCGGCGCCCTGGGGGCCCGCCTGGTCCGGCGGCATCCTGCGGCGCGGTCGCACGGCCGACATGAGGTCGTGGAGTGGACATGGATGAGCCCCGGCGCCGGGGGGGGTGGGCGCCGGGACTCAGCTCATGGGACCGGAAGGGAGACCGGTCGTCGGGCCGGTGCGAACCGGCTTGATGGGGAGATTACGGGTTATCGGCTCACGCCGCAGCGTCAAAGCCCGTGTCGTGAGCCATTCGCTTCAATTCGAGTAGTGCGTGCTTCTCGATCTGGCGGATCCGCTCTCGTGTCAGGCCGTGCTGCTTGCCCACCTCGGTGAGGGTCCGCTCCCGGCCGTCCTCGATTCCGTAACGCATCCGGATGATCGAAGCGGTGCGGTTGTCGAGCTTGCCGATCAGTTCCTCGAGCTCCTCGCTGCGCAGCAGCGTCATCACGGACTGCTCGGGCGAGACGGCGGAGGTGTCCTCCAGCAGGTCACCGAACTGCGTGTCCCCGTCGTCGTCCACGGACATGTTCAGGCTGACCGGGTCGCGCGCCCAGTCCAGGACGTTGCTGACCCGCTCGGCCTTGGTGTCCAGCTCGGCCGCGATCTCCGTGTGGTCCGGGTCGCGCCCGTGCTCACGGTTGAACTCGCGCTGCACGCGCCGGATCCGGCCGAGCTCCTCCACGAGGTGCACGGGGAGGCGGATGGTGCGGGACTGATCGGCGATGGACCGGGTGATGGCCTGCCGGATCCACCAGGTGGCGTACGTGGAGAACTTGAAGCCCTTGGCGTAGTCGAACTTCTCGACCGCGCGCACCAGGCCGGCGTTCCCTTCCTGGATGAGGTCGAGGAGGGGCAGACCCGCCCTCGGGTAGCGCCGGGCCACGGCAACGACGAGCCGGAGGTTGGACCGGATGAATATGTCCTTGGCGCGCTCGCTCTCGGCGACCAGCGCCGCCAGCTCCTCACGCGTCGCTCCGCCGGCTTCGCTCTCCACCTCGCCGTCGAGGATCTGCTGGGCGAAGACGCCCGCCTCGATCGTCTGGGAGAGCTCGACCTCCTTGGCGGCGTCGAGCAGAGGTGTGCGTGCGATCTCGTCCAGGTACATGCCGACCAGGTCGCGATCGGCGATCTCCCCGCCCACGGCGCGAACACTGCTTGCCCGGTCGGTCCCGCCGGTGCTGGCGGACGAACGACGAGCGACGGCACGGGTTGCCATGCGAGCTCCCTTACTGAGTAGGTCGCGACACCCTTTCGGGTGCCCTGCATCCGATGGAAACAACGACTGGAATCCGGACAGAATTCCCACCGGGACCATTCATTTTTGAGATCATGCAGTACCCTGTCCGCCCCCACGGGAGGACACATGGTGCGGATACCCGCAGAAGTGCTGGTCAGACCTGGCGTCGAGGCCGACCTGGCGCCCCTTACGGACATCTACAACCATTACGTCCGCGAGACGGCGCTCACATTCGACACGGCGCCCTTCACCCCCGAGGAGCGACTGCCCTGGATGCGTTCCCACCCGGAAGACGGCCCCCACCGGCTCCTGGTTGCCCAGGACCCCCGTACCGGTGACAACGCCCGCCGGATCCTCGGTTATGCCACCAGCAGCCCGTACCGGCCGAAGGCCGCCTACGGCACCTCCGTCGAGGTGAGCGTCTACTGCGCGCCCGGCACGACCGGCCGCGGCATCGGCACCCTTCTCTACACGGCCCTGTTCGAGGCCTTGGCGCACGAGGACCTGAATCGCGCCTATGCCGCGATCGCGCAGCCCAACGAGGCGTCGGTCAGGCTGCACGACGCCTTCGGCTTCCGCCATGTCGGCACGTACACCGAAGTGGGCCGGAAGTTCGGGCGCTACTGGGACGTCTCCTGGTACGAGAAGCCGCTGCTCAGCCGAACTGCACCGAGCGCTTCGCCAGTCCCATCCAGAAGCCGTCGATGACACTGCGCCCCTGATCGAGCTCGTCCTCGGCGGCCCCGAGCGTGACGAACAGCGGAGCGAAGTGCTCGGTGCGCGGGTGGGCCAGCTTTCCGGCCGGCGACTTGTGCTCGAAGTCGAGCAGGGCGTCCACGTCCCGTGCCCGGAGCGCCCGGTCGCCCCAGTCGTCGAACTCCGCGGACCAGCCGGGAGTGCCGCCACCCTGGTGCCGCAGGGCGGCCAGGTTGTGCGTGAAGAAGCCGCTCCCGACGATGAGCACGCCTTCGTCGCGCAGGGGGGCGAGCTTCCTGCCGATGTCCATCAGCTTCCGCGGGTCGAGCGTCGGCATGGAGATCTGGAGCACGGGGACACCGGCGTCCGGGAACATCTCGACCAGGGGGACGTACGCCCCGTGGTCGAGGCCGCGGTCGGGGATGTCCTGGACGGTCGTCCCCGCGGCGCGCAGCAGTTTGCGGACGTCCTCCGCGAGCTTCGGGGCGCCCGGCGCGGCGTACCGGACCCGGTAGTAGTGCTCGGGGAATCCCCAGAAGTCGTGGACCAGCGGCACGGTCTCGGTTGCGCCGATGGCGAGCGGGGCCTCCTCCCAGTGCGCGGAGACCATCAGGACGGCCATGAGGCGGGGCAGCCCGGCCGACCAGGCCGCGAGCTCACCGGGCCACACGGGGTCGTCGGCGAGCGGCGGGGCCCCGTGCGAGAGGTAGAGGGCGGGCATCCGGTCCGCGGCGACTGTCATGGCGCTCCCATTCCTCTGCCGGCCGGGGTATGTGTGTTCTCTACAGCCACCGGGGACAGGTACCCGCGACCGGCGCCGGGGGTTCGGCGGATCGACTCATCGGATCAGTATCTTGAATCTTCAAATTCCTGCGCCCCCAGACCTTAGTCCCATTTAGTTAAACTTTCAAGAAAAGGTCGTACAGTGGAGTCCATGACCACGGCACCCAGCGGCGAGCCCCACTGGCTCACCGACGAAGAACAGGGCGTGTGGCGCGCCTTCCTCCATGCCACCACGCTCATGGAGGACCACCTCGACCGCCAGTTGCAGCGGGACGCCGGGATGCCACACATCTACTACGGGCTGCTCGTCCAGCTCTCCCAGGCGCCCCGGCGGCGCATGCGCATGACCGAGCTGGCGAAGGACGCCAAGATCACCCGCTCCCGGCTGTCGCACGCGGTAGCGCGGCTGGAGAAGAACGGCTGGGTCCGCCGCGAGGACTGCCCCTCGGACAAGCGCGGCCAGAACGCCGTCCTCACCGACGAGGGCCACGCGATGCTCGCGCGTTCGGCGCCGGGGCACGTCGACGCCGTACGCCAGGCGATGTTCGCCCGCCTCACCCCGGAGCAGGTGAAGAGCCTCGGCGAGATCATGCAGGTCGTCGCCACCGGTCTGCAGCCCGAGGGCACGAACGCGGATCTGCCCTGGCTCCGCTGAGCGGAACCAGGGCAGATCCGGGGCCGTGACAGCCGCGGGGCATCAGACCCCGCGGCCCTGAACCGGGGTCAGTGTGCGACGACCGGGATCATGAACTCGTCGTCGACGCCGTCCGCGTTCTCGCCGGAGCCGGCCTTCCCGGTACCCGGGCGCCCCGTGTTGATCAGCACCGCCGCGATCACCGAGGCGACGACGAGGATGCCCACCGCCCACCAGATCGCGCTCGCGAAACCGGCGACCGTCGCCTGGAGCTGCAGCAGCTTCGGGTTCGTGGCACCCGCGACGTGATCGGCGACGTACGCGCTGGTGGCACCGGCCGCGATCGTGTTGAGCAGCGCGGTGCCGATGGCACCGCCGACCTGCTGCGAGGTGTTCACCATCGCGGAGGCCACACCGGCGTCGCGCGGCTCGATGCCGTGCGTGGCGAGCGACATGGCCGGCATGAAGGCCGAACCCATGCCCAGGCCGAGCAGCAGCTCCGCCGGCAGGATGACGCCCGCGTACGAGGTGCCGATGTCCAGCTGGGTCAGCAGCAGCATGCCGATGGCGGCAACCAGGAATCCGGGGGCCATCAGCAGCCTCGGCGGGACCCTCGTCATCAGACGCGCGCCGATCTGCGTGGACCCGGTGATCATGCCCGCGATCATCGGCAGGAAGGCGAAGCCGGTCTTGACCGGGCTGTAGCCCTTGACCAGCTGCAGGTAGTAGGTGAGGAAGAGGAACAGCCCGAACATCGCGATGATGGCGAGCCCCAGCGAGAGGTAGACGCCTCCGCGGTTACGGTCCGTCACGACGCGCAGCGGCAGCAGCGGCGACTTCACGCGTGCCTCGGTGAACACGAAGGCGGACAGCAGCACACCGGCCGCGACGAACATGCCGATGGTCAGCGAGTCCGACCAGCCGGCCGACTCGGCGCGGGTGAAGCCGTACACCAGCGAGACGAGGCCCAGCGTGGAGAGGACCACACCGGGGATGTCGAGCGCCGAACGGTTACGGCTGCCCGAGGGCTCACGGATGACCAGGTAGGCACCCGCGGCAGCGGCGATCGCGAACGGGATGTTGACGAAGAAGGTCCAGCGCCAGTTGAGGTACTCGGTCAGGAAGCCGCCGAGGATCAGGCCGACCGCGCCACCGCCACCGGCGATGGCTCCGTAGATACCGAAGGCCTTGGCCCGCTCCTTGGCGTCGGTGAACATCACCGCGAGCAGGGAGAGGGCGGACGGCGCGAGCAGCGCGCCGAACAGACCCTGAAGGGCACGCGAACCGAACAGCATGCCCTCACCCTGGGCCACACCGCCCAGCGCGGAAGCCGCGGCGAAGCCGACCAGGCCCACCACGAACGTGCGCTTACGGCCCCAGAGGTCGGCTATGCGTCCGCCGAAGAGCAGGAGCCCGCCGAACGCGAGCGCGTACGCGGTGATGACCCACTGCTTGTTGCCGTCGGAAATGCCCAGGTCCACCTGGGCGGAGGGCAGCGCGATGTTCACGATGGTCGAGTCGAGCACGACCATCAGCTGGGCGAGGGCGATGAAGGCCAGCGCTTTCCAGCGATTGGGATCGGGCAGGGTGTCGAGTGTTTTCGACATGGATGTGGCCGCCTAAGGACGCGAAGGGTCGTGAAGTCGTGAAGTGTGATGCCGGCGACGGGACCGCTCACGGGTCGCTTGCGTAGCCGGAAAAAGGCGAGGGGCGCCGACGGCCCGACCTGGCGGTCGGGGCACGGCCCTCTTCATAGGGGTGGTGTCGCCCTCTGCGGGCGCGCGGAGTGGTGTCGGCCTCTGTGGGCGCTTCGTCTGTGCGTTGTCCGGTGCGCGGGCGTCAGCGCCCGCTGCGCAGGTCCTCCAAGGTGGCCGCCGTTCCGGGCAGCTCGGACCGGGCCGGGAGCTCCAGCCCGTCCAGGAAGATCTGCAGATGGCGATGGGCGAACCGGTCGATACCCGGGCAGGCGATGCCGGGCAGTGGCCGGGTGAGCTGGGAGAGGGCGACGAGTACGTCACCGACGGCGATGTCGGTGCGCAGCCTCCCTGCGGTCATGGCGCGCTCCACGAGCCCTTCGACGGCCTTCTCGAGGCGGCGACGCTCGGCGAGCAGGTCCGGGTGTTCGTGGTCGAAGGCACCCGTCAGCATCGGGCACAGGGCGCCGATCCGCTCCTCCGCCGCGTCGTGCACGAAACGGCTGAGCGCTGCGAACGAGTCGGGCTCGGCCGCGGCGGCCTCCTCCGCACGATCGGTCGTGCGGGAGGTGACGGCGAGTACGACCTCGTGGATCAGGGCGACGCGGTCGGGGAAGTTGCGGTAGAGCGTGGCGTTTCCGACACCCGCACGCCGTGCGACATCGTCGAGCGGCACGTGCGGCCCGAACTCGACGAACATCTCACGGGCAGCCGCGACGATCCGCTCCCTGTTGCGCAGTGCGTCGGCCCGCGGGCGGGACGTACGGCGGCCTACGGCGAAGGCAGCGGGTTCGACAGCGGTCTTCACGACGGCGGCCCTTCTTCCGGTATGTGGCGATCCCCGGAACGCAACCGGGGAACGATCCCCCGCTTTGCGGGGACACAGGTTCAAACGGGGAATGGGTCCCCGGTTATTTCCCGCTCTTTCGTGACCCGCGCCACACCCCTCAGGAAGTTGAGTCTGCGACGAAAACCCCTCCATCGGCGCACTCAGCGAGCGGTACCCCACGACCCGGAAGAGGCTGAGCGCCAGAGCGCAGCCAGGGCCGGCCGGCTGCCGCGGACCCGAAGGCGACGCCCATGCAGCAGTCCCGCCACCGGATACGCGCCTGGCGCCGGCCTCTCGCGCTCGCCGGAGCGACGGCGCTGGTGATCGCGACGATGGCATCGGCCAGCTCCACCCTCCCCATCGCCAGCCGCGCCTCCGCGGGGCCGGTGGCCGCGCCGCGGGGCCCCGGTCTGGCACCGTGCCGAATATCCACGACCATGGGCGTACAGATGTCGGAGGGCATACCGACACCGGCAGGCTACGCACGTTCCACGGGCCGGATCAAAGCCCTGAACCTGATGATCGACTTCCCCGACGCGCAGGCGACGGAGCCCGCCGCGGACCGGCTGGCCGAGTTCTTCCCCCAGACCAGCGAATGGTTCAGCACCAGCTCCTACGGCCGCCTGACCTACCTCCCCGAAGCACCCGTGACCGACTGGCTGCGGATGCCGCTGCCGTTCGCCGAATACGGCATCGAGCGGGGATCACCCTACGAACCGGGATACCGCGAACTCGTCAAGGACCTCGTGAGTGTCGCCGACCCGAAGGTCAACTTCTCGGCGTACAACCTGGTCAACATACTGGTCACCCCGAACGCCGGTCCCTCGGCCCTGGACACCGTCCTGTCGGTGACCTTCTCCGGCAACGACGACGCGCCCTTCGCCGACGGAGTCCCGCTCGCCAACACGTCCTTCGTGTACAGCCGCCAGGACGACGGTTCGGGGTCGTACCCGGAGACCGGCTACCGGGTCCTGCCCCATGAGAACGGCCATGTCTTCGGGCTGCCCGACCTCTACACGATGGAGGGCGGGGGCTCCGTGGGGCACTGGGACATCATGTCCGAGGACTGGGGTGCCAACAACGACCTGCTGGGCTGGCACAAGTGGAAACTCGGCTGGCTGGACAACGACCAGGTCAGCTGCGCCTCCATGTCGGGAACCAGTGAGCACACACTCGGACCGCTGGCCACGGCGGGCGGCCCCAAACTTGCCTTCGTACCGCTGACCGCGCAGTCCGGTTGGGCGGTGGAGGTGAGGACCCCGGAAGGCAACGACGAGGCGGTCTGCCGGCCCGGCGTACTCATCTACAAGGTGAGTTCCGACGTGGACACCGGCCAGGGCCCCGTGTCGGTCGCCGACAGCACCGAGGACAGCGGCGGCTGCACCCGACGCCCCAACGTGCACGCCGAGCTCTCCGACGCCCCGTTCGAACCGGGCGAGACGTTCACCGACCGGGCCAACAACATAAGGATCTCCGTGGTCGCGAAGGACGGGGACGGGAACTACCGGATACGGATCACCCGGCCCTGAACACTCGCGGTCTGCGCACCAAGGGTGCGGGGCCCAGGACGCTCACGCTTTCACGCGCGGGCGCTCTTCCCTCAGGCTTGCTCCTCGCCCACTCCGCCCAGAGCGCGCAGCTCGCGCAGCCGGCGCTTGAGGATCTTGCCCGTCGCGTTCCGGGGCAGCGGCTCCCGCGACACCAGCACACGGGCAGGCACCTTGAACGGGGCCAGGCTCCGGCCCACGTGCGCCCGCAGGGCGTCCGCCGTCACCGCGGCGCCGGGCCGCGGCCTGACGACCGCCACCACCTCCTCACCCAGCACCGGATGCGGTACCCCGAGCACCGCCGCGTCCTCGACGTCGGGGTGATCGTGCAGGACGGCCTCGACCTCCACGCAGTAGACGTTCTCCCCGCCCCTGACGACCATGTCCGTGATGCGGTCGACGACGGCCACCAGCCCTCCGCGTACGACAGCGAGATCACCGGTACGGAACCAGCCGCCGGAGAACGCCCCGGCCGTCGCCGCCTCGTCGCGCCAGTATCCGCGGACGAGTGACTGGCCCCGAAGCCACAGTTCCCCGGCCGCACCGTCGGCGACCGGCTCCCCCGCAGGGCCCGCGATCCGCACCTCGGTGACCGGTGTGGGGGTGCCGACACAGTCGGGATGCGCGCGATAAAGGGCGCCGAAGTTGGCCAGCACACCACCGCTGGTCTCGGTCAGGCCGTACCCGTTGCGCGGCTCGATCCGCTCGCCGTACCGCGCCGTCAGCCGGGCGACCAGATCGGGCGGCGCCGCGGCCCCGCCGGTGTTCAGCCCTTTCAGGCTGTCCAGGCCGTCACCCGCGTCCTCGGCCGCCGCGAGCAGCTGGAGCGCGGTGGCCGGGACCCCCGCGAAGTGCGTGACCTCGTGCCTGCGGATCAGCCGCAGGGCCTCGTCGGCGTCCCACTTCGGCATCAGCACGAGCGTGCCTCCCGCCGCCATCGCCGAATAGAGGCTGGTGAACGCGGCGACGTGGAAGAAGGGAAAGGACATCAGCGTCACCGGCGCGGGCCCCTGGCCCGGGACGACTCCCCGGGCGAGCGCGGAGACCGCCGCCTGGTACCGCGGGTTGAGAGCGGCACCGGCCTGCGCGAGGTGGGTGGCCACGGCACCCTTGGGACGGCCGGTGGTGCCGGAGGTGTAGATGATCGTGGCATCGTCCTCGGGCCGGATCTCCACCTCGGGAGGCGCCTCCATCGGATCGGGCTCCGGCAGATCCGCGTACCGCTCGGCTCCCGCGGGCAGTGCACCGCCCGCGGCGTCGTCATGGAAGACGACGACATGCGCCCCGGCCTTCGTGCCCCAGGCGGCCACCTTCGGCAGCTGCTCCCCGTCGACGAGCAGGACGCGCGGCTCACAGTCGTCGAGGGCGTAGGCGTACTCGGCCGCGGTCCACCACGCGTTGAGCGGTACGGCGACGAGACCCGCCAACTGCACCGCCCAGAAAGCCACCTGCCACTCGGGGTGATTGCGCATGGCCACCACGGCACGGTCACCAGGGCGCAGCCCGTACGCCTCGGTGAACCGCCGCGCCAGCGCGGAGGCGGCGGCGAAGAACTCACCGTACGACCAAGCCCGTTCACCCGAGAGCAGGAACGGCTGATCGCCGAACGCCCAGGTGGCCTCCACGAACTCCCTCAGCGTGCGGGGCCCGTTGGCGTAGACGAGAGGCCCGTGCTCGGCACGGACCACGGCGAAAGGAGCCCCGCGAGCGGTCAGGGAACCCTCGATACGGGCGCGGGCACGGGCGTGGGCTGCGGGATCGTCGGCGGGAGCGGGAGCAAGGGGACGGCTCGGATCGGTGTGCGGCACGTATGGCCTCTCCACGGCAGGCTCAGCGACCCGGCGACGCTATGACCCGCGCCTGGCGGGCGTCAACCGGAACCTGCGCCGAGCGCACCCCGGGGCCCGCTCGTCACTCACCCCACAGCCGGGTTTCCACCCCATGGCGCGCGGGAGGGGAACCCCAGGTGAGGACCTCGCCCCACCCGCTACACTGACGGCGATGACTCGTCCTCGCGGACCGGGTCATCGAACGCCTTCGTAGCTCAGGGGATAGAGCACCGCTCTCCTAAAGCGGGTGTCGCAGGTTCGAATCCTGCCGGGGGCACAGCATGAAGGGCCAGTTCAGAGGCTTGATCCTCTCGAACTGGCCCTTTCGCATGATCATGAAACCGAGACATACCAGCGACCCCGCCAAGCCCGTTTCGCCAGTCGACTCCTGGTGACCCATTCACACTCTGCTTGACCGCCGCCGAGAGCTGTTACAGGTTTCTCTACTTCATCAAGGCACCCGGCGGCGCTCCGCTCCGCCGGGCGCGCTTCCCGGCGGCGGCTGCGCCCGCGCTCCTGCCTCCGGCCCGCTCGACGCTGCCGCCGCCGACGCGCGCCCGCAGTGGAAAGGCCCGGAGGGCATGAGACGCGAACCAAGCCCGCGGCATCAAGACACGCCTCCGGCGGGGGCGCTCAGACTCCGGGATGGGACGGGCACCGTTCGCGGGTGCCGGCCAGAGCGTGGCGAGCGTCGTGGGGCTCCCATCCCGACCACCTCCGACCCAGGCAGAGCCGAGCAGTCGCGGCCCAGGGCATCAAGGTCGTTCGTACAGTGGCGCGCTCCACCTTGACGCCCTGAATCAGACCCTGATGGTCAGCTTCATCACTGGACTATGCGACGTTGACAGTTGGTTGGGAAGACCTTCGCACAAGAGTGGCGCAGCTCCATTCGCCGCTCTGACTGGAGTCGCAACGGTGATGGTCGCGCGCCTTTGCTTGCGGATCGCGGTACAGCAGCGGCGTACCGCAACCACAGCAGCCGAGCCCGTACGCCACCGTCTCTCCGGACCCTCGTAACGGCCGGTATGACCGCCGCTGACCGATCCGGCTAGAGCTACGGATCAGGTGGTACCCCCGAGAGGAGGTGGTGCGCGGTCGGCTCTGGCAGGTCATCCGCTGGCCATCGACAAAGCCCGGCCGTCGGTTAGGTCCCGGCGATTCTCCGGACCGCCCCCAGACAGGCCGGGGATGCAACCATTCCTTTCAGAGCTGGAACCCCCGGAAGCCGACCGCGCGCTTGAGACTCTAAGGGCGTGCACTGACAACGCCCTTGTGCGTGGTTGGCCGTCGATGGGTGAGTGTCTAACTGCGTGACAACGCCGACGGACAGCGGTGGACGAGCGCGAACGTCTGCGCAGACGAGAGACGCACCAGTCCAAGGCAGACTCCCCACGCAAGTTGCTTCGGGGCGAAGAGCTCGCTCCGCTAAGGTGCACCGCATGACCGACGACGCCCCGGCTTGTCCTGATTGCGGCCGGCCCCTGGAGTCCGGCGGTCTCGTGTTGTCCAGGCGAGACGACGACCGGAGGGCCTGCCGCTCTCTGTGGCGATGCGCTGATAGGCACACTTGGTGGCGGTGGGCGGATCGGCCGAAGGAACCGTTGGAAGTCTGCCCAGCTCCGCAGATGTTCCGCTGACATCCAACCTGACATCAACGAGGCCGGATGGCGGCATACAACAGCAGTCTTGGATGACCCGTCGGATCGGCCGACGAAGGCACCACGACGAGGGTAGATCGAACTCCTGAAGCGGGTGTCGCAGGTTCGAATCCTGCCGGGGGCACAGCATGAAGGGCCAGTTCAGAGGCTTGCTCCTCTCGAACTGGCCCCTTTCGCCTCATCAGGTCTGTGCCAAGCACGTGCCACCACGTCTCGACGTCTCCCTGCTGCTTGCGGCTCATCGCGGTGACGCATGCGCGTCATCAGTTCGCCGCACGCCTCTCCGGGAGCGGTGGCACCGTTACCTCGCGTTCGGCCTCGCCACCTCCCTCGGCTGGGACACCGGGCGATCGGTCACCGACTTCGCCTCGCCTGCGAGCCCTGTCGACCGGCCAGGTGGTACACGGGATGACCGAGTTCTTGCCCGGCGATGCGTGATGCGTGATCGCGGCAGGGACGGCGAAGGCCCAGGCCGCCGGGATCCGAGGTGGTCGGAGTCCGGTGGCCACGGCCTTCCCATGCACGGGTCCGCCGTCAGCGCACGTCGATGAAGTCGCCCGCCGCCGTGGCCGGCGGGGTCGACGCGGTGCCGGCGAAGGAATAGCGCCAATACCCGTCGACCGACGCCTTCACCGTGGTCTTGAGGTTTCCTACGCCGTCCGTGTTCACCGTCTTCACCGTCGTATAGGCCGTCGTCCCGTTCTTGCGGAACTGGAGCCGGACCGGCTGGGTGGCGTAGCCGTGGTAGCCGCCCGTTTCCCAGTTGATGCGTGAGAGTTTGCCGGTGATGGTGATCGTCTTGCCCTTCGCGACAGGCTCTGGCCCGGCGTTGGCGGTCAGCGCCGAGTCGCGCTGGACGTTCACCGATGCGGCGGTGTGCAGGTCGGTGAGACTTGTGCCGTCCGTCGACTCCGCCCAGGCCGCGAGTTTCCAGGTACCGGCCAGCGCGTTGAGACCGAGGGTCCAGCGGGGAGCGATGTAGGCGAAGTGGGTCTCGCACGAGGAGGTGGTTGTGCTGACCTTGGTGCAGGTTGCCGGCCAGGTGCCGTAGAGCACCCCGTCCGGGGCGTCGTACGAGCCGTGGTAGAGGTACATGTCGCCGCTTGCGATGCCCGCCGGATCCGTGGCGGTGAAAGTCGCCTTGAAGTCCTGGAGCGGCTGGTCGGTCAACTCGACCGCCCTGCCGCCGTTGACAACGACCTTTGAGATCCGGGTGGATCCGACGGTCTCGTCGCCCTGGGTGCCCGGCCCCGCGAAGGCGCGGTCGATGGTGCGGCGCAGGCTGTTGCCCTGGTCATCGATGGCGGTGATGCGCAGCGAGACGTGGGCCGCGGTGGGGGGCACCGTGAGGGACGCTGTCCCGCCGGTGTGCGGCAGTGAGGTCCATACCGCGCCGCCGTCGATGGAGTAATCGATGCCGGTGACGGTTGCTGCCGCCGAGGGCGCGCGGGTGCTGGCGGTGGCGGTGACGGTGACGGGGGTGGCGTTGGCGGCACGGTTCGAGGCGTTGAGCCCGGTGAGCTTCACCTGGGTGTCGACCAGTGGCAGTGCGGTCGTCGAGGACGTGGTCCCGGATGTGAACGTCCATTCATTGCGCACCATCGTGGACAGCTTCCGGTACGGCACGCGATTACGGATCGTCTGTTCGAGGGCGTACGTCTTGGTGCCGGAGGGGAGCTGGGCCGACAGGGGCTGGTTGACCGTCGCCGCAGTGGTCTCCGCGTAGGTCGCGCCGTCGCCCGTCAGCCGGTAGGAGGCCGCAGAGCGGCTGTCGGCGCCGTAGTGCCCGGCGGCGTCGCCGAGCCTTCCGGGTTCGTACAACCTGACGGTGTTTCCCCGCCGCTCTGAGGCTGTGCCCTCGGTCCGGACCGGTTGCAGCGGCGCCGCTCCGACGGTCTCCGAGGGTGCGGTTCCGGCGGCCAGGGTGCGGGTCGGCAGCTGCAGGTAGTAGTCGCCGGTTCCGTACGACAGGAGCCTGCTGTAGGAGATGCCGGGCGTGACGTATTCGGTGACGGAACCGGCCACGGGCACGGCCGAGTCCATGTAGACGCCGGTCCACTCCCCGAAGTCCGGAACGGTCTGCAGTCGGGCGGTGGTCCGGGTGCCCGGAGCATTCACATGGGTGACCGTCTTCGCGAGCGAGGTCTGCTTCACCGATGCGTACGGAGCGGCGGGCACCGTGTTCTGGAAGGCGTGCGTGAGGTCGTACCGGAAGGGGCTCGGCGTGCTCGCGGTGCTGCCCTTGCGGCTGAGCACGTCATGGATCCGCAATGCCGTGCCGGTCTGTGTGAACGGGGTGACGTAGACCTTGTCCGCACCCGATCCGGCGAATCCGGCGAGCTGGTTCCCGGGTACGGAGATCCAGACGGCGGCGGACTCTCGGGCGGCACTCGGGTCGTCGACCTTGATGCCGGTCTCCTTCGCCGCGCGCTCGTCGAAGGAGACGGTCGTGGCGGCCGTGCCGATCTTGAAGGAGCGGGTCAGGAGGTAGGAAGGCCGCTGCCAGTCGCTGTGCAGTGCCACGGAGAAGTAGTCGCCCGGCGGAAGCTTGACGGTGGCGGACGAGCCGATGGCGTCGCTGTCGACGGGGTACGACGTCCAGGTCTTGCTGTTCCAGACGTAGAAGAGCTTGGACATCACGTCGGCGTTGGTGATGTTCAGCTTCACCGAATAGACAGCCGTTGCGGTGGGCATGGCCGCCTTTGCGGCCGGGATGGGCACCTGGGTGGGCTCCACCGGCCTCGGTATTGCGGTCGGCCGCACTTCGAGAGCGCCGTCCGTCGAACCGAAGGCATAGGTGTGGGTGTCCGCCGCTCCGCTGTCCGTGATGCGCACATCACCGCCGACGAGGCTGAGACGTGCGCCGTCGCCGAGAACGGTGCCCCGCGCCGTGTCCGCGACGGCCCCCTGCACGGATGGCACTCGAGCCGTCGACACGGGTTCCGCGTCCGAGGCGGTGGCCGACCCCGGAGCCAGCAGGATTCCCCCCACCACCGCGGTGCACAGGCCCGCACCGATCGATCTTCGTATGCTCCACTTACCGGTCCCGGACATCAGTCCGCCCTCCCCATGGTTCCTTGTCCAACACTCCGCACGGTCCGGAGTGTTGATCCTCAAGAGAATAAACGTTCGTTCCCCCAGTGACTCCGGGGCGCCATGGGCTGCGCCTTGCCGGGGGTTCGCCGAGGCCGAACAGTGGCGCACGCTGCGGCAGTTCGTGCGCGAGGCCGATGCTGCCACTGCTGGTGGTTCACACCGAGACACCCGGCCATCGGCCGCATCGACTTTCTACGCCCGCCCGGCTCCCCTGACGAGCTTCCGCTGTGCGCATCAACAGCAGCGGACCTGTGCCACGGCCTTGCGGAAGTCGCCGGTCGCGAGTGCCGTGACCGGGATCGTGAAGTACAGCGTTCCGGCGTCCCCCCAACCCCATCCGAGTTCGGTGTCCTCGGCAGGCTGGAGCAGATGGACTGAGGGATGGTCGGCGTCGCGGGGCGAGACCGTGAGCGTGTACGCGGTGTCCGGCCGGCCAAAGGTGCAGTGACTGCCCTCGGACTCAAGATAGCGGAGGCCGAACGGAGGTTGAGATGGGAGATCTCGACGGCGGGCCCCTTGCCCGCGGATGAACCCTGGCATCCACGACTGACGTCGTCGACGCCGGACGGGGGCGTCCACAAGGTCGCGGATCCCCATCCTCAACGCCCGTCCGCAGCGGAGCGCCCTCTACCTCAGCAGACCGACGAGCCGTTCACGGACGTCGTCCTTGCCAGCCTCGGGGTCCGGCACGAGTTTCTCCCGGTCGCCGGGGTCGCGGACAAGGAAGTGCAGCCGTCCGCCGTTGCGGGCCAGGACCAGATCCCTGCTGCTGCCGGCGGTCTCGGCCGAGCCCTGCGCCGTGTAGTCGGTGACGGTGATCAGCGCGGAGCGCTGGGCGGCGGTGAGTAGGGCCTCGGTGTCCACCGGTTCTCCACGGTCCGCCGCCGAGCCGCGCGGCAGCCACTCGGTGAGTGCGTCCAGGGCCTCGTCGAGCTTGTACAGCCCCATCTGGTGGACGCCGAGTGCGTCGATGCGGACCATGAGACAGATCCGCTCGGGTTGGGGCAGGAGCAGGATCCTCCACGGCTCACCCGGACCCGACCCGGTCGTACGGGCGTCGAGCACCTTGCGGGCCCTTTGCTGGAACGCCACGGCGATCCCCAGGTCTCCCTGCACCTGCACCTGCTCGCCCGTCTCACCCGCCAGCAGCAGCTGCCGAGCGGCCAGCGAGCGGACGGCCTCGGCGATCACGTCGTCCGACGGCCTGGTCTCCAGGAAGTCCACGATCGCGTCCACGGCGGTCAGCTCCGCCACGGTGTACGCGCCCAGCAGCACCGGTCCCGTGTCGACCAGGTTCACCACCGCCGACACCAGCCCCGAAGGGGCGGACGCCGCGCGCGCGTCCGGCTGCGTCTCAGAGGCGGCAGCGTCGTGCCGATCGTCGTCGCTCATGACGGTCCTCCGGGCTGCAACAGGTCCACCACGGGCGCCACGCGACTCTCACGGAGCACCGCGGCACAGCTCGGTGACAGGGTCTCGGTCACCCACACGTCAGAGTTACCGAAAAGCCCGCGGCCCGCCCTGCCTGCCAGCGACTGCCCGAGCTCGCCGGCCAGGTCCTCCCGGTCCGGCGGTGGGAACCGGGACGCCAGGTCCGCGGAGACGGCAGTGACGTCGTCGGCCTCCTCGATCCGGCGCAGTGCCTGCGTCAGCATCCTCGCGACCGGAGGAGTCAGGGCCGTCGGCACGGCGAGGACCGGCGCCAGGTACAGCGGGCGCCGTTCGGTCATCCGGGACAGTCCCCAGGGCCCGACGTTGCTGCGCGTGACGCGGTAGACGACGTAGTCCACGAGGTGGCGGAGGTCGCTCACACTCGGCAGCTTCCTCCCGCCGAAAGCGGCCGGTGTCTTCTCCAACTGCACCCAGGTGCCCTGGGCGGTGCGCCCGTGCAGCTTCTCCCGCACCACGTCCCCGCGCATCCCGATGTCGGGATACAGCGCCTTGTCGATGTCACGGTGGTGGCTGGACAGGCGCTCGTGACTGACCTCGGCGAACCGCCAGTCCTCGTACAGCCGCGGTTCGTCCACCAGCACGTGTCCACCGCACAGGACGTCGTGCAACTGAGGTACCTGCAGCCCGTGGCGCTCCAGATCCGAAAGGATCGCGGCTTCCTCGGGGCTGAGGCGGCGCGCGGCCGCGACCAGGCCTTTTCGGTAGATCCCGGCCCGCGCCGTGATCTCGATCATGAGCCGGACACGGGTGCGTACCCGCTCCGCCCGACGGTCACTCGCGCTGGCCGGAACAGCCCTGCCGGGCCGTCTCGGGTGGGTGACCGATGCCAGTGCGTGCTTTCGCTCCACCTCGCCAGTACAGCACGGCAGGCTTGGGGCCGCACCAGACCAGAACCATGGCCGAGGCGCCGGGCGGCGCCCGGGCGTACGTCCGGCACCGCGTGCCTCTGGACGTGCCCACCGGTTCAGTACGCGCGCACCGCGTGACCGTGCGTCGCGTCGGTGTCGCGCCCGGCCGCAAGCTCAGATGGTCCTCAAGGTTTTCGGTTCGGGGTTCCACCTGCGGCGGTGGGGTGCCATGGTCATCTCCACCGCGGAAGGCGACCTGCGCCACGCGGGCTACAGCCGTCCGACAGCCAAGGAGACGCACGTGCTCGGAACGATGGGCCCCGCAATGATGATCGCCATTGCCGTCACCTTCATCGCCTTCACGGTTGTCACCCTGGTCACCGCCAGGTGGATCAGCGCGCGGATGCGGTGAGCCGCCGGTACGCCGGGATCCGGCGGCATTCAGCCGCACCACGCCGGACCTGCTGAAGGCAGCCGGCGTTAGTCATGGGATGACCTGCGGTTTTCTACTGATCGACGGAAAGACCCGCAGCTCTGGGGAGGGGGTTCCATGGACAGGAAACGCACAGTGGTCATGGCTGCGGCGACGGCGCTGCTCGCTGCCGTGCCCGCCAGTCCGGTGGTGCGGGACAGGGCCGAGGCGATGGGGCGGTCGTCGCTCGAGCGAGCCGCTCAGCGGGTTTTCCAGCACGACGCCGACCTGCCCACCGCGGCGTGGCGGAGCGAAACCCCGCCCGTGGGCAAGGTGTGGGACCGAGCCGATGCCGACGCTGTCATCACCCGAGTCGAGATGCGGGACGGCCGGGCCGAGGTGGAGGTCGACGAGACTACGACGCCCTATGCCACCGATCCGTCCGGCAGGACTCGCGAGTGGACCCCTCCTTGGGTCGCCACTCATGTCTTCCTCCTCGAACCCTCGGGAGACGGCTGGCGGCTTGCCCAGGACCTGACCGATGCCGAGTTCGACGACGACGCGGACCTGTCCTGAGGCGTAAGGGCAACGCTGCCACCGCACCCCGAGCCGGGGCCGGACCGGGGGCGAGGACAGCGCCCGAGGCTGAGGACCGGCCCCCGGACCGCCGGGCCGGGCGATCGAGTGGTGGGGTCGTGCTGAGAGGGGGCGTGGATCCGGCGCGCCCCGGTCACCACCTGTCCTCCGTTCCTCCCCCGTCCGTCAGGATCTCGCCGATCACATGCCGTGCCGTGGACGCCATCACCGGGTTCGACGTCCGGTAGTACGAGAGTTCCATGAGCGCGACCGAGAGCGCCCAGCCCCGGCCCCGTGCCCACGCCGCCGCGTCCACCGCCGCCCCCGCCTCACCCTCGGCCGCCGCCCCCGTCACGGCCGCTGCCGCTGTCGATGTCTCCGTGCGGAAGGTCCGTCGCGGTCCGGGCGGCAGCAGGCACCAGGCCGCGATCAGGTCCACCGCCGGGTCGGCCAGGCCCATGCAGCCGAAGTCGATGACCGCGCTGAGCCGGCCGTCGGCGACCAGGACGTTGCCGGGCTGCAGATCGCCGTGGACCCACACCGCCGGGCCCCGCGGTCCGGGCGCGCGCAGGGCCTGGGCCCAGATGCCGGCCGCCGCGGCGGTGTCGATCACCCCGTCCAGTGTCTGCAGGGCGTCACGGGTGGCCGCGTCCCGGGCGGCCAGCGGTTCGCTGCGGTAGGCCGGCGGGGCGTCCGTGGGGTCGGCCGCGCGCAGGGCTCGCACGAACTTCGCCAGTTCCCGCGCGAGTTCGACGCCGCCGGAGCCCGCCGCCGGGTTCGTGCCGTCGAGCCAGCGGCATACCGACCAGGACCACGGGTACCCCTCGCCCGGCACACCGAGGCCCAGGGGCGCGGGTACGGCGTGAGGGAGGTGCGGGGCGAGACGGGGCAGCCAGCGGTGCTCGGTGGCCACGTCCTGCGAGCCGCCCTCGATACGGGGCAGCCGCACCGCCATGTCCGGGCCCAGCCGGTAGATCGCGTTGACCGTCCCGTGGGAGGTGACCGGCTCGACGGCCAGGTCCGCCCAGGCGGGGAACTGTGCTGCCAGCAGGCGTCGTACGAGCGCCGTGTCGGTCTTCGTCTCCTTGGCGTGCATCCGGCCGATGCAAGCCGCCCCGGCATGGCCGCGTCAAGCGGGATACGGCGTCAGCGGCAGGACGCCTTGATCTGCGCCGCCG
Source organism: Streptomyces sp. NBC_01341 (assembly GCF_035946055.1). Taxonomy (NCBI): domain Bacteria; kingdom Bacillati; phylum Actinomycetota; class Actinomycetes; order Kitasatosporales; family Streptomycetaceae; genus Streptomyces; species Streptomyces sp. NBC_01341. Next base: position 4,264,220 of record NZ_CP108364.1, on the reverse strand, counting down.
CGTGGTGCGCGCCGACCAGTGCCTCGTCGCCCCAGTCACGGCCCCGGTCGAGCATCTGCACCGCGAAGGTGTCGCCCTTGACGGGGTAGCTCCGTACGTCGACGGCGCTGCCCCGGTGTTCCGGCTGGCGCACGGCGAAGCCCGTGTAGGCCGAGTCCGCGTCGTGCGGATCGGAGAGCACCCGGTACACGGTGGGGTTGCCCGCCACGTCGCGGTCTCGGACGCTGCGTGGCACGAAGACCGTCAGCGCGCACTCGCGGAAGCCGTCGCCGAGGTGCCAGGCCCAGACCGCGCTGCTCCCCCGGTCCTCGGTCGGGTTTCCGGACATCGGGACGGCGCTGAACCGGCCGTCGCAGGTGGTCCCCTCGAAGCCGCCGGACTCGACGGTGTACCACCCCGCGTCGCCGTTCTCGAACCGCCCGCGCTCCGCGTAGTCACCCGATGTGCAGCCGGGCCCCGCCCATTCGGAGAAGCGGTAGTCGCCCGGCTCCGCGGACGGCACCGGGCTCCCCGCCGTCGGATCGGCGGGCGGCCCGCCGTCCCCGGAGACGGGGGGAGCATCGGTGTCGCCGGGTCCGATGCGGGTGGGGGCCCCGCCCGCACCGATGGGTGCGGGTACGGCGCCGGCCCGGCCCGTCGCCTCGGGACGTCCGGGCCCGTCCCCCGCGGCGAGCAGCGACACAGCGGTGGCCAGGCTGCCCGCGGCCATCACGACTCCCGCCGCCAGCAGGGCCTTTCGGCGCCTGGTGAGCAGGGAGACCCTGCCCATCACCGTCTCCCGCGCGATCCAGGAACTGCTCTCACGGGGCGAGCGGGCCACGGACCCGCACTCCGGGCAGACCATGCCCGGCAGCGGGCCGACGCGTTCGCCGCCGCAATGTTGGCACTTCATGGCAGCACACCTTGCCAGTGCGGCGCCCCCGGAGCGAGGGTTCCCGCACTATTTGCAGGCGTTGGCCTTCGTCAGCGCAGTTCTTCCGGGCACGGCGTGCCCGGCTGCAGCTGGTAGGGCGCCGCAAGGCGGTAGACACCGGGACGTGGTGCGAGGAGTTCGGTCCACTCGTCGCCGTCCCCGTCCTCGTCGACCTTGATCAGGCAGCCGTGGTCGTTGACGAAGTCCTTGGGCGCGTCCCCGTCTTCGGCGGACCGCTTCTTGGATGCCTCGGTCTCCTGCGGCCGCTCCACGCTCTTCCCCTTGTCGTCGACGACGGCGAGCCAGCGGGAGTACGGGATGCGGATCAGGACCCGGCCGGCGGACTGCACCCGGATCGTCAGCTCGTCGTCGCCGGCGCGCTCCACCGTCGCCGGCGGATCGGCGAGCGGCACCGGGTCCAGGACCCGGAACAGCTTCCAGTTGGCGTCGCTCCAGACCGCCTTCAGGTACGGCTGGCCCTCCTCGACGAGCCCCGCCTCCTGCTCCGCGCCACTGTCCGGATCCCCCGTCGGCAGCACCACGTAGTGGACGGCCCAGCGGTCGAGCCACTCGCGGTAGTTCACGGCGTCGAGGGTGTCGTCGTAGAAGAGCGGGTTGCGCTTCATGTCGGCCTGCCGGTTCCAGCCCCGGGCCAGATTCACGTACGGCGCGAGCGCGGAGGCCTCCCGGTGGCTGCTGGCGGGGACCACCTCGACGCGGCCCCGCTCCGCGCCGGCCTTCTGGAGCTGGTGGACCAGCGGCGCCAGTTCACGGTTCCAGGAGGCGGTGGGGGCGGTGCGGAGGATGTCGTCGACGCCCTTGAAGCCGATCCAGAAGTTCAGACCCACGAAGACGATCAGCAGCGCGTACCAGTGCCGGCTGTGGCGGGTCGTGTACGGCAGCGCCGCGAGCAGGACGACACCGGCGAACAGCATCGCCATGCGCGACACGTTCGAGCCGATCTGGGAGTCGACCACGTAGGTCAGCAGGGTCCCGACGCCGTACACCGCGGCGGCCGTGCGCACGGTGTGCCAGTCCCGGGGCACCAGGAGGAACACCAGGACGGAGAAGACGAACGGCAGGGACAGGGTCCCGAGCGACATCGGCTGCGTACCCGAGAAGGGGAACAGCCACGCGGACAGGACGACGACCACCACGGGGGGCAGGCCGATCGCGTACGCCCCGGGGCGTCGTTTGTTCAGGAAGAGCGCCGCGGCGACCACGCCGAGGAAGAGCCCGGCGACCGGGCTGCCCGCTGTGGCCAGTGCGGCGAGCGGGGCTGCCACCACCGCCTTCGCCCAGCGCCGGTACCGCCACCGGTGGGGCCAGCAGAAGACGGCGGCGACCGCCCCGAGCGCGAACATCATGCCGAGCCCGAACGTCACCCGCCCGGACAGGGCGTTGCACAGGTAGGCGAAGACCCCGGCGAGCGCACAGGCGAGCGGGTTACGGACGGCGGGCACCCGCACCAGGATCAGCGCGGTGAGCGCCGACGACACCGTGCCGACGACCATCATCGTCGTGCGCACGCCGAGCACCGACATCAGGTACGGCGACACCACGCTGTACGAGACGGGGTGCATACCCCCGTACCAGGCGAGGTTGTACGCGGTTCCGGGGTGGCGGCCGACGAACTCGGCCCAGGCGTCCTGGGCGGCGATGTCCCCGCCGCTGTTCGCGAAGAAGAGGAACCAGAGCAGGTGCACGGCCGCGGCGACGACGGTCGTGGTCAGGACCGGGTGGCGCCGTAGCCGGCTCCGGGTCGACGTGTGCGGCCCGTCACCGCCCCCGGCGGCCTGGGCCGGGATCCGGACGGTCAGGCGTTCGACGGGCGGGCCGTGGTCAGCTCTCGTCGGCTCAGCGGTGGTCACTGCGACTCTCCCCGTCCTTGCCCGGGCCTGCCGAACCGTCGATCACTGCATGGGCCTCATACGTACTCGGGGAGACGCGTCCCGGCGCCACTCCGTTGCCTTCGGGACGCTAGCACGCGGCTTTTTCCCCGCGCTGCCCCCTCGTCGGGCGGCCTCCGCCCGGCGGTGCGGGGCGGAGGCCGTCCGGACGGGTCAGGTGATGCGGGTGAGCTTGTCGTTGAAGCCCGGTTCCGTCATCCCGTCCTGCAGGGCGACGGGCGCCGTGACCTTGCCCGTGCCGGTGCCGACCGTCACCTGTCCGACGACCGTGCCGGCTTTCGCCGCCTGCTTCAGCGGCTCGTCACCGGCGCTCAGGTCGAGCTTCACCTCGAGGCCGCCCCAGCCGACCGCCTTCAGGTCCTTGGTGGCGACCACGGGGGTGCGGACCCCGAAGCCGTTGTCGACGTAGCCGACGACCTGGCCCTTCTTCACGACGGTGGCGGAGTCGACGCCCTTCTGTGCGGTCTGGATCAGTTCGAGGCTGTTGTGTATGGCCCGCTGCAGTTTCGCGTCCAGGGTGCCGTCCAGGTCCGCGCCCATCACGGCGCCGATGATCCGGCGCGTCTTGCCGTCGACGACCGTCTCGGCGGTCCAGACGAGGTTGCCGCCCGCAGGGGTCGACGAGCCGGTCTTGATGCCGCTCACGCCGGGTTCCAGCAGGATGTTGTTGTTGTTGTAGATCGTCTTGCCGATGCCCGGGATGTCGGCCTGGGGCATGTTGACGATGTCGCGGAATACGTCGTTCCGCGTGACCGCCCTGGCGAGCTTGAGCTGGTCGGCCGGGGTCGACCGGGTGGTGGACTCGAGACCGCTCGGGTCGGTGTAGACCGAGTTCGTCATCCCGAGGTCCTTCGCCGCCGCGTTCATCTTCTCGACGAACGCCTTCTCGGTTGTGGCGTCCCAGCGGGCGAGCAGCCGTGCCACGTTGTTCCCGGAGGGGATCATCAGCAGCTGGAGCATCTGGCGCTCCGTGTACTTCTGTCCCTCCTTGATGGGGGCCGTCGACTCGTCGGGCCGGTTGGCCTCTTCGCCCGCCTTCGCGTCCACCTCGATCCGCTCACCGTTCTGCTTGCCGGTGATGGGGTGCCCCTGGAGGATCACGTACGCCGTCATGATCTTGGCGACGCTCGCGATCGGCGCGGACTCCTCCTTGCCGTACGAACCGATGGTGCCGACGCCCTCGACCTCGACGGCGCCCTGGCCCTCCTCCGGCCACGGCATGTCCAGCTTGTCGCCCCCGAAGGTGAAGGTCGGGTCCGCGGACAGTGTCAGGGCCGGGTCGGGAAGCGGGCGTACCGCCTGCGCGATCGCAAAGATGATCAGCGCGAGCAGGAGCAGCGGCGTCCAGATCTTGACCCGGCGCACCGCCGTGCGGACAGGGGTCTCCACGGGCGGCGGTGTGTTCGTCAGCTCCGCCAGCAGGTCGAGCGGCGGCTTGGGCGGCATGGGCTGCTGCCTGGTCCGCTCGGCCTCGGTCAGCGCGGGCCTGGTGCCGGCCGGGGCCGCGGCCCCCGCCGAGATGTCCGGTGTGACCGTGGGACCGACCACCGGAGGTGCGGGGCGTACGTCGTCGGAGCGCAGCGGTACGAACCTGCTGGTCCGCTCCGCGGGGGTCTCCGGGGTCCTGGAGGGCTTGGGCGTCCCGGGCCTCCCGGTGGCCGCGGGGCTGCCGGGGGCGGACTTGCTCCCGGTCTCCTTCTTCTTCGACGGCAGCTTCAGCGCGGTCGTGGGCTGGTCGACCCGGTCGACGCGCGGCGCCTTGAAGACGGCGGTCGGATGATCGATTCCTCGCTCGTCATCCGCGGAATCGGCCTTCTCGACCTTCTCCGGGTTCTCGGTCGCCTCCGCCTTCTCTGCCTTCTCGGCTTCGTCCGACTTCTCGGCCTTGTCGGCCTTCTCCGGCTTCTCGGCCGGGGAGGACTCTTCCCTGCTCTTCGGGACACGGGGGGCGTCGTCGGATGCGGTGACGGCGGCCGAGGTGTCGGCGACGGCGGGTTCGGAGGCCGTCGCGTCGTCGGCGGCCTCGTCGTCGGTCTTCTCGGCCTCGACGTCTGCTTCGCCTTCAGCCTCGGGCTCGTCTTCGGCCTCAGGCTCAGCTGCGGCCGGGGCTGCGGCGGTCCCGGAGTCACCGTCGGCGGGACCATCCCCATCTGCGGCTTCGTCGTCACCCGAGACCCACGCCGCGACGGCGGCGCGCAGCCGGGCGTCGGTCGGGGCCGGACCGTCAGCTTCGGCTTCGACATCGGGCTCCGAAGCGGCGGCCTCGGTCTTCACCTCGGACTCGTCGTCGGACGTGCCGGACGACGGGCCGGACGGATCCGCAGCATCAGCCGCGTCCGGCTCCACGGCGGACTCCTCCGTGCCGGACTCCTGCGCGTCCGTACGCGCCGTGGGCGGCTCGGCAGCCCCTTCGGCCCCCTCCTCCGCCTCGGCGGCCTCCTCGGCCTCCGTGCGGCCCTCAGGGGCCTCCCCGGAGCCCTTCGAAGCCGTGGGCGACTCCCCGGGCTCCGCGTCACCTTCGGACAGGGACCCCGCGGGAGCGGAACCTACGGCCGAGACGTCTTCCGACGGGCCGGCGTCCGCGGAGCGCGGGACGCGGAAGACCGCGGTCCTGGTGTCCGTCTCGCCGTCCGCCCCTGCGCCTGCCGTGCCGCCCCGGGTGCCGCCGCCCGCCGCGGCGACCGGTTCACGGAACACGGCGAGACGCGGATCGCGCTCCTCAGTCGTCCCCGACGACTTCCGCTGCTCCGACTTGTCGGGGGACTCGCCCGCCACCGGATTACCTCCTTGATGCGCCGCGGGGTCATGCCCGCACTGTCCGAACCATCTACCAGTGTCCTGTGTGAACCCTTGACCGAACCGCTAGACGAGAACGACATACCTAACGGTTCCCTCACAAAGCACCCAGGCACCCTCGACAGACCAATGTGAGAGGGGTCACCCTGTCATTCATCCACGCGGGGAGGCATGGATGGGCAGGAGCCGCAGAACAATTCCGGAGGAGCTTCTGCTGCTCGCTCTGGACCCGACCACGGGTACCACAGCGCAGCCGCAGTCGCTCGACCTCGGCCTGGCCGGGGCACAGCTAGTGGAGCTGGCTCTGGCAGGACGGATAGCCCCTGACGGGGATCGTATAGCCGTGGTGATGCCACGGCCGACAGGAGATCCGACTCTGGACTCCGCACTGGAGCTGCTGCGCCGTCGTGGCAGTCCGGTTCGGGCGGTCCACTGGATCGGCGGGCCCCGGCTGGGACTTCGCCAGATCTACCTCGCTCATCTGGAGCGGTGCGGCATGGTGCATGCCGTGGCGGGCCAGATGTGCGGAGTGCTGCCGACGACTCGCTACCAGGCGACGGACACGGCGATCAGCCGCGACATCAGAACACGGCTGGACAGTGCGATCCGTACCGGTGTACCGCCGGACCCGCGGACCGCGGCGCTCGCCGCACTGGCCCACGCGGTCGGACTCGGCAAGCATCTGTACCCCGGGAACGAGGGGCGCTCGTCGCGCTCCCGGCTCCGGGACCTGATCAGGCACGACCCGATGGGCGGCCTCGTGGCGCATGCCGTGATGGACGTCCAGAACGGTGCGGCCGTCCAGCCGCGCCGTAACCAGCAGACGGCGGGCGTGCCGTTGCAGCCGCAAGCGCAGGCAAGTCGCGGCAGCATGGCGCACACCTCCGTGCACTGAACCGCGCGCACCCCTCGCGCGGAGAACCGAACACCGCCGTACCGACGTCCCCCATGACCCGGTCCGGGAGCCGCACCACGCGCGGGGCAGCCGGATCCACCGGCTGCCCCGCGCGCTTTGGTGTCACCATTTCCCAGCGCGCCCGGGTGCGCGGGTGGCAATCTGCTGAGCAGTAGATACGCACAGCTAGAACAGCTGCATAGCCGGAGGTGCCGTTTCCGTGCCCACCAACGTCAATCCCACCGTCAGGCGACGCCGGTTGGGCCAGGAGTTGCGCCGTCTGCGCGAGATCAAGGGCATGACGGCCGAGGAGGTGGCGGAGCGGCTGCTGGTCTCCCAGTCGAAGATCAGCCGTCTGGAGAACGGCCGCCGTTCCATCAGCCAGCGTGACGTCCGCGATCTGTGCGGGGTGTACGAGGTCGAGGACCACCGCGTCGTCGACTCACTGATGCAGATGGCCAAGGACTCGCGGCAGCAGGGCTGGTGGCACGCGTTCGGCGACATCCCCTACAGCGTGTACATCGGGCTGGAGACGGACGCCGAGTCCCTCCGGGTGTACGAGCCCCAGGTCGTCCCGGGGCTGCTCCAGACCCGGGGTTACGCGGAAGCGCTGATCACCGGGGCCCTGCCCGAGGCCCCGCCGGCCGACATCGAGAAGCGGGTCAACGTCCGCGCCCGCCGCCAGGACCGCGTCAACGCCCCCGAACACCCGCTGCGCCTATGGGCCGTCATCGACGAGTCCGCCCTGCGCCGGCAGGTCGGCGGCAAGCAGGTGATGATCGAGCAGCTGGAGCACCTCATCGAGCAGTCGCAACTGCCGCACGTGACCGTGCAGGTCCTGCCCTTCGACATGGGTGCGCACCCGGGCATCAGCGGGCAGTACGCCATCCTGGAATTCCCGGACGCCGCGGACTCCAGCGTCGTGTACATCGAAGGGGTCACCAGCGACCTCTACCTGGAGAAGGCGAACGACGTACAGCGCTACAGCGTCATGTACGAACACTTGCGGGCACAGGCGCTGAATGTGGATCAGACCCGCCAATTCATCGGCGACATCGTGAAGGACTACACGCGCTGATTCAGCCGCGCCGGCCACCGGAAAGCGCTGCGCACCCACGGAGACGGTACATCCCCGATACCACCTGATGTGCGTGAAATGCTGTGATGTAAGCGAGGTGGGGGCGGGACGATACACCGCCACCACCTCGCAGCGGAACCCCCGCATGGAATATGCCATCCGGTCGAGTGAACGGCCCCACCACCGGACGATGTTGGCGAGTAGCGTCGATCACGCCAACAGGAACGAAGTTGGTGCCCTCCCACATCAACTCTCTGAACCGGAGTGAACATGGCTATTCTTCAGGGTGCTACGGAAAACTGGACGAAGTCGTCGTACTCCGGCGGTAACGGAGCCTGCGTCGAGGTGAAGTCACCTGTCACCCGTGCCATCGCCGTGCGTGACTCGAAGGCCCCCGAGGGCCCTTCGCTCAGCTTCGTGTCCGGGGCCTGGAACACCTTCGTCCGTGATGTCGCTTCGGGTTCGATCAACGCCTGATCGGCCTTCCGCCACGCGCGCGCCGCGTCCAGGTCCTCACCCACGCGCCGCGCCCGGTCCTCGCGCGCGGCCCTCAGGAGCCCTCTCGACCGGCTTCGCCGTCCTGGCCGAGGGGACCTCGCCCGCCACAGGACCCGGCGCCGCCGCCGACGCACCTCACTCGCAGGGTCGTCGGTGGTGGGCGCCCGACAGGCGTCAACAGCGCCCGGGCGTCACGTGGTTCAGCTCTTCCCTCTTCTCCGGCCGCACGGGACCCGCATCCCGTGCGGCCGTTCTGCGTTCTCGGGCATTCCTGCATGGCGTGGGTCTCTGCACAGCCTGACGAAGTGCCCGCTCATCGTGTGGCCGTGGTCACGTTCACGACAACGCCCCACAAGGTCAAGAACGAGTAAAATCGTTCGACTTGCTGATCCGCGTTCACATCCCTGATCGAGGAGACCTTGACCGAGGACCCGGACAGGCGGTTCAATCCCCGAAGTCCCCGTTCCCGCACGGGGCCACCGCTGAACGGCCGTACTGACGAAGTGCGTTCCCGTTCACAAGGCGGACCCCTGGAGGGGGCACATGAACAGTCTCGACTGGGCCGTGCTCATCGGATACTTCGGTGTGATGGTCGCGATCGGACTCTGGTCGCACAAGCGCGTGGACAACGTCAGCGACTTCTTCACGGCCGGCGGCAAGATGCCGTGGTGGCTCTCGGGCATCTCGCACCACATGTCCGGCTACAGCGCGGTGATGTTCACCGGCTACGCCGGAATCGCCTACCAGTACGGCGTCACGTCGTTCGTGACGTGGTCCCTGCCGATCGCGATCGGTATCGGCATCGGGGCGAAGCTCTTCGCACCCCGGCTCAACCGGCTGCGCTCCCGGCTGCACGTCGCCTCACCGCTCGAATACCTGAAGAACCGCTACAACATCCCGACCCAGCAGGCCCTGGCCTGGTCGGGTCTGCTGCTGAAGATCGTGGACGTCGGCGCCAAGTGGGCCGCCATCGCGACCCTGCTGTCCGTCTTCACCGGCATCAGCCTCACCCAGGGCATCTTCATCACGGGTGCCATCACCGCCGTGTACTGCACAGTCGGCGGACTGTGGGCCGACGCCCTCACCGAGCTGGGGCAGTTCGTCATCCAGCTCTTCGCCGGTCTGACCATGCTGGTCATCGCGATGAGCAAGCTGGGCGGCTTCAGCTCCCTGTGGACCGTGTGGGACAAACTGCCCGAGGGGCACACCGACCCGACGGCGGGTCCGTACACCGTGACCTTCCTGCTGGCGTATCTCTTCATCAAGACCTTCGAGTACAACGGCGGCATGTGGAACCAGGCCCAGCGCTACATGGCCACGGACTCCGCACGTTCCGCGACCCGCTCCGCCCGCCTCTCGGCCGTGCTGTGGCTGGTCTGGCCGACGGTGCTCTTCTTCCCGATGTGGGTCGCCCCGCTGCTCGTCGAGGCCAAGAAGCCGGACGCGTCGGACAGTTACGCCCTGATGACCGAGCAGCTGCTGCCGCACGGGCTGCTCGGCCTCGTCGTCGTCGGCTTCTTCTCGCACACGATGGCCATGTGCTCCTCCGACGCCAACGCCATCTCCGCCGTCTTCACCCGGGACATCGCACCGGTCCTCTCCAAGGCCGCCCGGACCTGGAGCAACCGCAGTGGTCTGCTCGCCGCCCGGCTGTCCACGCTCGCCTTCCTCGGCTTGTCCATGGCCCTGGCGACCCAGATCAACTCGCCGACGTTCAAGGACATCATCACGGTCGTCATCAAGTGGGTGGCCGGCCTGATGGGCCCCATCGCGATCCCGTTCATGCTCGGCCTGCTGCGCGGGTTCCGCCGGTCCGGCCCGACGGCGGCGCTCACCAGCTGGGCGGCGGGGCTGCTCGCCTTCTTCTTCACCAACTACAACCTCGACGGTTCGGTGAAGACGGACGTCGCGCTGCAGTACCAGGTGGCGCTGCCGCTGGCCATCTCGCTGGTGCTCTACATCGTCATCGGGTTCATCAAGCCCGAGGACACCCCGGAGCGCGACGCCCTCATCGAGATGATCAACACGGACGACGGTGGCCCGGCCGGTACCGCCGCCACCGCAGGCGTCCCCACGCAGAAGACGGGCCCGGAGGGAACCGGCGTTCCCGAGGGCGCGAGGGACTGACAGGTTCTCGTGACGCGGGGGGACAGGGACGGCGGGCGGGCGCGGCGGCGTCCGTCCGCCTCTGCCCTCCCGGGGATGCCCTGCCCGTCTCAGTCCCGCGGGTAGCGGGCCACCCAGCCCGGGGCGACCGCGGTGGGGCTGTGCAGGGCGGGCCCCTGCGTCATCTCCATGGCGAAGTCGTCGGAGAGTTCCAGGAGGGTGGAACGCCCCTCCAGCTCCGCCAGCCAGGCGGGTGGCAGCGCAGTCTCGCCGTGCAGCGCCCCCAGGAGCGCCCCGCAGACGGAGCCGGTGGCCGCCGACGGCCCGGAGTGGTTCACGGCGAGCCGCAGACCGTGCCGCACGTCCTCGCCGACCAGCGCGCAGTACAGCGCGACCGCGAGGACCTCTTCCGCCGAGTCGGTGTCACCGAGCGCCTCTATGAGCGCGGGTCCGGGAATTCCCTGCCGTACGGAGCCGAGTGCCTGGCGGAGCGCGTCGGTCACCTGCTCGTTGCCCGGCCGCTCGGCGAGCAGCGCGAGCGTGTGCTGCACGGAGCCGTCCAGGGTCTCCCCGCGGGCGAGCCCGTGCACGAGCAGGGCGAGGGCTCCGGCGGCGAGCTGGGCGGTGGCGTGGCCGTGGGTCTGGGCGGCGCACTCGACGGCGAGCTGGAGGACGAGCTGGGGCTCCCAGCCGACGAGCAGCCCGAACGGGGCGGACCGGGTGAGCGCGGCCGAGTCGCGTGCGGACGGGTTCTTGGGCACGGCCAGGGTGCCCATGGTGGTGTCCCCGAAGCCGATGAGGCATTCGCGGGTGGGGGCGCGGCGGGTGTAGAGCCACTCCTCCCTGGCCAGCCAGCCGTTGTCCTTGCGGCGCTCGTCGGGACCCCAGGCGCTCTGCGTGGCCGCCCAGCGCAGATGGGCGCGGAACACGTCGGTGGGCGGGTGCCAGGCGCCGGTGTCCCGGCGGACCTGTGCCCTGATGAGCCCGTCGACGGTGAAGAGGGTCAGCTGGGTGACGGCGGTGACGGCACCCCGCCGTCCGTGCACGGGGACGAAGTCCACGATCCCGTCGACCCCGTGGGCGGCGCGGATCTCCTCCAGGGTGAGCCGGGCGACACCCGCCCCTATGGCGTCTCCGACGGCACCGCCGAGCAGGGCGCCGCGCACCCGGCTGCGAAAGTCCTGTTGTTCGGCACGGCCCCAGACAGCTGTGGTCCCAGTGCTCACCGCGCCCCTTCCTCAACGAATACCGGCGTGCGACCGCGCAAGCACTGTAATCGAACGGAATGGGGTGTCTCAGGGGTCGAACGGAATGTACTCAGTAACTCCTCAGATCCCCTTTGAAAGGCATTCCTCAGAGTTTTCCGGATGTCCTCCCTTCTCTGCAGTGCGCGACGCGCAGCACGTCCCGCAATGATTCGGCGGTCCGCGTCAGGGCGAAGCGCACCGCCGCCTCCCCCGCGGCCGTGTCCGCGAGAACGGCCTCCGCGCCGCCGAGGACCGCTTCCGCGCAGGAGAGGAGTTCCGCCTCGACCTCGTCGGCCGCCGAGCTCATCGAGGAACCGGCAGCGGTCACGCGCTACCGGCTGTCCTACGATCGCCTCCGGGACCGGGCGCTACCCCCGCCGGAGTCCATCGGGTTCATCAGGGGCGTCCTGGAGGAGCAGACATCATGAGCCGTATCCCCGACCTCTCCACCACGGCCTGGCGCAAGTCCAGCTACAGCGACGGTGGAGCCAACAACTGCCTCGAAGTCGCGGACGGCTTCCCGGGGCTCGTGCCCGTCCGCGACAGCAAGGCACCCACCGGACCCGCCCTCCTCGTGAGCGCCCCCGCCTGGGCGGACTTCGTCACCTTCGTCGCCGGGCGCTGAGCCGGGCAGCCGACGGGGACGGCCGCCGGCGCCCCTCCCCGTCCGGTGGGTGGCGCGGACGGGGAGAGAGACAGGCTGTCAGCCCGGCAGGACGGGCAGTAGTTCCGGCAGGTGTCCGTCCGACGCGGCGGCGGCCTCGACGCGCTCCTGGGGCACCTCGCCGTACAGCGTCGTACGCGGCTTCGCCGGGCGGCCGGCGAGATCGGCGATGGCCACGAGGTCCTGGACCGACCGGTACGAGCCGTAACTGGAGCCCGCCATACGGGAGATGGTCTCCTCCATCAGGGTCCCGCCGAGATCGTTCGCACCCGAGCGCAGCATCTCGGCCGCACCCTCCGCTCCCAGCTTCACCCAGCTGGTCTGGATGTTGGTGATGTGCGGGTGGAGCAGAAGCCGGGCCATCGCCGTCACAGCGCGGTTGTCCCGGCCGGTGGGGCCCGGACGGGCGATACCGGCGAGGTACACCGGGGCGTTGGTGTGGATGAAGGGCAGGGTGACGAACTCGGTGAAGCCGCCGGTCTCCTGCTGGAGCCGGGCCAGCGTCCGGAAGTGGCCGAGCCAGTGGCGGGGCTGGTCGACATGGCCGTACATCATCGTGGACGAGGAGCGCAGGCCCGTCTCGTGCGCGGTCCTGATGACCTCCAGCCAGGTGGCGGTGGGCAGCTTTCCCTTGGTGAGGACCCAGCGGACCTCGTCGTCGAGGATCTCGGCTGCCGTACCGGGGATCGAGTCGAGCCCGGCCTCCTTGGCCGAGGTCAGCCAGTCGCGGATCGACAGGCCGGTGCGGGTCGCGCCGTTGACGACCTCCATCGGCGAGAAGGCGTGGACGTGCATCCCGGGTACGCGTTCCTTCACTGCGCGCGCGATGTCGAAGTACGCCGTGCCGGGCAGGTCCGGGTGGATGCCGCCCTGCATGCAGACCTCGACCGCGCCGACGTCCCAGGCCTGCGCGGCACGGTCGGCGACCTGGTCGAGCGAGAGGGTGTAGGCGTCGGCGTCCGTACGCCGCTGGGCGAACGCGCAGAAGCGGCAGCCGGTGTAGCAGACGTTGGTGAAGTTGATGTTCCTGGTGACGACGTAGGTGACGTCGTCACCGACCACGTCGCGGCGCAGGGTGTCCGCGATCCGGCACAGCTCGTCCAGGGCCGGCCCGTCCGCGTGGAGCAGGGCGAGCGCCTGGTCGTCGGTGAGCCTCGTGGGGTCGTCGGCGGCCTGGCTCAGAGCCTGGCGTACGTCGGCGTCGATGCGGGACGGGACCATGCCGGGTGCCGCGGCCTCGCGCAGGGCCTCCCAGTCGCCGTAGACCTCGTCGAAGTCGTCGCGCCGGTCGCCGGTGCGTCCGTCGGTGTCGATGGTGCGGTGCAGGTCGGTGCGTCCCGAGGCGTTGAAGCCCTCGTCGGGCTCCTGCCAGGGCAGCCCCACCGGGATCGCGCCCTCCTTGGCCAGCCCGGTCTCCGGGTCGGCGAGCGCCCGCACGTGCGGGAGGAGGCGCGGGTCGAGCCACGGCTCACCGCGCTGGATGAACTCGGGGTAGATGGTGAGGCGCTCCCGCAGCGTGAAACCGGACTCGGCGGTGCGGGACGCGAGTTCGTCGATGTGCGGCCACGGGCGCTCGGGGTTGACGTGGTCCGGTGTCAGCGGCGAGACGCCGCCCCAGTCGTCGATGCCCGCCCCGATCAGCAGGGCGTACTCGGCGTCCACGAGGTTCGGCGGGGCCTGGATGCGGGCGGAGGGGCCGAGGATGTGGCGGGCGACGGCGACGGCCGCGGCCAGCTCCTCCAGTTCGGCGTCCGGCATCCCGCGCATCGCGGTGTCCGGCTTGGCTCGGAAGTTCTGGACGATGACCTCCTGGACGCCGTGGTAGGCCCGGGCGGTCTTGCGCAGTTCGAAGAGGGAGTCGGCTCGCTCCTCGTAGGACTCGCCGATCCCGATCAGGATGCCCGTGGTGAACGGCACGTTGGACCGGCCGGCGTCCTGGAGGACCCTCAGCCGGACCGCCGGCTCCTTGTCCGGGGAGCCGTAGTGGGGGCCGCCCTTCTCGGACCACAGCCGGGTCGCCGTCGTTTCCAGCATCATGCCCATGGACGGGGCGACCGGCTTCAGCCGCTGCAGGTCCGTCCACGTCATCACCCCCGGGTTCAGGTGCGGCAGCAGGCCCGTCTCCTCCAGCACCCGGATGGCCATGGCCCGCACGTACGCCAGGGTGTCGTCGTACCCCTCCGCCTCCAGCCACTCACGCGCCTCGGGCCAGCGGTCCTCCGGCCGGTCCCCGAGCGTGAACAGCGCCTCCTTGCAGCCCATTTCGGCACCCTTGCGGGCGATGTCGAGGACCTCGTCGGGGGAGAGGAACATGCCGTGGCCCGCCTTGCGGAGCTTGCCGGGCACGGTCACGAAGGTGCAGTAGTGGCACGTGTCCCGGCAGAGCCGGGTCAACGGGATGAAGACCTTGCGGGAATAGGTGATCACTCCGGGACGGCCCGCGGCCTCCAGCCCGGCGTCGCGCACCCGGGCGGCGGACGCGGCGAGATCGGTGAGGTCCTCCCCCCGCGCCTGCAACAGGACGGCGGCCTCCGCCACGTCGAGGGCGACACCGTCGCGGGCCCGCCTCAGGGCGCGCCGCATGGCGTTGGTCGTGGGGCGCTGGGGATCGGTCATGGACCGAGCATACGAGCGCGGCACTCGGTCAGGACCAGGGCCTCTGCCGGGTGGAAGCACCCGGCCACTGCTGGCGCCTTGGACGTTATGTCCGACTTGACCCGTAGGCTCGGAGGGGTGATGGAAACGATCGTCTTCGACATCGGAGAGACCCTCGTCCGCGACGACCGCCACTGGGCCTCGTGGGCCAACTGGCTCGGGGTCCCGCCGCACACCGTCAGCGCCCTGGTGGGTGCGGCGGTCGTACAGGGCCGCGACTGCACCGACGCGCTGCGCATCCTGCGCCCCGACATGGACGTCGAAGAGGCGGCCCACGCGCGTACGGCGGCCGGGCGCGGCGAGCACCTGGACGAGACCGACCTCTACCCCGACGTCCGCCCGGCGCTCGCCGAACTGCGCGCTGCCGGTCTGCGGGTGGTGATCGCGGGGGACAGATCGGTCCGGGCCGGACAGCTGCTGCGGGCCCTGGACCTGCCGGCCGACCTGGTCGTCACGTCGGAGGAGTGGGGCGTGGACAAACCGGACCGGGAGTTCTTCTCCCGCGTGCTTGAGGTGTCGGGCGCCGCGCCGGACGCCACCTTGTACGTCGGCGACCACCCGGCCGACGACCTGTTCCCCGCGAAGTCCTCGGGGCTGCGTACGGCACACATCCGCCGCGGCCCCTACGGCCACTGGTGGGCGGACCACCCGGACGTCCTGGACACGGCGGACTGGCGCGTCGACTCCCTGACCGAACTCCCCGCCCTGGTGGGCGCCCAGGAACGGCGAAAGCACCTGGTCCTGGCCCCGCGCCCCGAGGAACCGGAGGCCTGAGCAGGCGCAGGCGCCGGGCCCCCGGAGTCCGGGAGCCCGGCGCCTGTGGGCCCGTGCGTCAGCGGGCCACCGTGGCGGTCGACCTGCTGACGGCCGAACCGCTGCTGTGACCGGTGCGGCGCGCGGTCACCTTCACCGTCATCTTCTTGCCCTTCTGGGCGGCCTTGAGGGTCAGCGAGGACTTGGTCGCCCCCGCGACGGCCTTGCCGTTCGCATACCACTGGTAGGCGTACGAGGTGGGTGCCGGCGTCCACGTGCCGTGAGCCGCCTTGAGGACCCGGCCCACCTTGGCGGTGCCCGAGACCGTCGGCGCCTTGGTGGCCTTGGGGGCCGTCCCCGCGCCCACTGTGAGCGCCGCGGGGGTCAGACCCGCGTCCGCGTGCCCGGTGCGCCGTGCCGTGACGGTCACGGTGAGCTTTTTGCCCAGCAGCGAGGGGGGCACGGTGTAGGCCGCTGCGGTCGCGCCCGCGATCGCCTTCCCCTCGGCCTTCCACTGGTAGGCGTACGAGGTCGCCGCCGGGGACCAGACGCCGGGAGAGACCGTCAGCTTGGAGCCGACCTTCGCACTCCCGGTGACCTTCGGGGCGGTGGTGGCCTTCGGCGCCGTACCCTGCGCGACGGTGACCGCGGCGGAGGTGCTCGCCACTGCCGCACCGTCGGCCGCACCGGCGGTGACGGTCACGGTGACCTTCCTGCCCAGCAGCGACGCCGGCAGGGTGTAACCCTGCCCCGTCGCCCCGGCCACGGCCTTGCCGTCGGCGTACCACTGGTAGGCGTAGGAGACGGGGTTCACCGACCAGGTTCCCGTGCCGGCCGCCAGGGTGCCGCCGATCTTCGCGGTCCCGCTGATCACCGGGGGCGTGCGGTTCAGCAGCGGGGCCTCGGTCACGGTGAAGGAGCCCTTGCCGTACTCCCACGCGTTGTGCGTGACGACGCTGAGGCTCCAGGTGCCGACGGCCACGCCGGTCAGGTCGAGTTCGGCCGTCAGCGTTCTGCGATCGGCCGACACCGAGGTGGTGGTCGCCTTGACGGTCCTGCCGGACATGTAGATGCGCACGATGTCGTCCGCGTGCAGAGCGGTGCCGGACACCTGCAGGGTGACCTTGGTGCCGGTCGCCCCGGTCGTGGGCGTCACCGCGCCGACGGTGACCGTCTCCGTCCCGCAGCGGATGGCCGAGCAGACCGCTTCGGCCTTGTACGAGGTCTGCGAGGCGGTCTCGGGAAGGGACAGCACGAGGATGCTCGACGTGTCCTGAGCGCCGTACGGCTCACTGACGGAGCACTTGTACCCGTCAGGGATGGAGCGATAGCAGTTGTTCGCGCGGCTCGCTCCGTAGAGCGCCGGCACCGCGGTCGCGGTAGCCCCGGTGGTGTCGCTGATCTTCATGTCGAAGTGGTCGTTGTACGCGGTGGGCAGTGCCGCGCACACCGCGCTGTGGGACTCGTCCAGCGTGCCGGTGACGGGGCCGTAGCCGTAACTGATGTTGGGTACCTTCACGCACTCGTCGGCCGGGCCGCTCGCGGTGGCGATGCGCAGGGCGTCGAAGCGGTAGGCAGGGGCGGCCTTCAGCCCCGTCCGCACGGTGAGCAGCACCTGGTAGCTGGTGGAGCCGGTGACCGCGCAGGCGGCGTTCTTGTTGCAGAGCGCCACGCCGTCCGCCCCGTAGGCGACGACGTTGGCGGTGCCCAGAGCGTCGCGGACGTCGAGGTGCAGGACGTCCTTCACGTCCGCCGTGGTGACCTTCCGGCAGACCAGTGCGCCCGGGGCGCCGAGCAGGCCGCCCGTGGAGGGGCCCCCGACCTCGGCGGCCCGGGTCTCGGAGCAGCCCTGTGCGGTGGCTGTGACGTCCCGTCGGGTCAGCGTGTAGTCGGCGGCGGTGTCACGGCCGGTGAAGAGCACCGTGTGGGTGACTCCCGGGGCCATGGCACAGGTCGTCCAGGAGGAGAGAGTGGAGTACACGGAGCAGACCTGCTTGCCGTGGTCGTCCAGGACGGAGACCTGGGCGGGGGAGGCCGTGCCCGGCCCCGCTTCGAGTTGGAGGTTCTCGTTCGCGCTGTGGGCACCGGCCGGGATGGTCAGGCAGTGCGAGAACACGCCGTTGCCGGTGGAGAGACGGGCGGCCGGGCTCGTCGCGGTGAAGTCCCCCGCCGGGAGGACGGGGCAGCCGCTCGCCGCGTCCGTGCGGTGCAGCGCCAGCGTGTACGCGCCGGTGACGGTGTCCTCGTCGTCGCTGGAGACCAGCAGTCGGAAGGGCGCCCCGCCCGTGAGCGCGCAGGTGCCGCCCGACAGGGCGCTCGCGTCGCACCGTTGCACACCGTCGGCGTCCACGACGGTCAGGTCCGGTCGCGGCGCGGGCCCGCCGCTGGGCTTGAGAGCGGCCATGGCGGCACCCTCGGGAAGCGGCAGCGAGAGGCAGTCGACCTCCCCGCCGGCCTCGAACACACCGTTGTACAGGCCGAGTTCGACCCGCACGCATCCGGCGGTGGAGGAGCGGTCGATGATCAGGGTCGGCTTGTCGGTGAACACGGTGTAGTCACCGGCGGCGGGCAGGGTGCACCCCGACCAGGTCGTGCAGACGGTCTTCCCGTCCCGATCGTAGACACCGAGTACGCTACGGACACCCGAGCCGACCGCGTAGACGTCGTAGCGCCCGGCGGCGGGGGCCGAGAAGACCTTGCAGCCGGAGGACGGGCTCACGGTGGTCGGAGCCGAGCCGTAGGCGTTCAGCGGTACCCGCGCGCAGCCGGCCGGGTCGGAGAGCCTGCGGACGGTCAGGGTGTACTCGGCGGGGAATCCGCGCTCCGCGTAGCTGACCTGGGACAGGACGCGGTAGGGGCCGTCACCGGGCAGGACGCAGCCTTCGCTGCCGTCCTCGTTGAAGTGCGGGCATATCCGGGCACCGGTCTCGTCGGTGATCCAGGACGTGCTCGATCCGTACGCGGTGGTCGAGATCTTGGTCGTGATGCGTTCGCCGGGTCGCGCCGTGAAGGGCTGGCACTGGACGGCGGTGGGCCCGGTGGCCGACCCCGTGAGCGGTGCGCCGTCCCAGCCCGTGCCGGTCTCGGCCAGGCACCCTTCGTCCGAGGCGAGCGGGACGAGGGCGACCGTCGGCCTGCTCGGGTCGGGCCAGGCGTTGCGCAGGCGGAGCGTGTACGCGCCCTCGCGGTCCAGGTGGCACCAGCCGGCGCCCCACTCCGGGTCGTAGCAGTCGACCTGGTCGTCACCGTCGGACACGGAGGGCTGGACGTTCTCGGCGCCGGAGCCGGTGACGAGGAGGCGGTGCAGGCCGGGCCGGTCCACCGTCACGGTGTAACAGACCGTTTCCTCGGCCGGGATGTCCGTCGTCCCCTCCGGGCTCGCGGACTCGCCGAACGACGAGAGCGGGAGCACGGTGGAGCAGTCCTCGGCGGCCCGGGCGGCAGCCGCGCCGGCGGTGGACGCCAGAGCCGGTGTCGACGGAAGGAGCGATGACAGGATCACCGCGAGGACGAGCAGCAAGGTGGTACAGACCGCGGATCTCGCGGCCTTCCACAAGGATCGAGGCATTCCGTTCCCCCCGGAGCGGTGAGGTGCGTGGCGAGGACCCGCGAACGGCCCCGCACGACCGGTGGGTTCGAAGGCACGCCGCCATCATGTGTGTAGGACATGTAATGAGCGCACGCGATGATCGCACACATGCTCCACGCCCCGACACGCGGTTTCCGCAGGCCGGGTACGCGCCCGCCGCCCCGGCACACGTCCGCCCGGTGCGGCACCGGGCGGGCGGACGACCCCACGGGTCGGACGGGCGGGGCTACTTCCCCAGGACCGCCTTCATCACGTTGCGGGCGATCGGGGCGCCGAGGCGGCCACCGGAGATGTCGGAGCGGGAGATGTCCATGGCCGTCGGGTCGATGAAGACCGCGACCGCGACGGCGCGGCCGTCGGGGTTCTTGCCGTACGACACGAACCAGCCGTACGGCACCTCCTTGGTCACGTCGTTACCGCGCTGCGCCGTACCCGTCTTGCCGCCCACCGTCACACCGTCGATCAGGGCACGCTGGGCGCTGCCCTCCTTGGCGGTGAACTCCATCATCTCCTGGACCTTCTTGGCCGTTTCCTCGGAGACCGCCTGGCTCATCAGCTTCGGCTCGTGCTGCTCCAGGACGGACAGGTCCGGCCCCTCCAGCTTGTCGACGATGTAGGGCTGCATCAGCTTGCCGTTGTTGGCGAGGGCCGCCGTCACCATCGCCATCTGCATCGGGGTGCTCGTGAGGCTGCCCTGCCCCATGCCGGTGAGCGCCGTGCCGGGCTTGTCGAGCTCCTCCGGGTAGAGGCTCTTGGTGGCGAGCATGTCGCCGAACTCCTCCGAGTAGACATCCTCGTTGAAGCCGAACTTCTGCGCCGTCTCCCGCATCTTGTCGTCGCCGAGTTTGGACGCCATGTCGAGGAAGACGTTGTTGCAGGAGTACTGCATGGCCGTCTTCAGCGAGGCCTTGTTGCAGACGGCGTCACCGGCCTCGCTGCCGATCTTGTTCGTGGAGAGGGGCAGCGGATACGGGGAGACGGCGTCGGTCCTGGCGTCGACGTCGGTGACGACGCCGTGCTCCAGGGCGGCCGTGGCGGTGAGGATCTTGAAGGTGGAGCCGGGCGGGAAGGTCTCGCGCAGCGGGCGGTTCGCCAGCGGCTTGCTCTTGGCGTCCACGAGCGCCTGGAACCTGTCGCCCTCCTTGAAGGAGTTGCCGGCGAAGACCGAGGGGTCGTACGAGGGCGTCGAGACCAGGGCCAGCACCTTGCCGGTGGCCGGGTCGAGCGCGACGACCGCGCCACGGGCGTCCAGGTCCGTCAGCCCCTTGTAGGCCGCCTCCTGCGCCTTGGGGTCGATCGTCGTGATGACGTCTCCGCCGCGCCGGGGCTCACCGGTGAGGATGTCCTTGGCGTGCCGGAAGGCGAACCGCTCGTCCTGGCCGCTGAGGATGCTGTCGTACGTCTTTTCCAGGAGTGACATGCCCTGGGCCTGGGACGCGTAGCCGGTGACGGGGGCGTACATCGGGCCGTTCTTGAAGGTGCGCTGGTACTTGAAGTCGGTACCCGTGACCTCCTTCGACCCGGTGATCGCCTTGCCGCCCACGATGATGTCGCCCCGCGGTGTCGCGAACTGGGTGATCTTCACCCTGCGGTTGAGCTCGTGTCCGGCCAGCTCCTCGCTCTTGGCGAACTGGAGCCAGTTGGTCCGGATCAGCAGAGCCAGCATCAGGATTCCGCAGAAGATGGCTATGTGGCGCAAGGGTCTGTTCATCGAGCTCCCGCTCCCCGGCAGCCGGGCACACGCGCGCAGGCCGCTCCATCGATGTCCGTGAGTGAAAGATGCGATTCCGGCGCCCGTGGTTGCACTCCGGGTGGCGCTCCACGCCGCCGGTCACCGCTACAGGTGCGCCGCATAGGCGTCCAGCGCCCGCAGGACCTCGGCCTCACCCGCCGGAGGCAGCTGCAGGACGACCTCCTCGACGCCGAGGTCCGCGTAGTACGCCAGCTTGCCGGGGGTCGGCACGACGGCGTACGGCACCACCTGGAGGTGCTTCGGGTCACGGCCCGCGTCCTCCCACGCCGTGCGCAGCGCGGGAATCGACTCGGCCAGACCGCGCCCGCCGATCGGCAGCCAGCCGTCCGCGTCCCGGGCGATCTGCGCGAAGAGCCTGGGTCCCGCCGCCCCGCCGATCAGGGTGCGGGGGCCGTTCACGGGCCCGCGCCGCCGCTGCACCGGCTTCGGGTAGGCGTGACTCGCCCGGACGGACCCGAACTCCCCGTCGTACGCCGTGGGTTCATCGGACCACAGGGCTCGCATCAGGGCCAGCCGGTCACTGCCGAGCGCGCGCCGCGTCGACCACTCCACGCCGTGGTCCGCCGCCTCCTCCACGTTCCAGCCGAAGCCGACGCCGAGCGTGAAGCGGCCACCCGAGAGGTGGTCGAGCGTGGCGGCCTGCTTCGCCAGGTCGATGGGGTCGTGCTGCGCGACCAGCGTGATGCCGGTACCGAGGGCCAGCCGCTCGGTGACGGCCGCCGCCTGTCCCAGCGCGACGAAGGGGTCGAGGGTGCGCCCGTATTCGGCCGGCAGCTCGCCACCGGCGGGATAGGGCGTGTCCCGGCTCACCGGGATGTGGGTGTGTTCGGGCAGGTACAGCCCGGCGAATCCCCGCTGCTCCAGCTCACGCGCGAGCCGGACCGGCGTGATCGTCTCGTCGGTGAGGAAGATTGTTGTGGCGATCCGCATGCGAGGCACCTCCGTCGTCGTCCGTGACGGCTCCAAGGTATGCGGTACGGCGCCCTGTTGAGTCCACTCTGAAAGGATCTTGGCCCGGTTTCGCACACAACTCCCCGCTCAGGGACACCCGGAGGGAGATGCGCACCCCATCAGCGCGGCCGCACGCTCGTGATCCGCGGTCCCGCCGCCGCGACGTTCAGGCTCGAATTCGCCCTCCACGACGGGCCCGCGAGCGACTGGGCACGGGCGGCCGAACCGGGTGACACCGTCGACGCCGCTCCAGGGCACCCCCTTCTCCCTGCCCTGACCCGGGCCGCGTCCGCCCGCAAGGAGCTGTGATCGCCCAAGGAACGGGTGCGCGCGCGGAGTTACTGGCGGTCCGGCTGAGCGTTCAGTCGCTCACCACGAGCGCGGGGGTCTCCTTCGTCAGCACCTCGCCGCGGAAGAAGGCGGGCGCGCGGCGCCGCATCGCCTCCATCAGCACCAGGCCGAGGAGCAGCAGCCCGACGCCGATGACGAAGACGGAGCCGACGCCGAGGACCGAGGAACCCGAGCCGTAGGCCGGGTCCCACATGTCGTACAGGGTCTTGCCGAAGACGGCCGTGAGGAGGACGCCGCCGACGACGGGGAACAGCCCCTTGAAGACGAGATCACGTGCGGACCGGGTGAGTTCGGCGCGGAAGTACCAGGCGCAGGCGAACGCCGTCAGGGCGTAGTAGAAGCAGATCATCAGGCCGAGCGCGTAGATGGTGTCGATCAGGACGTGCTCGCTGACCAGGGTCATCACCGTGTAGAACACACCGGTCGCGATGCCGGCGACCACGGTGGCCCGCCCCGGGGTCCTGAAGCGCGGGTGGACCTTCGCGTACGGGGCGGGGAGCGCCTCGTACGACGCCATCGCCAGGACCGTGCGCGCCACCGGGATGAACGTCGTCTGCAGGCTCGCGGCGGCCGAGGCGAGCACCGCCAGGAAGAGCAGGATGCCGAGGCCGGGGCCCATGACGGGGCCCGCGAGGGCGGCGAACACGTTGTCGGACGTTCCGGGGTTCGCCAGGCCGAGCCCGGTGTCCCCGGCCCCCACCACCATCTGCGCGGCGATGCCGGTGGCCAGGTAGGACCCGACCAGGACGACCATCGCGACGAGGGCGGCGCGGCCGGGTGTCCTGTCGCTGCCGATGGTCTCCTCGTTCGTCGTGAGACAGGTGTCCCAGCCCCAGAACATGAAGATCGAGAGGGACAGCCCCGCCGTGAAGGCGGCGAACGACTGGACGGCGAACGGGTTCAGCCAGGACCAGGAGAAGTCCGGCGACGTGGCGGCGAAGTCGCCGCTGCCCGCCTTCCGCACGGCCATGACGACGAACAGCGCGAGGACGACGAGTTGCAGGGCGACGAGGGTGTACTGGATGCCCTTGGTCGCCGTCATGCCCCGGTAGCTGATCGCCGTCGCCACGGCGATCAGGAGCAGGCAGGTCAGGATGTGCACCGGCTTGCTGTCGTCGAGGGCGGCGACCGGGTCGCTGCCGGAGATCTGACCGGCCAGCAGCCAGAAGTACGAGGTCGCGACGCCCGCGAGGTTCGACAGGACGATGATCGTCGCGATGACCAGGCCCCATCCGCACATCCACCCCAGGCGCGGCCCGAACGCCTTGACCGTCCAGGTGAACGAGGTGCCGCAGTCCGGCACGGCCTTGTTCAGCTCGCGGTACGCGAAGGCCACCAGCAGCATCGGGAGGAACCCGGCCAGGAACACGGCGGGCATGTGCACGCCGACCTCGCCGGCGGTGGAGCCGAGCGTGGAGGTGAGGCAGTACACCGGGGCGACGGTGGAGATGCCGAGGACGGCGCTGCCCATCAGCCCGACGGAGTCCCCGCCGAGGCCCTTCTCGCGTACACCGCCGTCGGCAGGGGCGGTTCTCCGTACCGTGTCTCCGGCCTGTGGCCGCGCGTCCAGCTGAGTCATGGGGAGGACGTTATGCGCTGCGATATCCATATCCGGAGGGTGAGACTCCAGCGTCTCGCCCTTGCGTTATCGCGCCACTCTCGGCCTATTGGCCGCTTTATCGTAGGCATTTTCCAAATTCGGCCTTGGAATGTTTGCCCGAATGACCGACCGACGAGTATGCGGGAACCGCACCTCCGCCCGCTTTGTCCTGGTTCCAATTTTTCCGGTGCCTGGCGGGCCGGGCATGGACGGCGGCCCCGGCCGCCGTCAATGCGCGGTCGCTCCTCCGCGCGGTACTGCACCTCGGTCACGTACGGCGGTAGAGCTCTTCGATCTCCGCGTCGAAGTCCCGTGCGATCGCGTCCCTCTTCAGCTTCAGCGAGGGTGTGAGATGACCGCTCTCCTCGGTGAACTCCCCGGGCAGGACGGTGAACTTACGGATCGACTCCGGCCGCGAGACCAGCCGGTTGGCCTCGTCGACCGCCCGCTGCAGTGCCGTGCGCAGCTCCTCGTCCTGGACCAGCTCACGCAGGGGGATCCCCTCCTTCTTCCGCATCCGGCGCCAGTGGGCGAGACCGTCCGGCTCCAGGGTGATCAGGGCGCTGACGAACGGGCGGTTGTCGCCGACCACCATGCACTGGCCGACCAGCGGATGGGCGCGCAGCCAGTCCTCCAGCGGGGCGGGGGTGACGTTCTTGCCGCCCGACGTGATGATGATGTCCTTCTTGCGGCCGGTGATCGTGAGGTAGCCGTCCTCGTCCAGGGCACCGAGGTCACCGGTCGGGAACCACGTGTCCTCCGTGTACGGGACGGCCCTGCCACGCTCGGTGTCCCAGTAGCCCCCGAAGACCTGGCCGCCCCTGAGCAGGACCTCGCCGTCGTCCGCGATCCGCACGGCGGTGCCCGGCAGGGGCCAGCCCACCGTGCCGAGACGAGGCCTGAGCGGCGGGGTGACCGTGGCCGCCGCCGTCGTCTCGGTCAGGCCGTAGCCCTCGAAGATCTGGATGCCGGCCCCCGCGTAGAACGCCGCGAGCCGGCGCCCCAGCGGGGAGCCGCCGCAGATCGCGTACCGGACGTGACCGCCCAGGGCCGCGCGGATGCGGCGGTAGACCAGCGGATCGTAGAGGGCGCGGGCGGCGCGCAGCCCGAGGCCGGGGCCGGGGCCCGTGCCGTGTTCGGCGGCCTCGACGGCCTCTCCGTAGCGCCGCGCGATGCGGGCGGCGCGGTCGAAGGACGAGGCACGGCCCATCCTCTCCGCCGTCGCGCGGCCGGTGTTGAAGACCTTCTCCAGGACGTAGGGGATGGCCAGCAGGAACGACGGCTTGAATCCGGCGAGGTCGGCGAGCAGGTCCTCGGTCGAGAGGGAGGGCGCGTGCCCGAGCCGGACCCGCGCGCGCAGACAGCCGATCGCCACCATCCGCCCGAAGACATGGGACAGGGGCAGGAACAGCAGGGTCGAGGCGGGGTACTTCGAGACCGACCTGAAGACCGGGTGGAGCAGCTCGATGGCGTTGTCGACCTCGGCGAAGAAGTTCGCGTGGGTCAGGACGCAGCCCTTGGGCCTTCCCGTCGTGCCGGACGTGTAGATCAGTGTGGCGGGGCTCTGCGGGTCCAGGGCGGCGCGCCGGGCGGTGACGACCGCGTCGGGGACGTCCTTGCCGAGCGCCTTCAGCCGGCCGATGGCCCCCGTGTCGAACTGCCACAGGTGGGTGAGGTCGCCCAGCTGCTGGCGCTCCTGGCTGACCAGCCGCCCCTGTTCCTTCGTCTCGACGGCGCAGGCGACGGCTCCGGAGTCCTGGAGGATCCAGCGCGTCTGGAAGGCGGACGAGGTG
The DNA here is from genome assembly GCF_035946055.1 of Streptomyces sp. NBC_01341. Classification (NCBI taxonomy): domain Bacteria; kingdom Bacillati; phylum Actinomycetota; class Actinomycetes; order Kitasatosporales; family Streptomycetaceae; genus Streptomyces; species Streptomyces sp. NBC_01341. Next base: position 4,238,668 of record NZ_CP108364.1, on the reverse strand, counting down.
GGGTAGACGGGCACGGTGACCAGCCCGGCCGCCCAGGACGCGAAGTCGAGCAGCGTCCACTCGTAGGTCGTACGGGCCATGATCGCGACCCGGTCACCGCTCTGGAGGCCCTCGGCGATCAGGCCCTTCGCGACGGCCCGGACCTCCGCCGCGAACTCCCCGGCGGTCACGTCCTGCCAGCTGCCGTCCCCCTGCTTGCGGCTGAGGACGGGCTCCGCCGGGGCCTCGCGTGCGTTGTCGAAGGGGATCTCGGCGAGCGAGCCGCTCCGCACCGTCGGCGCGAACAGCGGCACGGACACTTCGCGTACGGTGCCGTCGGCCGCCCTGACCTTGGTCGGCTCGACCAGGACGGGCTCGGCGGGCGTGGCGGTTGTGGGGGCGGGCGTGGACACGAGCGGCTCCTCGACATGGTGGTTCGGCGCCGGGCCCCGTCCCTGGGGCAGGCGCCGAGCGGCTGCTGGATGCGCGGGGGTCGTTCACGTGTGGAAGGGCGGCGGGTCGTTCACGATGCGGGCCGGCTCGCGGCCCGGGACGGGTGAATGGGCCGTGCCTCGGTCCGGGACGGGGCAGAGGGCCGCCTCGGCGGCCCCGGGCCGGGCGGCAGGGACAGGGTTCGCGTGTCGTTCAGGGGCGCTCCAGGATGGCGGTGACCCCCTGACCTCCGGCGGCGCAGACCGAGATCAGCCCCCTGCCGGGCGCGTCGCGCTCCGCGAGGAGCTTGGCGAGGGTCGCCACGATCCGGGCACCGGTCGCGGCGAAGGGGTGCCCGGTGGCGAGGGACGACCCGGCCACGTTCAACCGGTCCCGGTCGACGGGCGCCAGCCCTTGCTCCTCCCATGAGGCGAGGGTCGCGAGGACCTGGGAGGCGAACGCCTCGTGGACCTCGACGAGGTCGAAGTCGCCCATCGTCAGCCCGGCCCGCTCCAGCACGCGCGGTACGGCATAGGCGGGTGCCATCAGGAGCCCGTCCTCGCCGTGCACGTAGTCCACGGCCGCCGTCTCGTACAGCGACAGGTAGGCCAGTGGTTCCAGGCCGCGCGCCCTGGCCCACTCCTCGCTGGCCAGGAGCACGGTGGCGGCGCCGTCGGTGAGCGGAGTGGAATTGCCCGCGGTCATCGTCGCGTCGGGGTGACCGGCGCCGAACACCGGTTTCAGAGTGGCGAATTTCTCCACCGTGGACCCCGGGCGCAGGTTCTGGTCACGGTCCAGGCCCAGGTAGGGCACGACGAGGTCGTCCAGGAAGCCGCGCTCGTACGCGGCGGCGAGCCGCTGGTGGCTGGTGGCCGCCAGCAGGTCCTGGTCCTCGCGGGGCACACCCCACTTCCGGGCGGTGACGGCCGCGTGCTCACCCATCGAAAGGCCGGTACGCGGCTCGGCGTTGCGCGGGATGTCCGGGACGAGATGACTCGGGCGTACGGCGGCCAGGGCCCTGAGCCGGGCGCCCGCGGACTTCGCACGCCGGGCGTCCAGCAGGATGCGGCGCAGCCGGTCGTTGACCCCGAGCGGCGCGTCGCTGGTGGTGTCCGCACCTCCGGCGACCGCCGAGTCGACCGCACCGAGAGCGATCTTGTTGGCGGCGGCGATGACGGCCTGCAGCCCGGTGCCGCACGCCTGTTGGATGTCGTACGCCGGTGTGCGGGGGTCCAGCGCGCTGCCCAGGACGGTCTCGCGGGCCAGGTTGAAGTCACGGCTGTGCTTGAGCACCGCGCCGGCGACGAACTCGCCGACCCGCTGCCCCCGGAGGCCGAACCGGTCGACGAGTCCGTCCAGTGCGGCAGTCAGCATCTGCTGGTTGGACGCGTGCGCGTAGGGGCCGTCGGAGCGGGCGAACGGGATGCGGGTACCGCCGACGACCGCGACCCTGCGCGGCTGGGGAAGCGCGAGGGGAATCAACTCGACCAACTCATCTCGACCTACTCCTGACCCTTGAGTAACCTTACTCAACAGTAAATCTACGACCGAGCAGGAGTCTGGACAATGGCCGACCGCTATCTGCACTTCACCGGTACAGCAACCGGCCGCTTCCTGACCCGCAGGACCGGGCTGCCCGCGCCGGCGGCGCTGCGCCGCTGGTCCGTCGAAACCCCTGCCCTGGAAGGGCCGTTGCTGCACCTCACCGCCGGCGAATCCGCCTGGCCGGGGCAGCTCGTCCCGGTGCTGGCCACGACCGGGCTGAAGGTCACCGAAAGCGCCGAACGGCCGGCCGGCATCGTCCTGGACGCGACCGGGGTCACCACGGCCGCCGGGCTGGCCGACGTGCACGCGGCTCTCCACCCCGTCGTACGGTCGCTCGCCGGAAACGGCCGTGTCGTCGTGCTCGGTTCCACGCCCTCCCCCGACGACCACCACCAGGCTGCCGCCCAGCAGGCGCTCGAAGGGTTCGTGCGCTCGCTCGGCAAGGAGATCGGCAGGGGCTCCACCGCACAGCTGGTCAGGCTCGCCCCGGGAGCCACCGCCGCGTCGGCCGGGTCCACGCTGCGCTTCCTGCTGTCCCCCCGCTCCGCGTACATCAGCGGCCAGGTCGTCCAGCTCACCGCCGACGCCCCCGGCGAGGACGCCGACCGGGCGGCACCCCTGTCGGGCCGCACCGCCCTGGTCACCGGTGCCGCCCGCGGCATCGGGGCGGCCGTCGCGTCCGCTCTCGCCAGGGACGGCGCGAAGGTGATCTGCCTGGACGTGCCCCAGGCGCGGGAGGAGCTGGTCCGCACCGCCGACCGGCTCGGGGCGACCGCCCTGCCGCTGGACATCACCGCACCCGACGCCGCCGAACGGATCGCCACGGCCGCTCCCGGCGGCCTGGACGTCCTCGTCCACAACGCGGGCATCACGCGCGACCGACGGCTCGCCAACATGGCGGCCGACCGCTGGGCCTCCGTCATCGACGTGAACCTGGACAGCGTTTTGCGCACCACGGACGCCCTGCTGAAGTCGGGCACCGTGAACCGCGGCGGCCGGATCGTCGCCACCGCCTCCATCGCCGGGATCGCCGGGAACAACGGCCAGACGAACTACGCGGCCGGCAAGGCGGGGATCATCGGCATGGTCCGGTCCCTGGCCCCGCGCGCGGCCGTCGAGCACGGCGTCACCGTCAACGCCGTCGCGCCCGGGTTCATCGAGACGAAGATGACGGCCGCGGTGCCGCTCTTCATCCGGGAGGCGGGACGCAGGATGAACTCCCTCTCACAGGGCGGCCTTCCGGTCGACGTCGCGGAGACGGTCGCGTGGTTCGCCCAGCCCGGGTCAGGCGCCGTCAACGGTCAGGTCGTACGCGTCTGCGGCCAGAGCCTGCTGGGGGCCTGACCGATGAGCAGCCTCGGCCTCTCCCTGGTGCGCGGAGCCGTCACCTCGCCGTTCAAGCGGGCCGGGCGGCCCGGCGCCGCACTGCCCGCCCGACGCGAGGTGCTCGCGCCGTCCCGTATCGCCCCCGGGCCTCTCGCCGCGTACAGCAGGGTCTGCGGCTTCGCCGAGTCGGGCGTACTGCCGCTCACCTATCCTCACGTCCTCGGCTTCCCGTCGGCGATGCGGGTCATGACCGGCCGCGGCTTCCCGCTCCCGGTACTCGGCCTGGTGCACACCTGGATCGAGATCACCGGGCACCGGGTGCTCCAGCCGCACGACACCCTCGAACTCACCGTGTACGCGGCCGCCCTGACGCCTCATCGGCGGGGCACCGAGGTCACCATGGTGACGGAGGCCCGACTCGACGGCGCCCTCGTCTGGGAATCCCGCAGCGGGTACCTGTCCCGGCACGCGACCGGGAGGCCGGGCGCTCCCGAGCAGCCGTCGCCCTCCGGCGGCACCTCCCCGGCTCCTCGCGGACCCGCGGCCGGCGCCGGACTGCCCGCCGTGGCCGAGTGGCATCTGCCCACCGGCCTGGGACGGCGGTACGGCGCCGCGTCCGGCGACCGGAACCCCATCCACCTCCACCCGGTGACGGCACGGCTGTTCGGCTTCCCCCGGCACATCGCGCACGGCATGTGGACCGTCGCCCGCTGCCTGGCCCAGGAGAGCGGAGGCGGGGTCGGGGATCCCGGCCGCATACGCTCCGTCCGGGCCGACTTCAGGGCCCCCGTGCTGCTGCCCGCCACCGTCACCTACGCCGCGGCCGGGCGGGACTTCGAGGTGTGCGACGGCAGCCGCGTCCACCTCACCGGGCACGTGACCAGGGCGGACTGAGGCCGGGCCGGGCCCGGCTCCCCCGCCGGACCGGGCCCCTCAGTCGGTCCTGGACTGCCAGCCGCGCCCGTGCATGAGGTTCTCCAGGCCGGCCCACGAGAAGTTCATCAGGGTCGACGCGGCCTCCTTGGCCGAGACCCCGGGCGTGACGTTGGCCCACCCCGCGAGCGCTTCGGCGGCACCCACCAGTGCCTGCGCGAGCCCCGCCACGTCCCGGTCGGGCAGGGCCGGATCATGGTGGGCCTCGCGCGCCGCCGCCCCGATCAGACCCGTCACGAACGCAACGATCTCCTTGCGCAGCGCCCCGACCTCGCTGACGAACGGCTCCCCGTGCGAGCTCGCCTGCTGGTGCAGCACCGCCCAGCCGTCGGGGTTCTCCGCGGTGTGCGTGAAGAACGCCCTCAGCCCCGCCCACAGCTGCCGGTCCGCCGGAAGACCCGGCTCGACCGCCGCCGTCACGGCCTCCACCAGCGCCTTCGACTCGCGCCGGATGCACGCGGTGAAGAGCTCCTCCTTGGAATTGAGGTAAAGGTAGACCAACGGCTTGGAGACCCCGGCCAGTTCGGCGATCTCGTCCATCGAGGCGGCGCGGTATCCACGCTGCCCGAAGGTCTGCACGGCCGCGTCCATCATCTGCTGCTCACGCACCGCGCGCGGCATCCGTTTGCTCTTCACTGCACTCACGTCAGACATCCCCTCCGCCCCCACTGCGCTACTCCTCGGCAAGACTACGGCGCCGGGCGGGCGCACACCGTGCCCCGCGGATCCGATCCGGCCCCCGTGGCCGATTGCCCGTGTGCGGCCGCACACGCGCGGGAGCGCCCCCGGCCTCGTAGGGCCGGGGGCGCTCCCGGTGCGTGCGGTACGGGTCGTGCCTAGGCCGCGACGGGAACCCCCGCGGGCCTGGCGTCCTCGACCTCGGCCTCGTCGACCGGGGAGGCCGATGCCGAGTTGTACGCGTCGTGGTCCAGGATCTTCTCGCGGGCCGAGACGATGACCGGAACCAGCGCCTGTCCCGCCACGTTCGTGGCGGTGCGCATCATGTCCAGGATCGGGTCGATGGCGAGCAACAGGCCCACGCCCTCCAGCGGGAGGCCCAGCGTCGACAGCGTCAGGGTCAGCATCACCGTGGCGCCGGTGAGACCGGCGGTGGCCGCCGAGCCGATCACCGAGACGAACGCGATCAGGATGTAGTCGCCGATCCCGAGCTGGACGTCGAAGATCTGCGCGATGAAGATCGCCGCCAGCGCCGGGTAGATCGCCGCGCAGCCGTCCATCTTGGTCGTGGCGCCGAAGGGGACGGCGAAGGAGGCGTACTCCTTCGGGACGCCGAGGCGCTCGGTGACCTTCTGGGTGACCGGCATGGTGCCGACCGACGAGCGGGAGACGAAGGCCAGCTGGATCGCGGGCCAGGCGCCCTTGAAGAACTGCAGGGGGCTGACCTTCGCGACCGTGGCGAGGAGCAGCGGGTAGACGCCGAACATCACCAGGGCGCAGCCGATGTAGACATCGGCGGTGAAGGTCGCGTACTTGCCGATGAGGTCCCAGCCGTACGTGGCGATCGCGTAGCCGATGAGGCCGACGGTGCCGAGCGGGGCGAGACGGATGACCCACCACAGGGCCTTCTGGAGGAGCTCCAGGACCGACTCGCTGATGGCGAGGATCGGCTTGGCCTTCTCGCCGAGCTGGAGGGCAGCGATACCGGCGACGACCGCCATGAAGACGATCTGGAGGACGTTCAGCTCGGTGAACGGCGTGATGATGTCCGTCGGGATGATGCCGGTCAGGAAGTCCAGCCAGGAGCCCGCGTGTTCGGGCTCCTTGGCGCTGCGCATGTCGAGGTTCGCGCCCGCGCCGGGGTCGGTGATCAGGCCGATCGCGAGGCCGATGGCGACCGCGATCAGCGAGGTGATCATGAACCACAGGAGCGTACGGGTGGCCAGCCTCGCGGCGTTGTTGACCTTCCGCAGGTTGGTGATGGACACCAGGATCGCGAAGAAGACGAGCGGCGCGACGGCCAGTTTCAGCAGCTGGACGAAGATGCCGCCGACCTTGTCGAGCGTGGTGACGAGCCAGTTGATGTCCTGGCTGCGGGCGAGCCATCCGAGCAGGACACCGAGGACCAGACCGGCGACGATCTGGACCCAGAAGGGGACGCTGGGTATGCGGAAGCCGGAACCGGACGGCTTGCCGGCCTCGGTCTCGGCGGTGGGTGCGGTATTCGCGGACACGGGCACACTCCAGATGTGACGCGACGGGGCGTACGGGGGACGGACGTACGGGCGTGCGGTCGAGCAGGGGGACGGGGGTGCGGCGCCCGCGTCAGAGGCGGCGCCGCTGCATGATGCCGGTTCAGACGTTGCGGCGACAGACCGCGGACATACAGCGGCAGAGGTCGACGTGCAGGCGCACCACGAGCGGGACGCCCAGGGCGTGGTGGGTGCGCACGGCAGTCATCATGCCGGACACGTTAACACTGCAACTTTGAGAACCTCAAAGGTACGCTTCTTGATCATTTAACTCGCGCAGAGGTCCGGACACGCCGAAGCCCCGGTCCGGGAGCGGCTGCTCCGGTCCGGGGCTTCGTCCGTACGGGTTCGCGGTGTGAGGAACCTTACGCGACGCTTACCTGGCGACCGAGTCCTCGCGGGAGCGGTTCGCCTCGAGCCGCGCCTTGGTGCGGTCGACCGTCGAGACGAGCTGCTCGGACATCTCGTCGCGCTGCTTGCGCAGCAGGATGTAACTGAGGGGCGCGGAGAGCACCACACCGAGGAGCAGGACCCAGACGACGTTGGAGCCGCCGACGCCCGAGGGCAGCACACCGAAGTGGACAGCGACGCCCGCGACGAAGAAGCAGCCCACGAAGATCAGCAGGCGCATCGCGGTGTACCGGACGGTTGCACTCGGCTTGGCAGCGGACACGGCAGGCCTTCTCTCTTCGTACGACTTCCGCGGTCGCGCGGTCCATGGTTCTGCCCGACCAGTGAAGCATGCCCCGAATTCGATCAGTTCACAGGGTTGCCCGGCGCGTTCGGCGGCTCCCGCCGAACGGGGGCCCACCCGCCGCGGGGCGCGCACCCCTACCGGAACAGCGGGAGCAGCATGATGATGTCGTCGCGGAAGTCGTCCTCGGATATCCGGATCGCGTCCGGGATCCGGCCCACCTCCTTGTATCCGCAGGAGGCGTAGAAGCGGTCGGCCCCGGTGCCGCCGCGGCAGGTGAGCCGCACCGCGCGGATGCCGTCGATCGCGCGGGCCGCGTCGGCCGCCGCAGCCATCAGCTCGCGCCCGAAGCCCTTGCCCTGGTGCCGGGGATGCACCATCACCGTGTAGACACCGATCCAGTGCTGCATCAGCCGGTGGGTGTTGTGGGTGAGGAAGGCGGTGGCGGCCACGGCGCCGTCCTCGTCCCGTCCGACGACGAGGTGGGTGCGCCCCTCGGCGATGCCGGCCAGGTGCTTGACCAGCTCCGGCCGGACCGCGTCGGCGGTGACGGGCGGCACGAAGCCGACGGCTCCGCCGGCGTTCGTGACGTCGACCCAGAGCGCGGTGATGTCGTCCCGCAGGCTCCGGTCGAACGCGGGATTCACTGCAAACGTAAGCGCCATAAGGGCAGATTAACCATTACGGACTGGAGCTTCAACCGGCGTCCACCCCGCGAGAAAGCCCCGGCCGGGGACGGCGGACCGGGGCTTTCGGTGCGGCGGGACACACAGGACGCCCGCGAGGGGCGCGCGGCGTCAGACGCGCATGGGCTGCGGGGTCTCGCGCCGGTCGGCGTCCGGTCCCGGGTACTCGCGCAGGATCTCGTACCGCGTGTTGCGCTCCACGGGGCGGAAGCCCGCGTCACGGATCAGGTCCAGCAGGTCCTCACGGCCGAGCTTGTTCGGCGTGCCGTAGTCGTCCGCGTCGTGCGTGATCTTGTACTCGACGACCGAGCCGTCCATGTCGTCGGCGCCGTGCTGGAGCGCGAGCTGCGCGGTCTGCACGCCGTGCATCACCCAGAACACCTTGACGTGCGGGACGTTGTCGAAGAGCAGCCGCGAGACCGCGAAGGTCTTCAGCGCCTCGGCGCCGGTCGCCATCGACGTCCGCGCCTGGAGGGTGTTGCGGACCTTGCCGTCCTTCATGTCGACGAAGTCGTGCTGGTAGCGCAGCGGGATGAAGACCTGGAAGCCGCCGGTCTCGTCCTGCATCTCCCGCAGCCGCAGCACGTGGTCGACGCGGTGACGGGGCTCCTCGATGTGCCCGTACAGCATCGTCGCCGGGGTCTTGAGCCCCTTCTCGTGCGCGAGGCGGTGGATGCGCGACCAGTCCTCCCAGTGGGTGTTGTGGTCGACGATGTGCTGGCGGACCTCCCAGTCGAAGATCTCCGCGCCGCCGCCGGTCAGGGACTCCAGACCGGCCTCGATCAGCTCGTCGAGGATCTCGGAGGCCGAGAGCCCGGAGATCGTCTCGAAGTGGTGGATCTCCGTCGCCGTGAACGCCTTCAGCGCCACCTCGGGCAGCGCCTCCTTGAGCGCGCTGAGCGAGCGGGGGTAGTAGCGCCACGGCAGGGTGGGGTGCAGCCCGTTGACAATGTGCAGCTCGGTGAGGTTCTCGCCCTGCATCGCCTTCGCGAGCCGGACGGCCTCCTCGATGCGCATCGTGTACGCGTCCTTCTCACCCGGCTTGCGCTGGAACGAGCAGTACGCGCAGGACGCGGTGCACACGTTCGTCATGTTGAGGTGACGGTTGACGTTGAAGTGGACGACGTCGCCGTTCTTCCTCGTGCGCACCTCGTGCGCCAGCCCGCCGAGCCATGCGAGGTCGTCGGACTCGTAGAGCGCGATCCCGTCCTCGCGGGTCAGCCGCTCGCCGGCCCGGACCTTCTCCTCCAGCTCGCGCTTGAGTCCCGCGTCCACTTGGGCGCCTCCATATGTCAGTGCGTTACCGATCCGGCAGCCAACCGTACTCCCCCACGTTTCGGGCGGAAGCACCCCCGCCCCCGCGTCAGTCCTCGTCGGGGAGCTCGCCTACCCGGTTCTCCCACTTGGTGGAGAGCACGACGGTCGTACGGGTCCTGGAGACGCCCCTCGTGCCGCTCAGCCTGCGGATCGTCTTCTCCAGTCCGTCCACGTCGCCGACCCGCACCTTGAGCATGAACGAGTCGTCGCCCGCGATGAACCAGCAGTCCTCGATCTCGGCGAGGTCCTTCAGCCGGTGCGCGACGTCCTCGTGGTCGGCGGCGTCGGAGAGCGAGATCCCGATCAGCGCGGTGACCCCCAGCCCGAGCGACGCGGAGTCGACGGTCGCCCGGTAACCGGTGATGACACCGGCGGTTTCCAGCCGGTTGATGCGGTCGGTGACGCTGGGCCCGGAGAGCCCGACGAGCCGCCCCAGCTCGGCATACGAGGCCCTGCCGTTCTCTCTGAGGGCCTGGATGAGCTGCCTGTCCACCGCGTCCATATGACTGAAACCTTCCATTGTTCAGCAGTACCGCGAGCTTACGTGTAGAATCTAAGGCACAACAGGGGTTACGGCCTGCAAATCTCTCCCGTAGCCCGAGAAGCGCTTACGAATCTTCAGGAGTGATCTTCACCGTGTACACGATCGAGATGGCCTACGCCCGGATGCGCGAGCTGCAGGACCTGGCCAACCGCTCGCGTGCCCACCAGCCCGCCGCCGCCCACCGCGTCGACCGGACCCGCACCCGGCGGGTCGGGAGGAAGCAGCGCTGACCCCACCGGATCAGCCCCGGGAGCCACCACCGAGCTCCCCCTCCCACCGGCGGTAGAGCTGGTGCGGCACCCCCGCCGCGTCCAGCACCCGCCCGGCGACGAAGTCCACCAGGTCCTGGATGTGCGTCGCCCCCGCGTAGAAACCCGGAGAGGCGGGCAGCACCACGGCGCCCGCCTCGTCCAGCGCGACCATCTGCTTCAGCGTCGAACCGCTCAGCGGCGTCTCGCGCACCGCCACGACCAGCTTCCGCCGCTCCTTGAGCGTCACGCTCGCGGCCCGCTGCAGCAGGTCCTTCGAGAGCCCCAGGGCCACACCGGCCACACACGCGGTCGACGCCGGCACGATGAGCATCCCCTTCGCCGGGTACGACCCGGACGAGGGCCCGGCCGCCAGATCGCCGGCCGCCCAGTGGCGCACGCCCCCGACGTCGGGCCGGAAGGTGTCCGGCTTCCCGTCCGCCCCCCGCGCCAGCCAGGTCCGCAGGTCGTCCTGCCAGTGCGCGTCGCGGAAGGCGATCCCCGTCTCGTCCAGAAGCGTCAGCCGGGAGGACCGGCTGACCACCAGGTCGACGCTCTCACCCGCGTCCAGCAGTCCGCGCAGCACCGAGGCCGCGAAGGGTGTGCCGGACGCTCCCGACACCCCGACAATCCAAGGCCTGCGCTGCTGTTGAGTCACTGAAGTCCCGGCTGTCACACCGCCGAGCCTATCCGGCACCGGGCCTCCCGTCCGGGTCAGGTCGACGCGGGACGCACCGCGGCCGCCGACCAGGAACCGGGCCGGGGTCCTCGTACGTTGCAGCGACAGGAGCAAAAGCCGTGGACAGGGGGTGACCATGACGACCACACGCACGAGCGCCACCGCACGGGCCGTCGCGGCCGGGGCGGTCATGCTCGCCTGGGTCGCGCTGCTGTGGGTGCTGGAAGGCATCGACGTCGCGACGGGCAACTCCCTCGACACCCACGGCGTCAGTCCCCGCGAGCCCGCCGAGCTGGCCGACATCGTGCCGGCCGCCTTCCTGCACAGCGGCTGGGAACACGTGGCGTCCAACAGCCTCCCGCTGCTGGTCCTCGGCTTCATCGCCGCGCTCGGCGGCATAGCCCGGTTTGCCGCCGTGGTCCTCGTCGTGGTCGTGACGAGCGGCCTCGGCGTGTGGCTCACCGCGCCACCGAACACGGTCACCCTCGGAGCGTCCGGCGTGGTCTTCGGGCTGTTCGGCTATCTGCTGGTCCGCGGCTTCGTCGACCGCCGCCCACTGGACATCGTGGTCGGCGTGGTCATCGCCGCGGTCTACGGCTCGCTGCTCTGGGGCGTGCTGCCGACCGACTCCGGCATCAGCTGGCAGGGCCACCTCTTCGGGCTGGTGGGCGGGGTGGCGGCGGCGTTCCTCCTTCGCCGCCCCCGCCGGCCGCGGGGCCCGGACTACGTCACGGTGTGAGGCCGCGCGCCAGCAGATCGAGCAGCGCACAGGCGAACAGCGCGATCCCGATGAAGCCGTTGACCGAGAAGAAGGCCCGGTTGAGCCTCGACAGGTCGTGCGGCCGCACGACCCGGTGCTCGTACACGAAGGCCACGGCCACGATCAGCATGCCGATCCAGTAGAAGATCTCCGCGTCGGTCGCCAGTCCGAACCACACCAGCAGGCCGGTCGTGACCGCATGGCAGACCCGCGCGCCCCACAGGGCCGCCGGGATACCGAAACGGGCCGGGAAGGAGAGCACCCCGTGGGCCCGGTCGGCCTGCACGTCCTGACAGGCGAAGATCAGGTCGAAGCCGCCGATCCAGATCCCGACGGCCAGCCCCAGGATCACCGCGTCCCACGACCAGCTCCCGGTCACCGCCAGCCAGGCACCGATCGGGCCGATCGCCTGGGCGAGGCCGAGGATCGCGTGCGGGAAGTTCGTGAACCGCTTGCCGTACGGGTAGACCACCATCGGCACGACCGCGACCGGCGCCAGCACCAGACAGAGGGGGTTCAGCAGAGCGGCGGCGCCGAGGAAGACGACGAGCGCCACGAGCGCCCCGGTCCACGCCGACCTGACCGACACCGCCCCGGTGACCAGCTCCCGGCCGGCGGTGCGCGGGTTACGCGCGTCGATCTCGCGGTCGATGATCCGGTTGGCCGCCATCGCGAAGGTCCGCAGCCCGACCATCGCGACGGTCACGAGCAGCAGCGTGCCCCAGTGGATGCTCTCGTCCAGCTGGAACATCGCGGTCAGCGCGGCGATGTACGCGAAGGGCAGCGCGAACACCGAGTGCTCGATCATCACCAGCCGCAGGAACGCGCGGGGCTTGCTGCGCGGCTGCGGTACAGCGCCGGCCGAGGCTGAGGCTGAGGCGCTCACAGGCCGTACTCCTTCCAGCGGCGGTCGACCTTCGCCGCCGTCTCCGGGTCGGACTCGACCATCTCCGGCCAGCCCCCGTCCCGCGTGTACCCCTCCTCGGGCAGTTTGCGCGTCGCGTCGATGCCCGCCTTGCCACCCCAGAACTGCTGGTAGGAGGCGTGGTCCAGATGGTCGACCGGGCCTTCGGTGACCGTGAGGTCCCGCGCGTAGTCGGTGTTGCCGAGCGCCCGCCAGGCGACCTCGTGCAGGTCGTGGACGTCACAGTCGGAGTCCACGACCACGATCAGCTTGGTCAGCGACATCATGTGCGCCCCCCAGATGGCGCTCATCACCTTCTGGGCGTGCTTGGGGTACTTCTTGTCGATCGAGACGATCGCGCAGTTGTGGAAGCCGCCCGCCTCGGGCAGGTGGTAGTCCACGATGTCCGGGACGATGATCTTGAGCAGGGGCAGGAAGAACCTTTCGGTGGCCCTCCCCAGTGGCCCGTCCTCGGTGGGCGGCCTGCCGACCACGATCGACTGCAGCAGCGGCCGCTTCCGCATCGTCACGCAGTCGATCGTCAGCGCGGGGAAGGGTTCCTGCGGGGTGTAGAAGCCGGTGTGGTCGCCGAACGGTCCCTCCGGCAGCATCTCGCCCGGCTCCAGCCAGCCCTCGATCACGACCTCCGCCCGCGCCGGGACCTGGAGCGGGACGGTCTTGCAGTCGACCATCTCGATCCGCTTGCCCTGCACGAAACCGGCGAAGAGGTACTCGTCGATGTCCCCGGGCAGCGGGGCAGTCGAGGCGTAGGTGACGGCGGGCGGCGCACCGAATGCGATGGCGACGGGCAGCTTCTCACCGCGCCGCGCGGCGACCTGGTAGTGGTTGCGGCTGTCCTTGTGGATCTGCCAGTGCATCCCGATGGTGCGCCTGTCGTGGCGCTGCAGCCGGTAGAGCCCCAGATTGCGGATGCCCGTCTCGGGGTCCTTGGTGTGCGTGAGACCCAGGTTGAAGAAGGAGCCGCCGTCCTCGGGCCAGGTGAAGAGCGCGGGCAGCTGGTCGAGGTCCACGTCGTCGCCGGTCAGGACGACCTCCTGGACGGGAGCACTCTCGGACTTGACCTTCTTCGGCGGCAGGTGCGTCACCGTGCCGAGCTTCCCGAACGCCTCGCGGATGCCGACGAATCCCTGCGGCAGCTCCGGCTTGAGGAGGCCGCCGATCTTGTCGCTGATCTCGGCGTAGGACTTCAGCCCCAGCGCCTTGAGGAGCCGCCGGTCGGTACCGAAGACGTTCATGGCCAGGGGCATGGACGCCCCCTTGACGTTCTCGAAGAGCAGCGCGGGCCCGCCCGCCTTGTTCACCCGGTCGACGATCTCGCCGACCTCCAGATACGGGTCGACCTCGGCCTTGATGCGCTTGAGATCGCCCTCGCGCTCCAGAGCCCGGAGCAGGGAGCGAAGATCGTCGTAAGCCATGCAGTCCAGTATCGGCCACCGGCTACCCTGGGCCCGTCACCGGGGGCGGGACAGCGCCTCCCCATCTCATCTCGGGGGATCCTCCACGATGCTCAGGGCCTTGATCTATCTGCTGCCGCTGGCGCTGACGGTCTACGCGTTCATCGACTGCCTGAACACCCCGGAGGACGAGGCGAAGCACCTGCCGAAGGTGGCCTGGATCTTCATCATCCTGCTGTTCTGGATCGTCGGTCCGATCGTCTGGCTCGCCGCGGGCAAGCTGCGCACGCCGCCCACCGGGGGGCGCACGCCCTCCGAGTGGCATCGCTCTCACCGCACCACGTGGGTCGCGCCCGACGACAACCCGGAGTTCCTCAAGTCGCTGAAGGAAGAGAACAAGAAGGACGAGTCGCTCCTCAAGGACTGGGAGGCGGACCTCCGCCGCCGCGAGGAGGAGATCAAGCGCCGGGAGGGCGGCAAGGCCCCCGAGGACCCGGCTCCCCCCACCGGCGCGTGAGCCGCTGCCCTGACGGCGTCACGTCCTCATGACGAGAGCAGCTGCCCCAGCCGGTTCAGCAGGGGCAGCAAGGCCGTGCGCTCCTCGGGTGTGAGTGCCTCCAGGGCACCGTGCACCACACGCATCTCGGCGCGGATGCGGTGCGCCAGCTCGGTTCCCTCCGCCGTGCGGGAGGCCACCTTGGAGCGGCGGTCGCCGGGTGCCGGGGTGCGCGTCACCAGACCGCGGGCCTCCATCCGGCCGATCAGGCCGGTGGCGTTGGACGCGTCGCACACCAGGTGACTGGCCAGCGCGCTCATGGGCATGGGGTCATTGAGGGCGATCAGCGCCCGCGCCTGTGAGGAGCTGAGGCCATGCCGCCCGGCGACGACGGTGAGATCGTCGTGGTGGCCCCGGACGACGACCGCGAGGGGCTCCAGCAGCTCGTCCGGATCAGGCACGGCGCGGGGTGCCGGTTCCGTCGTCATGGTCGGTCATCCTTCGGTCGGGTACGCGTGGTCCGGGCGCCGGCCGGTCCGGTGCACCACGCCCCGCATTCATTTGACATGCTCAACTTTTGCCCGTTACATGATCTCTATTGCTTGAGCATATCAAGCTTTCCTGTACGTCTGCGTCTCGTAGGGAGCACACCCCATGACCTCCGTACTCTTCGTCCTCACCGGTGCCGACCGCTGGACCCTCAACGACGGCAGCGCCCACCCCACCGGATTCTGGGCCGAGGAACTCGCCGCCCCGCACCGTGTCTTCACCCAGGCCGGCTTCGACATCACCGTGGCCACCCCCGGCGGAGTCGCCCCCACCGTGGACACGTCCAGCCTGGCCGCCGAGGCCAACGGCGGGCAGGAGCAGGCCGACGCCATCGCCTCCTACCTCGCCTCGATCGACGAGACGCTGCGCATCCCGGCCCGGCTCGAGGACGTCGTCCCCACGTCCTACGACATCGTGTTCTACCCCGGCGGCCACGGGCCCATGGAGGACCTGGCCGTCAGCGAGGTGTCCGGGCGTCTGCTCACCGCGGCGCTGGACTCGGGCACCCACGTGGCCGTCCTGTGCCACGCCCCCGCCGCCCTGCTGCCCGCCCGCCGGGAGAACGGCGACTGGCCGTTCGCCGGGTACCGCATGACCGGATTCAGCAACGCCGAGGAGACCCAGGCGGGCTTCGCCGAGAAGGCGCCCTGGCTGGTGGAGACCCGGCTCGTCGAGCTCGGCGCCGACTACGCCGCGGCCGAGCCGTGGGCGGTGCACACCGTGCACGACCGCAACCTGCACACCGGTCAGAACCCGGCCTCTTCCGAGCAGCTGGCCCGCGAGATCGTGGCGGCACTGTGAGCGCCGGGACCGCCGTGGAGACTCCGGCCGATGTGGTCGCCCGGCTCCGTACGGCCTTCCGTACCGGCCGCACCAGGGACCTCGCCCGACGCACCGCCCAGCTGACGCGGCTGCGCGCCCTGCTGACCGAGCGCGGGGACGAGCTGGCCGAGGCCCTGAGGGCCGACCTCGGCAAGAGTCGCAAGGAGGCCTACCGGACCGAGATCGACTTCACGGTCCGGGAGATCGACCACACCCTGGAGCGCCTGGAGGGCTGGCTGGAGCCCGAGCCCGCCCCCGTACCGGCGGTCCTCGCGGGGGCCACCGCCCACACCGTGCAGGACCCGCTGGGGGTCGTCCTCGTCATCGCACCGTGGAACTATCCGGTGCAGTTGCTGCTCGCGCCCGTCGCCGGTGCGCTGGCCGCGGGGAACGCGGTCGTCGCCAAGCCCAGCGAGCTGGCGCCCGCGACCTCCGCCGCCCTGGCGCGGCTGCTGCCGGAGTACCTGGACAGGGACACCGTCGCCGTCGTCGAGGGCGGTGTCCCGGAGACCACCGCACTGCTCGCCGAGCGCTTCGACCACATCTTCTACACCGGCAACGCCACGGTCGGCCGGATCGTGATGGCCGCCGCCGCGAAGCACCTCACCCCGGTGACGCTCGAACTGGGCGGCAAGTCCCCGGCGTTCGTCGACCGCGGCACGGACCTGAAGACGGTGGCCGCGCGGCTGGCCTCCGGGAAGTTCCTCAACGCCGGCCAGACGTGCGTCGCCCCCGACTACGTCCTGGCCGATCCGGAGACGGCCGGCGCTCTGGCGGACGCCCTGGCGGCAGCGGTCGAGGATCTGTTCGGCGAGGACGCTTCGGTCAGCCCCGAGTACGGCCGGATCGTGAACGAGCGGCACTTCGACCGTCTGGTGGGCCTCCTGGGCTCCGGTCGCACGGTGACGGGCGGGGCCCACGACCGGGACGAGAAGTACATCGCGCCCACGGTGCTGGCCGATGTCGCCCCGGACTCCCCCGTGATGCGGGAGGAGATCTTCGGTCCGGTCCTCCCGATCGTCACCGTGCGCGGGCTCGACGAGGCCATCGCCTTCATCAACGACCGGGACAAGCCGCTGGCGCTGTACGCCTTCACCCAGGACCCGTCGGTGCGGGCACGGCTGCTGTCCGAGACCTCGTCCGGCGGGGTGGGCATGGGCCTGCCGCTGGCCCATCTGACCGTGTCCGACCTGCCGTTCGGCGGGGTGGGCGAGAGCGGCATGGGCAACTACCACGGCCGGTACTCCCTGGAGACGTTCAGCCACCGCAAGGCGGTCCTGGACACCCCGCTCGGCTGAGACCCCGTACGCCACGAGGGCGCGACCGCGGTGATGCGGTCGCGCCCTCGTGGCATGTGGAGCCGTGCCGTCAGACCCCGGCGTAGGAGTGCTTGCCGGTCACGAAGATGTTCACGCCGTAGTAGTTGAAGAGCCAGCAGCCGAACGCGATGAGCGCCAGGTAGGCCGCCTTGCGTCCCTTCCAGCCGGCCGTCGCGCGGGCGTGCAGGTAACAGGCGTACGCGACCCAGGTGATGAAGGACCAGACCTCCTTGGGGTCCCAGCCCCAGTACCGGCCCCACGCGTCGCCCGCCCAGATCGCACCCGCGATGATCGTGAAGGTCCACAGCGGGAAGACGGCGGCGTTGATGCGGTACGAGAAGGTGTCCAGGGACTTCGCCGCGGGGAGCCGCTCCAGCACGGAGGAGGCGAACCTGCCGGGAGTCCCGCCGTTCGCGATCTTGTTCTCGTAGCTGTCGCGGAACAGGTAGAGCAGCGTGCCGACGGCCCCGAGGTAGAACACGGCGCCGCAGATGATGGCGGTGGAGACGTGGATCCACAGCCAGTAGGAGTGCAGCGCCGGCACGAGCTGGTCGCTGTCGGTGTAGAGCGTGGTGGTCGCGATGCCGAGGTCCAGCAGGACCGTGGTCACCAGCAGCAGGCCGATCCAGCGGACGTTCTTCCGCAGCGCCAGCAGGATGAGGTACGCGCCGACCGCCACCGTGGAGAAGGTGATGGAGAACTCGTACATGTTGCCCCAGGGGGCACGCCGCACCGACATGGCACGGGCCACGACCCCGCCGGTCTGCACGGCGAAGGCGACGACCGTCAGGGAGACCGCGATCCGCCCCCACAGGTCGCCCTTGAACGTCCCGCCCGCGGCGCCGGGACCGTCCGGTACGTCACGGGACCCGGCGGCCGAACGGGTCACGACCTTGGGGCGTTCCAGCACCGCGGTGCTGCCGCCCTGATGCCCGATCCGCACCTGGGGGGTGGAACCGGCGGCCGCCGGCCCGCTCAGCGCGGCGGCGGTGCGGCCCACCTTGCTGCGGCTGCCGAACACCCACTCCGCGATGTGTGCGAAGAAGGCCAGGGTGTAGACGGCCATCGACGAATAGATCAGCACATTGCTGGTGTGTGCCAGATTTTCGTTGGTTGCGGCGGCGAGACTCACTTCTCAGCCCCTTCGGCAGTTTCTTCGGCAGGTTGTCCGGAAGGTCGTCCGGGCTCGGGATCGGGATCGGGCGCGCTCGGCGCCGTGTCGTGCAGTGCGGCCGCCAGGCCGGCCAGTTCCTCGGGCAGCTTCGCGGACTCGCTGCGGCCGAGGCCGGCCATCTCGACGACGGTGACGCCGTCCGCGCCGCGCACGGCCCGCACCCACACACGGCGTCGCTGGATGAACAGCGAACCGGCGAGGCCGAGGATGGCTGCCACGGCGCCGGTCAGGGCCCAGCCGCTGGCGGGCTGGCGGGAGATCTGGAAGCTGGCCCACTCCTCGACGCTCTCGAAGGTGATCGAGCCCGCGCCGTCGGGGAGCTTCATGGTCTCGCCGGGGCGCAGGCGCTTCTTGAGTTTGTCCCCGTTGCTGTCCTTGAACTCCTTCATCTTGGACGTGTCGAGCTGGTAGACGTTCTGCGGCAGCCCGGAGTCGACGCCGAGGCTGCCGTAGTAGCCGTTGAGCGCGAGGACCGGATAGTCGGCGCCGGGGTACTGCGAGAACATCGTCCCCTTGCCGTCACCGGCGAACGTCGGGACGAAGAACGCCTGGAACCCCAGCTGGGTCTTCTTGCCGCTCTTGTCCTTGTAGCCGTCCATCACCTTGATCGCGCCGGTCGAGGTGACGTTGTTGTCGATGGGCAGCAGGGGAACCGCGTTGCGGTAGACCTCCTTGCCCCTGCCGTCCTTGACGGAGATGACCGGGGCGTAGCCGTGCGCGTTGAGGTAGACCTTCGTGCCGTCGACGACGAGCGGCTTGTTGACCTCGATGACCTTCTTCTTCGGGGCGCCGTCTGCGCCCTCGGAGTAGGTCACGCGTGCCTCGTACGTCCGGGGCGTGCCGCGCTGCGGGCCGTTGCGCTCGTAGGTGCCGACGAACTCGTCCAGGTCGAAGCTGAAGGGGGTGAGGTCGTCGTTGTCGAAGAGCGAGCCCGACTTGAAGTCGTCGTACTGGGTGATCGTGTTGGCGAAGCCGTCGCCCTCGACCACCAGTTTGCCGCCCTCGGACTTGAAGAGCTGTCCGCAGGCGAACGCGACCAGCATGACGATCAGCGCGATGTGGAAGAGCAGGTTGCCCGTCTCGCGCAGGTAGCCCTTCTCCGCCGCGACCGCCTCGCCGACGGTGTGCGAGCGGAAGCGCCGCCTGCGGAGGATCCCGAGGGCGGACTCGCGGACCTGCTCGGGGGACGCCTCGGTGCGCCAGGTGGTGTACGCGGGCAGCCTGGTCAGCGTCCTGGGGGCGCCCGGTGGGCGGCCGCGCAGCTGGCCGACGAACTGGCCGGTGCGCGGGACGATGCAGCCGATCAGCGAGACGAACAGCAGGATGTAGATCGCGGAGAACCACACGGAGCTGTAGACGTCGAAGAACTGCAGCTTCTCGTAGAGCGGAGTGACCGTGGTGTGGGCCTCCTTGAAGGTCTGCACCTTCAGTTCGTCCACGCTGTTCTGCGGGATCAGCGATCCGGGGACGGCGCCGAGCGACAGCAGGAAGAGCAGGATCAGCGCGACCCGCATGGAGGTGAGCTGGCGCCAGAACCACCGGGTCCAGCCGATGACGCCCATCGAGGGTACGGAGGCGGCGGATTCCTCGCGCGGGGCGGTGGAGAGCTGTGCCCCCGCCGCGCCGAGGTCGCGCTCGTCCGTGGTGTGCGTGTTGCTCATGGACTCAGATCCCCACAGTGAAGCCGTTGGACCAGACCTGCATCTCCTGGATGAGCACGTCCCACGCGCCCGTCAGCAGGAGCACTCCGGTCACGATCATCATGCCGCCGCCGATGCGCATGACCCATGCGTAGTGGCGCTTGACCCAGCCGAACGCGCCGAGCGCCCGGCGGAAGGCGACCGCCGCCAGGACGAAGGGGATACCGAGCCCGAGGCAGTACGCCACGGACAGGACCGCCCCGCGGCCCGCCGTCGCCTGGTCGAACGCGAGGGCGTTGACGGAGGCCAGTGTCGGGCCCAGGCACGGGGTCCAGCCGATCCCGAAGAGGGCACCGAGCAGCGGCGCCCCCGTCAGGCCGGTCACCGGCCTCTTGTGGATGCGGAACTCGCGCTGCGTCATCCAGGGCATGAGCCCCATGAAGAAGATCCCCATGAGGATCAGCAGCACGCCGAGGACCTTGGACAGCGTCCCGCTGTACCCCTGGAGCGTCTGGCCGAAGAAGCCGAAGAGCGCGCCCCCGGACACGAACACGACGGTGAAGCCGAGGACGAAGAGCGAGGCACCGGCGACGGTCCTGCCCCGTCGCCGCTCGGCGAGGTCCGCGCCGCTGACCCCGGTGACGTAGCTGAGGTAGCCGGGCACCAGCGGCAGGACGCACGGCGAGAAGAAGGAGACGAGACCACCGAGCAGCGCGATGGGAAGCGCCACTATGAGGGCCCCGTCGGCGACCGTCGCGTTTCCGCCGGCGACCGCGGCCAGCTCGATCGCCGGGATCACTTCTCTGCGACCAGCGGGTCGATCATCTCGCGCAGCTTCGCGGCGTCGAGCGCGGCGAGCGAACGGGCGGCGATCCTGCCGTCCCGGTCGACGACCACGGTCGACGGGATGGCCTGCGGGTTCAGGGTGCCCTTCGGGAAGCGCAGGAGGAGCTTCCCGGTCGGGTCGTAGAGGCTCGGGTAGGTGACCCCGAAGTCCTCCTCGAAGCTCACCGCGAGCGACTTCTGCGGGTCGCGGGTGTTGACCCCGACGAACTGCACGCCCCGGGCCCCGGTCTCCTTCGACACCTTCTCGAAGTGCTTGGCCTCGGCACGGCAGGGGCCGCACCACGAGCCCCAGAAGTTGAGGACGACGACTTTGCCCTTGTAGTCGGCGATGTCGAGGGGCTTGCCCTCCAGCGTCATGCCGTCGAGCTTCGGCGCGTCGGCGCGGTCCGCCTTGGCGACGGTCGAGATCCCGCCACTGCCGGTCACGAAGTTCGTGTTGCCGCCACCGCCTGCCTTGGTGCCGTCGCCACTGCACGCGGACAGGGTCAGCGCGCCTGCCGCAGTGAGGGCGGCGAGCAGGGTGAAGCGGCGTCGGGATGCGCGGCCAGAGCTCATGTGAAAAGTTTCGCATGGCAGTTCCGGGGATCTTGCGCACCCCCCTCGGTGCCCGTAAAGCCCCTTGTCAGGCTTGATTAAAGAAGGCGTTCCAGCCACCGTCGGGTGCCTTGCCGACCTGGAGCGTACGAAGCTTCTCGAGCACCGCCGGATCCTGTGCGTCGAGCCAGTCGACGAACTGCCTGAAGGAGACGAGGCGCACATCCGGCTTGCCCGCGATGTGCTTGAGCGCTTCCTCGACGGCGTCCATATAGATGCCGCCGTTCCACTCCTCGAAGTGATTGCCGATGTAGAAGGGCGCGCGATTCGTCTCGTAGGCGCGGTCGAACCCGGCGATGTACGCCTGGGCGGCCTGGGTGCGCCAGCCCGGATAGCGCGAGGGCATGCCGTTGGTCGAATTCACCGACTGGTTGGCGAGGATGTTGTAGTCCATGGACAGGACTTCGAAGGTGTGACCGGGGAATGGGATGCCCTGCAGCGGAAGGTCCCAGACTCCCTGGCGCTTCTCCGGCCACATCTGGGTGCCACCGGGCGAGCTCGCGTCGTAGCGCCAGCCCAGCTGTTTCGCGGTGGGAAGCAGATTGTCCTGGCCGAGAAGGCACGGAGTGCGGCCGCCGACGAGTTCCTTGCGGTAGTCGAAGGGCAGCGGATCGAGGTCGGTCCAGCCGGAGTTCGTACGCCATTCGGTGACGAACGAGACGGCCTGGTCGATCTCGCTGCGCCATTGCTCGGCGGTCCAGTTGCCGACGGATCCCGATCCCCCGCAGAAATGCCCGTTGAAGTGGGTGCCGATCTCGTGCCCTTCGAGCCAGGCCTGGCGGACGTACTTCAGCGTCTGCTTGACGTGGTCGTCGGTGAGATAGCCGATGTCGGAGGCGCCCCTGGGGTTGTTGGGCGGGCGGTAGAGGGATTTCTTCGACTCGGGCAGCACATAGAGCCCGGAGAGGAAGAAGGTCATCGCCGCGTCGTGTTCCTTGGCGAGATCGAGAAAGCGCGGGAAGAGCCCGTTGCCGACCTCACCGGCCCCGTCCCAGGAAAAGATCACGAACTGCGGGGGCGTCTGCCCCGGTTCGAGTCGTACCGGTGCGGCGGGCTGCTTCGGCTGCTTTCCGGTGTCCGCCGTGGATCCGTCGCCGATGAGCCTGATGTTCTTCTCGGGAGGGCCTCCGCCGTTGCCGTGCGCCCCCTTGCCGCCTTTGCCGCTCTTCGTGGGTTCCGGCCGGTCACCGTCCGATGACCCGAGGGAGCCGCAGCCGGCCATCGAGAGTGCGGCTGCGGCTCCGAGTCCTGCCCCGAGCAGGCCCCTTCGGTTGATTTCACGCATAGCGTCCCCATCTGCGGTCGTATTACCTCAAGGCCATACAAACTGGCGATGGCTTAGATGAGGAAACCAACACGGTGGTTCCGCTGATAATCACAAAAGTTATTACGTGAACAGACCCTTACAGGTGCTGCACAGGATCGCCGGATCGGGGCCGCGCACCGCTCCCGGTGCGCGGCCGGTGGAGCGCTACGCCCCGAACGCCTTGGACTTCCCCTTGACCGGCTTCGCGCCCGCGAGCAGATGCGCCGGGACCAGGTCCCGCGCCGGCTCGGTGTAGGCGACCGACACGATCTTGTCGCCCTGGTAGGTGAAGCTCGTCAGTGAGGCCAGGGTGCACTCGCGCTTGCGCGGGTCGTGCCACAGCCTGCGGCCCTCCACGAAGCTCCGCACGATCCAGATCGGCAACTGGTGGCTGACGCAGACCGCCTCGTGCCCGCGCGCGGCGTCACGCGCCGCGTCGAGGGCGCCCATCATCCGCACGACCTGCTCGATGTACGGCTCGCCCCAGGAGGGCTTGAAGGGGTTGGTGAGGTGCTTCCAGTTCTCGGGCTTGCGCAGCGCGCCGTCGCCGACCCCGAAGGTCTTGCCCTCGAAGACGTTGGCCGCCTCGATGAGGCGCCCGTCCGTGGCGAGGTCCACACCGTGCGACGTGGCGATCGGCGTGGCCGTCTCCTGGGCACGCTCCAGCGGGGAGGCCACGACGTACGTGATGTCGCGCTTCTCCAGGTGCTCGGCGACCCGGTCGGCCATCCGGCGGCCGAGGTCGGACAGGCTGTAACCGGAGCGGCGGCCGTAGAGCACGCCGTCCGGGTTGTGCACCTCGCCGTGCCGCATCAGGTGGACGACGGTGATGTCCTGGTCCGGGTACTCGCTCATGCCGTGGCCTCCGATGCCGCGCGTGCGGCGGCCGGCAGGGCGGCGGCGATCCGCTCCATGGCGCGCTCGTCGTGGGCGGTCGAGACGAACCACGACTCGAAGGCGGAGGGCGGGAGGTAGACGCCCTGCTCCAGCATCGAGTGGAAGAAGGCCGTGAAGCGGAAGGCCTCCTGCTTCTTCGCGCCCTCGTAGTCGCGGACGGGCTCGTCGGTGAAGAACACGGAGAACATGTTGCTCGCCGCCGACACCGTGTGCGCGACGCCCTCCTTGGTGAACGCCTCGCCGACCAGGGAGCGCAGCTCCGCGGAGACCGCGTCGACCTTCGCGTACGCAGCGTCGTCGAGCAGCCTGAGCTGGGCGAGACCCGCCGCCGTGGCCACCGGGTTCCCGGAGAGCGTTCCCGCCTGGTAGACGGGACCGGCGGGTGCCAGGTGCGCCATCACGTCGGCGCGGCCGCCGAAGGCCGCGGCCGGGAAGCCGCCGCCCATGACCTTGCCGAAGGTCATCAGGTCCGGCCGCACCCCGTCGATGCCGTACCAGCCCGCCTTCGAGGTACGGAACCCCGTCATCACCTCGTCGGAGATGTACAGCGCGCCCTCGGCCGCGCAGATCTCCTTCAGCCCGGCGTTGAAGCCGTCCAGGGGCGGCACGACGCCCATGTTGCCCGGCGACGCCTCGGTGATCACACACGCGATCTCGCCCGGCTGCGCGGCGAACGCGGCGCGCACGGCCTCCAGGTCGTTGTACGGCAGCACGATCGTGTCGCCGGCCTGCGCCCCGGTCACGCCGGGCGTGTCGGGCAGACCGAACGTGGCGACCCCGGAGCCGGCGGCGGCCAGCAGCGCGTCGACGTGGCCGTGGTAGCACCCGGCGAACTTCACGACCTTGGCGCGCCCGGTGAACCCGCGGGCCAGCCGGATCGCCGACATGGTCGCCTCGGTGCCGGACGACACCAGACGCACCTGCTCGACCGGCTCGACGCGCGCCACGATCTCCTCGGCGAGCGCGACCTCGCCCTCACCGGGCGTACCGAACGAGGTACCCCGGGCCACCGCGTCCTGGACGGCCGCGACGACCTCGGGGTGCGCGTGGCCGAGGATCATCGGCCCCCACGAACACACGAGGTCGACGTACTCGCGGCCGTCGGCGTCGGTGAGGTACGGACCCGTGCCGGACACCATGAACCGGGGCGTACCGCCCACCGCGCGGAATGCGCGCACGGGGGAGTTGACGCCGCCGGGCGTCACGAGGGACGCGCGGTCGAAAAGCGTCTGTGAAACTGGGGCTTCGTATGAATACGCCACTTTGGTCCTGATCTGCGATTCGGGGGGTTCGGGGCCCGGCCGGATTTTCCCGGCCGCCGGTGAGCAGGGAGCACGCCCTCCCCGTATGAGGCTCGTACAACGAAAGGGCGTCAGTCTCCTCGCGTCTGCGAAACTGGGGCGTCATAGGGAAAGCTCACACGTGCCATGGTGTCAGAGGCGCGCACGGTCTCGCGGACAGGTGTTTCACGGCCCGCCCGTGGGGGAGGTCACTGACGATGATCGGGTTGCGCGGCGGGGCTGTGTCTCCTAAGAAGTAGTCGGGTGGATGAGATATGCATCGCGGTGGCGGAGTGGGCGAAGGGACCGACGGCCTGGGGCCCGAGCCTGCCCGGCGAGGGCGGCACCGGCGCAAGGCCGAACGCGAGGCCGAGCGCGAGGCCGAGCGGGTACGGGACGCACTGGCGGGCGGTGCCGACGGTCCGGGGATCAGGAGTGGTGGACGGGTGGGGGTGACCTACAAGTACTTCGGTGCCCCCGACGGGGCCACCGCGGCACGCGTGCCCATCTCGATGCGCCCCGAGGAACTGGGCGGCGACGAGCTGGGCATGGGCGGCATGTTCAGCAAGATCAAGCCCGAGACGGTCGCGGCCATGGTCCTCACCGGCATACAGGGCATACCCCTGCACAAGGTCCCGCCGCTGGAGCTGGTGGTGCTCCACCCCGACTACGCGGTGGTCAAGCTGCCCATGACGGTGGTCGACCCGCTGCGGGACGTCGGCGAGGAATCCGTCGGCGCGGCGGCCTTCATCTGGTCCACCGTCCCGGACCGCGGCGGGCCGCGCGACGCGTTCAACGTCTACCAGCTGCTCCACGAGTGGCAGGACTTCTCCCACCGCCTGCACGACGCGGGGCACCAGGCCTATTGCCTGGTGTGGCCCTGACCCGCGTCCTCCCCGGAGGGCCGGCCCCCTCGGAGGCCGGCGGTACGCCCTGTCCGCGTCACGTCCCCCGTCACGTCAGTGGTAACTGAAGTCGCCCACGGTCCAGGCGTCCACGTCCTCGATCGCGACCCGGTACATGCCGCCGGTCTCCGGGATGCCGACCGCGCCCTGGAGGATGCGGGCGACGTGGAAGTGCAGATGGGTCGGCGGCCCGTCCCTCCCCGCCCGCTCGGCGAAGATGGCGGAGAACTCACCCAGGTGGGCCGAGTCCGTCAGGACCTCGGAGACACGGCGGCTCCACACCGCCTCGGGGGCCAGCCGGCCGGTGATGACGGCACCGTTGGTGACCACGGTGAGGGACATCTGATTGCTGTGCCCGGACTCCACCAGTGCGGCGATGTCAACGAGCAGCTCGTCAGGCTTCGACATGGCAGCGGATTCTATGCACCGTCGCTGTGACGCTCCCAGCCGGGACACCGTCTGCGCCCACTCCGGGCAGGAGGCGGACGCCCACGCCGGACGATGTAGGAGGATGAGGCCATGACGGGAGACGAGAAGCGGGTGGTCGTCGAGACCGCACCTGCCGGGGCCGTACTGATCCGGGTCCGCGGCAGCCTGGACGAGTGGTCGGGTTCCACGGAACTGGCCGACGCGCTGACGGGTGCCGCCAACGGCGGCGGAAGCCGCACGGTGGTGGACCTCTCCGGGGTGGAGTTCGCCGACTCCGCGGGGCTTCACACCCTTCTGGACGGCCGTCGGCAGCACGGCGAGGCGGGCATACCCCTGGTTCTGGCCGGACCGATGCCCGCGACCGTGCACCGGCTGCTGGAGGTCACGGGCACGCTCGGCGCCTTCCACGTCGCGGACTCGGTGGACTCGGCGTTCAGGTGGTGACCGGCCTCGCTTTCCGTGGCCGTTTCGCGGGCGGCTGGTGTGACCGGAGGCCCACCGGGCAGGCGGAGAGTGCATGAACGGGGAACAGGAAAGGCCAGTGGACGGCATGGACCCGGGGAACGGCCCGGGAGACGCCGTCGGAAGCGCTGGGCCGTCGGAGGCGGCCGGGCGTGAGACGGTTCTCATGCCCCGGAACGCCGCGTCGGCCCGCGACACCGTCACACGTCTCCTGGCGTCCCGGGCCCTCGGACCCGCCGGGCGCCTGGCCGAGATCGTCGTGGCCGACGCACTCCTGGTGACCTCCGAACTGGTGACCAACGCCTTCCGGCACGGGGGCGGGCTCACCGGCTTCACGGCCGAACTCACCGACGAGGGGCTGCTGCTGGCCGTGGCGGACGCCAGCCCCGAGGTGCCGGTCGCATCCCCCCACCCCCCGCGGACGGCCCACGTCGGCGGCTACGGCTGGCCCCTCGTCTGCCGGCTGGCGGAGCGGGTGTCCATCACCTTCCACCCCGGCGGCAAGCGCATCGTCGCGCTGATCGCCCTGCCCTGACAACCGTCCCGAGGTCACCGCGCCGGGCCACGGCCTCCGGCCACCCCTGCCCGGTCGATCAGGGCCCGGCGCTCTTGGCATACTCGACGGCATGTCCAGTACGCCCCCGCCCGGTCCCGGACCCGTGCCGCCGCAGGCTCCCGTGGCCGCCGAGTTCGAGAGCGACGGCTGCTGGGTCGTCCAGGCGCGCGGAGACCTCGACAGCGACACCGTCGACCCGCTGTTCATCGCCATGTGGCAGGCCGCGGCCAGTCACGACGTGGTCGTCCTGGACGCCACCGCCGTCACGTTCGCGGACTCCTCGTTCCTGAGCCTGCTCATCCAGGTGCACCAGCAGACGAGGCTGCGCATTGCCGCGCCGGGGACCGCCCTTCGGCGTCTGCTCAGCACCGCCGGAATCGACCACCTCGTGGAGCGCTACGGCACCCTCGAGGAGGCCCTGGCCGCCCCGCGCTGACCCCTCCCGGGCAGGGGGCCGTTCAGCCCGAGGGCGTGCGGGGCGGAGCGGGCCGGGCCCCCTCGTCCGCGTGTGCCTGTTCGGGCTGCTCGCCCGTCACCCGTGTCTCGAAGATGCCCCGGATGCCGGTCACGGTCAGGATCCGTTCGAGGAACGGCGGGGGGTCCTCCAGGTGCAGACGCACGCCACGCGCGCTGGTGCTCCGGTGGATCTGGAGCAGGGTGGACACCCCCATCGAGTCGCACAGCCGCAGCTCCGCGCAGTCCAGATGAAGGGCGTCCGGACCATGCGTGTCCAGGCAGGCGTCGGCCCGCGCGGCGAGTTCGCCACTGGTGTCGTAGTCCAGATCACCGCCGATGCGCATCCGCACGGTGCCGGGGCCGGTCTCGACGGTCACCGTGAGGAGCGGGTGGGGCAGGGCGGTCATGCGGGAACTCCGGAGGTGTGACCGGCCGCCAGGGTGGCGTCCAGCAGGAGACGGGCGTTGTCGAGCAGCCGTATGCAGCGGGGGAAGTCCTGGAGTTCGGCCGCGAGGACGTCCAGGGCGGGGCGCAGGGACACGGCCGGGACGCCGCGGGCGGTGAGGATGCCCGCGGTCCAGGCCAGGAACGTCGTGAGCAGCTCGTCGTCGTCCGTGTAGAGGCCGACCGCGAGGTGGTCCACGATGTGCGCGATGTCCTCCGCCGTGTGTTCCCGTTGCCGGTCCGTGTAGGACCGCATCGCCGGGAAGCGGCTCTCCATCTGGAGCATGACCTCCCGGACGAGCTGCCCCTGGTTGCGGGCGACGTAGGTGTACTCCTGGTCGGCCAGGTGGGGCAGGTCGTCCACCTGTGTGCGTCCGACGGCCAGGTCCGGGGCGGGGATGCCGTCCGCGAGCTGCCGGGCGGCGGTGCGCGCGTCCGGGGCCCAGGCGTTGGCGCCCAGCAGGCGGGCGTAGCGCCCGTCCGGCCCGAAAGCCGCTCCGCCGGCGAGCACGGGGACCCCGACGGCCTGGCAGGCGGTGATCGCCGCGTGCGCGGTGGGCAGCCGGGTGGGCAGGGACGAGGAGAGCGCGACGATCTCCGCGCCGCTGGTGTGCAGATGGGCGATCAGGTGCGGGGTGGGGACCTGGGCCCCGAGGAAGTCGACCCGCCAGCCGCGCAGCGAGAGGACCTCCGCGAGCAGCCGGGCCGGGAGCACGTGCCATTCCCTGTCGACGCAGGCCACGGTGATCCTGCCGAGCTGCGGGACGGAACGCGTGGACGGATGGTGGGCGAGTGCGGCGATGACCCGTTCGGCTATCGCGCTCGCGGCATGTTCCTCGGCGACGGTGAGACGGTTCGCCGCCCACTCGGTGCCGACCTTCTCCTGGACCGGCGCGATCACGTCGAGCAGGGCGGATTCGGCATCCAGGCCGCCGTCCAGGGCGGCGAAGACGACGCCCGCGGCGGCGTGCTCGTCGCGGTCGGTCACGGCGGCCCACAGCTGGTCCCGCAGTCCCCGGACGTCGTCCGCACCGGTCCTCACACACGCGTTCATGCGGTGTACCTGCCCCGCGTGTGCCCGTTCACCGCGCTCAGGTGCGTGGTGCGCGGCGCGGTGATCGCCACGAGGGCCATGTCGTCGTGCCTGCCGTCGCGAAGCCACTGGGAGGCGAGCATCTGGATGCGCTCCACCACGGCTTCGCCCGGCATCCCCGCGCATCCCGAGAGCGCCCGTGCGAGGCGCTCCTCGCCGAAGAGCTCGTCGCCCATCGGACCGCCACGGGCCTCGGTGACCCCGTCGGTGTAGAGGAGGCAGGTCTCGCCCGGCTGCAGCAGGACCTCCACGCTGCCGGCCTCGATGTGCGGCAGGGCGCCGACCAGAGTGCCGTGCGTGGTGACCTCCTCGACCGTGCCGTCAAGGCGCACCACCAGGGGGGCGGGGTGGCCGGCCGAGGTGAGCCGCAGCAGCACCTGGTTCTGCGTACGCCGGACCGAGGCGAGCACCAGGGTGGCGAAACGGGTGTGGTGCGAGTTCAGCAGCGCTCCGTTGAGGAGCTGGAGCATCTTCACGTGGTCGTCCGCCATCGGCGTCAGGGCCTGCAGCGTGTTGCGGATCTTGCCGGTGAGCACGGCGGCGTCCAGCCCCTTGCCGCAGACGTCGCCCAGGACCACCAGGGACGGCTCAGCGTCCGTGCCACCGGGGTGTACGTCGTAGAAGTCACCGCCCACCCGCTCGCGCGCTCCGGCCGGCTGGTAGCCGCCCGCGAACTCGACGCCGTTCACCCGGTGGAGGCTGGGCGGCAACAGGTCCCGCATCAGGGTCTGGGTGATGTCGCTCTGCTCGGCGTAGAGGCGGGCTGCGGAGAGCGCGGCTCCGGCACGGGCGGCGAACTGCCGGGCGAAGAGCTCGTCGCTCTCGCTGAACTCCGCCCGCCCGCTGGAGCGCAGCAGGATCAGGGCGCCCGCGGGCACCCCGTGACCGGGCAGCGGGGTGACCGCGACCGACCCGATCGTCCCGGTGAAGTCCTCGGGCAGCATCCACGCGGGCAGGGCGGCCGGGTCGATCCAGCGCGACGGCACGGGCGGGAAGCCCTGGAGTGCCTCGCTGAGACCGGGCACGAGTGACGGGTCGTCCGCCACCAGGGCCCGGGAGGTCTCCCCGCCCGCGACGGCGTGTGCGACGGGCATCGTCCGCCCGGAGACGGGTGCGACGACGACCGCCGCGTCGGCGAAGTACTGGGCGGCGAGGCGTGCGATGGCCCGCATGCACCGCTCGCTGTTCAGGGAGGCCATCAGCACGTTGGACGCCTCGGCGAGGAACGTGGCCCGTTCGCGCTCCGTGGTGAGCGCCGCTTCCGCCAGCCGCTGGTCGGTGTCGTCGACCAGCCACCACACGACCCGTCCGTCGGCACCCCACGAGGGGTGGGCCTCGAAGCTCTGCTCCCCGATGTGGCCCCGGACGGAGGCGGCGCCTCCACCGTCCGTCCGTCCCGGAACCGCTCCGGCCCCGGCGAAGTCGGCGTGCGCCCGTGCCAGCCAGGAGGGTGCCGTCTCCGCCATGCCCGATCCCGGCACCATGGCGTCCAGCAGCGACGCGGCGGCCGCGTTCACCTCGACGACCGTGCCGCACCGGTCGGCCATGACCACGGGGTACGGGGCGGTGTCCCAGACACCGGGCGCGGGCGGCTTCTGAGTGATCGTGGCGGTTTCCTTCGGAGGAGCCATGAGGGGGGGCCCGCCGGAAGCGAGCCGCACCACCTTCCAACTGGACGGATATTACTTTCCCTTCGGCAACCATTGCCCAGACGGGCACCGGATGGCAACCCGCCCTCGGCTCCTGCCCCCCGTCCGGGGGCCTGACCGGCACCTTGACCACAGTCCGGGTCCGAAACCTTCACGCCGTGCGCACGAATCCGGCACCGGGGCACCCGGGACCGGACGGGCGGCCGGCCCTCATGTTGCTTCAGGTGGCCGGGCGGCCGTGCCAGTCCAGGCACAGCACGAGTGCGTCGTCCACGGTCGGTCCCGAGCCGCGATGGCCCAGCACCTTCTCCAGCAGCGCCCTGGGCACCTGCGTCGCGGGCAGCATGCGGGTCTCGGTCATCGCCCTGACGAGTGCGTGGAGGCTGTACTTCTCGCCCGCGGGTGACAAGGCGTCATAGACACCGTCACTGATGAAGAACAGCCGGTCACCGGGCTCGACGGTGAAGTGCTGCGGCGTGTAGACCGTGTCCTCGAACATCCCGAGCGGCATCTGGGCGTCCAGTTCGACCGCCTCGACGGTCCCCTCGCGCATGCGCCAGACGCGCGGCGACCCCGCGTCGATGATCTCCACATCGCCGGTCCGGAGATGGAAACGGAGCAGCAGCGTGGCCAGGAACCGGCTTCCCCGGTGCTGACCGTAGAGGGCCTGGTCGGCCAGGTACGCCTGGTCCGCCAGGCTGAGGCCCGCGCGGCGCGCGTTGCGCAGGGCGTTGACCGCGAGGTTGGTGAGCAGCGCGGCCTCGATGCCCTCGCCCATGCCGTTGTTGACGGTCAGGGTGAGCTCGTCGGCGGACGCCGACCAGTCGAAGTTGTCGCCGTGGATGGCGTAGGCGGGCTCCAGTTGGGCGCCGATGCTGTACTCGGGACGGGAGCACGACCGGCCCGGCAGCAGTTGCCACTGCATCTCGGCGGCGAGGGTCAGGCGCTCGGCCCGCCGGGCCTGCAGGAACAGGTCGGTGTCCCGTTCCGCGACGACGATCTCGTGCGCCAGGGCGTCGGCGCACGCCTGCAGGTCCTCCACGACGGCCACGTCGGCGCCCGCCCCGCCGTCGGGCAGTGTGACGCTCAGCACGCCCTGCCGGTCGCCGCGGACACTGACCGGCACGTGCACGGTTACAGTGGAGGCACCGGGGTCGCGCACACAGTGCGGCTCCTGTGCGCCGAAGGCCCGGCCGGGGTCACTGCTGTGGACCGGCACCGGCCTGCGGGTGTGAGGCAGGACACCGACCGGCTGGAGCTGTGTCATCGCGTAGTCGGCGACGAGCAGTTCCACGCGCGAGGCGCCGTGACGGCTCCGGATCGAAGCCTGGAGCACGTCGAAGATCTGGTGCGGGGCGGCCTCGCGAAGCACACGCTCGACGCCGCTGGGTCTGTCCACCTGTACGGCCCTGCTTTCGTTGACATATTTTCATCACGCGACTGTTCACATCGACCAGCCGGAACGGGCATATGCCCCACACGGGAGTGTCACATGCGCGAGGAGCCCATCCAGCTCGACCGGTATGCCCCGGACGAGGCGCCCGAGGTCAGGCAGGTCCTCGAACTCCTCGAGATCGCCTGGGAACGCGGCCGCCACACCCTCACGACCTCGCCGGTCTCCGCGGCACAGATCCGTGTGATGTACATCATCGAGCGCGAGCCGGGGATCAATATGCGGACGCTCGGCCGGTACCTGGACGCGGCCGCTCCCTCCGTCAGCCGGCTGTGCGACCGGCTGCAGGCGGCGGGGTTCGTGCGCAGGACCCCACGCCCCGACGACCGCCGCGAGATGCGGCTGGCCCTCACCGACGCGGGCACGGCACACCTGCGCGACGTGCGACGCCGTCGCGAACAGGGCCTGCACCAGGCGATGAAGCGCATGACCCCCGCCGCACGTGAGGCGCTCGCCACCGGGCTGGCCGCGTTCTGCGACGCGGCCGCCGATCCCTTCCTGCCGGCCGCCGAGCCGCAGCGGCGTCAGCAGACCGTCTGAGGCGTGCCGACGGCAAGGCTCCGTGCCGGGTTCACTCGGCGCCCGCCAGTTCGCCGCTCAGCGCTCCGTGCAGACGGGCGCTCCGCTCGTTGAGGCCGATGAGCTCCACACGCTTCCCGCGCTGTTCGTACTTCGCCGTGACCGCGTCCAGGCTCGCGACGGCCGAAGCGTCCCAGATGTGCGCGCCGGACAGGTCGATGACGACCTCGTCGGGGTCGGTGGCGTAGGCGAACCGGCCGACCAGTTCGTTGGACGAGGCGAAGAAGAGCTCGCCGGTGACGGAGTAGGCGACCTGGCCGCCGTCCGGGTCCGTGACCGCGGTGACGTCCGCGAGGTGGGCGACCCGCCGGGCGAAGATGACCATGGCGGTGACCGAACCGACGACCACCCCGACGGCGAGGTTCTCGGTGACGACGACGCAGACCACCGTGATCACCATGACCGCGATCTCACCGGCGGGCATCCGCCGGAGGGTGCGGGGTGCGATGGAGTGCCAGTCGAAGGTCGCGAAACAGACCATGACCATGACCGCGACGAGGGCGGCCATGGGGATGTGGGAGACGAGCGGCCCGAACGCGATGCAGAGGACCATCAGGAAGACACCGGCGAGGAAGGTGGACAGCCGGGTGCGGGCGCCGGAGACCTTCACGTTGATCATGGTCTGACCGATCATCGCGCACCCGCCCATGCCGCCGAAGAAGCCGGTCACGATGTTGGCGACGCCCTGACCGATGGACTCGCGGGTCTTGCTGGACCGGGTGTCCGTGATCTCGTCGACGAGCGTGGCCGTCATCAGCGACTCCATCAGCCCGACCAGCGCCATGGCCAGTGCGTAGGGGGCGACGGTGGTCAGGGTGTCCAGGGTGAAAGGCACGTCCGGGAGGCCGGGCACCGGCAGGGTCGAGGGCAGCTCGCCCTTGTCCCCGACCGTCGGTACGGCGATGCCCGCGGCAACGGTGATCACGGTCAGGACGACGATGGAGACGAGCGGCGCGGGGACCGTCCTGGTGATCCTGGGGAAGAGCACCATCAGGGCCAGCCCGCCGGCGACCAGCGGATACACGGGCCAGGGGACGCCGCTCAGCTCGGGGACCTGACCCAGGAAGACCAGGATCGCCAGCGCGTTGACGAAGCCGACCATCACGCTGCGCGGCACGAACCGCATGAGCTTCGCGACGCCGAGGGCCCCGAGGACGATCTGGAAGACCCCGCCGAGCAGGACGCCCGCCACCAGGTAGCCGAAGCCGTGTTCCCGGTTGAGCGGGGCGATGACGAGCGCGACGGCGCCCGTCGCGGCGGAGATCATCGCCGGCCTGCCGCCGACGACCGAGATGACGACGGCCATCGTGAACGCGGAGAACAGGCCGACCGCCGGATCGACGCCCGCGATGATCGAGAAGGAGATGGCCTCGGGAATCAGGGCGAGGCCCACGACGAGTCCGGCCAGGACCTCGGTGCGGAAGACCTTGGGGGACAGCCGGACGGGCCGGAAGCCCTTCGGCCGGGCGACCGCGAACGACGGCGGGAAGAAGCTCAAGGGGGCCTGACCTGTCATGAGTTCGGGCGCGTCCGGCGGGCCGGGGCGTGCGGGGGCGAGGACCGGAGTGGGCCTGCACGGACGTACGTCCGCGGCGGCAGGCGGAGAGCCGGCAGAGGGCCGCGTCCGGCAGTCGCCGGTGCGGATTCGCGCTCCGGGCTCCGGGACTCGGGGTCCGCCGGAGAGGCGGGGCCCGACACCGGCCGGCTTCCGCGTTCCGGCCGGAGACGTCGTCGGCCCCGGACCACCGGCACCGGTCAACTCTACCCTGACGTCAGAGTAGAGATGGACGCTAGGCTGGGGACGAAGCGCCGTCCTCCCTCGGTCACGGCGGGAGCCGGCAGGACACAGGGGGCACCGTGAGCGGCGCACACATGCAGATCGGCGAGGTCGCCACGCGCACCGAGCTGTCCCTGCGCACCATCCGGCACTACGAGGAGACCGGACTCGTCACACCCTCGGCCCGGTCGCGGGGCGGATTCCGGCTCTACACCGAGGCGGACGTGGCCCGGCTCATGGTCATCCGCCGGATGAAGCCGCTCGGCTTCACCCTCGACGAGATGCGGGACCTGCTGGAGGCGGTGGACCGCCTCGACGCCGATGAAGGACCGACGACCCAGGAGCGTGACGCACTCCTGGAGCGCGTCCGGTCGTACGAACGTTCCGCGGCCGAGCAGGTCGCCAAGCTGCGCGTCCAGCTGGCGCGGGCCGAGGAGTTCGCCCTGACCCTGCGCACGCGCCTGGACCGTACGGGGACCACGGAGGACTGAGGGGCCGAAACGCCGGAATGCTCACGTTTCTCCGGGTAAGGAGATCATTCTTCGGCCATTCATTGGCCGAAGAATGATCTCCAGCCGCACGGCGTGGCCTGCCGATGCAAGGAGCAGCGACTCCCGAGGAGGCACCCCCGGCATGGATGACCTGCTGTTGACCCTGACCGTCCCGGCCGTGGTCCTCGCCAGTGGGGTGTACGCGGTGTGCGACTGCCGCCGCATGCGCCGGAACCCGCCTCCGCCGTACAGCCGCCGGGCCGCCCGCACCGCCGCGCGCGAGGTGCTGAGCAGCGCCGAAGCCGTCGTCGGCAGCGCGTACGACGCCCTCGGCGGGCTCTACACCGACCCGGCGGCCCCGTACCCGGCGCAGGACACCCCCGTCGTCACCGGCCGGCGGGCCGCCGGCCGGGATCGCGGCCCGTCACGGCCGGCACCCGCTCGAAAGCCGTAGCCCCGGGGCCCGCGGGGAACGGCTCGCCGAACACCTTCCCCGAGACGGACCCGGAGCCCGACCGGACCGCGCTCGCCGCCGACCTGGGGTACAGCGACCAGGCGCACCTGGTACGGGACTTCACGGCCACGGTGGGCGTTCCTCCGACGGCCTTCGCCTCGCCCCGCCGGACGGCCGGCACCCGGGGCCCCCGGGCTCCCGGCGGCGGCCCCGGAAACACGTCGCCGCCCCGGCCGCGCGATGACATCCTGAGCAGGTGAACGGACCAGAGATCACCCTCGAAGTAGCCACGGAACTCCGGCTCTTCGTCACCCACGACCGCCGCCACGGACGCACGGCCGTCACCACGGACGGTTCGTCGACCCTGGGACACGTGGTGGAGTCCCTCGGCGTCCCGCTCACCGAGGCCGGGCAGTTGCTCGTGGACGGTCGCCCCGTGCCCACGTCGCACATCCCTGCCGCCGGCGAAGTGGTCGAGGTGCGTGCCGTCCAGCGCCCCCAGCAGGTCCCGGGGGCGCCGCTCCGCTTCCTGCTCGACGTACATCTGGGCACGCTCGCACGCCGGCTGCGGCTGCTCGGTGTGGACGCCGCCTACGAGAACGAGGACATCGGCGACCCGGCCCTGGCCGCCCTGTCCGCCGCCGAGCGGCGGGTCCTCCTCTCCCGCGACCGGGGACTGCTGCGACGCAGGGAGATCTGGGCGGGGGCGTACGTCTACAGCGACCGGCCCGAGGAACAACTGCGGGACGTCCTGGGCCGCTTCGCCCCGTCCCTCGCCCCCTGGACCCGCTGCACCGCATGCAACGGGGACCTCGCGGCGGCCGACAAGGACGCGGTGAGCGCCCTTCTGGAGCGGGGCACCCAGGCGTCCTACGACGTCTTCGCGCAGTGCACGGCCTGCGACCGGGTCTACTGGCGCGGTGCCCACCACTCGCGTCTGGAGGACATCGTGGCGGACGCGGTGCGCGAGTTCGGAGACGCGGGCAGCCAGGCACCGATCACCTGAGCCGAAGCGAACGACAGGAGGGCCCGTCGGGCGGAGACCGGCTCGGGAAGGCGCGGTCGCCCGGGCCGGAACCGGGGTCTCAGAAGACGTACGCGTCTCCGGTGGACGGGGCCAGTACCTCATGGGTGCTGTTGCGGGGATTCCGGTCGCTCGCACCGCCGTTCCACACCGTGTCCACGCGCACCACGACCTCTGCCGGCTGTCCGGTGAGGCCGAGCACGACCGTGGTGCGCCGCGCCTTTCCGGCCACGGGGAGCGCCCCCGTCCCGCACACCACGGTCCGGCTGCCGCTGCGCAGGCAGCCCTGGGGCAGCCGCTGGCCCGGAGCGAGCGGCACGGAGAAGCGCAGTCGCACGGTCGCGTCCTCCAGCGCCGAGGGCCCCCGGTTGCCGGTCCGCAGCAGGACCCCGATCCTCTGGCCCTCCAGGGACACATGGCCGTGGTGGGACACGTCCGCCTCCGGCGCGATGCCCGTCGGTGCGGGCGCGGCCCCCTTCGGCGCGGGTTCGGCGACGGCGGACAGCCCCGGGCCCAGCACCACGGCCATCGCCATCGCCGCCACGGCGGACTTCCTCAGCACAGCTCCACGCGTCACTCGCATGGGATGAACCTACCGATGTGCGGCAATCATCCTTGTGCAAGGACCGGTTCGCCGCCCCTCCCCACCCGCACGGCCCACGACCGCACCCGCTTCGCCTCCGGGCGCCGCGCACCGCGGGCCCGGGGCCGCTCTCCCCCGCATGACACGCTGGCCGCATGCTCATCGCCCGTTCCGTCGCCCTCTTCGTCGTGGCCGCCCTGTTCGAGATCGGAGGGGCCTGGCTCGTGTGGCAGGGCGTGCGCGAGCACCGCGGCTGGATCTGGATCGGCGCGGGCGTCATCGCCCTCGGCGCGTACGGCTTCGTGGCAACGCTCCAGCCGGACGGCGACTTCGGCCGCATCCTGGCCGCGTACGGAGGAGTGTTCGTCGCGGGATCGATCGCCTGGGGTGTGGTGGCCGACGGCTACCGCCCGGACCGCTGGGACGTGACCGGCGCGCTCGTGTGCCTGGCCGGCATGGCGCTGATCGTGTACGCCCCGCGCGACCACTGAGCCGGGCCACGGCGGGCCGGCACCACCCCCGGCCGGAACCGCCCCGCCTATCCTGTCCCCGTACCGATCAGCTTCCGAGGAGTCCGCATGGCCGCCACCCCCATCGCCGTCATCACCGGTGCGAGCAGCGGCATCGGCGCCGCGACCGCCAGGCAGCTGGCCGCCGCCGGATACCGCGTGGTGCTCACCGCCCGCCGCAAGGACCGCATCGAGGCGCTCGCCGCCGAGCTCACCGAAGCGGGCCACCAGGCGACCGCCTACTCCCTCGACGTGACGGACCGCGCCGCCGTCGACGAGTTCGCGACCGCGTTCCGCTCCCTGGCCGTCCTGGTCAACAACGCGGGCGGGGCGCTCGGCGCCGACCCCGTGGCGACCGGGGACCCGGCCGACTGGCGGCAGATGTACGAGACGAACGTCATCGGCACCCTCAACGTCACCCAGGCGCTGCTCCCGGCCCTCACGGAGAGCGGCGACGGCACGGTCGTGATCCTCTCCTCGACGGCCGGGCTCTCGACCTACGAGGGCGGCGGCGGTTACGTCGCCGCCAAGCACGGCGAGCACGTCCTGGCCGAGACCCTCCGCCTCGAGATCGTGGGCACCCCGGTCCGCGTGATCGAGGTCGCACCCGGCATGGTCAAGACCGAGGAGTTCGCGACCACCCGCTTCCGCGGCGACGCCGAGAAGGCCGCCAAGGTCTACGCGGGCGTCGACGCACCCCTCTCCGCCGACGACGTGGCCGACACGATCACCTGGGCGGTCACGCGCCCCAGCCACGTCAACATCGACCTCCTGGTGGTGCGCCCCCGGGCCCAGGCCTCCAACTCCAAGGTCCACCGGACGCTCTGACGCGAGGGACCGGGACCGGTGCGCCCGCACGAAGGAGCCCCGGACCACGCGCGTTGGGGGGTTCCGGGGCTCACACCGGTGCCGTTGCGGGCCTCAGCCCTTCACACACACGACCTGCTTCAGCTTCGCGACGACCTCGACCAGGTCGCGCTGCTGCTCGATGACCTGCTCGATCGGCTTGTAGGCGGCCGGGATCTCGTCCACCACCCCGGAGTCCTTGCGGCACTCCACGCCCCGAGTCTGGTCCTCCAGGTCCTTCGTCGAGAACTTCCTCTTCGCGGCGTTCCTGCTCATCCGCCGGCCGGCACCGTGCGAGGCGGAGTTGAACGACTTCTCGTTCCCGAGCCCCTTCACGATGTACGAGCCGGTCCCCATGGACCCGGGAATGATCCCGAACTCCCCGGAGCCGGCGCGAATCGCGCCCTTCCTCGTGACCAGCAGGTCCATACCCTCGTACCGCTCCTCCGCCACGTAGTTGTGGTGGCAGGAGATCACCGGCTCGAACACGACCCGGGCCTTCTTGAATTCCTTGCGGACGACGTCCTGGAAGAGGCCCATCATGATCGAGCGGTTGTACGCGGCGTACTCCTGCGCCCAGAAGAGGTCGTTGCGGTAGGCCGCCATCTGCGGGGTGTCCGAGACGAAGACCGCCAGGTCACGGTCGACGAGGCCCTGGTTGTGCGGGAGCTTCTGGGCCTGCCCGATGTGGAAGTCGGCGAGTTCCTTGCCGATGTTCCGGGACCCGGAGTGCAGCATCAACCACACCGATCCGGCCTCGTCGAGGCAGAACTCGATGAAGTGATTCCCGCTTCCGAGCGTTCCCATCTGCTTCGTTGCCCGCCCCTGACGGAATTTGACCGCTTCGGCGATCCCGTCGAATCGCGACCAGAAGTCGTCCCAGCCGCTCGTCGGGAAGCCGTGCAGCTTTCCGGGGTCGACGGCGGAGTCGTGCATGCCCCGGCCCACCGGAATGGCCTGCTCGATCTTCGACCGCAGCCGGGAGAGGTCACCCGGCAGGTCGTTGGCGGTCAGCGACGTCTTCACCGCCGACATTCCGCAGCCGATGTCCACACCCACGGCGGCCGGGCAGACCGCACCGTGCATCGCGATCACCGAGCCGACGGTCGCGCCCTTGCCGAAGTGGACGTCCGGCATGACCGCCAGGCCCTTGATCCAGGGCAGGGTGGACACGTTCCGCAGCTGCTGCATCGCGACGTCCTCGACCGACGCCGGGTCCGCCCACATCCGGATCGGAACCTGAGCACCCGGCATCTCTACATACGACATAACCCCTCGATTCCCCCGAAAAAACTGAAAGCGCAAAACCGGTGCCGAGGTCGGCATAACGGTCGGCCGACCGGCATTCACAGCGGCGCGTGCGATACACATTGTGTCCATCGGCCGCCATCGAGCGGCAACCCGTTTTCGTACCGAAGGGAGCCTGGGACCGTGCGACACATGGCGTACGTACCCGGCGTCGCGCTCCTCGCAGCGCTCGTCGCCGGCTGCAGCGCCGGCTCCGGCGCCGACGACCCCGCCGCCGACAGCAAGCCAGGCAGCCCGACGGTCTCGGCCGCGCCTCCGGGGAAGTACCGCACCCTGCCGGAATCCTGCCGCGCCGTACCGCGCTCCACCCTCAGGGACCTGCTGCCCGCCGCAGCGGATCTTCCCGAGGACCAGCAGGAGAAGATCTACGAGGGCACCGCCGTCGTCACCTACGACACCGACCGCAAGGTCGGCTGCCGCTGGAAGGCGGACGCCCCGGACGCCTCCCGGAATCTGTCCATCGACTTCGAGCGCGTCGTCTCCTACGACCCGGCGGTCAGCGACGACGACCGCGCCCGAGACGTGTACACGAAGAAGGAGGACGCCGCCGGGCTGCCGGCCCCCGGCGGCGTGACCCCCAGCGGGTCCGCGACCGGGTCGCCCAGCGGCAGCCCCTCCGCCTCCGGCGGCACACCCCCGGCCTCTCCCGACGCCGCCACGGGCCCGGATGCCGACGCAGCCCCGTCCGGCGGCGCGGATCTCGGACCCAGGCTGCTCGGCGGACTCGGGGACGAGGCGTTCCTCGACGACGCCCTCACCCGGACGGGTTCCACCGCCCAGCACCGCACCGTGAGCGTGGTATTCCGCACATCGAACGTCATCGTGACCGTGAGCTACACCGAGCAGCCGGCCCTCGTGACCGAGGTCCCCGACAGCCGGGAACTGCAGGAGAAGGCCCAGGCCCTGGCACGGAATCTGGCAGAGACCCTGAGCGAATGACCGGACGCCGAGCAGCCCCGGACAAGGCACCTTCCGCGCTCCGGGGCCCTCGGCCGAAGGCGGCATCCGGTCCCGGTCCGTCGTACCGTGGCCCCCGGCCCGCCTACGACAGGACCGTCTCCGGCAGCCGGCCGCAGTGACCGTGTGACCGCCGTACCGCAACCGCCCGCACGACCGAGAACACCGTGCCGTCCGAGTGAAGGAACCATGCACCGATCAGCTCCGCGACTGTCCCGCATACTCGCCTGCGCCGCCGTTCCGGTGATGCTCGTCGCCGCCGGCTGCTCGTCGGACTCCGGCGACGCGAAGGAATCCGCCTCGTCGACCTCTCCGAGCGCGCAGAAGTCCGGGCCGTCCGTCGAGCCCGCGAAGTTCGACTCGCTGCCCGACGCCTGCGGATCGATCAGCAGGAAGACGGTCGGGGACCTGGTTCCCAAGGCGAAGAGCAAGGGCGGCACCCCGGACAAGTCAAGCGACACCGCGGCCCGCGGCGGCTGCGCGTGGAACGGTCTCGACGACAACGGCGTGAAGGGCTCGCAGTACCGCTGGCTCGACGTCGCCTTCACCCGCTTCGACTCCGATCAGTCGCTGGGCAGCGGCGCGAAGCGCGCCGCCGCCGAGTACACCAAGCAGATCGGTAAGGCGCAGGCCACCGAGGGCGCCAAGAAGGTCTCCGCCAACCCCGCCACGGGCATCGGCGAGCAGGCGACCGCCGTCGTGTACACCCTCACCAAGACCAGCGAGGAGTTCGAGTACGCCACGGTCGTGGCACGCACCGGGAACGTCGTCGTCAGCGTCACCTACAACGGGGCCGGATACGCCGGCGCGAAGAAGCCCGCCGCCGCCGACATCCTCAAGGGCGCGCAGACGGCCGTCAAGGAAGCCGTGGCCAAGGTCGGCGCCGACGACGACACCGACGCGGACACCGGGAAGTCCCCGGCCTCCCCGTCCGCCAAGGCGACCGGGAAGGCGACGCCGTCCGCCAAGGCGACCGCGAAGACGTCGGCACCGGCCAAGGCGACCTCCAAGACGACGGCCACCTCCAAGCCCAAGTCGTGACCTGAGGCGTGCGGGGGCGCCAACTCCCCTGCACAGAGCTGGCTTTACGCAGCCCGGTACCCCCGCTGGTACCGGGCTGCGGGCCCTCCCCGCGCAACACGCCGAGCCGGCATGTGCCAGGCTGTGCGCGCGCCGGGTGCCGAAGTGGAACCGGTTCATCGAAGTCGGGAGGGGATCGCGGATGGCCGCCATGCAACTGACACGCACGCACCGCGTACTCATCGGGGTCGTCGTCGCCGGCGCCGTGCTCATCGCCGCGATCGGTTTCGCCGGCTCGTACGCCGCCGTACGCGAACTCGCGGAGGAGAAGGGCTTCGGCCAGTTCTCCCTGGTCTTCCCGATCGGCATCGACGCGGGCATCTGCGTCCTGCTCGCGCTCGACCTCCTGCTGACGTGGATGCGCATCCCGTTCCCGCTGCTGCGCCAGACAGCCTGGCTGCTCACCGCCGCGACGATCGCCTTCAACGGCGCGGCCGCGTGGCCCGACCCGCTGGGCACCGGCATGCACGCGGTGATCCCGATCCTCTTCGTCGTCTCCGTCGAGGCCGCACGGCACGCCGTGGGCCGGATCGCGGACATCACCGCCGACAAGCACATGGAGGGCGTCCGGCTCACCCGCTGGCTGCTGTCCCCCGTCCCCACCTTCAAGCTGTGGCGCCGCATGAAGCTGTGGGAGCTGCGCAGTTACGAGCAGGTCATCAAGCTCGAACAGGACCGGCTGATCTACCAGGCCCGCCTCCAGGCCCGCTTCGGCCGCAACTGGCGCCGCAAGGCACCCATCGAGTCGATGATGCCGCTGCGTCTGGCGAAGTACGGCGTCCCGCTCGCCGACACCGCCCACGCCGGGCTCGCCGCCGCCGGCATCGAGCCGGCCCTGCTGCCGCCCGCCCCCGCGGCCGTGGAGGCCGGACAGCACCCCCAACTGCCGTACACCGCACAGGGGCAGGAGCCCCGCGAGCTCCAGGAGCAGGACCCCCGGGCGCAGGCGGCAGCTCAGCAGCAGGCGGCGCGGCAGGAGCACAACGACCAGCCGCAGCAGTACCCGCAGGAGGGCCCCGGCTCGCACGAGAGCCCCTGGTTCGCGGCTCCCCAGGTACCCGAGGACGCGTACGAGAGCGCGTACAACCCGACGTACGTCGAAGGCCTCGAACCCACCCCGGTGATGATCCCCTCGGGCCCCGGAGGCCGCACCCGCCCGCTGGGCAACGTCGGCACCATCGGCGCCTTCCCGCACCCCCGCTCGGGGGAACCGCAGCAGGTCATGCCCCAGGAGCAGCCGCAGGGTCAGCACGATCCGCAGCAGGGCCCGACGGCCGAGCAGCAGGAGGCCGACACGGCCGAATGGGCCGAAGCCGAGGCCGACTTCAGCGCGACCGCGTACGAGGTGTTCACGACTTACACCAAAGAACACCAGGACTACCCGAGCGCGGAGGCGCTCGAGATACACCTCGCGGACGTCCGCGACGTCCACCACCCGCGCAGCGCCGCACTGCTCCGCAAGCTGCTGCCCGGCTTCAAGCAGCGCTTCAACATGGACGAGGCCGCCAACCACATCGCGTAGGGCGGACCGGACAGAGCGAAACGGGCGGGCCGCTGAGCGGCCCGCCCGTCCTCACGTCGGGAAGCGTTACGCGCCGAGCAGCTTCCGCACCCGGTCCGCCCCGACCGCGAGCAGCAGCGTGGGCAGGCGCGGGCCGGTGTCCCGGCTCACCAGCAGCCGGTACAGCAGCGCGAAGAACGACCGCTGGGCCACCTTGAGTTCGGGCGTCGGCTTGGCGTCCGGCTCCAGACCCTCCAGCACCTTCGGCACGCCGTAGACGAGCGTGGTCAGCCCGTCCAGCGACCAGTGCGAGTCCAGCCCCTCCAGCAGCAGCCGCAGCGACTCGCGGCCCCGCTCGTCGAGGGACCCGAGGAGTTCCTTGTCCGGCTCGTCACGGACGACGGTGCGCGCCTCGGCCGGGACCTGGGTCGTGATCCAGCTCTCGGCGCGGTCGAGGCGGGGACGCGCCTCGTCGAGCGTGGCCAGCGGGTTCGCCGGGTCGAGCTCGCTGAGGATCCGCAACGTCTGGTCCTCGGCACCGGCGGTGATGTCGGCGACCGAGGCCAGCGTCCGGTAGGGCAGCGGGCGCGGCGTGGCGGGAAGCGGGCCCGCCGCCGTGCCGATCGCCCGGGCGTACGCGGCCGCGTCGGCGGGCAGCACGGTCCCCTCGGCGACCTTGCGGGCCAGCGAGTCCCACTCGTCGTAGAGCCGCTGGATCTCCTGGTCGAAGGCGATCTTGAAGGACTGGTTCGGCCTGCGGCGCGCGTACAGCCAGCGCAGCAGCGGCGCCTCCATGATCTTCAGTGCGTCGGCCGGGGTCGGCACGCCACCCTTGCTGGAGGACATCTTGGCCATGCCGGAGATCCCGACGAACGCGTACATCGGTCCGATCGGCTGGACGCCGTCGAAGATCTCGCGCACGATCTGGCCGCCGACGACGAACGAGGAGCCCGGTGAGGAGTGGTCCACGCCGCTGGGCTCGAAGATCACGCCCTCGTAGGCCCAGCGCATCGGCCAGTCGACCTTCCAGACCAGCTTCCCGCGGTTGAACTCGTTCAGCCGGACCGTCTCGGCGAAGCCGCACTCCGAGCAGGTGTAGTTCAGCTCGGTGGTGTCGTCGTCGTACGAGGTGACGACCGTGAGGTCCTTCCCGCAGTTGCCGCAGTACGGCTTGTACGGGAAGTAGCCGGCGGAGCCCGAGCCACCGTCGTCCTCGTCCGCCGCGCCGGAGCCCTCGGCGGCCTCCAGCTCGGCCTC
The DNA here is from genome assembly GCF_035946055.1 of Streptomyces sp. NBC_01341. NCBI lineage: Bacteria > Bacillati > Actinomycetota > Actinomycetes > Kitasatosporales > Streptomycetaceae > Streptomyces > Streptomyces sp. NBC_01341. Next base: position 4,194,260 of record NZ_CP108364.1, on the reverse strand, counting down.
GTCGACCTTCTTCTGCTGCGGCTTCTTGCCGCCCTTCGCGTCCGCCGCGCCGTCCTTCTTGGTGCGGTAGCGGTCGAGGACGGCGTCGATGTCGGCGCGGTGCCTCATCGCGTGCAGGATCTGCTCGCGATACGTGCCCGCCAGATACTGCTCGGTCTGGCTGATGCCGTCGTACTCGACACCCAGCTCGTCCAGGGACGCCGTCATCGCGGCCTTGAAGTGCTCGGCCCAGTTCGGGTACGCCGACCCGGCCGGCGCGGGCACCGAGGTCAGCGGCTTGCCGATATGCGCCTGCCAGGACGCGTCGACACCCTCGACACCGTTCGGGACCTTGCGGTAGCGGTCGTAGTCGTCCCAGGAGATCAGGTGGCGCACGGTGTACCCGCGGCGGCGGATCTCGTCGGCGACGAGGTGCGGGGTCATGACCTCGCGGAGGTTCCCCAGGTGGATCGGGCCCGACGGGGACAGGCCGGACGCGACGACGACCGGTTTGCCAGGCGCACGTCGCTCCGATTCGGCGATGACATCGTCCGCGAAGCGGGAGACCCAGTCGGTCTCGGTGCTGCTCTGACTCGAAGCCACGGTCGGCACGTCCTTCTCTCGTGTAGGACTCGTAGGGGCGACCCCCATCAGGGGCACACCCATTCTCCCAGGTACCGCCCGCAGCGCGAAAACGGCTTTACGCCCCATGGGATACTGAGGTGATCCTCGTCCTCTACCGAAACGGCAGCCGTCTCATGGCTTCGGTCCCCTCCCTCGCTTCCACGCTCCAGCAGCAGCTGGCGGACGCCCTGACGGCAGCCCTGCCGGAGGCCGGCACCGCGGACCCGCTGCTGCGCCGAAGCGACCGGGCCGACTTCCAGGCCAACGGGATCCTCGCGCTCGCCAAGAAGGTCAAGGGCAACCCCCGCGAGCTGGCCGACAAGGTCACGGCCTCCCTGCCGTCGGGTGAGCTGATCAAGGACATCGAGGTCTCCGGCCCCGGCTTCCTCAACATCACGCTCACCGACCGGGCGATCACCGAGACGCTCGCCGCGCGCGCCGCCGACACCGACCGCCTCGGGGTGCCGGTGAACGCCGCCGCCGGCACGACCGTCATCGACTACGCCCAGCCGAACGTGGCCAAGGAGATGCACGTCGGCCACCTCCGGTCCGCCGTCATCGGTGACGCCATGGTCCAGATCCTCGAGTTCACCGGCGAGAACGTCGTCAGGCGCCACCACATCGGCGACTGGGGCACACAGTTCGGCATGCTCATCCAGTACCTCTTCGAGCACCCCGGCGAGCTGGAGCACGAGGGCGGCCGGGCCGACGGCGAAGCGGCGATGTCCTCGCTGAACCGCGTCTACAAGGCGTCGCGCGCCCTGTTCGACTCCGACGAGGAGTTCAAGGCACGCTCCCGTGACCGGGTCGTGGCCCTCCAGGCCGGCGATCCCGAGACGCTGGCACTCTGGCAGGGCTTCGTCGACGAGTCGAAGATCTACTTCTACTCCGTCTTCAACAAGCTCGACATGGAGATCGCCGACCCCGACATCGTCGGCGAGTCCGGTTACAACGACATGCTCGAGGAGACCTGCCGGATCCTGGAGGAGACGGGCGTCGCCGTCCGCTCCGAGGGTGCGCTGTGCGTGTTCTTCGACGACGTGAAGGGCCCGGACGGCAACCCGGTCCCGCTGATCGTCAAGAAGACGAACGGCGGCTACGGCTACGCCGCGACCGACCTGTCCGCGATCCGCGACCGGGTGGGGAACCTCAAGGCCGACACCCTGGTCTACGTCGTCGACGCCCGGCAGTCGCTGCACTTCAAGATGGTCTTCGAGACCGCCCGCCGCGCCGGCTGGCTGAACGAGGACGTGAAGGCGCACCAGCTGGCCTTCGGCACGGTCCTCGGCAAGGACGGCAAGCCGTTCAAGACCCGTGAGGGCACCACCGTCCGGCTGGAGGACCTGCTGGACGAGGCGGTCTCGCGGGCCACGGCGGTCGTCCGGGAGAAGGCCGGGAGCGTCGGCCTCTCCGAGGAGGAGATCGTCGAGAACGGCAGGTACGTCGGGATCGGCGCCGTGAAGTACGCCGACCTGTCCACCTCCGCCGTGCGGGACTACAAGTTCGACCTGGACCAGATGGTCTCGCTGAACGGCGACACGTCCGTCTACCTCCAGTACGCCTACGCCCGGATCCGCTCCATCATGCGCAAGAAGGGCGACGCGAATCCGGCCGCGCACCCCGAGCTGGAGCTCGCCCCGGCCGAGCGGACGCTGGGGCTGCACCTGGACCAGTTCGGCGAGGTCCTGTCCGAGGTGGCCGAGGGATACGAGCCGCACAAGCTGGCCGCGTACCTCTACCAGCTCGCCTCGCACCTGACCACGTTCTACGCCCAGTGCCAGGTGCTCAGCCCCGACAACGCGCCCGAGGTCGTCGAGAACCGGCTGTTCCTCGTCGAGCTCACCGCCCGCACCCTGCACCAGGGCATGAAGCTGCTCGGCATCCGGACGCCCGAGCGGCTCTGATCATCCGGTACGCCGACGGCCCCGGACACCTCACGGTGTCCGGGGCCGTCGGCGTGTCCGGGTCGTCTCAGAGCCAGCGACGGATCGGCAGGACGGCCAGTTCGCGCATCCGCTGCGCCGGTGAACGGCGCCGCCACCGGGCGCCGTCGATCAGCACGCTGTTGTCCCGGTCCTCCTCGAAGTGCTCGTCGAGGGTCGCGGTGAAGGCCGGATCGAGCACGGCGAGCATCACTTCCTCGTCGTGGTCGAGGGAGCGGCGGTTGAAGTTCGTCGACCCGATGAGCGAGGCCACGCCGTCCACCGTGAGCGCCTTCGTGTGCATCATCGTCGGCTGGTACTGGTAGATCTTCACGCCGCAGGCGGTGAGGTCCTCGTAGTGGTGCTGCCCGGCCAGCTGGCACACCCGCTTGTCGGTGTGCGGGCCGGGCAGCAGGATCTCCACGGTGACACCGCGCCGGGCGGTGGCACACAGCAGCTCGATGAAATACGTGTCGGGCGCGAAGTACGCCGTCGTCAGGCGCACCCGCTCCTCGGCGGACTCCAGCACGACACGGAGCAGGGTCTGCATGTCCTGCCAGCCGAAGCTGGCCGAACCCCGCACCACCTGCACGATCGATCCGCCCTGGGGTTCGATCTCCACGAACCGGTCGCGCTCGTCGAACAACTCGGCGTGGCACTCCGACCAGTTCTGGGCGAACGCGGCGGCCAGGCCGTCCACGGCGGGCCCCCGCACCTGGACATGGGTGTCGCGCCACTCACGCTCGTTGCGGGCGTCGCCGCACCACTCCTCGGCGATCCCCACCCCGCCCGTGAACGCCGTCCGCTCGTCGGTGATGAGGACCTTGCGGTGGCAGCGGTGGTTCTGCTTCAGCGGCGAGAGGTACAGCGGCTTGCGGAACCACGCCACCTCCACCCCGGCGTCCTCCATCATCCCCAGCTGGTCCTTCTCGATCAGCCGGCTCCCGAACCCGTCGAGCAGCAGCCGCACCCGCACACCCGCACGCGCCCGCTCCGACAACGCCTCCGCGAAGTCCCTCGCTATGTCACCGCGCCAGTACACGAACGTCATCATGTCCACGGTGTGCTCGGCACCACGGATCGCACCCAGCATCGCGGCGAAGATCTCGTCCCCGTTGCGCAGGGGGACCACCTCGTTGCCCTCGGTGGCCGCGATGCCTATCAGGCGTTCCAGCCGTCGCCGCAGGCGCACGGTGCGCTCGGCGATCTCCCCGTCCGGTCTGTCGCCCATGTCCGGTCTGCCGTCCACGTCGGGTCTGTCGTCCACGGACTTCTCGTCTGTGCGGATGGACATCTTTCACCTGCTCGTCAGTGGCTGCGGGCAGGCGACACCGCCGCCGGCCCCTCGTACTCCCGGAACTCCTCGTACCCCGGAGAACGCCGCTCACAGCTGGGTGAGCTCCCACTGTGCGATATCGGGCCGGTAGAGGTACTCGGGCCTGGCCGTGATGCTGCTCGTGCGGAAGGGCCTGCCGTGGTCGTCGACCCTCAGCGTCCCGGTCCGGCCACCGCTGGACCAGGAAAGCTCCAGGTACCAGCTCACGTCGTGGCCCTCCACGTGGGCGTCCAGGTGGAACACCTCCACGTCGGTCGAACTCACCCGGTACGGAAAGTCCTTCGCGGGCACGACCTCGTCACCCTGCGTCCCGGCGACCGGCTCCGTCCGCGGCCGGGCGTCGTCCAGGTCGACGTCGAAGGACTGCGGCGTGATCCCGCTGCCGCAGCCGGTCCCCATGGAGTACGCCGACCGGTCGAGCGCCGGGTCGCGCGCCAGAACCCGCACGTTCAGCCCGGTCAGGACGACCGCGTCCCGCGACGCCCCCTGGACGGTGAGCGCGAGCTTCATGGCTCCCCCGTCGACGCCGTCCAGCGCCCTCGCCCAGCCCCGGGTGTCCTGCGGTGCGGGCGGCGGCGGTACGTCGTCCGGCTCCCGGTCGAGCAGGTAGAACTGCCCGCACGGCTCCTCCCAGTTGTAGGAGCTGATGGTGGCGTGCACGGGTACGCCACTCGCCTCCTCCTCCCCCTCCTTCCCGTCCGTTCCGGCTCGCGTCGGAGAGGCCTTCGCAGTCCGGCTGCCGGCAGCCGCAGGCGACGACTCCGAACGGCTCGGCTCCGCCGAAGCGCTCGCGCGCAGGCCGCCACCCGCACCCGGTGTGGTCGCCGGAGCGCTCAGGGACGGCTTCGCTTCCACGTCGTCGGCCGCGTCGCCCCGGGTGAACCCGTGGAGGGCGAGAGCCGTCGGCACGGTGAGCGCCACGACGGCCGTGGCGGCGAGCAGGACCCGCATCCTTCTGGTCCGGCCCCTCCCCGCGGCGGCCCGGACGCCGGACGCCTGGGAGGTCACGTCCGCCGCGACGGGTTCCGTTTCAGGGTGGTCGTCCGGCTCCGGTTCGCCGTGTCCGTCATCGGGCCGGGTCCCGGGATCCGCTGCGCCCCCGGACGGGGCGACCGGCTCCGGGTCCGCGGTCCCCGCAGCGTCCTCGCCGTCACCCCGGAAGCGGCCCTCGTCCGGCGCCACGGCCCCGGGAACGGCGCCCCTCCCCGCCTCCGGCCTCCGCGCCCCCCGCCGCTTCGCCTCGTCGGCCAGGATCCATCTGCGGTGCAGCGCCACCGACTCGTCCGGGTTCGCCCGGCACACCCGCGCCAAGCGCTCGACGGGTGCGTAGTCGGCGGGCACGGCGTCGCCGTTGCAGTAGCGGTGGACCGTCGAGGTACTCATGTGCAGCTTCCGGGCGAGTGCGCCGTAGCTCAGCCCGGAGCGCTCCTTGAGCCGCCTGAGCTCCGCCGCGAAGTCCTGGATCTCCGTACCCACCCCGACCGTCCCTCCCTCTGGTCCGTCCCGAAACGGCGTTCCAGGAGGGTCACGTATCAGCAGCTCAGGGCCCGTCCCGCCGTTCCGGCGTCCCGTCCTGGCCAGCAGCCGTTGCCACCGGAACACGGGCCCACACAGGATGTGGACACACCGCCGAACGCCACCTCGTCCGATCCGGAGACGCAGTGCGGACCCGCCGCGACATCAGCCTGACGGACATCGTTGCCACGGGAGTGCTGATCGCCTGCACGGCGATCGTCATCGCCCTCCTGTGGCATCTCTGACCACTCGTCATTGTCCAGTACATCCAGCACGGCCCCGAACGCCGAAGCGGCGCGACGGGCACGACCGAACCATCGACACGGGGAGTACGACCTCATGCGCAGCCTTCGTTTCAGCCACGCAGCCCGCACCACCGCCCTCGGCACAGTGGCCCTCGCGGCCGCCCTCTCGCTGACCGCCTGCCAGGGTGGGGACACATCGGCGTTGGAGTCCGCCGCACCGGCGGCCGACGCCCCCTCCGCCCGGCCGGCGGACGACGGCGAAGCGCAGTCCGGCACGGGCGCGGCAGCATCCGGTAACGAGTCCGCCGGGGGTTCCGGATCGGGCGACGAGAGTGCTTCCGTTTCCGGCTCGGCCGACGCGAAGCCCGCCGCGGACAAGCACACGAACAACCCGCAGGGCAGCGGGAAGGACGACGGCCCCGTCACCCGCGCGTGCGACGGTGGTAACGCGAAGGTGACGCTCAAGCCCGTGACCCGCCCCCTCAACCACATGCTGCTCACCGTCACCAACACCGGCTCCACGGCGTGCAACGCCTACCACTACCCCTTCCTGCGGTTCGGCGAGGCGCAGTCCACCCCGCCGGTCTACGAGGAGAGCAAGCCGCAGGCCGTCGTCACCCTGGACCCGGGGCAGTCCGCCTACGCCGGCGTGATGACGTCGTCCGCCGACGGGAGCGGCACGGGCGGCTACTCCACGAAGCAGCTGATCGTGAGCTTCCAGGGCCCTACGGGCACCGGCTCCTCCGGCCCCTCCGCGAACGTGCCGCTCGGCAAGGCCGTGTACGTCGACAGCACACTGACCGTCACCTACTGGCAGAGCGAGATGGGCGACGCCCTGATGTACTGACGGCACCGGAGACTATGGGGCGGCACCCGCGAGGGGGCCGCCCCCGACCGCCGGACTTCGCCGCCTCGTTTCCTTCGCCGCCCTCGCAGCTTTCGCTGCCCGGAGCCGAACCGGGCGTTGTCAGTGGCGGCTCCTGGAGTCGGTTGCATGGCGACGCTCCCGAATCCCCTTCCCCTGCTGGCCCTTCCGCCGGGCACCCTCGTGGACACCACGGTCGACGACCCCTGGCACGAGCCCCTGCTCTGGTACGCGGACGAGCCCGCGCGGCCGGGCGACTGGGCACGGCTGCGGGCGACCGGCCGGCCGCTCGGTCTACTCCCGGTGCTGGTGGACGGCGGGCGCCTCGATCAGTGGCCCGAGGACTGGGAACTCGACCCCGCCGGGGCCTCGTACCCGGGTGACCACGAAGCCGGGGAAGTCCTCGGCGAGTTCTGGGAGCAGTGCGCCCCGGACGAGATGGAGGACGGAGCCGATTGGCCCGGACTGGCGCCCGCCCCGTCCGGGAATTCGTCCGAGACCCCGGACGAGGTGGCCGCGGAGATGGCCGACGAGCTCGCGGACGGCCTGAGAACCGCGCTCGTGCCCGCGCGGCGCAGCGCTGACATACCGGCGGCGATCGGCTGGTCGGGCCCCCTCAACCACGAGAACGACGTGGCCAGGCTCTGCGCCGTGCTGCGCTCCTGGGAGGACCGCTTCGGCATCCGCGTCGTGGCCCTCGGCTTCGACACGCTGACCGTGTCCGTCGGGCGGCCTCCCACCACCGTGGCGGAAGCGCGGGCACTGGCCGCCGAGCACTTCGCGTTCTGCCCGGACAACATCGACGCGGCCCCTCCGAACGGCCTGGCCGAGTACGCCGACAAGTACCTCCTGGGCCAGGAGACGTGGTCGTTCTGGTGGGACTGAGCACAAGCGTCCGGGCGCCCGTCCCGGTTGACTCGTACGCTGCCCGGAGGGCTCGCCGACGATCGCCGGGCCCCGCCGCCCCGGTGTCCGTTTCGTACAAGACCGTGCACCGCCCGGCTCGGTAGCGTCGCTGCCATGAACACTTCCGAGGCGGGGATCATGCACCTCACCGTCCACATCGACCGCGCCGCCGACGACGTCTACGACTACGCGTCCGACCCTTCGCACCTTCCCGCATGGGCGGCGGGACTGAGCGGCTCCATCGAGGAGACCGACGGGCAGTGGGTCGCGGACTCCCCCATGGGGCGGGTCGTGGTCGCCTTCGCGCCCAGGAACGGCTTCGGCGTCCTGGACCACGACGTCACGCTGCCTTCGGGGGAGACCGTCCACAACCCGGTCCGGGTGATCGCCGACACCGCCGGCTGCGATGTCGTGTTCACCCTGCGCCGGCGGCCGGAGATGACCGACGACGACTTCCGGCGCGACGCGGACACCGTCACCGCGGACCTGGCGACGCTCAAGCACGTCTTGGAGCGTGCCTGACGAGAGCCGCCGCCCGGCAGCGGCTCACCCCTCGGTGATCCGCGCACCGTCGCTCGCGCCCTCGGAGAGGAACAGCGCCAGACGGCCGCCCTCCTCCGACACGGCACCTCGTTCGTTGCCGGTGAATCCCCGCAACGGGCTGACGGTCACGGCGCCCGCGTCCACCGTCCAGGTGGCGGATACGCGGCCGTCGACCAGCACCACCCGTGCCCCCTCGACCGAGAGGCCGCGGTGCGCGTCGTCGATGATCCGGCTGCGGTCGCGGTAGCCGAGGATCGCGTTGTCGAACGCGGGCAGGAACCTCACGGGCGCGGGCGTACCGGGGTCCGGGCGGGGCGCGTCGGGCAGGTCGAGCAGTTCGCGCCCGCGCTCGTCACGGAAGCTGATCAGCTCCCCGCGTACGGCGGCCACCGCCGCCGGCAGCCCCGCGAGACCGCACCAGGCGCGCAGGTCCGCCGACGCGGCGGGGCCGTAGGCCGCGAGGTAGCGGCGCACCAGCGCCTCGCCCACCGGGTCGGTCCCCTGGGGAGCGGGGGCATCGGCTTCGCGCCCCAGCCATGCGGCGAGCGGGGTGTTGTGGACCCCCGCCTTCACGCGCCACAGTCCCCGCGGCGGCATCTGCACCATCGGGACGAGCGCGGCGACCACCATCTCACCCAGCGCCCTGCGCCCCGGGCCCGGCCACCGGGCTGCGAGGGCGTCGGCGATCGCGGTCATCGTGCGGGGCTCCCCGTCGGCCATCACCGCACCGGCGGCGGCGGCGAGTTCACCCAGGTCCACCCCGTCGAGTTCACGCCGGTAGGTACCCAGCACCCGCTGGCGCAGCATCGGATCGTGCCGCGCCCGCCACGCCAGCGCATCAGCCGCCGTGACGAGATGGACGGTGCGCCGCATCAGATGCGTACGCACCACGCGCCGCCCCGTCAACAGCTCGTCCAGAGCCGCCGGATCGAACGCGCGCAGCCTCGACCACAGTCCGGCGAAGGGCTCCTGCGGCTCCTGCGCCTGGAGGCCGCACAGGTGCGCGACGGCGTCCAGGGGCGTCATCGCGGCCCGCTCCAGGAGCAGTTGCCTGGCGAGCGTCGCCCGGTTCAGCGCGCGGGCACCGAGGACGGTCATCCGGTCACCGCCGTAGGCGCACCGGCCGGACGGCGGAACGGTGCGACGTCCGGGGTATCAGGAGGGGTGGTGGGCACGGAAGGGTGTTCCTTTCACCGGCGTACGGGACCGAGAGGGCGGACGCCCTCGGGAACCAACGTCGCAGGGGTAGAGGTCAGGAAGTGGCCGCTTCACCGGGCAGCATGTCCACCATGCCGAAGACCTCAGCCCGCCTGCTCGCGCTGCTGTCCCTGCTGCAGGCCCGGCGGGACTGGCCGGGCGCACTGCTGGCGGAGCGCCTGGACGTCAGCCCGCGCACCGTCCGCCGCGACATCGACCGCCTGCGCGAACTGGGCTACCCCGTCGCGGCCTTCAAGGGCCCTGAGGGCGGGTACCGGCTCGAAGCCGGCGCCGGTCTCCCCCCGCTGCTGTTCGACGACGAGCAGGCCGTCGCCCTGGCCCTCGCGCTCCAGGTCGTCACCACGAGCGGCGCCGGCGTCGAGGAAGCCGCCGCACGCGCCCTGACCACCGTCCGGCAGGTCATGCCCGCCCGGCTCCGCAACCGGGTCGACGCCCTGAAGGTCACCACGGTGCGACAGCCCGCCGCCGGGCAGGCCGCAGAGGCCGGCGGCGACACCCTCATGGCGCTCAGCGGCGCCGTCCACGCCCGCGAGGAACTGCGCTTCGACTACGCCTCGCCGGACCTGGGAAGCGACCGCCCACCCAGGCGGGTCCAGCCCCACCACCTCGTCACGTACGCCGGACGCTGGTACCTCGTCGCCTGGGACCTCGACCGCGACGACTGGCGCACCTTCCGTGCCGACCGGATCACCCCGCGCATCCCCACGGGCCCCCGCTTCACGCCGCGTGAGGTACCCGGCGGCGATGTGGCTGCCTTCGTGGCCGGCCGGTTCCGCGGCTCGGGCCCCCTGGGCGACTGGCCCTGCCGCGGCGAGGTGATCCTCCGTACCTCTGCCGCCGCGGTGCTCCCGTACACCCTCGACGCCGTCGTCGAGGAGCTCGGCCCCGACCGCTGCCGACTCGTCGTGGGCGCGTGGTCGTGGCCCGCGCTGGCCGCCGCCCTCGGCCGGTTCGACGCCGGAATCGAGGTCATCGGCCCGCCGGAACTGAGGGACGCCTTCGCGCACCTGGCCCGCCGCTACGCCGAAGCGGCCGGAACGCCCTCCCTCAGCCCTTAGGAAGCGCTGCTCCCGCCGCCGGCGCGCCCCGCGGCGGAGGCGAACCCCAGCCAGGTGTGGCGGTTGCCGGCCCAGCACCAGCCGATCTTGGGGGCGTTGCGGCGCTCCCGGCCGTCCCTCCCCGTGCCGTTGCTGATCCAGACGGCCGGAGTGCGGGCGTCCAGCACGTCGTTCGCCTTGCGCAGCCGTGAACCGATGGTCATGAAGCAGCGGTTGCGCTCCAGGACGGCGGGCGCCTGGAGTACCCAGTGGATGCCCTCGGACAGCAGCAGCGGCGACCTGCCCTGGTCGGCGAGGGCCGGCAGCGCCTCGTCCGGACTCCAGTCGGCCATGGAGTCGCCCCGGTCGAGGCCGGTGACGACGTAGAACGGGGTGTCCGGCAGCTCGACGGTGTCCAGCGGGGCGAAGAGATCGACGTCAGCCATGTCCGTGACGACGAAACCGGGCCTGCCGTCGCGGTCGAGGAGCGGTGCCAGGGCGGACGCCGGAACGCGGTCGGGGTGCACGGCCAGCAGGGCGCCGTCGTCCACGCCGGCGTCCGCCGCCCATGCGTGCAGCGCGGCGGCGTCGATGCCCGCCCGCTCGTGCACGCCGAGCCGGATCAGCCGGTCGGCCTGGTCGGCGAGAGGCGGAAGTGTCGTCGCGGCGGCAGCGGGTGCGGGCTCGGTCAAGGCAATCCCTCACTTCACGGGTGCGGGGCAGCGGGCGCGGGATGAACGAGGCACCCCGCCGGAACGTTCCCGGAGCCCGCCGCCCGGACGCCGGGCACAGTCAACCACCCGGCCGCGCGGGCCGCGGTCCCGCGCCCACGCCGCCCCGGCGTCAGCGCCCCAGCTTCTGCGCGACCTCCGTCGCCCAGTACGTCAGGATCATCCGCGCACCCGCCCGCCGGATGCCGGTCAGGCTCTCCAGGATCGCCGCGTCCCGGTCGATCCAGCCCTTCTCCGCGGCGGCCTCGATCATCGCGTACTCACCGCTGATCTGGTACGCCGCGACCGGCACGTCCACCGCGTCGGCGACCTTGGCCAGGACGTCCAGGTACGGTCCGGCGGGCTTGACCATGACCATGTCGGCGCCCTCCTCCAGGTCGAGCGCCAGCTCGCGCAGCGACTCGCGGAGGTTCGCCGGGTCCTGCTGGTACGTCTTGCGGTCGCCCCGGAGCGAGGAGCCCACGGCCTCGCGGAAGGGCCCGTAGAAGGCCGAGGAGTACTTCGCGGTGTAGGCGAGGATCGACACGTCCTCGTGGCCCGTCTGGTCCAGCGCGTCACGGACGACACCGACCTGGCCGTCCATCATGCCGCTGGGGCCCACCACATGGGCGCCCGCGTCGGCCTGCACCTGGGCCATCTCGGCGTACCGCTCCAGTGTGGCGTCATTGTCGACGCGGCCGTCCTCGGTCAGCACACCGCAGTGGCCGTGGTCGGTGTACTCGTCCAGACAGAGGTCGGACATGATCACGAGGTCGTCGCCGACCTCCTGCCGCACCGCGCGCAGGGCGACCTGGAGAATGCCGTCCGGGTCCGTCCCCGCCGTGCCCCGGCCGTCCTTCTTCTCGTCCAGCGGGACGCCGAAGAGCATGATCCCGGAAACACCGGCCGCGACCGCGTCGACGGCGGCCTTCCGCAGCGTGTCCAGGGTGTGCTGCTGGACACCCGGCATGGCCGAGATGGCGACAGGGGTGTCGATGCCCTCGCGCACGAACGCGGGCAGGATCAGGTTCGCCGGGTCGAGCCGGGTCTCGGCGACCATGCGCCGCATGACGGGGGTCGTCCGCAGCCGGCGGGGCCGCGAGCCGGGGAAGTTTCCGTAATCGGTCATCCTTCGAGACTAGACCCGCGCGCCTCACCGTTTTACCGACAGCCGAGCCGGAAAAACGCGGCCCCGGCCCGGGTGCGTGACGACCTCAGCCACCGGCCCGGGAGCGGCGTTCCTCCCCGGCATCACCGCACCCCGCGCCCGTCAGGATCGCGCCCGCGACAACCCCGAAAAGCCGATCGGCGCGTGACGCCAGCGCGGGCTGGTCACCGAGCCAGGCGAGCATGGCCACCAGCCCGAACAGATCGGCCCCGTCGATATCGCTCCGCGCCACGCCCTCGGCCTGGGCACGGGCGAGGAGCCGCGCACCGGCCGCGCGCAGGGTGACGCAGGAAGCGTGCAGCGCCGACTCGGTGTCCTCGATGGCGGCTGCCATCAGAACCGTCGCGCCCCGGTACTCGGTCGTCCACTCCACGCAGTCGCGCAGCCACGAGACGAGAGCGTCTCCGGACGAGTGCGACGTCTCGAGTTCGGCTGCCCGTGCCGCCAGCTCTTCGAAGCTCGTGCGCAGCAGGGCCTCGAGAAGCGCCTCGCGCGTAGGAAAGTGACGCAGCAGCGTCGCGAGCCCGACGTCGGCCCTGCGCGCGATGTCGCGCAGCGACACCTCGACACCTTGCTCGGCGATGGCGGTACCCGCGACTGCGAGCAGGTGGTCGCGGTTCTTCCTGGCGTCGGCCCGCATCGGTCCCTCTTGACTTTCCGGATCAGTGGTCCATATATTCGGATCAGTGATCCGTTTACATGGATCACTGATCCGAATCAGCGTATCCCGTAGCGCGAGCAGGAGAGAGACGATGCCGGCACACACGATGAGGGCGATCCGGCTCCATGAGCACGGCGGCCCTGAGGTTCTGCGCCACGAGGAGGTGCCGATTCCCCGGCCGGGGCCGGGCGAGGTACTCGTCCGCGTACACGCGGTCGGCGTCAACCCTCCCGACTGGTACCTGCGCGACGGGATGTCCGGCCTGCCTCCGGAGACGAGGCCGAAGTTCACCCTGCCCGTGATTCCGGGGACCGACCTGTCGGGCGTCGTCGAGGCCGTCGCCGCGGACGTGGACGGCTTCTCCGTCGGTGACGAGGTCTTCGGCCTCCTCCGCTTCCCCGGCTTCGACGGCAGCACGTACGCCGAGTACGTGGCCGCGCCCGCGTCGGACCTGGCACTCAAGCCCGCCGGTGTCGATCACGTGCACGCCGCCGGGGCACCCATGGCCGGGCTCACCGCCTGGCAGTTCCTGATCGAGCTCGGCCACGACCACCCCTCTCCCTTCCAGGCGGCGAGGCACCGTCCGGTGCCGCTCCACGCCGGCGTGACGGTGCTCATCAACGGCGCCGCGGGCGGTGTGGGGCACCTCGCGCTCCAGCTGGCGAAAGAGCGGGACGCACGCGTCATCGCGGTGGCATCGGGCGCGCACGAGTCGTTCCTGCGCGAGCTCGGCGCGGACGAGTTCATCGACTACACCAAGGGCCGTCCCGAGGAACTCGTGCGCGACGTCGACCTCGTCCTCGACGCCGTAGGCGGCCCCCACAGCAGGCGCCTCCTGCGAACGCTCAAGCGGGGTGGTTCCCATTTCCCCGTGTTCTTCGGCGAGTTCGACGAGGAGGAGAACACGAAGCTGGGCGTCACCGTCACAGGCACCCAGGTCCGGTCGAACGGCGCGCAGCTCGCCGAACTGGGGCGCCTGCTCGACGCGGGCGCGGTCCGCGTCGCGATCGACAGCACGTTCGCGCTCGCGGATGCCCGAGCAGCGCACGAACGAGCCGCCCGAGGGCACATCCAGGGCAAGATCGTGCTCACGGTCGCCTAAGCGCTCTCCCGTAGGAACGACACCAGCCGCGCACGCGTCGCCGCGGCGGCCGCGCTCGGACCCGGCCAGGGAGCCGGAGTGCCCTGGTTGCTGGTGCCGGAACTGCGCGTGATCGCCGACGGCCGGCTCCGCATCCACCACCAGGGACAGGAGGCCGGGACCATGCTGCTGGGGGCGGGAACAGCCCGGCGCGGCCCAGGCGGTCCACCTGACCGCCCGACGCCACGGCGTCACCCGACGGCAGGCAGCACCCGCAAAAGCAGACGGGCCCGGCCGCTCCGTGAAGGAGCGGCCGGGCCCGTGCATGCGTCGTCGACCCTCAGGTCGTCGTCCGGCGCCGTCTCGCACCCGGACGCCGCTCACTCGGCCGGGTCACCGGGTCACCGGCCTCCTTGGCCGCGTCCCGGCGCTGCGCGCCGAAGTCCGCCAGCGCCTGCGCCAGCTTGTGCACCGACGGCTCCGGGGACAGCACGTCCACCCGCAGGCCGTGCTCCTCGGCGGTCTTCGCCGTGGCGGGGCCGATGCACGCGATGACGGTCACGTTGTGCGGCTTGCCCGCGATACCGACCAGGTTGCGGACGGTCGAGGACGAGGTGAAGAGCACCGCGTCGAAACCGCCGCCCTTGATCGCCTCGCGGGTGTCGGCCGGCGGCGGCGAAGCGCGGACCGTGCGGTACGCGGTGACGTCGTCGACCTCCCAGCCGAGCTCGATGAGCCCGGCCACGAGGGTCTCGGTGGCGATGTCGGCACGCGGCAGGAACACCCGGTCGATCGGGTCGAAGACCGGGTCGTACGGCGGCCAGTCCTCCAGCAGACCCGCTGCCGACTGCTCGCCGGACGGCATCAGATCCGGCTTCACGCCGAAGTCGACGAGCGCGGCACCGGTCTGCTCACCGACGGCCGCGACCTTGATCCCGGCGAAGGCACGGGCGTCCAGCCCGTACTCCTCGAACTTCTCCCGCACGGCCTTCACCGCGTTGACCGACGTGAAGGCGATCCACTCGTACCGGCCGGTGACCAGGCCCTTGACCGCCCGCTCCATCTGCTGGGGCGTACGCGGAGGCTCGACGGCGATCGTCGGAACCTCGTGCGGCACGGCACCGTAGGAGCGCAGTTGGTCGGAGAGCGAGGCCGCCTGCTCCTTCGTACGCGGCACGAGCACCTTCCAGCCGAACAGCGGCTTGGACTCGAACCACGCGAGCTGGTCACGCTGAGCGGCTGAACTGCGTTCCCCGACCACGGCTATGACCGGCAGGTGCCCGTCCGGCGACGGGAGGACCTTGGCCTGCTTCAGGACCTGGGCGATCGTCCCGAGGGTCGCCGTCCAGGTGCGCTGGCGCGTCGTCGTCCCCGCGATCGTGACGGTGAGCGGGGTGTCGGGCTTGCGGCCCGCCGAGACCAGCTCACCGGCGGCAGCGGCCACCGAGTCCAGCGACGCCGACACGACCGCGGTCGCGTCGCTCGCCCCGACCTCGGACCAGCAGCGGTCGGACGCGGTGCGCGCGTCGACGAAGCGCACGTCGGCACCCTGCGCGTCACGCAGCGGCACACCGGCGTACGCCGGCACTCCGACGGCGTTCGCAATGCCGGGCACGACCTCGAAGGGCACGCCCGCCGCGGCGCAGGCGAGCATCTCCGCGCCCGTGTTGCCGTCCAGGCCGGGGTCGCCCGTGACGGCACGAACGACCCGCCTGCCGCCCTTCGCTGCCTCCATGACAAGATTGGCCGCATCCCTGAGAACGGGCACTCCGGCGGGTGTTGACGCCATGTCAACAACCGCCAGCTCAGGCGTGCTTACCCCTGCCCGCGCATGGCAGCGGACGACGTCGAGAACCTCCGGTTCGGCGACAAGGACGTCCGCGCTCGCAAGCGCCTCGACGGCGCGCAGAGTCAGCAGTCCCGGGTCGCCGGGACCGGCGCCGAGGAAGGTGACATGCCCTGAGGACAGGACAGGGAAGTCGGATACGACAGGGCCGGTGGGGCTCAAAGTGCTCGCTCCCCCATAAGACCGGCCGCACCCTTGGCGAGCATCTCGGCCGCGAGCTCGCGACCGAGGGCCGCCGCGTCGTCGTGCGACGTGGGGACGGGACCGGTGATGGACAGCTGCACCAGGGAAGTGCCGTCGGTGGAACCGACGACACCGCGCAGGCGCAGTTCGTTGACAACCTGCCCGTCGGCCAAGAGGTCGGCCAGCGCACCCACAGGTGCGGAGCATCCGGCCTCCAGGGCGTTGAGCAGGGCGCGCTCGGCGGTCACGGCGATCCTGGTGTACGGGTCGTCGAGCTCGGCGAGCGCGGCGGCGAGGTCCGCGCTGGTTGCAGCGCATTCGATCGCCAGTGCTCCCTGGCCGGGAGCGGGCAGGACGGTGTCGACCGGCAGGAAGTCGGTCACCTCGTCCGTGCGTCCGAGGCGGCTGAGCCCGGCGGCGGCGAGAACCACCGCGTCCAGCTCCCCGCTCCGTACGAAACCAATGCGCGTATCGACGTTGCCGCGGATCGCGACGGCCTCTATCTCGAGGCCGTGCGAGCGAGCGTACGCGTTGAGCTGCGCCATGCGACGCGGCGAGCCGGTACCGATGCGCGCACCGGGCGGCAGCTGCTCGAAGGTCAGCCCGTCCCGCGCCACCAGGGCGTCACGCGGGTCCTCGCGCGGCGGCACGGCGGCCAGGAGAAGGCCATCGGGCTGCGTGGTCGGCAGGTCCTTGAGCGAGTGGACGGCGAAGTCGACCTCGCCGCGCAGCAGCGCCTCGCGCAGGGCCGCGACGAACACGCCGGTCCCGCCGATCTGCGCCAGCTGCTCCCGGGAGACGTCTCCGTACGTGGTGATCTCGACGAGCTCGACGGGACGCCCGGTCACCTCACGGACGGCGTCGGCGACCATGCCGGACTGCGCCATGGCGAGCTTGCTGCGCCGGGTGCCTAGCCGGAGCGGTGTGCTGGTGTCGGTCTCCCCGCCCAGGGGTGGGTTGTCGGTCATGACCGCCCTCTATTCGGGTCGTTCAGGTCTGCCCGGGAGACGGCGGCCACCGTCTGCGGGTCGAGGTCGAAGAGTTCACGCAGCGCATCGGCGTACCCGGCACCACCGGGCTCGCTGGCGAGCTGCTTGACCCGCACGGTGGGCGCGTGCAGGAGCTTGTCGACGACGCGGCGCACGGTCTGTGTGATCTCGGCGCGCTGCTTCTCGTCCAGGTCGGGGAGACGTCCGTCGAGCCGGGCGATCTCGCCGGCCACCACGTCGGCGGCCATGGTGCGCAGGGCGACGACGGTCGGAGTGATGTGGGCGGCGCGCTGGGCGGCTCCGAAGGCGGCGACCTCGTCGGCGACGATGGTGCGCACCTGGTCCACATCGGCGGCCATCGGGGCGTCCGCGGACGCCTCGGCGAGCGACTCGATGTCGACGAGGCGCACACCGGCGACGCGGTGGGCAGCGCCGTCGATGTCGCGCGGCATCGCGAGGTCCAGCAGGTGGAGCCGCACGGGGCCGTCCACGGGGAGACGCACCGGCATCCGGCGCACGGCCCGGTCCTGCGCGGTGGAACCGTTCTCCACCCATGCCGCGTGCTGGTCCAGCTCGTCGGGCGCGGGCGCGACAGGGGCCTGCGGCGGCTGCGCCGCCGAGTCGAAGTCGACGCCGAGCGCACCGGCGACGGCCTCGGCGGTCAGCACGAGACCCGTCGCGCCGGTACAGGAGACGACGATGTCCGCACGTGTCAGTTCGTCCGGGAACCCGGCCATCTCGACGGCCCGGGCGGTCGGGACACCGGCCTGGGCGAGGATCTCGACGAGCCGGTCCGCGCGCGCCCGGGTCCGGTTGGCGACGACGATCTCCTCCACTCCGGCGCGGGCCAGGGTGGCCGCGGCGAGCGAGGACATCGACCCGGCACCGATCACCAGGGCCTTCTTGCCGGCCGCCCACGCGGGGACATCGGCGCCGTCGGCCAGCTGCTCGAGACCGAAGGTGACGAGCGACTGCCCGGCCCGGTCGATCCCCGTCTCGCTGTGGGCGCGCTTGCCGACCCGCAGGGCCTGCTGGAAGAGGTCGTTCAGCAGCCGCCCCGCGGTATGGAGCTCCTGCCCCAGCGCCAGGGCGTCCTTGATCTGGCCGAGGATCTGCCCCTCGCCGACGACCATCGAGTCCAGCCCGCACGCCACCGAGAAGAGGTGGTGAACGGCACGGTCCTCGTAGTGCACGTAGAGATACGGAGTGAGCTCGTCCAGACCGACGCCGCTGTGCTGCGCGAGCAAGGTGGACAGTTCGGCCACACCGGCGTGGAACTTGTCCACGTCGGCGTACAGCTCGATGCGGTTGCAGGTGGCCAGGACGGCCGCCTCGGTGGCGGGCTCCGCGGCGAGCGTGTCCTGCAGCAGCTTCGTCTGCGCCTCGACCGCCAGCGAGGCCCGCTCCAGTACGGAGACGGGTGCGCTGCGGTGGCTCAGCCCGACGACCAGAAGGCTCATGCCGGCATCACGGCGGGCATGTCCCCGTCGGGTCCCTTCCGGCCGGCGGGCGTGGCGCGCATCGGCGGCGCCTCGTCGTCGTCCACGTCGTCGCCCGTCCCCCTGCCGTCGGCAGCGGCCTCCTCGCCGGCCTTGCGCTGCTCGTGGAAGGCGAGGATCTGCAGCTCGATCGAGAGGTCGACCTTGCGCACGTCGACGCCGTCCGGCACGGAGAGCACCGTCGGCGCGAAGTTCAGGATGGACGTCACACCGGCGGCGACCAGCCGGTCGCAGACCTGCTGGGCCGCACCGGGCGGCGTGGTGATGACACCGATGGACACACCGTTGTCGCTGATGATCCGGTCCAGGTCGTCGGTGTGCTGGACGGCGATCCCGGCCACGGGCGTACCCGCCATGGCGGGGTCGGCGTCGATCAGGGCGGCGACACGGAACCCACGGGAGGCGAACCCTCCGTAGTTGGCGAGCGCGGCGCCGAGATTACCGATGCCGACGATCGCGACGGGCCAGTCCTGGGTGAGCCCGAGCTCGCGGGAGATCTGGTAGACGAGGTACTCGACGTCGTACCCGACACCGCGTGTGCCGTAGGAGCCCAGGTAGCTGAAGTCCTTGCGCAGCTTCGCGGAGTTGACCCCCGCCGCCGCGGCGAGCTCCTCCGAGGAGACCGTCGGGACCGAGCGCTCGGAGAGCGCGGTCAGGGCGCGGAGATACAGCGGAAGCCGGGCGACGGTGGCCTCGGGAATTCCTCGGCTACGGGTCGCCGGTCGGTGAGTTCGGCCAGTTGCCACGGTGCTCCTGCGGGATGAGCGGGGCTGCAGGCGGCCGTATGTCCTATGACCGCCCCGTCGACAGCAGGCTATGTCTTTGTGAACGCGTGCACAAAGATAGTGTCCGTTTTGTCCGGTCAAAGTGACCGGGGTCACGCATATTCCCTGCGTGCCCCCGGAACCGGGGACGACATCCGTCCGTTGCGGGCCCGAAGGGGGCAAGACGGTACACACTCCTCATGTCCACGCCCCCGAGACCACTCAAAACGCCCATGATGTTAGCCCGGTTTCACCGGCGAATCCCCCTTACGCACCCAAAGCCGTGCGCAGCCTCGCCGCATCGACCCGCCAGAAGGTGTGCTGCTCACCGTCGATCAGCACCACCGGAATCTGCTCCCAGTACTCCTTGTGCAGCGCCTCGTCCCGCGTGATGTCCTTCTCCACCCACGACGCGCCGGTCTCCTCACAGACGGCGCTCACCACCAGCCGCGCGTCATCACACAGGTGACAGCCGGGCTTCCCCACCAGGGTCACCACCCGGTCCGCGGGCTTCTTCCTCGCACGACGCAGCAGAGCACTCATACCTTCATTCTGCGCCCTCACGGGCCGGGCCCCCCGACCGCGTAATCACCCGTTTAACGCCCTGGCCCCGGAGAGTTCACAACGCCGCATCCCGCCGGGTCGGGAACGGCCGAACAGAATGGTTATGCTCACGACATGGCCGCACTTGGATGGCTCACCCCCCGCAGGCGCCCCGCCACGGCACGCAGCGTGCTCGCAGGCGAGGCAGCAGCCGAGGCAGCACGGAAGTCGGCGCTCAGCGCCGACGCGGGGGAGCCGCAGGCCCCCTCCGACCAGGACCGCGAACCCCCGTTCCCGGTGGCCGGGGACGACCGGGCCGCCGCCTTCTTCGATCTCGACAACACCGTGATGCAGGGCGCCGCGATCTTCCACTTCGGCCGCGGACTGTACAAGCGGAAGTTCTTCCAGCGCCGCGAACTCACCCGGTTCGCCTGGCAGCAGGCCTGGTTCCGGCTGGCCGGCGTCGAGGACCCCGAGCACATGCAGGACGCCCGCGACAGCGCCCTGTCCATCGTCAAGGGACACCGGGTCTCCGAGCTGATGTCCATCGGCGAGGAGATCTACGACGAGTACATGGCCGACCGCATCTGGCCCGGGACCCGCGCCCTCGCACAGGCCCACCTCGACGCCGGCCAGAAGGTCTGGCTCGTCACGGCCGCACCCGTGGAGACCGCCACGATCATCGCCCGCCGCCTGGGCCTGACGGGCGCGCTGGGCACGGTCGCCGAATCGGTGGACGGCGTCTACACGGGCCGGCTCGTCGGAGAGCCCCTGCACGGCCCGGCGAAGGCCGAGGCGGTGCGCGCCCTCGCATCGGCGGAAGGCCTCGACCTGGAGCGCTGCGCCGCGTACAGCGACTCGCACAACGACATCC
Organism: Streptomyces sp. NBC_01341; assembly: GCF_035946055.1. NCBI lineage: Bacteria > Bacillati > Actinomycetota > Actinomycetes > Kitasatosporales > Streptomycetaceae > Streptomyces > Streptomyces sp. NBC_01341. Next base: position 4,173,752 of record NZ_CP108364.1, on the reverse strand, counting down.
CCATGCTGTCGCTGGTCGGCCACCCGTACGCGATCAACCCGGACACCAAGCTCCGCAAGCACGCCCGCGCCCTGGACTGGCGGCTGCGGGACTACCGCACGGGCCGCAAGGCGGCCAAGGTCGGAATCCCCGCCGCGGCGGGCGTCGGCGCCCTCGCCGGCGGCACCGCGGCCGCGGTGGCGCTCCACCGCCGCCGCCGCTGACGCCTCCCCTTTCCCGCCCGCTCGTTCACACCGGGCCTGCTTCCCCACGCCCCCGGACATCGCGTCCGGGGGCGTACGACTGTCCCCCACCAGCGGCGCGCCCGGGTGCGTACGGCCAATCGGGAGCGGAACAGCGGGCACCGACACCCATCGCTCCGGCCAGTCGCGTTGCGTTCCGACGACCACAACCCGTCGCCCCCGCATGCACTTCCCGAAGGAATTCGATCAATAAACGGTCACCATGCGCTACTCAAACCGTCACTTAGAGGTTACGGAAGCGACGTAACCGATGATTTGAGCAACTGGGTGTAGCACGGCCTGTACGAAGCGTTATTCTCCTCAGACGCACAAGGAGCCCGCCACCCGCTACGACGAGTGACGGTATTCGAACTGCACGTGATGGAAGCTCTGCCTCTGGGAGTCCCGTGTACCCACACGTCGGGGTTGACACCTCGGGCCTGGCTACGCTCCGCGCAACGGTCCTCGACCACTTGCGCGGCTTCGTCCCCACCGCGTACGCCGTCCCCCAATTTGCCACCCCTGCACCTGCCGGTCCTTGCTATGCCCTGGCCGAACGCAGCGCGGCGGTCGGAAGACGCAGCAACCGCGGCGCCTCGGCTGCCGCGTCGTCGGCTCCCGTGCGCCGTCCGACAGCCGACAGTGACAGCGCGCGCATGATGGATCTCGTCGAGCGCGCGCAGGCCGGCGAGGCCGATGCCTTCGGCCGCCTGTACGACCAGTACAGCGACACCGTGTACCGGTACATCTACTACCGCGTGGGAGGCAAGGCGACGGCGGAGGACCTCACCAGCGAGACGTTCCTGCGCGCGCTCCGCCGCATCTCCACTTTCACCTGGCAGGGCCGTGACTTCGGCGCCTGGCTGGTCACGATCGCCAGGAACCTGGTCGCCGACCACTTCAAATCCAGTCGTTTCCGACTGGAAGTGACCACAGGCGAAATGCTCGACGCGAACGAGGTCGCGCGGAGCCCGGAGGACTCCGTCCTGGAGTCCCTCTCGAACGCCGCGCTGCTGCAAGCCGTACGCCGGCTCAACCCGCAGCAGCAGGAGTGCGTCACGCTGAGATTCCTGCAGGGCCTCTCGGTCGCCGAGACCGCCCGGGTCATGGGAAAGAACGAGGGCGCGATCAAAACCTTGCAGTACCGGGCCGTGCGTACGCTCGCACGGCTTCTGCCGGACGACGCCCGCTGACATCACCATCCGTGACGTGTTCGTGACACACCGATCGGATCATCTTTCGTCCGTAACCCAACTGCCGCGCCACTCGTTGTGCCGGATGCAGGCCCCCTGTCGCCGCACCAGACCGTTTCCACCCGCGCTCGATCGTGTGGAAACGTCTCCGGTGGGCAACCTTCCGGACCCTCAGGGGAGTCGACCGTCATGACGAGAGGAGGTGCCGCCAGTGATCGCAAACGTTTCGGCACACCGGCGGGCGAACGCCTTCGCCCAGGCCCTGGAGGACCAGTCCCCCCAGGGTGCGGCGGCCGTACAGCCCGAGGACCCGGCCCAACCGGCCGACCACGGAACGCTGTTGGCCCTGGCGAACGGCCTCGGTGCACTACCGGAGCCGGAATTCGATCCCGAGGTCAAAGTGGTGCAGCGGGCGCAGCTCGTCGCCGCCATGGAGACCATGTTCGCCGAAGGCGGTGCGTCCACGGGCCCTACAGTGCCCGAACAGCGGAGCAAGGGCGCCCACCGGGCGTCCCCGATCCGAAAGCTCCGGCCCCGCTCCCGCTGGGCGAAGGGCCTCACCGCGGGCGGGCTCACGGTCGGTGTCGCCGCGGGGGCGTTCGGCGGAGTCGCCGCTGCCAGTTCCGACGCCCTGCCCGGTGATTCCCTCTACCCCCTCAAGCGCGGCATGGAGGACCTCAGCCTCGGCATGGCCAACACCGACGCCGACCGCGGCGAGGTCTATCTCGACCAGGCCTCGACCAGGCTCGGCGAAGCCCGTCGCCTGATGGAGCGCGGCCGCGCGGGCGACCTGGACCACGAATCGATCGGCGAGGTCAGGCGCGCACTCGACGGCATGACGCACGACGCCACCGAGGGCCACCGCCTGCTCCACTCCGCGTACCAGCGCGACGGCTCCATCGGCCCCATCCAGACGCTGGACACCTTCTCCCGCTCGCACCGCGCGAGCTGGAGCAGCCTGCGTGACCGCCTGCCCGTCCAGCTGAACGACGTCGGGGACCGGGTCAGCTCCGTCTTCGACGCCATGGACGAGGAGGTCGCCCCGCTGAAGTCCCTGCTGCCCCGCCCCCCGGACACCGACCGGCACGCCCCGCCCGCCGGCTCCTCCCGGGAGAAGGAGGGCTCGACGGCTCCCGACCGCAGGGCGCCCGCGAGCTCCGCCGCCCCGGACGACAGCGCCTCCACGAGCAGCTCGCCGAAGCCCTCCGGCTCCGGCAGCAGCTCGGCCGACGGCCTGCTCGACGGGGGCGCGGACGGCCTGCTGGACGACCTCCCGACGGACGACACCACCCCGTCGTCCCCGGGCGGCGCATCCGGCTCCTCCCCCGCACCCGACGTCACCCTGCCGCCGCTGCTCCCCGGGCTGCTGCCCGGCCTGGGCATCGAAGGCGAGGACATCGAGCCGTAGGGGTCCAACCGTGCGTGAGGGGCCGCCCGGACCGGGCGGCCCCTCACGCCGTGCACGGGCGCCGGGCGTCAGAAGAAGACGGAACTCAGAAGAAGACGGAACGCCGCTGCACCAGCAGCTTGTACAGCGTGTGCTGGATCTGCTCCCGCACCTGGTCGGTCAGGTTGAACATCAGCATCGGGTCCTCGGCAGCCTCGGGCGGATACCCGTCCGTGGGGATCGGCTCCCCGAACTGGATCGTCCACTTCGTCGGCAGCGGCATCATCCCGAGCGGCCCGAGCCACGGAAACGTCGGCGTGATCGGGAAGTACGGGATTCCCAGCACGCGGGCCAGGGTCTTGGAGTTCCCGATCATCGGGTAGATCTCCTCCGCGCCCACGATCGAGCACGGCACGATCGGCACGCCGGCCCGCAGCGCCGTGGAGACGAAACCGCCCCGCCCGAAGCGCTGCAGCTTGTAGCGCTCGCCGAACGGCTTGCCGATGCCCTTGAATCCCTCGGGCATCACCCCGACGACCTCGCCCCGCTGGAGCAGCCGCTCGGCGTCCTCGGCACACGCCAGCGTGTGCCCGGCCTTCCTGGCCAGCTCGTTGACCACCGGCAGCATGAACACGAGATCCGCGGCGAGCAGCCGCAGATGACGCTTCGCAGGGTGGTTGTCGTGCACCGCGACCTGCAGCATCAGCCCGTCGAGGGGCAGCGTCCCGGAGTGGTTGGCAACGATGAGTGCCCCGCCGTCGGACGGGATGTTCTCGATGCCCTTCACCTCGACCCGGAAGTACTTGTCCGCCAGCGGGCGCAGCACCGACATGAGGACCTGGTCGGTCAGCTCCTCGTCGTAACCGAACTCGTCGACGTCGTAGTCACCCGTGAGCCGCCGCCGCAGAAACGCCAGTCCACCCGCGACCCGCCGGTCCCAGCCGCCCCCGGGAGCCTCTCTGCCGCTCCGGGAGGCCGCACCGGAGGCCTCGGCGGCCCCTCCGGGCACCTGGCCTCCCGGAAGGGCGCTCACGGGCGCGGGGACGGCCGTCGCGGGCGGCTGTACCCGGCCGCCGGGCACCACACCTCTGCGCCGCCCCGCGCCGGAGCGCGATCGGTCGTCGTCGAACGGAATGACCTTGGCGTCCGCCATCGTCGGTCGCGCTCCTCTACCTGGCGCCGTGAGTCGAATGTGTCGTACCGGCCCGTCCACCTGCGAGCGGCAGTTCGGCCAGTCTGCCGACCGCCCTGCCCACCCGGTCGGGCGGCAGCAGCCCCGGCCCCCTGCTCCGAGCGAACTCCGCGAACGTCTCGGCGGTGGTGAACTTCGGGCGGAAGCCCAGCGTCTCGCGCATCTGCACGGTCGAGACGACCCTGCCGTGGGTGAGCAGACGGATCTGCTCCGGGGAGAAGTCGGTCATGCCGATCGTACGGAGCGCCGATCCCACCCAGGTGACGGCCGGCAGCAGCAGCGGCACGGTGGGCCGCCCCAGCCGCCGGGAACACTGCGAGAGCAGCAGCACCCCGTCGCCTGCGATGTTGAAGGTGCCGCTGTTCAGCGTCCCGCGCCGGGGTTCACGGGACGCGATCTCCAGTACGTCGACGACGTCGTCCTCATGGACGAACTGGAGCCGGGGGTCGTACCCGAAGACCGTCGGCAGGACCGGCAGCGTCAGGTAGTCGGCGAGCGGCGAATCCGGCTCAGGTCCCAGGATGTTGGCGAACCTCAGCACGCACACGGCCACGTCGGGCCTGCGTCGCGCGAAACCGCGTACGTACCCCTCGACCTCCACCGCGTCCTTGGCGAACCCGCCGCTGGGCAGGGACTTGGGCGGGGTGGTCTCGGTGAAGACCGCGGGGTCACGTGGCGCGGAGCCGTACACGTTCGTACTGGACTTCACCACGAGCCGCTGGACGGTCGGGGACTTCTGGCAGGCACCGAGCAACTGCATGGTGCCGATGACGTTGGTCTCCTTGACCGTCGTCCGGCCCGCCGCGCCGGGCGCCTTCGCGGACACGTCCAGGTGGACGACCGTGTCGACGGAATGCTCGGCGAGGACCCTCGCGATCGCGGACTGCCGGATGTCCGCCGTGACGAATTCGGCGTCACCCAGCTGGTGCGCGGGCGCGACCGCGTCCACCGCGATCACCCGGTCCACACCGGGATCACGCTGTATCCGCCGCACGAAACGGCCTCCGAGCTGCCGGGCCGCGCCTGTGACGAGCACGATCTTCCCCAAGATCAGCGCCTTCCGTCGTTCGATCACCGAGCGGGGTCTTCCCCTGGCCGTCACCGTAGTCGGTGGACGTTGCCCTGTGACGACCCCAGGCTGGCTTTCCCGAACCGATGACCGGAATACCACCGGAACCGCACAACACCACCCCCTCGGGCACAGCCCCGGAACGCGCCGAGGCCCTCCCGCCGGATCGGCGGGAGGGCCTCGAAACTCACGAACAGCGTTCGCTTACTTCTTGTTGCGACGCTGAACGCGCGTGCGCTTGAGCAGCTTGCGGTGCTTCTTCTTGGCCATCCGCTTACGCCGCTTCTTGATAACAGAGCCCACGACTACCCTCGCTCACTTCTTCTTCACTGGTGCGGGGCGTCTGGGCCCACACGACCTACGTCGGCCTAGCCTACCCGCCACTCGGTGAGGGGCGTAATCCGAGGGCGACGGTCAGGCCGACTCCACCCCCACGAAGGACTCGCGGAGATACTCGTGAACCGCTTGCTCCGGGACCCGGAAGGACCTTCCCACCCTGATCGCGGGCAGATGACCACTGTGCACCAAGCGGTACACGGTCATCTTCGACACCCTCATGACCGAGGCGACTTCCGCCACGGTCAGAAACTTGACCTCGTTGAGAGGCCTCTCGCTGCCAGCAGCCATGACCCACCTGTACCTTCCGCACGAGACGCGCACCGGCTTCCCCTCCGGTGACTCTTCGTCGTTGTGCGCTCACTCCCCAGATTAGGGGCGGGTGATGCGAGTGGGGAAGAGGTGAGACGATCGGCCGCCTACTGGGACAGACAGGCCCTATTGAGCACATACCGTGTGAGAGGCCGGTAGTAGTCCGACCGCACGGCGTCATCAAGCGGAACGGCGACGGACACCAGCCCCTCCGCCTCACCCACGAACAACGCCGGGTCGTCCGTGTCGGCCAGACCGATGGCCTCGATACCCAGCTGACCTGCGCCGCAGACCCAGCCGTGGTCCCCGACCACGAGCTCCGGCAGCACCCCGCCGGCCCCCACCGCCTCCTCCAGCACGGCCCGAACCGGCAGCGGGGAATGGGTATGTGCGCCGGTCGCACTCCCGGGGACCCGCACGCCCGGTTCGCGCACCAGCGCGACGCCCCGTACGTAGTCGAGGTGGTACGTGCGTACGCCAAACCGGGTCGTTATGTCGACACATCGGCCCTGCGCCGGGGTGAGCACCATGCACCCCGCCGCCGACATGGCGTCTGCCAGCCCGGCGTAGAACCCGAGCAGCCGGTGCGGGTGTCCCGTGCCGAACAGCACGGGTGCCCGCCTCTCCGCCGCCCCGGACAGCCGCTCCGCGAACGCGTCCAGCGCGGCCACCGTCCGCTCCGGATCGATCACGTCCGGCCCCGAGACATGGCCGGGATCACCCGAGACCCCGCACTTCTCCGCCATCAGCCCCAGCAGGTCACGCTCCCGCCACGCCCGGCCGGGATCGAGCCCGAGCAGGACCCGGGGATCCCGCGCCGCGAAAAGCCGGTAACTCCGCAGACTGGTCTCCCGCGGCGTCGCCACGGGCCCGGCGAGCCGGGCCGCCAGCAGATGAGCGCGTAACGCTCCGGTGCTCAACACCCTCCCGATGCTGCCGCACCCACGGCGCCCCGGGGCCGGAACCCCGATCGTGCCCCACAGTTGGCGTAACCCGCACTCAGGCCAGCAGCCCCCGCAGCGGAAACGCCGCACGCCTCGTCGCCAGCACCGCCTGGTCCAGCCGGTCCGCCGGGTCGTACCCGCCCTCCCACGGCTGCCACGACGGCTCACGGCCGTCCGTCATCCGCCAGGGGCCCAACTGCCGCGTCCTGGCGTACACCTCGTCCCGCCACGACGACGGGATCACCGCCTCCGGATCCACCGGCGCGTGCGCGGCGATGCCCACCAGGTGGGTCCAGGACCGCGGCACCACGTCCACCACCGCGTAACCGCCCCCGCCGAGCGCCACCCAGCGGCCGCCCTCCACACAGGAGTGCGCCAGATCGTGACACGCCGTCATGATCTCCCGCTGGGCGTCCAGCGACACCGCGAGATGGGCCAGCGGATCCTCGAAATGCGTATCGGCACCGTGCTGCGTCACCAGCACCTGCGGCCGGAAATCCGCCAGCAGTTCGGGCACGACCGCGTGGAACGCCCGCAGCCACCCCGCGTCGCCCGTACCCGCCGGCAGAGCCACGTTCACCGCACCGCCCTCACCCGCGCCCTCACCGGTCTCCTCCGGCCACCCCGTCTGCGGGAAGAGCGTGCGCGGATGCTCGTGCAGCGAAACGGTCAGGACCCGGGGGTCCTCCCAGAACGCCGACTGCACCCCGTCACCGTGGTGGACGTCCACATCGACGTACGCCACCCGCTCCGCGCCCAGTTCGAGCAGCCGGGCAATGGCGAGCGCCGGGTCGTTGTACACACAGAAACCCGACGCGCTGCCCGGCATCGCGTGGTGCAGCCCGCCGGTGAAGTTCACGGCGTGGGCGCTCTCCCCCTGCCACACGGCCTCCGCGGCGCCCACCGAGAGCCCCGAGATGAGCGCCGACGCCTCGTGCATCCCCGCGAAGGCCGGATCGTCGACCGTCCCCAGCCCGTACGCCGGGTCGGCCGTACCGGGGTCGGCGGAAGCCGCCCGGACCGCCTGGACGTAGTCCTCGCGGTGCACCAGCCGCAGCGTCGAGTCCCCGGCGGCCTTGGCCGACCGGACGTCCACCGCCGCGTCCAGACCGAAGGCCCGCACCAGCCCCATCGTCAGGTCGAGTCTGACCGGGTCCATGGGATGGCCCGCCCCGAAGTCGTACCCCGTTACTGCCTCATCCCACATCAGCCGCGCGCGCCCGCTCATGCCCGCCACCGTATCGGGCGGGCTCCGCACCGAACGACCGGGCGTACACGAGCGTCGCCAGCACCAGCACCATGGGCACGAGCATCGCGCCCCGGTAGCTCCACGCGTCCCCGAGAGCCCCCACGAGCGGCGACCCGACGAGGAACCCCACATAGTTGAAGACGTTCAGCCGGGCCACGGCCACATCGCTCGCCCCGGGGAACATCCGCCCGGCCGCCGCGAACGTCTGCGGGACGATCACGCACAGCCCCAGCCCGAGCAGCGTGAAGCCGAGCATCCCCCACCAGGCCCCCGGCGCGGCCGCGACCACCCCGAATCCCAGGGCGGCCAGCACACTCCCGCCCCGCACCACCGCCACCGCACCGAACCGCCGCACCCCGAGGTCCCCCACGGCACGCCCCAGCAGCGTCGTCACCATGTAGACGTTGTACGGAACGGTCGCCAGCTGCTCCGAACCGCCCAGCACGTCCTGCAGATACTTCGCACTCCAGTTGGAGACCGTCGAGTCACCGATGTACGCGAACGCCATCACCAGGCAGAGCGGCATCAGCAGTCCGAACGGCACCGACGCGCCCTTGCCCCCCGGCTCCCCCGCCGGCACGTCGCCCCCGGCCCCGCCCTCCGTGTACCAACGGCTCCCGATCAGAGCCGCGGGCAGCAGGACGAGGACCGCGGGCAGATAGGACACCAGCAGCGACAGATCCCAGTGGGCCCCGGCCCACGCCAGCGTGGCCCCGGCGATGCCGCCGAGACTGTACGCGGCGTGGAACCCCAGCATGATGCTGCGCCCGTACGCCCGTTGCAGGCTGACGCCCATCATGTTCATCGAGGCGTCCAGTGCCCCCACAGCCAGCCCGAAGACACCGAGGGCCAAGGCGGCCTGCCACACCTCACTGCCGGCGCCCACGCCCAGCAGCGCCAGCATCACGACGGGCTGGGCCCACCTCAGCACGACCCCGGGGCGTACCCGCGCGACCAGCTTCTCGGTCGCCACGCTGGCGGCCCCCGCCAGGACGGGGACCGCGGCCAGGAACACCGGCAGCAGGCCGTCGGATATCCCGTAGCGGTCCTGCACGGCGGGGATGCGCGTCACGAGCAGTGCGAAGGTCACCCCCTGCACCAGGAAGCTCAGGGCGAGGGAAGCTCTGCCGTACCGCAACCGCGCATCCGTCATGGCCGCGAGCGTAGAGCCAGGAACTACTCCTGGGTAGATCGGTCAGGCCAGCAGTTTGAGGAGCTGCGACATGTCGGAGAAGTGCCCGGTCACCCCGACCAGCCGGTCCGCCGGCATCATCGACGTGAACCCGTACACGTCCATGCCGGCCGCCCGTGCCGCCTCGACGCCGAGCGGGCTGTCCTCGATCACGACACACCTCTCGGGGGCGACGCCCATCCGCTCGGCGGCGTGGAGGAACAGGTCCGGCGCGGGCTTTCCCTGCCCCACGTCCTCGGAGCTGAAGATCCACTCCTCCTCGAACCACTGGTCGAGACCGGTGTTCCGGTGTCCGGCCGCGATCTTCTGGTGGCTCCCGGACGAGGCCACGCAGTACGCGACCCCGTCGGCGACGAGCTCACCCAGCAGCTCGTCGACCCCGTTCACCGCTGCCAGCCGCTCCTGCTGGAACACGCTGAGGGTCCGCCGGTGGAGCTCCTCGTCGAAGTCCGCGGGCAGCTTCTGGCCGGTCCGCTCCTCCACCAGGTCATGGACCCGGTGGATGGCGGCACCCATGTAGTCGCGGAGGGACTCCTCGTACGAGGTGGGGTGGCCGAGCTCGGTGAGGTAGCCGGCCAGGACGGAGTTGGAGATCGGCTCACTGTCGACGAGCACGCCGTCGTTGTCGAAGATGACCAGTTCGTAGCGCATGGTCCGACCCTAGACGCTCGGAACGCAGAAAAGCCCCGTGCCACAAGGGCACGGGGCTTTCCCGGAATAATTGTTCGGCGGCGTCCTACTCTCCCACAGGGTCCCCCCTGCAGTACCATCGGCGCTGAAAGGCTTAGCTTCCGGGTTCGGAATGTAACCGGGCGTTTCCCTAACGCAATGACCACCGAAACACTATGAAATTAACCAACACCGGATGAAAACACGGCCGTTCGTTATTTCAGAACTAACACAGTGGACGCGAGCAACTGAGGACAAGCCCTCGGCCTATTAGTACCAGTCAGCTCCACCCGTTACCGGGCTTCCACATCTGGCCTATCAACCCAGTCGTCTACTGGGAGCCTTAACCACTCAAGGTGGTGGGAATACTCATCTCGAAGCAGGCTTCCCGCTTAGATGCTTTCAGCGGTTATCCTTTCCGAACGTAGCCAACCAGCCATGCCCTTGGCAGGACAACTGGCACACCAGAGGTTCGTCCGTCCCGGTCCTCTCGTACTAGGGACAGCCCTTCTCAATATTCCTACGCGCACAGCGGATAGGGACCGAACTGTCTCACGACGTTCTAAACCCAGCTCGCGTACCGCTTTAATGGGCGAACAGCCCAACCCTTGGGACCGACTCCAGCCCCAGGATGCGACGAGCCGACATCGAGGTGCCAAACCATCCCGTCGATATGGACTCTTGGGGAAGATCAGCCTGTTATCCCCGGGGTACCTTTTATCCGTTGAGCGACAGCGCTTCCACAAGCCACTGCCGGATCACTAGTCCCGACTTTCGTCCCTGCTCGACCCGTCGGTCTCACAGTCAAGCTCCCTTGTGCACTTACACTCAACACCTGATTGCCAACCAGGCTGAGGGAACCTTTGGGCGCCTCCGTTACTCTTTAGGAGGCAACCGCCCCAGTTAAACTACCCATCAGACACTGTCCCTGATCCGGATCACGGACCCAGGTTAGACATCCAGCACGACCAGAGTGGTATTTCAACGGCGACTCCACAACCACTGGCGTGGCTGCTTCAAAGTCTCCCACCTATCCTACACAAGCCGAACCGAACACCAATATCAAACTATAGTAAAGGTCCCGGGGTCTTTCCGTCCTGCTGCGCGAAACGAGCATCTTTACTCGTAGTGCAATTTCACCGGGCCTATGGTTGAGACAGTCGAGAAGTCGTTACGCCATTCGTGCAGGTCGGAACTTACCCGACAAGGAATTTCGCTACCTTAGGATGGTTATAGTTACCACCGCCGTTTACTGGCGCTTAAGTTCTCAGCTTCGCACACCCGAAAGTGCACTAACCGGTCCCCTTAACGTTCCAGCACCGGGCAGGCGTCAGTCCGTATACATCGCCTTACGGCTTCGCACGGACCTGTGTTTTTAGTAAACAGTCGCTTCTCGCTGGTCTCTGCGGCCACCCCCAGCTCATGGAGTAAATCCAATCACCAGTGATGGCCCCCTTCTCCCGAAGTTACGGGGGCATTTTGCCGAGTTCCTTAACCATAGTTCACCCGAACGCCTCGGTATTCTCTACCTGACTACCTGAGTCGGTTTAGGGTACGGGCCGCCATGAAACTCGCTAGAGGCTTTTCTCGACAGCATAGGATCATCCACTTCACCACAATCGGCTCGGCATCAGGTCTCAGCCTTAATGTGTGACGGATTTGCCTACCACACGGCCTACACCCTTACCCCGGGAACAACCATCGCCCGGGTTGGACTACCTTCCTGCGTCACCCCATCGCTTACCTAGTACAAGTCTGGTTCGTCGGCTCCACCACTACCCTCAACTCCGAAGAGATCGGGCCGGCTTCACGGACTTAGCATCGCCTGATTCAGTATTGGGCGTTTCAAAGCGGGTACCGGAATATCAACCGGTTGTCCATCGACTACGCCTGTCGGCCTCGCCTTAGGTCCCGACTTACCCTGGGCAGATCAGCTTGACCCAGGAACCCTTAGTCAATCGGCGCACACGTTTCTCACGTGTGTATCGCTACTCATGCCTGCATTCTCACTCGTGAACCGTCCACAACTCGCTTCCGCGGCTGCTTCACCCGGCACACGACGCTCCCCTACCCATCCACACAGGCGTTGGCCCTATATGTGTGAATGACACGACTTCGGCGGTACGCTTGAGCCCCGCTACATTGTCGGCGCGGAATCACTTGACCAGTGAGCTATTACGCACTCTTTCAAGGGTGGCTGCTTCTAAGCCAACCTCCTGGTTGTCTCTGCGACTCCACATCCTTTCCCACTTAGCGTACGCTTAGGGGCCTTAGTCGATGCTCTGGGCTGTTTCCCTCTCGACCATGGAGCTTATCCCCCACAGTCTCACTGCCGTGCTCTCACTTACCGGCATTCGGAGTTTGGCTAAGGTCAGTAACCCGGTAGGGCCCATCGCCTATCCAGTGCTCTACCTCCGGCAAGAAACACACGACGCTGCACCTAAATGCATTTCGGGGAGAACCAGCTATCACGGAGTTTGATTGGCCTTTCACCCCTAACCACAGGTCATCCCCCAGGTTTTCAACCCTGGTGGGTTCGGTCCTCCACGAAGTCTTACCTCCGCTTCAACCTGCCCATGGCTAGATCACTCCGCTTCGGGTCTAGAGCGTGCAACTCAATCGCCCTATTCGGACTCGCTTTCGCTACGGCTTCCCCACACGGGTTAACCTCGCTACACACCGCTAACTCGCAGGCTCATTCTTCAAAAGGCACGCAGTCACGACTGTTGTTCCGAAGAACAACAGCGACGCTCCCACGGCTTGTAGGCACACGGTTTCAGGTACTATTTCACTCCGCTCCCGCGGTACTTTTCACCATTCCCTCACGGTACTATCCGCTATCGGTCACCAGGGAATATTTAGGCTTAGCGGGTGGTCCCGCCAGATTCACACGGGATTTCTCGGGCCCCGTGCTACTTGGGTGTCTCTCAAACGAGCCGTTGATGTTTCAGCTACGGGGGTCTTACCCTCTACGCCGGACCTTTCGCATGTCCTTCGCCTACACCAACGGTTTCTGACTCGTCTCACAGTCGGCAGACTATGAAAGAGAGATCCCACAACCCCGCATGCGCAACCCCTGCCGGGTATCACACGCATACGGTTTGGCCTCATCCAGTTTCGCTCGCCACTACTCCCGGAATCACGGTTGTTTTCTCTTCCTGCGGGTACTGAGATGTTTCACTTCCCCGCGTTCCCTCCACACTGCCTATGTGTTCAGCAGCGGGTGACAGCCCATGACGACTGCCGGGTTTCCCCATTCGGAAACCCCCGGATCAAAGCTTGGTTGACAGCTCCCCGGGGACTATCGTGGCCTCCCACGTCCTTCATCGGTTCCTGGTGCCAAGGCATCCACCGTGCGCCCTTAAAAACTTGGCCACAGATGCTCGCGTCCACTGTGCAGTTCTCAAACAACGACCAGCCACCCATCACCCCACCCTTACAGGTGAGTGCACTGGGGCCGGCAACCGAAGGCAGCCTCACGGCCATACCTTCAGATACCCAACAGCGTGCCCGACCCGACCAACCCGTTCCCGTTTTCCACGCCGAAGCAGTACTCACAAAAACTTGCCGATCGTGCCGAATAGTCAACGTTCCACCCATGAGCTAACCACCGTCGAACATTTGCCGACGTAGTGGCTCTGGATTCCTTGCGGAATCTAGATGCTCCTTAGAAAGGAGGTGATCCAGCCGCACCTTCCGGTACGGCTACCTTGTTACGACTTCGTCCCAATCGCCAGTCCCACCTTCGACAGCTCCCTCCCACAAGGGGTTGGGCCACCGGCTTCGGGTGTTACCGACTTTCGTGACGTGACGGGCGGTGTGTACAAGGCCCGGGAACGTATTCACCGCAGCAATGCTGATCTGCGATTACTAGCAACTCCGACTTCATGGGGTCGAGTTGCAGACCCCAATCCGAACTGAGACCGGCTTTTTGAGATTCGCTCCGCCTCGCGGCATCGCAGCTCATTGTACCGGCCATTGTAGCACGTGTGCAGCCCAAGACATAAGGGGCATGATGACTTGACGTCGTCCCCACCTTCCTCCGAGTTGACCCCGGCAGTCTCCTGTGAGTCCCCATCACCCCGAAGGGCATGCTGGCAACACAGAACAAGGGTTGCGCTCGTTGCGGGACTTAACCCAACATCTCACGACACGAGCTGACGACAGCCATGCACCACCTGTATACCGACCACAAGGGGGGCACCATCTCTGATGCTTTCCGGTATATGTCAAGCCTTGGTAAGGTTCTTCGCGTTGCGTCGAATTAAGCCACATGCTCCGCTGCTTGTGCGGGCCCCCGTCAATTCCTTTGAGTTTTAGCCTTGCGGCCGTACTCCCCAGGCGGGGAACTTAATGCGTTAGCTGCGGCACCGACGACGTGGAATGTCGCCAACACCTAGTTCCCAACGTTTACGGCGTGGACTACCAGGGTATCTAATCCTGTTCGCTCCCCACGCTTTCGCTCCTCAGCGTCAGTAATGGCCCAGAGATCCGCCTTCGCCACCGGTGTTCCTCCTGATATCTGCGCATTTCACCGCTACACCAGGAATTCCGATCTCCCCTACCACACTCTAGCTAGCCCGTATCGAATGCAGACTCGGGGTTAAGCCCCGAGCTTTCACATCCGACGTGACAAGCCGCCTACGAGCTCTTTACGCCCAATAATTCCGGACAACGCTTGCGCCCTACGTATTACCGCGGCTGCTGGCACGTAGTTAGCCGGCGCTTCTTCTGCAGGTACCGTCACTTTCGCTTCTTCCCTGCTGAAAGAGGTTTACAACCCGAAGGCCGTCATCCCTCACGCGGCGTCGCTGCATCAGGCTTTCGCCCATTGTGCAATATTCCCCACTGCTGCCTCCCGTAGGAGTCTGGGCCGTGTCTCAGTCCCAGTGTGGCCGGTCGCCCTCTCAGGCCGGCTACCCGTCGTCGCCTTGGTAGGCCATTACCCCACCAACAAGCTGATAGGCCGCGGGCTCATCCTTCACCGCCGGAGCTTTTAACCCCGCCCCATGAGGGACAGAGTGTTATCCGGTATTAGACCCCGTTTCCAGGGCTTGTCCCAGAGTGAAGGGCAGATTGCCCACGTGTTACTCACCCGTTCGCCACTAATCCACCCCGAAAGGCTTCATCGTTCGACTTGCATGTGTTAAGCACGCCGCCAGCGTTCGTCCTGAGCCAGGATCAAACTCTCCGTGAATGTTTTCCCGTAATCGGGATCACAACACGAGAGCGGAACAACCAGGTCGGAATATGACCGGTTGTTCACAGCGTCCTCGCTGTTGTTGCCTACCGGATCCGAAGATCCCGCAGGACTTTTCAAAGGAACCACCAACCTGCCGAAGCAGGCCGGGGTATCAACATATCTGGCGTTGACTTTTGGCACGCTGTTGAGTTCTCAAGGAACGGACGCTTCCTTCGGTCCCGTTTCACCGGGGCCCTCCGGGCGCTTCCCTTCGTTCTTGCGTTTCCGACTCTATCAGACTCTTTCGTGTCCGATTCCCGGTCGAAGCGGGCTACTGCTTGTTTCGCTTTCCAGTTCTTCGCTTTCGCGTTTCCCTTTCCGGCGAGTCCGACTCTATCAGATCCTTTCGGGCCTGATTCCCAGTCAGTGGGGCTTGCCATCCGGGCTGTTGGGCCCTTCCGACGAGTGAGACTTTAGCGGAATCCCCGGCCCCGACGCTAATCGGGGTTCCTTCGAACATTGATTCCTCATTTCGCACGCGTGCACGCAAAAACGCCGCGACAGATGTCGCTGGTTTTCGGTGGTTACTGCGGAATGGCTGTCCGGGGACCGACCGGGGTCGGCGCTCACGTCGGACAACTCGGAGCACACTACGGACCCGCAACCGGCGTGTCAACCCCTGACCTCGTCGTCCCGCGCACGGAAGGCCAGCCGGTAGTCACGCGGGCTGGTGGCCATGTGCGTCGCGAAGTGCTGGCGCATGGTGATCTCGCTTCCGAAGTCGGCGCGTCGCGCCACCTCGGGCAGGGCCAAGTCGGTGCGTTCCAGCAGCTTCTGGGCCGCGGCGACCCGCTGGGTGATCAGCCAGCGCATCGGCGTCGTACCGGTGGTCGCCTGGAAGTGGCGGGCGAAGGTGCGGGCGGACATGCCGGCCCGGGCCGCCAGTGCCGCCACGGTGTGCGGTTGTGCCAAATGGGTCAGCGCATGGGTACGGACCTCGGCCAGCGCGTCGGCGTCGCGGTCGGCGCGCGGGGTGGGGTGCTCGATGAACTGTGCCTGCGTGCCCGTGCGGAACGGCGCCGTGACCATCGAACGTGCGATCGTCGCCGCGGCCTCGGCACCGTAGGCCGTCCGCACCAGGTGGAGGCAGAGGTCGATGCCCGCGGCGGTGCCGGCCGAGGTCCAGATGTTGTCCTCGTGGACGAAGAGGGCGTCCGGCACCACGGTGACTCCCGGATGGCTGGTCGCCAGCAGATCGGTGAGGTTCCAGTGGGTGACGGCCCTGCGGCCGTCCAGGAGTCCGGCCTGGGCGAGGGTGAACGCACCGCCGCAGAGTGCCGCGAGGGGCGTTCCCCGCTCGTGGGCGCGGCGGAGTGCGTCGAGGACGGGTTCCGGCGCGGGGGTCTCGTGGTCGTGGAGACCGGGGATCACGATCAGGTCGGCCCGTGCGAGCCAGGACAGGGTGCGGTCGGGACTGAGGGACAGACCGCCGCGGAGCCGGACGTCCGCGGTGCTGTCCGCGACCCGGCGCAGCTCGAAGGCGGGTACCCCACGATCGGTGCGGTCGACGCCCCAGACCTCGGTGATGACCGAGACGTCGAAGGCCCGGATCCCCGGGAACGCGACCAGGGCGATACGGCCGGGGTGGTGCGCGGGGGCGGTCACCGTGGCAGTAAAGCATCGATCGATGGCTTTCGTGGTCCTGGCAGCGGGCGACGCCCACCAGGAGAGTGGTGGGCATGGAGATCGCGGAGAACGCAGCGCTGGTGGTCGTCGACGTACAGCAGGGATTCGAGGAGGAGGACTACTGGGGGGCGCGCAACAACCCCTGGGCGGACCGGAACATCGCGGAGCTCCTGGACGCGTGGCAGGCGAGCGGACGGCCCGTCGTCTTCGTGCGGCACGACTCTCCGAAGCCGGACTCGCCGCTGCGCGCGGGTCACCCGGGAAACGCGTTCAAGGGGTACGTGGAGGAGCGGCGGGGAAAGGGCACCGGGCCCGAGCTGTTCCTGACCAAGTCGGTGAACTCGGCTTTCTACGGAACCCCGGGTCTCGATGCCTGGCTCCGGGAGGCCGGGGTGCGACAGATCGTGGTGGCGGGCATCCAGACCAACATGTGCGCGGAGACGACGGCGCGCATGGGTGGCAATCTGGGCTACGAGGTGTTCTTCCCGCTCGACGCGACGTACACCTTTGATCAGGTGGGGCCGTGGGGCTGGAAGCTGAGCGCCGACGAACTGTCGCGCGCCACCGCCGTGACGTTGCACGGCGGTGGGTTCGCGAGCGTGGTGCGCACCGAGGAACTGGTGGCCGCGGTGGGGTAGCGGGTCAGCCGTTGCCCGTGGCCAGCTCACGGCTGCGGTCGCGAGCGGCTTCGAGCGCCGCGATGAGCGCTGCCCGTACGCCGTGGTTCTCCAGTTCCCGGATGGCGCTGATGGTGGTTCCGGCCGGGCTGGTGACTGCCTCACGGAGTTTGACGGGGTGTTCGCCGCTGTCCCGGAGCATCACCGCGGCGCCGATGGCGGCCTGCACGATCAGGTCGTGGGCCTGGGCGCGGGGCAGTCCGAGGAGGATGCCGGCGTCGGTCATCGCCTCGACGAGGAAGTAGAAGTAGGCGGGGCCCGAGCCGGAGAGGGCGGTGGCGGCGTCCTGCTGGGACTCCGGAACGCGGAGGGTCTTGCCCACACCGCCGAAGATGGCCTCGGCGTGGCCCAGGTGCTGGGGGGTGGCGTGCCGCCCGGCCGAGATGACGGACATGCCCTCGTCCACCAGGACGGGGGTGTTCGGCATGACGCGTACGACCGGGGTTCCTTCGGCGAGGCTGTCCTCGATGAATGCCGTCGTGATGCCCGCGGCCGCGCTGATGACGAGGCGGTCGGCGGTGAGGTGGGGGGCGAGCTCGCCGAGGAGCGTCCCCATGTCCTGGGGCTTGACCGCGAGGATGAGGATGTCGGCGTTCTTGGCGGCTTCGGCGTTGGTGACGGCCTCGACGCCGTAGCGGGTGCGGAGTTTCTCGGCGCGTTCGGGACGGCGTGTGGTCACCAGCAGGTCGGCGGCCCGCCAGCCGGCCCGGATCATCCCGCTGAGCAGGGCTTCGCCGATCTTTCCTGTACCGAGGACTGCGACTGTCTGGGTCATGCGGTTCATCCTCCGGGAGGCGGTGCGCGGTACGCGGTACGTGTGGTGGCCGCCATCCTCGCACCGCCCCGTCACACGGTGCGGCGGCGGAGTGTGGCGGCGCCCAGGCAGAGGACGAGCAGGGCGCAGCCCGCCACGATCAGGACGTCGCGGGAGAAGTCGGCCGTGACGTCGGTGTGGCTGAGGACCTGGTTCATCCCGTCGACGGCGTAGGACATCGGCAGTACGTCGGAGGGGGCTTCGAGGACCGGGTGCATCTGGTCGCGCGGGGTGAACAGTCCGCACAGCAGCAGTTGCGGGAAGATCACGGCCGGCATGAACTGGACGGCCTGGAACTCGGACGCGGCGAAGGCCGAGACGAACAGACCGAGTGCGGTGCCCAGGAGTGCGTCGAGCAGGGCGACCAGGAGCAGCAGCCAGGGCGAGCCGACCACGTCGAGGCCGAGGACCCAGACGGACGTGGCCGTGGCCAGGAGCGACTGGGCGACGGCGATCGCGCCGAACGCCAGGGCGTACCCGGCGATCAGGTCGGCTTTGCCGAGGGGCAGGGCCAGGAGGCGTTCGAGGGTTCCCGAGGTGCGTTCGCGGAGGGTGGCGATCGAGGTCACCAGGAACATCGTGATCAGCGGGAAGATGCCGAGCAGGGAGGCTCCGATGGAGTCGAAGGTCCGGGGGTTCGCGTCGAACACGTAGCGCAGCAGCGTGATCATCACGACGGGGACGATCAGCAGCAGCGCGATGGTGCGGGGGTCGTGGCTGAGCTGTCGCAGGACGCGGGCGGCGGTCGCCAGGGTCCTGGCCGGGGTGAGTACGGGGGCGTCGGTGCTCATCGGGCTGTCTCCCGGGGGGTGGCGGCGGCTCGGTCCACGAGGTGGAGGAACGCCTCCTCGACGGTGGTGGAGCCCGTCGCGGTGCGA
This sequence comes from Streptomyces sp. NBC_01341, assembly GCF_035946055.1. Lineage (NCBI taxonomy): Bacteria > Bacillati > Actinomycetota > Actinomycetes > Kitasatosporales > Streptomycetaceae > Streptomyces > Streptomyces sp. NBC_01341. The sequence goes on along the minus strand of NZ_CP108364.1, from coordinate 4,154,751 downwards.
AGGGTTTCGGGGGTCTCGTCGGCGAGGATCGCGCCCTCGCGCATCAGCAGCAGCCTGTGGCAGCGCTCGGCCTCGTCCATGACGTGCGAGGAGACGAGGACGGTGGTGCCCCGTTCGGCGGCGAGCGTGTGGAAGAGGTTCCACAGGTCGCGGCGGAGTACGGGGTCGAGACCGACGGTCGGCTCGTCGAGGACCAACAGCTCGGGGGTGCCGAGCAGGGCGACGGCGAGGGACACCCGGCTGAGCTGGCCGCCGGAGAGGTTGCCCGCCAGGGCGTCTGCGTGACCGGTGAGATCGACGTCGGTGATGGCGCGGGTGACGGTGTCCTCGCGGTCGCCGCGGTGGCGGCGGCCCGGACGGAGTACGGCCGCGAAGTAGTCGAGGTTCTGCCGGACGGTGAGGTCCGTGTAGACGGACGGGGCCTGGGTGACGTATCCGACGCGGGGGCGCAGGGCCGGGTGTCCGGCGGGCCGGCCGAGGACGTTCAGCGTGCCCGTGGTGTTGGCCTGGGTGCCGACGACGGACCGCATGAGCGTGGACTTGCCGCAGCCGGAGGGGCCGAGCAGGCCGGTGATCCTGCCTGGCTCGATGGTGAAGTCGAGGCCGCGCAGGACGGTGCGGTCTCCTCGTACGACGGTGAGGGCACGGGCCTCGACGGCCCCCGCGTTCGCGGCACCCGAATAATTCATCATGCGATGAATATTGATCCCGTCGAAGCGGCCACGTCAAGGGATGCGGCATGTCCGACCGGAGGATTCAGCGGACGAGCACGCCGAGCTCGACGACGTATCGCTCCTCGACCATGCCGTCGGGGAACACGGCCGCCAGATGGCGGCGCTCCTCGTCCATGAACCCCTGGGTGGACTCCTCACCGTCGGCGCCGAGCACGAGGAAGGCGGAGTGGCTGGAGAGGTTGGCGAGATGCGTGTCGACCGGCACGGTCCGGGACCACGGCAGCAGTCGTCGCGCGAACTCTCCGCCGGACAACCGCGCGAGGTTCCGTGAACCGGCGCCGGCCGGCGTGCCGTGAGCGCTGTCGCCCGCGCCGAGGTGACGGCGCAGCCGCTCGCCCTGGTCCACGACCCAGGGGACGGAGTAGTCGGAGACGTTCCACCAGAGCGCCAGGGCTCCGCCGGGGCGCAGGACCCTGAGCGCCTCGGGAAGGGCGCGGTCCGGGTCGGTCCAGTGCCATGCCTGCGCATAGGTGATCAGGTCGGCCGACGCGGTGGCGAGGGGCAGGCGGTCGCCGTCACCCCGGACGACCGGGACCGAGGGCAGCGACCTGCGCAGTTCCGTGGCCATGCCGGGACCCGGTTCGACTGCGGTCACCCGTGCGCCGCGGGTGTGCAGAAGCCGGGTCGCGATGCCCGTCCCCGCAGCGACGTCCACAGCGCGGATGCCGCTCAGGGGCCGGCCGGACAGTTCCTCGACGGCATCGAGGACACCGGGCGGATAGGAGGGGCGCGCCGCGGCGTACCGCCCGGCGGCGCTGTCGAAGGAGAGGGCACGGGGAACGGAGTGGGCGCGGGGCGCGGACGAGGTCATGCCTCATCTCTCTCCGCCCCGGCGCGCGCGGAAGCGGATCCGCCGCCGCTATCGGCGCCCGGGGCGCTTCCCCTTCGCCTTGGTGCGCGAGCCGGGGTGGCCGGCGCGGTTCGAGCGGCGCTTCTCGTACTGGGCGAGCGCCGTCTCGTACTCCGTGCGCCGCAGCTTCTCGCCCGGCGCCTCACCGAACGAGCGGAGGAAGTAGGCGAGGAGCGAGCCGATGAAGCCGATGGACTTGAGCCCGCGCAGCCTGTCGTCCTGGGACGGGTCGGCGGACCGGCTGCCGAAGCCCTCCCAGGTCTTGCGGAAGGCGATGGCGCTGCAGACCGCGAACATCAGCACCACCAGCAGGCCGACGAAGCCGCCGACCTCGGCGATCTCCAGGCCCTGGTACGCGAAGCGGAGGACGAAGCACGAGGCGACGGCCGCCGCGAGCGAGCCGACGGTCACCCCCGCGCGCCGCAGTCCGTAACCGCCGTCGTGGTCGACCCAGGTCGTACCGAAGAAACGGAGGGATTCGGGCTGCGGCCCGGGGGCACTCCCGTCCCGCGCCGGGCTGCCTGAAGGTGCTTCGTTTTTCTCGCTCACGGGATCGATTGTCCCAGGGCGGGCGCGTGCTCCGTCAGTCGCAGCGCGGCGCGATGTAGCCGTCACTGCCCGTGTGGACGTAGGCGTCCGACACGAACTCGCCCGAGGCGATGTTGTCCCAGAGGTTCGACGTGCCGTACGGCCCTGACACCCGCTCCCCCGGCTTCTGGCAGTAGACCGGGACGCTCATCCCGTACGGAAGGGTCCGCACGATGCCGTACTGGGTGCCGGGCCCCTTGCGGACGTTGACGCGGTAGCCGGGTGCGATCGGGTAGCGGACGACATCCGCCGCGAGCGCCGCCGCCTCCGCGCCGCCCCCTGTGGTTCCTGTGGTCTCTCCAACGCCCATGAGGGCCTCCCCCGTCGAGCAGCGAACATGACGACGCGCAGGCTAACAAGCCCCACGCTCCTCGCACGCACCATCGACTAGGCTCCGTGCGTCGCGCATGCGCACGAATACACGGGGGTGGGCGATGCCGCCGCTGCGAGGGACCGGATCACATCCGGAAGCGGAGCATCCTGAGTACGCCGGGCAGTACCGTCTCGAGGCATGTCTCGGATCGGGTGGCATGGGTGTGGTGCACCTGGCGCGCTCCGCGTCCGGGCTGCAGCTCGCGGTCAAGGTCGTGCACCGTCAGCACGCCGCGGACCCCGAGTTCAGGGCTCGCTTCCGGCAGGAGGTCGAGGCGGCACGGCGGGTCAGCGGGGCGTTCACAGCCCCGGTCGTGGACGCCGATCCGGCGGCCGCCCTGCCCTGGATGGCCACCCTGTACGTGCCCGGCCCGACGCTCTCCGCGCAGGTCAAGCGGAACGGCCCGATGAGCCCCGCCGAGCTGCGCAGACTCACGGCCGGGCTCGCCGAGGCGCTCCGCGACATCCACCGTGCCGGTGTCATCCACCGGGACCTCAAGCCGAGCAACGTGCTGCTCCCCGACTCCGGACCCAAGGTCATCGACTTCGGGATCTCCCGGCCGTACGACAGTGATCTGCGCACCGAGACGGGCAAGTTGATCGGCTCGCCGCCCTACATGGCACCCGAACAGTTCCAACGGCCGCGGGAGGTCGGGCCGGCCGCCGACGTGTTCGCGCTCGGCGCGGTGCTGGTCCACGCGGCGACGGGCCGGGGCCCCTTCGACTCGGACAGCCCGTACATCGTGGCGTACCAGGTGGTGCACGACGAGGCGGACCTCGCGGGGGTGCCGGCGGACCTCGCTCCGCTGGTAGGGCGGTGCCTGGCGAAGGACCCGGCGGACCGTCCCACGCCGGACGAGATCATGGCCGCGCTGCACCCCCCGTCGTACGAGGCGGCCGCGTTCATACCGGCCCAGCGGCGGCCCGTCGCCCTCGAAACGGCGGCTGCCGACGGGGGCGGTCCCGGAGAGGGGCCCACGCACGTGCGGTCCGCCGAAGGGCCCCCGCCCTCGACGCGCACGGGGAAGGGCAGGCGTGCCGCCCTCCTGTCGGCGGGCGCCGTGGTGCTCACACTGGTGGCCGGCGGACTGTGGGCCGCGACAGCGGGAGACGGTTCCACCACACCGGGGCAGGGCGGGGGCGAGGCCGGGCTCCGGGCCGCCTTCGTACCCTGGCGGGCGGTACTCAGCTCGGAGTCCGGGTCGACCCCGTCGTGCTCGCCCGCGGGTTCCGCCCTGTACTGCGTGGCCGCCGGATACGGGACGGCACGGCTGGACCCCGCCGACGGACGGGTGATCTGGGCGCACCGGGAGGACTCCGCCGAGGCGCCGGAGCTCGGTGCGTCACCGGGCGGGCCGGCGTACACGGCGTCGCCGGGCGGGCCGCTGAGGGCGTACGCCGCCGAGGGTGGGGACCCGGTCTGGCGGGCGGAACTCTCCGGATACCAGGACGTCCCCTTCCCGGCGGGCGCCACCCTGCTGATGGTCCGGCAGGACGGCACGGCGGAGGGCCTCGACGCGGCGACCGGCACGTCCCGCTGGCACCACTCGCTGCCCGGCATCGAGCGTCCGTCCTACGCGTTCCACGATGCGGCGACGGGACTGGCGTACGCCTTCGAGCACGCGGCGGACGGGACCGCGACGCTCGTCACCGCGATCGGGGCGGACACGGGCCGCACCGTGTGGCGGCACCGGCTGGACGGCATGCTCACCCCGGCCGGGACGTCCGGCGGGGAGCTCGTGCTGACCGCGATGAACAGCGACGCCCAGATCACCGGACTGGTCCGCTACGACCCCGGGCGCCGGAGCGCGGTGCGGGTCGCCCTGCCGTTCCGCATGAACGGGCCCGAGGTCGTGGTGGCCGGCGACACCGCCTATCTGCTGGAGCGGGGCGGAACCCTGCTGGCCGTCGGAATCCGGGCGGGCGGCCGCAAGCCCGCACGGTGGCGCCTGGAGACGGCCGTCGGACTGACCTCCGCCCCGGTGCTCGGCGCCGGGGACCGGCTGTACTTCTCGGCGGCCGACGGGCGGCTCCTGGCCGTGGACACGGTGCACGGGACGCTGCTCGGTCAGACGCGGCCCCGGCTGAGGGAGGGCAGGCTCGGCCTCGCCTCGTCACTGCCCGCCCCCGTCGTGCTCGGACGGAGCGTCGTGGCGACCGCCCCGGACGGGTCCGTGTTCGCCGTGGACGCGGACGGCCCCGCCCACTGGTGAGACCAGGGACGGGGCCGGACGGGAAGGGGTCGCGGGTCAGCCGAGCTTGGAGACGTCGCGGACCGCGCCCCGGTCCGCGCTCGTCGCCATCGCCGCGTAGGCGCGCAGGGCCGCCGACACCTTGCGCTCACGGTTCTTCGGCGCGTACACGCCGTTGAGCGCCTCGCGCCGGGTGGCGAGCTCCGCGTCGGGGACGAGGAGGTCGATCGAGCGGTTCGGGATGTCGATCCGGATCCGGTCGCCGTCCTCGACGAGGGCGATCGTGCCGCCGGACGCCGCCTCGGGCGACGCGTGCCCGATGGACAGGCCCGACGTGCCGCCGGAGAAGCGGCCGTCGGTGACCAGGGCGCAGCTCTTGCCGAGGCCGCGGCCCTTCAGGAACGACGTCGGGTAGAGCATCTCCTGCATGCCGGGGCCACCGCGCGGCCCTTCGTAGCGGATGACGACGACGTCGCCCTCCTTGATCTCCTTGCGGAGGATCTTGTCGACGGCGTCCTCCTGCGACTCGCAGACGACGGCCGGGCCCTCGAAGGTCCAGATCGACTCGTCGACGCCCGCCGTCTTCACGACACAGCCGTCCACGGCGAGGTTCCCCTTGAGGACCGCGAGGCCGCCGTCCTTGGAGTACGCGTGCTCCAGGTCGCGGATGCAGCCGCCGGCCGCGTCGAGGTCGAGTGTGTCCCAGCGCTCGGACTGGGAGAAGGCTGTCGCGCTGCGCACGCAGCCGGGGGCGGCGTGCCAGAGCTCCACGGCCTCGGGGGACGGGGAGCCGCCCCGGACGTCCCATTCCTTGAGCCATTCGGCGAGGGTGTCGGAGTGGACCGCGTGCACGTCCTCGTTGAGCAGCCCGCCGCGGTGGAGTTCGCCCAGGAGCGCGGGGATGCCGCCGGCCCGGTGGACGTCCTCCATGTAGTACGTCCCGCCGGGGGCCACGTTGGGGGCGACCTTCGAGAGGCAGGGGACGCGGCGCGAGACCTCGTTGATGTCGTCGAGGGTGTAGCGGAGCTCGGCCTCCTCCGCCGCGGCGAGCAGGTGCAGGATCGTGTTGGTCGAGCCGCCCATGGCGATGTCGAGCGCCATGGCGTTGTCGAACGCGGCGCGGGTGCCGATGGAGCGCGGCAGGACGGTCTCGTCGTCCTGCTCGTAGTAGCGCTTGGTGATCTCGACGACCGTGCGGCCGGCGTTCTCGTACAGCGCCTTGCGGGCGGTGTGGGTGGCGAGGACGGAGCCGTTGCCGGGGAGGGAGAGGCCGAGGACCTCGGTCAGGCAGTTCATCGAGTTGGCCGTGAACATGCCGGAACAGCTGCCGCAGGTGGGGCAGGCGTTCTCCTCGATGCGCAGGATGTCCTCGTCGGAGACGCTCTCGTCGACGGCGTCGCTGATCGCGTTGACCAGGTCGAGCTTGCGGACCGTGCCGTCGACGAGGGTGGCCTTCCCGGCCTCCATCGGGCCGCCGGAGACGAACACCGTGGGGATGTTGAGGCGCATGGCGGCCATCAGCATGCCGGGGGTGATCTTGTCGCAGTTGGAGATGCAGATCAGGGCGTCGGCGCAGTGGGCCTCGACCATGTACTCGACGCTGTCCGAGATGAGGTCGCGGGAGGGAAGGCTGTAGAGCATGCCGCCGTGTCCCATGGCGATCCCGTCGTCCACCGCGATGGTGTTGAACTCGCGGGGCACCGCGCCCGCCGCCTTGATCGCCTCGGAGACGATCCGGCCGACGGGGGCGAGGTGGGTGTGCCCTGGCACGAACTCGGTGAAGGAGTTGGCCACCGCGATGATCGGCTTGCCAATGTCCTCACTGGCTACGCCGGACGCCCGCATAAGGGCGCGGGCGCCCGCCATGTTGCGGCCGTGGGTGACAGTGCGGGACCTCAGCTGGGGCATCGTCGCTCGCTCCTTCGACAGAAAAGACTGCTCCCGAGCGTACGCCTACCGTGCCAAGATCTGGACAGACCGTCCGATATGCGGGACGGAGTGCTCGAAGCGCGGGCGGGACGGAGGGCCGGCCGGGCGCCCCGGGCTCAGTCCTCGGCCAGGTACCGCTGGAGCGTCGGGGCCACCATCGCGATGATCTTCTCCGGATCGGCCGACGCCAGCGGCTCCGCCTGGATCACGTACCGCAGGATCGCGATACCGATCATGTGGGAGGCCGCGAGCTCCGCCCGGAAGGTCGGGTCGGGCACGTCGAGGTCCGCCGCGATCCGCTCCAGCAGCCGGCGCAGCACGAAGCCGCGCAGCACCTTCGCCGCCGCTTCGTGGGTGAGGGCGGACCGCAGGATCGCCAGCAGCGGCGCCCGGGACGCGGGGTTCTCCCACACGCCGATGAAGTAGCGGGCCAGCCGCTCCCCGACATCCTCCGAGGGGCCGCCCAGGATCGAGGGGATGAGGAGCGCCGGCTCGAAGGAGACCTCGACGGCGGCGGCGAACACCTCGTCCTTCGTACCGAAGTAGTGGTGCACCAGGGCGGAGTCCACACCCGCCGCCTTCGCGATGCCGCGGATCGACGTCTTGTCGTAGCCGCGTTCGGCGAATTCCGCGCGGGCCGCCTCCAGGATGCGGGTCCTGGCGTCGGGGCCCTCGCCGTGCGCCGTGCGGGAGGGGCGGCCCCTGCGCCGCGGGGCCGGTCCTTCGGCGCCGGACGTCACGAGCGGGGCGCCCGCGCCGACGAGGCCAGGTGGAGCCGGGTGAAGGCCAGTGCCTCCGCGAGGTCCGCCTCGCGCTCCGCGGACGACATGGCCCGGCGGGTGTTCACCTCGATGACCACGTGGCCGTCGAACCCGGTACGGGCCAGGCGCTCCAGCAGTTCCGCGCACGGCTGGTCCCCCCGGCCGGGCACCAGGTGCTCGTCCTTGCCGGAGCCCTTGCCGTCGGCGAGGTGGACGTGCGCGAGCCGGTCGCCCATCCGGTCCACCATCGCGAGGCTGTCGGTACGCGCGGTCGAGGTGTGGGAGAGGTCCACGGTGAAGTGCCGGTAGTCGTCGTTGCTGACGTCCCAGGCCGGTGCGTACGCGAGCATCTCCCGGTCCCGGTAGCGCCACGGGTACATGTTCTCCACGGCGAAGCGCACATCGGTCTCGTCGGCCATGCGCCAGATTCCGCTGATGAAGTCGCGGGCGTAGTTGCGCTGCCACCGGAACGGCGGGTGCACCACCACCGCGGAGGCCCCGAGCTTCTCCGCGGCGTCCCTGGCCCGCTGGAGCTTCACCCACGGATCGGTGGACCAGACCCGCTGGGTGATCAGCAGACACGGCGCGTGCACGGCGAGGATCGGCACCTGGTGGTAGTCCGACAGCCGCTTCAGCGCCTCTATGTCCTGGCTGACGGGGTCGGTCCAGACCATGACCTCCACGCCGTCGTAACCGAGGCGCGCGGCGATCTCGAAGGCCGTCGCCGTCGACTCCGGATAGACGGAGGCCGTAGACAGGGCGACCTTCGCATCCGGGATGCGCACCACTGGTTCTGCCACCAGGACAGCGTACGGGCAGCGGAGCGCCTCCTTCAGGGACCCCGGCGGAAAGTGAGAAGGACCATGACCGCCCCCGGCGGGATCAGGCCAGGACCGCCTGCGCCGTCGGCAGGTGGTCCAGACGCCGCAGGATGACGCCCTCGCGCAGCGCCCAGGGGCAGATCTCCAGCTCCTCGATCCCGAAGAGGTCCATCGCCCCCTCCGCGACGAGCGCCCCGGCCAGCAACTGCGCGGCGCGTCCCTCGGTGACCCCGGGCAGGTGCCCGCGTTGCTCGACGGTCATCGCCGTCAGCTTCGGCACCCATTCCTCCAGCGCCTTGCGGGTGAGGAGGCGCTGCACGTACAGCCCCTCGGCGGAGCGGGCGGCCCCCGTGATCCGGGCGAGCTGCCGGAAGGTCTTGGACGTCCCGACGACGTGGTCGGGCGGTCCGAGCCGGGTGAACTCGCCGACCGAACGGGCGATGCCGGCACGGACGTGACGGCGCAGAGCGCGTACGTCCGTCGGGTCCGGCGGATCGCCCGGCAGCCAGCCGGCGGTGAGGCGCCCCGCGCCGAACGGCAGCGAGACGGCCGCGTCGGGCTCCTCGTCCAGGCCGAAGGCGACCTCCAGCGAACCGCCGCCGATGTCCAGGACCAGCAGCTTCCCGGCGGACCAGCCGAACCAGCGGCGGGCTGCCAGGAAGGTCAGCCGGGCCTCCTCCTCACCGCTGAGGACCGCCAGGGCCACCCCGGTCTCGTCCCGGACACGGGCCAGGACCTGGTCGGCGTTGCCCGCCTCGCGCACGGCGGAGGTGGCGAATGCCAGCACGTCCTCGCAGCCCTTGTCCTCGGCCGCCTGGAGGGCTCCGGCGATCGTCGACACGAGGCGGTCGATGCCGTCGGGGCCGATCGCCCCATTCTTGTCGAGGAGTTCGGCGAGCCGCAGCTCCGCCTTGTGCGAGTGCGCGGGCTGCGGTCGCGCACCGGGGTGGGCGTCGACCACCAGCAGATGCACCGTGTTCGAACCCACGTCGAGGACTCCGAGTCTCATACGGAAACGCTACTGCGGCTTACTCTGGGCGCGTGCCAAAGACGAAAAAGGCGAAGCCGGACAAAGCCACGAAGAAGCAGCCGAGATCGAAGCAGGAGATGCCGCAGCCGGAAACGACAGGGCCGGGCGGGCCCGACGAGAAGGAGCTCGACTTCGCGCGGGCCTGGGTCGAGTTCCCCGACCCGACCGACGACGAGCAGATCTACCGCTGCGACCTGACCTGGCTCACGTCCAGGTGGAACTGCATCTTCGGCAGCGGCTGCCAGGGCATCCAGGCGGGCCGCGCCGACGACGGCTGCTGCACGCTCGGCGCGCACTTCTCCGACGAGGACGACGAGAAGCGGGTGGCCGGACACGTCGCACGGCTCACACCGGAGATCTGGCAGTTCCACGACGTCGGCGCGAAGACCGGCTGGGTCGGCGTCGACGAGGACGGCGAGCGTCAGACCCGGCGCTGGGAGGGCTCCTGCATCTTCCAGAACAGGCCCGGATTCGAGGGCGGCGCCGGCTGCTCCCTGCACATCCTGGCGCTGCGGGAGGGCAAGGAACCGCTGGAGACCAAGCCCGACGTGTGCTGGCAGCTGCCGGTCCGCCGGACGTACGACTGGATCGAGCGGCCCGACGACACCCGCGTGCTCCAGGTCTCGATCGGTGAGTACGACCGCCGCGGGTGGGGCCCCGGCGGTCACGACCTGCACTGGTGGTGCACCTCGGCGACCTCCGCGCACGGTGCCGGTGATCCGGTCTACGTGTCCTACCGGCCCGAGCTCACCGAGATGATGGGCAAGGAGGCGTACGACCGGCTGGCCGAGCTGTGCGAGCAGCGGCTGGCGTCGCTGCTCCCGATGGCCCCGCATCCGGCCGACCCGGCCTGAGGCGGTCCGGCTCCCGCCCGCTCCGACGGCGGCCCGGTGTGCGGTGTGAGCTCCTCGCCCCGCGGACCGGGCCGCCGTCGCGTGCGGGCTTCAGCCGGCCGGTTCCGAGGGCTCGTCCGGAGGCGTCGAGCCGGACGAGGGCTCGGGCGGCGACGGCTCGCCGGTGGGTGACGGCGTCGGGTCGGTCGGATCCGTCGTGGGCGTCGGTGTGGGCGTCGGGTCCGGCGACTGCGTCGGGTCCGGGGTCGGATCGGGCGTCGGGGGCGGCGACGAATGCGTGGGGCCCGGTGGTTCGGAGGACGGCCCGGGAGACGGGCTCCCCGGATGCGGGGTGCCCGCGCCGTAGCCGGTGACCGCGACGGCGGAGCCCGAGGGTGCGAGGACGACACGGGCGGTCCAGGGGCCGCGCGGTTCGGCCGCGCGGTCGACGAACACCTGGAGGGTGACGCTCCGGCCGGGCGCGACCGTGCCGGACGAGCGGCTGAGGCGGAGCCACGGGGCCTGGGCCCGCGCCGACCAGGAGACCGCGCGGGTGCCGGTCGCCGTCAGGGTGATCGTCGTACGGCCCCCGGCCGAGCGGGCCGAGACGGCGAGCGTGCCCGCCGCGTCCGGGGAGGCCCCGACGCTCACGACCTCAGCGGAGACGTCGGGCCTGCGGGCACTGTCCGTGAAGCTGTCGTCCGCCTCGGGCCGGGCATTGCCCGCGTTCTCGTAGTGGTCGTACGCCTCGTCGCCGGGACCCGGTTCCACGTCCACGTCCGTCGCGGTGACCGATGTGTCCCGCCCCTCCCCCGTGTGCGGGGCGCCCCGGTAGGCGGCCCACAGGGCGATCACCGGAGCGGCGACGACCGTCGCCACCACCGTCGTCGTCACGACCCGGGCACGCAGCCGGTCCCGGCGGGCGGCATGGTCCTTCGGGTCCAGCGGGAAGCCCGTCCTGCCGAAGCGCGGGGCGCCGGACCTGGAGCGCCGGGCGTGAGCCAGGGCGACGCGGACGGAGGGGCGGGGTGCCTCGACGACCGGAAGCGACGCGACGGGGCCGACGGCCGTCCCCGGCCAGGGCCCGGCAGCCCCCGCCCGTTCGGCGGCCCGGCGGCAGCGGGGACAGTCGTCGACGTGCCGGACGAGTTCGCTGCGCAGGACCGCCGAGAGCAGCGCCTGGTGCGTGCCGGTGAGCCTGGCCACGGCGGGGCAGTCGCCCTTCTCCACGACGGCGAGCGCGGCGCGGGTGCGCTCCACCTCGCAGGCGGCCCCGGCCAGGAGTTCCCGGGCGCTGCCGACGTCCAGGCCGAGGACCGCGGCGACGGCGCGCGAGGTGAGCCCGTGGCGCACGGCGAGCTCCAGCGCCTCGCGCTGCTCGGGTGTGGTGCCCGCGGCCTCCGGCCAGGCCAGCTGGGCGAGTTCCCGCCGGCGCGCCTCGGACGCCGGGGACTCCGCGTGACGGCCCGGGTCCGCCGCCTCCTCCGGGGAACCGTGCGTGACGGCGGGAGGCGGGGAGGGGACGGACTGCCGTCGGTGGGCCTGCCGGCCACGGCGCTGCTCGGTGAGCACACGCAGGCAGGTCCACCTGGCCAGGGCGTACAGCCAGGATTTACGTTCCTCCTCGGCCTCGGGGCACCGGCCGTGCTGCCGTTCGGCGATGGCCAGGACGAGCCCCAGGGCGTCGGTCGCCGCCTCGTGGTCGCAGAGGACGGAGAGGCAGTAGGTGAACAGGCCGTCGAGGTGCGGCTCGTAACGTGCGGACGGTCGCTGCGCCGACGGGTGCGCCGCGCGTCGGTGCGCCCGGTGTGCGCCGGTGGTGCGTTCGGAGGTCTCCAGCCTGCTGCTCGTCACCTTGCGACCGTAGGCAGACGAGGTCGAACCTCTGACGGCACTTTCCGACATTTAATCCTTACGGGTGATGCTCTCCTTCCAAAGCGGACGGGAATTCCGCATTCCCCCGGAATCGGCGCATCGGGCACATGTTCGTCCACCGCTCCCACGGCCGGTGCTGTCGGACCTCACCTATACGGTGACGCCATGGCTGCCCGTACGAAATCCGCGAAGGACCGCCCGTCCTACCGTTGCACCGAGTGCGGCTGGACGACCGCCAAATGGCTCGGCCGCTGCCCGGAGTGCCAGGCATGGGGGACGGTCGAGGAGTTCGGCGGCGCCCCCGCCGTCCGCACGACCGCGGCCGGCCGGGTCTCCACCGCGGCCGTGCCGATCGGCCAGGTCGACAGCCGCCAGGCCACGGCCCGCTCGACCGGGGTCGGCGAGCTGGACCGGGTGCTCGGCGGAGGGCTGGTGCCCGGCGCCGTCGTGCTGCTCGCGGGCGAGCCGGGCGTCGGCAAGTCGACGCTGCTGCTGGACGTCGCGGCGAAGGCGGCGAGCGACGACCACCGCACGCTCTACGTCACCGCCGAGGAGTCGGCGAGCCAGGTGCGCATGCGGGCCGACCGCATCCGGGCGATCAACGACCACCTGTACCTGGCCGCCGAGACCGATCTCTCCGCCGTCCTGGGGCATCTGGACGCGGTCAAGCCGTCCCTGCTCGTCCTCGACTCCGTGCAGACGGTCGCCTCGCCGGAGATCGATGGCGCGCCCGGCGGAATGGCGCAGGTCCGTGAGGTCGCGGGCGCGCTCATCAGGGCGTCCAAGGAGCGCGGCATGTCGACGCTCCTGGTCGGCCACGTCACCAAGGACGGCGCCATCGCCGGACCGAGGCTGCTGGAGCACCTCGTCGACGTCGTACTGTCCTTCGAGGGCGACCGGCACGCGCGCCTCAGGCTCGTGCGCGGTGTCAAGAACAGGTACGGCGCCACGGACGAGGTCGGCTGCTTCGAGCTGCACGACGAGGGCATCACCGGTCTCGCCGATCCGTCGGGGCTCTTCCTGACCCGCCGCGACGAGCCCGTCCCCGGCACCTGTCTGACGGTCACCCTGGAGGGCAAGCGCCCCCTGGTCGCCGAGGTGCAGGCGCTGACGGTCGACTCGCAGATCCCCTCACCCCGGCGCACCACCTCGGGCCTGGAGACGTCGAGGGTCTCGATGATGCTGGCGGTCCTGGAGCAGCGGGGCCGGATCAGCGCGCTCGGCAAGCGGGACATCTACAGCGCCACCGTGGGCGGCGTGAAGCTCACCGAGCCGGCCGCGGACCTCGCGATCGCCCTGGCACTGGCCAGCGCGGCGAGCGACACACCGCTGCCGAAGAACCTGGTCGCGATCGGTGAGGTGGGGCTAGCCGGTGAGGTCAGGAGGGTGACCGGGGTGCAGCGCAGACTGGCCGAGGCATACCGTCTGGGGTTCAAGCACGCCCTGGTCCCCAGGGACCCGGGACAGGTTCCCGCGGGCATGAAGGTCACGGAGGTCGCCGACATGGGAGACGCTCTGAGAGTCCTTCCGCGCCGGTCTCGCCCGGACGGACCACAGGACGACGGCGCACGCCGGTAGACTTTGCCCTGGTCTCGCCCGTCCGTACGAACGGTATGAGGGACGCAAGGGCACCGCAAACCTGTGACCGGAGGAGTGCAGTGGCAGCCAACGACCGGGCAGCAACGCCCGGAAAGTCCGGCCAAGGCACGGGGAACGAGGCGCTGATGCGCGCCTCCTTGAGCGCGGTCGCGCCCGGAATGGCCCTTCGTGACGGCCTGGAACGCATCCTGCGCGGCAACACCGGCGGGCTGATCGTTCTCGGTATGGACAAAACCGTCGAATCCATGTGCACCGGTGGATTCGTGCTCGATGTGGAGTTCACCGCGACGCGCCTGCGCGAGCTGTGCAAGCTGGACGGCGCGCTGATCCTCGACAAGGACATGACCAAGATCCTGCGGGCCGGCGTCCAGCTGGTCCCGGACGCCTCGATCCCGACCGAGGAGACGGGCACCCGCCACCGCACCGCGGACCGTGTCTCCAAGGCCTGCGGGTTCCCCGTGGTGTCGGTCTCCCAGTCGATGCGCCTGATCGCGCTGTACGTCGACGGGGAGCGCAGGGTCCTGGAGGAGTCATCCGCGATCCTGTCCCGCGCCAACCAGGCCCTCGCCACGCTGGAGCGCTACAAGCTCCGGCTGGACGAGGTCGCGGGCACGCTCTCCGCGCTGGAGATCGAGGACCTGGTGACCGTCCGGGACGTCACGGCCGTCTCGCAGCGGCTGGAGATGGTGCGCCGGATCGCCACCGAGATCGCCGAGTACGTCGTGGAGCTGGGCACCGACGGGCGTCTTCTGTCGCTCCAGCTGGACGAGTTGATCGCGGGCGTGGAGCCGGAGCGGGAACTGGTCGTGCGCGACTACGTGCCCGAGCCGACCGCGAAGCGGTCCCGCACGGTCGCCGAGGCGGTGGCGGAGCTGGACACCCTGACGCACACCGAGCTGCTCGAACTCCCCGTGGTGGCGCGGGCGCTGGGCTACAGCGGCTCGCCCGAGACACTCGACTCGGCGGTCTCACCGCGCGGCTACCGGCTGCTCGCGAAGGTGCCGCGGCTGCCCGGAACGATCATCGAGCGGCTGGTGGAGCACTTCGGGGGCCTCCAGAAGCTGCTCGCCGCGAGCGTGGACGACCTGCAGGCCGTGGACGGCGTCGGCGAGGCGAGGGCCAGGAGCGTGCGCGAGGGCCTTTCCCGGCTGGCCGAGTCCTCGATCCTGGAGCGGTACGTCTGAGGGATACGCGGGAGCGTTCCGGGTCCGCGCGGAACGCCTGCCGCGGTCCTGACGGCTGCCGCGCTTCCTGACGCCTGCCACCGTCACCCGGACGACGCCTGCCGCCGCCCTGACGGATGCCCCTGCGGCTGCCGCGCCCGGACCCATCGCCCGGGCGTCGCCCTCGGCCGGGAATCAGTCCTTGGCCAGGACGAACGACGCCCGCTGCACACTCTCGCCGGGGATCCTGGCCTCCAGCAGATACGTGCCAGGTGCCGCGGCTCCGGGAGGCGGTGTCGCGCACTTGGGCGCGCTCCGCCGCCGGTCCCACTCCACGGTGTGGACGACCGTCGCTCCCGCGGGGATCCTCAGGAACACGGCCCCGGAACGGGGGCAGTCCCGGGACGACCACAGCTGCTCGTCGTCCTCTCCCGCCGCCGTGATCGTGAGCACGGCGTTCTTCGGCCCGAAGTCGGCCTTGCAGTCCGCGGCCGAGGTGTTCCTGGCGGTGAGCCGGAAGCGCGGCTTGTCGTCGGGACCGAAGCTGTTGTCCGTCCTCACGCTCAACTGCAGCGCCGTCGGCTTGCAGTTGGGGAGCGAGGAACCCGCGGGCACCTGCTGGCCCGCGCTTCCACCGACCGCGCCGGCACTCGAACCCGTCGAACCTTCCGCACCCGCGGAACCCGCCGCGCCAGTGGAACCGCCCGCGCCGGTGTCCGATCCCGCCGCGCCGCCGGTACCGGCACCCCCGCCGGTACCACCGTCCGTGCCGGAGCCGCCCGACTCGTCGCGTCCGCCCGGAGGTTGGCCGACGATC
The DNA here is from genome assembly GCF_035946055.1 of Streptomyces sp. NBC_01341. Taxonomy (NCBI): domain Bacteria; kingdom Bacillati; phylum Actinomycetota; class Actinomycetes; order Kitasatosporales; family Streptomycetaceae; genus Streptomyces; species Streptomyces sp. NBC_01341. The sequence goes on along the minus strand of NZ_CP108364.1, from coordinate 4,139,187 downwards.
GGACCCGAACCCGAGGGCCCGGGTGTGATGGACGGTGCGGGGCTCGTGCCGCCCGGCTTGCCGTCGTCCGTGCCCGGTCCGCCGCCGCCACCCCGGGTGACGGCCCATGCGGCCAGCGCCGCGAGCAGCGCGATCACGAGCACCGCTACTGCTCTCCGACGCCAATAGATGCTGGAGGGAAGCGGCCCGACCGGATTGCGCATAGAACCCACGCACCGAACTGTACGAGAGTTCCCGCCCAACTCCGGCCCCCAACCGCCGCTCTGATCGACAAGTTTTCCGGATCATCATCACGGAGCGGTCGTTGCGGGGCGCTTCCAGCCACTTTGCACCGGCTCGGACTTCGTCCGCACCGTACGAAGGGACAGAACGGGTGGCGATATCACCCCGTGAGCCGTCGGCCGGGGCGACACCCCCGTAGCGTGCGCGCCGATCCCGCCTTCCGTGCCAGGATCGTAGGTGCGATGACTGCCACGACTTCGACACAGACGCCCCCCGCCTCCCTCCACGCGCCCGTCATCGGGTGGTTCGAGCAGCACGCCCGCGATCTGCCCTGGCGCCGCCCCGAAGCGGGCGCCTGGGGCGTGATGGTGAGCGAATTCATGCTGCAGCAGACCCCCGTGAACCGCGTCCTTCCGGTCTACGAGCAGTGGATGGCCCGCTGGCCGCGCCCCGCCGACCTGGCCGCCGACGCACCGGGCGAGGCCGTCCGCGCCTGGGGCCGGCTCGGCTACCCCCGGCGCGCGCTGCGCCTGCACGGGGCCGCCCAGGCGATAACGGAACGCCACGGCGGAGACGTGCCGAGCGAACACGGCCAGTTGCTCGCACTGCCCGGTATCGGTGAGTACACGGCCGCGGCCGTGGCCTCGTTCGCGTACGGGCAGCGTCACGCGGTACTGGACACCAACGTCCGCAGGGTGTTCGCCAGGGCGGCCACCGGCATCCAGTACCCGCCGAACGCCACCACCGCGGCGGAGCGCAAGCTCGCCCGTGCCCTGCTCCCCGAGGAGGACGAGCGCGCCGCGCGCTGGGCGGCGGCCACGATGGAGCTCGGCGCCCTGGTGTGCACCGCGAAGAACGAGGACTGCACCCGGTGCCCCATCGCGGAGCAGTGCGCCTGGCGGCTGGCCGGGAAGCCCGCCCACCAGGGGCCGCCCCGCCGCGGCCAGACCTACGCCGGTACGGACCGGCAGGTGCGGGGACGGCTGCTCGCGGTGCTGCGGGACGCGGTCACCCCGGTGCCGCAGTCCGCGCTGGACTCGGTGTGGGAGGAGCCCGTGCAGCGGGCACGGGCCCTGGACGGGCTCGTCGCCGACGGTCTGGTCGAGCCCCTGGCGAACGGCCGGTACCGGCTTCCCCTGACCTGACCCCACACACCCGGCGGACCGGCTGCCCATCGGCTGTTACACAACCGATGGGCAGCCGTGCGTCCGCGTACGGCTGCTCCGCACAACCCCGTGACAACGCCTCCGTAACGTCACCGGACGTCGGCAGAACACCTGGCCGGCGGCGGTACCACGGGGATTCACGGGGACGGAGGCGGTTGTTATGGCGCAGGGCGAGGTGCTCGGCTTCGAGGAGTACGTACGGACCAGGCAGGACGCGCTGCTGCGCAGTGCCCGCCGTCTCGTGCCGGATCCCGTGGACGCGCAGGACCTGCTCCAGACCGCCCTGGCCCGCACCTACCGCCGCTGGGACGGCATCGCCGACAAGTCCCTGGCCGACGCCTACCTGCGCCGCGTCATGATCAACACGCGTACGGAGTGGTGGCGGGCCCGCAAGCTCGACGAGGTCCCCACCGAGCAGCTCCCCGACGCGAGCATCGACGACGGTTCCGAGCAGCGCGCCGACCGTGCCCTGCTGATGGACGTCCTCGGTGTCCTGGCTCCGAAGCAGCGCAGTGTCGTCGTGCTGCGACACTGGGAGCAGATGAGCACGGAAGAAACGGCCGCGGCCCTCGGCATGTCGGCCGGCACGGTAAAGAGCACGCTGCACCGCGCCCTCGCGCGCCTGCGCCAGGAGCTGGAGGACCGCGCGGCGCACAGCCGTGAGGCCGAGGGCGTTCTCGCGCGGATACCCGCCCAGCGGGACCGGCGTCACGACGGGCGGGAGCGGGAGCGGTGCGCGGCCTGAACGGCGAAGGCACGGGCGGCGGCAGGACGGCGGGACGGGGCCGCAGGCTCGGTGCCGGCCTCGCGGCGGGGAGCACGGCGGTTGCCGGGCTCGCCGCCTTCGCGCTGTTGTGCGCCGGCTGCACCTCCGGCGGCACCGGCACCCGTGACGAGGGCCCCGCGGGTACCCGGCCGGTCACCCGGGCCTCGGCGCAGGACGCCGTCCCCGCGGGGACGGCGAAACCCGCGCCGCGCATCGACGCGGTGGAGCTGGTACAGGCGGACCCGAAGGTCAGCGCCCGGTTCAAGGACGACCTCAAGCCCTGCACCGGTGACGAGTACCCGATCGACACCTCGTACGGCACGCTCACCGACGGCCCGGCGGCCGACGTCGTGGTCAACGTGATGACCTGTGGCGACTCGGTGGGCGTGGGCACCTACGTCTACCGGCAGCGCGCAGACGGTTCGTACGGCAACGTCTTCGCCGCCGAGACGCCCGCCGTCTACGGCACGATCGACCGGGGGGACCTGGTGGTGACGACCCAGGTGTACGGGTCCAAGGACGCGGTCGCGTACCCCTCCGGCGAGGACATCGTCACGTACCGCTGGACGGCCGGCCGGTTCGCCGAGACCGACCGGGTGCACAACGACTTCAACCGGGCCGTCGGCAACGGGGAGGGCACCCTTCCCGTACCGCCGACTGCGAAGAACTGAGAGCCGCCCGTATGGCCGAGACCCACGTCCTCTTCGTCGAGGACGACGACGTCATCCGTGAAGCCACCCAGCTCGCCCTGGAACGGGTCGGCTTCACGGTCACCGCTGTGCCCGACGGCCTGCTGGGCCTGGAGGCCTTCCGGGCGGACCGTCCGGACATCGCGCTGCTGGACGTGATGGTGCCGGGGCTGGACGGCGTCAGTCTGTGCCGCCGCATCCGCGACGAGTCGACCGTGCCGGTGATCATGCTGTCGGCGCGGGCCGACGCGATCGACGTCGTGCTGGGCCTGGAGGCCGGGGCCGACGACTACGTCACGAAGCCGTTCGACGGGGCGGTGCTCGTCGCGCGCATCCGCGCGGTTCTGCGGCGCTTCGGCCACGCGGCCGGCCCCCACGGTGCCGCACCCGGCGAAGGACCTCCGGGCGAGGCGGACGGTGTGCTGGTCTTCGGCGACGTGGAGATCGACACCGAGGGCATGGAGGTGCGTCGCGGGGGCGACCACGTGGGCCTCACCCCGACCGAGATGCGGCTGCTGCTGGAGTTCTCCTCGGCACCGGGCACGGTCCTGTCGCGGGACAGGCTCCTGGAGCGGGTGTGGGACTACGGCTGGGGCGGGGACACCCGCGTCGTCGACGTCCACGTCCAGCGGCTCAGGACCAAGATCGGGCAGGACCGGATCGAGACCGTCCGCGGCTTCGGCTACAAACTCCGCGCATGAGGCGGCTGGCGCTGCGGACCGGTGTCCGCTGGAAGATCAGCATCGCGATCGCGGCCGTGGGCGCGCTCATCGCGCTGGCCCTGAGCCTCGTCGTCCACAACGCCGCCCGCGCCTCGATGCTGGAGAACGCGCGCGAGGTACAGCTGGAGCGGCTGCTGTTCGCCCAGCGGCTCTACGAGGCGACGAACACCCAGAAGCCGTCCCCGAAGTTCGGCGCCAAGATCAACGACCCCGCGCTGCCGAAGAGCCTGCGTGAGAGGACCCGGGAGAACCGGCGCGCCACCCACGTCGACGAGTACGCGGACGGGGTACCCGACGTCTGGGCGGCCGTACCGCTGGCCAACGGCGACGTCCTGTCCCTGCACACCCGCTTCGCCGACCGCAACGCCACGGTGATGGGCGACCTCGACCGCGCGCTGGTCATCGGCTCGGTCTCGGTCGTCTTCGGCGGCTGCGCCCTGGGGGTGCTCATCGGCGGCCAGCTCTCGCGGCGGCTGCGCAAGGCGGCGGCAGCGGCCGGCAAGGTCGCCCAGGGCAACACGGAGGTACGTGTCCGGGAAGCCGTCGGCGGCGTCGTACGGGACGAGACGGACGAGCTGGCCCGAGCCGTGGACGCGCTCACCGACGCGCTGAACGAGCGGATCGAGGCCGAGCGCCGGGTCACCGCCGACATCGCCCACGAGCTGCGCACCCCCGTGACCGGGCTCCTCACGGCCGCCGAGCTGCTGCCCCCGGGACGGCCGACGGAGCTCGTACGGGACCGGGCCCAGGCGATGCGGACACTGGTCGAGGACGTCCTGGAGGTGGCGAGACTCGACAGCGCCTCGGAGCGCGCCGAACTGCAGGAACTGCGGCTGGGCGAATTCGTGGGGCGCCGGATCGGACTGCTGGATCCGGAGATCACGGTGCGGGTGCTGCACGAGTCCCAGGTGTCCACGGACCCGCGGCGGCTGGAGCGCATCCTGGGCAATCTGCTGGGCAACGCGGCCAAGCACGGCGCGGGCCCGGTCGAGGTCACGGTCGAGGGCCGGGTGGTACGGGTCCGCGACCACGGACCTGGCTTTCCCGAGGCACTGCTGCGGGAAGGGCCGAGCAGGTTCCGTACCGGGAGCGCCGACCGGGCGGGGCGTGGTCACGGGCTCGGCCTGACCATCGCGGCCGGACAGGCACGGGTCCTCGGCGCCCGGCTGACCTTCCGCAACGCGGGGCCGGCCGGGAGTGCCGACGGCATGGGCGGGGCCGTCGCGGTGCTGTGGCTGCCGGAACACGCTCCGACGAACACCGGCAGCTTCCCCATGCTGCGCCAGGACGACATGGAGCGAGGCCGGGACTGAGCCACGGGGCTCAGGCCTCCGCCGTCCTTCGCCGCAGGGGCGTACGGGCCGACGCGAAGGGCCCCGGAGGCACGACGCCTCCGGGGCCCTTCGCGTGCGCGCTCAGACGGCCTGAGACTCCTTGGCCCCCGCGGGAAGCGCCGTGCCCTCGGCCTCCGGCCCCTGCGGCTTGGCGGTACCCCGCAGCGGGACCTCCTTGACGAAGAGCGACGCCACCAGGGCGATCACCGCGACCGAGCCGCCCACGAGGAAGGCGATGTGCGTCCCCGAGGCCACGGCGTACTCGTACGCCTCACGGACCGGGTCCGGGAGCTTCGCCAGACTCGCCGCGTCCAGCTGCGCCGGCATCCCGGTCGCCGCGGCGCCGCCCCGCTCCGCCATCTCGTCCTGTACGCGCCCGGTGAACAGTGCGCCCATGATCGCCACTCCGAAGGAGCTGCCGAGCGTCCGGAACAGGGTCGTGGCGGACGAGGCGACTCCCATGTCCTTGAGCTCGACGCTGTTCTGCGCGACGAGCATCGTGATCTGCATCAGGAAGCCCATGCCCGCGCCGAGCACCGCCATGTAGACGCCGGAGGTGAAACGCGTGGTGCCGGTGTCCATGGAGGCCAGCAGGAACAGGCCGACGACCATCAGGATGCTGCCGATGATCGGGAAGACCTTGTACTTCCCGGTGCCGGTGGTGACCCGGCCCGCGATCAGCGAGACGACCATCATCGAGAGCAGCATCGGCAGGAGCAGGAGTCCGGAGTTGGTCGCGGACGCGCCCTGCACCGACTGCTGGAACAGCGGCAGGAAGAGCACCGCTCCGAACATCACGAAGCCGGCCATGAACCCGACGACCGACATGAGGGTGAAGTTGAGGCTGCGGAAGATGTGAAGCGGGATCACCGGCTCGGCGGCCTTCGTCTCGACGAAGACGAAACCGACGAGGGAGGCCACGCCGAGCGCGACGAGCTCCATGATCACGGCAGAACCCCAGGCGTACTCCGTACCGCCCCAGGTGGTGACCAGCACGACCGCGGTGATACCCACGGTGAGGAGGGCGGCGCCGAGGTAGTCGACCCTGGCCTTCCCACGCTCCTTGCGGGGCAGGTGCAGCACGGCGGTGACCATCGCCAGCGCGAGCACGCCGAGCGGGATGTTGATGTAGAAGCTCCAGCGCCAGCCCAGGTGGTCGGTGATGGTGCCGCCGACCAGCGGTCCGCCGATCATGGCGATCGCCATGACGCCGGCCATCATGCCCTGGTACTTCCCCCGCTCGCGCGGGGGCACCAGGTCACCGAGGATCGCCATGACGCCGACCATCAGGCCGCCCGCTCCGAGGCCCTGGACCGCACGGAACCCGATCAGCTGACCCATGTCCTGGGCCATACCGCTCAGCACCGAGCCGATCAGGAAGATCACGATGGACGTCAGGAAGATGCCCTTGCGTCCGTACATGTCGCCGAGCTTGCCCCAGATGGGGGTGGAGGCCGCAGTGGCGAGGGTGTAGGCCGTCACCACCCAGGACAGGTGTTCCAGTCCGCCCAGGTCACCGACGATGGTCGGCATCGCGGTGCCGACGATCAGGTTGTCGAGCATGGCCAGCAGCATCGTGATCATCAGCGCGAGTACCACCACCCTGACGCTGCGCGCCTGCGGTTCGGCCGGGCCGGCCGCCGCCTTCTTCAGTTCCGCCATGTCGTCATTCCCCTGATCCCCTGGTGCCCGGTCCGCCGACCCGGCACTTACTTGCCGCCCGGCTAGTTGGCTACACTGAGGAAAGTAGACCCGTAACTAGCCGGGCGTCAAGTAAGTTCTTGGGAGAGTCGCATGGGCAGCACGCCGCAGCCGCGCCGGGGCAACACCCGCCAGCGCATTCAGGACGTCGCCCTGGAGCTCTTCGCCGAACAGGGCTACGAGAAGACGTCGCTCCGCGAGATCGCCGAGCACCTGCAGGTCACGAAGGCGGCGCTCTACTACCACTTCAAGACCAAGGAAGACATCCTCAACAGCATCTTCGAGGACCTGAACCGGCCGGTCGAGGAGCTGCTGGAATGGGGCCAGGAGCAGCCCCGCACGCTGGAGACGAAGAAGGAGATCCTGGTCCGCTACAGCGAGGCGCTCAGGGCCGCCGCACCACTGTTCGTCTTCATGCAGGAGAACCAGGCGACGGTGCGCGAGCTGAGCATCGGCCACACCATCAAGCACCGCGTCATCGCACTGGTCGACCTGATCAAGGAACCGGACGCCCCGCTCACCGACCAGGTGCGCTGCTTCACCGCACTGATGGCCATGCACGCGGGGGTCTTCGCCCTCAGAGACGCCGAAGGCGACCCCGAGGAGAAGCGCGAAGCTGCTCTCGAGGTCGCCATCGAGCTGGTGACCAGGGCCCATGACCCGGGATCCGCCGCTTAGCGGCAGGAATCACGCGTCAGGCGTCTCAGACGTGGACGTGTTCGGCGTGCAGGTAGGAGACCGGGTTGATCGCGGAACCGTAGTTCGGGGTGTTGCGGATCTCGAAGTGCAGGTGAGGACCGCTGGAGTTACCGGTGTTGCCGGACTTGGCTATCTCCTCGCCCGTCTTGACGCGCTCGCCGACCTTGACCTCGATCTTCGACAGGTGCGCGTACTGCGAGTACTTGCCGTTGGCGTGCTTGATGACGATGGCGTTGCCGTACGCGGGACCGTCACCGGCGCCGTTCGGGCCCGCCTTGACGACCCGGCCGGTGTGCGCGGCCTCGACCTTGGTGCCGATCGGCACCGCGAAGTCCTGACCGGAGTGCTTGTGGGCCCAGCGGTCGCCGCCCACACCGAAGGTGGCGCTCAGCTCGTAGTGGCGGACCGGGACCTCCCACGACACGGCCTTCTTCTTCGCGGCGGCCTTCTTCTTGGCAGCCGCCTTCTTCTTGGCGGCGGCCTTCTCGGCCTTGTCGGCCTTCGCCTTGTCCGCGGCCTTGGTCTGGGCGGTCGCCTGCTGAGCGATCGAGGTGGCGGTGGCCGCGCCGGCGAGGGCCGCGGTGTCCGCAGTGCCCGTACTGCCGGACGCGAACGCCGCGCCCGCGCCGAACACCATCGACGCACCCAGGCCGACGGCCACGACGGCGCCACTGACGCGGGGCATGGACGGGCGGCGGGAGTGCTGGAACGTTACGCGCTTCGACATGCGGTGAGTACCTCCGGGGTGACTGGACCCGGTGCTCGACCGGGCTTGCTCCACCTTGGTAACCCGCACCCCCAGCAACACTCAAACGCCCCATCTACGATCAAAAGCCGTAGTTGAAGGGCGGGGGAATTACCGTGACTGCCGACCGGAATCGCCGTGGGCGATCTTCCGGGCAAAAATCGCAGATCGGGTTTAACCCCAGCTCCAAAGCCATCCTTCCTGGGCACGGACTATCAAACAGGGCAAATCACCACATACGCCGAAAGGCTCAGCCGACGCGGGCCGAAAGTCCCTGCGCCACCCCCCAGGCGTACTCCTAACGGCCGTAGTAGACCCAAAACGGCTGTGCGCCTTGTCACCGCCAGTGGGCCCGAAGCCTGTCCGTTTCGGGACCTTCGGCCCCATGCTCCTTACGCCGACGGACGCGTACCGGCCAGGGGCTCACCGACCGCGGGTGAAGGCCGGAGCCCGGCTACGGCTACGGCTACGGCTACGGCTACGGCTACGGCTACGGCTACGGCTACGGCTACGGCTACGGCTACGGCTGAACGCCCTGGCCTGTGGCCGGAACCGGGCTGGTCAGCATGACGGGCCTGACACCGGTAGGTGTCGGGCCCGTCGGGCGTTCAGTGCGCGGGGCGGGGCGCCCGGCGGGCGCCCCGCCTCACGCGTCAGGCGTGCGCGCCGGCCTTGCGGCGGCGGGCGGCGAACACCGCGCCCGCACCGATCGCCAGGGCGGCGCCACTAGCGAGGGCGAGCTGCGATGTCGCCGAGGACGAGCCCGTGGCGGCGAGGCTGCCGCCCACGGGAGCGGACGACCCGCCGCTCTGGGGCTTGATACCCGAGTCGGCCGGCTCGGTGGTGCTGGGCTTGGCGTCACCGGTGGCCGGCTTGCTGCCCTTGGCGGCGATCAGGAACTCGTAGCCCTCGAGGTCGGGGCTGCCACCGCACGTGCCGTTGTCGTTCCAGTAGTCACCGGCGACGAAGGTGACGCCGTTGCCCGCAGGGGCCTTGGCGTCGATCGTGAGCCGCATCTTGATGTCCGCGTGGGCGCCGGCCTTCAGCGGGCTGATGGCGTCCATGTAGTGCTCGTTGTCGACGTTCTTCCACGTGCCGGAGGATCCGGGCGACCACTGCAGGTGCACCAGGTCGCCGAGGTCCTTGATGCCGCTCTTGTCGGTCGCGTGGACGTAGGCGAACGGGTACACCTCGTCCATCGTCCTGCCGGTCCCGTTGGTCACCCGGAGACGGAAGTTGACCTTCGTGCCGGCGACGACCGTGGACGGCAGGCCCGTGACGACCGTCTTGAGCTTGGCCTCGGGGACGCACTCCTCGTCGTCCTCGCCCTCCTCGATCGCCTTGGCCAGTGCCTCGTCGGCGGCGGTCTTCTGGGCGAGCGCCTCCTCGGTGGCCTTCTGTGCCTGGCCGATCGCCCGGGCCGCGGCCACCCGCTCGTCGTCAAGCGTGTCCTGGGCCTCCAGGACCTTGGCGTCGGCGTCCTCCTTGGCCGTGGCGGCGGTGCCGGCGGCCGTCTCGGCCTCGGTGACAGCTGCCGTCGCGGCGGCCTTCTGCTCCTCTGTGGCGTCGTCCGGGAGCGCAGCCAGCGCCGCCCGCGCGTCGACGAGCGCCTGGTCGGCGGCGTCCTTCTCGGTACCGGCCGCGACCGCTGCGGCCTGAGCCGCCTTGACCGCCACGACGAGCGGAGCGGTGTCGGACGCGAGCGCCTCCAGAGCCGCCTCAGCGGCGTTCTCGGCCTCCACGGCGCTGTCATACACGGCCTTCGCCGCAGCGGCGGCCTTCTCCAGCTCCGCGATGGACGGCTTCTCCTGCGTCTGTGCCGCCGGCTTGCCGTCGGCGAACGCGGGGGTGACGGACAGCAGGAGCACGGGGGTGGTCACCGCGGCGGCGACGGCTGTGGCAAGAATCCGGCGAATCTTCACAAGAGCCCTTCGGGGTCCGGAGAAAGAGATGAAGGGGTCGCAGCGGAATGGGACACGCAGACGCGACTCGGAGTGATCGTATGGCCGGGACAGCGGTCGCTCGTCACAGTTTCTTCACCCCTTCCGGTCAGCAGCCGAGCACAGGGGGAGACAGAAAAGACGAAAGGGTGCAGTTGCTTTCACTGCGTGCACTTTCGGTGTGAGGAACACCACACGAACCTGAAAGCGCCCCTCCACGTATCCGCGCCCGCCCGCCGGGCATCGCCCCGGCACGGCAACGGAAATTCCTTACCCGCAGAGCCTCATCGGGATCGGTGGCCCGCGCGAGAGGTGTGTACGAGCCCGGCGACGACGCCCCGGGGGTTGTCACTCGCCATCGCTTCCTGCACCGGTCCCGGCCCGGCACAGAACCGATAAGAAAAGGGGCTGCCCCGGACGATGACCGGTCAAAAAAAAGGGGCTGCCCCGGACCGTTCATCGGTCCGGGGCAGCCCCTTCGACGCTCAGGCGCTTGGCGCCATCACGCTTCCTTCGTCAGATTCGGGCCGGCGCCACCTGCCGCCTGCTCGATCGGCGGGACGTCGGGCAGTGCCGACTTCTCCTCGCCACGGAAGGAGAACTTCTTCTCCTCGCCCTCACCCTCGGTGTCCACGACCACGATGTGACCGGGGCGCAGCTCGCCGAAGAGGATCTTCTCGGAGAGGATGTCCTCGATCTCGCGCTGGATCGTCCGGCGCAGCGGCCGGGCGCCCATCACGGGGTCGTAACCCTTCTTCGCCAGGAGCGACTTGGCTTCCGAGCTGAGCTCGATACCCATGTCGCGGTCCTTGAGACGCTCATCCACCTTGGCGACCATCAGGTCGACGATCTGGATGATGTCTTCCTCGGTGAGCTGGTGGAAGACGACCGTGTCGTCGACACGGTTGAGGAACTCGGGCCGGAAGTGCTGCTTGAGCTCTTCGTTGACCTTGACCTTCATCCGCTCGTAGTTCGTCTTCACATCGCCCTGAGCGGCGAAGCCCAGGTTGAAGCCCTTCGAGATGTCCCGCGTCCCGAGGTTGGTCGTCATGATGATGACCGTGTTCTTGAAGTCCACGACCCGACCCTGGGAGTCGGTCAGGCGACCGTCCTCCAGAATCTGGAGCAGGGAGTTGAAGATATCGGGGTGGGCCTTCTCGACCTCGTCGAAGAGGACGACGGAGAACGGCTTGCGGCGCACCTTCTCGGTGAGCTGGCCACCCTCTTCGTAGCCCACGTAACCGGGGGGCGAACCGAAGAGGCGGGAAACCGTGTGCTTCTCGCTGAACTCCGACATGTCGAGGGAGATCAGCGCGTCCTCGTCGCCGAAGAGGAATTCGGCGAGTGTCTTGGAGAGCTCCGTCTTACCGACACCGGACGGGCCGGCGAAGATGAACGAGCCACCGGGACGCTTCGGGTCCTTCAGGCCGGCCCGCGTACGGCGGATCGCCTGCGAGAGGGCCTTGATGGCGTCCTTCTGGCCGATGACGCGCTTGTGGAGCTCGTCCTCCATGCGCAGCAGACGCGAGGACTCCTCCTCGGTCAGCTTGAACACCGGGATGCCGGTCGCGGTGGCGAGGACCTCGGCGATGAGCTCGCCGTCGACCTCGGCCACGACGTCCATGTCGCCGGCCTTCCACTCCTTCTCCCGCTTGGCCTTCGCAGCCAGCAGCTGCTTCTCCTTGTCGCGGAGCGAAGCTGCCTTCTCGAAGTCCTGGGAGTCGATGGCCGACTCCTTGTCGCGGCGGACGCCCGCGATCTTCTCGTCGAACTCGCGGAGGTCCGGCGGCGCGGTCATCCGGCGGATGCGCATCCGGGAACCGGCCTCGTCGATCAGGTCGATCGCCTTGTCCGGCAGGAAGCGGTCCGAGATGTAGCGGTCGGCCAGGGTGGCGGCCTGGACCAGCGCCTCGTCCGTGATGGAGACCCTGTGGTGGGCCTCGTAGCGGTCGCGCAGGCCCTTGAGGATCTCGATGGTGTGCGGCAGCGACGGCTCCGCGACCTGGATGGGCTGGAAGCGGCGCTCGAGCGCGGCGTCCTTCTCCAGGTGCTTGCGGTACTCGTCGAGCGTCGTGGCACCGATGGTCTGCAGCTCGCCTCGCGCCAGCATGGGCTTGAGGATGCTCGCGGCGTCGATCGCGCCCTCGGCGGCACCCGCACCCACGAGGGTGTGGAGCTCGTCGATGAACAGGATGATGTCGCCGCGGGTGCGGATCTCCTTGAGGACCTTCTTCAGGCGCTCCTCGAAGTCACCGCGGTAGCGGGAGCCGGCCACCAGCGCGCCGAGGTCGAGGGTGTAGAGGTGCTTGTCCTTGAGGGTCTCGGGCACCTCGCCCTTCACGATGGCCTGGGCCAGGCCCTCGACGACGGCCGTCTTGCCGACGCCGGGCTCGCCGATGAGCACCGGGTTGTTCTTCGTGCGGCGGGACAGCACCTGCATGACCCGCTCGATCTCCTTCTCGCGCCCGATGACCGGGTCGAGCTTGGACTCACGAGCGGCCTGGGTGAGATTCCGGCCGAACTGGTCGAGCACCAGGGAAGTGGAGGGCGTGCCCTCCGCAGGGCCGCCCGCGGTGGCCGCCTCCTTGCCCCCCGAGTACCCGGAGAGCAGCTGGATGACCTGCTGCCGCACCCGGTTCAGGTCGGCACCCAGCTTCACGAGGACCTGGGCGGCGACGCCCTCGCCCTCGCGAATCAGGCCGAGCAGGATGTGCTCCGTGCCGATGTAGTTGTGGCCGAGCTGAAGGGCCTCGCGGAGCGACAGCTCCAGGACCTTCTTGGCCCGGGGCGTGAAGGGGATGTGACCGGACGGGGCCTGCTGGCCCTGACCGATGATCTCCTCCACCTGCTGGCGGACCGCCTCGAGCGAAATCCCGAGGCTCTCCAGGGCCTTAGCGGCGACACCCTCACCCTCGTGGATCAGGCCCAGGAGGATGTGCTCGGTGCCGATGTAGTTGTGGTTGAGCATCCGGGCTTCTTCCTGAGCCAGGACGACAACCCGCCGCGCGCGGTCGGTGAACCTCTCGAACATCGTTAATCGCTCCTCAGAGCGGTCAGGCAGTAAGGGGTCGGTCCCCTCCCTGTCCTTCCGCAGCTTAGTCCCGCAAGCGGGGACCGCTCATTTCAACTGCCGACACCCGGCCTGCTTCCCGGGGGGATCTCCTGCCCCGAACGCCGACAACTGCTCCAACCCGATGGTGCGAGACGATGTTCCCGCAGGCCAGGCAGATAGCCCTTTCGCCAGTACGCCGATGGCGAACGTGAGACGCTTTTGCCCGCGTGTCGCCCCTTCCCACTAGGGATGTCTTACCCGCACTCACTGACAGTCCATGCGGCGCACCCCCGTTTCCTCCGCTACGGGCGAACAACTTCGTGCTGCCGGGTGCTCCCGCGCGCCCCCACCGACCGCACGCAGCGCACCCGATCATGAGCGGTGCGTAACTTCGAGGTGGGCTCGGCAGTTCATCGGACATGGCTTCCCTCGTCCCGCCGCCCCGCTCGTCGTCCGAGTCCGAGGGCTGGGCCCGGTGGTACGCCCAGGAGCTCGGCTGGGCCACGACGGGCACCTCGCCGCTGCGGCTTCTGACGGGGCTGCACTTCGACGTACTGGAACTGCCTGCCGCGGCAGGTCACGCGGCACTGAGCCGGGTGGGGCGCACGGGCCCCGTCGCGTTGGCGGGGCAGCGGATGCTGCTGCTGGTCGCCGCGGGCGGCGCCGACGAGCTGCCGGGGCTGCTCGACTGGCTGGAATGGGGCGGCATCGCTCTCGACCTGACCGCTGTCGGTCCGGGCGGGCACATGATCGCCCCGGCGCCACCCGGGGTGGCGTCAGCGGGCTCACCGGGGGCCGCGGTCTGGCTGCGGCCACCCGGATCCGGCCAGGGGGCGGAGGCGTCGCTCCCGGCCCTGGGCGGCTTCGGGAGCAGGGGTGGGGATGCTCCCGATCTCGTACGGCTCGTGGACGCGGCGGCGACGGAGTGCCACCGGGCCAGGCTCACGCACGCCCGGACGAACCTGCGGGCCCATCGCCCGACAGGTCAGCCGTTGGCCTTCTCGTAAGCCTCACGGATCTCGGCCGGGACACGGCCGCGGTCATTCACGTTGTGGCCGTTCTCGCGGGCCCACTTGCGGATCTCGGCGGTGTCCTTGTTGCCACCCGCGACCGCACGGCCCTTGCCGCGGCCGGTCGCTGCGCGGCCACCGGTGCGACGACCACTCTTGGTGTACGGCTCGAGAAGACCACGGAGCTTGTCCGCGTTCGTCGTGGTGAGGTCGATCTCGTAGGTCTTGCCATCCAGAGCGAACGTCACTGTCTCGTCCGCCTCGACACCGTCGAGGTCATCAACAAGAAGGACCTGAACCTTCTGTGCCACCGGATTTCCTTTCATCGAAAATGCAGTACGCGGAAAGGAAACCGCTTTTCCCCGGAAAACACAAACCCCTGGGAGAGGTTCAGGAGCGCAAGAACGCGGGAAACATGCGCGATTCGGACATAGGGCTCCGCCCACTTCCCCCGGTCACAGGTGCAGAAGCATCCGGCTGTTGCCCAAGGTGTTCGGCTTCACTCGTTCGAGACCCAAGAACTCCGCGACACCCTCGTCATAGGAACGAAGCAGCTCGCTGTAGACATCTCCGTCGACCGGCGTCTCTCCGATCTCCGTGAAGCCGTGCTTCGCGAAGAACTCGACTTCGAAGGTGAGGCAGAAAACCCGGCGGACACCGAGCCAGCGCGCGGTCTGCAACAGCTTGCCCAGAACCTGGTGTCCGACTCCGGCGCCCTTGATGCCGTGGTCGACGGCGAGAGTACGGACTTCCGCGAGGTCTTCCCACATCACGTGGAGTGCGCCGCAGCCGATGACACGGGCGTCCTCGTCGCGTTCGGCGACCCAGAACTCCTGGATGTCCTCGTAAAGCGTCACCGTCGCTTTGTCGAGCAGGATGCCTTCGGTGACGTAGCCGTCAAGGAGTGCGCGGACCGACGCGACATCACTTGTCCTGGCGCGCCGGACGGTGATGGCCGGCCCAATTACCGACGGGTCGGTATGAACTTCTGGTGCGGATCCTGTTTCCGGCCGGGTACGGGCTCCGGTTCGCGTCTCGTTCCGGTGCTCGGTTCGCGGTTGCTCAGAGGACATCCCCCGACGCTATCGCCCGCTCTGCGGCGGCGCTTCATCGGCCGCCCCACCGTCTCCGGACGGACTCTCGGCAGGTTCGGGCAGGGTGGGCGCGACGACGCGCATGGCATCCCCGAGCGCCTCCCGCTGCTCCGCCGACATCATCCCGAAGAACGCGACCAGAGCCGCTGCGGGGTTGTCGCTGTGGGACCAGGCTTCGTTCATCAGTGCGGCCGAGTATGCGGCGCGGGTGGAGACGGCCGTATATCGATATGCCCGGCCGTCGACTTCCCGGCGCACCCAGCCCTTCTGATGGAGATTGTCCATTACCGTCATCACGGTCGTGTAGGCGATGGAACGTTCCTGTTGCAGGTCCTCGAGAACTTCCCGCACGGTGACCGGGCGGTTCCATTGCCAGACCCGTGTCATCACGGCGTCTTCCAGCTCTCCCATTTGGCGAGGCACAGCGCCACCTTAGTGCTAGATGTCTGGAATGGGATAATTCCGGAACGACAAAAGGGCGCACGGCTCCGAGGAGCCGTGCGCCCTTCATGTCAGGTACGAGTCAGACGCCCTCGGGCCGCGGGGCCTGCTGCACCGATTCGGCCCGGGCGATCGCCGCGTCCACGGCGGCGTCCTCCTTGGCCTTGTTCGGGCCGCCCTGGCTCTTGATGATCGTCACGACGAGACCGATGAAGAAGACGGCCATCACCACGGGGGGCAGGAGCGCGGAGAAGTATTCCATGCCTCCAGAGTAGCGAGCCCGGCATTCCGGCCACTCCCGGGCACCCCGCGAGTCGCGGCGCGCAGGCCGGTCAGGACACCGCGCGCTCCTCCGGCGGCGGCGCGGGCGCGGGACGGCGGCGCGGCGGGAAGACCTCGGAGGGCTTGGGCATGGGCCGCTCCCCCGGGCCGGCCGGCTGCTTGGGACGGGGCGGCACGGGCGGCCGTTCCGGCTCCTTGGCCGCGGCCAGTCCGCCGGGAAGCGCCAGCAGGCGACGCCGGGGTGCGGGTGCCGTGACCGCTGCCGCGCGCCCCGCGAGCCGCGCCCGCACGGAGCGCTCCGCGAGCACCTGGCAGCGCTCCAGGAGCGCCGCGGCGACCGGCCCGGCGCGCAGGGCACGCAGGGCGGCGAGGTCGTCGGGGCGGGGGTCGTAGCCGGCCGCGAGGGCGTCCTGGAGGAGCTCCAGATAACCGCTGAGCGACCCGGGGAGGGCGTCGCGGTAGCGGGCGAGATCAGCGAGGAGGAAGGCGCGCAACCGTCCCGCCTCGCTCACCGCCTCGTCCACCGCGCCCGCGAGTCGCAGGCAGTCCTGGACGTCTTCTTCCGGCAGGGGCGTGGGGTGGAGGGCGTTGGCGAGAGCGCGTCGGAGCACCCGGAGCTCGTCCGCGCTGAACGCCATGCCGCCGCGTGATCCGTAGGGCGTGGGCATGACGCGACAATACGTGCTAAATGGACAAAATCCGCTTAACTGGCCGCCCGGCGGCGCGGCGTCCCACTCCGTGCCGCCGGACTGTTCCCGCAGGTGGCCGCAGGCGGGAGCTACATCCGGGCGATGTTGCGCTCGTAGACCAGACGCAGCCCGATCAGCGTCAGCCAGGGCTCGTGCTCGTCGATGACGGAGGACTCCCCCAACACCATCGGAGCAAGGCCACCCGTCGCGATGACCGTCACCTCGTCCGGGTCCGCCGCCAGCTCCTTCTTCATGCGCTCGACCACGCCGTCGATCTGGCCCGCGAAGCCGTACACGATGCCGGACTGCATGGCCTCGACCGTGTTCTTGCCGATCACACTGCGCGGCCTGGCCAGCTCGATCTTGCGCAGCTGCGCCCCTTTCACGCCGAGGGCCTCGACCGAGATCTCGATACCGGGCGCGATCACGCCGCCCGTGTACTCACCGCGTGCCGAGACCGCGTCGAAGGTGGTGGCCGTGCCGAGGTCGACGACGATGGCCGGGCCGCCGTAGAGCTCGACCGCCGCGACCGCGTTGATGATGCGGTCCGCGCCGACCTCCTTCGGGTTGTCGGTCAGGACGGGCACGCCGGTCTTCACGCCCGGCTCCACGAGGACCGCGGGGACGTCGCCGTAGTAGCGCCGGGTGACCTCGCGGAGCTCGTGCAGGACGGCGGGGACCGTCGAGCAGATCGCGATGCCCTCGATGCCGTCACCGAGCTCGACACCGAGCAGCGGGTGCATGCCCATCAGGCCCTGGAGCAGCACGGCGAGCTCGTCGGCGGTACGGCGGGCGTCGGTGGAGATCCGCCAGTGCTCGACGATCTCCTCGCCGTCGAACAGGCCGAGGACGGTGTGCGAGTTCCCGACGTCGATCGTGAGCAGCATCAGCCGTCGGCCCCGTCGGTCGGCGCCGCCTCACGGAAGTCGAGGCCGATGTCGAGGATCGGCGAGGAGTGCGTGAGCGCGCCGACGGCCAGGTAGTCGACACCCGCCTCGGCGTAGGCACGGGCGGAGCCCAGGGACAGCCGGCCGGAGGACTCCAGCAGCGCACGGCCACCGACGAGGGCGACCGCCTCGGCGGTGGCGGACGGGGTGAAGTTGTCCAGCAGGATCAGGTCCGCGCCGGCATCGAGCACCTCACGGACCTGCTCCAGGGTGTCGACCTCGACCTCGATCGCGAGCTCCGGGAACGCCTTCCTGACCCGCGTGAACGCCTCGGCGACGCCCCCGGCCGCGATGACGTGGTTGTCCTTGACCAGGGCCGCGTCCACCAGTGACATGCGGTGGTTGACGCCGCCGCCGCAGCGCACGGCGTACTTCTCCAGCGCGCGAAGCCCCGGGGTCGTCTTGCGGGTGTCGCGGACCTTGGCCTTCGTGCCTTCGAGCACGTCGGCCCACGCGCGGGTGGCGGTCGCGATGCCGGAAAGCCTGCACAGCAGGTTGAGCGCGCTGCGCTCGCCGGTGAGCAGGTCACGGGTACGGGTGGTGACCGTGAGCAGCTTCTGGCCGGGCACGACGCGGTCGCCGTCCTCGACGTGCCGCTCGACCTCGAACTCGTCGGTGCAGACGATGGAGAGGACGGCCTCCGCGACGCGCAGTCCGGCGACGACGCCCGCCTCGCGGGCGGTGAAGTCACCGGTGGCGACGGCGTCCTCGGGGACGGTCGCGACGGTGGTGACGTCCTCTCCCCCGTCGAGGTCCTCCTCGATCGCGACGTGGGCGATGTCCTCGACCTGGACGGGGTCCAGTCCGGCGTCGGCCAGGAGCTGGGCCAGGGCGGGGTCGAGACCGCACTCCAGGCCGTCGGGGTCGTAGCCGTCATCACAGCCGCAGCCGTCGCCGCAGCCACCGCCGGACGCGGCGGGGGCGCCGATGTGGATCAGCGGTACGTCCACAGGCGTGGGGCGCGGATTCTCTTCGGGCGTGCTCACGGTTACGGCTCCTCGGGGGCGTCGGCGGGGTGGTTCGGGAGGCCTGCAGGCAGTGCGGAGTCTGCCGGGTCTCCGGGGCGTACGGGCGGGAACGCGGAACTGTCCGTCGTGCGGACGACGGGCAGCAGGTCCTGGTCGACGCGGACGACCAGGTGACGGCGCCAGGTGTCGTCGTCGCGGTCGGGACGGTCCTCGCGCCAGTGGCAGCCCCGGGTCTCCTCGCGCTCCCGGGCGGCGGCCACCAGGACCTGTGAGACGAGGAGGAGGTTCGTGGCCTCCCACGCCTCCACCCCCGGCACGGCGTCCTTGCGACCGCCCTCGTCGGCGGTCGCGGTCCGGCCGAGCGCATCCAGTTCCCCGGCCGCGGTGGTGAGGCTCGCTGCCGAGCGGATGACTCCGGCGCCCTTCGTCATGATCCGCTGGATCGTGGTCCTGGACTCCGCGGTGAGCAGTGGCACGGCGCGCGATCCGGCGGGGTGCGCCTCGGGGGCGGGCCCGTCGGCGGCGCCGTTCCGGGGGATGTGCGCGGAGCCGGTGATGTCGGCCGCGATGCGTTCGGCGAAGACCAGTCCCTCCAGGAGGGAGTTGGACGCCAGTCGGTTGGCCCCGTGGACGCCGGTGCAGGCGACCTCACCGCAGGCGTAGAGCCCCGGCACGGTCGTACGGCCCCGCAGGTCGGTGCGCACGCCGCCGGAGGCGTAGTGGGCAGCCGGTGCGACGGGGATCGGCTGCGTCACGGGGTCGATGCCGTGGCTTCGGCACGCGGCCAGGATCGTCGGGAAGCGCTGCTCCCACATGGCGGCACCGAAGTGCCGGGCGTCGAGGTACATGTGCTCGGCGCCCTGGAGTTGCATCTGGCGGGTGATGGCCTTCGCGACGATGTCGCGGGGTGCCAGCTCGGCCAGCTCGTGCTGCCCCAGCATGAACCGGGTGCCCGTGGCGTCGACGAGATGGGCGCCCTCGCCCCGGACCGCCTCGGACACCAGCGGCTGCTGGCCCTCGGAGCCGGCACCGAGAAACAGGACGGTCGGATGGAACTGGACGAATTCGAGGTCCGAGACCTCGGCGCCGGCACGCAGTGCGAGGGCCACTCCGTCGCCCGTGGAGACCGGCGGATTGGTCGTGGCGGAGAAGACCTGGCCCATGCCACCGGTGGCGAGCACGACGGCGGGGGCGCGGACGGCGCCGACGCCGTCGTGCTGGCCCTCGCCCATGACGTGCAGGGTGACGCCCCGGGCGCGGCCGTCGGCATCCGTGAGCAGGTCCAGGACCAGGGCGTTCTCGATGGTCTGCAGGGCCGCCGAGCGGACCGCCTCGACCAGGGCGCGGGAGATCTCCGCCCCCGTCGCGTCGCCGCCGGCGTGCGCGATGCGCCGGCGGTGATGGCCGCCCTCGCGGGTCAGGGCGATCGCGCCGGTGTCCGTCGTGTCGAAGTGCGCGCCGGTGCCGATGAGCCGCCGGACGGCGTCGGGGCCCTCGGTGACCAGGGCACGCACCGCGGTCTCGTCGCACAGTCCGGCACCGGCGACCAGGGTGTCGTCCAGGTGCTGTTCGGGGGTGTCGCCCTCGCCGAGGGCGGCCGCGATGCCGCCCTGGGCCCAGCGGGTGGAGCCGTCGTCGAGGCGGGCCTTGGTCACGACGACGGTGGCGAGACCAGCGGCGGCGCAGCGCAGGGCGGTGGTGAGACCGGCCACGCCGGAGCCGACCACGACCACGTCCGCGTCGATGGCCCAGCCGGGGGCGGGGGCGGTCAGCCGTATTCCGGTCATGTGAGGGCTCCGAGGGTCAGCGGGATGTTGTCGATCAGGCGGGTGGCGCCCACCCGCGCCGCGACGGCGAGGACCGCGTCGCCGCTGTCCCGGTCGTCCGGGATCTCGGTGAAGTCGGCGGGGTCCACGAGCGCCACGTAGTCCAGGTCGAGTGGCACCGCCTCCCCGGCCGCCTCTTCCAGGACGGCCTGCGCGGCGGCCCGTACGTCGGCGGGCGCGACGGTCGGCCGTGCCAGTGCGACCGCCTGGGAGTCGGCCGCGGCACGGGCCTCGCCGAGCCGGGTGAGGGCCGCGGCCCTGCCGCCGTGCTCCGGGAGCGCCAGGGCGCGGACGTGGAGCGCCTTCTGTGCGGCCAGCCGGTCACGGGCGGCGAACAGGGCGCGGGGCAGTGCCAGCGCGGTGCGGCGCTCGTCGGCGGAGAGGAAGCGGTTACGGCTGGACAGCGCCAGGCCGTCGGGGTCCCGGACGGTCGGCACGGCGACGATGTCGATGCCGAAGTTCAGGTCGCGCACCATGCGGCGCACCAGCGCGAGCTGCTGGGCGTCCTTCTGCCCGAAGTACGCCGCGTCCGGCCGGGTGAGGTGGAGGAACTTCGCGACGACGGTGAGCATCCCGTCGAAGTGCCCGGGGCGGGAGGCGCCTTCGAGCCGCTCTCCCATGGGGCCGGCGGTGATCCTGACCTGGGGGTCCCCACCGGCGTAGACCTCGTCGACGGCCGGGGCGAGGACGGCGTCGGCGCCTGCCTCCGAGGCCAGCGCGAGGTCGGCGTCCAGCGTGCGGGGGTAGCGGTCGAGGTCTGCGGCCTCGCCGAACTGGAGCGGGTTCACGAAGACGGTGACGACGACCTGGCCGTCCGCCCCCGCGGCGGCGCGGGCCGCCCGGATCAGGGTGGCGTGGCCGTCGTGGAGCGCCCCCATCGTCATGACGACGGCACGGTGGTGACCGCCGGCGGGCCGGCCGAGCGCATCCAGTTCGGCCGCGGTGCGCAGCAGGGTGGCGGGTGCGGTGGTCATCGCTTCTCCCCCGGTCCGGAAGCGTCCGGACCTTGTGTGCCGTTCTTCCCGTACGCCGCGTTCGCGCTGTCCGACAGGACGACGAGGAGGTCCTCCGCGGACTCGGGCTTGAGAAGGCCGTGGTCCAGCGCCCGGTCGGCCGTGGCGCGGGCCATGGCGAGGTAACCGGCCACGGCCTGCGGGGCGTGCGTCCGCAGCTCGCTGACGTGTGCGGAAACGGTTCCGGCGTCGCCCCGGGCCACGGGCCCCGTCAGCGCCGCGTCTCCGGAGCGCAGGGCGTTGTCGAGTGCGGCGCCGAGCAGCGGGCCGAGCATCCTGTCGGGTGCGCCCACCCCCGCCTTGTGGAGCAGTTCCATGGACTGCGCGACCAGCGTGACCAGGTGGTTCGCGCCGAGGGCGAGTGCGGCGTGATAGAGCGCCCGGGACTCCTCCGCGATCCACTCGGGCTCGCCGCCCATCTCGATGACGAGCGCCTCGGCTGCGAGCCTGAGCTCCTCGGGGGCGGTGACACCGAAGGAGCAGCCGGCCAGGCGCTGGACGTCGACGGGGCTGCCGGTGAAGGTCATCGCGGGGTGCAGCGCGAGCGGGAGGGCGCCCGCCCGCAGGGCGGGGTCGAGGACCCGGGTCCCGTAACGCCCGGAGGTGTGGACGATGAGCTGGCCCGGCCGCACGGCGCCTGTCTCGGCGAGACCTTCGACCAGGCCGGGCAGCGCGTCGTCCGGGACGGTCAGCAGGACGAGCTCGGCCCGCGCGAGGACCTCGGCGGGCGTCACCAGCGGGACGTCGGGGAGCAGCGCGCCGGCCCGTCGCACCGAGGCGTCGGACACGCCCGACACGGCGACCGGACGGTGCCCGGCGAGCTGCAGGGAGGCGGCGAGGGCGGGCCCGACCCTGCCCGCGCCGACCACGCCGACGGTGAGGCGTGCGGGGCGGTCCCTCGCGTCGAGGGATTCCTTGGAATCTGATGCGTTCACGCGGCTAAGGCCTTCCGTTCCAGTCCGCGGGGGGTACCGGACGATTCCTCTGAATGCTACGCCAGCGTTCCGGTTCACCCCACGGTCGTCCACATCCTGTGGATAACTTCTGGCGGGGCACGGGGACCCGGAGTGGGCCTGGCCTGCGGTCCGGGTGATGATCGTCCCATGGGAGCCACCGATGAGCAGAAGCAGCGGCACCGCAGGCTGGCCGCCTGGCGGGCGTCCGGAAAGGTCCTGGCGCGGGCGTCCGCGGACCACACCCTGGCCGAGCGGCTGACCGCACTCGCAGCCGACGCCGGCACGGTCCACGACCTGGACGAGTGGACGGACGTGTACGGCGACGGGGTGGTCGCCGAGGTCGAGCGGCGCACCGCCGACCTGCTCGGCATGGAGGCCGCCGCGTTCTTCCCGACCGGGACGATGGCCCAGCAGGTCGCGCTCCGCTGCTGGGCGGCGCGCACCGGCAGTCCGGTCGTGGCGCTGCATCCGCTGTCCCACCCCGAGGTGCACGAGCGGGGCGCGCTCACCTCGGTGAGCGGACTGCGCACGGTGCACCCGGTGACCGGCCCCCGCCAGATGACCGCGGAGGACGTGCGCGGCTTCCCCGAGCCGTTCGGCACCCTGATGCTGGAGCTTCCGCTGCGCGACGCCGGCTTCGTCCTGCCCGCCTGGGAGGAGCTGGAGGCCGTCGTGGCCGCCGCGCGCGAACGCGACGCGGTGGTACACCTGGACGGGGCCCGGCTGTGGGAGTGCACCGAGCACTTCGGGCGGGGACTGCAGGACGTGGCCGCGCTCGCCGACAGCGTGTACCTGTCGTTCTACAAGTCCCTGGACGGGCTGTCCGGCGCGGTGCTCGCCGGCTCCGAGTCCCTGGTCGACGAGGCACGGACCTGGCGCCACCGGTACGGCGGGCAGCTCTTCCAGCAGCACCCGGCGGCCCTCTCCGCGCTGCTGGGCCTGGAGCGGGAGCTGCCGAGGCTTCCGTCGTACGTGGCGCACGCGAAGGTCGTCGCCGGAGCACTCGCGGACGGCTTCGCCGAGTCGGCGGTGCCGTGGTCCCGGGTGCACCCCCGGCCGCCCCACACGCACCAGTTCCAGGTCTGGCTGCCGTACGCCCCCGACGTACTGGACGAGGCATCGGTGCGGCAGGCCGAGGAGACGGGCACGACCCTCTTCCGCCGCTGGTTCCCCGCCCCGGCGGGACCGCCCGGGCTCTCGTTCACCGAGGTCACGGTCGCGGCGCCGGGGCTGGAGTGGACGGCGGGCGACGTACGCGAGGCGGTGGCGGACTTCGCCGTACGCCTGCGGGAAACGGCCGCCGCCCAGGCGCAGGACGGGCCCGTCCCGGGGGACGTCGGGTCTCAGGGCCTGTCGGGTGACCTCTGATCGAAGGCCACCCGACAGGCTCTCAGGCGTAGGGCGGCCGGTGGGCCGCGGCCCAGACGCGGATACGTCTGCTGATCGCGCGCAGGACCTCCCCGTCGTGCCGGCCGGGCGGCGGGGGAGGCCTCAGCCCGTGCGTCGCGGCGCGGTAGCTGTCGAGCATGTGCTGCTGAACGCTGTCCATGCATCCAGCCTGACCCCGGTCGGACGGGTCCGCCCGTGGATTGACGGCCGCCGTCAAGTGACGCCGGATCCCCGCCGCTCACCCCGCACTATGGAGGGGTGAGCGTGCACATCGACATCGCGGGCCTGCCGCCCGAGCGCATAACCTTCGAGATCTCGCCCCTCGCCGAGCTGGGGCTCGCCCTGCACGCCCTGTCGGAGCCGGGACATCACCCCGGCCTCCACGGCTGGACGACGGCGACGGCGGCGGCCCTGGAACCGGACCTCGCGGACCGGCTGCACGAGGCGGAGTTCCTGTGGCGGAACACCTTCTCCGACATCTTCATGCCCTTCGCCGGCGTCCGGGGCGGGGACGGCAGGACCGGGTCGACCCTCGCCGAGGACCTGGACATCCTGGACAGGCTCGACGACGAGCGGTTCGTCTCGGCCGCCCTGGAGTTCACCTGTTCGAGCCTCTACGACACGGGGGCGCCCTCGCCCCTCACCGACGCCGGGACGCGGTCGCGGGCGCTCGAGATGGCGACGGCCAGGGGACCGGAGCAGCTGGACTTCACCCGGCAGCTGCTGGCCGACCCCGCTCCCGTACGCACATGGGTCAGGCGCCTCTTCGAGGACTGCGACGAGGCCTTCTTCGCCGACACCTGGCAGCGCGCCCAGGTCCAGCTGGCCGCCGACGCCCGGCACAAGACCGAGGTGCTGCGGCGCAAGGGCCTCGGCGCGGCCCTGGGCGCGGTCTCGGCGGCCCTGTCGCTCGACGAGGAGGCCGGCAGGATCAGCGCCGACAAGCTGTCCACGGGCCGGACCGACGCCACGGGGTCCGCCGCGGGAACCGGTCTCACCCTCATCCCGACCAGCTTCGGCTGGCCTCACCTGATGGTGCTGCACGCCCCCGGCTGGCGCCCGGTGATCCACTACCCGGTCCACCGCCCCGAACTGCCCTCCCCCGCCTCCGTCGAGCTGCTCCGGCTCCGGCTGGAGGCGCTGGCCCACCCCGTGCGGATGCGGATCTGCCGCAACCTGGCCCGTTCGCCGTACACCACGGGCGAACTCGCCGACTCCCTCGGCATCACGCCGCCCGAGGTCTCCCGCCACCTCGGTGCGCTCAAGAAGGCGGGGCTGGCCACCACCCGACGGCGCGGCCGGTATGTGCTGCACTCGCTGGACCTCACCGTCGTGGCCCGGCTGGGCAGCGACTTCCTGGAGGGCGTACTGCGGTGACCGCCGGGGTCAGCCCGTGCCGCCGGCCCTGACCAGCCCCGTCTCGTAGGCGAGGACGACCACCTGGACGCGGTCGCGCAGGGCCAGCTTGGTGAGGATCCGCCCGACGTGCGTCTTGACCGTCGCCTCGGAGAGCACCAGGCGGCCGGCGATCTCCCCGTTCGACAGGCCCTGGGCCACCAGCAGCATCACCTCGCGCTCGCGCCCCGTCAGCTTCTCGACGGCCTTGTGCTGGGGCTCCTTCGTGCTGCTCGGCAGCATCGGCGAGAAGCGGTCCAGGAGCCGGCGCGTCGTGGACGGTGCGACCACGGCGTCGCCACTGTGCACCGAGCGGATCGCGGAGAGCAGTTCGGCGGGCGGCACGTCCTTCAGCATGAAGCCGCCCGCCCCGGCCTTCAGACCGGAGAAGGCGTACTCGTCCAGGTCGAAGGTCGTCAGGATCAGCACCTTGGGCGGGTCCTCGGCCGCGCAGATGCGCCGGGTCGCCTCGACGCCGTCGAGCCTCGGCATGCGGACGTCCATCAGCACCACGTCGACGGCGGTGGACCGCAGGACCTCGATCGCCTCGGCCCCGTCCCCGGCCTCGGCGACGACCTCCATGTCCGGCTGCGCGGCGAGCACCATGCGGAAGCCGGTGCGCAGCAGCACCTGGTCGTCGACGAGCATCACGCGGATCGTCATGGGGTCCTGTCCTTCTGTCACTGGTTCGCCGGCTTGAGCGGAAGCAGGGCACTGATCCGGAAGCCGCCGCCCTGGCGGGGACCCGCGTCCAGCGTGCCCCCGACCATGCCGACCCGCTCCCGCATGCCGATCATTCCCTGGCCCGCGCCGTCGGCTCCGCCGTCCTCGTACAACTCGTGCGGTGCGCCCCGCCCGTCGTCCTCGACGAGCAGACCCAGACCGTCGTCGAAGTACACCAGGCGCACACTCGCACCGACGTCCGGGCCGCCGTGCTTACGGGTGTTGGTGAGTGCTTCCTGAACGATGCGGTACGCGGTCAGCTCGACCCCGCTCGGCAGGGGACGCGGGGTGCCCTCGATCTTGAAGTCCACCGCCAGGCCGGTCTCCCTCACCTTCGTGACGAGCTCCTCGATCTGCTCGACATCGGGCTGCGGGACGTACTCACCGCTCTCCTGGGCGTCACCGGTCCGCAGCACACCGAGCAGCCGGCGCATCTCGGCGAGCGCCTGGCGGCCCGTGCCGGAGATCGTCTCCAGGGCCTGCCGCGCCTGGTCGGGGGAACTGTCCATGACGTAAGCCGCGCCGTCGGCCTGGACCACCATCACCGACACGTTGTGCGCGACGACGTCGTGCAGCTCGCGGGCGATGCGGGCCCGTTCGGCGGCGACGGCCACCTTCGACTGGGCCTCGCGCTCCCGCTCAAGCCGGGCGGCCCGCTCCTCCAGCTGGCTGAAGTACGCCCGCCGGGTGCGTATCGAGTCACCGAGCACCCAGGCCAGGACGAAGGGCACGGTCATGACGACGACGTAGAAGAACGTCTGCGCCCAGCCGCCCGAGGGGGCGTCGTCGGGCCAGCGCAGCCGCGAGACCGCCGCCGCGCCCAGGCTGCACCCCAGGGCGAGCCGGGAGGCCCAGCGCTCCCCCACCGTGGCCACCGTGTACGTGATCACCAGAAGGGCGAAGTCCGCCACGTCGGGGCGCACCCCCAGCAGCAGCTGCACGAGCCCCATCACGATCGCGAGAAGCAGCATCTTCTCCGGTGCGCGGCGGCGCAGCGCGACCACGACGCACAGGCCGACGGCCACCGGCACCGCGGCGACGCGTTCCCGGCCCCCGCCGACCTGGCCGGCCACGATGGACACGCCGGAGAGCCCGAGGAGGAAGACAGCCCAGAGGGTGTCGACGCCCGTCGGGTGTCTGCGGATGAAATCGTAGAAGCGCTGCACGTTACCCAGCGTAGGGACAGCCGATCGGTGCCCGGGTCAGCCGAAGGGCCGATCCGGGTCCTCGGACCGTACTCCCCAAGGTGGAGACTTGCCCATGTGACGGATGACTGGCGCCTGTGGCGGGAAGCGGCTGATACCGCTTTGTACGGGGAAGACGGCTTCTACCGGCGGCCGGAGGGCCCCGCCGGTCACTTCCGCACCTCGGTGCACGCCTCCCCTCTGTTCGCCACCGCCGTCGCCCGGCTGCTCGCCGCGACGGCCCGGGAGCTGGGCACGGACACGGTCGACCTGGTGGACGTCGGGGCCGGCCGCGGTGAGCTGCTGACCGGAGTGCTGGCGGCGTTGCGGGACGGCGCCGCCACCCCCGGACTCACCGTGCGGGCCTACGCCGTGGAGATCGCCCCTCGCCCGCCCGGACTGCACCCTGGGATCGAGTGGAGCACCGAACTCCCGCCCGGCGCCCGGGGGCTGCTGTTCGCCAACGAGTGGCTGGACAACGTCCCGACGCAGATCGCGGAGGCCGACGAGGACGGGGTGGCGCACTACGTCCTTGTACGGGAGGACGGCACCGAGCGGCTGGGGGACGCGGTGACGGGGCCGGATGCCCGGTGGCTGAGCCGCTGGTGGCCGCTGTCCCGGCCGGGCGACCGGGCGGAGATCGGCCTGCCGCGCGACGAGGCCTGGGCGCGCGCCGTCTCCTCGATGGCCGGCGGGACGGCAGTGGCGGTGGACTACGCGCACGTACGGGGATCGAGGCCGCCGTTCGGGACGCTGACCGGATTCCGGGAAGGGCGTGAGGTACGGCCCGTACCCGACGGGCGGTGCGACCTGACCTCGCACGTGGCCCTCGACGCGTGCGCGGCCGCTGCCGGCGGTCCGGCGGAACTCCTGGACCAGCGGACGGCCCTGCGGGAACTGGGGATCAGCGGCGAGAGGCCCCCGCTGGCGCAGGCGTCCGCCGACCCCGCGGGCTATGTGCGGGCGCTCGCGTCGGCGGGGGAGGCGGCGGAGCTCACGGCCCGCGGCGGGCTCGGCGACTTCGGCTGGCTGCGGCAGCGGGTCCCCGTTCGCGAAGGGGGATACTGTCCCGCATGACGGAGACGATGATCGGTATCGGCGGCGCGGCGGAGAGCACCGACATGGTGCTGAACATCGGTCCGCAGCACCCCTCCACCCACGGTGTGCTCCGGCTGCGACTCGTCCTGGACGGCGAGCGGATCGAGCAGGCCGAGCCCGTGATCGGTTACATGCACCGCGGTGCCGAGAAGCTCTTCGAGGCCCGCGACTACCGGCAGATCATCATGCTCGCCAACCGCCACGACTGGCTGTCGGCGTTCTCCAACGAGCTCGGGGTCGTCATGGCCGTCGAGCGCATGCTCGGGATGGAGGTCCCGGAGCGCGCGGTCTGGACGAGGACGCTGCTCGCGGAGCTGAACCGGGTCCTCAACCATCTGATGTTCCTCGG
This sequence comes from Streptomyces sp. NBC_01341, assembly GCF_035946055.1. Taxonomy (NCBI): domain Bacteria; kingdom Bacillati; phylum Actinomycetota; class Actinomycetes; order Kitasatosporales; family Streptomycetaceae; genus Streptomyces; species Streptomyces sp. NBC_01341. The sequence goes on along the minus strand of NZ_CP108364.1, from coordinate 4,110,787 downwards.
CTCCTACCCGCTCGAACTGGGCGGGATCACCCCGGTGTTCCACGCATTCCGGGAACGCGAGGAACTCCAGGCCGTGATGGAGGAGGTCTCCGGCGGCCGGATGCACTACATGTTCAACCGGGTCGGCGGCCTCAAGGAGGACCTGCCGGCCGGCTGGCTCGGCCGCGCCAGGGACGCCGTGGCGTCCGTGCGTTCGCGGATGGACGTGTACGACCGGCTCGTGCTCGGCAACGAGATCTTCCGCGCCCGCACCCGCGGCGTGGGGATCCTGTCCCCCGAAGCAGTGCACGCCTACGGGGTGTCCGGGCCGATCGCCCGCGCGTCCGGTGTCGACTTCGACCTCCGGCGCGACGAGCCGTACCTCGCCTACGGGGAGCTCCAGGACACCCTCGCGGTCGTCACCCGGACCGAGGGCGACTGCCTGGCGCGCTTCGAGTGCCTGCTGGAGCAGACGCACAACGCGCTGGCCCTCGCGGACGCCTGCCTCGACCGGATGGCGGACCTGGCACCCGGCCCCATCAACCAGCGGCTGCCCAAGGTGCTGAAGGCGCCGGAGGGCCACACCTACGCGTGGACCGAGAACCCTCTCGGCATCAACGGCTACTACCTCGTCTCCACGGGCGAGAAGACGCCGTACCGGCTGAAGCTGCGCTCCGCGTCGTACAACAACATCCAGGCGCTGACCGAACTGCTGCCGGGCACGCTCGTCGCCGACATGGTGGCGATCCTGGGTTCGCTCTTCTTCGTCGTGGGGGACATCGACAAGTAGCGCCCCCGCGGGCGGAGCCGCCCCGGGCTACGAGGAGACGGCGCTGCGCAGTTCGACGACGTCCAGCTGCTCGGTCTCGTCGTGGGCGGTCAGGTCGATGACCTTGCCGACCGCCCGGTTCTCGGCCGTGCCCGTGCGGTGCGCCGCCAGTGCCTCCTCGCCCACCACGTCGGCGAGGTCCTCGTTCTGCACGGACTCGATCGCCGCGTCGGCCTTGTGCGTGCCGAAGAAGTCGAAGCTCCCCTGCGGGACGAGGTGGCGGCGCGACGCGGCGTAGGGGACGACGGCCGAGGCCGCGGGGACCGCGCGGGGCGGACGGGGCGACGGCAGCTGCCTCTGCTCGGCCGGTGCGGGAGCGGTGGGACGGCGGTGCTGGAGTTCACCCGCTCCGGCGACCGCCGCGTGCTTCCCCTTGGGCCCGTCGCCCTCCGTGTCGCGGTCGGCCGACCGCTCGGCGAGGTCGCGCTGCCGGGCCAGCTCGGCGGTACGGCGGGCCTCCTGGAGAGCGGCGTTGCGCGGCAGGTCCCGCAGGGCCCGGGCAGCGCGCGCGTAGGCGTCCGGTGTCGGTGTCGAGCGGGCGGGGAGGAGTTCGCGCGGCGCCGACGCCTCGATGGCGAGCTGCCTGCGGCCCTCCAGCGCGCTGGCACGCTCCGTCTCCGCGTTGGCGTACCGGCGCAGCAGCGCGGCGTGTTCGCCCCGCAGCCCGGCGAGCTCCACCCGCTTGCGGCGGAGCCTGGTCTCCATCCGGGTGCGCAGCTCCCTTGATTCCTCGAGGTCCGCCTCGAGTTCGGCTATGCGCTCCTCGGTCTTCCACTCGTCGCTGAGCCGAGCCCGGTTCAGCTCGGCGACACGCAGCCCGGCGGCCCGGTCCCAGCTGCGCATCAGGTAGGCGCCGGTGAGGGCGGCAGCGGCTGTGGCGGCCACCAGGGCACGCAGGGCCAGGGGTTCCGCGAGGAGCCAGGCTCCGGCGGCACACACGACCGGCACTCCGGCCACCAGGGCGGGCGGCAGGATTCTGTGGAGGGGCGGCGAATGGCGGTGGCGTCCTCGTGGCATGGCTCGAAATTTACCGTGCGTACGAGTCACTTGGGAGGCCACCCGGCAATCTGTTCCCCGCCGGTTACCTTGCGGCCTCCCAAGCGCCCCTTCCAGAGGTTCTCCTACTTCTTGATCAAGCCCCTCGACTGCAGATATTCCCTGGCGGCGTCGGCGGGCTTGGCGCGCTCGGCGTCGACCTTGCGGTTCAGTTCCGCCAGATCCTCGGTGGTGAGCACCTCCGTGAGCTTCCCGAGGGCCTCGGCGATCTCCGGCGCACCGGCGTCCTCGGCATTGACCACGGGAAGGACGTTGTCCGCGTTCTGCAGCTTCTTGTCGTCCTCCAGGAACACCAGCCCGTACGAATCGAGCACCGCGTCCGTGGTGGTCGTGAGGACCAGTTGGTCCTTGCCGTCCTTGACCGCCTGCTTGGCCTGCGGGGTGCCGACACCCTTCGGGTCGATCCCCGTCACATCGATGCCGTACGTCTTCTTCAGCCCGGGGGCGCAGAACGGACGCACCTCGCACTCGTCGCCCGCCGCGATCTTCACCTTGATCTTCGACCTGCCGAGATCGGAAAGCGTCTCGAGGCTGTTCTTCTCCGCGAATTCCTTCGACACCGCGAAGGCGTTCTGGTCGACGGCCGGGCCTGCCGGAAGGACCTTCAGTCCGAGCGGGGCGGCGAGCTTCTCCAGCGCGGTCACGGTGGCGGTCACGTCACCCGAGGCGACCGGGGTCTTCTCGGCCTCCTTCGCGCCGTTGGTCTTGGCGTTGAGGAATTCCGCGATGGTCGCCGCGTATTCGGGGACGACGTCGATCTCGCCCTTCTCGAGAGAGGGCTCGTACAGCTCGCGGTTCTTCACCGTGGTGACCGAGGTGTCGTAACCGGCGCCGCCCAGCACCTGGGCGTAGAGCTCGGCGAGCACCTTGGACTCGGTGAACGCGGCGGCACCCACGACGAGCGAGCCCTTCTTGGAGCCGCCCCCGGCGCCCGAGTCCGAGCCGCTCTTCCCCTCCTCCAGGCTGTCGCCGCCGCAAGCCGCGAGCGATCCTGCCAGCACGACCGCTCCGACGACCGCACCCGCTATGCGCGAGGTCCTGCTCATGTTCTTCTCCGTCCGCGAAAAAATGATGTGCACAGTCCGAAATTCCCGCGTCACGCGGTCCGGCGGCGGCGCAGAGGCGACAGCAGCCGGTCCAGCGCCACGAGAACGCCCTCCACCACCAGGGCCAGGAGGGCGACGAGCACAGCACCGGCGAAGACCTGTGCCGTGTCGTAGGTATTGAATCCGGCGGTGATGATCCGCCCCAGGCCGCCGAGGCCGACCATGGCCGCGATCGACGCGGTGGCGACCACCTGGACGGCCGCGGACCGCAGGCCGGTCATGATCATCGGGTAGGCCAGGGGCAGCTCGACCCGCAGGAAGAGCTGCCCGCCCGACATCCCCATGCCGCGCGCGGCCTCCCGCACCGACCGGTCCACCTCGGTCATCCCGACGTAGGCGTTGGTCAGCAGGGGCGGGACGGCGAACAGCACCAGGGCGATGACGGTGGGCAGGTAACCGGAGTTGCGCAGGGGCGTCAGCATGAAGAGCGCCAGCACCGCGAACACCGGAACCGCCCGGCCCACGTTGGACACGTTGACCGCGAGCGCGCCGCCCCTGCCCGAGTGCCCCAGATACAACGCGACCGGCAGGGCGATGGCGCAGGCCACCGCCAGGGCGAGCCCGCTGACGTACAGGTGCTCACCCAGCCGCTGCGCCGCACCGCCGTCCCCCGACCAGTTGGCGCCGGTGGTGAGCCAGGCCCAGGCCTCTCCTACGACTCCCATGGATCAGCCGGCCTCCGTCGTGACGATGCCCGGCCCGCCGGGCGCCCCTGCGGGCTTCCGTGTCCGGGTCCAGGGCGTGAGCAGGCGCTGAAGGCCCAGCAGCAGCAGATCGGCGGCCACCGCGAGCAGCACGCAGAGCACGGACGCGGTGAGCACCTGGGCCTTGAAGAAGCTCGGCAGCGCGTCCTCGATGAGGTTCCCGAGTCCGCCCTTGCCGACCAGCGAGCCGACCGTGGTCAGCGCGACCGTCGACACGGTGGCGATCCGCAGACCGGCCATCAGCGCGGGCAGCGCGAGGGGGAGCTCCACCTCCCAGAGGAGACGGGCCGGTCCGTAGCCCATGCCCTTCGCCGCTTCCCTGGCCTCCTCCGGCACGGCTTCGAGGCCGGCGAGGATGTTGCGCACGAGGATCGTCAGCGAGTAGAGCACCAGGCCCGTGACGACGAGCGCCGACGAGAGCCCGAAGACCGGCAGCAGCAGCGAGAACATCGCCAGCGACGGCACGGTGTAGAGCACCGTCGTCAGGCCCAGCACGGGCCCGGCGAAATGCCGGCCCCTGCGCGCGAGCAGCGCGAGGGGAAATGCCACCGCGAGGCCTATCAGCACCGAAGCCGCCGTGATCCAGATGTGCTGGAGCGTGGCATCCGTCAACTCATGGCTGCGGGAACGCAGATACTCACCGCAGATCCAGTCGTTCGCCACCAGGCAGTTCTGCTCGGCCATCCGTCCCCACCTCCTGTTCACCCACGCGATGCCGTCACGGCTCCGGTCCCCGGTGACCCTATCCTCGACCACCGACAATCGCCGAGGCTGTCGTATTCCGGCAACATGGCCTTCACAGAACCCGCGTCACAATGGGGAATCATGATCCGTTTCGAGCACGTCACCAAGCGGTACGCGGACGGCACCACCGCCGTCGACGACCTTTCCTTCGAGGTCGCCGAGGGTGAACTGGTCACGCTCGTCGGACCTTCCGGCTGCGGCAAGACGACCACCATGAAGATGGTGAACCGCCTGATCGAACCGACCGAGGGCCGGATATTCCTCGACGGGGACGACATATCGGCCATCGACCCCGTCCAACTCCGCCGCCGTATCGGTTATGTCATCCAGCAGGTGGGACTCTTCCCGCACAAGACGGTCCTGGAGAACACCGCGACCGTTCCCCATCTCCTCGGCTGGAAGCGGGGAAAGGCGCGGGAACGCGCCGCCGAACTGCTGGATCTCGTCGGACTCGATCCGTCCGTTTACGGCAGCCGCTATCCGGAGCAGCTCTCCGGCGGTCAGCGCCAACGCGTGGGCGTGGCACGGGCGCTCGCCGCGGATCCGCCGGTTCTCCTCATGGACGAACCTTTCGGGGCGGTCGACCCGGTCGTACGGGAAAGGCTGCAGAACGAATTCCTGAAACTGCAGGCGCGCGTGCGCAAGACCGTGCTCTTCGTCACTCACGACATCGAGGAAGCCGTCCGGCTCGGCGACCGCATCGCCGTGTACGGCCAGGGGCGCGTCGAGCAGTTCGACACCCCCGCCACGGTGCTCGGGGCCCCGTCCACTCCCTACGTCGCCGACTTCGTCGGGGCCGACCGGGGCCTGAAGCGGCTCTCGGTCACGCCCATCGAGGAGAGCGATCTGGAACAGCCCCCGGTCGTCCACCTCGACGACTCCCTGGCAGGGGCGACCGAACGGCTGCGGGCGGACGGCGCCCGCTGGGCCGTCGTGCTGGACAGCCAGGACGAGCTGCACGGCTGGATTCCCGCGGGTGACGCGCTGACGGCCAAGGGCACGGTCCGCGAGCACGCGCGGCGCATGGAGGCCTGGCTGCCGCTCGGCGCACCGCTCAAGCAGGCCTTCTCGACGATGCTCCAGCACGACGCGGGCTGGATAGCCGTCATCGACAAGGAGAGTGCCGGCCGCTTCCTCGGCGTGCTCACCCCGGCACGCCTGCACGAGGCACTGCGCCGCTCCATCGACGCGGACGCGCAGGACGTGCCCCGCGCCGAGGTCGCCGTGGAGACCGTGGCCGGTGTCGGCGCCTCCTGAGGGCCCGCCCCGTGCGGCCGGACGCCACGCCCCGCGCCCGTCCGGCTGAATCCCGCGCGGGGAATCCGGTTCCCGGCGACGGCGACGGCGGGGCCCGGCCGGACAGGCACCCGCCCCGGGGCCCCGGGCCGCCGGGGAGAGCGCCCTGGCTCCGGTACGGCCCGACCGGGCGCTTGCCGGGCCTAGGCTGGTCGTATGAGTACGTTGCGAGGACGGGGCACAGTGCGGGGCCTGCCGGAGTGGGACCGCTGCGCGGTCATGGGTGTCGTCAATGTGACGCCCGACTCCTTCTCCGACGGCGGCCACTGGTTCGACACCACGGCGGCGATCAAGCACGGCCTCGAACTGGTGGCCGAAGGGGCGGATCTGGTCGACGTCGGCGGCGAGTCGACCCGCCCGGGCGCGAGCAGGGTGGACGAGGCGGAGGAGCTGCGGCGGGTGATCCCCGTCGTACGGGGACTGGCGTCCGAAGGGGTCACGGTCTCCGTCGACACCATGCGGGCCGGCGTCGCCGAGCAGTCCGTCGCCGCCGGTGCCGCCATGGTCAACGACGTGAGCGGGGGCCTCGCGGACCCGGGCATGATCCCGGTCGTCGCCGACGCCGGAGTGCCGTTCGTCGTCATGCACTGGCGGGGCTCCAGCGAGTCCATGAACAGCCGCGCGGTCTACGGGGACGTCGTCGGCGAGGTCGTCGCCGAGCTGCGCGCCCGGATGGAAGCCGTGATCGACGGCGGGGTGGACCCCGAGAGGCTCGTGATCGACCCCGGGCTCGGCTTCGCCAAGAACGCCGCCCAGGACCTGACGCTGGTCGCCCACCTCGACCGGCTCCACGACCTGGGCAGGCCGCTGCTCGTCGCCGCGTCCCGCAAGCGGTTCCTCGGTCATGTCCTGGCGGACGGGGGAGGGACCCCTCCGCCGGCCAGGGAACGCGACGCCGCGACGGCGGCCGTCTCGGCGCTCTCGGCCGGGGCGGGCGCCTGGGCCGTCCGGGTGCACGCCGTACGGCCCACCGCGGACGCGGTGCGGGTGGCCCGCGCGGTCGAGGGAGCGGCGTGAGCGCCCCGCGGGACGAACACGAGGCCGCCGCCGCCGACATCGCGGCGGTCGAGCAGGCCAACACCGCCTTCTACGAGGCGATGGAACGCGGCGATCTCGACGGGCTCTCGGCCCTCTGGCTGCCCGGCGAGGACCTCACCGTCTCCTGCGTCCACCCCGGCTGGCCGGTGCTGACGGGCCGCGGCGAGGTGCTGCGGAGCTACGCGCTCATCATGGCGGACACCGAGTACATCCAGTTCTTCCTGACCGACGTCGGGGTCTCGATGACCGGTGACACCGCCCTGGTGACCTGCACCGAGAACATCCTGAGCGGTGGTCCCGCGGAGGAGGGCAACGACCTCGGGCCGCTCGTCGGCCAGCTCGTCGTCGCCACCAATGTGTTCCGTCGCACACCGGAGGGCTGGAAGCTCTGGTCGCACCACGGCTCACCCGTACTGGCGGACACGGGCGAGGAAGAGGACGAGGACCCGGCCTCCTGACCTGTCGGGACGCCACATCGATGATTGGGCTTCCCGATCACCGGGTATACGCGGCTACCAACCCCCTGCCGGGCTACCCGCACGCCCCGCGGGCAGGATCTGTCGGTGCCCGCGGGTAGATTCGAAAGACGGCGCTCCTCCGCCCGCACGCGGACGGGTGCCTCCAGAGACGACAACAGCAGGAGTGATTCGCGTGGATCGTGTCGCGCTGCGCGGCCTCAAGGCCCGTGGGCACCACGGTGTCTTCCCGAAGGAACGCGAAGAGGGACAGACCTTCATCGTGGACCTGGTGCTCGGCCTCGACACCCGCCCCGCGGCAGCCGCGGACGACCTCACCAAGACCGTCCACTACGGCGTGGTGGCGGAAGAGGTCGTCGACGTCGTCAAGGGTGAGCCCGTCGATCTGATCGAGACCCTCGCGGAACGCATCGCGCAGCAGTGCCTCAAGCACGAGGGGGTCCAGGAGGTCGAGGTCGTCGTCCACAAGCCGGACGCGCCGATCACGGTCCCCTTCGACGACGTGACCATCACCATCACCCGGAGCCGAGCATGACTGCATTTTCCACCGAGGGGCAGAGCGACCCGACCGTCCAGCCGGTTCCCACGTCCGTGGTCGAGCAGGTCGACGCGGCGGACGTCACCCTCTCCAACCCGAAACGGGCCGTGATCTCCCTCGGCTCCAACCTCGGTAACCGGCTCGAGACGCTCCAGGGTGCCATCGACGCCCTGGAGGACACCCCCGGCCTGCGGGTCAAGGCGGTCTCCCCGGTCTACGAGACCGAGCCCTGGGGCGTCGACCCCGGATCCCAGCCGTCGTACTTCAACGCGGTGATCGTGGTGAAGACGACCCTGCCCCCGTCCTCGCTGCTGGAGCGAGGCCAGGCCATCGAGGAGGCCTTCGACCGGGTACGCGAGGAGCGCTGGGGACCGCGCACCATCGACGTCGACATCGTGTCGTACGCCGATGTGGTCTCCGACGACCCGCTGCTCACGCTTCCCCACCCGCGCGCACACGAGCGCGCCTTCGTCCTCGCACCGTGGCACGACGTGGATCCGGAGGCACAGCTGCCGGGCGCGGGCGCGGTCGCCGACCTGCTGAACGGTGTCGGGCGCGACGGGGTTCTTCCCCGGCCCGACCTGGAACTCCGTCTCCCCGAGTAATCGTTAGGCTCAAGGACGGACACGGCAACGGACGACACGGGCCACGGCGGCGAAGGGCGGCACTCTCGGTGAAGCAACTACGGCTCAGGCTGCTGGTCGCACTCTTCGTCGGAGCCGGCGTGCTGTCCTGGGGGGCGGCCCGCCTCTGGGATTCGCTGGGCACCCTGCCGAGCGTGCCGCTCGCCGCGCCCATCGTGCTGGCCGCGATCGCCGCGGTCCTGCTCGCCGCCGCCCTGTCCATCCGGGCCCGGCTGCGCGCGCAGCGGGAGCGGCGGCCCGGTGCGAAGGGCGTGGAACCGCTGATGGCTGCGCGCGCCCTGGTCTTCGGGCAGGCGAGCGCACTCGTCGCCCCGCTGGTGGCCGGACTCTACGGCGGCACGGGCGTCTTCCTGCTCGGCTCCCTCGACGTACCGCCGCGACGCGATCAGGCCATCTACGCCGGCTTCGCGGTCCTGGCCGGGGCCGCGGTCGTCGCCGCCGCTTTCTTCCTGGAGCGCGTCTGCCGGCTCCCGGACGACAAGGACGACGACAGGCACGGTGCTCAGGCCGCCTGAGGCATGCCCGGTCCGGCACGGCATGGCCGGGAGGGCGGGGCTTTTCCCGGTGACAGGCTCTCAGCCGGCCACCGGGTTCTCGATCAGGGTGACCCGGTTGCCGTCGGGATCGTGGACGGCGGCGAAGCGCACGCGGCCCGAACCCGGCTGAGTCCCGCCGGCGATGATCCCCCGGCCGGCGAGGTCCGAGAGCGCCCGGTCCAGATCGTCGACCACCAGGTTCACCAGGGCGCCGCCCGCGTGCTCGGGCGAACGGAAGACCTGGAGCCAGGCGTCCGGGGAGATGTGCCAGTCCGCCAGCCCGTCCATGGGCCGGGTGTCCGCCGGGCGCCCGAAAAGGCGCTCGTACCACTCCAGCGCGGGCCCGAAGTCCGTGACGGGTGCCACCGCGAGTACATGCGTGAACGACATGAGAACTCCTGTCCGTGTGAGTGTGGCCTCTCGGCCACCCTCACTAGGGTCGACTCCCCCCGCCGCCCGGACTCATCGGCACTCCGCGCCCGCGCCGGACTCCGGGTCAGCGCGCCATGATGAGGCTCATCGCCTCGGCGCGCGTGGCCGAGTCCCGCAGCTGGCCGCGCACCGCGGACGTGATGGTCTTCGCCCCCGGCTTGCGGATGCCACGCATGGACATGCACATGTGCTCGCACTCGACGACCACGATGACCCCGCGCGGCTCCAGGATCGCCATCAGCGACTCGGCGATCTGGGTGGTGAGCCGCTCCTGCACCTGCGGCCGCCGGGCATAGACGTCGACCAGCCTGGCCAGCTTGGACAGCCCCGTGATCTTGCCGCTGGTCGCCGGGATGTATCCGACGTGCGCGACACCCCGGAAGGGCACCAGGTGGTGCTCGCAGGTACTGAACACCTCGATGTCCTTGACCAGCACCATCTCGTCGTGGCCGAGGTCGAACGTCGTGGTCAGCACGTCCTCGGGCTCCTGGTGGAGACCCGCGAATATCTCCTTGTACGCACGTGCCACCCGGCCCGGAGTCTCCCGCAGCCCTTCACGGTCCGGGTCCTCTCCGACCGCGATGAGGAGCTCCCGTACAGCGGACTCGGCCCTCTTCTCGTCGAATACGCCGATCGAACCCTGCCCGTCCAGCGTCACCGGGTCGGTCATCTGTGCCTCGTTCCTCTGTGCAGTCACATGCGCGGGCCCGCCCTGACTCACGGAACACGGCAGGCACTGCGCGGGCCGTACGAAAAAGCCGCGCCCCCACAGGCTAGAACCTGGGGGGCGCGGCATCCATTCCGGGCCCGGTGGAGCCCCCGTGACAGGGGCCGCAACCGGATCGGGCAGGGGCTAGCTCTCGGGGCGGTCCTCGGGGAGGGCCTCGGTGGACGTGCCGTTGTTCTTCGACATGTCCGTCGGGGCGATCTCCGGGGTGGCCGACCCGTTGGCGCTGCCGTTGGTGAGGGCCAGCTCCTTGGGTGAGAGCACGGGCGGTCGCGTCGACGGGGTACGCCGGGCCGAGCCGGTCCACGCCGGACGGGCCGGACGCTTCACGATCGGGGCGAAGATCTCGGCGATCTGCTCCTTGCCGAGCGTCTCCTTCTCGAGAAGCTCGAGGACCAGGGCGTCGAGGATGTCGCGATTCTCGACGAGAATCTCCCACGCGTCGTTGTGCGCGGTCTCGATGAGCTTCTTGACCTCTTCGTCGACGAGCGCCGCGACCTCTTCCGAGTAATCGCGCTGGTGGCCCATCTCACGGCCCACGAAGGGCTCGGTGTTGTCGCCACCGAACTTGATCGCGCCCAGACGCTCGGTCATGCCGTACTGCGTGACCATCGCGCGGGCCGTGGCAGTGGCCTTCTCGATGTCGTTCGCAGCGCCGGTCGTCGGGTCGTGGAAGACCAGCTCCTCGGCCGCACGCCCGCCCAGCATGTACGCCAGCTGGTCGAGCATCTCGTTGCGGGTCGTGGAGTACTTGTCCTCCTCCGGGAGCACCATCGTGTAACCGAGGGCGCGGCCGCGGGAGAGGATCGTGATCTTGTGGACCGGGTCCGACTGGGGGGAAGCCGCCGCGACCAGGGCGTGTCCGCCCTCGTGGTACGCGGTGATCTTCTTTTCCTTCTCGGACATGATCCGGGTCCGCTTCTGCGGGCCCGCCACGACGCGGTCGATGGCCTCGTCCAGCATGGAGTTGTCGATCAGCTTCTTGTTGCTGCGCGCCGTGAGGAGCGCCGCTTCGTTCAGCACGTTCGACAGGTCCGCACCGGTGAAGCCGGGCGTCCGACGCGCGACCGCGTTGAGGTCGACGTCATCCGCGACCGGCTTGCCCTTCTTGTGCACCTTGAGGATCTCGAGACGGCCCTGCATGTCCGGGCGGTCGACGGCGATCTGCCGGTCGAAGCGTCCGGGACGCAGCAGCGCCGGGTCCAGGATGTCCGGCCGGTTCGTGGCGGCGATCAGGATGACGCCGCCCTTCACGTCGAAGCCGTCCATCTCGACGAGCAGCTGGTTGAGCGTCTGCTCGCGCTCGTCGTGACCGCCGCCCATTCCGGCACCGCGGTGCCGGCCGACTGCGTCGATCTCGTCGACGAAGACGATCGCCGGGGCGTTCGCCTTGGCCTGCTCGAAGAGGTCACGGACACGGGAGGCACCGACACCGACGAACATCTCGACGAAGTCGGAACCGGAGATCGAGTAGAACGGCACACCCGCCTCGCCCGCGACGGCGCGGGCGAGCAGCGTCTTGCCCGTACCGGGCGGCCCGTACAGCAGGACACCCTTGGGGATCTTGGCGCCGACGGCCTGGAACTTCGCCGGCTCCTGGAGGAATTCCTTGATCTCGTACAGTTCCTCGACAGCCTCGTCCGACCCCGCCACATCGGCGAACGTCGTCTTCGGCGTGTCCTTGGTGATCAGCTTCGCCTTGGACTTGCCGAACTGCATGACCTTGGAACCGCCGCCCTGCATCTGATTCATCAGAAACAGGAAGACGACCACGATCAGTACGAAGGGCAGCAGGGAAAGAAGGATCGACACGAACGGGGACTGCTTCGACGGCGAGACCGTGTAGCCCTTGTCGATGTCACCGCTCTCGAACTTCTTCTGCAGCGTGTCGGCGAGCTGGACACCCTGGTCGCCGATGTAGCTCGCCTGGAACTTGCTGCCGGACTCGCCCTCGAGTTTCTGCTTGTCCTTCAGCTCGATCTTCAGGATTTGTTCGTCACCGGTGGTCAGCTTGGCCTGCTCCACCTGGTTCTTGCTGATCGCCTGGATCACCTTGCCGGTGTCCACCGTCTTGTAGCCGCCGGACGAGCCGACGACCTGCATCAGCACGACCACGGCGAGGACGGCCAGCACGATCCACATGACCGGCCCACGGAAGTATCGCTTCACGTCCATCCATACGGAGCGAAGTCGCCCCGTCCCTCCTGCCCGTAGGTAAATGCTGCTGTGAGAAAAGACTGTTCTTCGGACGGTACCCCAGCATTGTCACCCGCGACCGCAGGGGACGTCCGGCAAACTCGTCTTCAGGGGATCCAACGGCCCGAACGCCGCAAGTGTTCCCGGGAGTCCGGCCGGATTCGGCCGGGCCCCCGGGCGCCCGGCGTATCAGCCTCCGTAGACGTGGGGGGCCAGCGTGCCGACGAAGGGGAGGTTGCGGTACTTCTCCGCGTAATCCAGGCCGTAGCCGACGACGAACTCGTTGGGAATGTCGAAGCCGACCCACTTCACGTCGATCGCGACCTTCGCGGCGTCCGGCTTGCGGAGCAGGGTGCAGACCTCCAGGCTCGCGGGCTCGCGCGAGCCGAGGTTGGTCAGGAGCCAGGACAGCGTCAGACCGGAGTCGATGATGTCCTCGACGATCAGGACGTGCTTGCCCTTGATGTCGGTGTCGAGGTCCTTGAGGATCCGGACGACGCCCGAGGACTGGGTGCCCGCGCCGTAGGACGAGACTGCCATCCAGTCCATGGTGACGGGGGTGGACAGCGCGCGGGCCAGATCCGCCATGACCATCACCGCGCCCTTGAGCACGCCGACGATGAGCAGGTCCTTGCCCGCGTACTCCGCGTCGATCTTCGCTGCCAGCTCCGCGAGCTTCGCGTCGATCTCTTCCTTGGTGAGGAGCACCGACTGAAGGTCGGTGCCCATGTCCTTCTCGTTCACCCGCGTCTCTTTCTCTGCCTGCCGCTCCGGACTGTTCCCCGGGCCGGACCGGCGTCTCGCCTGCACGTCAGCCGCTTGCGCATCAGCTCTGCCGGATGACCAGTCTGCCACCCTGGCGCCGGACCTCGACGCGTCCGGGCAGGTTGATGCCGCCCTGGCCCCGCCAGCCGGTGATCAGCCGGTCGACTTCCTCGATGTGGCGGGCGAAGAGCGAACCCGCCGGGGACCCCGCGTCGATGACCGCCCGGCGCAGCACCCGGCGGCGCACCGCGGGGGGCAGGACCGAGAGCTTGGCGCACTCCAGCCGTCCGGCGTCGTCCAGGACCGAGCGGGCGGCCTCGGTGGCCCAGGTGTCGAGGGCGTCCGCGTCGTCGCGGGAGAGCTGGGCCGTGCGGGCGAGGGCCTCCACCACTCCCTTGCCCAGCGCCTTCTCCAGCGCGGGCAGACCTTCGTGGCGGAGCCGGGAGCGGGTGTACGCGGGGTCGATGTTGTGAGGGTCGTCCCAGACGGGGATCGACTGGACCAGGCAGGCTTTGCGGGCGGTCTGCCGGTCGAGCTGGAGGAAGGGCCGGCGGTAACGGCCGGCGGGGCCGGAGGCCGCGGCCATCCCGGAGAGCGAGCGGATGCCCGAACCGCGGGCCAGGCCCAGCAGTACGGTCTCGGCCTGGTCGTCACGGGTGTGCCCGAGGAGGACGGCGGCAGCGCCGTGACGCTCGGCGGCGGCGTCCAGGGCGGCGTAGCGGGCGTCACGGGCGGCGGCTTCCGGACCGCCGTCACGGCCCACCCGCACGGCGACGGCCTCGACGGGGTCGAGGTGCATCTCGGCGAGCCGGGCGACGACCTCGTCGGCCCGGAGGTCCGAGCCGGGCTGGAGGTTGTGGTCGACGGTGATGCCGCCCGCGCGGACCGGGAGTTTGCGCGACTCGAAGGCGAGGGCGGAGGCGAGGGCCATGGAGTCGGCGCCGCCGGAGCAGGCGACGAGCACCAGCGGGGTGTCGGGCCGCTCGGGGAGCCCGGAACGCCTCCCGCCCGCACCGGCCTCGGCGAACTCGGCGTGGCCGGTCTGCCCGGCGTGACGGTTGTGTTCGGTGACGACGTCGTGGAGTACGCGGCGGACCGCCAGGCGTATCGCCGCGACCGCAGGATGGGGACCCATGTCCGGTGCCCTTCGGGTGAGGTTTTGGGGGGCGCCTCGGAGCGTGGCCGGGACGGGGTCCCGTCACTCAGAGTGCGTCGATGGTGACAGAGCCAAGCTGTCCATCGAGCATTGCACGCCTTCCCATGCCCCCATGGTCCCTCGGATGGGTGATAAGAGGGTCAATCTCATGCAACCCGAGGGGCCATGATCACGAATCTGCCTTACGGTGCACCCGCGCCACCCAGTCCGCCGGAGCGGCGATCTCGGCCTTCGTGGGAAGGGTGTTGGGCGACGTCCACACCCGGTTGAACCCGTCCATGCCGACCTCCTCGACGACGGCCCGGACGAACTTCTCGCCGTCGCGGTACTGCCGCAGCTTCGCGTCCAGCCCCAGGAGTTTGCGGAGCGCCATGTCGAGCCGGCTCGCCCCGCGCGCCCTGCGCTGCTGGAACTTCTCCCTGATCTCTGCGACGGAGGACACCACGTCGGGGCCCACACCGTCCATGACGAAGTCCGCGTGCCCTTCGAGCAGGGACATCACCGCGGTGAGCCGGCCCAGGATCTCCCGCTGGGAAGGGGTCTGGACGAGCTCGACGAGACTGCGGCCGCTGTCGTCGCCCTCCTCCCCCCGCTCGCCCTCGGGACGGCTGCCGCCGGAGAAGGTCTGCACGGCCTCCCGGAGTCGTTCGAGGACGGTCATCGGGTCGACGTCGGTCTCGTCGAGGAAGGACTGGATCTCGCCCCGCAGGTGGTCCCGGAGCCAGGGGACCCCGGTGAACTGGGTGCGGTGGGTCTCCTCGTGAAGGGCCACCCAGAGCCTGAAGTCGTGCGGATCGACCCCGAGTTCACGCTCGACGTGGACGATATTGGGGGCCACGAGCAGCAGTCTGCCGCCGCCCTTGGACGACGCGGGGAACTCCCGGGTGGCCGGGGCGAACGTCTCGTACTGTCCGAGGACCCGGGAGGCGAGGAACGACAGCAGCATGCCCAGCTCGACGCCGGTCACCTTGCCGCCGACCGCGCCGATAACGGCTCCGCCGGGCCCTCCGCCGCGGCGGTCCTGCATCTTCGCCAGCAGCGGTCGCAGCAGTTCGCGGAACCCCGCGACGTTGGCCCTGATCCATCCGGCCCGGTCGACGACCAGGACCGGTGTGTCCTCGGGCTCGTGGCCCTCCGGGATCATCCGCGTGAACGAACGGACGTGTTCCTCCGAGGCCTTGGCGTGCCGACGGAGTTCGGCGACGACGGCGCGGGCCTCCTCACGGCTGATCTCGGGACCCGGCCTCACGAACCTGGTCGCGGTCGCGACCGCGAGATTCCAGTCGACCATCTCGGCACCACCGATGCTCGTCATGCGTCAACCGTACGTGAGGTGGTCGTCCCGTGGTGGGGTGTCAGCCGCTCACCGGGTGCCTTTGACGAGCGCGGTGGCCAGTGCGTCCAGAGAGGCCTGTGCGCCGTCCGGGGACGTGGTGCCCGAGGCCAGGAAGGCGAAGGCGAGGAGCCGGCCCTTCGCGTCGACCACGGTGCCGGCGAGGCTGTTGACTCCGGTCAGGGTGCCCGTCTTGGCCCGGATCAGGCCGGTGCCGCCGGACGTGGGCGTGTAGCGGGCCCCGAGGGTGCCGCTGAATCCGGCGACGGGCAGGCCCGTGAGGACCGTGCGCAGTTCCGGGTGGTCCGGATCGGCCGCGCGGGCGAGCAGCCCGGCCAGGAGGCCCGCCGTCACCTTGTCGGCCCGGTCGAGACCGCTGCCGTCGGCGAGGGCCGCGCCGCCCATCGGCAGCCCGAGCGCCTTCAGCCGGGCGGTGACGGCCCGGCGGCTCCCGGCGAAGGAGGCGGGCTCCCCGGCCTTCAGCGCGGTCTGACGGGCCAGGGCCTCGGCGATGTCGTTGTCGCTGTTCGTCAGGGCGCGCTCGACGAGCGCGGAGAGCGGCTTCGACAGGTGGGTCGCCACGGTCCGCGAGCCCGCTACCACCCGTCCGGACGAAGGTGTGGAGCGGGTGGCGACACCCGCCTTCTCCAACGCGGCGGCGAAGGTGTCAGCGGTGTCGCGGGCGGGATCGTCCGTGCGGGGCGCGGGTCCCCGGTCGCTGCCGTCGAGGCGGCCCTCGTCGGTCATGAGCGCGCTGACGGGGGCGATGTTCTCGTTGGGGCCGATGGAGTGCAGCGCGGGGCCGGAGTAGCGCGAGGTGTCGTACGTCAGCCGGACGGGCCCGGCTCCGGCGTCCCGCAGGGCGCGCGCCGCGTCGGCGGCCAGGGAGCGCAGGGCCGTCCTGTCGAGCGTGGGGTCGCCGCCGCCCACGAGGGTGAGGGTGCGGGCATCCGGTGACACGCGGACCGTCGTGGCGATGCGGTGATCCGGCCCCAGGGCCGAGAGGGCGGCGGCGGTCGTGGCGATCTTCACCGTGGACGCGGGGGTCATGGGGGTCGTGGCGCCGCGGGCGTACAGCTGTTTGCCGGTCGCCGCGTCGATGACCACCCCGCTGCGTACGGTCCCGAGGTCGGGTACGTCCAACAGGGGGGTGAGCACGGCCTCCAGGCCCTTCGCACCCGCCGGGGTGGTGAGGCCCGCCGTGTCGCCCAGAGCGCTCAGGACGGCCGGGGCACTGGCCGCCGGGGCCGGCCCGTCGGGCGAGTCCCCCTGGTGATGTACGCCACCTGAGTGCCGCTGGACGGCTGCACGGTCCCGCTCGGCCTTACGCTGACCGGAGTCCCAGGGGCCGGCGGCCAGCACGGCACCGGCTGCGACCACCAGGCCGAGCACCGCGGAGCCTGCGACGAGCAGGCGGTCCCCGGACGCGCGCCCGCGCTTCAGGAAGTGCGGGGCTTTCCACCCGCCCCACCTGCTCAGCGGTTCCTCCGTCGGTTTACGCACCGGCTCGGTCACCGTTGACCAGCCCCTTTCGCGAGCACTCGTCTGCGTGAGGGACACTTAACCACCAGTCGTATGTGTTGATCATGGAGGAGCCACCCGTGGAGTTCGACGTCACCATCGAGATCCCGAAGGGTTCGCGGAACAAGTACGAGGTGGACCACGAGACCGGTCGGATCCGCCTGGACCGTCGACTCTTCACCTCGACCAGCTACCCGGCCGACTACGGCTTCGTCGAGAACACCCTCGGCGAGGACGGCGACCCGCTGGACGCGCTGGTCATCCTGGACGAGCCGACCTTCCCCGGATGCCTCATCAAGTGCCGTGCCATCGGCATGTTCCGGATGACCGACGAGGCGGGCGGCGACGACAAGCTGCTGTGCGTCCCCGCGTCCGACCCCCGGGTGGAGCACCTCCGGGACATCCACCACGTGTCGGAGTTCGACCGCCTGGAGATCCAGCACTTCTTCGAGGTCTACAAGGACCTGGAGCCGGGCAAGTCCGTCGAGGGCGCCGACTGGGTCGGCCGCACCGAGGCCGAGGCCGAGATCGAGGCCTCCTACAAGCGTCTCGAGGCGCAGGGCGGCGCGCACTGACGTGATCCTTCCGGTTCCGCTTACCGGCGGGACGGCAGGGATCGCGGAGCTCGGGGCCGATCAGGCCCGCTGACCGCACTACCGACGGGCGGCACACTTCACCGGTGTGCCGCCCGTCGCGCGTGACGGCCCATGTCCGTGCACATACTGGGCAGAAGCGCTCCCAGGACGGGCGGTCGAGAAGGAACGAGGTCGAGTGGTGGCGGAACAGGGCGGTCCCGAGGACCAGAAGCCCCAGTCCGACGAGGCACGCAGCGCCTTCGTCCCACCGGCCGGTATGGAGCAGCCGGCGGCCCCGCAGGAGGACGACCACCCCACGTCGGAATTCGCCCTTCCAGCGGGTCTGCACACCGATCCCTCGGCGTCCTCGGGATCGGGTCAAGGTTCCGCTTCGGGGGCCGCGGGAGGTTCGGCGTCCGACTCGCTGTCGTCCGCGTTCGTTCCGCCGAGCGGGTACAACGCGCAGCAGCAGCCCGCCTTCACCCCCGCGCACGGCATTCCGATGGTCCGGCTGACCAAGGAGGCCCCCTGGCAGGACCGGATGCGCACGATGCTGCGGATGCCGGTCTTCGACCGTCCGGCTCCCGAGATGGTGCAGAAGACCGACGACTCGGGTCCCGCCGTACCGCGCGTGCTCGACCTGACGCTCCGTATCGGGGAGTTGCTGCTCGCCGGTGGCGAGGGGGCCGAGGACGTGGAGGCCGCCATGTTCGCGGTGTCGCGCTCCTACGGGCTCGACCGCTGCGAGCCGACCGTCACCTTCACCCTGCTGTCGATCTCGCACCAGCCGTCGCTGGTCGACGACCCCGTGACCGCGAGCCGGACGGTACGCCGCCGGGGCACCGACTACACCCGGCTGGCCGCGGTGTTCCAGCTGATCGACGACATCACGACGGCGGAGCACGTCGAGGTCTCGCTGGAGGAGGCCTACCGCCGCCTCGCCGAGATCCGGCGCAACCGCCACCCCTACCCGGGCTGGGTCCTGACCGCCGCCGCCGGTGTCCTCGCCGGTTCGGCATCGGTACTGGTCGGCGGCGGCGTTCTGGTCTTCGTCGTGGCAGCGGCCGGCGCGATGCTCGGCGACCGGCTGGCCTGGCTCTGCGCGGGGCGCGGACTGCCGGAGTTCTACCAGTTCACGGCGGCGGCCATGCCCCCGGCGGCGATGGGCATCCTGCTGACCCTCACCCATTCGACGGACATCCGGCCGTCCGCGGTGATCACCGGTGGTCTCTTCGCGCTGCTGCCGGGGCGGGCCCTCGTCGCCGGCGTGCAGGACGGCCTGACCGGCTACTACCTCACCGCGGGGGCCCGGCTCCTGGAGGTCATGTACTTCTTCATCGGCATCGTGGCGGGCGTGCTGCTGATGCTCTACCTGGGCGTACAGCTCGGCGCCCAGCTGAACCCGGAAGCACGGTTCGTGCCCAACGACCGGCCCGTGCTCCAGATCCTCGCCTCGATGACCCTCACCCTGGCCTTCGCGATCCTGCTCCAGCAGGAACGTTCCACGGTCCTCGCCGTGACCCTCAACGGGGGCGTCGCCTGGATCATCTACGGGGCGATGGCCCGCACCGGTGGCATCTCACCGGTGGCGGCGACAGCCGTCGCCGCGGGTCTGGTGGGCCTGTTCGGCCAGCTTTTCTCCCGCTACCGGTACACCTCGTCGCTGCCGTACATCACCGCGGCGATCGGCCCGCTGCTGCCCGGTTCGGCGACGTACTTCGGGCTGCTGGGCGTGGCGCAGAACGAGGTCGACGCGGGGCTCGCCTCGCTGTCCACCGCCGTCGCCACGGCGCTCGCCATCGCCATCGGGGTCAATCTGGGAAGTGAGATCTCCCGGCTGTTCATGCGGGTGCCGGGTGCGGTCGAAGGCCCGTCCCGCCGCGCGGCCAAGCGGACCAGGGGCTTCTGACAGACAACGGCGCCCCGCTCCTGCGAGGGAGCGGGGCGCCGTTCGCGCGTGTTCCGGGTCAGCGGCCTTCCTGCCAGCCGTACCGGGCGGCGTCGTCCTCCTGGACGTCGCCGGGGCGCTCGCCGCGACGACCGGCGCCCTGGCCGCCGTAGGGATCGGCCTGACCGTCGCCGTACGGGCCCGCCTGGTTCCCGCCGCCGTACTGCTGCTGCCCGGCGGCGTCGTACCGTCCGTCGGCGCTGCCGTACGGGGCTCCCTGGCCACCTCCGTACGGCGACGCCTGGCCGCTGTCGTACTGACCTTGCTGAGGGGCGCCGTACTGGCCCTGGTGGCCCCCGCCGTACTGGCCGCCCTGTCCGGCGGCGTAGGGGTCCTGCTGCGGAGCGCCGTACTCCTGCGGAGCGGCGCCGTACTGACCCTGCTGGGGCGCCCCGTACTGACCCTGCGGAGCGGCGCCGTACTGACCCTGCTGGGGCGCCCCGTACTGACCCTGGTGACCGCCGTCGTACTGGCCGCCCTGGCCGGTGCCGCCGTACTGGCCCGAGCCGTACTGGTCCTGCTGTCCGCCGCCGTACTGGTTGCCGCCGTTGCCGTACGGGCCTGCCTGGCCGGCGTCGTACGGGCCTGCCTGGCCGGCGTCGTACCGGCCGTTGCCGTACGGGGCCGTCTGTCCGGCGTCGTACCGGCCACCGGGCGCACCGCCGCCGTACGCGCCTGCCTGCGGACCGCCTTCGTTGGGGCCGTTGCGGCCGTCGTCGAACGGATCGGCGTGGGAGCCGTCACCACCGTCGCCGTAGGGGCCGTCGCCCGAGGAGCCGCTGCCGTCCCGCTGCCCCGCCGCTGCCTCCTTCTTGGACCGGCTCCGCGCCCTGAGGAACTCGATGAGGATCGGCACCACGGAGACCAGAACGATCAGGATGAGGATCAGTTCGATGTGCTTGTGGACGAATTCGATCTTGCCGAGGCCGGCGCCGAGCAGCGTCACGCCGACGCCCCAGAGGACGCCCCCGATGATGTTGAACGTGATGAACGAGCGGTAGTTCATCCGGCTCACACCGGCGATGATCGGCGTGAACGTCCGGACGATGGGCACGAAGCGGGCCAGCACCAGCGACTTCGGTCCGTACTTCTCGAAGAACTCGTGCGCCTTCTCGACGTTCTCCTGCTTGAAGAGGCGGGAGTCCGGGCGCTTGAAGAGCGAGGGTCCCACCTTCCGGCCGAAGAGGTAACCGACCTGGTCGCCGATGATCGCCGCCAGCGCGACCAGCACGCAGACCAGCCACAGCGGGTATGTCAGGTCGCCCGTGGTCACCAGGAGGCCCGTGGTGAACAGCAGCGAGTCACCGGGCAGGAAGAACCCGATCAGCAGTCCGGACTCGGCGAACACGATGAGCAGGAGGCCCGGTAGCCCGAAGGTGTTGAGCAGGTGATCCGGGTCCAGCCAGCTCGGGCCGAGCGCAATCGTATTCAAGGGTCCGGGCTCCAGTTGGTCGGTGTGCGCGGCTGCGTGGCCGCCCCAAGTTATCAACGCCGTGGCGGACCCCTGGGTTCCACTGGCGTAAGCGAGGATGCGCACGGCTCGAACGGGGGCGAGGCTTTCCGCAGGAGGTGCCACACCATGGGCATTGAGGACTACGGCGGCGGACAGACACCGAGGGCGGACGTCCTGGTCGTCACGACGAACGACGTACCCGGCCATCAGGTGACCGAGGTCATCGGTGAGGTGTTCGGGCTCACGGTCCGCTCGCGCCATCTCGGCAGCCAGATCGGTGCGGGGCTGAAGTCGATGGTGGGCGGCGAGCTCAAGGGGCTGACGAAGACCCTCGTCGAGACCCGCAACCAGGCCATGGAGCGGCTCGTCGAGCAGGCCAGGACGCGTGGCGCGAACGCGGTGCTGATGATGCGGTTCGACGTGAGCGAGGCGGCGGACGTGGGCACCGAGGTCTGCGCCTACGGAACGGCGGCCGTGATCAACAGGATCTGACACCGTCCTCGCCCCCGCGGTACGGCCGCGCCCCCTCACCGGAGGTTTTCCGCATGCCCCCGTCCGTCAACGTCGCCGTCGTCTACTACTCCGCCACCGGCACCGTCTCGGCCATCGCCGACGCCCTCGCGAAGTACGCCGAGAACGCCGGCGCCCAGGTACGGCTGCGCAAGACCGCAGAGCTCGCCCCGCAGGCCGCCATCGACGCGAACCCGGCCTGGGCCGCTCATGCGACGGCGACCGCCGGCGTCCGCGAGGTGTCGCCGGACGACATGGTCTGGGCGGACGCGGTGATCTTCGGTTCACCGACCAGGTACGGCAACGTCGCCGCCCAGCTCAAGCAGTTCCTGGACACGCTGGGCGGCCTCTGGCAGGCGGGGAAGCTGGCGGACAAGGTCTACAGCGGCTTCACGGCCAGCGCCACGGCCCACGGCGGGCAGGAGTCGACCCTGCTGGCGCTGTACAACACGATTCACCACTTCGGCGGCATCCTCGTCCCGCCCGGCTACACCGACGCGTCGAAGTTCGCCGACGGCAACCCGTACGGCACGTCCCACGTGGCCGGTCAGGGCGACATCCCGGTCGGCGAGCAGACGCTGACCGCCGCGCGCGTCCAGGCGGAACGCGTCGTGAAGTTCACCCGGGCCATCAAGGCCGGACTCGCGGCAGAGAACTGAAGGGGACGACTCACCGATGCCACTGCACCAGGGTTCGCACAGCAAGGCGGCGCCCTCCGAGGAGCACCGCAGACTGGCCCTCAACCCGTTCTTCGGGGAGGCCGATCCGACCGCGGAGATGGTCGCGGCGCCTCCGACCCACCAGCTCCCGGACGGGCCGCTTCCCCCGCTGACGGCTTACCGGCTCGTCCACGACGAGCTGATGCTCGACGGGAACTCACGGCTCAACCTCGCCACGTTCGTCACCACCTGGATGGAGCCCCAGGCCGGCGTGCTGATGAGCGAGTGCCGCGACAAGAACATGATCGACAAGGACGAGTACCCGCGTACCGCCGTGCTGGAACGGCGCTGCGTGGCGATGCTCGCCGATCTCTGGAACGCACCCGATCCGATGACGACGGTGGGGTGCTCGACCACGGGCTCCAGCGAGGCCTGCATGCTGGCCGGGCTGGCGCTCAAGCGGCGCTGGTCCAGCAGGAACTCCGACCGCTATCCGGCGTCGGCCCGGCCCAACCTGGTCATGGGCGTCAACGTCCAGGTGTGCTGGGAGAAGTTCTGCACGTTCTGGGAGGTCGAGGCCCGCCAGGTCCCCATGGACGGTGAGCGGTTCCACCTGGACCCGCAGGCCGCTGCCGAGCTGTGCGACGAGAACACCATCGGCGTGGTCGGGATCCTCGGCTCGACGTTCGACGGTTCCTACGAGCCGATCGCCGATCTCTGCGCCGCGCTGGACGACCTCCAGGAGCGCACGGGGCTCGACATCCCCGTCCATGTGGACGGCGCGTCCGGGGCGATGGTGGCCCCGTTCCTGGACAAGGACCTGGTGTGGGACTTCCGGCTCCCCCGGGTGTCCTCGATCAACACGTCCGGGCACAAGTACGGCCTGGTCTACCCGGGCGTCGGCTGGGCGCTCTGGCGATCGCCGGCCGAGCTGCCGGAGGAGCTGGTCTTCCGGGTGAACTACCTGGGCGGCGACATGCCGACCTTCGCGCTGAACTTCTCGCGGCCCGGCGCGCAGGTGGTGGCGCAGTACTACACGTTCCTCAGGCTGGGCCGGGAAGGCTTCCGGGCCGTCCAGCAGGCGTCCCGGGACATCGCGATGAGACTGGCCGAGGGGTTCGAGGCGCTCGGGGACTTCCGGCTCCTGACCCGGGGTGACGAACTGCCGGTGTTCGCCATGACGACCAAGCCCGAGATCACGGCGTACGACGTCTTCGACGTCTCGCGGCGGCTGCGGGAGCGCGGCTGGCTCGTGCCCGCGTACACCTTCCCGGCCAACCGCCAGGACCTGTCCGTGCTCCGGGTCGTCTGCCGCAACGGCTTCTCGTCGGACCTCGCGGAGCTGCTGCTGGACGACCTGCGGAGCCTCCTGCCCGAACTGCGCGCCCAGTCCCACCCGTTGCAGCGCGACAAGGCGGCCCAGACGGCCTTCCACCACTGACCGCCCGCCGGCCGGGCTCCGGGTGACGGTCAGCCGAGGTCCCCCGGGTCGGGGGTGCCCGTCGCGTACGGGTTCTCCTGACCCTCGGCGAGCACTCCGACGAAGGGCTCGCCCTCGCCCGCGAAGGTGTACGCACCGGCCTCGACCCGCGCGATGAGGCCGCGGGTCCATTCGGCGCCGGCATCGGCCGAGTGGACCCACAGGTTCATGATCTCGCCGATGTGCCCGAGGGATTCGGGGCCCTCGGCGGGTGTGTAGTGCTCCGTGACCGACGCGCGCCAGCCCTCGATCGCGGTGATGCGCCGGCGCAGGAGCGCCAGCGCCTCCTGCCGCTGCAGCTCTACGACGAAGCCGATGCCCGCCGAGAGCACGTCCACACCCGGGTCGTACGAGGTCAGGGCGGACCTCAGCAGTGCGAAGAACTCCTGGGTGCCCTGCTCGGTGACCTCGTACTCGGTGCGGGGCGGGCCGCCGGCCGTGGACGGGGCGATCTCGTGGGCAAGCAGCAGTCCCTGCTTCGCCATCTGCTTGAGCGCGTGGTAGATCGATCCGGGCTTGGCGTTGGACCACTCGTGGGCGCCCCAGTACTCCAGGTCGTTGCGCACCTGATAGCCGTGCGCACGGCCGTGCTGACGCACGGCGCCCAGGACCATGAGACGGATCGCCGACATGCGTCCACCCTATGTATTCAGCTCCTGCCGGGGGAACCCGCCTCCTGGGCGACCAGGTCGAGGGCCTTCCTGCCGTCCAGCGACTCACGGAGGATGTCGGCGTGACCGGCGTGGCGGCCGATCTCCTCGACCAGGTGGACCAGGAGCCAGCGCATCGAGCAGCGCTCGTTCTCGGGGTACCAGGGCGCGGGCGGCAGCGGGAAGGTGTCGCTCATGTGGCCGACCTCGTGGTGGATGAAGGTCTCGGTCTCAGAGGCGACCTTCTTCCAGAACTCGAGCATCCGGGGGACGGTCTCGTCGCCGACGAGCCGGAAGCTGTCGGCCCAGGTGGTCTCGTCCCGCTGCCGGTCGTTCGGGCGCTGCTGGGCCATCCGCAGCCAGTTCAGCTCCGTCTCGGCGGCGTGTTTCAGCAGCCCGGACAGGGAGAACTCGCTGGTTGTGGGGCGGCTCGCCGCCTGTTCCTCGGTGAGTCCGAGCACGGAGCGACGGATCGCGCCCCGCTGCGCCTCGACGAAGGCGAGGAGCATGCCCCGCTCGTCGTCGGGGTCGCCTGCGGGAACGTGCGTGACCATGGTGCCTGCCTTCGGTCGTACGTGACGGTGTGCTCCGTCAACGTACGGAACCTCCGGGCCTGGATCCGTCTTCAGCCGCGGGTGTCAGAAGGGAAAAACCGTTCGCCCGTGCTGTACCGAGATCCACTGCTGGGTGGTGAAGGCCTCCACGGCGGCCTCGCCGTTGAGCCGTCCCATGCCCGACCTCTTCTCGCCGCCGAACGCGACGAGCGGATCGTCCTGCACCGTGGGTCCGTTGACGTGGAACATCCCGCAGGTGATGCGCCGGGCGAACCGCACGCCGCGTTCGGCGTCCGCCGTGTGCACGGCGCCGCTCAGTCCGTACGGACTGTCGTTGACGATCCGTACGGCCTCGTCCTCGCCGTCGAACGGCAGCAGCAGGGCAACGGGGCCGAAGATCTCCTGCTCCAGCAGCGGTGAGCCCTCGGGCAGTCCGGTCAGCACGGTCGGTTCGACGAGTGTGCCGCGGGTACGGCCCCGCACGAGGGCCGTGGCCCCGTCGGCGAGCGCGCCGTCGACCAGCGCCGTGAGCGCGTCCGCCTGGAACTCGCTGATGACCGGCCCGATCCGGGTGCCGGGATCGCGCGGATCGCCCACCTCCAGGGCGGACACCTCGGCCGCGAGACGTGCCGAGAACCGCGCCTCCACGGACCGGTCGACCAGGATGCGGTTCGCGGCCATGCTGACCTGCCCCTGGAACAGGAAGCGGCTGAAGACGGCCGCCCGGACCGCGTGGTCGAGGTCGGCGTCCTCCAGGACGACCAGTGCGCTGTTGCCGCTGAGTTCGAGCACGGTCCTCTTGAAGAGCCCGGCCGCGGTGGCGGCGACGTGCCGGCCGACCCGGTCCGAGCCGGTGAAGGAGATCACCTTGGGCACGGGGTGCTCGATGAACGCGTCGCCGATCTCGGCGCTGTCGGTGATGAGGACGTTGAGGAGGCCGGCGGGCAGCCCGGCCTCCTCGAAGATCCGGGCGACCAGCGTTCCCCCGGCTATCGGGGCGTTCTGGTGGGGTTTCACGACGACCGCGTTCCCCAGGGCCAGTGCGGGGGCGACCGTCTTCACCGTCACCAGGAAGGGGAAGTTGAAGGCACTGATCACACCCACGACCCCTACGGGCAGCCGGTGGACACGGTTCTCCTTGCCGTCCGCCATGGACGGCAGCACCCGGCCGGAGGGGCGGAGCGCCTGCCCGGCCGCGTCGCGCAGGAACTCCTGCGCGATGCGCACCTCGTACTCGGCGCGGTGACGGGTGCCGCCGAGCTCGTCGATGATCAGCTCGGCTATTTCGCCGGCGCGTTCTCCGACCAGCCGGGCGGCCTTCTCGAGAACATCTCGCCGCTCATAGGCATTGGCTGACGCCCATTCGATCTGGGCGCGTTCCGCCGCGCGGTAGGCACGGTCGACTTCTGCCGCTGTCGCCACGGTGACGGAACAGAGTTTTTCGCCGTTGAAGGGATTGAAATCAATGATGTCCCACGCACCGCCACCGGACAGCCACTCGCCGTCGATGTACTGGTGGGCCAGTTCACTGAAGAAGCTCATGCAATCCCTTACTGCAGGCGCCGACTCCTGTCAGTTCGTCATCGTACTGGCGATTCACGTCAGTTGAAGGAGTCCCCGGAGAAGATCCCGGCTCTCCTCCGGCCCCGGGCTGTCCTCGTGGAGTCGCGTCATGGCCTTTTCGTACTGGGCGACTTCTTCGGCCTTGTCCAGATAGAGGGCACTTGTCAGCTGCTCCAGATACACGATGTCCGACAGATCGGATTCCGGGAAGCGCAGCATGGTGAATGCCCCGCTCTCGCCCGCATGACCACCGAAACTGAACGGCATCACCTGAAGAGTGATGTTCGGCTGCTCCGACATGTCGATCAGATGCCGCAATTGCGCGCGCATCACTTCGCGACCGCCGTACGGGCGGCGCAGGGCCGCCTCGTCGAGCACGGCGTGGAAGCGGGGGGCGCGCTCCGAGACGAGCGCCTTCTGACGTGCCAGCCGGAGCGCGACCCTGCGGTCGATCTCGGCCGGCGGGGCACCGGGCATGCCGCGCGCGACGACGGCATGGGCGTAGGCCTCGGTCTGCAGGAGTCCGTGGACGAACTGCACTTCGTAGATCCGGATGAGCGAGGCCGCCCCCTCCAGACCGATGTATGTCTGGAACCAGCCGGGCAGCACATCGCCGTAACTGTGCCACCAGCCCGCCACGTTGGCCTCACGTGCCAGACCGAGCAGGGAGTCCCGCTCCGCCTCGTCCGTGACTCCGTACAGCGTGAGCAGGTCCTCGACGTCCCTGGCCTTGAAGCTCACCCGTCCCAACTCCATGCGGCTGATCTTCGATTCGGAGGCGCGGATCGAGTAGCCGGCCGCCTCACGGGTGATGCCGCGCGACTCGCGCAGGCGCCTGAGCTGTGAGCCCAGCAGAATGCGCCGCACCACAGAACCACTCGACTCGCCTGCCGACACTGGCTTCCGACCCTCCCCATCGCTTCCCGTGCACCGGAGCTCCCCCGAACCCCGGAGCCGGATTCTGCCACCAAAACGCTTCAGCCCGTACTCATTCGATTACAGAGATGGCAAGGCTTTCCGAAAAACCCAGAACTGTGAAGCGGAAGAAATGAGTCAGAACCGGCACGCTACCGGGCACGTCCGGCGCGTGCACGTGCATCTGCCCTTGCATCTGCCGTGCGCATTGGGAACCATGGTGCTCGCGCACCTGCGTGCTCGTTCGTGTTGTGCCGCTGTACCCGCAGTGCCCGCTACAAGCAGTGTCGCTACAGCCGCGAATCCTGGGAGTGCCTCGCATGGGGACGAATGGATCGACGATGCTCGAGCCGTTACGGCAGGGGCTTCCACCCATCGACCCCTCGGCGGTCGCGGGATCGGCCTCCTGCTCGCTGCCGGCCCGGTACGAAGCTGTGGGCGGCGCGCGGAAGTTCACCCGTACGACACTGGCCTCGTGGGACCTGGGCGACCGCTTCGACGATGTCGCCCTGGTCGTGTCCGAGCTGGTCACCAACGCTCTCCGGCACGGACTGCCGGACGAGGCGGCGCCGAGGCGCCAGGACTCCTCCGTGCGCCTGCACCTCATGCGCTGGACCTCGCGGCTGGTGTGCGCGGTGCGCGATCCGAGCGAGGAGAGCCCGATCGCGGGCGAGGCACCGGATTCCGCCGAGTCCGGCCGGGGCCTGTTCCTCGTGGAGTCCTTCAGCGACTGCTGGGGCTGGCACCCCTCACCGCTCCTCGACGGGGACACCGCGGCCGCGGCGGGCCCGCGGGGCAAAGTGGTGTGGGCGTTGTTCCGGCTGACGGACCACGCCGTACCGGCGTACCCGGTCCCGGTGGACGCGTTCCCCGACAGTCTGTAGTCACGGGCCCGGCCGCCGCAGTACGGGCGGCGCGCGCGACAGCGCGCCTCACCGGCTCCACCGTCCACGCCCAGCGCTCTCTCCTGCGCGCCGTTCCCGGGCGGGCGGCGGTGCCGCGCCGGTGTGCCGTCAGGCACCCGTCGCGAGGTGGTCGAACTCCCCGTCCTTGACGCCCAGCAGCAGCGCCTCTATCTCGGCCGGCGTGTAGACGAGCGCGGGCCCGTCGGGGTGGCGCGAGTTCCGCATCGCCACATTTCCACCGGGCAGTTTCGCGAACTCCACGCAGGAGCCCTGGGAGTTGCTGTGTCTGCTCTTCTGCCAGACGACTCCGCGGAGCTCTGTGGCCGCCATGCCGTTGTACACGTGGTGCACAGGACGCTCCCCGAGTTGCAAGGTGCAAGTGTCAACTAGCTCGGATCATAGCTGTGTTCATATGCCAATGCATGAGCAGATGCACGTGCACGGCGGGTGCGCGCACGATCACAGTCTTTCCCTCTGATCCACTCCCCCGGATCCCTCTTCATCCGCCCCTATGGGAGAGAGACGAACGGCGCGCCAATTTGGCTCCCACTTAACGAAGTTGTTCTGTTCTTCGCCGTGTGCCCGGCACCCGCTTTCGGGCTGTGAATCAGCGAGCGGGAAGTACCGTCGTCCAGGACTCCGCAGTCCGGCGCACTGATCGCCGCCCCTCACACCGCCCCGCCCGGACTCGGCGGTTGCGGCAGCGACGGCACGAAGGACAGGTGCGACGGGTCCGGTGCCCGGGCGTTCGCGGCGCCTACGGCCTCCTGGTGCCCTCCAGCGCCTGCGAGAAGTCCTCCAGAGCGTCCAGCAGCAGCAGCGCCCCGTCGCGTACGAAGGTGTCCGGCACGGGCCCCTCGGCGTCCCGGCGCCTCAGCTCGGCGCGGACCGGTTCCCAGTCGGGGACGCGGCGCTCCCGCACCGCCTTGGCCGCCTGCTCCGTGGCCCGCCGCAGCGCCACGGCCAGCCCGGCGGCCTCGGGCACGGGGTTCGCGGAGACCGCGGGCAGATGGGCCTCCATGAGCATCGCGACGCGGCCGAACTGGGCGAGGGCGTCCTCGGCGTCCGACGCGGCGGTACGGGAGATGCCCCGGTGCCGCACGGGCTCGTGGCGGGCCGTCTCCAGTGCCTCCTGCCACGCCACGCGGGCCTCCCGGGTGGTGAGCAGGGCCGCGCGCACGTCGTCCAGGCTCCGGGAGGCGGGATCGGCGTACCGGTCGAGGACCGTGGCGGCGTACCGCCCGTCCGTGACCAGCCAGCCGGCCAGCCGGTCCCGCAGCCTCGGTGTCTCCCAGGCCGGGTAGAGGGCGTACGCCACCATCGCGAGCAGCCCGCCGACGAACGTCAGCAGGACGCGCTCCGGGACGGTCTGGGCCCAGTCGTCGCCCGCCATGCCGAGCAGGAAGACGACATACGCGGAGACGCAGACCTGGCTCACGGCGTAACCGGTGCGCATGAGCAGGTACATCAGACCGGCGCTGATCACGGCGAGCGCCGCGGAGGGCCACGCGGTCGGGTGTGCCAGCTGCACGATTCCGGTCGCGCAGCCGACCCCGACCACGGTGCCGCCGAAACGGGCCACGGAGCGGGAGTACGTCTGCGTGAACTCCGGGCGCATCACCATGACGGCGGTCATCGGCGCCCAGTATCCGTGGCCGAACGGCAGCACCAGGCCGATGAGATAGCCGGCGGCGGCCACCGCGGAGACCCGGACCGCGTGCCGCAGGATCGTCGACCCGAGACGCATCTCGCGGCGCATGGCCCGGTACACGACGGGGACCAGCCGCAGCAGGGTGGGGCGGCGGCGGTGCGGGACGAGGGGCTCCCCCGGTGTCCTGTCGTCCGTGCCGGTGCCCTCGGCGATCTCGATGACGTCGGCGAGCAGCGAGACGAGCCGTTCGGCCGCCCGGCGCGGCGGCCCCACGAGGATCACCTCGGTGTCGGGGGACTTCAGTACGGAGAGCGCCTCCTCGTCGAGCTGAACCGGATCGCCGTGGCGTACCGCGTCGGCCGCGGAGTCGAGCAGCGATCCGGCGGCGCCCAGGATCTCCCGCGCCCAGTAGCGTTCCGGGCCCTCGGCGGGAACACCCAGCGCCGGATCCGCGAGCGAGGCCAGGACGGGCCGCAGCCGTTCGGCGACCCCGCGCGCCCCGTGCAGGTCGGCGGGGCGCCGCCGCGCCTGGCGCGGGGTGACTGCGGCCGCACTGCGGGCCGTCATCAGCGGTACGGGGTCGAAGGGGGCCACCGGGTCGTCCCGCAGCCTGCGGGCGTAGTCGGCCTCGGCCGCCAGGGCGTCGGCGAGCGCGTCGCGCTGGGCGCCCCATCTGCGTACGGGGAACAGCACGATGAGGGCGGCCTGGACCAGTCCGCCGAGTGCCATCATCCCGGCGTGCTCCGCGGCGTCGAGGACGGAGGTGGGCAGGGTGATGGTGACCAGCATGATCGCGACGTTGGAGCCCGCGATGATGCCGGCGGTGGAGCCCACCGCCCAGGTCAGGCCGGCGACGAACGTCCAGACCACCAGCAGCGCCAGGAACAGCATGGTGCGGTTGACGGTCAGATAGCCGATGAACGTCGACACGGCCAGGCTGAGCCCGGAGACGAGGGCCAGTACGGGCCGCGGGCGCCAGCTGCGCTGGAAGGTCGCGATCGCCGCCTGGAACGCTCCGAACGCCGATCCGGCGGCGATCACCGGGCCGAAGAACGCCAGGCTCAGCCCCACGACGAGGGCAAGCCCCGCGGCTCCGCGCAGAGCGATGAGCGGTTCGAGACTCCGCCGCTCGATCGTCAGCCCCGAGCGGGCGGTCTCCCTCAGCGCCCGGAGCCAGCTCATGGGGCGAGCGTAGCCGGATTCCACCACCAGGCCGACTTAGGCCGCATGACGGTTTCTAGCGTCGGATTTCGGGCTCTTTCCCGCCCATCCTGGCCCGGTCGGCGGCGGCAGTGCCGTGGTCCCATCCCTCGGCGTCCGTCGCCCCGCGCAGCCGGGTCGTGGTGGTCCGCGGGAACATCCGCTCGGCGGTGTCGGTGACGGCGACGTCCCTGGCCGCCAGGACCGGCAGCAGCGAGCCACGTCCGTCGTCGCCGCCCTCGGAGCCGGACTCGGAACCGGCCGCGGCGGTGACACGGGCGGTGTCGGCCGCGAGCCGGCTGCCCAGGCGCTGGGCGTACGCCAGCAGGAAGGATTGCCGGAACGTCTTGGTCCGCTTGCGCCCCGCCGCCCGCTGCCCGGCCTCCGCCTTCGTCATCGCGGCGGTGCCCTGGACGAGCAGCGAGGTGAAGAGCAGCTCCACGGCGTCGAGGTCCGGCTCGAAGCCCACGACGGTGGTGAACCCGAGGTCGCTGTTCCACACGGCACGGCAGCGGTTCGCCGACGCGACGGAGTCGAGCAGGACCGCCTTGGCACTCTCGTACGGCGCGTCGACCCCGATCCGGCGGGCGCCCGGCGCCCCGACGGCGTGCGTACGGGCGGCGAGGAGCGCCTCGTCGATGCTGTGCCGGGCCATCAGCTCCTGGGCCTTGGTGGTGAGCGCCTCGGCCTCCTCGGGGAAACCGGTCGCCTCCGCCTTGGCGAGCAGCGCCCGGATCCTGGTCAGCATGCGGGGCTCGCCGTGGGCGGGCGGCCGGTGCGAGGCGTCGGCGACGGTCCCGGGCGGCGGGCCGGTCGGCTCGATGACGGGCAGCCGCAGCAGCAGCCGGCAGAGCTCGAGGATTCCCGCGGCGTAGGTGAAGCGGTCGGGCCGGTTGCGTGGCGCGGGGGCGGGCAGCGCGGCGACCTGGTCGGCCCAGCGCGGAGGCAGTTGCCCGTAGGCGGCCGTCTCCGCCCTGATCAGCACGGCGGCCAGCGCCGCCCCGTCCTCGTCCAGCTCGCGCCGGACGGTCCGTACGACGTCGGCGGGCTCCCAGCCCCGCGCCCACGCGCGGCGGACGAACTCCTCGCCCCGGCGGTGCAGCTCTTCGTCGGCGGACGGGTCGGCGGCGAGGAGGGAGGCGCCGGCGTCCAGCCCCGCGTCGCCGTCCGAGTACAGGGCCGCGGCGCACGCCCGGTCGATCACCGATTCCATACGGCAAGCGTAGGCGGCGGACCGCCGCTCAGTGCTCCCCGGGGAGCAGCACCAGCTTGCCGCGCACGTGCCCGGCCTCGCTCAGCTCCTGCGCCCTCGCCGCCTCGCGGAGCGCGAAGGTCCGCTCGACGGGGATCCGCAGGCCGCCGACCGCCGCCGCCTGCGCGTACTCGCCGAGCCGCCTGCTCTCGCCCGGGTCCTCCCCGCCGCCCGCGGAGAACGCGACCCCGTGGTGCGCCGCGTCCGCGTCCGCGATGGTCACGATCCTGTCGGCGGTGCCGCCGCGCAGTTCCACCGAGTCGGCGAGCACGCCCTTGCCGGCGACGTCGAACACCGCGTCCACACCCTGGGGCGCGACCTCCCGCACCCGCTCCACCAGCCCGTCCCCGTACGCCACCGGAACGGCGCCGAGCACCCGCAGGTAGTCGTGGTTGGCCGGTGACGCGGTCCCGACGACCGTGGCCCCCCGCGCGACGGCCAGCTGCACAGCGGCGGAACCCACCGCTCCGGACGCCCCGTGCAGCAGCAGCGTCTCGCCCTCGGACAGCGCGAGCTCGTCCAGCACCCGGGCGGCGGTCCCCGTCGCGACCGGCAGCGCGGCGGCCTCGGGCCAGCCCAGTATCTCGGGCTTGCGGGCGACGGCGCCCACGTCGGCCAGCACGTAGTCGGCGTACGCCCCGGTCGCGCTCCGGCCGAGGACCGCGTCCCCGACCGCGAACTCCGTCACGCCCTCCCCGGTCTCGTCGACGACCCCGGAGAACTCGCTGCCCGGCACGGCGGGCAGCGGGGTCGGGAACGCCGCCTCCATCCAGCCGTTGCGGATCTTGTAGTCGACCGGATTGACCCCGGCGGCCCGGACCGCCACCCGGATCTGCCCGGGGCCGGCGTGGACGTCGTCGATGCGGGCCCGGCGCAGCACCTCGGGGCCGCCGAACTCCTCGTACACGATCGCTTCCATACCGGTTCCTCCGCGTCCTCGCCGCTCCCGGTGCGCGCGGCGCGCACCTCCCTCCGATCGTCGCCGCAGTCCGGCGCGCCCGCCCGCCGAGCCGGGGGCGCTCACGTGGCCGGTGGCGGGTGCGTGGCGGTGTGCGGGGACCCGAGGGGAGGGAGCGGTTCCGGGCACGGGATCGGCCCCG
The DNA here is from genome assembly GCF_035946055.1 of Streptomyces sp. NBC_01341. Lineage (NCBI taxonomy): Bacteria > Bacillati > Actinomycetota > Actinomycetes > Kitasatosporales > Streptomycetaceae > Streptomyces > Streptomyces sp. NBC_01341. The sequence goes on along the minus strand of NZ_CP108364.1, from coordinate 4,077,296 downwards.
GGGCGCCCGGCGGGCCCGGGTGCACTGTCAGTGGCGGGTGCAAGACTCGGCCCATGACCGAACGTTGGGCTCTGGCCATCGCGGAGGGGGGCGGCGCCCTCGTCGCGCCGCTGGCGCGCGACGGCCTGCCCGCGGGGCCCGTCCTGGCCGAGCCCGACCTCGTGGAGTCGGTCCGCTCCCGCCCCCAGGTGACCCGCTGGGTCTGGCGCTCGACCGCGGCGGTCTACCCCCGGCTGCTCGCCGCCGGTGTCCGGGTGGAGCGGTGCTACGACATCGAGTGCGCCGAGCTGCTGCTGCTCGGCCACGAGGGAAGACTCGGCGAGCCCCGCTCCGCCCCGGCGGCCTGGGCCCGGCTGCGCAACGCCCCGGTGCCGCCCGATCCGCCGCCCCGCTCGGCCGAGCCCGGTTCGCAGTCCTCCCTCTTCGAGCCTCGCTCCGGCGTCGATCTGCCGTTCGAAGCACTGCTCGAGGTCTACGCCGAGCAACTGCGCCGCCACGCAGCGGCCGAACACCCGGACAGGATGCGGCTGCTCACGGCTGCCGAGTCGGCGGGCATGCTGGTCGCCGCCGAGATGAACCGGTCCGGCCTCCCCTGGCGGGCCGACGTGCACCGCGAGGTGCTGAACGACCTGCTCGGCGAGCGCTATGCGGGCGGGGGCGAGCCTCGCAGGCTGGCGGAGGCCGCGGACGAGGTCTCGGCGGCGTTCGGCAGACGGGTGCGCCCCGACCTCCCGGCGGACGTGGTGAAGGCCTTCGCCCGAGCGGGGATCAAGGTGCGGTCGACCCGGCGCTGGGAGCTGGAGGGAATCGACCATCCCGCGGTGGAACCGCTGATCCGCTACAAGAAGCTGTACCGCGTCTGGACGGCCCACGGCTGGAGCTGGCTCCAGGACTGGGTGCGCGAGGGGCGCTTCCGGCCCGAGTACCAGCCCGGGGGCACGGTCAGCGGCCGCTGGACCACCAACGGCGGCGGTGCCCTGCAGATCCCCAAGGTGATACGCCAGGCCGTCGTCGCCGACGAGGGCTGGCGGCTGGTCGTGGCGGACGCCGACCAGATGGAGCCGCGCGTGCTGGCGGCGATCTCCCGCGACCGGGGGCTCATGGAGGTGGCGGGTCACGACGCCGACCTCTACAGGACCCTGTCCGACCGGGCGTTCCACGGCGACCGCGACCACGCCAAGATCGCGCTGCTCGGCGCCGTGTACGGACAGACCTCGGGGGACGGCCTGAAGAACCTGGCGGCGCTGCGGCGACGGTTCCCACACGCCGTGGCGTACGTCGACGACGCGGCGAAGGCCGGCGAGGAGGGGCGGCTCGTCCGCACCTGGCTCGGCCGTACCAGTCCGCCCGCCGCCGGGGCGGACGAAGACGGGGAGGCCGGCATCCCGCAGGAGAGCGAGGAGTCACCCGCCGGGGGGAGCACCGACGGGTACGGCGTCACCCCGGGCTACGCCTCGTCGAACGCCCGGGCCCGGGGGCGCTTCACCCGCAACTTCGTGGTCCAGGGAAGCGCGGCGGACTGGGCCCTTCTGCTGCTGGCCGCCCTGCGGCGGGCGCTGGCCGCGGAGGGGATGCGCGCCGAGCTGGTGTTCTTCCAGCACGACGAGGTGATCGTGCACTGCCCGGAGGAGGAGGCCCCCGCGGTGGTGGAGGCGATCCGTGAGGCCGGGGAGCTGGCCGGGCGGGTGGCGTTCGGAGAGACACCGGTCAGGTTCCCGTTCACCACGGTGGTCGTCGGACGCTACTCGGACGCCAAGTAGCCCTGTCGCCGAGTGGCCCTCTCCGCACGGCTGCTCCTGTCGCAGCCGCACCCGCAGCCACGGCCGGGCAGACCTCCTCCCCGTCCCCCTGCTGCGCGCAGCGCGCGGCGCACCGGCGACCGCCCTCGGCACGCCCTCGTCCGTACCGGAACGGGCCCGCACGCCGCTATAGGCTCCGGCCATGGCGACGCACGAGCACGAGATCACCGAGCCCGTCGACCTGTGCCTGCCCGACGGCAGCCTGAATCCGGCGGCGGTCGGCTGGTCCAGGAAACCCCTGCACCGGGCCAATCTGCGTGGCTGGGGCAGGACGAAGCGGTGGGAGCACTGGTGCGTGACGACACCCACGCACCTGGTCGCCCTGACCGTCAGCGATCTCGACTTCCTGGCGCTGAACAGCGTCTACGTCCTGGAGTTCGAACCCGGGGGAAGGGAGTTCGAATGCTCCGCGATCGTCCCCGCCGGGCGGGGCGTCAGCCTGCCCGACACCATCGCCGGATCCCCCGGCTCCCAGGACGTGGTGGTCGGGCCCGCGCGGCCGTCCGGCGGCAAGGTGCGAGTCGAGATCCGCGACGAGAACGCCGGAACCCGCCTGCGGGCCCGCTGCCTGACGCCGGAGCGCCTGCCCCTGGAGGTCGACATCCTGGTCTCGCGGCCGGCGGGGCACGAGTCTCTCTCGGTCGTCGTCCCGTGGAGCGGCCAGCGCTTCCAGTACACCTCCAAACACACGGCTCTCCCCGCCGCCGGGCGGGTACGCGTCGGCAGGGACCTGCTCGTCTTCGGCGGGCCGCACGACGACACCTGGGCCGTCCTGGACCACGGCCGCGGGCGCTGGCCGCGCACGGTCGACTGGAACTGGGGCGCCGCGTCCGGACGGGCCGACGGGCACACGATCGGCCTCCAGTTCGGCGGACGTTGGACGCAAGGCACCGGCTCCACCGAGAACGCCCTCTGCGTCGACGGCCGGCTGACCAAGATCGGCGAGGAGCTCGACTGGCGGTGGTCGATCTCCGACCCACTGGCCCCCTGGACAATCCGTTCGCCCTCGTCCGGCCAGGTGGACCTGACGTTCGTCCCGTTCCACAACCGCTCCGTGCACACGGACGTCGGCCTGATCGCCAACCGCACCGACCAGCGCTTCGGCCACTACACCGGCAGGATCCGCACCGACGACGGCGAGGACATCGCGGTGCGGGAGCTCCTGGGCTGGGCCGAGGATGTCCACATGCGCTGGTGACTCCCCCGCGCGGGGCGGCGCGGGTAGGTTTCCCGCATGCATACAGGCCCACTCCTGGGCTCGGGACGCGCCGCCGACGTGCACGGCGGGCACCCGCGAGTGAGCGGCCATCAGGAGCGCGGGCGGGCATGCGCGGACCGCGCGGCTGGATCAGAGGGCTACTCGCACGGGCGGACCGTGCGGCCGGATCAGAGGGCCGCCGGCCCGCGCGCGCCCGGCCGGATCAGCGACGATCCACTCCGATGGGGTCAGGCCCCGCCGCGGCCGACGGGCGCCCGGCCCGTCACGACCGGGCGGTCCGACGGCAGGCCCCACTCGCCCCACGAGCCGTCGTACACGGACACGTCGCGGTAACCGGCCAGTTCGGCTCCGAGCGCCAGGACACACGCGGTGACACCCGATCCACAGCTGACGACGAGCCGTTCCCGGTTCCCGGCCGACGCTGTGAACGCCGTGCGGAGCTCATCGGCGGGCAGCATCAGGCCGTCACGCTGGAGCTCACCGAAAGGCAGGTTCACCGAGCCCGGCATATGACCGCCGCGCAGACCCGGCCGGGGCTCCGGGGCCGAACCGGCGTACCGCTCACGGGACCTCGCGTCGAGCACCACCGAGCGGGCGTCGCCCAGGGCCTCTGCGACCTCGTCGGCGCCGACGAGCATTCCGGGGCGCGGGCGGGCGGTGAAGTCACCGGTCCGTTCCGCGGTCCCGGGCTCCCGGGCTTCCACCGGGAGCCCGGCGGCCTCCCAGGCGGGCAGGCCGCCGTCGAGCACCGCGACCCGGTCGAAGCCCATGGCGCGGAGCATCCACCAGGCGCGTGCGCCGGAGTAGATCCCCGCGGTGTCGTAGACGACCACGGTGTCCGCGTCATCCACGCCCAGGGCCCTCATCGCGGCGGTGAACTCCGCCGCCCCGGGCATCGTGTGCGGCAACGGCACGGAGTGATCGGACATGGCGCCGTCGATGTCGAAGCGCCGGGCCCCCGGAACACGCCGCCCGGTGGCACGGTGCGCGCCCACGGACGCGTCGAGGACCACGGTCCCGGGCAGGGTCAGACGTTCGGCGAGCCATTCCACCCCGACGAGCGGGCCGGGCAGTGTGCCCGCGTCCGGCGTCGTACTCGCGTGCCCGGTCATGTTCTCCCTCTCGTCGGCGCCCGCGCCGCGAGGCGGGTCCGCGTCGCGAGGCGGATACGTGCCCGCCCGGCTCCCTGATCCGCTGCGCCGGGAAAAGCAGAAGCCCCAGGTCACGGCGAGTGAGTCCTGGGGCTTCGGCAGGGCCGCCTTCGGGATTCGAACCCGAGACCTACGCATTACGAGTGCGTTGCTCTGGCCAGCTGAGCTAAGGCGGCACGCCCTGTCGCACCATGGTGCGATCAGCAGCGACGCCAAGTCTACACAGTTTCCGGGGGTGCTCCGCACCGCCCGCCCCTGACGGGATAAACGCAGGTCAGGCGCACTTCTTCCCGTTCTTGGGCGGAGTGCCGTCCAGCAGGTACCTGTTGATCGCCGTGTCGATGCAGTCGCTGCCGCGGCCGTACGCGGTGTGCCCGTCGCCCTCGTAGGTGAGGAGGACGCCGGAGGACAGCTGGGCCGCGAGGGCCTTGGCCCACTTGTACGGGGTGGCGGGGTCCCGCGTGGTGCCGACCACGACGATCGGGGCCGCACCCTCGGCCACGGTGCGGTGCGGGACGCCGGTGGGGTCGACGGGCCAGGCGTCGCAGTTCAGCGCGGCCCAGGCGAAGCCCCTGCCGAAGACCGGGGACGCCTCCTCGAAGGCCGGAACCGCCTTCTCGACCTCTTCGGGGCCGGAGAAGGCGGGGGCCAGATCGAGGCAGTTGACGGCGGCGTTGGCGAACATCAGGTTGGCGTACTTACCGCTCGGATCCCGCTCGTAATAGCTGTCGGCGAGCGCGAGCAGGCCGGACCCGTCGCCGCGCTTCGCACCGGCGACGGCCTCCCGCAGCTGGGGCCAGGCGGCCTCGTCGTACATCGCGGCGATCACACCGGTGGTCGCCAGGGACTCGGTGAGCTTCCGGGTCTCACCGGTCGGCACCGGCTCGGCGTCCAGATCGGCGAAGAGCCTCTTCAGCGCGGTCGCCGCGTCGGCCGTGGACGTGGTGCCGAGGGGACAGTCCGACTGCTTCACACAGTCCGCGGCGAACGACTGGAACGCAGTCTCGAAGCCCGCGGTCTGGTCCCGGTTGATCTCCACCGCGGGAAGCGACGGGTCCATAGCCCCGTCCAGGACCAGGCGGCCCACCCGGGCGGGGAACAGGTCGGCGTAGGTCGCGCCGAGGAACGTGCCGTACGAGGCGCCGACGTAGTGCAGCTTCTCGTCACCGAGCAGCGCGCGCAGGATGTCCATGTCGCGGGCCGCCTCGACCGTGGAGACGTGCGGGAGGATCGTGCCGGACCGCTTCTCACAGCCCTCGGCGAACTTCTTGAACGCCTCGTTCAGCCGGTTGGCCTCGCTCTGGTCGTCGGGGGTCTGGTCGACCTGCGTATAGACGTCCATCTCCTTGCCGGTGAGGCATTCGACGGGCTCGCTGCGGGCCACCCCGCGCGGGTCGACGGCCACCATGTCGTACCGCGCGCGGACGGGCGCGGGGTAGCCGATGGCCGCGTACCCCTGGAGATATCCGACGGCCGAGCCGCCCGGGCCGCCCGGGTTCACCAGGAGCGATCCGATCCGCTTGCCCGGTCCGGTGGCCTTCTTGCGGGACACGGCGAGCTTGACGTCCCCGTCGTCCGGCTTCCCGTAGTCCAGCGGGGCCTTCATCGTGGTGCACTGGAAGCCCTCCACGCCGCAGTCCCGCCAGCGCAGCTTCTGCGCGTAGTACGGCTCGAGCTCCTCGGTGGCGGCCGAGCCCGTCGCCGAGGCACTGGGCGCCGAACCACCACTGCTGCAGCCGGAGACGAGCACGCCGGCAGTGCCGAGCGCGGTGGCGAACGTACGGAGCAGGCGCCTGGTGTCCATCCCAGGAGCGTAGCGGCAGGGTGACGACTCGATCGATTTCCGGCTCATACGGGTGAATTCACTCATCCCGTGGACGTCTTGACGAGACGTCAGAACTCCTCGCCCGCTCACCGTGGGACGAGGCAGGCCGACTGCTCCCGGGATTCAGCCCGCCCGCAGTGCCACGGCCATCGCCTCGACGGCGAGCAGGGGGGCGACGTTGCGGTCGAGGGCGCGACGGCAGGCGATCACCGACTCGATCCGCCGCAGGGTGCGCTCGGGCGTGGACGACTCGGCGATCCTGTCGAGCGCGTCCCGCACGTCCGTGTTCGCCAGGGCGATACGGGAGCCCAGCTGAAGTGCCAGTACATCGCGGTAGAAGCCGGTGATGTCGCTGAGCGCGAGATCCAGGCTGTCGCGCTGCGTACGCGTCCTGCGGCGCTTCTGCTTGTCCTCCAGTTCCTTCATCGCCCCCGCGGTGCCGCGGGGCATGCGCCCTCCGGCGACACCGCCGAGCGCCGCCTTGAGGTCCTCGGTCTCCTTGACGTCGACCTCCTCCGCGACCTGCTTGGCGTCCTCCGTGGCCGTGTCGATCAGCTCCTGGGCAGCCTTGAGGCAGCCACCGACGTCATGAACGCGCAGCGGGAGCTTCAGCACGGCCGCACGGCGGGCACGCGCCCGCTCGTCCGTGGCCAGGCGGCGCGCCCGGCCGATGTGCCCCTGCGTGGCGCGGGCGGCGGAAGCGGCCCGTTCGGGGTCGATGCCGTCACGCCTGATCAGCACGTCCGCGACGGCGTCCACCGGCGGCGTACGCAGTGTCAGATGGCGGCAGCGGGAGCGGATCGTGGGCAGCACGTCCTCGAGGGACGGCGCGCAGAGCAGCCACACGGTGCGGGGGGCGGGCTCCTCCACCGCCTTCAGCAGGACGTTCCCCGCACCCTCCGTCAGGCGGTCGGCATCCTCCATGACGATGACCTGCCAGCGGCCCACGGCCGGCGACAGCTGGGCACGGCGGACCAGCTCACGGGTCTCCTTCACACCGATGGAGAGCAGATCCGTGCGGATCACCTGCACGTCCGCGTGCGTCCCGATCAGTGCGGTGTGGCAGCCGTCGCAGAATCCACAGCCCGGCGCGCCCCCCAGTGCCCGGTCGGGGCTGGTGCACTGGAGAGCGGCGGCGAAGGCCCGGGCGGCTGTGGACCGGCCGGATCCGGGCGGGCCCGTGAACAGCCAGGCGTGGGTCATCTTCGATCCGGACGGCACCGCCCCGCCCTCGGACTGCGCGGTGACCAGCGCATCGGCGTCCCGGGCGGCGGCACCGAGCTGCTCCTGCACCCGGTCCTGTCCGACCAGGTCGTCCCATACGGTCATGGTCACCGCCCTTCCGGTGGTGTGTGGTGCGGGAAAGCCGGCTTTCCCGTCGGCCTCCCATTGTGCGGGAAGGGTCCGACAGTTCCGGCGTTCCGTCGCCCGGGCCCCTCACCCTCCGGCCGCCGGACGATCGTCCAAAAACCGCCGGGCCCGCCGTACCACCGGTGACCGGCGGTGCGACGGGCCCGGCGCCGGACCGTCAGCGACGTGGCGGACGGCCGCCGGAGCCACGCTCGTCGTCGTCGTGCCCGCCGAGCAGTTCGTCGGCCAGTGACGGCAGGTCGTCGAGGGGTGTCTCCTCGGCCCAGTCGGGCCTCGGCCGCTTCCGCTGAGCGGAACCGCCCTGCGCCGCCCGCCCCGCCTGCGGGTCGTCAGTGACCTGGGGCAGCTCGCGGGTCCGCTCGTTCTCGCTCTCGGCCGGCTGGGCGCGCGGCTCGTCACGGAAGACGCCCGGGGGCACCCGGTCCGACGGCCTCTCGCCCCGCACGGGCGGCAGGACAGCGGTCTCGTCCGCATCCCTTACGGACGGCAGGACCGTGGTCTCCTCCGCGTCGCGCGGCGGGACGTCGGGCAGTGCGACCGGCACCGGCTGCGTGATCTCGTTCGGATTCACGACGGGGGTCGGCACCGTGAGCTCGTTGTCCGGTACGGAAGAACCGGATCCGGACCGCCCCGTGTCGCGGGAACGCTTCGCGGCAGCGGCGGCAGCGGCCTCCTCCGCCCGTGCGGCGGCCTCGTCCTCGGCACGGCGACGCGCCTCCTCGGAACGGATCAGCGCCTCCTCCGCCCTGCGCTGCTTCTCCAGGCGAAGTTCCTCGGCCTCCTTGCGGAGCCGCGCCTCCTCCTGGGCCTGCAGCCGCAGCCGCTCCTGCTCGGCGTCGCGTACCCGCTCCTCCGCCTCGAGCCGGGACCGCTCCTCCTCCGCACGGCGGCGGGCCTCCTCGGCGCGCTGCCGGGCCTCCTCCGCCTGGCGTTCGGCCTCACGCTGCCGGGCCTCTTCCTCCTCGCGGCGCCTGCGCTCCTCCTCCTCGGCGCGGAGCTTGGCGAGCTGAGCCTCCCGCTCGCGCTCCAGCCGCTCCTCCTCGGCCTTGCGGGCCGCCTCTTCCTCGGCCTTGCGCCGGGCTTCCTCCTCGGCCGCCCTGCGCGCCTCCTCCTGGGCCTTGACCTCGGCCTCGGAGAGCGGGAGGAGCCGGTCGAGCCGGTGGCGCACGACGGTGGTGATGGCCTCCGGCTCCTGCCCGGCGTCCACCACCAGGTAGCGGGCCGGGTCGGCTGCGGCGAGGGTCAGGAAGCCGGACCGTACCCGGTTGTGGAACTCGGCCGGCTCGGACTCCAGCCGGTCGGGGGCCTCGGTGAACCGTTCCCTCGCGGTCTGCGGGTCGACGTCCAGAAGCACCGTCAGATGCGGTACGAGTCCGCTCGTCGCCCAGCGCGAGATACGGGCGATCTCGGTGGGAGCGAGGTCCCGGCCGGCGCCCTGGTAGGCGACGGACGAGTCGATGTAGCGGTCGGAGATGACGATCGCGCCGCGCTCCAGCGCGGGACGGACGACGGAGTCGACATGCTCGGCGCGGTCGGCGGCGTACAGCAGGGCCTCGGCACGGTTCGACAGTCCCGCCGACGACACGTCGAGCAGGATCGAGCGCAGGCGCTTGCCGATCGGGGTGGCCCCCGGCTCGCGCGTCACGACGACCTCGTGCCCCTTGGCACGGATCCAGTCGGCGAGCGCCTCCACCTGGGTGGACTTGCCGGCCCCGTCGCCGCCCTCGAGGACGAGGAAGAAGCCGTTGTCGGCGGGCGAGACGGCCGGGTCGCCGCCGCGCAGCGCCTCGCGCAGGTCGCGGCGGAGCGGCACCCCGGCGCGGTCGTCGGTCTTGGCGAGGACGATCACCGCGACGGGCAGCAGCAGCGCGCCGATGAGCATGAGCGCGAACGCCGCTCCGCCGTGCGCGAAGACGAAGTCGCCCGATCCCAGACGATGGCGTCCGATGGCGGCGGCCAGCAGCGGACCTCCCACCGCGCCGAGCGCGACCAGCACCCGGACGACGGCCTGGAGGTGTTCTGTGTTCCTGGCCTGGCGGAAGGCTTCCGTCTCCTGGTCGATGACCGCGTGCCCGATGTGGGCGGCGACACCGGCGGCGTAACCGGCGACGAGGGCGATCAGTACCCCGGTGGCCGTGTCCGGCACCAGGCCGAGGGCGAGGAGGGCCACGCCCGTGACCGCGGTGGCCAGCGCCAGCAGCCTGCGTCGCGACAGGGCGGGCAGCACCTTCCGCGCGGTACGGATACCGAGCGCGGTACCACCGGTCAGGACCAGGATCAGCAGCGCGAAGGTGACGGGTCCGCCGTCGAGGTCCGCGGCGTGCAGTACGGACACGGACGCGGCGGCCGAGATGGCCCCGGCGACCGCGGCGGACGCGGCGACGACCAGCGGGATGCTGCCGGTGCGGCCCTTGTCCGAGCCCGATTCGGCGGCCGGACGGCGCAGTCCCTCCAGCGGGGACCGGGGCCGGGGCGTCTGCGTGGCCGGGAAGTGCAGGAAGTACAGGGTCGAGATCGATGCGGAGAACAGCCCCGCCGCGACGTACGACCCGAGGGCCGCCTGGTGGAAGGAGAACCAGTCCAGGCCGGTACCCAGCAGTTCGCCGATCAGCGAGGCGACGACGAGGACCGCCGCGGCCGCCGGGACGGCGAGGAAGTTCGTGCGCAGGGACAGCCTGCGCAGCGCGTCGAGGTGATCGGGCAGCGGGCGCACGGCGGCGCCCTCCGGCGGCGGGGCGGGGAGCAGCGCGGGCGCCGCACTCTCCTTGGCCACCGCCCACAGCCGCTCACCCGCACCGGCCACGAACACGGTGATGAGGATCATCAGGAGTGCCTTGTCCGGCGTCCAGTCGATCCAGAGGGGCGCGACGACCAGCAGGGCGAGCCGGAGCCCGTCCGCCCCGATCATCAGCCAGCGGCGGTCGACGGGACCGCCGGGCGATGTCAGTGCCGTCAGCGGCCCCAGGAGTACGGCTCCGAAGAGCACGGTGGAAAGAATCCGGGCGCCGAACACGGCGGCGACGGCGAAGGCCGCCCCGCGGTACCCGGCCCCGAAGGAGCCCTCGACGACCGCCGCCTGCAGCGACAACAGCACAAGCACAAGAAGGGCGAGTGAATCGCCGATACTGCCGACGGCCTGGGCGCTCCACAACCGCCTGAGCGGGGGAACACGCAACAGGGCTCGTACGGCGCGCTCGCGTGAGTCTGCGGCAAGTGTGTCGGAGGTGGGGCTCACGACCGGTGGCTGCTCGGCTCGCGTCATCCGCCCAGCCTATCGGGAGCGGTGCGGTGACCGGGGGCCCGGTCCGAACATATGCCCGCGGGAATGCCGATCACCGCACGCACGAACGCCGGAGGAGCTGGTCGTCCAGCTCCTCCGGCGTTCGTGCACGGCCCGTGGCCGAGAGGTCAGCTCTCGTCCTGCGAGGCAGGAGCCGCCTTCCGCGCCGTGGCGGTCGCCCGCTTCGCGGGTGCCTTCTTGGCCGTGGTCGTCTTCTTCGCCGCTGTCGCCTTCGTGGCGGTCGTCTTCTTGGCCGTGGCCTTCTTGGCCGTGGTGGCCTTCTTGGCGGTCGCCTTCTTGGCCGGGGCCTTTTTCGCCGTCTTCTTCTTCGCCGGCCCCTTGGCCCGCTTCTCGGCCAGCAGTTCGTAGCCGCGTTCCGGCGTGATGTCCTCGACGCTGTCGTCGGTCCGCAGCGTCGCGTTCGTCTCGCCGTCCGTGACGTACGCGCCGAAGCGGCCGTCCTTCACGACGACCGGAGCACCGCTCACCGGGTCCGTGCCCAGTTCCTTCAGCGGCGGCTTGGCGGCGGCCCGCCCGCGCTGCTTCGGCTGGGCGTAGATCGCGAGCGCCTCGTCGAGGGTGATGTCGAAGAGCTGGTCCTCGGACGTCAGCGAGCGCGAGTCCGTGCCCTTCTTCAGATACGGGCCGTAGCGGCCGTTCTGCGCGGTGATCTCGACACCCTCGGCGTCCTCGCCGACGACGCGGGGCAGGGACATCAGCTTGAGCGCGTCGGCCAGCGTCACCGTGTCGAGGGACATCGTCTTGAAGAGCGAGGCGGTACGCGGCTTCACCGCGTTCTTCCCGGTCTTCGGGGTCCCCTCGGGCAGCACCTCGGTGACGTACGGGCCGTAACGGCCGTCCTTCGCGATGATCTGGTTGCCGCTGACCGGGTCCGCACCGAGCTCGAAATCGCCGCTCGGCTTGGCCAGCAGCTCCTCCGCGAGCTCCACGGACAGCTCGTCGGGCGCCAGTTCCTCGGGCACGTCCGCGCGCTGATGGCCCTCGGAGTCCTTCTCGCCACGCTCGATGTACGGCCCGTAGCGGCCGACACGGAGCTTGATGTCGTTGCCGACGGGGAACGAGGAGATCTCCCTGGCGTCGATCGCGCCGAGGTCGGTCACCAGTTCCTTGAGGCCTCCGAGGTGGTCCCCGTCGCCGTTGCCCGCGTCGGACGCCGCACCGGCACCGGCCGTCGTGTCGTCACCGGCGCCGAAGTAGAAGCGCCGCAGCCACGGCACGGACTGGGCCTCGCCCCGCGCGATGCGGTCGAGGTCGTCCTCCATGCGGGCGGTGAAGTCGTAGTCGACGAGCCGGCCGAAGTGCTTCTCCAGCAGGTTGACCACGGCGAACGAGAGGAACGACGGCACCAGGGCCGTGCCCTTCTTGAACACGTAGCCGCGGTCCAGGATCGTCCCGATGATCGAGGCGTACGTCGACGGGCGGCCGATCTCGCGCTCTTCGAGCTCCTTGACCAGCGACGCCTCGGTGTAGCGGGCCGGCGGCTTGGTGGCGTGCCCGTCGACCGAGACCTCGTCCGCCGTCAGGGCGTCGCCCTCGGCGACCTGTGGCAGACGGCGCTCGCGGTCGTCCAGCTCGGCGTTCGGGTCGTCCGCGCCTTCGACGTACGCCTTCATGAAGCCGTGGAAGGTGATGGTCTTGCCGGAGGCGGAGAACTCCGCCTCACGGCCGTCGCTCGCCCGGCCCGCGATCTTGACGGTGACGGAGTTGCCGACCGCGTCCTTCATCTGGGAGGCGACGGTGCGCTTCCAGATCAGCTCGTACAGCCGGAACTGGTCACCCGTGAGACCCGTCTCCGCCGGCGTGCGGAAGCGGTCGCCCGAGGGGCGGATCGCCTCGTGCGCCTCCTGCGCGTTCTTGACCTTCCCGGCGTACGTGCGCGGCTTGTCCGGGAGGTAGTTCGCCCCGTACAGCTGCGTGACCTGCGCCCGGGCCGCAGAGATCGCGGTGTCCGAGAGGGTCGTGGAGTCCGTACGCATGTAGGTGATGAAGCCGTTCTCGTACAGCTTCTGCGCCACCTGCATCGTGGCCTTGGCCCCGAAGCCCAGCTTCCGGCTCGCCTCCTGCTGGAGGGTCGTGGTGCGGAAGGGCGCGTACGGCGAGCGACGGTACGGCTTCGACTCGACCGAGCGGACCGCGAACGTGGAGTCGGCGAGCGCCGTGGCCAGCGCGCGGGCGTTCGTCTCGTCCAGGTGCAGGGTCTGGGCGGAGCCCTGCTTGAGCTGCCCGTCGGGGCCGAAGTCGCGGCCCTGGGCGATACGGCGTCCGTCGACCGCGCTGAGGCGGGCGATGAGCGTCGAGGGATCGGAGGTGTCACCGGTTCGCCCGGTGGCGAAGGTGCCCGTCAGGTCCCAGTACTCGGCGGAACGGAAGGCGATGCGCTCGCGCTCCCGCTCGACGACGAGGCGGGTGGCCACGGACTGCACACGGCCTGCCGACAGCCGCGGCATGACCTTCTTCCACAGGACCGGCGAGACCTCGTAGCCGTAGAGGCGGTCGAGGATACGGCGGGTCTCCTGCGCGTCGACCATCCGCTGGTTGAGCTCGCGCGGATTGGCGACGGCCGCCCGGATGGCGTCCTTGGTGATCTCGTGGAAGACCATCCGGTGGACCGGGACCTTGGGCCTGAGGACTTCCTGCAGGTGCCACGCGATGGCTTCGCCCTCGCGGTCCTCATCGGTGGCGAGGAAGAGTTCGTCGGATTCGGCGAGGAGCTGCTTGAGCTTCCTCACCTGGGCCTTCTTGTCGGCGTTGACGACGTAGATCGGCTGGAAGTCGTTCTCGACGTCCACACCCAGGCGGCGGACCTCACCGGTGTACTCGTCCGGCACCTCGGCGGCGCCGTTCGGCAGGTCGCGGATGTGCCCGACGCTCGCCTCGACGACGTATCCGGGGCCGAGGTAGCCCTTGATCGTCTTCGCCTTGGCAGGCGACTCGACAATGACGAGTCGGCGGCCTGCGGTCTCGCTGGTCGGGGACAACTTCGCTCTTCTCTCCGGTCGGCACTCGTGGGCATCCGAGCAGCGCTCTGCGCTGCCAGCGGTGCTGTCGCTGCGGAGTGTGACGGTACAACCCGCCCCCGTGTCAAACGGCAAAAGCCCGCAACGGCCACTCGAACGGTAACCCGACTTCCGCCATTCCTGCCGCCCGGACCGCCCGGTCCGCTCTTCGCGATGCTGTCGCCTGCGGCTTTCGGGCCACTGCCGTGGAGTGCGCCCAGGGGGTTCCCGGCGGGTGGCCGGACCGGTCGGCGAAGTGGATCAGATGCGGGTGAAGCACCACACGCCGAGGACGAGGAAGAGTACGCCGAAGAGCGTGGCGAGTGCGGTGGAGGCGACGGGGCTCACACCGAGCGCCACCGGCGCGCGCTGGACCGTGCGCGCCCCCGTCCAGACGAGGAGGGCGGCGCCGAACAGGGCGAAGGCCGTACCGGCGAAGAACGCGGCCGTGCTCTCCATGTCCGTACCCCTCACGTTCGTCCCCTCGGCTGCCGGCGCACGGACGAGGCCCACGGGCGTGTCCCGGCAGAGGGGAGGCTGCCACCCCGGGGCGTCACCGGCACGAACCCCGGATGAACGCCGCGCAGCGCGCCGGGGAACGGCCTGGACGCAAACGGGGGCATCGCTTCGTCCACACCGGCAGGCGTACGGGGATACGGGGATACGGGCATGCTGAAGCGGAACCCGGCGGTCACCCCCCGGCAAGCAGGCCGGACGGCGGCCGGATCAGCGCAGCGGAGCGCCGTCACGCACCGGTTCGAGGAAGCCCTCCTCGACCAGGAGCCGGATCGCCTGCGGAGTGCGGTCACGCAGCAGGACCGGGTCCTCAGCCATCAACTGGGCGATGGCGTCGAGGATCCGGCCGGCAGGAAGCGAGCCGTCGCAGACCCCGGCGAATCCGGCGCCCACCGCGTCAACCTTGGTCGCCCGCCGCATCCCTCGGTTCTGACGCAGCACCACATGCTCCGGGTCCTCGGCGCCCGGCATCCCGACCTGCTCCTGGACGACCTCCTCGGACAGCGTGAAGTGCGCGGCGAGCAAAGCCGCGTCGTCGTGCTCACGGAGATAGTCCTGCCGCGCGAAGTGCGCCTCGACGGCCGGTCCGAGGGGCTGCTCCACCGCGTGCGGCCACTCCTCGGCCACGACGGAAGGATGTCCGGCAGCCGCCGACGCCGACTTTCGGAGCGTGATCCAGCCGAAGCCCACGGCCCTGGTGCCGCGCGCCTCGAACTCGTCCAGCCAGGACTCGTAGCGCTGGGCGTACACGACGGGGTCGGTGCGGTGATCGCCGCTGTCGCGCAGCCACAGTTCGGCGTACTGCGTGACGTCCTGAACGTCGCGCTGCACGATCCAGGCATCACAGCCCGCCGGCACCCAGGAGCGGACCCGGTCCTGCCACTCCTCGCCGTCCACGTGCTGCCAGTTGGCGAGGAACTGCGCGTAACCGCCCTCGTTCAGCCGGTCCCCGGCCTGCCGCACGAGGGTGCTGCACAGGTCGTCGCCGCCCATGCCTCCGTCGCGGTACGTCAGCCGGGCGCCGGGCGAGATGACGAACGGCGGGTTGGATACGATCAGGTCGTACGTCTCCGTGCCCACCGGTTCGAAGAGGGAGCCCTCCAGCAAATCGGCCGGGGCGGCGCCCGACAGGGCGAGCGTCAGACGGGTGAAGTCCAGCGCGCGCGGGTTGACGTCCGTGGCGGTGACCCGGGTGGCGTGCTGGGCGGCGTGCAGCGCCTGGATGCCGGAGCCCGTACCGAGGTCGAGGGCGGAGGCCACGGGCCTGCGGACGGTGATACCGGCCAGCGTGGTGGACGCCCCGCCGACGCCCAGGACGACGCCTTCCTCGCGCGAGCCGATGCCCCCGGCACCGCCGACCGCGCAGCCCAGGTCGGAGACGATGAACCAGTCCTGGGCCTCGGGCCCGCCGTAGGGGCGAACGTCGACCGTCGCCCTGACCAGGTCGCCCTCGCGGACCACCCAGCCGTCCTCGACGCACTCGTCGAGGGGCAGGGCGGCAGCGGCCGCTGCGACCGGGACGGGGCGCTGCAGGAGGAACAGCCGCACCAGCGTGTCGAGAGGCGAATCCTCACGGGTGGCCCGGAGCGCGGGGACGGTCTCACTGCGTGCCAGCGCGGCGTACGCGGGCGCGCCGAGCTGTTCGAGGAGGCCGTCGGCGGTGAACGCGGCGGCGATCAGGGCTTCGCGGAGCCGGGGAGCGCGGTCGGATGCGGGAAGGCAGGTCGTACTCACCCACCCATTGTGTCCGCTCCCGCCGACAAAGGCAGCGGCCCGGTGGCCACGAATGGCCACCGGGCCGGTGCACGGGCTGTTCCCGGCTCATGCGCCGGGCGGGGCCAGGGCGGCCGTTCCTGCCCCGGATGTCGCCGGCGGCCGCCGAAGAGACGCCCCTGTCAGTCCTTCGCGGTCAGGCCTCGCGGCGGTCAGGCCTTCGCGGTCGCCGAAGCCGAGGGCGACGCGGGCTTCGACGCGGGAGCGGGAGCGGACGGCGCCGCAGCGGGCGGCGCGGAGGCCGTCGGCTTCTGGCATCCCTTCTGCTTCGCCATCGCGGACCCGACCTCGCCGGACTGCAGCTTGTTCAGCGCCTGGTCGCCGTTGGTGCTGATCTTGTTCAGCTCGTCGGCGATGCCCTTCAGACCGTCGGCGAACTTCGCCTGGTCCTTCGTGTCGAGCGCGTCGACCTTCGTCTTCAGGTTCGCGTAGGCCACGGAGGAGGCGTTGAGTTCCTTCACGGCCTCCTTCTGCGTGGTCTCGCCGCCGTCCACGGGCGGCGCACCCGCCGACTCAACTGCTGAACCCAGTGCCTTGTACGCCTGCGAGATCTGCTGGAAGGCGGCCGAGTCCGTCTTCTGGACATCGACGGGCTTGCTGTTGTCGGCCGTCTGCTGCTGGATCGCCGCATTGGCGTTGGCGATCTTCTGGAGCTGCGGCTGGACCTGGTCGCAGACCTTCTTCGCCCAGTCGTTCACCTTGTTGTCGCTGTCGTCGCTGCAACCCGACAGTGCCAGTACGAGTACCGCACTGCCGGACAGTGCGGCTGCAAGCTTCTTGTTCACCGGTTTGGATCCCTTCCAAGGCTCTCGGCCCCGGAACTTACACGCCAAGTGGGCGACATTCAGGCGCCCGGCGTCCGATATGCATTCTTTTGCAGCCATTTGCACCAAGGGAAATGAGGGAAACACAACTCACCCGCCGAGTCGGACATGCGCCCGTATCCGCTCCAGAGGTAACGGCAACCACCGCATACGAGGACGGCGGACGACACGTCAGTTCATGTCGTCCGCCGTACCCCTGAGTTGGTGACACTCAGGGATTTCCCCTGGAGGGAGGCCCGAATCTCATGAAACGGCGGCAGGATCGGTGGACTTGACCGGACCCTCCCCGCCGTTCCCGCCGTTCCCGCCGTTCCCGCCGGAAGCATCGTCGTCTCCCACCGTGATGCCCCGCCGCTTGGAGACGTAGACCGCGCCGACGATCACGGCGATCGCAATGACGGCCACGAGAGCCCGGATCCAGGGGCTCGCGTCATCGCCGTAACTGAACTGCACCACCGCAGGGGCGATGAGCAGTGCGACGAGGTTCATCACCTTGAGAAGCGGATTGATGGCCGGGCCGGCCGTGTCCTTGAACGGGTCGCCGACCGTGTCCCCGATGACCGTCGCCGCGTGGGCCTCACTGCCCTTGCCGCCGTGGTGACCGTCCTCCACGAGCTTCTTCGCGTTGTCCCAGGCCCCACCGGAGTTGGCGAGGAAGACGGCCATGAGCGTGCCCGTGGCGATCGCCCCCGCGAGGTACGAGCCGAGAGCGCCCACGCCCAGCGTGAACCCCACCGCGATGGGAGCCAGAACGGCGAGGAGACCGGGCGTGGCCAGCTCACGCAGCGCGTCCTTGGTGCAGATGTCGACCACCCGGCCGTACTCCGGCTTCTCCGTGAAATTCATGATTCCCGGGTGCTCACGGAACTGCCGCCGCACCTCGTAGACCACGGCTCCGGCAGAGCGGGAGACCGCGTTGATGGCCAGGCCGGAGAAGAGGAAGACGACTGCGGCACCCAGGATCAGGCCGACCAGGTTGTTCGGCTGCGAGATGTCCAGACTCAGCCCGAGTTCACCGGCCCGGGCACCCACGTCGTCGACCGCCGTCGCGATGGCGTCCCGGTAGGAGCCGAAGAGCGCCGCAGCCGCCAGGACGGCCGTGGCGATGGCGATGCCCTTGGTGATCGCCTTGGTCGTGTTGCCCACGGCGTCGAGGTCGGTCAGTACCTGGGCACCCGCGCCCGTGACGTCTCCCGACATCTCGGCGATGCCCTGGGCGTTGTCCGAGACCGGGCCGAAGGTGTCCATCGCGACGATGACGCCCACGGTGGTGAGCAGACCGGTACCGGCCAGGGCCACCGCGAAGAGCGCCAGCATGATCGACGTGCCTCCGAGCAGGAACGCCCCGTAGACCCCGAGACCGATCAGGAGCGCGGTGTAGACGGCGGACTCCAGGCCGATGGAGATGCCGGCCAGAATGACGGTCGCCGGACCGGTCAGCGAGGATTTCCCGATGTCCCGGACAGGGCGCCGACTGGTCTCGGTGAAGTAGCCGGTCAGCTGCTGGATCAGGGCGGCGAGCACGATCCCGATGGTCACGGCGACGAGGGCGAAGACTCGCGGGTCACCGCCGTGCGAGGTGATGGCGGTGTCGGTGACCCCGGCGAGGCCGGAGTACGAGGACGGCAGGTAGACGAAGGCCGCCACGGCCACCAGGACCAGGGAGATCACGGCGGAGACGAAGAACCCGCGGTTGATGGCACTCATCCCACTGCGGTCCGCCCGCCTGGGGGCCACAGCGAAGATCCCGACCATCGCGGTGACCACACCGATCGCCGGAACGATCAGCGGAAAGGCGAGCCCCGCGTCCCCGAAGGCCGCCTTGCCCAGGATGAGCGCGGCGACGAGCGTGACGGCGTACGACTCGAAGAGGTCGGCCGCCATGCCGGCACAGTCCCCGACGTTGTCGCCCACGTTGTCGGCGATGGTGGCGGCGTTGCGCGGATCGTCCTCGGGGATGCCCTGCTCCACCTTGCCCACGAGGTCGGCACCGACATCGGCTGCCTTGGTGAAGATTCCGCCCCCGACCCTCATGAACATAGCGATCAGCGCGGCACCGAGGCCGAACCCTTCCAGCACCTTGGGCGCGTCGGCGGCGTACACGAGGACCACGCAGGAGGCGCCCAGCAGACCGAGACCCACCGTGATCATTCCGACCACGCCACCCGTACGGAAAGCGATCTTCATCGCCTTGTGCGAAACGGTGGTCAGATCTTTCTCCGGTTCTCCTTCGGCGGGAGTCGCCTCACGCGCGGCGGCGGCCACGCGCACATTGCTGCGGACGGCGAGTCGCATGCCGATGTATCCGGTGGCCGCCGAAAAGAGCGCACCCACCAGGAAGAACAGTGAGCGCCCCACACGCTGCGACCAGTTGTCGGCCGGGAGCAGCATGAGCAGGAAGAACACGACGACGGCGAAGACACCGACCGTTCGCAGTTGCCGGGCCAGATAGGCGTTGGCGCCCTCCTGGACGGCTGCCGCGATCTCTTTCATGCGTTCGGTGCCCTCACCGGCTGCCAGGACCTGGCGTACGAGCAGCTGGGCGACGACCAGCGCGGCGAGTGCCACCACCGCGATGACCACGACGATCAGCCGGTTGTCCTGGGTCAGCACCGCTGCGGCGAGTGAGGTGGGCCGGCTGGAAGGTACGGAAACGTGCGTCAGTTCTGCCATTGGGGTGTTGAAGAACTCCGCCATACGTCCTCCTTGACGCTCAGCGCTCAAGACGTGGACGGATTGTAGGGAGCTGAGGCTGATCAAAACAGTGGGTGGTCAATGAAATCGACTTTCGTCCACCCAATGACAAATGATCTCCTCCCGGAAAGAACTCGAACGCAGTAATGGGACGAGGGCGTGACGGCTGCAAATTTCCGGAGATCACCGATCAAGAAAAGCGGAGAGTTTCCCTGTTCAGGGGGGTTGATTCATGGTCTCCGGCCAACGGCTGTTCCGTGGCTCCGGTTCCGTGGCTCCGGTCCGTCTCGCCGGTCTCGCGGCTTCGGTCTCGTGGCTCCGGTTCCGTGGCTCCGGTCCGTCTCGCCGGTCTCGCGGCTTCGGTCTCGTGGCTCCGGTTCCGTGACTCCGGTCCGTCTCGCCGGTCTCGTGGCTCCGGTTCCGTGGATTAATGCCGCAGGCCGGGCGGGACGGGCGGACGGGACGGGCCTTTCTCGAGCGTCGCCGAGGCGAGTCAGGCCAGGCAGGCGCGAGCCATGCCTAGTGCCGGATCAGGCCACCGACCGGGACAGGATCGACGTGGCCGGTTGCCGGAAGAGCCTCGGCCAGGGAGAGGCCGGTGTCGACCAGCGACGACCGGCGCAGAGCGGTGACGTCGGCGATCTTCGTCCATACCGACTCGGCGATCTCGCCGTTCGGCTCAGGTCGAAGCCGGCCACCGGTGATGTGAACGCGGTAGAAGACGCCGACATTCTGATGCTCGACCCCCGCACGCGCTTCGGCCGCTGGGATGACCCGGGAGTCCACGCCCAGCAGCCGATCCGCCGCCGCGCTGAAGCCTGTCTCCTCGGCGACCTCCCGGATCACCGCATCGAACGGATCTTCGCCGTGCTCGACCCGGCCGCCCGGAAGAGTCCAGGTGCTTTCGCCCACCGGTGACACGTGACGGGCGAGCAGCACCCGCCCGTCCTCGATGCACACGGCATACGCCGCCAACCGAAAACTCATCCCCATATCCTCCCGCCCGGACCCGACCGGACCATGTGCAACGTCCTGATCCCGGGCAGACGGCTGCGTGGGAGGCTCCAGTCCGCCGCACGGCGGAGAGCCGTACCGCAGTGGCACGGGAGTACGCCGCAGGCATCGCGTCTGCAGCATCGGGGAGGTGCGCGTCGCACAAGCCGAGGCCACGCGGTCCTCGGATCACCGCACAGCGGCGGGCTGGACTCAAGGAGCGGACGGTCCAGGCAGCTGGGTGTTTGCGCCGACGGGGGTGGCCACGCGATCGGGATGGCCGCACCAACCGAGTGGCCGCGCGATCGGGAACGGCAGCCCCTGTGGGGTGACCGCGCGTGGCCGCGCAAGGTGGATGGACCGCAACACGCCGGACGCAATCCACGGTCTCGCGGTACGAGGTCTCGCGATACGGAGCCCAGAGACAGCCCACGCTCCGATGCAGGTGAGCACTCCGGGCGACGGACGTCTCGTGGCTCGATGCCGCGACATCGCGCAGACGGGGCTCCCGGCCGAGGCGTGTACGGGGCAGGGGCACGGGAGGCTCCGGAGGAGGCGGCCCGGGCGCTGCTCAGGTCTACCCGGCTTTCGGCCAAGAGGAGCCAAGGGAACCAAAATGCTGCCCCGGCTTCGCTACCAGCGCGGGCGAAGAAAGCACTGGAAGGCAAGACCCCGAGGTCGGGCCCCGGCTTCGGTCAGAGGCCGTTCGGCTGAGAAAACGGAGGCTCAGGGAAGAACTGTGGCGGGAGTGGTCGGCCATGTCATGCGGATCACGCCGCCGTCCTCGCCCGAGAGGACCTCCATGTCGTCGACCAGCCCGCTGATGACGGCAAGGCCCATCTCGTCCTCGCTGTCGGCGTCGACCTCCGGATCATCGGGGCCGCCACCACTGGAAGCACCTGGGGCCGTGGCTGCACCGCCCGAGCTGGGCAGCCCGTCGCCGACCTCGATGGAGAACGCTTTCTCCTCCTCCGTCAGGATGACCGTCACCGGAGCAGTGATGTCATGACTTCGGTGGAGGCCGACAGCGCGACTGCACGCCTCACCGACGGCCAGTCTGACCTCGTCGAGCACCGCCTCGTCGACGCCTGCCCTACGTGCCACGGCGGCCGCAACAAGGCGAGCCGTCCTGACGTGTTCGGGCTGAGCGCTGAAGCGGAGTTCAACGGTTGGCATGCCATCCCCCTCGAACGTACGGGCGTGCTTCTCAGGGGCCCGGGCCTGACGCCCGGTACCCCTGCTCTCATTCTCTCCGGGAACCGACGAAGCGGGCAGCCGACCACATGGCCGACCACCTGCTCACGGCGGCCCGAACGCTGCCGCCTGCCGGTCTGTCACCGCGTGCCGACCGACCCGGTGGGGCCGGCCGGCGCCGACCGTTCTAGTCGGTCGCCGCGACAGCCTCGTCGACCGTGGTGTGAATGGGAAACACCTTGGTCAGGCCTGTGATCCGGAAGATCTTGAGAATGCGTTCCTGGTTGCACACCAGACGCAGCGAGCCCTCATGGGCCCGGACACGCTTCAAGCCGCCCACGAGCACGCCGAGTCCGGTGGAGTCGAGAAAGTCGACGCCTTCCATGTCGACAACCAGGTGGTAGCTGCCGTCATTCACCAACTCGACCAACTGCTCGCGCAGCTTGGGCGCGGTATACACATCAATCTCGCCACCGACCTCGACGACCGTACGGTCGCCACCAGGGCCGGACACATTGCGAGTCGACAGGGACAGGTCCACGGATCCTCCAGCACCTTGCTATCGAGCGGTCGCCCCTCGGTCTCCCCGACGGAGGTCAGGGGACGGATCGCCAGCCGCGATGGCATTCAATCACTTACCAGCAGCCATGCACGACGCCTTGGGACCATTGTCCGTCATGCCAGTGACACACTCGATGCCGATGGCCAAGAATCACCGCCCCAGTCGACCACCCGAGAACGTGGGCTCGCGCCCCTCTCCGTCGGTGGTTCTCGACCGGCTCGCCGCAGGGGCGAGCCGGGCGACGCGCATCACTCATACGGAGCACTTGCCCCCACGTGCCGGAACCCATGCCATCTGGCCGGATCGCATCCGGCCGGAAGTGATCTCGGCGATCGGCAGGGCCGGAATCGACCATCCGTGGACGCACCAGGCCACGGCGGCCGAGCACGCCCTGGACGGCGAGTCCGTCGTGATCGCCACCGGGACCGCGTCCGGGAAGTCGCTCGCCTACCTCGCGCCGGTACTGAGCGCCCTCGTCGACGGCTCCGAAGCCTCCAACGGCCGCGGCACGACCGCCCTGTACCTCGCTCCCACGAAGGCTCTCGCGGCCGACCAGCGCCGCGCGGTCAAAGCGCTCGCGGCTCCCCTCGGCACAGCGGTCCGCCCCGCCGTCTACGACGGGGACACACCGGTCGAGGAACGCGAATGGGTACGTCAGTACGCCAACTACGTCCTGACGAACCCCGACATGCTGCACCGCGGCATACTCCCGTCACACCCTCGGTGGGCCTCCTTCCTTCGCGCCCTCCGCTTCGTCGTCATCGACGAGTGCCACACCTACCGGGGCGTTTTCGGGTCCCACGTCGCCCAGGTACTGCGCCGCCTCCGCCGACTGTGCGCCCGCTACGGCTCCGATCCGGTCTTCCTCCTCGCCTCCGCCACCGCGGCACAGCCTGCGGTCGCCGCGGGCCGCCTGACGGGCCTGCCCGTCAAGGAGGTCGCGGACGACGCCTCCCCTCGCGGAGAGATGGTCTTCGCCCTGTGGGAACCCCCGCTGACCGACCTGCACGGTGAGAAGGGCGCCCCCGTACGCCGTACCGCCACGGCCGAAACAGCCGACCTCCTGACCGACCTGACCATCCAGGGCGTCCGATCCGTCGCCTTCGTACGCTCGCGGCGTGGCGCCGAGCTCATCTCCGTCATCGCCAAGGAGCGTCTGGCCGAGGTGGACCGTTCTCTGCCCGCGCGCGTCGCCGCCTACCGGGGCGGTTACCTGCCCGAGGAGCGTCGCGCTCTGGAGCGCGCCCTGCACTCCGGCGAACTGCTCGGGCTCGCCGCCACGACCGCTCTGGAGCTCGGCATCGACGTCTCGGGGCTGGACGCCGTCGTGATCGCGGGCTACCCCGGCACGCGCGCCTCTCTCTGGCAGCAGGCCGGCCGCGCCGGACGGTCCGGGCACGGGGCCCTGGCCGTCCTCGTCGCCCGGGACGATCCGCTGGACACATTCCTCGTCCACCACCCCGAGGCGCTGTTCCAGCAGCCCGTGGAATCGACCGTCCTCGACCCGGACAACCCATACGTACTCGCACCGCACCTGTGTGCCGCCGCCGCTGAGCTGCCGCTCACGGAGGCCGACATCGCACTCTTCGGCCCCGCCGTGCCCGACCTGCTGCCCCAACTGGAGGCTGCGAAGCTCCTGCGCAGGCGGACGACGGGCTGGCACTGGACCCGCCGCGAACGCGCCGCAGACCTCACCGACATCCGCGGCGGGGGCGGCCGGCCGGTCCAGATCGTGGAGGAGGGCACTGGGCGGCTTCTGGGAACGGTGGATGAGTCAGCCGCGCACACAGCCGTTCACGAGGGGGCCGTCCACCTCCATCAAGGCCGGACGTACCTGGTCCGGAAGCTCGATCTGGAGGACGCGGTCGCCTTGGTGGAGGAAGCCGCCCCGCCGTACTCGACCAACGCGCGGGACACCACCGCCATCGCCGTCCTGGAGACCGACACCGAGGTCCCGTGGGGTGACGGCCGGCTGTGCTTCGGCTCGGTGGAGGTCACGAACCAGGTCGTCTCCTTCCTGCGCCGGCGGCTGATGACCGGCGAGGTCATGGGCGAGACCAAACTCGACCTGCCGCCCCGGACTCTGCGCACCCGTGCCGTGTGGTGGACGGTCACCGAGGACCAGCTCGATGCCGCCAGGATCAATCCCGAAATCCTCGGAGGCGCCCTGCACGCGGCCGAGCACGCCTCGATCGGGATGCTGCCGCTCTTCGCCACCTGCGACCGCTGGGACATCGGCGGCGTCTCTGTCCCCCTGCACCCGGACACTCTCCTTCCCACGGTATTCGTCTACGACGGCCATCCGGGTGGCGCGGGCTTCGCCGAGCGCGCCTTCCACACGGCCCGCACATGGCTGACGGCGACCGTGCAGGCCATCGCGTCCTGCGAGTGCGAGGCGGGTTGCCCGTCCTGCATCCAGTCGCCCAAATGCGGCAACGGCAATGAGCCACTGCACAAGCGCGGCGCCGTACGCCTCCTGAACGAGCTGCTCAGAACCGCACCGCCGGACCCAGAGGCGGACCCGCGAGTAACACCCGAGGCGGACCTGGGACCTGACCGGAGAATCGACCGCCGGGCGACGGGGACGGAAGACCCCGGGCCGGAGATTGCGGAGGGTTGAGTCCACGAGCCCGGACCGGTTTGCCGGCCGACACCGACACAGACGAGCGTCCTGCGGGCGCTACCGGCTCGGGAGGTCCTGCTCGCGACCTGACCTCCGCCTTGTACGGGCCGAAATGCGCGCGGGCCGTCACGTCGGCGATTTCGCCCTGGACCGAGCACCGCACAAGCACCGCTTCCTGAGCCCCGGCGACCTCGCGCGCCGCACCGCATGCCTCGGCCGAACCGCGCAGCACACGGTCGGCCGCGGCCAACGCGGCCAGGTCCGCCGCGCCGCCGGCCCGGTGCCGGGCGGACACAGCCTGGCCGAGAACCAGCACCACCGCGAACACCGCACAGAGGCTCGTCGTCGTGATGGCCGCCCAGACCGTCGCCAGCCCGTCGTCCCCACCACGAAACCCGCCACACTTCCTCCCGGCCCGTGGCCCATGGACGGTCCGCCTCACGGTTGCGACCCTCCCGTGCCCCTTGGCTCCACCCCTACCGTGTCCTCGGCCAGCGCGACCGCCTCCGCGCTCAGCGTCAGGCCCAGCGGTCCAGGACCCGGCGTCGGCGCCTCCACCCGGACGCGCCACACCTCCCCGGTCCGCCGCACATCCACCCGAGCCCTGGCCGGTGCAGTCTCCTTCGCCACCAACCGGACAGCCGCCTCCGGTTCGGATCTGGCCGCGGCCCTCGCACCCGCTCGTGCAGCATCCACACACCGGATCTGGTCCGACGCGGCGACCAGCGCCCAGACAAGCGCCATGACGAACGCCACCAACACGGGCAGCACCATCGCGGCTTCCGCTGTCACCGCCCCGCGGTCACCACGCCGTTGGTTCCTCCTCACCGCCGACCTGAGCATCGTGCGTACCCTCCCCGCTTCAGAACTTCGCATCGAGCGCGTCCTTGATCAGTGACTGCAGCGCCGACAGCACGGCTCCGCTGGTCACCACCTTGTAGAGCACAGCCGCGAACGCGCAGGCGGCGATGGTCCCTACCGCGTATTCGGACGTCGTCATTCCCCGGTCGGAGCCATCGGACCGGGTTCGCCTGCCCACCGTGGTCTCCCAAGCGCGACGGCCCGCACTCAGCGCCCGCTCGAAGGTGTTCTTGCTCATCTCGACCTCCATGATGTTGTTGCGTTTCACTGATGTTGTTGCGCTTCGTTTTCCGACTTCGACTACGCCGAACACCCCGGCCCTCCCTTGGTTTGAGCGAGAGCAGGTTTCGAGATCGATCGCAGACCCGGCTCGGTCGCTTCAGTCACAGACCCGACTCGATCGCGGGGGCGGAGGGAGGGCCGGCCGCGCCCCACTCGTTTCAGCTCAGTTGCGGTGCAACAGACCGGTCGCGAGCCCGATGACCACAGGCGCGACGCCGACCGCCAGGAAGGCGGGCAGGAAGCAGAGGCCGACGGGAGCGGTGATCAGAACACCCGCTCGCTGGGCGCGCGCCACGGCCGCACTTGCCCGCTCCGCGCGCATCTCATCGGCAAGTCGGGCTACCGGCTCCGCGGCGGGTGCCCCAGTCGTCCCCGCCCGCTCCAGGCAGCGCGCCAGGGGTGCGGCACCCGGTACCTCACCGAACCGTCCCCACGCCTCGATCGGGTCGCCACCGAGCCTGATCTCGGCCGCCGTTCGGGCCAATCGGTCGCCGAGCGGTCCTCCCATGGATTCCCCCACCGCTTCCGCGGCATCCCGGGGCCCGGCTCCGGCGGAGATGCAGGACGCCAGAAGGTCCGCAGCGAGGGGCAGTTGTCGGGCGATCCGAGCCAATTCGCCTTGCTCACCCTTCGCTTCTCGGCGCTTCGAAAAACGCTGCCACCGCCAGACGCCGTACGCGGCCGCCGCGCCGATCACGCAGCCCGTCGCGCCACCGACCAGAACCCACCCGGTCGCCCAGGACGCGAGAGGTGCGACCCAGCGCCGAGCCGGATCCCATCCCGCCCCCCGTAGATTCAGTCGTCCTCGCCCGTTGCGGGGCGACGAGGTCGTGGTCAGGAGTGCCCCTCGTCTGCGTATCACCCGCGCGTGCCGGCCCTCAGCCAACGTGAGGGCCAGATACGCCGCTGCCCCCAGTGCCGCTCCCACCGCCACCGCAGCTCCGGGCAACTCGCCGCCCTCAGGCAAGCCGTTCACGTCGCCTCTCCCGCAGTCACGATTCGCGATGCCCAGAACAGCCCAGCGGCCTCGAGCAGGCCACCCGACGTCAGGCAGACCAGGCCCCCGGGGGTGTGCAACAGGACGTGCAGTGGATCCGCGCCGAGGGCCGCCCCCAATCCAAGACCGACCACCGGAAGCAGAGCCAGCACCATCACCGTCGACCAGGCTCCCGCCAGCTGAGCTCTCAGTTCATCGCGTCGGCGTCGGTCGGCCCGCAGTGCACTCTCCAGGCGTGCCAGGCCGGCGGCAAGGCCGGCTCCCCCGTCCACCGCGACTCGCCAGCAGGCCGCGACTCCCACAAGCCCGTCAAGACCGGGGCCGGCCGATGCCCGTCGTAGCGCGCTCGGCACGTCGCCGCCGAACAGCGCAGCCGCCAGCACCGCGGACTCGGCGACGCCCAGCGCACCCGCATTCCGCCCGGCAGCCAGCAGCGCGTGTCCAGGCTCCCTCCCTGCCCGCAACTCACCCACCACTGCTCCGCAGAGCGCCGTGACCGCGTCGGCGGCTCGCTCGCGCTCGCGCCGCCGGGCTCTGCGGCGCATCCAGCGCCGCACCAGAGGAATCACCACGGCCCCGGCAAGCAAGGGCAGCACCGAGTCGCCCACGACAGCGAGCAGAGCCGCCACAGGGGCGCACAGCCATTCGCGCCGCCGATCGGCGAACATGCGCACCATGGCCCACGCCAGCCTCGCGTCCGGCCAACCAGCTCGCTTCCTCGCGAACAAAGCCCTCGCCCGCCGCACGCCCGGATCGCGAGTCACGGCCAAGCCACCCGCCACCCCCGCGCATACGGCCATCACCCACGCGAGTCCGCTCATGAGCGGGTCCTCGCCCACCGCGATCACGGCTGCTCCCCGGTCAGCGCGCCGAGACGCTGCCATCCGCGCTCCCGGATGAACCCCCCCGGGCCCCAACTGAGCGCGGGCACGGTGATCACAAGGCCGGCCCGGTCCCTCTCGAGTACGTGCACCTCGGCCAACCGGCGCCGCCCCCCGCCATCCCTGACGAGGTGGAGCACTACGGAAAGTGCTGCCGCCAGTTGGCTGTGCAGTGCGGCCCGGTCAAGGCCCGCAGCTGTACCGAGGGCCTCCAGACGCGCTGGAACGTGCTCAGCCGCGTTCGCGTGCACGGTGCCGCATCCACCCTCGTGCCCGGTGTTCAGGGCCGCCAGCAGCTCCGTCACCTCGGCGCCTCGCACCTCGCCCACCACAAGACGGTCAGGGCGCATGCGCAACGCCTGCCGCACGAGATCCCTGAGGGTCACCTGGCCCGCTCCCTCCTGATTGGCGGGCCGTGACTCCAGGCGCACCACGTGCGGGTGGTCGGGACGCAATTCCGCAGAGTCCTCTGCGAGCACGATGCGTTCGCGCTCGCCGACCGCCCCCAACAGGCTCGACAGCAAGGTCGTCTTGCCGGCGCCGGTCCCGCCGCTGATCAGGTAGGACGTCCGAGCCTCCACCAATGCCTTCAGAAGCCGGTCGCCACCCGGCGGGATGGTTCCCGCCCTCACCAGCTCCGCCAAGGTGAAGGCTTTGGGCCGCACCACCCGCAGAGACAGACAGGTCGAGCCGACCGCGACCGGTGGCAGGACCGCGTGCATCCGCGTCCCGTCCGGCAACCGCGCGTCCACCCACGGCCGGGCATCGTCCAGGCGACGTCCGGCCACCGCTGCGAGCCTTTGAGCCAGCCTCCGGACCGCAGCCGCATCACGAAAGGTCACGCGGGTCAGTTCGAGCCCGCCGCCTCGGTCCACCCACACCCTGTCCGGTGCGGACACCAGTACGTCGGTCACCGCCGCGTCTGCCAGGAGCCCCTCGAGGACCCCTGTACCGACCAGCTCGCCGCGCAACTCCTCTGCCGCCCCCAGTACTTCTGTGTCCCCGAGAAGCCGGCCCTGTTCCCGAAGTGCGGCAGCCACCCCTGCCGGGGTGGGCTCCGCCCCACTACGGGCCAGTCGCTGCCGAACCGCGTCGAGAAGCGCCTCGGTCATGGCGTGCCTCCCTGGTAGTCCCCGGCCGGGATTCCGCCCGAGGCACCCGCGGCTTCCCAGAACGCCGCACAGAAGCGGGCCAGGGCTCCACGGGAGTCCCCGCCGGGCGGCATACCGCCGTCCTGGGCCGCGAACAACTCCGCCTCCACCGGCATATCGCCCACGAGTGGCAGCCCAAG
Organism: Streptomyces sp. NBC_01341; assembly: GCF_035946055.1. NCBI lineage: Bacteria > Bacillati > Actinomycetota > Actinomycetes > Kitasatosporales > Streptomycetaceae > Streptomyces > Streptomyces sp. NBC_01341. The sequence continues at coordinate 4,048,143 of NZ_CP108364.1, read as the reverse complement.
CGCCTGCGCCACCCACTGTTCGTCCAGCCCCGCCCCGTACGGGCCTCGGGCGACGACTCGCAGGTCCTCCAAAATCGTTCCCACCGCGGATGCCACGCGCTGGGCCGCCGCCACCGCTCTCAGTTCACCGGGGACCACCAAGAGCCCGACATCCAGTTGCGCGATGGCTTCTGCCACGCTTTCATCGACCCGCCGCGGGAGGTCCACCACCACCACTCCACCGAGTCGGCGGGCCGCTGCTAGAACCGATCGCATGGCTTGACGTGGAACGATCACCCCGTCGTCCCGGCTCCAGCTGAGGACGCGCAAACCGTGCAGTGCGGGCAGGGAATCCTCCAGCGCGCCACCGCCGACCCTCCCCTTCGACCGTGCGAAATCCGGCCACCGTAAGCCTTTGGATTGTTCTCCCCCCAGCAGCACGTCGATGCCACCGCCCAGCGGGTCTCCGTCGATCAGCATGGTCCGGTGGCCGGACCTGGCCGCCGTGACGGCCAGTGCGCAGGCGAGTGTGGACGCGCCGGAACCGCCCCGGCCTCCCATCACTCCTACGGTCAGCGCCGCCCGGCCCACGCCCTCCGCTGCATTGGCGATCTGATCGACCAGCCAGCCCTCAGAATCCGGAAGCCGCAATACGTACTCGGCCCCGATCTCCACCGCACGCCGCCACACCTCGGGGTCGTCCTGATCGCGCCCGACGAGCATGACGTCCCGCCTGCGGGTCATGCCCCGGCAGCGCGCCGCCGCGTCATCGCCCACCAGGACCATCGGGGCGCGCTCCCACTCGCTTCTTTCGCCCGGTGGGCCGTGATGCACCTCGGGCACCGCTCCGGCAGCGGCACACAGCCGGAGCAGATCGTCCAGGAGGTCCACGTCCCCCGTCACGATCATGGGCCCACCCACCGCCCCTTCGACGCTCGACAGCGCCACGTCCGTGATAGATCCAGCCACGATCTCCGGCCCCTTCTCCGGTCCCTTCACTGCGGATTCGCGACGGCTCGATGCCTTCCGAGATGCGCGATTCCGGAACCCGCGGTCTTCACGGGTGGAAACAACATGCAGCGCCTCGGGAAAACGTGTGGATCTTGCTCGAAAACTGTGGACAACCGCGGCATTGTGAATAACTCGGTCGCTCGTACAGGGGACTTTCGGAGCGCAGCCCTTTCGCTACAGTGAGTGACCATGCATGATCAAAGCAACCCGCTCCACAGGGGGGCGACCTGGGCACGCGGCAAGGGGAGGAGTTTGGATCGTGAAGCCGGAAACGGGTCCGGACATGCGACGACCCCCGCCGGGGGGGAGAGCGGGGGTCGTCCCCACGGCCGACTCGGGGGGGGAGGAGCCGGACCGGGTTAGCACGGTCGCGAACGATCCGTGACTTCCATGGTGTACCCGAGCGCCTTCTCAGGCAAACCCACCCGCCGCGGTTTACGCCGAATGGCGGGCCCCTATGCTCACCTTTGTGGAAAACTGCTTCTCGCCGCGCACCGCAGCCTTCTTCGACCTGGACAAGACGGTCATTGCGAAGTCATCGACGCTGACCTTCAGCAAGTCCTTCTACCAGGGCGGGCTGATCAACCGCCGCGCCGTTCTGCGCACCGCGTACATCCAGTTCGTGTTCCTCGCCGGAGGCGCCGATCACGACCAGATGGAGCGGATGCGCGAGTACCTCTCGGCACTCTGCAAGGGTTGGAACGTCCAGCAGGTCAAGGATCTGGTGGCCGAGACCCTGCATGACCTGATCGACCCGATCATCTACGACGAAGCAGCGACCCTCATCGAGGAGCATCACACCGCCGGGCGCGATGTCGTCATCGTTTCGAGCTCAGGGGCCGAAGTAGTCGAACCCATCGGGGAACTCCTCGGCGCGGACCGGGTCGTCGCGACCCGGATGGTCGTCGGCGACGACGGCTGCTTCACCGGCGAGATCGAGTACTACGCGTACGGGCCGACAAAGGCGGAGGCGATCAGGGCTCTCGCCGAATCGGAGGGCTACGACCTCTCGCGTTGCTACGCCTACAGCGACTCGGCCACGGACGTGCCGATGCTCGACGCGGTCGGCCACCCCTACGCCGTCAACCCGGACCGGGCCCTGCGACGGGAGGCAGCCCTCCGCGAATGGCCAGTTCTCGTCTTCGACCGGCCTGTCCGCCTGAAGCAACGCCTGCCCGCGTTCTCGATGCCGCCACGTCCGGCTCTCGTAGCCGCCGCAGCGGTAGGCGCCGCGGCCTTGACGGCAGGGCTGGTTTGGTACACCAACCGTCGCCGTGCCGCCGCGGCAGCATTCTGACGGGCGGGGTGCAGTCGAAGCCGAAGCGTAGCTTCCGGCACGACTTCGCGGATGCCTACAAATGCACGATTCACCCCTATTTGAAACCAAAAGTAAAGAAATCTGCCCAGGGGTTCCTCTGCACCGGGTCCTGGAGTAAAAAGGGATTACCGGCCCGCGAGACCTGGGACATCCGAGAGGATCACCCATTCACGCACGAACGGCCCCACGGACCGCGCACGAAAGCTGAGCACCCACGCGACGTCGACCCGTCGATTACGGGCCAGCCGCACCAGGTGACGGGCAATGAACCCGACCTGATGGGCATATCTCGAGGACGCCTGGTAACCCGGCGGACGTGCCAGCGGCGGTACCGAATCCGGTACCGCCGCAACCCTTACCCCGCCATGACGCCCAGCTCCGGCCGGTGGCGGGTCACGTCGGCCCTAAGCCGCGCCCCGCTGCAGGGCTTCGCACACCGCCGTGGATTCCCTGACGCCCAGTTCCACAGATCGTCCGCAGTGGGTGATCCACGCGGCCATACCCTCGGGTCGCCCCGAGAGATACCCGTCGAACGCCGCTACGTACGATGCCCGCCCCTGTTCGGCGTGACCGACTTCGGGGGGACAGATCGCTTTCGGATCAAGACCGCTACCGATCAACACGATCCGCTCGGCGGTCCGGGCCACCAGACCGTTATGGGAACCGAAGGGTCGTAGCGCCAGAAGCTCACCGTGGACGACCGCAGCGGTTACCAGTGCGGGCGCCGCACTCCCGGTGATGATCAGATGCGACAGCCCTTCGAGCCTTCCGGACACCTCATCCGCGTCGGGAAGAGGTGCCTCGATCACGGGCTCCTCCACCGGCTCACCCGACAGCCGAGGCCGGCCGACGCCGTCGTCGGGGACGGCTCCGCCCGCTGCGACGAGATGCAGACGCGCGAGCACCCGGACAGGCGACTGCCGCCAGATGGAGAGCAACTGCCCCGCCTCCGCCGTGAGCCGCAGAGCGGCACCGACGGTTCGGGCCTCCGGCTCACCACTGAAATCCGTACGCCTGCGCACCTCTTCGAGGTTCCAGTCGGCGCCCGAGAGGGCAGCTGAACCCCGGGCGCCACGCAGGGCCGCTTCCGCGGTGACCTCGTTACCGCGGCGCCGCATCACTCGATGGCCGTAGACCCGGTCCACAGCCTTGCGAACGGAGTCCACCGCGCCGGTGACGCCCGGCAGGGCGGCCAGGGCGGCAAGCGGGTCCGAGGAAGTCGTACTCATAAGTAGCAAGGCTACGCGCCCCTGCGCCTACGCCACCGCGAAGTGTCTTTCTTCACGAAGCCTGGACACAAAGAGCAATCAAACCGCTACCGTAGGTGAACATGAAGATCGCTTTCGTGGGTAAGGGCGGCAGCGGCAAGACAACGCTGTCCTCGCTCTTCATCCGTCACCTCGCCGCCAATGAAGCCCATGTCGTCGCAGTGGACGCCGACATCAACCAGCATCTCGGAGCCGCCCTCGGCCTGAACGAGGACGAGGCAGCCACGCTGCCCGCCATGGGGTCCCAGCTCCCCCTCATCAAGGACTACCTGCGCGGTAACAACCCGCGCATCACCTCCTCGGCGACCATGATCAAGACAACGCCGCCCGGGCAGGGCTCGCGGCTGCTGCGCGTCCGCGAGGACAATCCCGTCTACGACGCCTGCGCCCGCACAGTCGCGCTCGACGACGGGGACATCCGGCTGATGGTCACCGGTCCGTTCACCGAGTCCGACCTCGGAGTGGCCTGCTACCACTCGAAGGTCGGGGCGGTCGAACTCTGCCTCAACCACCTGGTCGACGGCCCCGACGAGTACGTCGTGGTGGACATGACGGCTGGTTCGGACTCTTTCGCGTCAGGGATGTTCACGCGTTTCGACATGACCTTCCTCGTCGCCGAGCCGACCCGGAAAGGCGTTTCCGTCTACCGGCAGTACAAGGATTACGCGCGCGACTTCGGCGTCGCGCTGAAGGTGGTCGGCAACAAGGTGCAGGGCCAGGACGACCTCGACTTCCTGAAGGCGGAGGTCGGCGAAGACCTGCTGGTCGGTGTCGGCCATTCCAACTGGGTACGAGCGATGGAGAAGGGCCGCCCCGCACCGTTCGACCTGCTGGAGGCGGACAACCGGATGGCTCTGCAGGCTCTGCAGAATGCCGCGGAGGATTCGTACGAACTGCGCGACTGGGAGCGCTACACCCGGCAGATGGTGCACTTCCACCTGAAGAACGCGGAGAGCTGGGGCAACGAGAAGACGGGCGCCGACCTGGCTGCCCAGGTCGACCCCGCCTTCGTCCTGGATGAGCACCGCACCGTGGCGAGCGCTACCCAGCCGGCCTGACCGTACGGAAAGAACCAGGTGGCTCAGTCCCGTCCAGCGCTTTCTTCGGCACCCGTGCCGGCCGGCCGTCCGTCGGGCCCGGCGGGCACGGGACTCCCCGAGGCGTCGGCCTGAGCAGCGCCGGCGAGAAAGGCCGCCCAGCCGGGCTTGGGTGCCTGGCCAACCTTCAGAGTGCCGAGCTTGGCCAGCGTCGCGGGGTCCTGTGCATCCAGCCAGTCGGCGAGCTGGCGGAAGGAAACGCACTGCACATCCCGCTGGGTGCAAACGGTCTTGATCGTCTCCTCGATCGCACGCATGTACGTGCCACCATTCCAGGATTCGAAGTGGTTACCGATGATCAGTGGGGCACGGTTTCCGTTGTAGGCGCGGTCGAACGCCTGGAGCAGACCATCACGCATCTGGTTGCCCCAGTACGCGTGCTTGGTCGGGTCACCCTGCGTCGTGCCTGACTGGTTGAACATGAAGTTGTAGTCCATCGACAGCGTCTCGAACGCCCGGCCCGGCACAGGGACAAGCTGCAGCGGGAGATCCCAGAGTCCCTCCTTCTTCGAAGGCCAGACCTGGTTGCCGATACCGCTGGAGTCGTAGCGGAAGCCCATCGTCCGCGCTGCCGCGACCATGTTCTTCTGACCCTCGAGGCAAGGAGTACGGGCGCCGACGAGCTCCTTCTCGTAGTCGAACGGCAGCGGCGCTTCGTTCTTGAGGGCCGGGACGTTGGTCTTCCAGCTCTTCACGAACGACTTCGCCTGACTGATCTCGCTCTTCCACTCGTCCACGGACCAGGTGCCGACGCCTCCGTCCGGACCACAGAAGTGCCCGTTGAAGTGGGTGCCGATCTCGTTGCCGTCGAGCCACGCGGCCCGGAGCTCCGTGAGGGTGTCACGGATTCCCTCAGCGTCGTTGAACCCGATGTCGGAGCGGCCCTCAGAGTGCTGTGGCGGGTCATAGAGCGCCTTCTTCTCCTCCGGCAGGAGATACACACCGCTGAGGAAGTACGTCATCCTGGCGTCGTACTTCTTGGATACGGCCCGGAAATGCGAGAACAACTTCTGACTGTCCTCACCAGCACCGTCCCAGGAGAACACCACGAATTGCGGCGGCTTCTGACCGGCCTTCAGGCGCTTCACCGCGGGGAGCTTCGGCTGAGGTCCGGTGAAGGCGGTGGAACCGTCCCCGATGAGGGTGACCGCAGCCTTCGGCGCCGCAGCCGGCGAGTTGCCCTCAGCCGGCTTCTTCCCGGCGCCGGGACCGGCGGCTCCCGTACCCAGCCCCGAGCAGCCGGCCAGACCGGCGATCAGCGCCGTGACCACGGCACCCAGGGCGATCCGCTTCGTGGCGGCCATCATCCGTCCACCCTCTTCCTTGCAGGAGGTCGCGCGTCGTAACGCCGACACGGCGCGGCCAACCTCACACGCAGAGCTGCGGAAACCAGTACGACAAGCCGGACGAAAAGCTGCTTATTCACTTGAACGAGTGACCAAATGCGCTATTTGCTCGAAAACATGGACACTACTCTTTACTCTCCATTACGATTCATTTACTGAGAGTTGAGAATCCCGCCGCTTCACCCCACCGCCGCACGCCGTGATCCACGGCCGCCGTCAGTCACATACCGCGACCGCGCTGCCCCGGAGGAGACGGGAACATGTCTGCCTGCGTCCCCACCCGCAATGACCACTCATCCCGCAGTTCGCGCCTCTCCCGGGCGTCGGGCTTCAAGCGGCACCACAGTCCGCCACCCCGCCGCGGACGCTTCCGCGTCTCCGGTGCCGACCTGTCCGCATCGATCACTGTCTTCCTCATCGCCGTGCCCATGTCGCTCGGGCTGGCCGTGGCCATGGACGCCCCCTTGGCGGCCGGCCTGGTCTCGGCGGCAATCGGCGGCATCGTCGCCGGGTCGCTCGGAGGCACCCCCCTCCAGGTCAGTGGACCGTCCGCGGGACTGACCGTTGTCACGGCCGAGTTGATCCAGATCTACGGCTGGCGCACCACCTGTGCGATCACCGTAGGCGCAGGCCTCCTGCAGATTCTGCTCGGCTCACTGAGAGCCGCCCGTAGCGCATTGGCCGTCAGCCCGGCCATCGTGCACGGCACGCTCGCGGGCATCGGGGTGGCGATCGCCCTCGCCCAGGTCCACATCGTGCTCGGCGGAGGCCCTCAAAGCTCCGCGCTCGACAACGCGCTTGCACTCCCGGCCCGCCTCGCGCAGTCCGATCCGGCCGCTCCCCTCATCGGAGCGCTGACGATCCTCCTCCTGATCGTGTGGCCACGCCTGCCTGGCCGCATCGGATCGATGATGGGAAGGATTCCGGCCGCGCTCGCCGCCGTGGTCTCGGCAACGGCCGTAGCCGCCGCGACGGCGCCGGGAATCGCCCGGGTCGACCTTCCGTCATGGCGCTCGCACGCCCTGCCCGAGGTACCGCAGGGCCCGGTGGCCGCGCTCGCCACAGCGGTGTTCACCGTCATGCTCGTCGCGAGCTTGGAGTCCCTGCTGGCCGCCGTCTCCGTGGACAAGATGTCGGCCGACCGGGTGATGTCGGCCCCTAAGGACGGGGCGGCACCGCTTCCGCCCGTCAAACGCTCGGATCTCGACCGGGAGCTGCGCGCCCAGGGCGTCGCCAACACATTGTCAGGGCTTGTCGGAGGACTGGCAGTCTCCGGGGGTGCGGTACGCAGCTCCGCGAACGTGCGGGCAGGCGCAGAGAGCCGTGCTTCCACGGTTCTGCACGGCGTATGGGTGCTGCTGTCGGCAGCTTTGCTTGTCACGGCGCTCGAATGGATTCCTCTGGCCGCGCTCGCCGCGCTGGTCATGGTGGTCGGCATCCAGATGGTCAACTTCGCGCACATCCGCAAGGTGCACAAACACCGTGAGTTCCTGGTGTACGGAGCCACCATCACCGGCGTGCTCCTCTTCGGCGTACTCGAGGGGGTGGCGATCGGCATCGTCGTTGCGGTGGCGGTCGCCCTCCACCGGCTGGCCCGCACACGCATCACGGTGTCCGAGCAGGAGGGCCGCTATCTCGTGGCCGCTCGCGGACAGCTGACCTTCCTCGCGGTGCCACGACTGAGCCGGGCCCTGGGACGGCTTCCGCACGGAGTCGACGCCGTGGTCGAGTTGGACGGCTTCTTCATGGACCATGCGGCCTACGAGACCATCCAGGACTGGTACGCGGCTCAGACCGCGATGGGTGGGCGGATCGAATTCACCGGACGTTCCGGGGGCAGGATCGCCGAGCCGGCATCGGCGGCGCACTCCTGCTGCCGACCATGGACACCGTGGCGCAACCATCACTGTCACGACCGCGTGCAGGAAGCCGCCCCCACGCCCACGGTCTCACCCATGGTCCGGGAAAACCCTCCGGCAGCCACCCCGTCGGCACCCCCGGCCGAGCGACAGGGCGGGCATCGCCTGCTCAGCGGTCTCAGCTCCTTCCAGCGCAACACGGCACCCCTGGTCCGTGAGGAACTGGCCCGTCTGGCCGCCGAGGGGCAGCGACCCTCCCAGCTCTTCATCACCTGCGCCGACTCCCGCCTGGTCACGAGCATGATCACCGCCAGTGGGCCCGGCGATCTCTTCACTGTGAGGAACGTCGGAAACCTGGTACCCCCGCCGGGCACTCCGGAGGCCGTCGCCCAGGACGACTCGGTGGCAGCCGCGATCGAGTACGCCGTGGACGTGCTGGGGGTGGACTCCATCACGGTATGCGGCCACTCGGGATGCGGTGCCATGCAGGCCCTATTGGGGGCGGCCCCGGAAACACCCCGTACGCCTTTGTGGCGTTGGTTGCGCCATGGACTGCCGAGCCTGGACAGAATGCGTTCGCGTCACCACTCCTGGGCTCGCATCGCGGGCAGGATGCCCACCGACGCGGTGGAGCAACTCTGCCTCACCAACGTGGTCCAGCAGTTGGAACATCTGCGGGCACACGAGTCGGTAGCCCGCAGGCTGGCGGCGGGTTCCCTGCAGCTGCACGGCATGTACTTCCACGTCGGAGAGGCGCAGGCTTACCTGCTGACCGAGGGTGTCAGCTCCGGGACGGGACCCGACGAGGTCTTCGCCAAGGTCGCTCCCGGAGTGGAAGGGGCGGTGAACGACGGCACGGAGGTCCTGGACCTCGCACCCGACGCCGCGGTCCGTACCTGAACCGCTCGCACATCTGGTCCGTGAAACCTGGTGGTCCCGCTTCCGCGCGGCGCACGTCGAGGCACGCGGAGGCGGGACCTGTGGCTCCTTACACGAAGCACAGGTCTAAACCAATTCCCGGCAGACACTTGTCACCTGGCCCGCAGCCTGATGAGCTGTCCCCCGGGACACAACGGACACCCTGGGAATGGGAGATGTCGTGAGCAACGAAAGCCTGGCCAATCTGCTCAAGGAGGAGCGGCGGTTCGCACCGCCTGCCGATCTGGCCGCGAACGCCAACGTGACAGCGGAGGCGTATGAGCAGGCCGAGGCGGACCGGCTGGGCTTCTGGGCCGAGCAGGCCCGTCGCCTGACCTGGGCCACGGAGCCGACCGAAACACTGGACTGGAGCAATCCCCCCTTCGCGAAGTGGTTCGCGGACGGCAAGCTCAACGTCGCCTACAACTGCGTGGACCGGCACGTCGAGGCAGGCAACGGCGACCGAGTCGCCATCCACTTCGAGGGCGAGCCCGGCGACAGCCGCGCGATCACCTACGCGGAACTGAAGGACGAAGTCTCCCGCGCCGCCAACGCTCTCATCGAGCTGGGCGTCTCCAAGGGTGACCGGGTCGCCGTCTATCTGCCGATGATCCCCGAGGCCGCCGTCGCGATGCTGGCCTGCGCCCGCATCGGCGCCGCGCACTCCGTCGTCTTCGGGGGCTTCTCCGCTGACGCCATCGCCGCCCGAATCCAGGACGCCGATGCCAAGGTCGTCATCACCGCCGACGGCGGCTACCGCCGCGGCAAGCCCTCCGCGCTCAAGCCCGCGGTGGACGCAGCAGTCGCCCGAGTCGACAGCGTCGAGCATGTCCTCGTGATCCGGCGCACCGGGCAGGACACCGCGTGGAACGAGGGCCGTGACGTCTGGTGGCACGAGATCACCGGTCGGCAGCCGGCCGAGCACACCCCGGAGGCTTTCGACGCGGAGCAGCCGCTCTTCATCCTGTACACCTCGGGGACGACCGGTAAGCCGAAGGGCATTCTGCACACCTCCGGTGGCTACCTGACCCAGGCGTCCTACACGCACAACGCGGTCTTCGACCTCAAGCCGGAGTCGGACGTGTACTGGTGCACCGCCGACGTCGGCTGGGTGACCGGACACTCGTACATCGTCTACGGCCCGCTGGCCAACGGTGCGACCCAGGTCATGTACGAGGGCACGCCGGACACCCCGCACCAGGGACGCTTCTGGGAGATCGTGCAGAAGTACGGCGTCACGATCCTCTACACCGCGCCGACCGCGATCCGGACTTTCATGAAGTGGGGGGACGACATCCCCGCCAAGTTCGACCTGTCGTCCCTGCGCGTCCTGGGTTCGGTCGGTGAGCCGATCAACCCCGAGGCGTGGGTCTGGTACCGCAAGCACATCGGCGCCGACGCGTGTCCGGTCGTGGACACCTGGTGGCAGACCGAGACCGGCGCGATGATGATCTCGCCGCTTCCCGGCGTGACGGCGACCAAGCCCGGTTCGGCTCAGCGTGCCCTGCCCGGCATCTCCGCCACCGTGGTCGACGACGAGGCGAACGAGGTACCGAACGGCGGGGGCGGCTATCTCGTCCTCACCGAGCCGTGGCCGTCGATGCTCCGCACCATCTGGGGCGACGACCAGCGCTTCATCGACACCTACTGGTCGCGCTTCGAAGGCAAGTACTTCGCGGGCGACGGGGCCAAGAAGGACGACGACGGGGACATCTGGCTCCTCGGCCGGGTCGACGACGTCATGCTCGTGTCCGGGCACAACATCTCCACCACCGAAGTCGAGTCCGCCCTCGTCTCGCACCCCTCGGTCGCCGAGGCGGCCGTCGTCGGCGCGAACGACGAAACGACCGGTCAGGCCATCGTCGCCTTCGTCATACTGCGCGGCACCGCCACCGCCTCCGAGGAACTGGTTGCCGAACTGCGCAACCACGTCGGCGCCACACTCGGGCCGATCGCGAAGCCCAAGCGGGTCCTGCCGGTCGCCGAACTGCCGAAGACGCGGTCCGGCAAGATCATGCGCCGGCTCCTGCGCGATGTCGCCGAGAACCGGGAACTGGGGGACGTCACGACGCTGACCGACTCCTCGGTCATGGCGCTCATCCAGACACAGCTCCCCACGGCGTCCTCCGAGGACTGAGCGGGGACTGAACACAGCGGGCCGGCAGAACAGCCGCGCGCGGAACACAGCAAGGCGTGGCGCGGATACGGCGCGAGCAAGTGAACGACCCGCCCCGGGCGGAAACCTGCTCGCCATCGACACGCCTACCACTGACACCGCTGACACCATACGAGGGGCATCCGGCACCGCCGGGTGCCCCTCGTGCTGCCTGAGCAGAACATGAGGGACCCGGCGGGCAAGGCCGACGGGCCAACGGGCTGACAGCAGGCGCAACGGGCAACGGTGACGCGAGAACCGCTGCACGCTGTCGGGCCGGCGGCGCCGAATCCGGATAGCGTGCCGATCACCCCCGTGAAGTGGTGGTTCCGCCGACGGAGCATGTCAAGCGTGCGCTCTCGTCACCCGTCGGACGCGCCCATCGAGGATGCACTCAGAGCAAGCAGGTGCGTCGTTTCGCGCCACGAGCGTTACGATCGCTCGAGCGTGCAGGAACCGCACCTGAGCCGCGCGCACGCGGCGACAGGACGACGACAAGTGCGGCGACAACTTCATATGACATCTCCACAGGGGCGCCGGGAAGTCTGGTCGGCAGGTGAATCCGCCATGCCACCACTGCCGTAATCCGACCCGGAGGTTTCTCTCGTGGCCCCGCCCGCTCCCCCGACCGACCGCCATGGCACCCTCTTCGGCCGGCTCTCCCTGCCCGAGCGGAACTACCTCGCCGAGGCGCTGCGCACCGAGACGGTCGGCGGTGTCATCCTGCTGGCCGCTGCCGTCGCCGCGCTGATCTGGGCCAACACCTACGGCTCCGGCTACACGGCGGTCAGCGATTTCCACTTCGGCCCGGAGTCCCTCGGCCTGCACCTCTCGGTAGCCCACTGGGCTGCCGACGGGCTCCTTGCCGTCTTCTTCTTCGTCGCAGGCCTTGAGCTGAAGAGAGAGCTGGTGGCCGGTGAGCTCCGCGACCCCCGCGCAGCGGCCCTGCCCGTCGCGGCGGCGCTGTGCGGCATGGCCGTCCCCGCGGTCGTCTACGCCCTGACCGCCGCGCTCGGTGGCGGGACCACCGCCGGCTGGGCCGTACCCACCGCCACGGACATCGCGTTCGCGCTCGCTGTCCTCGCGGTCATCGGCACCTCGCTGCCGGCGGCACTGCGCGCCTTCCTCCTGACCCTCGCGGTCGTCGACGACCTCTTCGCCATCCTCATCATCGCGGTCTTCTTCACCGAGGACATCGACTTCCTCGCCCTCGGTGGTGCGTTCGTCGGCCTCGTCGTCTTCCATCTGCTGCTGCGCGCCGGTGTGAGGGGCTGGTACGTCTACCTTCCGCTGGCGCTGGTGATCTGGGGGCTGATGTACAACAGCGGAGTCCATGCCACGATCGCCGGCGTCGCCATGGGCCTCATGCTTCGCTGTACCCGGCGCGAGGGCGAGGCGCAGTCCCCCGGAGAACGCATCGAGCATATGGTCCGCCCCCTGTCGGCCGGTGTCGCGGTTCCGCTGTTCGCGCTCTTCTCAGCGGGTGTCGTCCTCAAGGGCGATGCCCTGGCCGGCGTGTTCACCCGGCCCGAAACGCTCGGAGTGGTGCTCGGTCTCGTCGTCGGCAAGACCGTGGGCGTCTTCGGCGGCACCTGGCTCGTGACCCGCTTCACCAAGGCGCGGCTCAACGAGGACCTGGCCTGGGCCGACGTCTTCGCAGTGGCGACTCTGGCCGGCATCGGTTTCACCGTTTCACTGCTCATCGGGGAACTGGCGTTCACCGGCAACGAGGACATGATCAACGAGATCAAGGCGGCGGTCCTCATCGGTTCCCTGATTGCCGCCGTACTCTCCGGTGTACTGCTCAAACTCCGGGTACGCAGATACAAGGCCCTGTACGACGCGGAGGAGCTCGACGAGGACGAATCGGGGGTTCCCGACGTGTACGAGCAGGACGACCCCGAGTACCACCTGCGCATGGCCGCGCTCTTCGAGCGGAAGGCCGCGGAGCACCGCCGCCTTGCCGAACGGGCGGGGGCAGCGAGCAGCGAGCCGGACAGTCCGGCATGATCTGACATCGGATGTACGCAAAAGGAGAGGGAGTCAGGGATGAGCGACCCCGGCAACTACGCGGGCAGCACCGACCGTAGTATCGGCCAGCTGTTCGCTTCGGCGACGGCCGAGATGTCCGCGCTGGTGCACGACGAGATCGCGCTGGCCAAGGCCGAGGTGCGCCAGGACGTCAAGCGCGGCGTGATCGGCAGCGTGGCGTTCATCGTCACGGGCGTGCTGATCCTCTTCGCGATTCCTGTGCTGAGCTTCGCCGCGGCCTACGGGATCCACAATCTCGGCCTCGGTCTCGCGTGGTCGTTCCTGATCGTGGGCGGTGCGTTCATCCTGTTGGGCGTGCTGCTCGCCCTCTTCGGGCTGGCCAAGTTCAAGAAGGTCAAGCCGCCGGAGAAGTCCATCGCTTCGGCCAAGCAGACCGCGGCGGTGCTGCAGGGCGTCAAGCCCCACCCCCGCCCCGCCGTGACCGCGGTCGCGATCGAGCAGACCCAGGGCAGCTCGATCGCCGACCGGGCGATCGAGGGCCGTCCGGTCCTGGACAAGCCTGCCGCTGTGACACGCTCATCCACATGACCGACCCCGATTTCAGCGCATCCGGCCCGGTTGGCCCATTGGGAGCGGCCGCCGGTCCCGGTGGCCCCGTCCGAATCGAAGGGCCCTGGACCCACCGCGATGTGGCGGCCAACGGCGCACGTTTCCACATCGCCGAGCTCGGTGACGGGCCGTTGGTGCTTCTGCTGCACGGCTTCCCGCAGTTCTGGTGGACCTGGCGCCATCAGCTGACCGCTCTGGCCGACGCCGGCTACCGCGCGGTGGCGATGGACCTGCGCGGGGTCGGCGGCAGCGACCGTACGCCACGGGGTTACGACCCGGCGAACCTGGCTCTCGACGTCACGGGGGTCATCCGCTCGCTCGGCGAGCCGGACGCGGCGCTGGTGGGCCACGACATGGGCGGTTACCTCGCCTGGACGGCGGCCGTGATGCGCCCCAAGCTGGTGCGGCGGCTCGTCGTGTCGTCGATGCCGCACCCTCGCCGCTGGCGTTCCTCGATGCTCTCCGATCTCGCTCAGTCCCGGGCCGGCTCGCACGTGTGGGGGTTCCAGCGCCCCTGGGTGCCGGAACGTCAGCTCGTCGCGGACGACGCCGCGTTGGTGGCGAGGATGATCCGCGACTGGTCGGGGCCGCGCACCCCGGACTTTCCCGACGACGCGACGGTGGACGTGTACCGCCGTGCGATGTGCATCCCGTCGACGGCGCACTGCTCGATCGAGCCGTACCGCTGGATGGTCCGCTCCCTGGCACGGCCGGACGGTGTGCAGTTCAACCGCCGGATGAAACGCCCGGTACGCGTACCGACGCTGCATCTGCACGGCTCGCTGGATCCGGCGATCCGGACGCGTAGTTCCGCGGGATCGGGCGAGTACGTCGAGGCACCGTACAGGTGGCGACTTTTCGACGGTCTGGGGCACTTCCCCCACGAGGAGGATCCGGTCGGCTTCTCGACCGAACTCATCAACTGGCTCAAGGACCCCGAGCCCGACCGGTGACCGATGGGCACGCCTGTCTGACGAACAGCCACTTGCCTGCCGCATAAGCCAATTGGCTGACTCGCACGCGATTACCGACCATGGGTCACGGGCAGACGTCGGGGTATGGGCTGGACGCGCGACTTCAGTGACGCAGCACGCAACCGCCGCTCGACCGCTCCTGCTGGTCCGAGCATTCACGAGGGGGGCGGCTCCCGGAGCCGGGTGCACGATGTGAGTGATTTTCACGATCTCCGACTGGGAATTCCGCGCATTCTCACGCGCCGGGCGCGCTGGGTGTCCGCTCGGCTCCGTCATACCCGCGGATGACGGGCACGCCTCAATGACACACACCGCGCGCGAGCTCCCGGACCGTCAGGTTCCGGGGGCCCCGGCGTGAGGGCGTAACAGCAGAGGCCCATAGGGGTTCCGGGTTCCGTCCGGATTTCCGCACGTGCCGCCTGCCGGCCACCCCGTCCCGGGTGCCTGTGCGGCGCGCAGGCACCGCTTCCGCACACCGCACACCCGCACATGCCCTCCCCGGATCCGGGGAGGGCATACGGCTCTCAGAGGGCGCAGCCCTGGCTGTCGACCTGCTGGGCCGAGGCCTTGCCTAGGTCGATGTCCTGGCGGATCTCGTCGGCGGTCAGTGCGTACCCCGTGTCCGGGTCGTCGAGCGACTTGGCGAACACCACTCCGTAGACCTTGCCCTCGGGGGTGAGCAGCGGGCCGCCCGAGTTCCCCTGGCGCACGGTCGCGAACAGGGAGTACACATCGCGCCGCACGGTGCCCCGGTGATAGATGTCGGGGCCGTTGGCATCGATGCGCCCCCGGATGCGTGCGGAGCGCACGTCGTAGGCACCGTTCTCGGGGAAGCCGGCGACGATGGCGCTGTCGCCGCTCTCCGCGTCGTCGTCCGTGCCGGTGAAGCGCAGCGGCTCGGCATCGAGATCGGGGACGTCCAGTACGGCGATGTCGCGCTGCCAGTCGTAGAGGACGACCTTGGCGTCGTACAGGCGGCCTTCGCCGCCGATCTGGACGGTCGGCTCGTCGACGCCGCCGACCACGTGTGCGTTGGTCATCACCCGGCGGTCGGAGAACACGAAGCCGGTTCCTTCGAGGACCTTGCCGCAACCCGGTGCCATGCCGACGACCTTGACGATGGACTTCTTCGCGCGGGCGGCGACCTGGCTGCCGGCCAGCGCCGGATCCGGGGGCTCGACCTCCGTGATCGGCTCGTTGGCGAAGGGGCTGAAGACCTGCGGGAAGCCGTTCTGCGCGAGGACGGAGGAGAAGTCGGTGAACCAGTTGGACGCCTGAGCGGGCATCACCCGGGATACCCCGAGCAGCACCGAGGAGCTGCGGACCTCCTTGCCCAGGGTCGGCAAGGACGTACCCGCCAGGGCGGAGCCGATCAGCCAGGCGACGAGCAGCATGGCCACCACGTTCACCAGGGAGCCGCCCGTGGCGTCCAGGGCGCGGGCCGGGGACCACGTGATGTACCGCCGGAGCCGGCTGCCGAGGTGCGTGGTGAACGCCTGGCCCACCGAGGCACAGACGATCACGATCACGACCGCGACGATGGCGGCCGTGGAGGAGACCTCGGATCCGTCGGTCGCCTGGTCCCAGATGACCGGCAGCAGGTAGACGGCCGCGAGGCCACCGCCCAGGAACCCGATCACGGACAGGATGCCGACGACGAAACCCTGGCGGTAACCGATGACCGCGAACCACACGGCGCCGACGAGCAGCAGGATGTCGAGCACGTTCACCGTCTATAGCCTCGCAGATTCGTCACCTGGCCCGTCCGGTCGGACGGGGTCCGGGCCAGGCCCGGAACAGCGCAGCACGGGAGTCAGCCTGTCATGCGCGCCAGTCGAGCGGCACCCGCTTGGTCCTGTCCCAGGGGCGTTCCCATCCCGCGTAGTGCACAATCCGGTCGATCAAACCGGCCGTGAAGCCCCATACGAGTGCGGATTCGACCAGAAATGCCGGGCCCTGGTGCCCGCTCGGGTGGACTGCCGTGGCCCGGTTGGCGGGATCCGTGAGATCCGCCACGGGGACGGTGAAGACCCGTGCCGTCTCGGCCGGATCGACGGCAGCCACCGGGCTGGGTGTCCGCCACCATCCGAGGACCGGCGTGACGACGAAACCGCTCACCGGGATGTAGAGCCGCGGAAGCACTCCGAAGAGCTGGACACCGTCCGGATCGAGCCCCGTCTCCTCCTCCGCCTCACGCAGCGCGGCCCGGAGCGGTCCGGTGGTCGTGTGGTCGCCGTCCTCGGGATCGAGCGAGCCGCCGGGGAAGGACGGCTGGCCGGCGTGGGAGCGCAGGGAACCGGATCTCTCCATCAGGAGCAGTTCAGGACCGCGCTCGCCCTCACCGAAGAGGATCAGGACGGCGGACTGGCGTCCCGCACCGCTCTCGGGCGGCAGGAAGCGGCTGAGCTGCTGGGCACGGACGGTCCGCGCCGCGTGGGCGACGGGGTCGAGCCAGCCCGGCAGCCCTTCCGTGGTGACGGCGATCGCGTCGTCGCTGGCCGTGTCCGTCTCCTCTGCGGCAGCCCCGTCGGCGGCCCGTGTCTTTTGTGCGTGCGTCATGTGCACCCCCGTCGGTCCAACGCATGTCGTCGGGCGATTCGTTCCGCACGCCCCCCGCCCGGCGGGTCCGCCGAAGGCGAATTCACCCGGCTCCCAGGGGCGGAGCGGGGCTGCCCGGGTAGTCCGGGGGCGGGCTGAGGCGCTGCCCCGGGTAACCGCCCATCTCGTACTTCAGGAGCTTCTTCGCCTTCTCCGGGTCCGTCTCGCCCTCGCCGTAGGCGGGACAGAGCGATGCGATGGGGCAGGCGCCGCAGGCCGGTTTACGTGAATGGCAGATACGGCGGCCGTGGAAGACCACACGGTGCGAGAGCATCGTCCACTCGCTCTTCGGGAAGATCGCGGCGATCTCCGCCTCGACCTTCTCCGGGTCCTCCTGCTCGGTCCACTTCCACCGCCGGACCAGCCGGCCGAAGTGGGTGTCCACCGTGATGCCGGGCACGCCGAACGCGTTGCCGAGGACGACGTTGGCCGTCTTGCGCCCGACGCCGGGAAGCTTCACCAGATCGACGAGGCGGCCCGGCACCTCACCACCGAAGTCGTCCCTCAGAGCGGCGGACAGGCCCATCAGGGACCGCGCCTTGGCCCTGAAGAAGCCGGTCGGACGGATGATCGCCTCCAGTTCCTCGGGGACGGCGGCGGCCATGTCCTCGGGGGTCGGATAGGCGGCGAAGAGCGCGGGGGTGGTCTGGTTCACCCTCAGGTCGGTGGTCTGGGCGGAGAGGACCGTGGCGACCAGGAGCTCGAAGGGATTGCGGAAATCCAGCTCCGGGTGGGCGTACGGGTAGACCTCGGCGAGCTCGCGGTTCATCCGTCGGGCGCGGCGGACCATCGCGAGATGCGACTCCTGCTTCGCGGGCTTGGCCGTTGGCGCCCCACTCTGCCCTTTTGCGGCATTTCTGCCACTTCGTGCACCCTGTTCGCCCACGGCGGAATTCCTGTCTCCCGACACCCCATCAGCCCCCTTGGCCTGCACTGTCACCGGCGTTCCGGACACCCGGCCAGCCTAGAGCCCGGCGCCGACATCGGCCCCGGTCACCGCACATCCGCGCCCGATCGGCCCCCTGCCGTAGGGTCCGGCACGCCCGTGCGTCAAACTGGTTTGTGATCGATCGCACTGTTTTACCGTCCGGCATCATGGAAACCACGCTTCCCTGAACAGGCCGACAAGGAGAGAACTCGTGGACGACGTTCTGCGGCGCGCCCCGCTTTTCGCGGCGCTCGATGACGAGCAGGCCGCGGAGCTCCGCGCCTCGATGAGTGAGGTGACCCTCGCGCGCGGCGACGCGCTGTTCCACGAGGGCGACCCGGGCGACCGCCTGTACGTGGTCACCGAGGGCAAGGTGAAGCTTCACCGCACCTCCCCCGACGGGCGGGAGAACATGCTGGCCGTCCTCGGCCCCGGTGAGCTGATCGGCGAGCTGTCGCTCTTCGACCCCGGCCCGCGCACGGCGACCGCGACCGCGCTCACGGAGGTCAAGCTCCTCGGCCTCGGCCACGGAGACCTCCAGCCCTGGCTGAACGCACGCCCCGAGGTGGCCACCGCGCTGCTCCGCGCCGTCGCCCGCCGGCTGCGCAAGACCAACGACCAGATGTCCGACCTGGTCTTCTCCGACGTGCCGGGTCGTGTCGCCCGCGCGCTCCTCGACCTGTCGCGCCGCTTCGGCGTGCAGTCCGAGGAGGGCATCCACGTCGTGCACGACCTCACCCAGGAGGAGCTTGCCCAGCTGGTCGGCGCCTCCCGCGAGACGGTCAACAAGGCACTCGCGGACTTCGCGGGCCGCGGCTGGCTGCGCCTGGAGGCACGTGCCGTGATCCTGCTCGACGTCGAGCGGCTGGCCAAGCGGTCCCGCTGACGCTCCGACGCGTACGCGACGCCCCGGGCGGGAGTGCCCCGGGCGGGCATCCCCCGGAGGAGTCACGACCGTCGAGGAAGGCCCCACCCCCGGGTGGGGCCTTTTCCCGTACTGCCGGCCGGTCAGATCAGGCCGTGTTCCGTCAGGTACTCCATCTGCGCCCGCACCGAAAGCTCCGCCGCGGGCCACAGGGAACGGTCCACATCGGCGTAGACCGCCGCTACGACCTCGGCGGGCGTCCGGTGCCCCGCCTCCACGGCCGTCTCGACCTGTGCCAGACGGTGGGCCCGGTGCGCGAGGTAGAACTCGACCGCGCCCTGAGCGTCCTCCAGCACGGGCCCGTGCCCCGGGAGGACCGTGTGCACCCCGTCGTCGACCGTCAGCGACCGCAGCCGCCGCAGGGTGTCCAGGTAGTCACCGAGCCTCCCGTCCGGGTGGGCGACGACGGTGGTGCCCCGCCCGAGGACCGTGTCGCCCGTCAGCACGGCCCCGTCGGCCGGCAGGTGGAAGGACAGCGAGTCCGACGTGTGCCCCGGGGTGGGCACCACCCGGAGTTCGAGCCCGCCGGTCGTGATCACGTCGCCCGCCGCCAGCCCCTCGTCGCCCAGGCGCAGCGCCACGTCCAGGGCCCGCACCCCGGTACGCGTGAGCTCCGCGAAACGCGCGGCTCCCTCCGCATGGTCGGGGTGTCCGTGCGTGAGCAGGGTGAGCCCCACGCGTCTGCCCGCCCGCTCCGCCGTCTCGATGACGGCTCGCAGGTGTACGTCGTCGAGCGGCCCGGGGTCGATCACGACGGCCAGGTCGGAGTCCGGTTCCGCGACGATCCAGGTGTTCGTCCCGTCCAGGGTCATCGCCGAGGGGTTCGGGGCCAGGACGTTGACGGCGCGGGTGGTGGCGGGACCGGAGACGACCCCGCCGCGGGGCTGCCCCGGCAGTGCGGCCGCGTCGCTCATGCGGGTCCCCCGCCCGGGGAGTCGGCCGGCGTGGAGGGAGCCGGCACGTCCCCAGCCGGAACGTGCTTGGTGAACTCCTCGTGCCCCGGCCAGGTCAGCACCAGCTCGTCGCCCTCCATGCGGGCCTCTGCGAGTACGGGAGCGAGGTCCTGGGATTCCGCCGCCTTCAGCGCCTCTCCGGCCGTTCCGTACGGCCTCAGCGCCCGCAGGGTGGCCACGGTGGGCGGCATCATCAGCAGTTCCCCCCGGTCGTAGCCGTCGGCGGCCTCGCCTGGCCTGATCCAGACCGTGCGGTCCGCCTCGGTGGAGGCGTTGCGGGTGCGCTGCCCCTCCGGAAGCGCGGCGACGAAGAACCAGGTGTCGTACCGGCGTGGTTCGAACGCCGGCGTGATCCACCGCGCCCACGCGGCCAGCAGGTCCGAGCGCAGCACCAGGCCCCGGCGGTCCAGAAACCCGGCGAAGGACAGCTCACGGGCGACGAGGGCCTCGCGGTCGGCCTCCCAGTCGGCACCCGTGGTGTCGCTGACGACGGTGCCGGCGGTCGGCCCGGCCAGCAGGACGCCCGCCTCCTCGTACGTCTCCCGGACAGCCGCACAGACGACGGCCTGCGCCTCGGCGGCGGTGTCGACGCCGAGGCGTTCCGCCCAGCTCTCCAGGGACGGCCCCGCCCAGCGCACGAGCAGATCGTCGTCGCGTGCGTCGACCCCGCCACCCGGATAGGCGTACGCGCCCCCCGCAAAAGCCATCGAGGTGCGCCGGCGCAGCATGTGGACGGCCGGAGCCCCCTCACCCGGGCCGGACGGGTCGTCCCGGAGCAGCATCACCGTGGCCGCCCGCCGAGGTGCGACGGCCGTCAGCTCGCCGCTGGCGAGGGCCCTGATGCGGGCGGGCCATTCCGGTGGGTACCACTGACCGTTGGGCATGGCCGGAGGCTATCCGGAACCGCGCCGATGTTCGAGAGGGGTCCCGGACGCCGCCGCCCTGCCGTACACGCGTGATCCCGCCCGGTCGTGGGACCGGGCGGGATCAGGGACGTGGAACGGATCAGGCCTCGACGAGCTCGACCTGGATCTCGACCTCGACGGGCGCGTCCAGCGGCAGCACCGCCACACCGACGGCGCTGCGGGCATGCACACCCTTGTCGCCCAGGACGGCGCCCAGCAGTTCGCTCGCACCGTTGATCACGCCCGGCTGCCCGGTGAAGTCGGACGCGGAGGCGACGAAGCCCACGACCTTCACGACGCGGGCGATCCGGTCCAGGTCACCGGCGACCGACTTCACGGCCGCCAGGGCGTTCAGCGCACAGGTCCTGGCGAGCTCCTTGGCCTCGTCCGCCGTCACCTCGGCGCCGACCTTGCCCGTCACGGCGAGCTTGCCGTCCAGCATCGGGAGCTGGCCGGAGGTGTACACGTACACCCCGGACCGCACCGCCGGCTGATAGGAGGCAAGCGGCGGTACGACGTCGGGGAGCGCCAGGCCGAGCTCGGCGAGCTTCGCCTCGACGGCGCCCGCCACTAGGCCTTCTCCCGCTTCAGGTAGGCCACGAGCTGCTCGGGGTTGTTCGGGCCGGGAACGACCTGGACCAGCTCCCAGCCGTCCTCGCCCCAGGTGTCCAGAATCTGCTTGGTCGCGTGCACGAGAAGGGGCACGGTCGCGTATTCCCACTTGGTCATGAGCCGACTGTAATGCCTGGCACATGCGGCCTCGTGCGTAGCCTGCCCGCCGACTGGTTAGGCTCGAAGACGTGAGCAGGTTCCAGGTCGTCAGCGGCAAGGGCGGGACCGGTAAGACCACGGTCGCCGCCGCACTCGCGCTCGCCCTCGCGACCGAGGGCAGGCGCACCCTCCTGGTCGAGGTCGAGGGCAGGCAGGGCATCGCCCAGCTCTTCGAGTCCGAGGCCCTCCCCTACGAGGAACGCCGGATCGCGGTGGCGCCCGGCGGCGGCGAGGTCCACGCCCTCGCCATCGACGCCGAGCGCGCGCTCCTGGACTACCTCCAGATGTTCTACAAGCTGGGCAGCGCCGGCCGGGCGCTGAAGAAGCTCGGCGCGATCGACTTCGCCACCACCATCGCGCCGGGGGTCCGGGACGTCCTGCTGACCGGCAAGGCGTGCGAGGCCGTGCGGCGCAAGGACAAGCAGGGCAGGTTCGTCTACGACCACGTGATCATGGACGCCCCTCCCACCGGGCGCATCACCCGCTTCCTCAACGTGAACGACGAGGTGGCCGGGCTGGCCCGGATCGGCCCGATACACAATCAGGCACAGGCCGTGATGAAGGTCCTGAAGTCCCCCGAGACCGCGGTCCACCTCGTGACGCTCCTGGAGGAGATGCCGGTCCAGGAAACCGCGGACGGCCTCGCGGAGCTGCGGGCCGCGGAACTGCCCGTGGGCCGGATCGTCGTGAACATGGTGCGGCCGCACCTGCTGGACGAGGACGCGCTGCGCACCGCGTCGGGCGGCCGGCGCAAGGAGATCGCGAAGACACTCACCCGGGCGGGCGTGACCGGTTCCGCGGGACTCGTGCGGCCCCTGGTCGCTCAGGCGGCCGAGCACGCCCAGCGGGTCGGTCTGGAACGCGAACAGCGCGCTGTGCTGGCCGGGCTGGGACTGCCCATGTCCGAGCTTCCGCTGATGGGCGAGGGCGTGAGCCTGTCCGGGCTGTACGAGCTGGCCGAGGAGTTCCGCAAACAGGGCGTCGGCGACGACACGGCGGACGAGGCGGGGCAGAGGTCCGGGGCCGGCAGGCGACGGGCAACGGGAGAAGGGGCGGGTTCATGACGCTGGGCACGGACATCGCACCGGGGCTGGACACCGACGCGCTCCTGGACGATCCCGGCATCCGCATCGTCGTGTGCTGCGGGTCCGGGGGCGTGGGCAAGACCACGACCGCGGCGGCGCTCGGTGTGCGGGCCGCGGAGCGCGGCCGCAAGGTCGTCGTCCTCACCATCGACCCGGCCCGCCGTCTCGCGCAGTCGATGGGCATCGACCGGCTGGACAACGTCCCCCGCCGCGTCGAGGACATCGAGGGCGAGGGCGAACTGCACGCCATGATGCTCGACATGAAGCGCACCTTCGACGAGACGGTCGAGGCGCACACGGATGCCGAGCGGGCCCGCGCCATCCTGGAGAACCCCTTCTACCAGTCCCTGTCGGCCGGCTTCGCGGGCACACAGGAGTACATGGCGATGGAGAAGCTGGGGCAGCTGAGGGCTCGCGACGAGTGGGACCTGATCGTCGTCGACACCCCGCCGTCCCGGTCCGCCCTGGACTTCCTGGACGCGCCGAAACGTCTCGGCTCCTTCCTGGACGGCAAGTTCATCCGGGTACTGATCGCGCCGGCGAAGATCGGCGGCCGGGCCGGGATGAAGTTCCTCAACGTCGGGATGTCGATGATGACGGGAACGCTCGGCAAGCTGCTCGGCGGGCAGTTCCTGCGCGACGTACAGACCTTCGTCGCGGCGATGGACTCCATGTTCGGCGGATTCCGTACCCGGGCCGACGCCACGTACAAACTCCTCCAGGCGCCCGGTACGGCGTTCCTCGTGGTGGCCACGCCCGAGCGGGACGCGCTGCGTGAGGCCGCGTACTTCGTGGAACGCCTGGCCGCGGAGGAGATGCCGCTCGCCGGCCTTGTCCTCAACCGGGTGCACGGCAGCGAGGCCGCACGGCTTTCCGCGGAGCGGGCGCTGGCCGCCGCAGAAAATCTTGAGAGCGCCGGCATTGTGGATCAGACGGCCGGGAAGGCTGGCCTTGGTGACACGGCGGACCCGGCGGCCGCGGTCCCGCCCGAAGCCCCCCAGCCACCGCTCTCCCCCGAGCCCGGCGACGAGACGCACCGACACGAGCCGACGCAGCACGACGCGACGCCCCGTGAGCACGACACAGCCGCCGCGGACGACGTGTCCGTCGAGCAGCTGACCGCGGGCCTGCTTCGGCTGCACGCCGAGCGGATGCAGGTCGTCGCGCGCGAACAGCACACCCGTGACCGCTTCACGACGCTCCACCCCGAGGTCCTGGTGACCGAGGTGGCCGCGCTGCCCGGTGACGTGCACGACCTCTCCGGCCTCAGGGCCATCGGGGAACGGCTCGCGACCGGTTCCGCTCCGGCCGGAGCTGCTTAGGGGCTTCCCGGGCCTCCCCCTGAGGGAAGCCCGCGCGGCGCTACCCCACAGCGGCGAACGTCTCGTGCAGTTCGTCGTCGTGCAGGCCGTCGTCATGCAGTCCGTCGTCCAGGCCCACCCCTGCGGGCATCAAGCCCGTGGACCGCTCGTATTCACCGCGCGCGGTCTCCAGCAGACGGCGCCAGGACGTCACGGTGGGCCGCCGGCGCAGCAGTGCGCGTCGCTCCCGCTCCGTCATCCCGCCCCACACGCCGAATTCGACGCGATTGTCCAGCGCGTCGGCCAGGCATTCGGTCCGCACCGGACAACCGGTGCACACCGCCTTGGCCCTGTTCTGCGCTGCCCCTTGTACGAACAATTCATCCGGATCGGTAGTGCGGCAGGCTGCCTGCGCACTCCAGTCGGTTACCCAGCCCATGCCGGCGCCGTCCTCTCCCGAATCGAGGCTCCCCCACGGCGGTAGCGGCATATTCACCGCTGCCAGTTGAGGACGTTACGGAAGGTGGCGACAGCACAACACCCCCTTCGGGCCCAATCTTGAATGGCCCGAACGGACTATGCGTACGCGGCAGATCACCCAGGGGAGTGATGCGAGGACATGCGCGACTATCCCGAAAGAATCGGGACAGGATACCCAATTCGCAACGGACATTCAGCGACACATGAGGCGAATTCGGGAGCGCCTCCGGCCATGGCTGAAATCCGTAAAGGGCCGCGCATGGGGGTTGATACAAAATCGGACTGCTGTGACAGTTGAGAGCAGCTTAGGCCAACGCCTGTGCGCGTGTCCGGCGAATGGGAACCTGGGCGCCTCGCATTGCCGTGCCGTCATGCCCGCAGGACGCGCGTCGGCACACGGTTCGTCCGCGAGGCCGCCGGCATCCCCCGCCGGGCCGGGCCGTCAGCAGGGAAATCGGCCCCGGCCGCACCCGCATGTCACGGTCTGGTACTCGAACGCTCCGAGGAGCCCCTGCCCCTGCGGATCACCGCTGACTACGGATTAGGCTGCCCTCATGCCAAAGAAGCGCTCAGGCGGGGGTCTTACGACGACCCAGCAGGCCGCCAAGTTCCTCGGTGTCGCCGCACTCTCCGGAGCTGTCCTGGCAGGCATCGCGCTGCCGGCCGCCGGGGCACTGGGGCTCGCAGCCAAGGGAACGGTCGAGGGATTCGACGAGATTCCCTCGAACCTCAAGACCCCACCGCTGAGCCAGCGGACGACGATCCTGGACAACGAGGGCGACATGATCGCCACCGTCTACTCGCGTGACCGTACGGTCGTCCCGCTCAAGGACATCTCCCCGTACATGCAGGACGCGATCGTCGCGATCGAGGACTCACGCTTCTACGAGCACGGCGCGGTCGACCTCAAGGGCATCCTGCGAGCGATGAACCGCAACGTGCAGGAGGGCGGCGCCGCGCAGGGGGCGTCGACGCTCACCCAGCAGTACGTGAAGAACGTCTTCGTCGAGGAGGCGGGCGACGACCCGGACAAGGTCGCCGAGGCCACCCAGCAGACCCTGGGCCGCAAGGTACGTGAGCTGAAGTACGCGATCCAGGTCGAGGAGGAGCTCGGCAAGAAGAAGATCCTGGAGAACTACCTCAACATCACGTTCTTCGGGCAGCAGGCCTACGGCATCGAGGCCGCCTCACAGCGCTACTTCTCCAAGCACGCCAAGGACCTGACGCTGGAAGAGGCCGCGATGCTCGCCGGTCTCGTCCAGTCGCCGACCCGCTACGACCCGGTCAACGACTCGCAAGAAGCGACCAAGCGTCGTAACACCGTCCTGCAGCGCATGGCGGCGGTCGGCAACATCTCGCAGGACGAGGCCGACAAGGCCATCGCCGCCCCGCTCAAGCTCAAGGTCAAGCAGCCCAAGAACGGCTGCATCACGGCCGTGGAGGGTTCCGGGTTCTTCTGCGACTACGTGCGCAAGACGATCCTGACCGACCCCGCCTTCGGGAAGACGGACGAGGAACGCACGAAGCTGTGGAACCTCGGTGGCCTGACCATCAGGACCACGCTGTCCCCGCGGGCCCAGGAGGCGGCCAACGAGGCGTCCACCCTGAAGGTCAACAAGACCGACAAGATCGCTGCCTCGGTGGTGCAGGTCCAGCCGGGCACGGGCAAGATCCTGTCGATGGGCCAGTCACGCCCGTACGGCCTGGACCAGAAGAAGCACGAGACGGTGCTCAACCTGGCCGTCAGCAACAAGATGGGCGGCAGCACCTACGGCTTCCAGGTCGGCTCGACCTTCAAGCCGATCACCGCCGCTGCGGCTCTGGAGAAGGGCGTCAGCCCGGCACAGACCTTCTCGACGGACTGGAAGATGTCCGTCCCGAAGAACAAGTACACCAACTGCTCCGGGGCACAGGGCGGCGGCGACTGGTCCGTCCAGAACGAGCTGGAGGAGGAGAAGGGCACCTGGGACATGACGAGCGCGCTCGGCAAGTCCATCAACACCTACTTCGCCCTGCTGGAGCAGAAGGCCGGACTGTGCGAGACGGTCACCATGGCCAAGAAGGTGGGTTACGAGCGCGGTGACAGCAAGCAGCTCGTGGAGGAGCCCGCGATCACGCTCGGCAGTGAGGTGAGCACACCGCTCTCCATGGCCGCGACCTACGCCGCGTTCGCCAACCGGGGCACCTACTGCACGCCGATCGCCATCCAGTCGATCAAGGACGCCAACGGCAAGAAGGTGCCGGTGCCGAAGTCCACGTGCACGTCCGCGATGAGCGAGAAGACGGCGGACACGATCAACGCCATGCTCAAGGGTGTGGTCGAGGACGGCACGGGAACCCTGGCCGGCCTGTCGGACCGCGACAACGCGGGGAAGACGGGAACGACGGAAGAGCGCAGGGACGCGTGGTTCGTCGGCTACACCCCGAACCTCTCCACGGCGGTGTGGGTCGGTTCCGACGGCGCCAAGAAGGTGCCGATGTACAACATCACGATCGGCGGTCAGTACTACGACAAGGTCTGCGGTGGCTGTCTGCCCGGACCGATCTGGCGGACCGCGATGACCGGCGCGCTGGAAGCGTCGGAGACCCCCTCCTTCAACCCGGTCGTGCTGCCCCGTGGCAAGGAGAAGAAGGAAGAGGAGAAGGGGCGGGACAAGGGCCGGGGCAACGAGAACGGCGGTGCCGGTGACGACGGCAAGCCCGACCCCATCGGCGGCATCACCTTCCCGCCCGGCGTCATCGGTGGGAACGACGGCGGCGGTCGGGGCGGCAACGGTCCCTGACCTGCTGCGGCCCGCCTGACGACGGCATGAGGAAGGGGCACCCCCGGGCGGGGGTGCCCCTTCCTCATGCCGTCGGCCTCTCAGCCCGCGAGCAGCTTCTTCACCGCGGCGGCCACCCGGCCCCCGTCGGCGAGCCCGGCCACCTTCGGGTTGACGATCTTCATGACGGCGCCCATGGCCCGCGGCCCCTCGGCGCCGGCGCCCTTCGCCTCCTGGACGGCCTGCGCGACGATCACGTCCAGCTCGTCGTCGGAGAGCTGCTTGGGCAGGTAGGCGTCGAGCAGTTCGCCCTCCGCCTTCTCCCGCTCGGCCTGCTCGGTCCGGCCACCCTGCGCGAAGGCCTCGGCCGCCTCTCGGCGCTTCTTCGCCTCCTTGGCGATCACCTTCTGCACCTCGTCGTCGGAGAGTTCGCGCGCCGTCTTGCCGCTGACCTCTTCCTTGGTGATTGCGGTGAGGGTGAGCCGGAGGGTGGACGAGGTGAGCTCGTCACGCGCCTTCATGGCCGTGGTGAGGTCTTCCTTGAGCTTGGACTTGAGCGTGGTCATGCGGCGATTGTGACAGCTACGGGGTACCCGCCGCCCGCCGGTTTTCGTCCGCCCCCTCCGTGTCTGCGACGATGGGCACATGCGCGCACGCTACGGAGTACCCCTGAAAGCAACGGCAGTCGGCGCTGCGGTCGGCGCCGCCGGTCTCGTGTACGCCGCCGGATTCGAGGCACGGTCGTTCCGGCTGCGCCGGATCGCGATTCCCGTACTCCCCCACGGGGCACGCCCGTTGCGCGTACTCCAGGTCTCCGACGTCCACATGGTGAGCGGTCAGCGCAAGAAGCGCGCGTGGCTGCAGTCACTGGCGGGCCTCCGGCCGGACTTCGTGGTGAACACCGGCGACAACCTCTCCGACCCGGAGGCCGTGCCCGAGCTGCTCGACGCGCTCGGCCCGCTGATGGAGTTCCCCGGGGTCTATGTCTTCGGATCCAACGACTACTACGGGCCGAAGCTCCGCAACCCCGCGCTCTACCTCCTGGAGAAAATGCAGGGCAAGCACGGCCTGAACGGCAACGCCCCGGCGGTCAACGTGGTCCACAACCCGTGGGAGCCGATGCGGGATGCCTTCGACGAGGCGGGCTGGCTGAACCTGACCAACACCCGGGGGCGGATCAAGGCCGACGGCCTCGAGATCGCCTTCACCGGCCTGGACGACCCGCACATCAAGCGGGACCGTTACGCCGAGGTCGCCGGCGGCCCCGAGACGGGCGCTGACCTCTCGATCGGTGTCGTCCACGCCCCCTACCTGCGCACCCTGGACGCCTTCACGGCGGACGGCTACCCCTTGATCCTGGCGGGCCACACCCACGGCGGGCAGCTCTGCATCCCCTTCTACGGAGCCCTCGTCACCAACTGCGACCTGGACACGGACCGGGTGAAGGGCCTCTCCGCCCACACCGTCGGCGAGCGGCGTGCCTACCTCCACGTCTCGGCCGGCTGCGGCACCAACCGCTACACCCCCGTCCGGTTCGCCTGCCCCCCCGAGGCGACCCTGCTGACACTGACCCCCCGGGACTGAGGACGGCGGCCGAACCGTAATACCGGATTTCGCCTCCGGGCGCCGGTGGGCTAAAGTAATCGATGTCGCCAGGACAATCGGTGGACATCGGGGTGTAGCGCAGCTTGGCAGCGCGCTTCGTTCGGGACGAAGAGGTCGTGGGTTCAAATCCCGCCACCCCGACAGCTGAAACACCAGGTCAGGCGCCCTCTGCTTGCAGAGGGCGCCTGACCTGTTCCCGTATGTGCGCGAGCTACTCGGTGGGCAGGCCCTCGCGCATCGCCTTCGCGGTGGCGGTCGGGTCGTATCCCTCGGGGACGCCTTCGACCATGATGATGTCGCCCTCGATGTGCCGTGAGCGCAGGGGCGCGATCGCCTGGTAGGCGGGTGAGTCCCACCAGGCCCGTGCCTCCGAGATACCCGGGAAGCCGATCAGCACGACGTGCCCGGGCCAGCTGCCCTCCTTCACCTCGTGCGGTGTGGCGTGCACCAGGAAGCGCCCCCCGTACGGCTCGAAGGTGCCGGCGATGCGCTCGACGTACTCGATGATCTCCGGGTGGGGGTCGGCCTCTGCGAGGTGGGCTATGGCGTACGCGGTCATGGCGTCCTTCCGGTCAGGGGCGGGCTCCGTACGTCAAGATCATTGCATTCGGTCCTGCCGGGGTCGACGTGCTTTCCGGACTGCGGGGACCCCGCCCTTCTGGCACACAGGTCCCCCACCGCCTGCGGCACGACGAAGTGAGGGCCCGGTCCTGTCCCCGCCTCTGTGAGGGGAACAGGACCGGGCCCACACGAGCCGGTCATGGCTTTTGCGGCGGAGCCGCGTCCTCGGCGGTTCTGTGCCGAGGGATGGATCAGGCAGCAGCTGCGGTGCTCTTGGCGATCTGGCCGAGAACCTCGGTCAGCGAAGTGACGACCTCGGCGTCATCGGCCGGGTGGAGCTCCGCGAAGCGGATCACGGAACCCGGGATGGAGAGCTTGACGTCGGCGAGAACGGACGCGCCGGCGAGGCCGAGCGCTTTGCGCGCCTCGTCCTGGGCCCACACGCCACCGAACTGGCCGAAGGCGGTACCGACCACGGCGACCGGCTTGGCGGTGAGGGCGCCGGCGCCGCGCGGGCGCGACAGCCAGTCGATCGCGTTCTTCAGGACGGCCGGCATCGTGCCGTTGTACTCCGGCGAGAACAGCAGGAACGCGTCGGCCTGGCCGGCCGCCTCGCGCAGCCGGGCGGCCGCGGCAGGCACGTCGCCCTCGACGTCGATGTCCTCGTTGTAGAACGGGACGTCCACGAGGCCCTCGTAGAGCTCGACCTCGACGCCCTCGGGCGCGTGCTTGGCCGCCGCCTCGGCGAGCTGGCGGTTGTGGGAGCCGGCGCGGAGGCTGCCGACGAGAGCAAGAATGCGTACAGACATGGGGGAAGCTCCTGGGGAGACCGAGACTGCAGAAATAAGCGGACCGTAGTCCGTTTAAATGTGTACCACTCGAAACGGACTACGGTCCACTTCCGGTCCTCCGGCGCTACCCTTGGAGCCATGACCGCCCCCATGTCCCCGCTGTCCGGGCCGCCCGACCCCGGCGGGACGCGCACAAGCCTCACGCTCGCGGCCGTGGGCGAACCCGAGCGTCTCCGGGCGGACGCGGCACGCAATCGCGCCCTCCTGCTGGAAGCCGCTTCGCGGCTGCTGGCGGAGTGCGGGGCCGCAGACCTCACCATGGAGTCGGTGGCAGCGGCGGCCGGAGTCGGGAAGGGCACCGTCTTCCGGCGCTTCAAGGACCGCACCGGTCTGCTCATCGCGCTCCTCGACCACCGCGAGTCACTGCTCCAGGCGACGTTCCTCTCAGGGCCTCCCCCCATGGGGCCGGACGCCCCGGCCGCCGAGCGGCTGCACGCGTTCGGCCCGGCCGTCATGCGCCACGAGCGCGATCACCACGAACTCATCCTGGCCTCACGCACCGATCCGCTGCGCGCCTTCGCCATCCCCGCCTACCGGCTGCGGCTCAGCCACGTCGCGATGCTGGTGCACCGAACGGGCGTGGCCGGGAATCCGGAACTGCTCGCCCACTCGCTCCTCGCATCGATCGACACCCCCCTCGTCCACCACCTGGCCTGCGAACGCGGCGTGCCGCTCGCACAGTTGGAACAGGGCTGGCACGACCTCGTCACCCGGCACGGCGTGCCGCGCTGAGCGGGCCGCCCCGCCCGGCGCGCACCTGGACCAAGGCGTGCGTGCCGCTGGTACGCCAGGCACGGCCGGATGTCTCCAGGCGTTCCAGGGTGGGCACGTCCAGCCCCACCACGACATCGGACTTCAGCGTCCGCAGCGCCGCGACAGGGCCGGGGAAGTACGCGGTGACATCGGCGAACGGCGTCGTCGGCGGCCAGAGCCGGTCACCCACGAGCCGACGGTAGTTGAGGTCGCCCTTCAGGATCGTCATCGTGGCGGCGGCCAGTTCGGCCCGGAGATCCTCGGGCATCAGCTCGTACGGGAACGGGGCGCAGAAGAAGGCGTGGGTTCGCACGTCGACCCGGCCCGCTCCCATGGCCTCCCAGACACGCCTGCCGATCACACCCGCTTCACCGGGGGCGCCGCTCAGACGGCGGAGGCAGTCGACGACGTCGGCCGTCATCGCGTCGGAGACGTAGTAGGGACGGGGCTTCACATAGAGCACCACCCGGTCCGCGTGCCGGTGTTCGAGCAGATGGTCGATGAGGATCAGGTCGGGGATGAGCTCGCGACCGGTGTTGTCCGCGATGACGGCGACGGTGGCCCGCCCGCCGGCGGGCAGCAGCGACCACAGCTCCCCCGTGTCGTCGGCGACCAGGCTGTGGTCCGGCTCGCCGAGGGACGGCTCGTCCGCGGAGGAGCGGAAGCCCAGGTCGGCGCGGTTCCCCCAGAGCGAGGCCTGGAGGAGGGCTGCCGCCCGCTCACCCGCGGGGAGAGCGGCGAGGCCGTCCAGAGACCTGAGCTCCTCGTCCACCGTGTCGCCGCGCAGTTCGGCCCGTTTGAACGGTGCGAAGGGGTCGATGCCCTGCCAAGGCCCCTCGTCGAAGTAGCCGACTGCCTGCAGGAGTCTGCGGTAGAAGTAGCTCTCCGCCCAGAGGAACGGGGCGTCGAACCAGGGGCGCCCGAAGTACTCACGCCCCTGGTCCAGCCAGAACCCCCGGTCCGGACTCGCGGCACCCGGCGGTTCGACGACACCGTGGATGATCTCGTGACGCAGGTCGTCGAGGGCACGGTGCGGGCCGGGACCGTAGGGGAAGGCGTCCCGCACCTGTTCGATGAGCGCCGGATGGCGCTCGGCCAGCACACCCCAGGCGAAGGTGCCCGGCTCCCGGCATGTGATCACCGGTGGCAGCCCTGAGTCCCGCGTGGTCCCGGAAACCGTTCGTTCGTCGCCCATGCGCCCAGTCTGCCTGTCAGGCGGGACAGGCTCCGGCTGCGGGTGCCCGTGTCCGCCGTCCGCCGTCCGCGTCCACGACGCGGCGGGTCACACGGCCAACAACCCCGGACGAAGGAGCACATGGGCACACCTGGGCCTGGTTACGATATGTGTCGACTCAGATGATTTAACCAAGAGAGGGAACCCGCACCCATGCCGGCCGAGACTTTCGAGTTCCAG
This sequence comes from Streptomyces sp. NBC_01341, assembly GCF_035946055.1. Taxonomy (NCBI): domain Bacteria; kingdom Bacillati; phylum Actinomycetota; class Actinomycetes; order Kitasatosporales; family Streptomycetaceae; genus Streptomyces; species Streptomyces sp. NBC_01341. The sequence goes on along the minus strand of NZ_CP108364.1, from coordinate 4,015,725 downwards.
GTAGAAGCGCGTCAGCTCCTGCAGATGATGATCCATTCGATCTACTCGAACAAGGACGTTTTCCTCCGCGAGCTCATTTCCAACTCTTCGGACGCGCTGGACAAGCTGCGACTGGAAACCCTCCGCGACGACACACTCCGGGCCGACTCGTCCGACCTCCACATCGCCATCGAGGCGGATGCGGAGAATCGCACGCTGACTGTGCGCGACAACGGAATCGGAATGTCGCACGACGAGGTCGTGCAGCTGATCGGGACGATCGCGAATTCCGGTACGGCCAAATTCCTCCAGGAACTCAAGGAGGCCAAGGACGCCACCGCGTCCGAGGAGCTCATCGGCCAGTTCGGTGTGGGGTTCTATTCGAGCTTCATGGTTGCCGACGAGGTCACTCTGCTGACTCGGCGCGCGGGTGAGGAGACCGGCACCCGCTGGCAGTCCGGTGGTGAGGGCACGTATACCGTCGAGCCCGTGGACGACGCCCCGCAGGGCACTTCGGTCACGCTGCGGCTCAAGCCGGAGGACACCGAGGACAAGCTCTTCGACTACACCTCTCCCTGGAAGCTCAGGGAGATCGTCAAGCGCTACTCGGACTTCATCACCTGGCCCATCCGCATGGCGGCGGTGTCGGGTGAGGAGGACGCCGAGCCCGCGACGGAGACGGTCAACTCGATGAAGGCCCTGTGGGCCCGGTCGAAGGACTCCGTGACGGACGAGGAGTACAGCGAGCTCTACAAGCACATCAGCCACGACTGGACCGATCCCCTCGAGACCATCCGCATGCAGGCGGAGGGGACCTTCGAGTACCAGGCCCTGCTCTTCCTCCCGTCCCACGCACCGCAGGACCTGTTCATGCAGGACCACAAGCGGGGTGTGCAGCTCTATGTGAAGCGCGTATTCATCATGGACGACTGCGAAGCCCTCATGCCGACGTATCTGCGGTTCGTGAAGGGCGTAGTCGACGCGCAGGACCTTTCCCTCAATGTCTCGCGCGAAATCCTGCAGCAGGACCGCCAGATCGAAATGATGCGGCGTCGGCTCGTCAAGAAGGTGCTCTCGACCGTCAAGGACATGCGGTCCAAGACGCCTGAGAAGTACACGACGTTCTGGAAGGAATTCGGCCGGGTCCTCAAGGAAGGCCTCTTCCAGGACTTCGAGAACCGGGACGCGATCCTGGAGATCGCCTCCTTCTCCTCGACCCGGGACGAGGAGGAGCCGACCACCCTGCGCTCGTACGTGGAGCGGATGAAGGAGGGGCAGGAGCAGATCTTCTACATGACGGGCGAGTCGCGCTCCGCCATGGAGAGCTCGCCCCACATGGAGGCGTTCCGTGCCAAGGGCTTCGAGGTCCTCCTGCTGACCGACCCGGTCGACGAGGTCTGGGTCCAGTCCGTGCCGGAGTTCGACGGCAAGCAGTTGCAGTCCATCGCCAAGGGCGAAGTCGACCTGGACAGCGACGAGGAGAAGAAGGAGATCGAGGCCGAGCGCGAGCAGCGGCAGCAGGAGTACGCCGGACTCCTCACCTGGATGACGGAGCAGCTGGGCGACACCCTGAAGGAGGTACGCCTCTCCTCACGGCTCACTGTCTCCCCGGCCTGCATCGTCTCGGACACGCACGACGCCACCCCGGCCCTGGAGAACATGTACCGCGCCATGGGCCAGGAAGTGCCGCGCGCCAAGCGGATCCTGGAGCTCAACCCGTCCCACGGACTGATCAGCGGGCTGAAGAAGGCTCACGACGCGAGGGGCGAGGACCCGGACGCCTCCGCAGAGCTGGCCGAGACGGCCGAACTCGTCCACGGGCTGGCGCTCCTCTCGGACGGTGGCGAGCTGAGCGATCCCTCCCGCTTCAGCAGGCTGATGGCGGACCGGCTGGAGCGCACGCTGTAGCCCGGACCACCCCCGACACCGCTGCGGCCGCCAGGGCTCCTGGCGGCCGCAGTCGTGTGCGGGCCCAGTAGCGAGCAGCGGCAGAGAACGAGACGGAACCGCCGACGGGAGGACGGACTCAGGGAGCGCAACCGTCGGGTCACGAAGGTGGCGGGAGAGTGAGCGCCGCCTGGCGATTCGAACGTACGGCCATCCGTCGAGGATGACGCGCAGGAGTCACGGAGAGTGGCGAAACGCCCCGCGACTTCACCATTTCGAGGGCCCGCCGAAGGTTTATCTACGCGCGGAGCATCGACCCCCGAACGATCATTCGGGCATATCAGACGACTTCCAGCGAGGCCACTTACCGACGGGTACCGGGAGCTGCTAAAAACATGCTCGCCCCACGAACTCCCCCCTCGTCCCCCACATTTCGAAGGGCTGGCAGCCATGTCAGTACGAACCTTCCGGGCCTCCGTCCTCACTCTCGCGATCGCCGCCGCTGCCGCACTCGGCATCGCCCCACCCGCATCCGCCGCAGGGGCCGACTACGTAGCTCTCGGTGACTCCTACTCCTCCGGAGTGGGCGCCGGGAGCTACACCTCGGAGAGCGGCAACTGCATGCGCAGCACCAACGCGTACCCGTACCTCTGGACGAACGCCAACAACCCGTCCTCGTTCAAGTTCGTCGCCTGCTCGGGCGCGACGACGGCGTCCGTGGCGAGCAGTCAGCTGAGCGCGCTGACTTCGTCGACCACGCTCGTCAGCGTCACGGCCGGAGGCAACGACGTCGGATTCGCGGACGTCATGCAGACGTGCGTCCTGCAGAGCGAGGCCACCTGCGTGAGCCGTGTTAACACAGCGGTCTCACAGATGCAGAACTCGCTGCCGGGCGCACTCGACTCGCTCTACGCCGGGATCCGTTCACGTGCCCCCCAGGCTCACGTGGTCGTCCTCGGGTACCCGCGCTTCTACAAGCTGTCGGGCAGCTGCATCGCCGGGCTCACGGAGACCGAACGCGGGTCGATCAACAACGCGTCGGACGTGCTGAACGGGGTGCTCGCCAAGCGGGCGGCCGACGCGGGGTTCACCTACTCCAGCGTGGTGGACGAATTCACCGGACACGAACTCTGCTCGGGAGACGCCTGGATCCACAGCGTGTCCATTCCCATCACCAACTCGTACCACCCGAAGGCGGTCGGGCAGTCGAACGGCTATCTGCCGGCCTTCCGCTCCGTGGCATAGCGCGCGCACAGAACGCGGCTGTGCCGCGGTGGCGCCCCCGGGCCGTGCTCGGGGGCGCCACCGCGCACACCTCCGGGCATGCACGACAGCCCCACGACCGGCTCGCTCCCTGCACACCCCACACGTTCCGAGGCAGAAGGGTCCCCGCCGAGCTCAGTACCGCTCGACAAGGTGCTCCCGGCCGGTCGGCGGCTCGTACGGCTCGGGCCAGAAGTCCGTCACCTCCGTGATCCGGCCGGCCGCGTCGAAGGTGAAGAAGTGGACGGCCGGTATCTCCTCGTCCGCCACGGTGAAACAGGTCCGGGCCGCGGCCTGTCGCCCGTCCCCGTCGGCGACGATCCGCTCGATACGGACGCACCAGTCCCCCGGATACTCCTGGTTGAACCGGACGTACCGCTCCTTGCCGAGAACGCGCTCGCGGGTCTGCGGCAGGTCGTACACCACACCGTCGGAGAGGATGGCCGCGAACGCCTCCCAGTCGCGGGTGCCCGCCGCCCAGTAGGCCTCCACCGCGGCGCGCTGAGCGGCGGCTCGCGGCGTCGTACCGGTTCGGTCAGCCATCTCAGTCATGCGTCCGAGTGTGGCGCCCGCCACTGACAATCGGCCGGGGACGCCGGTCTCAGCGCTCGATCGGCCGCGAGGCCTTGACCGAATACACCATCGGGATGCGCGGCCGGCCGGGAAGCGGTAGTACCCGTCCGTGTGCCGCTCCAGGGCCGGATACCTGGGGAAGAGTGTCGCGTCGTGCTCGCGCAGGAACTCGATGCGCAGCCCGGCCGCCGCGAGTGCCGAGACCACCTCGCCCACCGGATGCTGCCATTCGACGCTGCGGTTGTGGACGGTCGTGGCGTGGCGATCCGCGTAGGTGCCGGGCGACTCGTCCACCCAGGGATCGCGGCTGAAGTAGTCGTACGTGACCCTCGAGCCGGTCTCGTCGTCCAGGCATTCCGTCAGCGGATGGAACTCCGCGACGTAGAGGAATCCGCCGGGGGCGACCAGCGACGCCGCGGTCTCCGCCCACAGTCCGACATCCGGAAGCCAGTTCAGGGCTCCGAACCCCGTGTAGACGATGTCGTACGCGGAGTCCGGAACCGCCTGCGCCGCGTCGTACACATCGGCGGCCACGAAGGCCGCGCGCTCAGGCGTCAGCTCCAGTGCCCGCGCCAGGCCGCGGGCGGTCTCGACGGCGGGCTCCGAGAAGTCGAGGCCGACGACCTGCGCGGCGCCGTGGCGGGCCCAGGACAGGGTGTCCACGCCGATGTGGCACTGCAGGTGCAGCAGTGTCCGGCCGGTCACGTCCCCCACCTCCTCGATCTCGAACGCGCGCAGGGCGTCCCGGCCCGCCAGGAAGGCGTCCAGACCGTAGAACTCGCCGGCCGCGTGGATGGGCACGCGTTCGTCCCATCGCGCGCGGTTGGTCTCGTGCCAGTCGTCGGGAGTCGGTGCGTACATGCCGCGAAAGTTACCCACAGGACGAGGTGCGCGCGAGCGGTTATCCACAGGCCACCCGGCGCCGCGGTCACATCAGGTTGGATGGGGGCATGAGCGACACACAGAACGACGCGTCCGTGCCCGAACGCGAGAAGGAACCGCCGCAGTGGGAGCAGCGCTTCCGCGCTGCCCGGGTCTCCCTGCCCGACTGGGCCGAGGACGCCCCCGACCGCGCGCTCTTCGTGTCGAACGCCACCGGCACGTACGAGCTGTACGCGTGGGACCGGGCGACCGGGAAGCAGCGGCAGGTCACCGACCGGCCCAACGGGACGACGGACGGCGTGCTGACGCCGGACGGCGAGGACGTCTGGTGGTTCGCCGACACGGACGGCGACGAATTCGGCGTGTGGATGCGCCAGCCCTTCGCCGGCGGCACGGACGAGGTGGCGGCGCCCGGTCTCGAAGCCTCCTACCCGGCCGGGCTGGCGATCGGGCGGGACGGGACGGCGGTCGTCGGCCGCTCGACCGACGAGGACGGCACGACCGTGCACCTGGTGCGCCCAGGTGCGGAGCCCGTCGTGATCTACCGGCACCGGGAGTCCGCAGGCGTCGGCGATCTCTCCCACGACGGGGCCCTGATCGCCCTGGAGCACACGGAACACGGCGATGCGATGCACTCCGCGTTGCGGGTGGTGCGCCCAGACGGTTCGACGGTCGCCGAACTGGACGACACCGAGGGCGGTACGAAGGAACTGGGCCTGGCCGTACTGGGCTTCGCCCCGGTGGCCGGTGACACCCGGCTGCTGGTCGGACACCAGCGGCGCGGGCGCTGGGAGCCGATGATCTGGGACCCGGTCGCAGGGACGCAGACCGACCTGCCGATCGATCTGCCGGGTGACGTGGGTGCGGAATGGTATCCGGACGGCTCGGCCCTGCTGATCGAGCACAGCTTCGAGGCGCGCAGCGAGCTGTGGCGCCATGAGCCGGGGGCCGAGGGCGCGGTCCGGGTGGAGACGCCCGCGGGCACGGTGTCGGGCGCCACGGCACGGCCGGACGGCACGGTGGAGTACCTCTGGTCGTCGGCCGAACAGCCGCCTGCCGTGCGTTCCACGACGGGCTCGGTCGTCCTCGACCCGCCCGGGGCGAAGGCACCCGCGTCGGTGCCCGTGCGGGACGCCTGGGTCGACGGCCCCGGAGGCCGCATCCACGCCCTGGTCCAGACCCCGGCCGCCGGTGACGGGCCGTTCCCCACGGTCTTCGAGATACACGGAGGCCCGACCTGGCACGACAGCGACGCCTTCGCCTCGGGTCCCGCCGCATGGGTGGACCACGGCTTCGCCGTCGTGCGGGTCAACTACCGCGGCTCGACCGGGTACGGCCGCGCCTGGACGGATGCCCTCAAGCACCGGGTCGGGCTGATCGAGCTCGAGGACATCGCGGCGGTCCGGGCGTGGGCGGTGGAGTCGGGTCTCGCGGACCCCGAGCGGCTGGTCCTGGCCGGTGGTTCGTGGGGCGGCTATCTGACCCTGCTCGGCCTCGGCACGCAGCCGGACGTCTGGGCACTCGGACTGGCCGCGGTTCCGGTCGCCGACTACGTCACCGCGTATCACGACGAGATGGAGGCTCTGAAGGCGATGGACCGCACCCTTCTGGGCGGCACCCCGGAGGAGGTACCGGAACGCTTCGAGGCCTCGTCCCCCCTGACCTACGTCGACGCGGTGCGCGCGCCCGTCTATATCTCGGCCGGCGTCAACGACCCGCGCTGCCCGATCCGGCAGGTGGAGAACTACGTCGACCGACTCTCGGCCCGCGGCGCCGTCCACGAGGTGTATCGCTACGACGCGGGCCACGGCTCGCTCGTCGTGGAGGAACGCATCAAACAGGTCCGGCTGGAGCTGGACTTCACGCTGCGGCACCTGGGAGCAGCGGCGGCCGACCGTGCCGGGGAGGACGGGGGGCCGAAGGCGTAGGGTCCGGATAAATGGTGCACCCCGCTCCGGGCGCCCGGAACGCGGAACCGTACCGTGGAGGGGTGTACCGGTTCCTGCTGACCCCGCGATGGTGGGGGATCAACCTCTTCGTCGTGCTGGCCATACCGTTCTGCGTGTTCATGGGCACCTGGCAGCTCGGCCGCTTCGAGGACCGCGTCCAGACCCATGAGGAGGCCGAGGAACGCCCGGATCCCGGTACCCGCGCCGCGAAACCGCTCGACGAACTGCTGCCGGTGAGTACGGAGACCTCCGGGCGCCCGGCCGTGGCGACGGGGACGTACGGGGACCAGTTCCTCGTGCCCGGGCGCAAGCTGGACGACCGCGGCGGCTTCTACGTCCTGGATCTGCTGCGCACCGACAGCGGCAAGGCGCTGCCGGTCGTCCGGGGCTGGCTGCCGGGGTCGCCGGGCAGCGCCGAGGTCCCGGCGGCGCCGTCCGGGCGGATCACCGTGACCGGCGATCTGCAGGCATCCGAGAACAGCGGCACCAAGGGTGTGAACCTCACGGGTGGGCTGCCCGAGGGGCAGCTCGGCATGATCAGCGCCGCGTCCCTGGTGAACCTCGTCCCGTACGACGTGTACGACGCCTGGGTCACCTTGCCGGAAGCCGGTTCGGGTGGCTCGGCCGGGTCGGGTGAGGCGAGTGACGGCATGAAGCCGGTACCCGCCGCGGCCGCGCAGGGCAGCGGGCTCGACCTGAAGGCCTTCCAGAACCTCGGCTACACCGGCGAATGGTTCGTGTTCGGGGGCTTCGTGCTCTTCATGTGGTTCCGGCTCGTGCGCCGCGAGGCCGAAGCGGCGCGGGACGTGGAGCTGGGCCTCGCGGCCGACGCCGACTGAACAGGACAGGGACCCAACGAGACCCGAGCGGGAACGACCGGGCCCCACCAACGCCCTGCGGTGCGGATCAGGCCCGGTCGGCACCACCACAACCATGCGGTGCGGAACGAACCGGCCCGCCGGAACCTGGCAGGTTCTCGGCGGGCCGCGGATCGTGACAGGGCCCTCGTGACAGGGCCCTCGTGACAGGGCGCTCGTGACGGGCGCTACGAGGTGCCCAGGACGCCCGTCCGGTAGATCGTGCCGGCGCAGGCGTTGGAGATCGTGGTCTCGGCGGTCGGCGCACCGGCCTCCGGAGTGTGCGTGACCGCGATGCTGCCGTCCGCGGGCCCCTCGTCCGCACTGCCGAACTGCGCCGCGTCGTCCACCGTCCCGGCGGTGGTCCCGGTGCTGTCACCGCCGCCTCCGCCGCCGTCCGTCGGCGTCGGGCTGGGCGAGCCACCGGTGGTCGGGCAGGTGTCCGAAGGCACCCATGCGAAGCGCACCTCGTACGCCATCGCGGGCTTCAGGACCACCGTCCCCGGCTCCAGTGAGGGGTCGGGCAGCTCGGACGCCGGGTCCCCGGCAATGTGCTGGACGACATTGATCTTCATCGGGTCCGCGGCTCCCGCCGCCTGGAAGCCGACGGTGCCGTTGGTGGTGACCGAGCAGGAACTGCCGGACGCGTTGGAGATCTTGAACGCTCCGTAGACAGTGCCGTTCGCGCCGGCGGCGCCCGCCTCGGCCGAGGCGACACGGAGCTGACCGGGGTCGCAGGCGGTGGCGTCGGCGGCCTTGTCACCCGGAGTGCCGCCGAGTCCTGCGGTTCCACCGCCCTCGGCGTCGGGGCCGGATCCCTTGGAAGGTGCCGCGGAGTTGCCGTCCTCGCCCCCACTCCCCTCGGTCCGGGAATCCTTGGGACCGGCCGACTGCGGGCCGTCGGACCCGCTACCCGCGTCCTCGCCACTGCCGCCCTGCGCCTGCTGCCCGTGACCGGCTATGGCCGGGCTGGCCGTGGCCGAACCGTCGGAGTTCGCGACGTGGACGAAGGCGGGAACCGCCGTACCGATCAGCAGTGCCGCGGCCGCCACGCCCACCAATGCCTGACGCCGTCTGGCCCGACGGGCCGGCACCGCCCGTTGCAGGTGATCAAGGGTGCCGCTCGAGGGTTCGAGGCCCTGGACAGCGCCGCGCAGCAGGAGTCGCAGCTCGGCCTCGCCCACGTCATCACCGTCGTGGGTACCGCCGAAGAGGCAACCCGGCATTCCGGTCAACGTGCTTCCGGTGCCGCTTCCGGCCGTACCGCCGGTGCTGCCTCCGGATGCAGTGCGGGAGGCGGCACCGGACATGCCCCCGAACAGCTCGGTCAGCGTGCCGCCTTCACCCGGGGCGCGCACACCGCCGTCCGCACCGCCCGGCGCGAAACCACCGACCGGCGCAACACCACCGCCCTCCGCACAACCGGGGGCGAAGCCACACCCCTCGGCACCACCCGGCGCAGCACCTTCGGCTGCGGTACCTGGGGCCGCTTCGGCGCCGTCGACGCCGGCCTCGTTGGCCTGCTTCTGCTCACCGTCCCGCTCGGGCTCGCTGTGCGGGGTGTCGTCCGGCCCGTCGTTCACAATTCCGTTTCCAGTCCGGTCATCGTCGTGCCTGTGCTCGGGCCCGCTCATGCCTGCGCCTCCATCACCAGGCGCAGTGCCGCGATACCCCGGGAGCCGTACGCCTTCACCGAGCCGAGCGATATGCCCAGCGTCTCGGCGACCTGCGCCTCCGTCATGTCCGAGAAGTAGCGCAGCACCAGCACCTCGCGCTGACGGCGCTGCAGCCCCTTCATCGCCTTGATCAGCGCGTCCCGCTCCAACTGGTCGTAGGCGCCCTCCTCCGCGCTCGCCATGTCGGGCATCGGCTTGGAGAGCAGCTTCAGCCCGAGGATGCGCCGACGCAGCGCGGAGCGGGAGAGGTTGACCACGGTCTGACGGAGGTACGCGAGCGTCTTCTCCGGTTCGCGCACACGGTTGCGCGCCGAGTGCACCCGGATGAACGCCTCCTGCACCACGTCCTCGCAGGACGCCGTGTCGTCCAGCAGGAGGGCGGCCAGGCCCAGCAGCGAACGGTAGTGGGCGCGATAGGTCTCGGTCAGATGATCGACCGTCGTTCCTGCCGCCACGGTCTCCTCAGCGCCCTCGCGCTGCGAGGGCAGCCGGGCGGAGCGCGCAGCGGGCATGGGCGCAATCACCGGCATACCGCCGGGTGCGCGGGGCCGCCGGAGCGGGCGCACCGAAGCGCCCCGCAACGGGCCCACCACTGTGATGTCGAGAACCTCTGCCACGCCAGTTGGACACCCATCCCCCCGTCAGGGTTGTACGCCAACGGCACCGCGTTCGATGCTGTGCGACATGCCCTCATTCGTACCTGCTCTTCCCCAAATGCCCCGAAAACGCATCCAGCCACACAAGAAGTGACGAGGTAGACGCGTCGCATCCGACCAGCGGTTGCAGATGCCGAGGAGATCATCGTCGGATACGACAACGCCCCAGCTCAAGAGGTTCAGACCAGCGATTTACCCACAGGGCGCACACAGATCCTACAAAAGAGGTTCGATCAGGTCCGGGGAAATTCTCCGGCCACGGACTCGGCGATCTGGGCCACGTTCAGAGCCGCGCCTTTTCGGAGGTTATCTCCACAGATGAACATCTCGACGGCGCGCGGATCGTCCATCGACTGCCGTACCCGGCCCACCCACGTCGGGTCGGTGCCCACCACATCGGAGGGCGTGGGGAAGTCCCCGGCCGCCGGGCTGTCGAAGAGCACGACACCGGGCGCGGTCGCCAGGACCTCGTGCGCCCGGTCCACCGCGACCTCGTTCTCGAAGCGGGCGTGCACCGACATGGAGTGCGTCGCGATGACGGGTACGTACACACACGTCGCCGTGACCTTCAGCCCGGGCAGGCCCAGGATCTTGCGGCACTGGTCACGGATGGCCAGTTCCTCGGACGACCAGCCGTCCCCGGCGTCGGTCCCGGCCCACGGGACGACGTTCAGCGCCACCGGCGCGGCGAAGGGGCTCTTCTCCCCGTCGCCCACGGCCCGCCGCACGTCCCCGGGCCGTGTGCCCAGGTCCGTGCCCGCCACCAGCTCGAGCTGCTCGCGCAGCGCGGTGACACCGTCCCGGCCCACACTGCTCACGGCCTGGTAGGAGGAGACGATCAGTTCACGCAGCCCGAATTCGGCATGCAGCGCGCCGACCGCGACGATCAGCGACAGCGTCGTGCAGGTCGGGGACGCGACGATGCCGCGCGGCCTGCGCCGCGCGGCATGCGGGTTGATCTCGGGCACGACCAGGGGCACCTCGTCGTCCGTCCGGAAAGCCGCCGAGTCGTCCACGACCACGGCACCCTTGGCGGCGGCGACCGGCGCCCACCGGGCGGACACCTCGTCCGGCACCAGGAACAGGGCCACGTCCACCCCGTCGAACACGTCCTCGGAGAGGGCGAGGACCTCTGTCTCCTCGCCGCGCACGACCAGCTTGGTGCCGGCCGAGCGCGGGGAGGCGACGAGTCTGACCTCGCCCCAGACGTCCGCGTGCTCCGAGAGGATCTGGAGCATGACGCCGCCGATCGCCCCGGTCGCTCCCACGACCGCGAGCGATGGGCGGCGTACGGTCATCGGCCGGTGCCCCCGTAGACGACGGCCTCGTCGGAGCTGTCGAGACCGAAGGCGGTGTGCACGGCGCGCACGGCCTCGTTGACGTCGTCGACCCGGGTGACCACCGAGATGCGGATCTCGGATGTCGAGATCAGTTCGATGTTGACGCCCACGTTCGACAGCGCCTCGAAGAAGCCCGCGGTCACACCGGGGTTCGTCTTCATGCCCGCACCGACGAGGGAGATCTTCGCGATCTGGTCGTCATAGCGCAGGGACTCGAACCCTATGCCGGCGCGGTTGCGCTCCAGGGCGTCGATGGCCTTGCGTCCGTCCGCCTTGGGCAGCGTGAACGTGATGTCCGTGAGGCCGGTCGAGGCGGCGGAGACGTTCTGCACCACCATGTCCATGTTGATCTCGGCGTCGGCGATGGCGCGGAAGATCGCGGCGGCCTCGCCGGGCTTGTCGGGCACACCGACGACGGTGACCTTGGCCTCGGAGACGTCGTGGGCGACTCCCGAGATGATCGCGTGCTCCACCAGCTGGTCCCCTTGCGGCTCGTTGCTGACCCAGGTGCCGCGCAGTCCGGAGAAGGACGAGCGGACGTGGATCGGAATGTTGTAACGGCGGGCGTACTCGACGCACCGGTGCAGCAGCACCTTGGAGCCGGACGCGGCCAGCTCCAGCATGTCCTCGAAGGAGATCCAGTCGATCTTGCGGGCCTTCTTCACGACCCGGGGGTCGGCGGTGAAGACACCGTCCACATCGGTGTAGATCTCACAGACCTCCGCGTCCAGCGCGGCGGCCAGCGCGACGGCGGTCGTGTCGGACCCGCCGCGGCCGAGGGTCGTGATGTTCTTGCCCTCCTGGCTCACCCCCTGGAACCCGGCGACGATGGCGATGTTGCCCTCGTCGATCGAGGTGCGGATACGGCCGGGCGTCACATCGATGATGCGCGCTTTGTTGTGGACCGAGTCGGTGATGACGCCGGCCTGGCTGCCCGTGAACGACTGGGCCTCGTGGCCCAGGTTCTTGATCGCCATCGCCAGGAGGGCCATGGAGATCCGCTCCCCGGCGGTCAGCAGCATGTCGAACTCACGCCCGGCCGGCATCGGGGATACCTGCTCGGCGAGATCGATCAGCTCGTCCGTCGTGTCGCCCATCGCGGACACCACGACAACCACCTGGTTGCCGTTCTTCTTGGCGTCCACGACTCGCTTGGCGACGCGCTTGATGCCTTCGGCATCGGCTACGGAGGAACCTCCGTACTTCTGCACGACAAGGCCCACGTGCGCTCCTCGCTCAATAATGGTGCGGTCGGCTCAGTTTAACGAGCAGCCCGGAATCGACCCGTCGATACCGGATGGTGAGATGTCCCGCCCACCACGCGGACCGGAGTGTCGCTCCGAACTGCTCGTAGCGGGCTGCTGCCCTGCCTGCTCGAATCGCACGCCTCTTTGTGTCCCAGGACACAGCGCAAACGGAATCGGGCGGAGGCGCCGGGACGGCCGCCGGGACGGCTACAGAGCCGGCCGCAGACCCAGTGGTCCGGCGATCTCCGCGGCCATCACACGGCCCGCCTCCTCCGCCAGGTCGCCGTCACCGGGGTCCTGGTCGGTGTCCAGGCCGTCGAGCTCCTGGAGCGGCTGGTTGAGCCGGATGTGCGCGATGAGGGACTGGAGGGCACGCAGGGCGGCCGACGCGGTGGAGCCCCAGTTGGAGAAGTACGAGAACTGCCACCACCACATGGCCTCCGCCGTGCGGTCCGCCTCGTAGTGGGCCAGCCCGTGGCCGAGGTCGGTGACCAGGTCGGCCAGGTCGTCGGAGATGCGGTGCGGCACCGGGGCCTTGCGGGGCTCGTACGGGTCGAAGACCTCGGAGTAGACGTCGATGGGCTCCAGGAGCTCCGCGAAGCGCTCACGCAGGCCGTCGGCGTCCGGCTCGGGTCCGAGATCGGGCTCGTAGCGCTCGTCCGGGAGGATGTCCTGGTAGGCCCCGAGCCTGCCGCCCGCCAGAAGGAGCTGCGAGACCTGCAGGAGGAGGACCGGGACGGCCGTCTCGGGCTCGTCCGCCTTGGACACCTCGGTGACCGCGACGATGAACGTCTTGATCTGGTCCGCGATCTGGACGGCGAAGTCGTCCGGGTCCTGCGTGACGGAATTCAGCGTGGCGTCAGACATCGAGGGGACCTCCCGTGGGCACGGTCGCGAACGGTGGGTAGAACATAGCGCCGCCGAACATAAAGCCGCCATCAGATGTCACGTCACACATCGAGCAGTCGCCTCCCCTCGAAGGCGCGGCCCAGCGTCACCTCGTCGGCGTACTCGAGGTCGCCGCCCACCGGCAGTCCGCTCGCCAGCCGTGTCACCCGCAGGCCCATCGGCTTGACCATCCGGGCGAGGTACGTCGCCGTGGCCTCGCCCTCGAGGTTGGGGTCCGTCGCCAGGATCAGCTCGGTGATCGAGCCGTCCGCGAGCCGGGCCAGGAGTTCCCTGATGCGCAGATCGTCCGGGCCGACGCCCTCGATGGGGCTGATCGCACCGCCGAGCACGTGGTAGCGGCCCCGGAACTCACGGGTCCGCTCGATCGCCACGACGTCCTTGGGCTCCTCCACCACGCAGATGACCGAGCGGTCGCGGCGTGCGTCGCGGCAGATGCCGCACTGCTCCTGCTGGGCGACGTTGCCGCAGACCTCGCAGAAGCGGACCTTGTCCTTCACCTCGAGGAGGGCGTGGGCCAGACGGCGTACGTCGGTGGGTTCGGCCTGCAGGATGTGGAAGGCGATCCGCTGCGCGCTCTTGGGACCGACGCCGGGCAGCCTGCCCAGCTCGTCGATGAGTTCCTGAACCACGCCTTCGTACAACGGAACGCCTTTCCTTTTTTCCTGCTCGTACCGTAGACGGTACGTCCGGGTGGCTACGGGGTCAGAACGGAAGCCCCGGCATGCTGCCGCCGCCCAGGCCCTGGGCCAGCGGGCCCAGCTTCTGCTGCTGGAGCTGCTGGGCGTTCTCGTTGGCCGCCTGGACCGCCGCGACCACCAGGTCGGCCAGCGTCTCGGTGTCCTCGGGGTCCACCGCGCCGGGGTCGATGACCAGGGCACGGAGCTCGCCGGACCCGGTCACGGTGGCCTTCACGAGGCCGCCCCCGGCCTGGCCCTCGACCTCGGTCCTCGCGAGCTCCTCCTGGGCCGCGGCGAGTTCCTGCTGCATCTTCTGGGCCTGCTGGAGCAGCTGCTGCATGTTGGGCTGGCCACCACCGGGAATCACGGTCACTCCTGGCACTTCGACGACGGATTGTTTCGGTACGCCGAGCCTACGTGCTCACCGGACGCCGCGCCCCACCCGCCGGGGAGCAACTCTTTCGAGTGAGTCCGGAAAAGGGGCTGCGGTGCTCCTATACCTGACCAGAGGCCGTGCACACCCGGGAATCCCGCGATTTCGACCCCATGCCCCACCATTCGGCGGTAGGAAGAGGACGCGTATCCCTACGCACACGCACATCGCTGGTAACGCAGAGTTACACGGGTGGGGCCCGGTCATATGCCGGAGATCCGTCCCTCCCGTGACCGACAACCGTACCGATCCGCGTCGTTACGCGCCGAACGCAGAGTGCAGAGGAGTGCCCCGGTGAGTCAGCCGGAGATGCAGCCCGACGGGCAGCCCCGCAAGGAGTCCGGCGCTGGATCCGGCGCGAGTACCGGAACCGAACGGTCCACCTTGCGCCGGAGTCCGGGCCCCCGGGACCTGACCGGCCGCGCGTTCCCCCTCGGCGACTGGGGCGACCCGGCCGAGCGGCTCGACGAGCTCTACCGCTGGGTCGAGTCCGGCGCCCTGGAGACCGCCGACTGGTATATGCGTGACAGGGTCCGCAAGCGGCGCACGGCGAGGCTCCTGCGCGTGGGCACCGCGGTGGGCGTGGTCGCGGGCGCGGCCCTGCCCCTGCTCGACCTGACGGGCGAGCTGCACGGCTCGGCGGGCTGGGGCTATCTGTCCCTGCTGCTGGGGGCCGCCTGCATGGGCTGCGACCGGTACTTCGGGCTGACCTCGGGCTGGATAAGGAATCTGGCGACGGCCCAGGCCGTGCAGCGCCGGCTCCAGGTCCTGCAGTTCGACTGGGCCTCGGAGTGCGTCCGGGAGGTGCTCGGGCCGACCGAGGGCACGGCCAGCGAGGCCGCGGAGCGGTGCCTGGGCGTGCTGCGCCGGTTCTCGGAGGACATCACCGAGCTCTGCCGCATGGAGACGGCGGACTGGATGGTCGAGTTCCGGGCCGGACCCGCGCCCATGGGCATGCAGTCGCTGGTGTCGGGCGGCACCAGCGGCCGTCCCGAGCAGGGGGCGCCTCCGGGCCGCCTCACCATGCAGTCGGTGGCCCGTCCGAACATGCCGCGCCAGCGCCCCCCGGAGCCGCCCCGCTGAGCGGGGCGGCCTCGGGTCCGGAGTCCGGCGGTCAGCTGAAGATGATCATCGAGCCCTGCGCGAGGCTGCGGGTCGCCGCGGCGTGCAGGCCCAGCCAGACGTGCCGCTCGCGGGCGAACGGGCTGTCGTCATAAGGCGCCGGGGCGGCCGGCTCCTCCAGCGTGGTCGGGCCGGCGGGCGGGAGCGGGGGGGCCGGCGGGTTGGCCGGGTCGATACCGAGGGCCGGGCCGACGAATTCCAGTTCCCTCAGCAGCCCGTGTGACGAACCCAGCGGGCCACCGCCCTCCAGCAGTTGATCGTTGGACAGCGGGTGCGGGAAGTCCAGCGGGACGTAGGCCCCGGCGTGGTCGTAGTGCCAGACCAGGTGCGATTCCTGCGCACTCTGCTCGAACATCTCCAGCAACTGCTCGTAGTCTCCGCCCAGTTCGCCGACGGGCGTGACCGCGAGGCCGCTCAGCTGCAGCAGATAGGCCCGGCGCAGGAAGTGCAGGGCGTCGTAGTCGAAGCCGGCGACCGGGGCGACGTCCCCGGTGAGGCCGGGCATGTAGGCGTAGACCGGCACGGGCGGCAGACCCGCCTCGGTCAGCGCCTTGTCGTAGACGGCGATCTCTTCGGCGAACGGGTTGTCGGGGCTGTGGCACAGCACATCGACGAGGGGGACCAGCCACAGGTCACAGGCCACGAAGTCTCGCTCTCCAACGGGTTCGTGCGATGGTCGGGACAGCGTAATGCGACCGGGACCTCACGCACAGGGTCCGGGGCGGCGGCACGGCCCGGACCGGTGCGTCCGCGCCACGGCCGGGCCGTTGTGGCCCGGGCGCGGAGGCTTCCGGCGACACGGTCAGCCACGGTGGCCCGGATGAGGGGGATTGCCGGCCGCGGAGGCTTCCGGCGACACGGTCAGCCACGGTGGCCCGGATGAGGGGGATTGCCGGCCGCGAGCCGGTCGGCCCAGTTGCGCCCGTGGGCGTAGTAGGCGTCCAGCGCCGCGCGTACCGCCGGCCCGTCGGCGGCCGCGATCGCCTCCACCAGTTCCCGGTGGCCGTTCCACAGCCAGTCGCACACGTCGGCGTCCCCCCGGAGGTACGGGACGGCGAAGACCCACGCCTGCATCCTGAGGCGCTGCAGGAACTCGTTGATGTAGCTGTTGCCGATGACCGCGCCGAGCTCCCGCCAGAACCGCAGGTCGTAGCCGATGAGGACGTCGAGGTCGCCGCTGCGCGCGGCCCTCGTGGCCTCCTCGGCCCGGCGGCGTACGGAGACGAGGGCGGGCCGGTGGACGGCGAGCACGGTGGCCGCCGGGGTCGCCCCGTCGAAGATCGCGCGGAACACCCCGTCTATGACGAGGGCGCGCGCCTCCACCATCGCCCGGTAGTCGGCGACGGTGAACTCGCGGACCCGGAACCCCCGGTGCTGGTCGGATTCGAGCAGCCCCTGCGCGGAGAGGTCGAAGAGTGCTTCGCGCACAGGGGTCGCGGACACCCCGTACTGCTCGGCGATCTGTTTGACGGTGAATTCCACCCTCGGTTGCATACGCCCCGCGAGGACCTCGTCACGCAGCGCGTCGGCGATCTGCTGGCGCAGAGTACTGCGGGTCACGCCTCCGCTCGCAGGCACGACGCCCCCTCCCGATCTCGGCTTGGGTCACCATAAGCCAGGGCCTGTGTCCGCTCCTGGCACGGGGGAGGGCGTCGTTCCGGTGTCTCCTACACGGTGTGCTCGTCAGCCACCGAGAGGGCGGCGTCCAGGAGGGAGAGGCCCTCCTTCGCCTCGGCCTCGGTGATGTTGCAGGCGGGCACGACGTGGGTGCGGTTCATGTTGATGAAGGGCCAGAGGCCGCTCTTCCGGCAGGCCGCGCCGAAGGCCGCCATCGGGGCGTTCGCCTCGCCGGTGGCGTTGTACAGGACGAGGGGTTCGCGGGTCTCCTGATCGCGGACCAGCTCCAGGGCCCAGAAGGCCCCGAGCCCGCGGACCTCGCCGACCGACGGGTGGCGCTCGGCGATTTCCCGCAGTCCGGGGCCCAGCACGTGCTCGCCCAGGTGCGCGGCGTTCTCGACGATCCTCTCCTCCTCCATGACCTTGATCGTGGCGACCGCCGCGGCGCAGGCCAGCGGGTGGCCGGAGTAGGTGAGTCCGCCGGGGTACGGACGGGTCTCGAAGGTGGCGGCGATCTCGGCGTTGATGGCGACCCCGCCGAGGGGTACGTATCCGGAGTTGACGCCCTTCGCGAAGGTCATCAGGTCCGGTACGACGTCGTAGTGGTCGGCGGCGAACCACTGCCCGGTGCGCCCGAAGCCGGCCATCACCTCGTCCAGGACGAAGACGATCCCGTAGCGGTCGCAGATCTCACGGACGCCCGCGAGATAGCCGGGGGGCGGGGCCATGATGCCCGCCGTGCCCGGAATCGTCTCCAGGATCACCGCCGCGACAGTCGCCGGACCCTCGAAGGCCAGGGTGTCCTCGAGGTGCTGGAGCGCGCGGGCGCACTCCTCGGCCTCGGTCTGCGCGTGGAACGGGGACCGGTAGAGGAACGGCGCCCAGAAGCGGACGACGCCCGCCGAGCCGCTGTCGGAGGCCCAGCGGCGCGGGTCGCCGGTGAGGTTGATCGCGGTGGCGGTGGCGCCGTGGTACGAGCGGTAGGCGGAGAGCACCTTCGGGCGCCCGGTGTGCACGCGGGCCATGCGGACGGCGTTCTCGACGGCCTCCGCGCCTCCGTTGGTGAAGAAGATCTTGTCCAGGTCACCGGGGGTGTGCCCGGCGATCAGACGGGCTGCTTCCGAGCGCGCCTCGACGGCGAACGCCGGCGCGAACGTGACGAGCTTCCCGGCCTGCTCCTGGATCGCGGCGACGACCGTGGGGTGCTGGTAGCCGATGTTGGTGAAGACGAGGCCGCTGGAGAAGTCGAGGTAGCGGTTGCCTTCGTAGTCCCAGAAGTACGCCCCCTCGGCACCGGCGACGGCGAGCGGATCGATCAGTCCCTGGGCGGACCAGGAGTGGAACACGTGCGCGCGGTCGGCGGCTTTCACGGCCGCGCCCGCTGCGGGGTCGGCGTACGGGGCGCGAGGGGCATCGGGGCTCATGCCGCGAGCGTAGGCGGTCGTGGCCACCGTCATCCATGACCACTCTGTACGGCATGGGCGGCCGGGTTCGGCAGGGTGTCGCGTTCCCGGGGCGCGCCGGACGCTCAATTGACAGAATGCTGTCATCATGACAGCCTTCTGTCATAGCGGTCTTCCGTCCAGCCACCGGAGGTCACCATGACCGGCACGACCGTCCACCTCGCCGTCTACGACACGTTCGCCGACTGGGAGCCGGGTTTCGCCACGGCCCACCTCACCCGGCACGGCCACACCGTGAGGACGGTCGGCCTCACCGCCGAACCCGTCACCACCATGGGCGGGCTGCGCGTCCAGCCGGACCTCGCGCTCCGCGAGCTGAGCCCCGAGGACAGCGGACTCCTCGTCCTCACCGGCGCGTCGCTCTGGGACACCGGCGAGACGCTGGCCCCCTTCGCCGGGGCGGCACGCACCTTCCTGGACGCGGGTGTGCCCGTGGCCGCCATCTGCGGGGCGACCGCGGGACTCGCCCGCGAGGGCCTGCTCGACGACCGGCCCCACACGAGCGCCGTGCCCTTCTACCTCGCGGCCACCGGGTACGCGGGCGGCGCGCACTACGTGGACACCGACGCGGTGACGGACCCGGCCAGTGCCTCACGCGGCGCCCTGGTCACGGCCGGACCGACCGAACCGGTCGCCTTCGCCCGGGAGATCCTGGGCCTCCTCGGGGTGTACGGGCCGGAAAAACTCGACGCCTTCCACCGGCTCTTCCACGACTCGGACCCGAGCGCGTACGAGGTACTCGAGGGATGAGCGGGAACAACGGCGAGAATCCTGACCGGTTCAGCCGGACGGCGATCGGGGTGTTCCGGCTCAACGGCAGGTTCCTGGCCGTCGCCGAGGAACTGGCCGGGCCGGCCGGACTCACCGCGGCCCGCTGGCAGGTACTCGGCGCGGTCCTGACGGAGCCGCTCCCCGTGTCGGGCATCGCCCGGTCGATGGGCATCACCCGTCAGAGCGTTCAGCGGATCGCCGACCTGCTGGTGGACCAGGGTCTCGCCGAGTACGTCGCGAATCCCGCTCACCGGCGCGCCAAGCTGCTCCGCCCGACGGCTGCCGGGCGGGCGGCGGTGAGCCGGATCGGTCCCGGCCACGCCGAGTTCGCGGCGCGGCTGGCCGAGGAGCTCGGTGAGGAGGAGTTCGCGCGGACCGCGGCGACGCTGGAACGCCTGTCCGAGGCGATGGACGTCCTGGCCTCCCGGCCCGTGGAGCCGCCGGAGCCCTCCGCGGAGTGACGGCGGTGAGCGGGGGTGCGTGCGCCGCTATTCTCGACCGCGGTCCGCCATGACCGTACGGGGGAGGAAGCGCACCATGGAGAAGCTGGGACCGGGCGATCCGCAACGCATCGGCACCTACCGCCTGTTGCGCCGTCTCGGCTCCGGCGGGATGGGCCAGGTGTTCCTGGCCCGCTCGGACCGGGGACGTACCGTCGCGATCAAACTGGTCCGCCCCGAACTCGCCGCACAGCAGCAGTTCCGCGACCGTTTCCGCGCCGAGGTGCAGGCCGCGCGTCGCGTCGGCGGCGCCTGGACCGCGCCGGTCCTGGACGCCGGGGTGGACGCCGCCGTGCCGTGGCTCGCGACCGGGTACGTCGCGGGCCCCTCGCTGCACCGCATCGTCTCGGGGCGTCCCGGTACGGCGGTGTCCGACTCGGGGGCCTACGGCCCGCTGCCCGAACGCTCCGTCCGCGCCCTCGGTGCCGGACTCGCCGGGGCGCTCCAGGACATCCACGCCGCCGGGCTCATCCACCGCGACCTGAAACCGTCCAACGTCCTGATGACGATCGACGGGCCCCGGGTCATCGACTTCGGCATCGCCCGGGCCCTGGAGACGACGGCGGAGGGCGGCCTCACCCGCACGGGCGCGATGATCGGTTCGCCGGGATTCATGGCGCCCGAGCAGGTGCGGGGCGAGCGGCTGACGACGGCGTGCGACGTGTTCTGCCTCGGCTCCGTACTCGCGTACGCGGCGACCGGCAGGCTGCCCTTCGGCTCCTCGGACGACGGGGCGCACGCCCTGATGTTCCGGATCGCGCAGGAGGACCCGGACCTCACCGGCGTACCGGAGGAGCTGCTCGGCATCATCCAGGAATGCCTGGCCAAGGATCCCTCCGCCCGGCCCTCGACGGACGCGGTCCTGGAACACATGGGTGACACGGATACGGCGGAGCCGTGGCTCCCCGGTGCGCTGATCGCCCAACTCGGCCGGCACGCGGTGGGGTTGCTGGACTCCGAGGACCCGGAGGAGGACGAGGTCCCGCCCCCGCCGGGCGACCCGGCCACGGCTCCGGGAGGCCCCGGACCGTCGCCGGCACCCTCCGCCGGTCCCGGGCAGCCTCCCCCGGCCCCCGGCCCGCTCCCGCCCGCGCACCCGCGGCCGCCGGGCGGCGCGCCGGGGCTCCCCACACTGGTCGGCCCTCCGGGCCACCGGCCGGCCCCGCCACCGGGACCCTCGTACGGCTACCCCCGGCAGCCCTCCCAGGGCCACGGGCACGGCCGGCCGCATCTGCCGTACGCCGCGCCTCCGGCCCACCTCGCCCCGGCCGTGCCGGAGCGCCGCCGCGGAGCGGGTCCCGTCCTGGCGCTCGGCGCGGTCGCGGTGCTCGTCGCCGCGGGCGTGGGCTGGGGCGTCTACACCTTCATGCGGGGCCTCGGCGACGGCGACGCCGAGGCATCGCCCACCGGCACGGTGTCCTCGTCCGGTTCGGTGTCGGGGTCCGGCGGAACCTCCTCGTCCGGCTCCTCCGCGGACGGCAAGGACGCGGACGGCGGCATCCCCTCCGGATATCTCGGCACCTGGACCAGGACCATCGGCAGCGGCGCGGGCTCGTCCACCCGTCGGCTCGTCATCCGGCAGGGCAAGGCCGGCGACACCGTGCTGTCGCTCACCGCCGAGGGTCCGCTCGGCGGTGGCGGCTCCTACCACTGCGTTTTCCAGGCGGAGTTGGAGAGCGAGCCGACACCTGGCTCACCGGTGCGCATCGGGCCCTCCGAGGTCACGTCCGGAAGGCCGGTCTCGTCCTGCACCCCGGGCAGGCCGACCGTCCTGACGCTGCTGCCCGACGGCTCGCTGCGCCGGGAGATCACGGACACCGGCGAGAGCCTGACGTACACGAAGGGGAGTTGAGGCGGGCTGTCGCCCGGATCTGCGGGGACGGGCTCAGGCCGCCAGGTCGACGGCCCGGAACGCGAGCCACAGGTCGTAACGCGCGCTCGGCGTCCGGAGCAGTGATCTGTGGAGCAGGGCTTCGAGCCGGTTGAGGCGCTTGCGCGTGCCGGGCACGGAGATGCCCAGTTCGGATGCGGAGAGGCGCAGTTGGGTCTCGCAGCGCAGCCACGTCCGGAGCGTCTCCTCCCCCATGGGCCCGGCCTGTCCGAGCAGCCGCAGCTGCGCGGCTGCCCAGTCACGGACGCCCGGGATGCGCAGGACCGTGTCGAGGTCCTCCGGGGCTTCTTCGCGGTCGCCACCCCTGGGGCGGTACGGCGTGGGGGTGGCCCGGATGCGCAGGGCGAGGTCGACCGCGGCCTGGTCCGCGACCCGGTTCAGGTCCACTCCGAGGACGTCACCGATCAGCTTCAGCCGCGCGGCCAGGGTGTTGCGGTGGATCTTCAGGTGGTGGGTGGCGTGGGACGAGAACGCCAGCCAGGACGCGACGGTCGCGGCCAGTTCCTGGCTCCCCGGGTCCTGCGGGCGGCGCGGCCGGTGGGTGAGCAGCGGCGCGAGCAGGGCGTCGGCCCAGCGCGCCCCGACCGCGCCGACGAGCAGCGCGGGTTCCTGTCCCGCACCGAACCGGGCGTGCCGGCCGGGTGTCCCACGGGCGACGGCGAGGGCGTGGAACGCCTGCTGGTAGGCGGTCGCCGTGTCGGCGAGCCGTACCGAGTCGCTGACGCCGACGACGCAGTCGTCCACGAGCCCGGCCACCGCCAGGTCGAGCGTGCGGGCGCCCTCGGGTCCCCCCGGACCGTCCTCCTCGCCGGCCGGCATGATCAGGATCAGGTGGCGGGCGTACGCCGGGCAGCGCACGATCCACGACCGGCCGCCCGATGCCTCGGTGCAGATCCTGGCCACCTCGTCCCGCTGACCGCCGGAGCACTCCACGACGCAGACGCGTACCGGATCGGGGAGCTTCGGCAGCAGCGCCCCCGCCACTTGGCGGGCTATGGACAGCTGTCCCGTCATCAGGAGGTGCAGCACGGCCTCACGCCCCCGGGACTCCGCCAGGTCCACCCGGCGCCGTTTGCGTTCGACGCTCTCCGACGCCCACGACAGGGCCATGGGCATCACCGCGTCGGCCAGCAGCGTGGACAGACCGGGAAGGAGCGGTTTCGGTGCGAGCAGGGCCAGGACCGCCCCGCGGTCGCCGGACGCCCCTGCCAGAGGGAGCAGCAGTGCGGTGCTCCCGTCGGTGTCGAGCGAGTACGAGCCTGCGCGCCGCGCCGTCATCTCCCGCGCCGCGCGCGAGGCCAGCCCGGTCGCCTCGTGTCCGGACCACCGCGTGTTACCGGCCACGGCCCGCAGGACCGTGCCGTCGGGGTCGAGGATCCCGGCCCAGCCCTCGGCCCTCAGGGCGAGCCTGCGCAACAGCTCCACCGACCCGCCGGTGCGCGCCAGCCGGTACATCAGCAGTACGTCGTCGGCCCGTTCGAGCGTGCCCACGTGTCCCCCGTTCGTTGTCCGAAACGTTCGTACCCCGAAACCGGAGTGCAGAGTACCGGGACGGCTGTGCGGCTTGATACCCGTTCCCGGCCACACGGTGCGATGTGAACCTCCCGGGCCCGGGGCCCGCCCGCCTAGAGTCCCGAGGGTGTTCCGGGGCGCTCGGAGGACGTCGGGGGACGTCGGAGCGCTCCGGGCCGGGGGGTCGGAGGGCGTCGGGGGGCGTCCGGACGACACGGCGGCAGCGGCTCACGGGGGTGGTCGCTGTCGTCGGCCTGCGGCGACTGTCAGTGGTGCCTCCTAGCGTGGTTCTCGACCGTGGAGTACGCCGGACGAGAGGCACCTGCCGTGGAGTTCCGCATCGAACGTGGCGCGTTGACCGAAGCCGTGTCCCGGGCCGCCCGGGTGCTGCCCGCCCGGTCCCCCGTGCCTGTGCTCGGAGGTCTGCTCCTCGACGCCGGTGCGGACGGACTCAGCGTCTCCGGGCTGGACTTCGAGGCGTCCGCCCGCGTCGAGGCGGTCGCGGACACGCTCCGGGCCGGCAAGGTGCTCGTCATGGGGCGACGGCTCCTCGACATCTGCAAGGTGCTCCCCGAGGGCTCGGTCGAGTGCGCCCTCGAGGGTTCGCGCTTCACGGTCGCCGGGGGTGGTTCACGCTTCGGCCTCTCCGTCCTGCCGCTCGACGACTACCCGGCCCTCCCTCCCCTGCCCGAGGTGCGAGGCACCGTCGACGCCGAGGAGTTCGCCTCGGCGGTCGGCCATGTGGCGGTGGCCGCCGGCCGGGACGACACTCTGCCGACCCTGACCGGGATCAGACTCGGGCTCGACGGGTCCACGATGACCCTCGCGGCGACGGACCGGTACCGCTTCGCGGTGCGCACCCTGCCGTTCGGGGCGAAGGCGCCGGACGTCACGGCCGATGTCGTGGTGTCGGCCCGCCGGCTGACCGAGATCGCCCGCTCGCTCGGCGGCGCCGGCCAGGTCAGTGTGGCCGTCGACGCGGGATCGGCCGGCTTCGAGTACGCGGGGACCCGGACCACGGTACGTCTTCTGGACGGCAGACTCCCGCGCCACGAGGAGCTGTTCGCACTGTCGGACCCCGCTGTGGCCGTGCTTGACCGGGACCGGCTGGTGGATGCCGTCAGACGGGTCTCCGTGGTCGCGGACGGCGGCAGCCCTCTGCAGATGGTCTTCACCTCGGGACCGGACGGCTCGGTGCTCCTGCAGGCCGGCTTCGAGGACGACGTGGCGTCGCAGCGGGTGCCCGCGACGGTGGAGGGCGCCGCCGACATGACGGTCGCCTTCAACCCCTCGTACCTCCTGGACGCGCTGTCGTCCTTCGGCGGCGCGACGGTCCGGATGCGGCTGATGGGACCGGGCCGGCGAGCCATGATCACCGGTGGGGAGGACACCGGGACCCCCACGCACCAGCACCTGCTCATGTCGGTCAAGCCCGCGACGCTCTGAGCCGGCCCGGTTCGCCAGGTACCGGGACGGCGACTCGGCCCCTCCGTCGCGGTCGTCCGCCCCCGTCCGACACAGCCCGGTGCGGACGGCTCCGCGTCCCGGGCTCATGCGGGGAGCGCCTCCACCTCCCCGACGGCGGCCAGGAGCCAGATGGGGAACTCCGGGTCGGCCTGGCCCACAGCCAGACCGAGCCACCGTGTGCTTCCGGGGACGCGCCAGACCTGCATGCTGCCCGCCAGGTTGCAGAGCTGGCCCATCGGCTCCGGGGCGGGTCCGGTGCCGGTGCCGTCCTCGTCGCGCGGGTCGTCGTCGAGGAAGGGCCACAGTTCGACCGTCTCCGGCTCCCCCCACCGCTCGCTCAGGGCGGTGGCCAGGACGCTGAAGTCGGCTTCGATCTCCTGCTCCGCCGGTTCGACGAGTTCCGGGGACCTGTCGTCCCAGAAGTCCCGGCTCGCCCGCAGGATCAGCAGGTGATGGCCGGGGCCGCTGCTGCGCACGCCGCTGTCCTCGCTCTCCTCCCCTGCCGGGTAGGGGCGGGCGAGCAGGTCGTCGATCAGTGCGATGCGGGGCCCGGTGCCGGTGGGCGGGGTGTCGGCGCTGTCCGTGTCCATGGTGCGTGATCCTGCCAACCGCCCTTCCCGGAAAGCGAATCGGGGGCGCACCCGGCGGCTGCCGGACGCGCCCCCGTTCCCCGGTGTGGGGCCGGGCTCAGCAGCTCAGGTTCGAGCCGGGGGTGGTGCCGAGGATCTGGGTGAACGCCTTGTACTTGTCGACGCGGCTCTGCACCTGGGCGGGGTTGCCGCCGTTGCACTCGATGCTGCCGTTGATGGACCGGATGGTCTCACCGAAGCCGGCGCCGTTGACCATGGCGTTGTGCGGTGTCATCGTGCCGGGGCCGGACTGCGTGTTCCAGTACCAGAGGCCGGTCTTCCAGGCCACGGAGGCGTTCTGCTCGACCTGCCACGGGTTGCCGAGCAGGTCGATGCCGAGGGCGTCACCGGCGGCCTTGTAGTTGAAGTTCCAGCTGAGCTGGATCGGGCCGCGGCCGTAGTACGCGGCCTGGCCGGCCGGGCAGCCGTAGGACTGGCTGGTGTCGCAGTAGTGCGGGTAGTTGGCCGTGTTCTGCTCCACGATGTGCACCAGGCCACCGGTCTCGTGACTCACGTTGGCGAGGAACGCGGCCGCTTCCTGCTTCTTGACCGTGTCGCTGCCGGTGTTGGCGAAGCCCGGGTAGGCGCTCAGGGCCGCGGTGAGGCCGCTGTAGGTGTAGAAGGAGTTCCGGCCCGGGAACATCTGGTTGAACTGGGCCTCGCTGACGACGAAGCCCGAAGGCTGGCCCGGGTCCGTTCCGCCGTTTCCACAACTGCCCTGGTCGGCCCAGACGTCGGCGGTGCCGGGGCGTTCGTTCTGCGTCCACCACTTCGCGGACCAGTTGTGTCCGTTGTACGAGGCGGAGCCGCCGCCCCAGTAGACGGCGGAGGCGTTCCAGGCCGGGGCGCAGGCAGCGGCGGCGGCCGTGGTGGCGGGAAGAATGACGAGCGTGGCGATGACCGCGCCCAGCGCGGCGATCAGGCTCATGACACGTTTGAACACGTGATCACTCCTTCGGCGCGGCGCTCGCGCCGAGCGTGCGCCGCCATGGGGGGTTGCAGCCACTCAAGCGCCGATGGTCTGGACCTGTCAAGGTCTAGACCAGAACTCGCCCTTCCGGTTTGTACTCCCCAACTCCGTTCTCGGACAGCCTTGTTGCACACCGAGCGAATTCCACTGGAACGACGGATCGCGGTCGATCGCGGACGACGGCGGCCGGCCCCTCCTCGCAGAAGGGCCGGCCGCCGTCGCTTCGTTCCCGTCGCCGCCCGGCCGGATCACGCCGTGCGCACGCGTCCGGGCCCGGACGCGAGTCCTAGATGAAGGAGTTGATCTCGATGGTCTCGGTCCGGCCGGGGCCGACGCCGATCGCGGAGATCGGGGCGCCGGACATGTCCTCCAGCGCCTTGACGTACGCCTGCGCGTTCTTCGGCAGGTCGGAGAAGGTCTTGGCCTTGGTGATGTCCTCGGACCAGCCCGGGAGGTTCTCGTAGATCGGCTTCGCGTGGTGGAAGTCGGTCTGGTTGTACGGGAGTTCCTCGACGCGCTTGCCGTCGATCTCGTACGCCACGCACACCGGGATCTGCTCCCAGCCGGTCAGCACGTCCAGCTTGGTGAGGAAGAAGTCGGTGAGCCCGTTGACCCGGGTCGCGTACCGCGCGATCGGGGCGTCGAACCATCCGCAGCGCCGGTCACGGCCGGTGGTGACACCGCGCTCGCCACCGATCCTGCGCAGCGCCTCGCCGTCCTCGTCGAGAAGTTCCGTCGGGAAGGGGCCGGCACCGACGCGGGTGGTGTAGGCCTTGAGGATGCCGATGACCCGGGTGATCTTCGTCGGGCCGACGCCGGCACCGGTGCAGGCGCCGCCCGCGGTCGGGTTCGACGAGGTGACGAAGGGATACGTGCCGTGGTCGACGTCCAGCAGGGTGCCCTGGCCGCCCTCGAAGAGCACGACCTTGCCCTCGTCGATGGCGTCGTTCAGGATCAGCGTCGTGTCGGCGACGTACGGCTTGATCTGCTCCGCGTACTGGAGCATCTCCTCCACGATCTTGCCGGCCTCGATCGCGCGCCGGTTGAAGACCTTGGCGAGCAGCTGGTTCTTCTGCTCCAGCGCGGCCTCGACCTTCTGCTCCAGGATCGACTCGTCGTAGAGGTCCTGGACGCGGATGCCGACACGGTTGATCTTGTCGGCGTACGTCGGGCCGATACCGCGCCCCGTCGTGCCGATCTTCCGCTTGCCGAGGAAGCGTTCCGTCACCTTGTCGACGGTCACGTTGTACGGAGTGATCAAATGAGCGTTGCCGCTGATCAGGAGCTTCGACGTGTCGACGCCACGCTCGTTCAGGCCGCTCAGCTCGGAGAGCAGGACCGCCGGGTCGACGACGACACCGTTACCGATGACCGGGGTACAACCCGGCGACAGGATTCCGGAGGGGAGGAGATGCAGTGCGTACTTCTGGTCGCCTACGACAACCGTGTGGCCGGCGTTGTTGCCGCCCTGGTAGCGCACCACATAGTCAACGGATCCACCGAGGAGGTCGGTGGCCTTCCCCTTGCCC
Source organism: Streptomyces sp. NBC_01341 (assembly GCF_035946055.1). Classification (NCBI taxonomy): domain Bacteria; kingdom Bacillati; phylum Actinomycetota; class Actinomycetes; order Kitasatosporales; family Streptomycetaceae; genus Streptomyces; species Streptomyces sp. NBC_01341. The sequence goes on along the minus strand of NZ_CP108364.1, from coordinate 3,987,926 downwards.
TCGTCACCCCACTGAGCACCGAGCAGCACAAGTGCGGGCACAGGCGTACACCCCTTCCGGGCGGGGCATGTCCAAGGTCAGGGGGCGTACGTAAAGGTCGTACCTGCCGCACGACGATGTGCGGCAAAGCCTGAGCCGTCGAACCGGGTGCCCCGGAATAGACGAAGCCCCTGGCGCAATAGCGCAAGGGGCTCTTGCACCAAGATGCTACCCGAGGAAGGACCGAGGTGTCGGCTGCAGAGCCCCCCGGCGACGGCGACCACCAGCTACTCGTGCTCATCGACCCCCTTGCCCGCCGCTACGACGGCGAATCCGTGCGCATCGCGAAGGACGTGCTGAGCGCCGGCGCGCACACCAGGATCTGCCTCCCGGACAGCCCGGACGAGTTCGCCCGGGCCCTGTCCAGGCGTGGCGCCAGACGGCCGGTGGTCGTCGGCGACGACCACGCACTGCTGCGGGCCGTGTCCCAGCTCCACCGGGAGCGGGAGCTCTCCGACGGGGCCCTCTCCCTCGTCCCGGTCGGCGCCGCGCACACGCTGGAGCTCGCGCACGCGCTGGGCGTGCCCCGCGGCGCGGTCGCGGCAGCCCGCGCGGTCCTCGACGGGACGGTCCGCAGACTGGACCTCCTGGTCGACGACAGCGACGGTGTCGTCCTGGGCGACCTGCGCATCCCGGCCGTGAGCCCCGCACCGGACGCGCCCCACACCATGTGGGACACCTGTCGCACGCTGATGGCCGCCCTGGTCCGCCCGGCGCCGCCCTCCCCCTCCTCGCCGCCCCGCGCGCACCGGCTCCGCGTCGAGGCGGACGGTGTCCTGCTGAACGACCTGGACCGGCCGGTCGAGGGCGTCTCCGTGACCACCCAGGGCGACGGCGGGCTGGCGGACGTGGTGATCCACACGACCTCGGGCGAGACCGTCACCGCCGAGGCCAAGGCGGTGACGGTCGCCGGCCCCGACTTCCGCTACCGCGCGGACATACAGGCCGCGGGCCCGGTCAGGACCCGGACCTGGACGGTGCGCGCGGGGGCCTGGGGGCTGGTGCTTCCCACGAACGGCTGACCGACGGCCCAACCACGCGTCAGGGCTTCTCCGTCCTGCGGACTGCCTTCCTGCTGCTCGTGGGGTGCCTGAGCACGGCCCCGGCCCCCCACGGCGCTCCGGGACCGCCCGCTCAGACCTCGACCAGCAGCTCCTTCAGCCCCCGGATCACATATCCCGGCTTCCACTCGGGCTCCGCCACCAGCCGCATGGCAGGGGCCCGGCGCAGGAGCTCGCCGAAGGAGGCCGCCATTTCGAGGCGGGCCAGCGGGGCGCCCAGGCAGTAGTGGATGCCCGCGCCGAACGAGATGTGCGGGTTGTCCTCGCGGGACAGGTCCAGCGTCTCCGCGTCGCCGAAGCGCTCCGGGTCCCGGTTGGCCGACGCGAAGAGCAGCGCGACCTGCGACCCGCGCGGGATGACGGTGCCGTCGATCTCGATGTCGTCCAGGACCCAGCGCGCGAACATGGGCACCGGGGTGTCGTAGCGCAGCAACTCCTCCACGGCGGTCGGCAGCAGGTTGTGGTCGGCGCGGAGGGAGGCCAGCTGCTCCGGGTGCCGGAAGAGCATCCACCACCCGTTGGCGGTGGCGTTGACCGTGGCCTCGTGGCCGGCGTTGAGCAGCAGCACGCAGGTGGAGATGATCTCCTGCTCGGTGAGCCGGTCCTCGTCGTCGTGGGCGGCGATGAGCGCGGTGATCAGGTCCGTGCCCGGGTCCGCACGCCGCGCGGTGATCAACTCCCGCAGATACGCGGAGAACTCGGCCGAAGCCCGCACGGCGGCCTGCGCCGTCTCCTCCGGCGGATTCAGCTCGAACATCCCGCAGATCGCCGCCGACCAGGGCCGCAGCAGGCCCCGGTCCGACTCCGGCACCCCGAGCATCTCGGCGATGACGGCGACCGGCAGCGGTTCGGCGACCTCGCCGAGGAGGTCACCGCCGCCGGCGGTCACGAAGTCCCCGACCAGTCCGGCGGCCAGCCGTTCCACGGTCGGGGCGAGCGTCTCGACCGTGCGGGGCGTGAAGGCCTTGGCGACGAGCCGCCGGATCCGGGTGTGGTCCGGGGCCTCCAGGTCGAGGATCCCGTTCCCGTTGAGTGTGTGGAACGGCTCGTGAGCGGCCGGCGGCGCGGTGACACCGAACTCGTCGTGGCTGAAGCGGTGCAGGTAGGTCCGCCCCAGCCGCCGGTCGCGCAGCAGCCCGGAGACGTCGGAGTAGTGCGGGACGAGCCACTGCCCGGTCGGCTCGAAGTAGTGCGCCCGGCCGGTGGCACGCAGCGCGGCGTAGGCGGGGTACGGGTCGGCGACGAACGCCGGGGACCAGGGGTCGAAGGACACGTGCATGGGGCGACGCTATCCGGGGGTGACCAGCCGCGCCTCGTACGCGAACACGGCCGCCTGGGTCCGGTCCCGCAGCCCCAGCTTCACCAGGATGCGGCTGACGTGCGTCTTGATGGTCGACTCGGCGACGACGAGGTGCGAGGCGATCTCCAGGTTCGACAGCCCCTGGGCGATCAGCACGAGCACCTCCGTCTCCCGTTCGGTGAGGTCCCCGATCCGGGCCATGGCGGGAGGTCTCGGCGCCTCCGCGATCTTCGAGAACTCGTTGATCAGCCGTCTCGTGACGGTCGGAGCGAGGAGCGCCTCTCCGGACGCCACCACCCGTACGCCGTCGGCGAGTTGCCGTGCCGAGGCGTCCTTCAGCAGGAAGCCCGAGGCTCCGGCGCGCAGTGCCTGGTAGACGTACTCGTCGAGGTCGAACGTGGTCAGGACGAGCACCTTGGCGTCCGCGTCGGCGGCGACGATCTCGCGGGTCGCCTCGATGCCGTTGAGCTCCGGCATGCGGATGTCCATCAGCACGACGTCGGGCCGGAGCGCCGCGACCTGGGAGACCGCCTGCCGGCCGTCCACGGCCTCACCGACGACCTCGATGCCGGGCATCGCGTTGAGGAGCACGGAGAAGCCCTCGCGGACCATCATCTGGTCGTCGACGATCAGTACCCGGATGGGCGAGGCGTTCATGCCACCTCACCGGACCCGACGCGCTCGCGCTCCACCGGCACGGGGAGGAACACGGCGACCTCGTAGCCGCCGTCCTCCGTCGCTCCCGCCGTCATCTCGCCGTTCAGCATCGCCACCCGCTCCCGCATCCCCGTGATCCCGTGCCCGGCCCCCGGCGACGGCTTGACCAGTCCTCGCGCCGGGCCGTTGACGACCCGCACGCCCAGCCCGCCGAGGACGTAACCGATCTCGACCTTCGCCGCGGCGCCGGGAGCGTGCCGGAGCGTGTTGCTCAACGCCTCCTGGACGATCCGGTAGGCCGACAGCTCGACCCCCTGCGGCAGCTCCCGCACGGCGCCGGTGACCGTCTTCTCGGTCTCCAGTCCGGTCTCGCGGACGTTGTCCAGCAGCCGGTCGATCTCGGCGAGGGTGGGCTGAGGGGCGTCCGGCGCCTCGTAGTCCTCCGCCCGTACGACCCCGAGGACACGGCGCAGCTCGGTGAGCGCGGCGACGGCGTTCTCCCGGATCGTGACGAACGCCTGCTCCAGTTCGGGCGGCGGATTCTCCACCCGGTACGGGGCCGCCTCGGCCTGGATCGCGACGACGGACATGTGGTGCGCGACGACGTCGTGCAGCTCACGGGCGATGGTCGTGCGCTCCTCGAGTAGCGTGCGCCGGTCGCGTTCGACGGCGGTGACGGTGCGCTGCACGGTGACCTCGCGCTGCGCCTCGAGGCGGGTCTGCACGACGGTCACGACGAGCAGGGCGAGCGCGGACGTGAAGGCCATGCCGCCATTGGTGGAGGAGGGGTTCCAGGGGCCGATGGTCTCCATGAAGGAGCCGGTGAAGAGGGTGATCACCCACATCCAGGCCGCCGTACGCGGCCTGGTACGCGCGGCGACGACGATCAGGACGCCGAGGTGGCACGCGAAGGCGTTCGGCGACCACGGCCAGTTCCCGCTGCCGACCACGGCCATCACCGGGGCCGACGCGATCGACACCCAGAACGCGAGAACGGGGCGGACCAGCGTCATCAGCAGCGTGGCGGCGGGCAGGAACGCGGTGATGGCGGTCGCGATCCCGAAGGGCGAGTAGGTGTTCGTCTCGAAGACCCCGACCAGCAGCGAGATCAGCGCGACCGCCCCGACCACCGCGTGCGGCGTCCAGACCGCCCGCTCCCGGATCGCCTTCGGAAGCCGCCGGATCACCGGGCCGCCGGTGCCCAGCGGTTCCAGCGGCCGGTAGTCGAACACGTTGTGGAACAGGTCCTGCCGCAGGCCGCCTATCGCCCCTGCGGCCAGCCGGAACTCCGGGCTTCGTGTCTTGGTGTCGGTCACACGTCCAAGGTAGGCGTACGCCTTGCCCGCGGTCGTCAGCAGTGATGCGGATCCCTGGCCGTCCGTCGCAAGTACTACCAGGCCAACTGGGCGATCTCCTCGGCCACCACGGCGCAGGCGTCCGCCGCCGGGTCGATCAGCGGGAAGTGCCCGACACCGTCGAGCAGCGTCAGCCCCACCACCTCGCCCGCCTTCGCCGCGGCGTCCACGAACGCGTCGCTGACGGCCGCCGGGACGGTGGTGTCCTCCACCCCCTGGACGACGGTCGTCGCGATGCCGGTCGGCAGCAGCAGGGCGGGGTCGACGTGGGCGCTCCGCGTCTCGAAGTCCTCCCCGTCCCCCAGGAGCTGGTGCAGCGCGCCTGAGCAGATGTCCAGCTCCACCGCACTCGCGAAGTCGGCGATCGGCGCCAGCGCCACCACGCCGCGGTACGGGGGCGAGACCGGCAGCCGCCACGGCGAACCGTCCGGAAGAACGTGCCGGGCGGCGGCCCACAGCGCCAGGTGCCCGCCCGCCGAGTGTCCGGTGACGACGGTCCTGCGCACATCGGCCTGCGGAAGCTCCCGGGCCGTCAGGGCCGGCAGCGCGTCCATCGCGGCGGCCACGTCGTCGAAGGTCTCGGGCCAGCGTCCCGCCACGGGTCCGTCCCCGCCCTGCCGGGGGATCCCGCCGCCGCGCCGGTACTCGACGCTGGCCACCGCGAAGCCGCGCCGGGCAAGGAAGTCCGCGAAGGGCGACACGTGCTGCCGGTCGTACGGGGCGCGGTACGCCCCGCCGTGCAGCACGACGACGAGCGGTGCGCCGTCCCGGCCGTCGCGCGGGGCGAAGAAGTCGATCACCTGGTCCGGATGACTGCCGTAGGCCGCGGTCCGGTCGGGGGCGACCGCCGGATGCCCGAAGGCCGACTCGGCCTCGGCGGCGTCCCGTTCACGCGCGGCAGAATCCGACATGATGCTCCAACCGTCCTACGCCTGTGCCCAACTGGACTGACCTGCGGGGACGGTACCAGTACGGGGGCCCGCCGCAGCACCGTCCCTGATCCCGGTCCGGCGCTGCGGCGGACGCTCAGACCGCCAGCACCTCGGCGAGGATCCGCGCCGCCCGCTCCGCTTCCGCGAAACCGACGTACAGCGGGGTGAAGCCGAAGCGCAGGACGTCCGGGCGGCGGAGGTCGCCGACCACTCCGCGCTCGATGAGCACCCGCATCACCGCCTCGGCGTCGTCACACCGGAGCGACACCTGGCTGCCGCGCTCCGCGTGGGCCTCGGGGGTGGCCGAGGTGACCCTGCCCTCGGGGACGTACGCGGCGACGCACTCCAGGAAGAAGTCCGTCAGCGCCAGGGACTTGGCCCGGACGGACTCCACCGTGACGCCGTCCCACACCTCCAGCGACGCCTCCAGTGCCAGCATCGACAGGATGTCCGGGGTGCCGACGCGGCCCCGCACGGAACCGTCGGCGGGCTCGTAGCCGGCGGTCATCGCGAACGGGTCGGCGTGCGAGGTCCAACCGGGCAACGGCGAGTCGAAGGCCGCCTGGTGGCGTTCGGCGACGTACAGGAAGGCCGGCGCACCGGGCCCGCCGTTCAGGTACTTGTACGTACAGCCGACGGCCAGGTCCACGCCGTGCACGTCGAGTCCGACGGGCAGGGCGCCCGCGCTGTGGCACAGGTCCCAGACGGCGAGCGCACCCGCGTCGTGGACCGCGGCGGTCAGACCGGGCAGGTCGTGGAGCCTGCCCGTGCGGTAGTCGACGTGGTTCAGCAGGACGACCGCGGTACGGGGTCCCAGCGCCTCTCGTACGTCGGCCGGGGCGACCGGCACGATGCGGTGGCCCGTCAGCCGGGCCGCCGACTCGGCGATGTACCCGTCCGAGGGGAACGTCGTGGCGTCGACGAGGATCTCGTCACGGCCGTCGGAGGCCATGCGGCTCGCGGCGACGACGGCCTTGAAGACGTTCACGCTGGTCGAGTCACCCACCACGACCTGCCCGGCGGCGGCACCGACCAGCGGGGCGATCCGGTCGCCGATCCGTTCCGGCGCGGTCCACCAGCCGCTCTCCGTCCAGGAACGGATGCGCAGGGAGCCCCACTCGCGGGTGATGACGTCCTGTACCCGCCCGGGCACGTGACGGGGCAGCGCGCCCAGCGAGTTGCCGTCGAGGTAGACGGTGTCGTCGAGGACGAAGAGCTCGCGCAGGGGAGCCAGGGCGTCGGCGGCGTCGAGCGCTTCGGCGCGCTCCTTGAAGTCAGACATGGCTGCGGGCCGTCCAGAGCTCGGGGAACACGTTCTTCGTCGCCCGCTTCTCCAGCCAGGCGACCCCTGCCGAGCCGCCGGTCCCGGTCTTCGAGCCCATGGCCCGCCGGGTGGCGGTGAGGTGGTCGTTCCGCCAGCGCCAGACCAGCTCGCCGACGTCGGTCAGGACCTCGCCGAGCCGCACGAGCTCGTCGTTCTGGTCGGGATTGGCGTAGATCTCCGCCCAGGCGGCCTCGACCGCGGCGGAGGGCTCGTACTTCTGTGAGAGGTCGCGTTCGAGCACCGACCGCGGTACCGCGTAACCACGCCTGGCGAGCAGGGCGAGCGTCTCGTCGTACAGGCCAGGCTGGTGGAGCGCCTTCTCCAGCTCCGCGTGGACACGGGGCGCGCCCCGGTGCGGCACGAGCATCGACGCGGACTTGTCGCCGAGCAGGAACTCCATCCGGCGGTACATCGCCGACTGGAAGCCGGATCCCTCGCCGAGCGAGCCGCGGTAGGAGTTGAACTGGGCAGGCGTGAGGCCCGCCAGCGGCTTCCAGGAGGCGTTCAGCGCCTCCAGTTCCCGCAGTGAGCGCTTCAGCGCGTCGCGGGCGACCGGTATGCGGTCCTCGCGCAGGGCGTGCGCCGCGGTCTCCCACTCATGGACGATGACCGTGAACCACAGTTCCATGACCTGGGTGGTGACCAGGAAGACCATCTCGCCGGGATCGTCCGAGCGGAGGTGCTGGAGATGGGTCAGGACATCCGCCTGGACATAGTCCTCATACGGAGTCGTTCCCTCGAAGTCCAGGTGCGGAGTGTCCGCGCCGGTGGCTTCGGGGTCGGGGTGAACCGTCGACATTTCTGTCTCCTCGACACGAGCTTCCGGGTAGCGGTCCGCCCCTTCCTCGCAGGTGGTGGAGCTCCGGTCCCCTCCACAGCATCCTAACGGCCTTCCGCGGCACGTGCCCGGGCCCCGGCGGGCAGCGGCCCGCCGGGGCCCGGGATCGGGGAGCCTCAGCTCAGGATGTCGGCCGCGGTCTGCGACGAGTCCCGCAGGAACGTCGAGCAGCGCTCGTACTCGTCCTGCTCACCGATCGCCTGCGCGGCGCGCGCGAGGGCGTGCAGGGCCCGCAGGAAGCCGCGGTTCGGCTCGTGCTCGAAGGGGACGGGGCCGTGCCCCTTCCAGCCCGCCCTGCGCAGCGCGTCGAGGCCGCGGTGGTAACCGGTGCGGGCGTACGCGTAGGACTCGACGACCCGGCCGCCCTCGAACGCCTCGTCGGCGAGCTGCGCCCAGGCCAGCGACGACTTGGGGTACTTGGCGGCGACGTCGGCGGGTGCCGCGCCGCCCGCGAGCAGCTCGCGCGGCTCCGGGTCGTCGGGCAGATGGGTCGGGGCGGGGCCCCCGAGCAGGTTCTCGTGGATCGACATGGGTCAAGTGTGCCTGGATTCCGGTTCCGGCTCCAAGGGCGGGGCCACGACGCCGCAGTGCATCGTGCACGCCGGCTGCTGCTCGGGCCCGGGCTTCGCGACCTTCCGCAGCGACCACCAGGCGATCGCCGCGCCCACCGCGAGCAGCCCCGCACAGATCGGCATAGCCCGCCGGAACGTGGAGGCGAACTCCCCGGCATCCCGGTACGCCTCCGGGCCCATCCCCGCCAGCAACGGCAGCGCGGCCACGGCGAGGAGCCCCGCGGCCCGCGCGGCAGCGTTGTTGACCCCGCTGGCGAGACCGGCCCGTCCGGTGTCCACGGCGGCCAGGACGCTGGCGGTGAGAGGCGCCACGAGGGAGACGAGGCCGACGCCCAGCACCAGCACGGCGGGCAGGACGTCCAGCGGGTACGAGGCGCCGGGTCCGACCCGCAGCATCAGGAGCATTCCGGCGGCCGCCAGCAAGGAACCGACGGTGAGCGGGATCCGGGGGCCGATGCGCCGGCCGATCTCGCCGGAGGACGCCGAGAAGAGCAGCATCAGCACCGTCGTGGGCAGGAGTGCGGCCCCCGCTCCGAGCGCCGAGTAGCCGGCCACCACCTGGAGCTGGATGGCCGACAGGAAGAAGAACCCGCCGAGGGCCGCGTACACACAGACCGTGACGATGTTGACGGACGTGAACTGCCGGGACGCGAAGATCGACGGCGGAACCATGGGGTCGGCGAGGTGCCGCTCGACGCGGACGAACGCCGCCGCCAGGACCACACCGCCGACCGCCGCTCCGATGACCGGGGCGGACGCGCCCCGCCCCGGGATCTCGATCAGCGCGTAGGTGATCAGGGCGAGCGCGAGGGCGGCCAGCGCGGCCCCGAGCACGTCGAACCGGCCGTGTGCGCGCGGGTCCCGGGACTCCGGTACGTGCCGCATCGCGACGGGCACGCAGACGGCGGCGATCGGCAGGTTGATCAGGAAGATCCAGCGCCACCCCGGTCCGTCCACCAGCCACCCGCCGAGGAACGGCCCGACCGCCGCCCCGACCCCGCCGAGCCCGGACCAGAGGCCCACGGCACGGGCCCGGTCGTCGGGGTGGAAACTCGCCTGGATGATCGCCAGCGACCCCGGCGTCAGCAGCGCGCCGCCGACGCCCTGCAGTGCCCGCGCGAGGATCAGCATCGCCGCGTTCGGCGCGATCCCGCACAGCAGCGAGGCGAGTGCGAACCAGATCACCCCGATGACGAACACCCGCCGCCGCCCGAACCGGTCCCCGAGCGCGCCCCCGAGCAGGATCAGCCCGGCGAGGGTGAGCGTGTAGGCGTTGACGGTCCACTGCAGGCCGGCCAGATCGGCGCCCAGGTCCTCGCCGATGTGCGGCAGGGCCACGTTCACGACCGTGGAGTCGAGCAGCGCCATGCTCGAACCGAGCACGGTGGTCAGGACGACCCACCGCCCCACGGGCGAGGCAACCCGGATCCCGTCGGCGTCCGCATCAGTCATGGCAGCAGCATCGCGGCTCCCACCCCCCGAGAGCCACCGCGACACCGCCAGGCGCCCGCCCGTCCCGGGCGGAGCCCGATCATGCGGTCCCTCCGCCGCCGGAGGAGCGGGGCCCGGTCACCCATGCCTTCGGACACCGGGGGATCCCCGGTTCACCGCACCGCCCCGATCCCCCGCACCAGCGCCGACACCCCCGCCTCGACCTTGCTCCGGGCGCATCCCACGTTCAGGCGCAGGAATCCCGGCGCCCCGTACACCGCGCCCGGCATGATCGCGACCTTCTCCCGCTCGATCAGCACCCGTTGCAGCGCCTCGTCGTCCACGCCCAGCGGGCGCAGATCGATCCACGCGAGATAGCCCGCCTGCGGGGGTTCCCACGCCAGTTCGGGGAACGCCGAGTTCAGCCGTTCCGCGACCAGGGCGAGGTTTTCCGCGACGTACGCGCGAACCGCGTCCAGCCAGTCCGCCCCCTGCCGGTACGCCGCGATGTGGGCCGTCAGCGCCAGCACCGCCGGGGAGGCGAGACCCTCGCCCGTCTCCATGCGGCGCAGATACTCGGCCCGGTCGGCGGGGTCGCCGATCAGGCCGTACGAACCGGTCAGCGCCGGAAAGTTGAAGGACTTCGACGCGGACGTGATGACCGCCCACCGGCCGGGGACCTCACCGGCACCCTCTGCCTCGAAGTCGTCCGCGACGCGTGAGTACGGCACGTGAACACGCCCCCCGTGCACGAAGTCCGCGTGGATCTCGTCGCTGATGACCGCCACCCCGTGCCGCCGGGCCAGCACCGTCATCTCGCGCAGCTCCGCCTCCGTCCACACCCGCCCCGTCGGGTTGTGGGGCGAACAGAGCACCAGGACCCTGGCGTCCGCCCGCGCCAGTTCACGCTCCAGGGCGTCCACGTCCCCCACCGGCACCCCCCGCAGCTCACGACCGAGCCCGGTGATCGCCTTGCGGAAGCCGTCGTACGTCGGCGTGTGGACGACCACACCGTCGCCCTCGGCCGTCCACATCTGGAGCAGCTGCGAGAACTGGCTGAGCACGGACGGGCCGTAGACCAGCCGGCCGGTGTCGATCTCGGCGCCGTACCGGGTCGCGTACCAGTGCGCGACGGCCGACCGGAAGTCGTCCTGCTGCCACGTGGTGTAACCGAGAACCCCGTGGTCGAGGCGCGCGCGCAACGCCGCCAGCACCTCGGGCGCGGTCTCGAAGTCCATGTCGGAGATGGTGAACGGCAGCAGCCCGTCCACCCCGAACCGCTCGGCGACCCCGTCCCACTGGACGCACCAGGTGCCCCGGCGGTCGATGACGGTGTCGAAGTCGTAGCGCACAGGCGTGCTCACAGGGGGTCTCCATCCTTCGGACATGGGGCGGGCCCGGCCCCCCGAAGGGTGACCGGGCCCGCCCGTACGTCCAAGACGTACTTACTTCAGCTTGGTGCCGGCGGAACGCAGGTGGGAGCAGGCTTCCGTGACGCGCACGGCCATGCCCGCCTCGGCGGACTTGCCCCAGCTGCGCGGGTCGTAGACCTTCTTGTTGCCGACCTCGCCGTCGACCTTCAGCACGCCGTCGTAGTTGCGGAACATGTGGTCCACGATCGGGCGGGTGAAGGCGTACTGGGTGTCGGTGTCGAGGTTCATCTTCACGACGCCGTTCTCCAGCGCGGTGGCGATCTCCTCGGCCGTGGAGCCCGACCCGCCGTGGAAGACGAAGTCGAACGGCTGGCTTCCGGCGGGCTTGCCGTACGTGGAGGAGACACCCTCCTGCAGGTCCTTGAGGAGCTCGGGACGCAGGACGACGTTGCCCGGCTTGTAGACGCCGTGGACGTTGCCGAAGGACGCGGCCAGCAGGTAGCGGCCCTTCTCGCCCAGGCCGAGGGCCTCGGCAGTACGCAGCGCGTCGTCGACGGTCGTGTACAGCTCGTCGTTGATCTCGTGCGTGACGCCGTCCTCCTCGCCACCGGTCGGGGTGATCTCGACCTCGAGGATGATCTTGGCGGCGGCGGCCTTGGCCAGCAGCTCCTGGCCGATGGCCAGGTTGTCGGCGAGGGTCTCGGCCGAGCCGTCCCACATGTGGGACTGGAACAGCGGGTTCAGACCCTTGGCGACCCGCTCGGCGGAGACGTCGAGCAGCGGCCGCACGTACCCGTCCAGCTTGTCCTTGGGGCAGTGGTCGGTGTGCAGCGCGACGGTGATGTCGTACTTGGCAGCGACGATGTGCGCGAACTCGGCGAGGGCCACCGCGCCCGTCACCATGTCCTTGTTGTACTGACCGCCCAGGAATTCGGCACCACCGGTGGAGATCTGGACGATGCCGTCGCTCTCCGCCTCCGCGAAGCCGCGCAGTGCAGCGTGCAGGGTCTGGGTCGACGTCACATTGATGGCCGGGTAGGCGAACTTGCCTGCCTTCGCCCGGTCGAGCATCTCGGCGTAGACCTCGGGGGTTGCGATGGGCATCTGTCCGCTCCTTGGGATGTGCGGGTGTGCGGTGCTTGGTCCCTGACCTGGGGGCGACGTCATCGTCGCCCCCATCTTCCCAGACTCTCGCTCCGGCTCCACCCTGCCCGTCGGACAGGGCGCCCTGTTTCACGTGAAACAGGGCGCCCGGCGACGAAACAGCAGGTCAGGACAGGTCGAGGTCCGCCACCGAGTAGACGCTGACATACGGCAGACCGGCCTCGGCGATCGCCGGAGCGGCACCCCGCTCCACGATCGTGGCCACGGCCACGACCTCGCCGCCGGCCTCACGGACCGCCTCGACGGCGGTGAGCGGCGAGCCGCCGGTCGTCGAGGTGTCCTCGACGACCAGGCAGCGGCGGCCCTTGACGTCCGTGCCCTCGATCCGGCGCTGCATCCCGTGGGCCTTCTGCGCCTTGCGGACGACGAAGGCGTCCAGGCGCTCGCCGCGCGCCGCCGAGGCGTGCAGCATCGAGGTGGCGACCGGGTCGGCTCCCAGCGTCAGCCCGCCGACGCAGTCGTAGTCGAGTTCGGCGGTGGCGTCGAGCATCATCCGGCCGACCAGCGGCGCGGCCGTGCCGTCCAGAGTGATCCGGCGCAGGTCGATGTACCAGTCGGCTTCCAGCCCCGAGGAGAGGGTCACCTTGCCGTGTACCACGGCCTTGTCCTTGATCTGCTGGAGCAGCTCAGCGCGTACGTCAGTCATGTCAACGAGGGTAAGCGCTGCCGTCCGCGCTCAGAGCCGGACCCAGTTCCAGGTGGTCGTGATCTCCAGCGGCTCGATCGGAGTGACCAGCCGGGGGGCCGTGTTCAGCCCGTTCGGCGGCCCGGACTGCGGCTCCACGCAGACCGCCTCGGCCTGCTCGTCGTAGATCACCACCCACTCGTCCCGGCTCCTGACCGTCAGCTCCAGCTGTTCGGGCCAGGTGAGCTTCACGTCGACCCCGTCGGGCATTCCGAAGCAGTCGTCCCAGGGGCCGGGCCGGGGATCGATCCGGCGCCCGGTCGGCAGGTGGTCGTCGCCGCGCTCCTCCTGCCAGGCGGCGTCGAAGTCGACCCGCACGTCCTGGCCCCCGGTGTTCCTGCGGAACCAGGGGTGCCACCCGGCCTGGGCGGGGAACGAGTCCCCGTAGGTCTCGATGCCGAGGCTCAGCGTCAGCGAGTCCTCGGTCAGCTCGAAGGTCTGCGTCACCCTGCCCCGGTACGGCCACGGGTCGGCCAGATCGTAGAAGAACGCCGCTTCCGACTCGTTCTGGCGGGCGGGCTTCCACGCCGTGTCACGCCCCGTGCCGTGAATGGCGTGCGGTGGGGAGTTCAGCGGCAGCTGGTGAAGCTCACCGCCGCTGCGGAACAGGCCGTTCCCGGTGCGGCCGCACCACGGCACCATGGGGAAGCAGCCGTACCGCTCGCCCTGGCGCAGCAGTTCGGTGCCTCCGATCCGCAGGCTGCTGATCCGGCAGCCATGGACGGGGTCGACGGTCAACTCGGCGTCGCCGGCGGTCAGCCGGACGTTCTTCCCAACATCGCTCACGCCACGACACTACTGGCGTCGCCCGCCGTCAGCGTCTTCGGACCGGATCAGGGCCACAGGGTGCGGCGAACGGGCCGGGCGCGGGGCGGAGGCCAGGTCTACGGCCTGCGCCGCCGCAACGCCCTTCCCACCACCACCGCCGAGGCGATCGCGAGCGCGGCCGCAGGTGCCGCCCAGCGCAGCGTGATGCCGACGACTCCCGCCTCGGGCGAGGGCACCGGGGCGTACCGGCCGCGCGGCGGGGCGTGGTCGACCTCCTCGGTACTGCGGCCGATCATGGTGCGGCGGGCGTGTGCGGCCTCGGCGGGCGGCTCGTCGGGCACGGTGAACTCCAGTTCCGCGGAGGGGTCGAGCGACGGTGGTGGCACGGGCGTGTCGAACAGGGACTCGCCGTCGAGGGACGGCGGTTCCGGGGACGATGCCCCAGGGCCCTCCTTGGGCGACGACTCGGAAGCGGACGGCTCGTCGGACGACTGCTCGTCCGGCGACGGCGAGGCGGACTGCCCCTCGTCCGATGCGTCGGCCGGGCCGCCGGCCTCCGGCGCACCGTTCCGCACGGCCAGGGTCTCCGTCACCAGTTGCTGTGTGAAGCGGTCCAGCAGCCGCTGCGCTGCCGCGACCGCACCCGCCTCGTCCAGCTCCACGATGCGGCCGTCACCGCTCGCGCTTCCGGAGTAGGTGACGGTCGTGCCGCCGGCCGTCTCCGCGAGGGCGATGGTCAGGGCCAGCTCGGCGGAGCCCGCTCCCCGGGCCTCCACGCCCTTTCCCGTCACGGAGAAGGTGTCTCCGCCGTCGGAGGACCGCACGGTCAGGCCCCCGCGATAGGTGATGGTGTGGCCCCCGGCACGGAACTTCAGCCGTCCCGCCAGCGGTCCCGCCGCCGCGTCGGCATCCTGCTGGAGTCCCGGCACGCAACGCGCGACGCGGGCGGCATCGGCCAGCGTCCGCCGAAGGGACGCGACCGGAACCGGAACGAACACCTCATGCTCCATACCACCCGAGCCTACTCAGCCCCGGCCGTCCCGTCAGCGCTTCCCTGCCCCGTGCACCGTGCGGTAACGCATCGCCACACCGTGCTCACGGCTCCTCCCAATACCGCGGGTGCACCAGCGTCGACGGCTGTTCCGGACCCCGCCGGGCGCACTGCGCCGACCGCCCGGCCGCCGCCAGCTCGCGCGCCCCCAGCGTCCTCAGCGCCGGCGCCCCTGGATCGAGGCCGAGCGCTTCCACGCCGTGGGCCGACGCCAGCACGAAGCCCCAGTCCCTGGGGGCCTGCGCACCGCCCGCGGCCCGGTCCGGCCCCGCCGCGAGGTCCGCGGCACGCCCCTCCACGCGGTAGGGCCGGGTCGTCAGGCCGCCCGCCCGCACCGACGCCTCCACCGTCCGGAACGTCGAGGGCCTCCGGCCCACCGGCCCCGTGTGCACGACCAGGCGCCCGCCCGGTTCCAGGGCCTCCGCGACCAGCCCGTAGAACTCCGCCGAGTAGAGCTTCGTGCTGGCGGTGATCCCCGGGGCGGGGAGATCCGAGATCACGACGTCGTAGCGCTTGTGCGTGGCCCGCAGCCAGGTGAACGCGTCGCCGGTGACCGCCGTGAGCCTGGGGTCCTCGAACGCGTGCTCGTTCAGCCCGGCGAGTGCGGGGTCCGTACGGGCCAACCGGGTGACGGCCGGATCCGGATCGACCACCGCGACGGACGCCACGTCCGGGTACCGCAGCACCTCCCGGGCGGCGAGCCCGTCCCCTCCGCCCAGGATCAGCACCCGGTGGTGGGGCCCGTTCATCGCCGGGTGCACGAGCGCCTCGTGGTAGCGCCGGTCGTCGCGCGAGCTGACCCGCAGCCGGCCGTCGAGATAGAGATCCAGCGAGCCGCGGCCCACGCCGGTGAGGACGACCTCCTGGACCCCCGTCCGTACGGCGATCCGCACCTCGCCCCCGTACACCGCACGCCGCGCCGCCCTTTCGAAGTCGTCGGCCATGACCGTCGCCGTGGCGAGCAGGGCGATCACGACGACGTTGGCGACGACGAGCAGCCGGCGGGACCGGGCGCCGAGGTCGTGCCGGAAGACCCACAGCACCAGCGCACCGCCCGCCGCCGCGTTGACCGCTCCGGTGAACAGCGCCCCGGTGAGCTGCCCCATCATCGGGAGCAGCAGGAAGGGGAAGGCGAGTCCGCCGACCAGCGCGCCCACGTAGTCGGCGGCGAAGAGGTCCGCGACGGCTCCGCCCGCGTCCTGCCGGTCGACCCGCTGGATCAGGGTCATCAGCAGCGGGATCTCCGCACCGATGAGGATCCCGATCGCGAGCGAGAAACCCACCAGGGCGTAGCGGGACTCCCCGAGCCAGGCGAAGGAAGCGTAGAGGACCATCGCCGAACTGCCGCCGACCAGCGCGAGTGCCGCCTCGATCAGCCCGAACCCGACGGCGGCGCGGGTGCGTAAACGTTTCGCGAGGAGCGAGCCGATGCCCATGGCGAACACCATCACCGAGAGCACGACGGATGCCTGGGTGACCGAGTCGCCGATCAGGTACGAGGCCAGCGCGACCAGTTCCAGCTCGTACACCAAGCCGCAGGCGGCGCAGACGAACACCACGGCCAGCACGAGGAACCGCCCGGTCCTCGGCCGTACGGGAATCCGCGGCGCACCGCTGCGCAGTGGCGTCTGCTGGTCGATCATGAAACGAACGCTACGTGACGGAAAGGTCGCCGCTTGTCACCCACACGGGTGCAAGTGACGCACGTCCGGCACGCTTCGCACAGGCCCGCGCACCCCCTCCACGAAACGGGCGCCTCGCTCCGCGCCCCTCACGAAACGGACGCCCCGACCCGCGCCCCCACCCGCGTCCGGGTCACCACGAGCTGACCCTCCTGCGGATAGGCGTGCCAGGTCCGCCAGTGCACCTGCCCCCGCGTCCGCTGCGCGAGCATCGCGGTGAACGCGTACGGGCTGCCGGGGAACGTCCCCGCCAGGCCGTGCGGATGATCGGCGACCAGCGCGAGCAACTCCTGCGCGCGCCCCGCGAACGAGCCCTCGGAGAGCGTCTCGACGCGCGCCGCGAACTCGTACTCCCAGTCCCCCATGCGCTCGGCGACCCCCAGCGGCAGGGGCGCGCTGCTGCCCGGCAGACAGGCCACCGTCTCGGAACAGGTGCGCTGCCCCTCCTCCAGCAGCACCTGGTGGGAGGCGCCGAGAAGCCTCATCTGCACTTTCGCGCCCCCCAGTTCGAGGTTCAGCACGGCGAGGGCGGGCAGCGGCTCCCTGCCGAGCGTCCAGGCCAGATCGGCGGCGCGGGTGTCGGAGTAGGCGGTCTGGAGGCTGGTGAGCATGGATCGGCTCCGCAAAACACACAGGGACACGTGGACAGGGGTACCCCGGTGCGGTGCACGTGGGGGGAGGGGAAGCCCGGCCCGACTCGGGTCCGATGGCTGAATGTTCTCTACATCGATGCAATCACGAAGTACGTCGCGCTCACAGCGCTTTTACCCAACTTGCCGTGGTTTCCATCCCTCAGGGGGCAGCACGGTTCACGTGTTCCCCGCACCCCAACCAAAAGATGCCCAGCGGGAGTTCACCCGCCGGGCACCTCGGCTCACCCGCCCCGTCCCCCGTCCGGGGCCGGCGGGGCCGTCTCAGTTGCCGCCGCCCCCGCAGCCACCACCACCGCCCCCGCAGCCACCGCCCCCGCCCCCGCCGCAGGAGTGCCCTCCTCCTCCGCAGGAGTGCCCTCCGGAGTGGCTGCCGCACGAGTGGCCGCTGCTGCTGTCCCCGGCCCACCAGCTGCCGTAGGACCCGCCGTCGCCGCCGGCCCCGGAACCCTTCCGGCCCTTACGCCCGGCACGGCCCGCCGGCGGCTTCTTCCGGCCACCCGACCCGGAGGCGAGGGCGACGATCCCCACCACCACGATCACCAGGAACACGATGAAGACGAACAACTCCACCGACCTCACATCCTTCTGTCCCCCGAAGCGAGGTCCCCGCTTCTTCACTGGCCGGTGGATTCCCGTACGCCGCGCGCGCCAAAGCAGACTTGAGCAACTCCAGAGCTTCGGCACAGGATGGCGTCCATGACACAGGGACGACCGCTGCTCAACCGCCGCCTCGCCGAGTTCGGTACGACGATCTTCGCCGAGATGTCGGCGCTGGCCGTGCGGACCGGATCGATCAATCTCGGCCAGGGCTTCCCCGACACCGACGGCCCCGAAGCGGTCCGCGAGGCCGCGGTCCGGGCGGTACGCACCGGACACGGCAACCAGTACCCACCGGGCCTCGGCGTCCCCGAACTGCGGAACGCGGTCGCTGAGCACCAGCGGCGGCACTACGGGCTGGCGTACGACCCCGACAGCGAGGTCCTGGTCACCACGGGCGCCACCGAGGCCGTGGCCGCCTCGCTGCTGGCTCTCCTGGAGCCGGGCGACGAGGTCATCGCCCTGGAGCCGTACTACGACTCGTACGCGGCCTGCATCGCCATGGCGGGCGGGACCCGCGTCCCCGTCACGCTCCGGCCCCACGAGGGCGCCTACCGGCTCGACCTCGAGGAGCTCCGGGCCGCCGTGACACCCCGCACGCGGCTGATCCTGCTCAACACCCCGCACAATCCCACCGGGACCGTCCTCACCCGCGAGGAACTGGCCGCCGTCGCCGGTCTCGCCTGCGAGCGGGACCTCCTCGTGGTCACCGACGAGGTGTACGAGCACCTCGTCTTCGAGGGTGAGCACATCCCCCTCGCGTCGTTCCCCGGCATGCGCGAGCGCACCGTGACCGTCAGCAGCGCGGGCAAGACGTTCTCGCTGACCGGCTGGAAGGTCGGCTGGATCACCGCGAGCCCGGAGCTGGTCGCCGCTGTGCGCTCCGCCAAGCAGTTCCTGACCTTCGTCTCCGGCGGCCCGTTCCAGTACGCCGTCGCGGAGGCCCTGCGGCTGCCCGACAGCTACTTCGACGGGCTCCGCGAGGATCTGCGCGCCAAACGGGACCTTCTGAGCGCCGGCCTCGCCGAAGCCGGCTTCGAGGTCTACAAGCCCGCCGGGACCTACTTCGTCACCACCGACATCCGCCCGCTCGGCGAGAGCGACGGCTTCGCCTTCTGCCGGGCCCTGCCCGAGCGGTGCGGGGTCGTGGCCGTCCCGAACGCCGTCTTCTACGACCACCGCGAGCAGGGGGCGCACTTCGTGCGCTTCGCGTTCTGCAAGCGCACGGAGGTCCTGGAGGACGCCGTGTCCCGGCTCAAGGGCCTCAGGGCGTCCTGACGGGAACGGCAAAGGCCCGGCCCGGGGTGGCGGCCACGCGGCCACACCCCGGTCCGGGCCTCCACCGCGGGGATCAGGCCTCCGTGGGCTCTCCGCCCTCGGCCTCGTCCTTCTTCTCGGCGGGCTCGAGGCCCAGGTGCTCGACGAGCCACTTGTCGAACTCGATCGAGGCCCGCACCCAGCTGACCGTCGAGGAGACGAAGTGCTCCAGGCTGACGCCGGTGCCGATGAGCATCTGCGCCTCACCGATCAGCCGCACGGAGCCGGCGACGCCCTCCTCGCCCTCGTGGGCGTGGGTATAGACCTTGGGCCACAGGGTGCGGCGGTTCCAGTCGTCGATCGCGTCGAGGAGCACGGGACGCTGGTCCAGAGCGTGCGGACGGTCGTAGAACGTCCGCACCGAGAAGACCTGCTGCTCCTCCTCGCCGCGGAACATGAAGTACGTGCGGAACTCTTCCCACGGCGCGGCGAGGTCACCCTCGTCGTCGACGACGTACTTCAGCTCCATCTGCTCGAGAAGCTGCTTGACGAGGTCCTGGTCCGGAATCACCGGGCCCTCGGGTCCTGACGCCTGCGGTTCGGGCTGGCCCCCGAAGTTGGGGATCGAGGACGGGTCGATAGACATCGCTGGGTACTCCTGTGGATCGCACGTGTTTGCGTGCCTTCGACCCTAGCCGCGATCGAGGCCTGTAGTCCTACGCGCTCAGGGGAATCGTCCCCGCGCTCGCCTGCCTGGCGCGCGCCCACGCGACCGCGACCACGACCGCGCAGGCCGTTCCGACGAGCCCCGCCCCGCCGATGGTCCTGGCCGAGGACCCGGACAGCTCCGTCACCAGGCCCCCGGCGGCGACGCCGATCCCCTGCATGGCGGTCAGCCCCGACCTGGCCAGTCCGAGCGCCTGACCGCGCTGGTCGGCCGGGGTCAGCATCACGAAGGTCGCCCCCGCGGTGATCTGGTACGCCGAGCAGATGCCCGACACCAGCAGCACCAGCAGGGCGACCGCCACGCCGGGGCCGGCCCAGTAGACGAGCAGCGGGAGATTCGCCCCCACGGCGAGCGGCCCGAGCAGCCGCCGGCGGCGCTCCGCTCCCACGGCCGCCCGCCCCAGCAGCGCGGCGCCCAGGACCATGCCCGCGGGGTGCGCGGCGAGCAGGAGCCCCACCGACGCGGCGCTCCCGCCGGCCTCCTCGGCGAACGGTGCGGCAAGACCCTCCGGGAGCACGATGAATCCCGCGAGCCAGCCGAGCGCGACCAGCGACCGAAGCCGCGGGTCCGACCAGATCAGGGCCGCCGCGCTGCGCACCTGGATGTGCATCCGCTTCGGCCGCGCGCCGGCGTCCGCGTCCACCGGCCGCGCCGTGACGCCCAGCCGGATCAGGACGGCCGAGATCAGGAACGTGGCCGCGTTCAGGCCCAGCGAGAGGTGACTGCCCAGCCACACGACCAGCACGCCGCCCGCGGCGAAGCCGACCAGCTGCCCGGCCTGGTGGGTGATCACGATGACCCGCTGCCCGCGTTCGTAGAGGCGCTCGCCGAGCACGGCCGGCATCAGGGCGCCCTGCGAGGCTCCGAACGGGGCCTCGCAGAGCTGCGCCAGCACCAGCAGCCCGGCCAGCAGCGGCAACGGCGTACCGGGCAGGGCCATCAGGCCGACGAGGGCGGCGCGCACCAGGTCGCAGCCGACCATGACCGTGCGCCGGGGGAACCGGTCCGCCAGACCGGTCAGGAGCACCCCGGACAGCAGGGCGGGCAGGGTCGTGAGGGCGTAGGTCGCCGCCGTCCAGCCGGCCGACTCGGTGCGTTCGAAGACCAGCAGCGACAGCGCGACCCGCGCCAGCTGGTCGCCCAGGACCGATTGGGCATATGCCGCCCACAGCAAACGAAATTCGCTGAGGCGAATGAGACTGCCACTTCCGAAATCCTTCGACTCCGCACCGATATCGCCAGGTATCCGCTCCGTCATGCGCGTACCTTACCGTTCCCAGAATTCGAAACCGCCCTGCCCGACAACGGGGAAAAGGGTCCGGAGTGCCCCGATATCGCGCCGGACTCGGCGCGTCGCTCTCATCGGATCCCTGTTGCGATCGAGGGTGACAATATGTATCGGCGGGGTACAAAAAGTGGTGCCCCCGAAGGGGGCCGCCCATCATTCGGCCACGAAAAGTAAAATTTCGGCTCGATTTCATGGGCGACCCCGGGGAAGACACATGCCCGATGCACGCATAAATGCGGACGGGGCCGCACACACGCGTGTCCCCGGCCGGGGCGTGAAGTCCGCCGGCCGGGGACACGAAGCGCGGTCTAGAGGGTCTTCGCCGCGGTCGCGGCTCCCACGATCAGGCCGTCGCCCGCCCGGTCCACCCGGACCGTGTCGCCGTCCTTGACCTCGCCCGCGAGGATCTCCTTCGCGAGCCGGTCGCCGATCGCCGTCTGGATGAGACGGCGCAGCGGCCGGGCACCGTACGCCGGGTCGTTGCCCTCCTCGGCCAGCCAGGCCAGGGCGTCCGGGGAGACGTCGAGATCGATCCGGCGGTCCGCCAGCCGGGCGGCGAGCCGGGCCACCTGGAGGCCCGCGATGTGCGCCAGTTCGTCGCCGGACAGCGCGGAGAAGACGACCAGGTCGTCGAGCCGGTTGAGGAACTCCGGCTTGAACGAGGCCCGCACCACCTCCAGGACCCGGGCCTCCTTCTCCTCGGGCCCGACCGACGGGTCGACCAGGAACTGGCTGCCGAGGTTGGACGTCAGGATCAGGATGGTGTTGCGGAAGTCCACCGTCCGGCCCTGGCCGTCGGTGAGCCGTCCGTCGTCGAGCACCTGGAGCAGGATGTCGAAGACCTCGGGATGGGCCTTCTCGACCTCGTCCAGCAGGACGACGCTGTACGGACGGCGGCGGACCGCCTCCGTGAGCTGGCCGCCCTCCTCGTAGCCCACGTAGCCGGGCGGGGCACCGACGAGCCTGGCGACGCTGTGCTTCTCGCTGTACTCGCTCATGTCGATGCGGATCATGGCCCGCTCGTCGTCGAACAGGAAGTCCGCGAGCGCCTTGGCCAGCTCCGTCTTGCCGACACCGGTCGGACCGAGGAAGAGGAAGGAACCGGTGGGCCGGTCGGGGTCGGCGATCCCCGCGCGCGTGCGGCGCACCGCGTCCGACACGGAGCGGACGGCCTCGGTCTGGCCGATGAGGCGCCTGCCCAGCTCGGACTCCATGCGCAGCAGCTTCTGGGTCTCGCCCTCCAGGAGACGCCCGGCAGGGATGCCCGTCCAGGCACCGACCACGTCGGCGATGTCGTCCGGGCCGACCTCCTCCTTGACCATGGTGTCGACGGCGGCCTCCTGCTCGGCCTCGTCGGCTTCCGCCAGCTCCCGCTCCAGGCCGGGGATCTCCCCGTACAGCAGCTTGGAGGCGGTGTCGAAGTCGCCGTCGCGCTGGGCGCGCTCGGCCTGGCCACGCAGTTCGTCGAGGCGCTCCTTGAGCTCACCCACGCGGTTGAGGCCCTGCTTCTCCTTCTCCCAGCGGGCCGTGAGACCGCGCAGCTCCTCCTCCTTGTCGGCGAGGTCGCGGCGGATCTTCTCGAGGCGCTGCTTGGAGCCCTGGTCGCTCTCGTTCTTGAGAGCCAGCTCCTCCATGTGCAGACGGTCGACGGACCGCTGGAGCTCGTCGATCTCCAGGGGTGAGGAGTCGATCTCCATGCGGAGCCGCGACGCCGCCTCGTCGACCAGGTCGATGGCCTTGTCGGGCAGGAAGCGGGACGTGATGTAGCGGTCGGAGAGCGTCGCCGCGGCCACCAGCGAGGAGTCGGCGATCTGGACCTTGTGGTGCGCCTCGTAGCGCCCCTTGAGGCCGCGCAGGATGGCGATGGTGTCCTCGACGGACGGTTCGGCCACCAGGACCTGCTGGAAGCGGCGCTCCAGCGCGGGGTCCTTCTCGATGCGCTCGCGGTACTCGTCCAGCGTGGTGGCACCGACCATGCGGAGCTCACCGCGGGCGAGCATCGGCTTGAGCATGTTGCCGGCGTCCATCGCGGAGTCGCCCCCGGCGCCCGCGCCGACGACGGTGTGCAGCTCGTCGATGAAGGTGATGACCTGGCCGTCGCTCTCCTTGATCTCGGAGAGGACGGTCTTGAGGCGTTCCTCGAACTCACCGCGGTACTTGGCGCCGGCGACCATCGCGCCGAGGTCCAGCGAGACGAGCCGCTTGTTCCTCAGGGACTCGGGGACGTCACCCTTGACGATGCGCTGGGCGAGGCCCTCGACGACGGCCGTCTTGCCGACGCCGGGCTCGCCGATGAGCACCGGGTTGTTCTTCGTACGGCGGGAAAGCACCTGTACGACGCGGCGGATCTCCTGGTCCCGGCCGATGACCGGGTCGAGCTTGCCCTCGCGTGCCGCGGCCGTGAAGTCGGTGCCGAACTTCTCCAGTGCCTTGTACTGCCCCTCGGGGTCGGGAGTGGTCACCCGGCGCCCTCCCCTGCTCTTCTCGAATGCGTCCAGCAGCTTCTTCGCGCCGGCACCCTGTCCGTCGAGGATCTCACCGGCGCGGCCGCCCTTCGCCGCGACGGCGATCAGCAGGTGCTCGGTCGAGAGGTAGTCGTCGCCGAGTTCCTTGGCGCGCTGGTCGGCGTCGGCGAGGACGGCGAGCAGCTCGCGGCTCGGCTGCGGCGGGGCGACGGTCGACCCGGTGACACTCGGCAGCGCGCCGAGGAGCCGCTCGGTCTCGGCGCGCACGGTCGCCTGGTCGGCCTCGACGGAGGCCAGCAGGTCGGTGATGTTCGCGTTGTCCTCGCCCGCGAGCAGCGCCAGCAGCAGATGCCCGGGGGTCAGATCGGCGTGGCCGTCCTTGACGGCCCTGCTCGTGGCGGCGTTGAGGGCGTCGCGGCTCTTGTTGGTCAGCTCGGCGTCCACGGGCGTCGTCTCCTCCTCGTGATGGTCCTGCGCTATGACTCGAACAACGGGTACAAAGTTGAGTCTATTCCACTCAAGCCTGAGGATGCGCCCTGCCCGGGCCCGAATCCCCGATGTCTCTAGGCTGACCCCATGCCTGACGTACGCAACCCCGGCCCCGAGTACCTCGCCTTCTGGCGGGAGCGCCACGTGTGCACCCTGACCACGCTCCGCCCGGACGGCACGCCGCATGTGGTGCCGGTCGGCGTGACGTACGACCCGGAGACCCGGATCGCCCGCGTCATCACCGGCGGGAACACCAGGAAGGCCGCCAACGTCCTCGCCGCCGGCCCGGGGGGTGCACGGGTGGCGGTCTGCCAGATCCAGGGACGCCGCTGGGCGACGCTGGAGGGCACCGCGGTGGTCCGTACGGACCCCGAGGAGGTGCAGGACGCCGTGCGGCGCTACGCGGAGCGGTACGAGCGCACCCCGAGGCACAACCCCGAGCGCGTCGTCATCGAGATCGCCGTGGACAGGGCGCTCGGAAAGGGCTGAAGAATTCAGCCCGCTTTCCGCATTCCGTCCGCCATGATTCCGGACAGCACAACGGCGCCATCGTGTTCAGGTCACGATGGCGCCGTTGTGTGGGGGAAGTGCCGGAACGATTTGGAACGACGGGGGAATCGTTCAGGCACTGCGGGGGGTGGCGGAAATGGTCTCTGGTTCGAACAGCTCATGGTCCCGCTGATCAAGATTGACGAAAATCATGCCGTACCGCACGGCGCAGCGAACGGGCTGTGGAGCACCGCGCGGCCGGCGGAGACAGCGATAGGCGCGGATTTCGTCGTCCGCCTCCATCACCACGACGACCGGTTCTCCGAACAGGGTGACCATCAACGAATCGCCCGGGCGGGTAAGTGCCGTGAGCAGATCGATGAAATGCCACCCTGAGCGGTACGCCGTAGCCATCTCCCGCCGGAAGGTTCGGTCGTCCGGAGGCGTGGTCATGCGCCTGCCGCACCCGTCGGAGTGCTCCAGCTGATCTCACCCGGGGCCGCAGCGGGCGTACCCCAGCTGATCTCACCGGGCGCGCCTGCCGCTTGCACGGACCAGCTGATCTCGCCGGGCGCGCCGGCCGGCATGCCCCAGCTGATCTCGCCGGGCGCCGACCCCGCCTGTACGGACCAGCTGATCTCACCCGGCGCCGCCGCCCGCTCCGACCAACTGATCTCGCCGGTTCCTGCCGCCCCGCCCGCCACGCCAAGGCCCAGGGCCGCGACGAAAGCGGCGGCAAGCACCGAGCGAAGCATTCGCTTATCCATAGTCGGCTTCGTCCTCACTTGTGGATTCCTCTCCCCCGCATCCACGACGATGTCTTACCAGGACCCCACAACGCCACGGGGACGATGCATCATGTTCCTGCATGTTCAGGAACATGGGGGGTGGAGATATGACCACAAGCAGCACAATAGGGATACATCCTCACGGGGTCACCGACCTGTGCGAGGAGGGAAAGCGCCTCTACGCCAGCGCCCTGCGTTCCGGCCGGATTTCGCGCGCCGAGGTCCACCCCGCCCCCTGCCTGATGGACTTCGCGCTCCTGCACCCCGACCCGGACGACACGACGTGGCTCAGGCCCGTCCCTCCCTCCGCCGCTCTGGCCCAGCGCCTGCACCCCCTGGAACGGGAGATCAAGGAACGCCGGCGGCGCTCCGTCGAGCTCGCGGAGTCCTTCGAACCGTTCATGGACATCAGCGCCCAGGACCCGCCGACCACCCACGCCATCACGGTGCTGGAGGGCGGCAACCGGATCAACGCGGCGCTCGACCTCGCGACCGCCGAATGCCGTACGGAGGTGCTCACCGTCCAGCCGGGCGGTGACCGGGGCGAGGACCGCCTCAGCGAGGGCCTGGAGCGCGCCCTGACGGTCGTCAACCGCGGCGTCAGCATGCGCACGCTGTACCAGCACACCGTCCGGCACAGTCAGGGCACCCTCGCGTACGCCGCCCGCCTGGCCCAGGACAAGGTGGAGATCCGCACCCTGGAGGAACTCATCGAGCGCCTCCTCGTCTTCGACCGGACCGTGGCCTTCATACCCGCGCAGAACGACGACCAGGTCGCACTCGAACTCCGTCACCCCGGGCTCGTCAACTACCTGGTCAAGGTCTTCGAACAGCTGTGGAGCCGCGCGTCCCCGCTGCTCGGGGAGGCCGGGTACGACCCACCGACCAAGGGCATCAGCGGTGTGCAGCGCTCCATAGCCCAACTCCTCGTCGAGGGACACGTGGACGACTCGATCGCCCGCCGCCTCGGCATGAACGTGCGCACCTGCCGGGCCCACGTCGCCAAGCTGTCCGCGACGCTCGGCAGCACAAGCCGCGCCCAGCTCGGCTACCTGATCGCACGGTCGGGACTCCTGGACCAGGACTCCTGACGGCGCGCCCGCCCCGTCACCCGCCCGATCCGGGTCCACGACGCGTCACGGGCGCCCTGGCGCCACGCGAAAGGGGCCCGCCCGGAGGAGTCCGAGGACTCCTCCGGGCGGGCCCCGTCATGGCCTCGCTCAGTCCTTCGGCCGCTTGGGCCGCCACACCACCAGGGCACCGCTCTGCTGCACGTCCTGGTACGGCACGAGGTCGCGCCGGTAGGAGGCGTGCACCTGGGCCTCGCGCTGCTGCATGGCCACGGCCGCCCCGTCCACCGCCGCCGAGAGCTCGGCGACGCGCTGCTGGAGCGCGGCGACCTGGTTCTCCAGCTCGATGATGCGCTTGATGCCGGCGAGGTTGATGCCCTCGTCCTGCGACAACTGCTGCACGGTCCGGAGCAGTTCGATGTCGCGGGCCGAATAGCGCCGCCCGCGCCCGGCCGTGCGGTCGGGAGAGACCAGACCCAGACGGTCGTACTGGCGCAGCGTCTGCGGGTGCAGGCCCGAGAGCTGAGCCGCGATCGAGATCACGTACACCGGTGATTCGTCGGTCAGCTGGTACGGATTACGTCGACGACCGTCCATCTCAAGCTCCCTTCGCAGCCTGGAACAGCTCCGCCCGCGGGTCCTCCCCCGCGGTCGCCTTCCGGTACGCCTCCAGCGCGTCCCGCGCCTCGGTGCCGAGCTCCGTGGGCACGGACACCTCGACGGTGACCAGGAGGTCGCCACGGGTGCCGTCCTTGCGCACGGCGCCCTTGCCACGGGCCCGCATGGTACGCCCGTTCGGCGTGCCGGCCGGGAGTTTCAGGGTGACCGGGGGCCCGCCGAGGGTGGGCACCTTCACCTCGCCGCCGAGCGCCGCCTCCGGGTAGGTGACGGGCACGGTGATCGTGAGGTTGTCGCCCCTGCGGCCGAACACCGGGTGGGCGTCGACGTGGACGACGACGTACAGGTCACCGGCCGGGCCGCCGCGCTCGCCCGGGCTGCCCTTGCCGCGCAGCCGGATCCGCTGGCCGTCCAGCACGCCCGCGGGGATGCGGACCTGCATCGTGCGGGCGGACTTGGCCCGGCCGCTGCCCTTGCAGACGTCGCAGGGGTCCTGGGCGATGAGGCCCCGGCCCTTGCAGTCCACGCAGGGATCGGTGAGCGAGAACCCGCCGCCCGTCCCGCGCGACACCTGACCGGTGCCGACACAGGTGGGGCAGACCCTCGGGGTGCCGTTCTTGTCGCCGGTGCCCGAGCATGCCTTGCAGGGGGCCTGGCTGGACATCCGCAGTGGGACCGTGGCCCCGTCGACCGCCTCGGTGAAGCTCAGCGTCACCTCGGACTCGATGTCCTGTCCCCGGCGCGGCTGGACACGCGTGCCCCCGCCGCCCCGGTTGAACAGCCCGCCGAAGACGTCGCCCAGGCCGCCGCCGCCACCGAACCCGCCGGCTCCGGGACCCGCCTGTCCGCCACCCGGCGCGCCTCCGAAGAGGTCGCCCAGGTCGAAGTTGAAATTGCCGCCCGCGCCGCCGGGCCCGGCCCGGAAGCCTCCGTTGCCGAAGAGGGCGCGCGCCTCGTCGTACTCCTTGCGCTTCTTCGGGTCGCCGAGGACGTCGTTCGCCTCGGAGATCTGCTTGAAGCGCTCCTCCGCCTTGGCGTCACCCTTGTTGGCGTCGGGGTGGAACTCGCGCGCCAGCTTCCGGTACGCCTTCTTCACCTCGGCGTCGGTGGCGTCCTTCGGGACGCCGAGGACCTTGTAGTAGTCCTTCTCGACGAAGTCCTTCGTGCTCATCGACGTCCCTCCTTCCGGACGACAGGCCGTGCGGCCGGCCCCTTGGCCGGCCGCACGCCTCGTCGGTGTTCACCGCAGTGGTCGGACTCGATGTCAGACCTCTTCGGTGCCACCGCTCTCCTCGTCGTCTGCCTTCTCTTCCTTCGCCGCCCCGGGCGTGGCGCCCGGCTGCGGTTCGGCCACGGCCACCCGCGCGGGGCGGATGGTGCGCTCCCCGATGCGGTACCCGGGCTGCAGGATCGCCACGCAGGTCGTCTCGGTGACGTCCGGCGCGTACGAGTGCATCAGGGCCTCGTGGATCGTCGGGTCGAAGGGCTCGCCCTCCTTGCCGAACTGCTGGAGGCCCAGCTTCGCGACGACCGTCTCCAGGGATTCGGCCACCGACTTGAAGCCGCCCACGAGCTCGCCGTGCTCGCGGGCCCGGCCGACGTCGTCGAGGACGGGAAGCAGCTCGCTCAGAAGGCCCGCGACCGCGACCTCCTTGACCTGCACCCGGTCGCGCTCGACGCGGCGACGGTAGTTCTGGTACTCGGCCTGCAGCCGCTGGAGGTCGCCCGTGCGCTCGTTGAGCGCGGTACGCACCTGGTCCAGCTGGGCCGTCAGGGCCGCTGTCTGCTGTACGTCCCCGGCCGGGGCCGCCGCCTCCTCCTCGGAGGGGGAGGCGGCCTTCGGCTCGGCGTCGTCGGCACTGGCGCCGGAGGGGACGTCAGGCTTCTCGTCGAAGCCCGGAGTCTCCTCGGTCACACCGCACCGCCCTTGTTGTCCTTCTCGTCGTCCACGATCTCGGCGTCGACGACGTCGTCGTCGGCGCGGCCCTGGCCGTCGCCCGGTGCCTCGGCACCCGGCGTCGCACCCTCGGACTGGGTGTTGGCGTACATCGCCTGGCCCAGCTTCTGGGAGACGGCCGCGACCTTCTCGGTGGCGGTGCGGATCTCGGCTGTGTTGTCGCCCTCGCCGGACTCGCCCTTGAGCTTCTCCTTCAGCTCGGTGAGCGCGGTCTCCACCTCGGCCTTGACGTCACCGGGGACCTTGTCCTCGTTGTCCTTGAGGAACTTCTCCGTCTGGTAGACGAGCTGCTCGCCCTGGTTGCGGGACTCGGCTGCCTCACGGCGGCGGTGGTCCTCGTCGGCGTACTGCTCGGCCTCTTCGCGCATCCGGTTGACCTCGTCCTTCGGCAGCGAGGAGCCACCGGTGACGGTCATCTTCTGCTCCTTGCCGGTGCCGAGGTCCTTGGCGGCGACGTGCATGATGCCGTTGGCGTCGATGTCGAACGCGACCTCGATCTGCGGCACACCGCGCGGGGCCGGCGGCAGGCCGGTGAGCTCGAACATCCCGAGCTTCTTGTTGTACGCCGCGATCTCGCGCTCGCCCTGGTAGACCTGGATCTGCACGGACGGCTGGTTGTCCTCGGCCGTCGTGAAGATCTCGGAGCGCTTGGTCGGGATCGTGGTGTTGCGCTCGATGAGCTTGGTCATGATCCCTCCCTTGGTCTCGATGCCGAGGGACAGCGGGGTGACGTCGAGGAGCAGGACGTCCTTGACCTCGCCCTTGAGGACACCGGCCTGGAGCGAGGCGCCGATGGCGACGACCTCGTCCGGGTTCACACCCTTGTTGGCGTCCTGGCCGCCCGTGAGCTCCTTGACGAGCTCGGCGACGGCCGGCATACGGGTCGAGCCACCGACGAGAACGACGTGGTCGATCTCGGAGAGCTGGATGCCCGCGTCCTTGATGACGTTGTGGAACGGGTTCTTGCAGCGGTCCAGGAGGTCCGCGGTCAGCTGCTGGAACTGCGAGCGCGTGAGCTTCTCGTCCAGGTGCAGCGGGCCCTCGGCGGACGCCGTGATGTAGGGCAGGTTGATCGTGGTCTCGGTCGAGGACGACAGCTCGATCTTCGCCTTCTCCGCGGCCTCGCGGAGACGCTGGAGAGCCATCTTGTCCTTGGACAGGTCCACGCCGTGCCCGTTGGCGAACTGCTTCACCAGGTAGTCGACGACCCGCTGGTCCCAGTCGTCGCCACCGAGGTGGTTGTCACCGTTGGTGGCCTTCACCTCGACGACGCCGTCACCGATCTCCAGGAGGGACACGTCGAAGGTGCCGCCACCGAGGTCGAAGACGAGGATCGTCTGGTCGTCCTTGTCCAGGCCGTACGCCAGCGCGGCGGCGGTCGGCTCGTTGACGATGCGCAGGACGTTCAGGCCCGCGATCTCGCCGGCCTCCTTCGTCGCCTGACGCTCCGAGTCGTTGAAGTAGGCCGGGACGGTGATGACCGCGTCCGCGACCTTCTCACCCAGGTACGCCTCGGCGTCGCGCTTCAGCTTCTGCAGGATGAAGGCGCTCATCTGCTGCGGGTTGAAGCTCTTGCCGTCGAGGTCGATCTTCCAGTCCGTGCCCATGTGGCGCTTGACCGAACGGATCGTCCTGTCGACGTTGGTGACCGCCTGGCGCTTGGCCACCTCGCCGACGAGCACTTCGCCGTTCTTCGCGAAGGCGACGACGGACGGCGTGGTCCTGGCGCCTTCGGCGTTGGTGATGACGGTGGGCTCGCCGCCTTCCAGAACGCTGACGACGGAGTTAGTCGTGCCCAGGTCGATGCCGACCGCACGTGCCATTTCAATTCCTCCAACTGACTACTTGAGTGGATCTGACTCAAGGATGCATGACACCCACCGCGGAGTCAAAGGACCTGAGCGACTTACGCTCAACTTATGTGCTCATAGACCACCTGAACTGGCGTTTTTATCGAGATCCAACACGCAGGGGCCGCTCCGGCGCGCCCACCGGCCGCGATCCTCCCCGACGAATCCGCGACACCCGGGATGCGGCCCACGCCACAACAACCCCTGCCACCATCGCACCGTGGGATCGTTCTGTCACAAAATGCAGCGAGACGGTCATAACGGCGCGTCACCGATCCCGGGCAGGTGCAATGCGGAACGCGAAGCAGACTGCGGCACGAAGGACACGGCACCTCGCGACCTCGGCGCCGGTGCGGGCGGCGCGCCACACCGCCGGGCAGGCGACCGCCGCACTCGCCGCCCTGACCGTCAAGCGGGCGCTGGACCTGTTGCTCGGCTCGACCCTGCTGCTCCTCGCCACCCCAGCCCTCGCGGTCGCCGCCGCCGGTCTCGCCCTCCGCCGGCGCGGCGGCCCCGTAGGCGTGGTGCGACGCGAGACCAGGGTGGGCCTGGGGGGCCGCCTCTTCGAGCTGCGCTCACTGAGCACCCGCCGGTGCCGTTTCGACCTGCTGTCCCGGCTGCCCCACGTCGTACGGGGAGAGCTCTCCATGGTGGGCCCGGCGCCCCTCACCCCGGACCAGGCCGCACTCCTCGGAGCCGCGGCGTCGCGCTGGCGGCACACCGTGCGGCCCGGCCTGACCGGCCTGGCGCAGGTGCGCGCCCGGTCCGGAATGCCCTGGGACGAACCCGCCCTCCTGGACGCGCACTACACGGAGCATCATGGAGCGGGGCTCGACCTGGCGATCCTGGCGCAATCCGTCCGCATCCCCCTGCGCACGGGCCTGAGTGCTCTGAGGCTGCCGGGAAAGGCTCACCTGAGCGACACAGATCACCGCCTGCCCGGCTACAGCGTGGCGGAATAAGTGGATAGTGTCAGCACAGACTGATTAAGTTACTGCTTAGTAATCACTTGTACGCGCTGGATCCCACCCTCGCAGGCCCGAGGAGCCCCCAAATGCAACTCGCCGCGATCATCGTGTCGCTGGTGCTGACCGTCGTCGGCGTTGCGCTCATCGTCCGAGCCGTCGCGCAGATCTACCGGTTCGTCCGTCTCGGACAGCCGGTACCGGCAGGCAGCCGCACCGACGATCCCAAGCAGCGCACGATCACCCTGGTCAAGGAATTCCTCGGCCACACCCGGATGAACCGGTGGGGAATCGTCGGTTTCGCCCACTGGTTCGTCGCGATCGGCTTCCTGACACTGCCGCCGACGCTGCTCCAGGCGTACGGACAGCTCTTCCAGGCCGACTGGGTGCTGCCGATCATCGGCGACTGGCTGCCGTTCGAGCTCTACATCGAGTTCATCGGCATCATGACCGTCCTCGGCATCGTCACCCTGATGGCGATCCGGCTGCTGAACCTGCCCTCCCGGGCCGGCCGCAAGTCCCGCTTCGCCGGCTCCAAGGCCTGGCAGGCGTACTTCGTCGAGTACGTCATCCTCGTCATCGGCCTGGCGATCCTCACCCTGCGCGGCCTCGAAGGCGCGATCCACCACGTCGAGGGCTACGAGGCCGCGTACTTCGTCTCGTATCCGCTCGTCCTCGCCTTCAAGGGCCTGGCGCTCGGCACCCTCCAGAACCTCATCTACTTCACCGCGATGGTGAAGATCGGCGTCTCGCTGATCTGGATGATCACGGTCTCGCTCAACACCAACATGGGTGTGGCCTGGCACCGCTTCCTCGGTTTCCCGAACATCTGGTTCAAGCGGAACGCCGACGGCGCGGTCGCGCTCGGCGCCCTGCAGCCGATGACCAGCGGCGGCAAGGAGATCGACTGGGAGGACCCGGGCGAGGACGACACCTTCGGTGTCTCCCAGGTCGAGCAGTTCTCCTGGAAGGGCATCCTCGACTTCTCCACGTGCACCGAGTGCGGTCGCTGCCAGTCGCAGTGCCCCGCCTGGAACACCGGCAAGCCGCTGTCCCCGAAGCTCCTGATCATGTCCCTGCGTGACCACGCGCACGCCAAGGCCCCGTACCTGCTGGCGGGCGGCGGCAAGGACATGGAGGGCAACGAGAAGGCCTCCGCCGAGGCCCTGAAGGACGTCCCCGCGTCGGCCCTCGCCGAGGCCGAGCGCCCCCTCGTCGGGACGCTGGAGGAGAACGGCGTCATCGACCCGGACGTGCTCTGGTCCTGCACCACCTGCGGTGCGTGCGTGGAGCAGTGCCCGGTCGACATCGAGCACATCGACCACATCGTCGACATGCGCCGCTACCAGGTGATGATCGAGTCCGCGTTCCCGTCCGAGGCGGGCACGATGCTCAAGAACCTGGAGAAGAAGGGCAACCCCTGGGGGCTCGCCAAGAAGCAGCGCGTCGAGTGGACCAAGGAGGTCGACTTCGAGGTCCCGATCGTGGGCAAGGACGTCGAGGACCTCGGCGAGGTCGACTACCTCTACTGGGTCGGCTGCGCGGGCGCCCTCGAGGACCGCGCCAAGAAGACCACGAAGGCCTTCGCGGAGCTCCTCCACATCGCGGGCGTCAAGTTCGCGATCATGGGCGGCGACGAGAAGTGCACCGGTGACTCCGCCCGCCGCCTCGGCAACGAGCCGCTGTTCCAGCAGCTCGGCCAGGAGAACGTCGCGATGCTGAACATGGCGTTCGGTGAGGATGACGAGGACGACTCGACGAAGAAGGCCAAGTCCGCGAAGAAGATCGTCGCGACCTGCCCGCACTGCTTCAACACGATCGCGAACGAGTACCCGCAACTCGGCGGAGAGTACGAGGTCATCCACCACACGCAGCTGCTCCAGCACCTGGTGGACGAGGGCAAGCTGATCCCGGTGACGCCGGTCGAGGGTCTGATCACGTACCACGACCCCTGCTACCTGGGCCGTCACAACAAGATCTACACGCCCCCGCGCGAGATCATCGCGAAGGTGCCGGGTCTGCGGAACGAGGAGATGCACCGGCACAAGGAGCGCGGCTTCTGCTGCGGCGCCGGTGGTGCCCGGATGTGGATGGAGGAGCGGATCGGCAAGCGCATCAACAACGAGCGCGTCGACGAAGCCCTCTCCCTCAACCCGGACATCGTCTCCACGGCCTGCCCGTTCTGCCTCGTCATGCTGACCGACTCGGTCAACGGCAAGAAGAACGACGGCCAGGCGAAGGAGTCGATCCAGGTGGTCGACGTCTCTCAGCTGCTGCTGGAGTCGGTGAAGACCCCTGCCGACCCGGCGGACGAGCCGGAGACGGCCGACCGTCCGGAGCCGGAGCCGGTGAAGTAGCCGGCGCTCACCTGCCGCACGGAAGCGGCCGGACCTGCCTCGGGGGCAGGATCGGCCGCTTCCGTGCGTCCGGGGCCTTCCGCATCGGTGCCTCCGGGACCGTCCCGGGTGGGGCTGACCCCCCGGGGACCCCTTAGGGGATGTCACAGCTAGGCCGCAAAGGCGCCCCTGTTCCCCCGGCCCACACACCGCACCCACATGGACCAGGTACGTTCGATGTGTGGCTGGATTCAGGATCGGACGCGGCCGGGACAACCGCACACCGCAACAACACCCGCAGCAGCAACAGCCGTACGGCGCGCAGGCACCATCGCCGCCCTACGGCCGTCAGTCGTGGCCCCCGGCAGGTGGCGGCGGCGCATCGCGCGGCGGCCCCCAGGGCGGCCCGTACGGCGGCGGGCACGGCGGCAACGGACACGGGGGTGGTCACGGGCAGGGAGGCGGGCGCGGCGGCGGGCACGGCGAACCGGAGTACTTCGGCGACCCGTACCAGCAGCCCGCGCAGCACGACCCGTACGCCAACGCACCTGGACACACCCAGGCGTTCAGCATCGACGAGGACGCGTACGGCGACGGGAACACCTACCAGGCCGGCCAGGCCCCCGCACAGCCCTCGGGCCCGCGGCTCCCCTGGAAGCAACTGCTGAGCGGCATCGTGATGCGCCCCGGGCCGACGTTCTGGCAGATGCGCGACTACCCCGTCTGGGGCCCCGCGATCGTCGTCACGTTCGTCTACGGACTGCTCGCGCTCTTCGGCTTCGACCAGGCCCGCGACGAGGCGATCCACGCGGAGGTCTCCACGGCCGCCCCGTACGTCATCTTCACCGGCATCGGCTTCGTCGTCGGTGGCCTGGTCCTCGGCGCGGTCACCCACACTCTGGCCCGTCAGCTCGGCGGCACCGGCTCCTGGCAGCCCACCGTGGGCCTGTCGATGCTCATCATGTCGATCACGGACGCACCCCGCCTGGTGTTCGCCCTCTTCCTGGGCGGCGAGAACTCCCTGGTCCAGATCCTCGGATGGGTCACCTGGCTGGCCGCCGGAGCACTGTTCACCTCCATGGTGAGCAAGTCGCACGACCTGCCCTGGCCGAAGGCACTCGGCGCCTCCGCGATCCAGCTGGTCGCCCTGCTGTCGATCATCAAGCTCGGCACGATCTGACGCACGCGGCACGATGTGACAGGCGGACGAGAAAAGGGCTCCCGGTGCCAGGCACCGGGAGCCCTTTTCCGCTCTGCCCTTCCGTTCCCGCTGATGCTCTACGAGTCGAGAATCTGCCCTTCACGACGCACGACGGGCTTTTCCACGCTCCACGGGAAGTTGATCCACTGATCGGTCTTCTTCCACACGTATTCGCACTTCACGAGCGACTGCGACTTCTCGTAGATGACCGCGCTGCGCACCTCGGCGACATGGTCCACGCAGAAGTCGCGGACGAGCTTCAGCGTCTTGCCGGTGTCGGCGACGTCGTCGGCGATCAGGACCTTCTTGCGCGTGAAGTCGATCGCGTTCGGGACGGGTGCCAGCATGACGGGCATTTCCAGGGTGGTGCCCACGCCGGTGTAGAACTCGACGTTCACCAGGTGGATGTTCTTGCAGTCCAGGGCATACGCCAGACCACCCGCGACGAATACGCCGCCGCGCGCGATGCTCAGCACGACGTCCGGTTCGTAGCCGTCGTCGGCGACCGCCTGGGCCAGCTCGCGCACGGCGGTCCCGAAGGCCTCGTACGTCAGATTCTCCCGCGCCTCACCAGCCATGCCGTATCACACCTGAGTCCGATGGAAATTCATGAAGGAACGCGAGGCCGTCGGCCCGCGCTGGCCCTGATAACGCGATCCGTACCGCTCGGATCCGTACGGGAACTCGGAGGAGGACGTCAGCCGGAACATGCACAGCTGCCCGATCTTCATTCCCGGCCAGAGCTTTATCGGCAACGTCGCGAGATTCGACAGCTCCAGCGTCACGTGACCCGAGAAACCGGGGTCGATGAAACCGGCGGTCGAATGCGTCACCAGCCCGAGCCGCCCGAGCGAACTCTTCCCCTCCAGCCGCGACGCGAGGTCGTCGGGAAGGGAGATGACCTCGTACGTCGAGGCCAGGACGAACTCCCCCGGATGGAGAATGAACGGCTCGTCGCCCTCGGGCTCGACCTGACGGGTCAGGTCGACCTGCTCGACGGAGGGATCGATATGCGGATAGCGGTGGTTCTCGAACACCCGGAAGTAACGGTCAAGCCGCACATCGATGCTCGAGGGCTGCACCATCGAAGCGTCGAACGGGTCAATGCGAACCCGCCCGGCATCGATCTCGGCCCGGAGGTCCTTATCTGAGAGAAGCACGGTCCGAGGATACGCAGAACGCGCGGGCCCGCCCCAACCGGACCGCCCCGCGCGCCTGCCCCACCTATGTCCCGGTTCCGCCTGCCGCCACTACCGCCGCTCGAACGACACAGGCACCACTTGCCGCAACCGAGCGCAGCGCGGGCAGCGGATGAGCCGCCCGGGGCCGATCCGGTCGGGCCCGAGCTGCTGCATCGGGAACGACGAGGTAGCGAAAACATGCCCTTCGGCACAGCGGACGACGGTGCGCTCCATCGACTCCATCAAGTCCCTTCCCCAACACGCCATGGACGAGACCGCCACATTAGGGGATGAACAGGACGCCACTCCACGCGGCACTCCGACCGCTCACGCTACGCCCTCAACTCCGGCCGCGCGCAACCGCATCCACACCCCGGGACAACACGCAGGCCCCGCGGCGAACACGCCGGGGGCCTGGGATGGGGTACAGTATGGGCGTTGCACTGCCGATGATCGGCGCGCTTCGCGGGTGTAGTTTAATGGTAGAACATGAGCTTCCCAAGCTCAGAGCGCGAGTTCGATTCTCGTCACCCGCTCTTCCACGAACCCCCAGGTCATCGGCCTGGGGGTTCGTCGTTGTCTAGACCTCTAGGGGCCGCCGTGCCCTCCGTATGCCCCAACTCCCATATATGCCCTGTGATTGGCGCCACACCATCCCGATGGAACGTTCCTCCGCAAGTGCAATGGCAGGCTCAACGCACGACTGAGAGTTGCGGCCTCCGGGAGGCGGCTGCACTACGGGCACCACCGCGCCCGCCCTCCTGAGCCAAGACCACCAAGCCGAAGATCAAGTCACTGAGGTCCGCTGCTCGCAGGTCGAGATCACGAGCGATGCGGCACCTCCGGGGAGGGTCGTGTCGACCGCATGGCGGCTGACCCTGGAAGGCTCGCCAACGATCAGGTTGGGCAACGCCGGGTAGCAGGTCACCACTCTGGAAACAGACCCGCTCTCCGCACGCCTGATCGTCACCGACCCTGCCGGCCGTGAAGATGAGGGAACCGACTACGCCTTCCTCGTCCGCGGTCTTCACACTGTTGGCAACGCCAAATGCCTGACCATCGCCGACACCGAGGTGATTCTGAACCACACTCGGCCACTCGACAGCCGGCCGCCGTTACCCGGTGCCCGCGCCCGACGGCGCAGCGGCACTCAGCCACGTGTGCCGTCGTAGCTCCCGATGAGGCCGGAGATGAAGTGCCGGGTGTTGTCGGTGCTGAGCGCCCGAGCCCGCAGGTGGGCGTGGATGACCTCGTAATGCTCCAGGTCGGATCGTTTTTCCAGGTAGAGGTCGCTGGTTGATCCTTCGAGGTAGACCACGCCCGCCTCGGGGCTGTCCGCGAAACTCAGGGTCGAGAACTGTCCTACGGCACCGGGGAGGGCACCCGCACTGTAGGGGAGGACCTGCACAGTGATGTGCGGCTCGGCGCTCAGTGCGTTCAGGTGCTCCAGTTGTTCGCGCATGAGGCCGGGGCTGCCCACGACTCGACGTAGCGTTGATTCATCGAGGATGACGCACAGGCGCAGCGGGTCGGCGTGGTCGTAGATCCGGTGCTGGCGGCGCAGTCGCACCTTCAGGCGGTTGGATGCCTGCTCGACGGTGATCAGCGGGATCGTTTCCTCGATGACTGCCTGGGCGTAGCCGGGGGTCTGCAGCAGATCGGGGATGACCATGGGCGCGAAGGAGCGGATGGAGTGTGCGTCGGTCTCCAGGCCGATGTAGATGCTGTAGGGGATGTCGCCGTAGGCATTCCACCAGCCCTGTTGTGCGGATTCTTTCGCCATCCGCATCAAGGAGTCGAGTATCTGCTGGTCTGTAACGCCGTAGAGCGCGCACAGGTCGCGGACATCGCGGGGGCTGATGGCGCAGTGGCCGTTCTCCATGCGGCTGATCTTCGGCTGGGAGATCAGGAGGCGCTGGGCGACCTGCCCGCCGGTCAGTCCGCATTCGATGCGTAGTCGACGGAGCTCGGCTCCCAGGCGGCGCTTCCTGACGGTGGGGCTCATCCTCGAAACCACGGGTAGTGCATCTCCGGGCGTAATGGGCGCACTGCTGCTCTACAGGCTGCCAAGATCAAGTCTTGAGCGCATTGTGCATCGCTGTGCCGAGGTGGTGACACAAGCGCGTGGAGGGATCCACCCATACGGCGTAACATCAGGTGACTCTGTGTGATGACCGAGAGGGATGCCGGTCCTCGGTCAGCGACTGCCACGGCTTCCACCGCCCACCGGAAACCGCGGTGTCAACAGGTGCAACAGATCAACCCAGGCGGTGATCGGCCGTCAACGCGCAGGTCGGTGAGCCGCCGGGCATCCGGTCACGGTGGGTGGCGATGACTCGGTAGATGCGGTGGGCGATCCAGCGCACCGGTGGCAACGTGAGCAGCCCGCCGGGCCAGGCCCAGATGCCGCCCGCACGCAGCAGGAGTTTGGCGACGGCCTGTGCGCCGCCGTACACCGTGCCTGTCGGCAAGATGTACAGGAGTTCGTGCTGGGCTCTCCGCCGGGTGACGCCGAGGGCGTCGAGGTCGGTGAATTGCCAGGGTGTGACAGTGCACTTGGGCCTGAGGCGGCGCATGAGGTAGCTCACCGAGGTGGTGCAGAAAGCGCAGTCACCGTCGTAGACCAGCACGGAGAGTACGGATTGCGGAGGCATCGGCCCATCCTGTCTGAGTGAACTTCCCTGTGCGGGGGAGTGATCCAGCGTGTACGCCCACCTGGGGAGCAATGGTCGGCGCCAGTTGCGCGTCGGGCGCGATGCGATCGAGATGCGGCGTGTCTACGGGACGCGGGACGCGCCGTGGGGCCCGACGGGCCCCGGCCCTCCTGCCCGCAGG
Source organism: Streptomyces sp. NBC_01341 (assembly GCF_035946055.1). Lineage (NCBI taxonomy): Bacteria > Bacillati > Actinomycetota > Actinomycetes > Kitasatosporales > Streptomycetaceae > Streptomyces > Streptomyces sp. NBC_01341. The sequence goes on along the minus strand of NZ_CP108364.1, from coordinate 3,948,928 downwards.
GAGGAGGGCCACGACCATCGAGCCCTGTCGAATCGCGGTGCCCTCTTGCCGGTCCGTGGTGGCACCGGCAGTTCTACATCCGTGCGTCGGTCGGGTGGTTGCCGTACGACAGGGCGGTGCCGGGGGCTCAACGCGGGTCGGGAACCAGCTTGTCCTTGCCGGCTGAGGCCGGGCGCTCCTGACCTGGGGTGGTCTGCCGGCCCGAGGTGGGTGAGCCACTTCTGAACTGTGGAGGTACGGACCGGGAGTCGGGCCCTTCTGAGGGGCTGGACCGTCTCAGGCCGGCTCGCGTGGCCATGCGCCGGGCGCAGCGGGCCAGGAACATGTAGAAGCGGTCCGGGAGGAACGCCGCGTCGGCCACGATCATGGCCCCGGAGAACAGGGGGAGTCCCATGAGGACCGCGATGCCGATGTGCATGCCCAGCAGCATGGCGAGCACGGGGTACTTCAGCCTGCCGAAGAGCACGAAGGGGAAGGCGACCTGGAGGAGCACGGTGACGTAGCTGGCGACCGCGATCACGGTCGGGTACTGGTCCACGAGATGCGAGAGCGCGGGCCAGGGCTGGAAGAGTTCGAGGTTCAGCACGTAGTGGATGGCGGTCCCCCCTCCCCAGGAGGGGCCCTGCACCTTGTACAGGCCGGCCGCTCCGTACAGGAGACAGACCTGGGCTGCGATGACGAAGAGTCCGCAGTTGTGTACGACGGTCGTCAGCGTGACCCGTGCGTCGGTGAGTTGCTGCAGCCAGAAGGTCTTCACAGGCGGCGGTGTCGTGCCCGCTCGTACGACGGCCCGCCGGTTTCTGCGCGCGTCGAGGGACCAGCGCCGACCGCATGCGGTGAGGACGAGGTAGAGGGCCATCAGCAGGATCAGATTGTCGCCCCCGTCCGTCATGAAGATCGCTCTCGCGTGGAAGGAGACCACCACGACGGCGAACAGGACGGACATGATGCGGGTCCGCCAGCCCAGCGTGAAGAGGACGGACGTCGCTACGGCCGCCGCGTAGCACAGCTCGAAGTAGGTGCGGCTGCCGGACAACGTCAGGATGCTGTTCCAGCCCGACTGCTCGAAGAGCTGCTGTGCCAGCTCGGATGTCCACGGCGAGGCGGGGCCCCAGATCTCGCTCCGGTGCGGGAACTCACGCAGGAGGAAGGCGAGGTACAGCAGCCCGTAACCGATGCGCAGTACCGCGGCCGCGTACAGGGACACCGGGCGGCCGGTCACCAGAGCCCACAACGTGCCGGTGCGGTCACTCAGCCACCGGACGACACCGATGTCCGTGGCCGTCTGTCCCGGCGGCCCGTCGGAGGGCACGGCCTGGGACGGGAACGGGGTGATCTGCTCAGATCCCATGTGGGGTCACCTTCCACCAGGGCAGAAGCCGGTTCTCGACCGGTACGGGCGGACGCTTCGAAGCCGCCGTGCCGGGAGCCGCGATGGGCAGTGTCAGGACACGAAGCTGGATGAACTCGAACGGATCGCTGTTGTGGTGCGCGAAACGGTCAGCGGCGATGTTGCGCAGGTACTGCTGCAACATCACGGCCCGTTCCGAGTTCGCCGCGTCGTCGCCACCGTGCAGTTCGACGTAGGTCGTCCACGCCCGGCGCAACAGGTTCTGCGTCGTGTGGCTCGGGAACACGTTGTGCTCGACTGCCGAAGAATCCACTGCGGCCAGGTCGAACCAGTCGCTCACCCGGACCGATCCGTCCGGGGCGGTGTGCGACGTCCTCGCCAGGATCTGCCGGTTGGCGGAGTCCGGATCAGGGGCGAACAGCCGCCAGTTCTGCTCGAACAGGGGGTACACCCACGCGTTCACCTGCGGGCTGTACCGCTTCGATACAGGATTCGCGGGTGCCACATGGAGGAAAACCATGATGACGTGGGTCAGCGCTGTCACCAGACACATGAGCACCACGGTAAACAGGCCCTTGTTCAGGGCACGGGCAGCTTTCTCCCGCTTCGGTGACGCGCCCTCCCCCTTGATACAGGCGCCCGGCACGCCGGACTCGGGCTGTTGCGCTTCTTCCGTGTCCACTGCTTGCATTCGGCCGGACACCGCCCACCCAGTTCTTCTCATGCCAACTCTCGCATTTAATGCCGCTGTCGCGAATACCACTGACGGCATGCGACAGAAAGAGGAATCTGCCGCATGCCGTCGAGCTGTCATCCAGTCATTCGATGCCCGCGGTCAGTCCGAGACCTGGCCCCCGTGAGCCTCGGAACCGCCGCGTCAGGCCCGCGACCTAGCCCGCGTGACCTTCGGGGCCACCCTGCTCGTCGGGCTTGTCCCCGTAGCCGTGGTGCTCACCGTGCTTGTCGTCGCCGCCGCGGCCGGGCTTGCCCTCGGGACCGTGCCCGGGCTTGCCCTCGGGACCGTGCCCGGGCTTGCCCTCGGGACCGTGGTCGGGTCGACCCTCGTGTCCCTTGTCCGGTCCACCCTCGTGACCGTGACCCGGACCGCCGTTGCCCGGTCCACCGTGGCCGGGGCCACCGTGACCCGGACCGCCGTTGCCCGGACCGCCGTGGCCGGGGCCGCCCGGCCCTCCGCCGTTACCGCCGGTGTCGTTCCCCGCGGTGTTGTTGCCGGTCGTGTTGCCCGCGGTGTTACCGCCGGTCGTGTTGCCCGCGGTGTTACCACTGGTCGTGTTGCCCGCGACGTTCCCCGAGGTGTTGCCGGAGATGTTCCCGGACGTACCGCCGGTCACCTGGCCGGCGACCAGACCCCCGGTCGAAACGCCTCCGAGGACACCGCCGACCACGCCTGTCGTCGCACCGCCGGTCGTCACGCCACCCAGCACCCCACCGAGCACACCGGTCGTGGTTCCAGTGGTGGTACCGGTGGTGGTGCCGGTCGTCGTTCCGCCCGTGGTCGTGGTCGAGCACGTGCCGGGGAAGATCCGGTTGTCGTCGAGCGTCACCGCACCGTTGCGGGCCAGCGCACGGCCCTGGATGTTCGTCCCCGTGGTCACACTGATCGAGGTCAGAGCCATGATCGTGCCGACGAACGTGGAGGTGGTACCCAGCGTGGCCGAACTGCCGATCTGCCAGTACACGTTGCAGGCGGACGCGCCGTTCGTCAGAAGCACGCGACTGGAGGACGCCGTGGTGAGGGCCTCGGGAATCTGGAACACCCAGACCGCGTTCGGGTTCCCCCCGGCATCCAGAATCAGGTCACCGGTGAGTCCCACACCCGACACCGCGGTGTACACACCCGGCAGCAGCGTGTCGCCGTTCCCGATACCGGCCGCGAGCGCGAAGTCCGTAGCCTGGCCGGCCGCGTTGTTGTAAGCCACGACAAGATCGCTCTTGGCCTGCAGCGCCGCGGCGTCCGCGGAATGCACCGCACCGAGCACCTGCCCGGGCGGGAACCCGGTGATAGCCGTCCCCGGGCTCACCCCGAGATCCTGGCTGATGACCGAGGGCCCCGTGTTCGTGACCCTTTCACCCGCCAGAACGGAGTACGAGGCAGCCGTGCCCAACGGCACGGGAGTCGCGATGGCCAGCGCCTGCGTCGGTGTCACGGCGACCATGACACCGGCAACGGTCGCGGCAAGCCCCGAGGCAAGCCAGCCGGAGAGGGCTCGGCGGGAAGCCGGCTTAGGGATCTTCAACTTCATCGAGAGGCCATTTCCTGTCGGAGAGTCGTGGTCCACGGCGCACCCGGCCCAGCCAAACGTCCGAGCAGCCGTCACGTTTCCGCCGAATATTGCGCAGCAATTTTCCGCACCCCGGACACGACGCCAGAAATGCGAGCGAAAACGACACCCCAATAAAGTGACAATCAGAGATGGGGAAAGTGTTGACCATAAGCCTATTCACTCCGGTGCACGTCTTTCCTTAACTCACATGACGCAAGGTTTCAGTCGCGCCCGTGACCAGACCCCGTCCCGGATGCTCTCCTGCCGCCGTCCAGGTGAGATCAATGAATCGCTGCCACACGGGCGCGGCACGCCAGCGACCTCATCTCCCGCACAGACTCGACACATTCGACATCCCGTCCCGCCGTCGCCGCCGTTGTCACCCGGCAGATCGCCGTCGGGTCGGTCGGACGCGGCACGCGGTCCGGTCAACACCGTTCCCACTTCACAATCCCCCGCCGCTGCGGGCAGTCGGCCGGAGTGGACCGGCAGGACGGGCTGGACGGCGGGACGAAGGGCCTGGCGGATATCGCGCAGCGTAAGAGAAGGGGCACGTACTGTCATGCCGCGAGCAGGAGAGTCCGCGGTTCCAGGAGGCTGATGTGACACGTGATCGAATGAGACTGGCAGAGGTGCTGGCGGCGGCGGAGGACGCAGCTCCGGCGGACTCCATCGACGTCGTGGCGCGCAATTTGCGAGACCGGTTCGGCGCCCGGTACGTGTCGTTCCTGTTCGTCGACGTCGTCGGTCGGCGCCTCCTGCGGGTGAACGACACCGCGGCTGAGTCACAGGAGCGCCGCGCCGAACAAGTACCCCTCGCCGACAGCGGCCTCTACGACGAGGTCCTGCGCGCCCAGCGGCTGGTGCAGGCTCCGGAAGGGGAACAGGGGCGGCGGGTGCTCGCACCGGTCACCAACCGCGGCGACACCATCGGCGTCCTGGAGCTGTTCCTCGATCACGTCACGCAGGACGTGCTGGAACAGGTCGAGGCGGCTGCGCACGCGTTGGCGTACATCGTCGTCACCGACCGTCGCTTCACCGACCTCTACCACTGGGGCAATCGCACCACCTCGGTCAGCCTGGCCGCGGAAATCCAGCGCCAACTCCTACCGTCGGCCGCCTCCCTGGAAGCCACCGCTTTCACCCTCGCCGGCGCGCTGGTCCCGGCCTCCGACATCGCAGGCGACACCTACGACTACAGCCTGGACAACGACACCCTTCATATGTCCGTCACCGACGCCATGGGCCACGACGTCAACGCCGCACTCACCGCCACCCTCCTGGTCAACGCGTCCCGCGGCGCCCGCCGCGCCGGAACCGACCTCGCCGAACAGGCCCGCCAGATCCACCAGGCCCTCCTCGACCACGGGCAACCCGCCTTCGCCACCGGACAACTGCTACGCATCGCCCTGGACGGGACCAGCACCAAGTTCGTCAACGCCGGCCACCCCCAGCCGTTGCGGCTGCGCGACGGCACAGTCGACCAACTGCCCCTTGCGGCGGACATGCCCTTCGGTATCACCTTGCAGGGCGCCTATCAGGTGCAAGACCTCGATCTGCGCCCCGGTGACCGCCTCGTGCTCCACACCGACGGGATGCAGGAGCGCGAGGCGAAGACCGTGGATCTCCCCGGCCTCATCCGTGCCACAGCCACCGAGCACCCGCGAGAGGCCGTGCGTGCTCTGGTCGCCGCGGTCGCCGATGCCTACGACGACCACCCCCCGGAAGACGACGCCACCGTCCTGTGCCTGGACTGGCACGGCCCCCAGTAGCGAGGCCACGCGAAACCGCGAGCCGCCGTCTCGCCCGCCCGCGCAGCTCGGAGGACGCTCCAGCACGCAGGGGCGGGCCACCAGCTCCTGCGTGGAGCCCGCCGGTCAGCCGTCTTCGGCCGCGGTCGCGGGCTTCGCCGATTCAGCGGTACGGCGGTACTCGGCGTTGATGCGCTGGGCTTCCTCGAGCTGGTCTTCGAGGATGACGATGCGGCAGGCGGCCTCGATGGGGGTGCCCCCGTCGACGAGTTCGCGGGCGCGGGCGGCGATGCGCAGTTGGTAGCGGGAGTAGCGGCGGTGGCCGCCCGCGGAGCGCAGTGGGGTGATGAGGCGGGCTTCGCCGATGGCGCGGAGGAAGCCTTGGGTGGTGCCGAGCATGTCGGCGGCCCTGCCCATGGTGTAGGCGGGGTAGTCGTCGTCGTCGAGACGTCCGAAGGAGTCGTCTGCTGTCATTGCACCTCTCTCGTGGAACGCGTGGAGGGGCCTTGGTGCCGTACGGCACCAAGGCCCCGAAGGAACTGCTACACCATCTGCCGGCCCTGTGACTGCGCCGGCCTTCTGTTTCCGCGTGCCCGACTCGAATGCTGTGGTCGGGGGTGCGGGGATCGCGGTTGCTTGACCGGAGACCACCTCACTATCGATGTCCTGCGGTACCCGGGCTCAAGGCTTCCGCCCGGGCGATCCTGATGGCGCCTGATTCCTCCGTTCTTCCCTCTGGGTCACTCACTTGCCTACTGCTGGTACTGCGGTACTGCTCGCGGCGGCCCCTCATCACTGCGGGCCACCCGGTCCGGTTGTCAGTCCCGTCGCCGACCTACACGAAACACTGGCTTCGCGACTCCACCACCGGCCCGTCCTGCGCATGCAACTGCGGGTCATTCCGCCCAGCAGTTCGTCCCTGCTGGGCCCTGCTGTCCTTCTGGTTACGAGAGAAACCATAGACACACCACAGCCCAATGTCTACTCCCCCCAGCACAGACTTTGCAGTGTTCGGGTGAGAGGTAACCTCCCGCAGATGTGCGGGAAAGAGGCCGGCCAAGGTGACCGAGGGACGGTCGGGCACCTGCGACAAGGCAACGACCGCCCGGCTATCGCCTCGGTGTGTGCCGGGCGCGCGGTTCAGTGCACATGCCGTCGCCGTGCTCGCGGCCACCGACCACGCCCACGGCGGCCCCGTCACGTCCATCCCGACCTGTCCCGGCAGGCGGCGAGCACCGGCGGGTGCGGAGATCCCCGGAAGGAACCGGCGGACAGAGCGCCCGTCGGCCAGGAGCCCGGCCGACGAGCGAAGGCCTGGCGTGCGGGCCCGGCGGAACCGGGTAACGTCTTCGACGTGTTCTTCCAGGCGCCGATTCTCGAGTGAGAGCGTGATGGGCCCCTGCTGACGTCCCTTGACGTCGCCACGCCCGTCATCCACCGACGGATCCGTAGATCACTTCACATCATTCCGGGAGAACCCGTGACCGACAGCAAGAACATCAACAACCCCGTGGGCATGGGCGGCGGCCAGCGCAAGAAGCTGTCCCGCGCCGAGCGGCAGAACAACGGTCCGCACCGCAACCTCGACCGCCAGAATGCCGCCGACCAGAGGGCGGAGCTCGTGCGCAAGATGCGCGAGAAGACGGGCGCGGCCGGGGGCGCCGAGCAGGCGGGCGACGACACCGAGCAGAGCTGACACGACGCCGCCGCGAAGGGGCACGGCACAGGGGCACGGGGCAGGGCCCGGACTGCGGCGCGCGGTCCGGGCCCTGCTGTCGTACCGGGGCTCAGCGCTCGTACCGCGCGGGGCCGGTTCCGCTCAGCCGACGACGTGAACGAACGTCCCCTTCGCAGCGAAATCCCACAGCGCCGTCCCGTCCGCGACACTCTCGCGAATCGCGCCGGTCTTCACCGTGCTGTCGGGTGCGGGAGAAGCCCCGTCAACCGCGTGGGAGAAGGCTGATCGCGCCCCGAAGTAGACCGCGTGCTGGATACGTACACCGTCGCTGCCCGTGCCCTCCGCGCGGCGGAAGGTCACCGCATGCTTCCCCTCCGCCGGGGGCACATTGCCCGGCCACACCGTAAAGGTACGGGCGGTGGACTCGCGCTCGGAGACCAGCCACACCCTTTTCTGGGAGAGCGAGTACACGACCCGGCGCCCGGTTCCGGAATTGTCGGGAACGGGGTAGGTCCTGGGCTTCGTGGCGGAAGGGCGGGGCTTCGGAGTCGGCTTCGAATCGGCACTCGCTGTGCCCTGTGCGGGAATGTTCCGGGAAGCCTGCACCGACAGAAAGGAAATCGTGGCGAGGGCGGCCGCCAGCAGAACGACGATCCAGACACCGGAGGACATCCTGCGGGTCGCCATCAGAATGCTCCTCCATGTCACGCCCTGCCCCATACGCGCAGCGTTCGCGATCATCAGCTTATCGGAGCCCCAGAACTGCACTCGCTGCCATCACGGTGACTCGCGGCCTGCTCAAGTGGCGGGGGCGCAGAGCGGGCCCGGAGCGCAGCGCGCCCTCGGCCTTCGGCACCGCTCCGCGCCCGGTCCCCGCGTCCCACGTCCCGTCAGAGCCAGGAGTCCCAGATCCCGTATGCCGTCGACCGGGTCACGACCTCGGCGCCCGAGGCGTCCAGGCGCACGACACGGTAGTAGTACAGGCCGAGCCGGTCCTCGTGCACCGTGGTGTCCATGTGGAACGCGGCACCGCCCGTCGCACCCTCGGCCAGGGTGACGTAAGCGGCCGTGACCGGGTCCCAGCGCTCCACGCGGTAGCTCGCGAACCGGGAGCAGTCCCCGAGGCCGGAGCTCTCGGAGCAGCCGACATACAGCTCCGGGTACTGGTCCTCACGGACGTCCGTCTCGGTCCAGCCCGGGGGCCGGGTGTCGGGCAGGGTGACCGAGACCTCGGAAGGGTGGAGGACGTCGAGCGGGTTGTCGTCGTGCTGGAGCCGGTCGTCCGTGGCGGCCACCTTGTAGACGTGGGTGGCGCCGTCGGGGACCGTCGGGCAGAGGATCTCGGTCGCGGCCAGGGAGCTGCCCCTCCAGCAGTTCTCCTTCCAGACCGTCTCGCCGCTGTCCGGGTCCGTGACGCCCTGCCAGACGTGGTAGCCGCGGATGTCGGCGTCGGCGGGCGGCGTCCAGGTCAGCCGGACCCCGAGCGCGACGCGTTCCGCGGTCAGGTTCTGCACCGGGGCGGGACGTTCGGTGTCCGGGGTGGTCTGCGTGGCGGCCGGGCCCGGCTGTGAGACGTGTCCGTACCGGTCGGTCGTCACGACCCGGTACTCGTACGTCGTCTCCGACTCGCCCTGGACGTCCCAGCAGCTGCCGTCGACCTGCTTCCGGGCGGAGAGCGGGGCGTCGCCGCCCGTCCAGGTCCACTGGGTCTTCGGGTCCTCCAGCGGCTCGTCCCACGGGGTGAACGGCTTGCACTTGTCCACGACGCGGGTCTCGCCGGTCGCGGTGTCGGTCCGGAGGATCTTGTACGAGGGGAGGGGCGTTTCGTCGACGGTCCACGGGTCGACGCTGCTCCACGTGACCATCACGCCCTCGTCGAACCTGCCGGCGTCGGTCCGGAACGCGGCGATGGCCTCCGGGCGGTCGGCCATCTTCAGCGTGATCTCGGCCGGCGCGGCGGCGTTGCCCTTGGCGTCGACCGAGCGCACCGCGTACCGGTAGCTGTCGGCGACGGCGACCGACTGGCGGGGCACCACGTCCGTCTGCGTGGTGGTGCTCGCGGCCAGGGCGTCGACGTAGCCGCCGGTCGCCGGGTCGTACTGGACGACCTGGTACGAAGCGGCTCCGGTCACGGGCGACCACACCAGATGCGGAACACCCGACCGGTAGTCCACGCGGGCCTGCTCGACCGCGGGCGGCGGGGTCCGGTCGGAGGTGGTGAACGTCGTGGCGGCGGAGTACGCCGACCAGTTCCCGGCGGCGTCCCTGGCCCGGCCTCGGTAGGTGACCTTGCTGCCGTCGGCCGGGTAGCCGGTGTCGCAGACCGCACCTTCGGCACCGGAGTAGATCGTGCTCCACCGGTTCTGGACTGCGTCGAGCCTCTGCATCTCGTACACGACGATGTCGGCGGCGTTCGCGGCGGTGGTGACCAGTTCCGGGGCGGCGTAGGGCTGGTTGCCCGGGCACGCGTCCCATTCGAGGAACGGCGCGGCGGGCGGCGTTCTGTCGACGGTGGTGACGGGCTGGTCGGCGCTGCCGCCCGAGGCGTTGCCCGCCTTGTCGACCGCACGAACCTCGTAGTAGTAGACGGCCCCGGTCTTCGGCAGGGTGCTGTCGGTGTACGACGTCCCGGTGGTCGTGGCGAGCTGCTTGCTGCCGTACGACGCGCCCTTCAACCGCCGGTAGACCCGGTAGTTCGCGAGGTCCATCTCCTTGTTCCTGGACCAGGTGAGCTTGCCGGCGCCGGTGGCGGTGTCGCGGGTGACGGCCACGCCCGTCGGGGTGAGCGGCTTGACCTTGTCGACCGCGGCGGAGGTACGCGGGGTGTAGCCGAATGCGACGTTCGCGGTGCCCGTCCAGTTGACGAAGTCGATGCGGAGCGTATGCCTGCCGCTGGGGACGGTCACGTCGACCGTCTTCCTGACGGTCGCGGACACGTTCTTCCACAGGTCGACCTTGCGTACGTTGTCGACGTAGACCCTTATGCCGTCCTGCGCGGACGCCGTGAAGGTGAACGGGCCGCCCGAGCCGAAGTCACGCGCAACCGACCAGCGCACTCCGAAGTTGTTGGACGGTACGCCGGAGACGGGTGCGCCCGTGCCCCAGTTCTGGTCGATCGCGGAGTCGCAGTCCGTCTTCTTCGGCGCGCCTGCGAACGCCGTGTTCGCGAAGAACTGCCGTGTGAAGGCGGGAGAGGCGCAGCTCGCCACCGCTGAGGCGGATGTGGCGGTGGCGTAGAGCAGTCCGCCTGCCGTGGCCAGAACCAGGGCGGTGGCGGTGGTGCGTCCGGCTGGGTTCATCGGGTCCTTCAGGGGTGTGCGGCGACAGATGACGATCAGGCGTCGCCGAACAGGACCCGCGGAAGCACCGATTGGTTGTACGAGCCGGGGTGGCCGGCTCTCGAGGGTTTCTCGTGGCCGTCGGCCGGGGGCAGCGGAGCTGTTCCGCCGGCCGTGATCCTGCCGGTCGTCCGGCGGCGGTGCGGGTGGCCCCTCTCACCTCACCGGGAAGCCGAAGGCGTACCCCTGCTCCCTGAGCCAGGGCAGTACCTCGCGCAGAGCGTCCAGTGTCTGGGACCGGTCGCCTCCCGCGTCGTGGAAGAGGATCGTCGGGCCGTCGGCGATCTCCCTCTTGACGGTGGCGACCATGGTGTCCGAGCCGGGACGTTCGAAGTCCTTGGTGTCGACGTTCCAGCCCAGGGGCCGCATCCCGTGCGATGCCGCGAGCTGCCGGCTGTACGGGGTGAAGGCGCCGCCCGGGGCTCGGTAGTACTGGGGCCGTACGCCACCGGACGCCTTGATGATCATGCGTTCGGCGTCCAGGATCTGCTGGGACTGGTACGCCTCGGACTTGGTGTCCATGGCGGTGTCGTGCGAGACCGTGTGGTTGCACAGCCGGTGCCCGCCCGCCACGACCGCCTTGACGAGGCCCGGGTACGCCTGGGCCTGCGTGCCGACCATGCAGAACGTGGCCTTCACGCCGTTGTCCTTCAGCAGTTGCAGCACCTGAGGTGTCCAGGCCGGGTCCGGCCCGTCGTCGATGGTGATGTTGACACCCTGCGGGCCGCGGTCCGAGGCGTGCGCGATGTCCACCGCCACCTCGGCCACCCGGGTGTCCGGCGCGGAGTCACGCGCCTGCGGCCGCTCTCCGACCTGTTCGGCCTGCGCGGTCCACACCGAGGCGGCAGCGGCAAGCACGGTCACCCCGAGTGCCGCCGCGAGAAGCCTGCTGTTCCATCCCCTCTCCTTGTGCCGTGCCATGTCCCCGCCCCTTTGCCGTCTCCGCCGATGCCGTGCACCCATGAAGACATACGAAGGCCGGGACAGGCTCCCTCTGTTACCGGTCCCGGACGATTCCACAGGAGGCCGGCGACAAACACAGGGATTCCGCGACAGACGCGGGGCGTGAGGGGCGCGATGGGGTCCGACCTGCGGCTGAGGGCCGGGCGGGGGCGGCGGACGTCGCGCGGCCCCGGTTCGCTGTGCCCGCCTCGCCCGCCGTGCCCCCACCGGCCGCGCGTCCCGGGGGACTCGAACGTGCGTTACCTCAGGGCGTGCGCCGCGGCCTGTGCGAGGGTGCTCGCCGCCTCGGACCGCTCCGCCTTGGTCGACTTCTTGTCCGCCAGCACCTTGGCAGCGGCCGTGAGGACCTTCTTGCCGGGCCGGCGCGGTGTGGTCTGGGCCAGGGCACTGGCCGCAGCGCTCTTCTCGGCCTTCGACCGCTTCTTGGCCCGCACCGTCCTTCCCGCGTCGGAGGCCGGTCCGGACGTGGTCGTCTTCGCCTCGGCCTTGCCCGCCTTGCCGGACGTCTGCGACAGTGCGCTCGCAGCGGCCCTTCTGCTGCTCTTCGACGCTCCGCCCTTGGCGGCCCGGCCTGCCGCCGAGGCGGCCTTCGGGCGCGTGGTGCCGGATGCCTTCGTCTTCGCCATGGTTCTCTCCATGCTCGTCCGTAGGTGCGTTCGTCCCCCTCGGGTACCCGAACTTCCCTGCATGGAACGGCTGGAGGCGGGATTACCGGCCCTGATCGCCGCGACGCCCCGGTACGGTCGCCGTCCTCGCGACAGCCTGCGGAGTCGCGCCGCTCGCGCGGGGCCCGGTGCACCCGGCCGGAGAGCCTCTGCCCGGCCGGCCCGGCCATGCAGAACGCCCGGCCGGGGGATCCCGGCCGGGCGCGTCCGGCTCTGCCTCACAACAGCCGCTCAGTGGGCGGAGGTTCCGGCCCCACTTCGGGGCGCCTCGCGCCTCCGATGTGACCCCGCGGCTGCCGGCAGGTCAGATCGTCGGCGTGTCGTCGACGATCTCCTGGTGCGGTTCGATGATGAACTTCCATCCCTCGCTGGGCTCCAGGAAGCGCACGCGGGTCGGGTAGATGTCCAGGGCGCGGCGGTCGCGGTTCTGGCTGCTGTTGTTCTTCCGTCCCCGGGCCGGCTCCTCGTACAGGTCGACCTTGACGTCCGGGACCGCGACGGCTTCCTCGCTCCAGCGCTGGACGACCCCCGCGCCGAACGCGTCCCGCGCGGCGGAGTAGAGCGAGTCCAGCGATTCCTTGGTCCCGTTCGGCACGAAGAGGGCGAGGTTGAGAAGGACGCCGGCGCTCTGCAGGACCTCGATCTCCTGCCCCGCCTTGTCGGCGATCCAGATGCCGGCCTCTTCGGCGTTGTCCGGGAGGACGTGAATCGTTTCGCCGAAGACCGTCCTCGCGACGAAGGAGCCGCCCTCGAAATTCTTACCCGGCTCCGTAAGGAAAGCCGGGGCGTAGCAGTCGAGAGGAAGGCCTTCCGTCCCCGCCGAGACGAAGATGCCATCCTGCAGGCCCAGGCCCGAAATCTCCTCGGCCGTCAGACGCCGAGCCGTAACCTTCTCGGTATTCACGCCGTTCCCCTTTTAATTGTGACGTCCGGTGAATGCATTAATACTCTACCACGAAAAGGATCACTCCCTTCCCATTACGGGAACCCCGGCACCCACGACGCCTCCGGCCGATGACGCGAGTAAATCCCGGCAGGAGGCGCATCCGACAACCCCCCTGCACCAGCCGCGAGTCGGAGCTCTCGCGGGCAGGTACGGCGACACCCAGAAAATGGCGTCCACACCCTTCGGTAACTTTCTGCAACAGGATGCCGACATCACCCCCGATCTCCCCTGCACGAGCCGTCCGCAGTCAGGAAGGAATTGCGGATGACGGGTTCATCCCACTGGACCGGACGGCAGTAAAGGGAGCTTTCCACGGGGCCCCGGGCAATGATCGGCAATAGAATCCGAATGCGGGGGATTTTCCCCTTCGGCGGCACATTGTCGAATTTGCACCATCGCTCGGACGCCGGCTTAACCGAGTGCCACCACATTCTCATTCACCCATTACTCCGTCACGTCCGAACGGGCACGCAGAGGTGCCGACGGCGAGCCCGTGAGCCCTTTCCCTGCCGTCCGCCTCAGCCGTCAGTGGCAGTCGAAGCGCCAGTCCCACGGAAGCCCCGGGCACTGGCGGCAACGGAAGAGGTAGACGCCACCGCAGTCGCCCAGCTGAACATCGCCGGTGATGGTCAGAAGGTGCTCCATGCGGCGACCGCACTCGCAGTCCGGCCAGTGAGGGGGCTGGGTCCAGGCGGGCCACCCTCCCACCTTCGTGCCGATGAGGTTGGAGTCGGGTGGCCACGTGGAGCCGTCCGTCGCCGCCCGCAGACGAGGTTCCCAGGAGTCCCGCAGGCCCTCGGGTACGTCGAGCCAGGTCGGGCAGTCGGACGCGGCGATCGGGGACAGCGTGGAGGGCTCGGGCATGTGGTCCTCGTCGTACTCGCCCTCGTTCACTCCGGGCGCGTCGGAGAGCAGCCCGCCGGCCACGACGTCCGCCTCGCTGCGCCAGTACAGCCGCGGCACCACCGGACCGGGATCCTGCTCGTGTATCAGTGCGCACCAGACCAGTTGAAGCAGATCCTTGCCCTCCGGGAAGTCCAGTCCCGGCACATCCCGGGCGAACAGCTGGAGGATCGGCACCATCGGTACCGCGCCCGGGTCGATCTCGGACGTGTTGCGCGGGCCGGCGCCGTACGTCCAGTGGCCTTCCTGTGCGCAGTACGGCCACGGCTCGTCCACCGGCCACAACAGCCGGCCGCCCAGCGAGCTCTCCCCCGCGCCGGGGTCGCCGGGCTCCGGGTCGAGGAGCACGGCGTCCCTCGCGAGGGCCGCGTACTCCGGTATCAGGGTGCGCAGATCCTTCGCGGGCAGCTCCGGCAGGACTCCGGACATGACCCCTCCCTCAAGGCGTGGTGTCGACGGGCGTCGCGGGCACGCTAGTACGCGCCACCGACAACTCCCCGCCCCGACGGATCTCATGGCCCTTGGCGCGTGCGGCGGCGGTACCGGCGGCGCCGTGCCGCGATCGGACCGGTCTGGAGTCCGGTGCTTCTGACGCCCTGGTCACGGCGGTGCCGCGCCGCGCTCCTTCGCCTTGGTGAGGAGTTCGTCCAGGTCCTTCAGACGGTCGAGGCCCTTCACCGCTCGGGCGGTGCGGTGGTTGGAGGAGAGGCGGGTGCGATGGCGGTCCATGAAGGCCCAGTAGCCGGTGGTGTAGGGGCAGGCCCGGTCGCCCGTGCGCTCGGTGGGGCGGTAGGCGCAGGGGCCGCAGAGGTCACTCATCCTGTGGATGTAGGCCCCGCCGGAGGTGTACGGCTTGGTCGTCATCAGGCCGCCGTCGGCGTACTGGGACATGCCCACGACGTTGGGCAGCATCACCCAGTCGTATCCGTCGACGAAGCAGCGGTGGAACCAGTCCGTGACCGCGGCCGGATCCCAGCCGTCCTGCAGTGCACGGCTGCCCAGCACCATCAGCCGGGGGATGTGGTGGGTCCAGCCGGTGTCCCGCACCTGGGCGAGCACCGTGGAGAGGCAGTTGGCCGTGACCGCGTCGGCGTCGAGCTCCAGGAACCAGTCGGGGAGCGGGGCGGTGTGGCGCAGGGCGTTGCGGGCGCGGTAGTCCTCGCCGAAGTGCCAGTAGAGGTGCCATACGTACTCGCGCCAGCCGGAGATCTGCCGTACGAACCCCTCCACGCTGTTCAGGGGCGCGTCGCCGCTCCGGTAGGCCCGCTCGGCGCGTTCGACGCATTCGGCGGGGTCGAGGAGGCCGAGGTTGAGCGGTGCGGACAGCAGGCTGTGGCTCATCACCGGGTCGGCGGCGAGCATGGCGTCCTCGTAGCGGCCGAAGTCCTCCAGCCGGTGGGTGACGAAGTGGCGGAGCGCCGACATCGCCTCGCGCCGGGTGGCGGGGAAGCGGCGCGGGCCGTCCCGGCCGACGAAGCTGACGTCCTCGTCGCGCTCCCACCGGTCGAGGTCGCGGCGGACCTCCTCGTCGATGTCGTCCTCGCGGGCCTGCCAGGGGCCGCGGACGTCCAGGGTCTCCCGTCCGCGGGGCGGCGCCTCGCGGTTGTCGTGGTCGAGGTTCCATGTTCCGCCCGCCGGTTCGCCGCCGTCCATCAGCAGGTCGTGGCGCTCCCGTACCCAGCGGTAGAAGCCTTCCAGCCGCAGGCTCCGGCCTCCGCTGCGGCCCGCCCATTCCTCGAAGTCGCCCTGAGCCACCAGGAAGCCCTTCGCCGGCAGGATCTCGACGTCGTCGTAGCCGCCGAGGAAGGCGAGCGCCGCGCGGGAGGTGGGGTGGCAGACGGTCAGCCGGCCGCCGGGGACCCGCTCCGCCGTGCCGTCGGTGTCCTTGCCGCGGGTGGCACGCGATCGCCGGGGCGCACCGAGCCCCACCGCCTGCTCCAGCCCCTCGGCGTACGTCTCCGCCCGGATGTAGGTGACCCGGTCACCGAGTTCGGCGGCTCTGTGGCGCATGGCCGACAGGACGAGATGGGCCTTGGCGCGGTGGAAACGGCGTCGGCGCAGCACCGAGCGCGCCTCGATCATGACCACGGGAGCCCGGTCGTCGGGGCCGCCGTGGCGGGGGTCGAGGAAGTGCGGGCCGAGCTGGTCGCCGAAGATCCAGTGGGGGCGTGGTGCCATGGGTCCGCCTCTCACGGCCGGGGTCCGCCGTACGGGCAGGCCGCCGGATGACGGCCGGGCGGGATGCAGGTGCGGGCAGCCGCGCCGGGCTCCGGGCCCACGGCCCGGCGGTGCTCTCGCCGGGGCTCTCCGCCCGGCCGATGCTGCCAGGGTCCGGCTGCCGGACACGGCCGACACTCCGCCGCCGTGCCGTGCGCTCGACCGCCCCGACGTGGCGGCCGTCCCTGCGCCGTCGGTGTCCTCGCCGCGCCGGTCCTCCGTCTCGGCTGGACGCGCCCCGGGGCCCGTGCGTGATGATGTGGGCCTGTACGACGGGTAGTTGACGTCATGGAGCGGTGGGGGGATCTGCTGGTGGACGATGCGGTCGAGTTGGCGGACATGATCGCGCAGCTACGGGACGAGCTGAGCCGCGCCATGGCGGACGGGGAGGGCTCCGGTCTGCGGTTCAAGGCGGAGCGGGTGGAGCTGGAGCTGACGGTGGGGGTGGAGAGGAGCCGGGAGCCGGGAGTGAAGGTGCGGTTCTGGGTCTTCGACGCGAGTGCGGCGGCCAAGCGCACGTCCGCGGTCACCCAGCGCCTCACCCTCACGCTGCAGCCGGTCCTCGCGGACGCGCCGGACCGGACGGCGCTGATCTCCGGCGACGAGCTGCTCGGTGAGGACTGAGGTGGCGGCCGGCGGTCTGGACCCGCACCGGATCGCCGAGATCATCGTCACGACGGCTGCGGGTGGCCGTCGCGGTTCCGGTTACCGCGTGGGTGACACGGCGGTACTGACCGCGTTCCACGTGGTGGACGGTGCCACCGGAGTACGGGTGCGCTTCGACGCGGACCGGCCGGGGCAGTGGGCGGCGACCGCCGTGGTGTCCTGGGCGGACAGCGGGACCGATGTCGCGGTGCTGACCTTCCGTCCCGAGCCGGGGATCGCCGCGGTGGCACCCGCCCTGTTCGGGCGCATCGGCGACGACACGCATGCCGTCGTCGCGGTGCACGCGGCCGGGTTCCCGTTGTGGAAACGGCGGCGCGGCGCCGACGGGAGGCAGTTCCGGGAACTCCACCAGGCGGACGGGACGGTGGCGGCGCTGTCCAACCTGCGCACCGGCACCCTGGAGATCACCGTGCAGACCGCGGCCGCCGACCCCGATCCCGAGGTGTCGCCGTGGTCGGGCATGTCGGGCGCCGCCGTGTGGGCCGGTGCCCGCATCGTCGGAGTGGTCGCCGAACACCACCGTCACGAAGGCGCGGGCCGGCTCACGGCTGCCCGTATCGATCACACCCTGGGCCGTGTGTCCGAGGAGCGGCGAGCAGCCCTGAGCGCCCTGCTGGCGATCACCGGGGCGGCCGAACTGCCCTCGGCGGGGACGGGCGGCGGCGGTTCGACGGGTTCCCGGGTGATCGGGCTGCCGGTCACGCACGGCCTCGAACTCTTCAAGGACCGTGTGGAGGTACGGGACGCCATCGGCCGCCACCTCTCGGACCCGGCCGTCCGCGTGGTGACCGTCACCGGCCGGCGGGGCATGGGCAAGAGCTCCGTGGCGGCCAAGGTGATGGACATGCTGGAGCAGGGCGAGTGGCCCGGCCAGGTACGGGCCCCGCTGCCGCGCGGGCTGGTCAATCTCAGTACGCGTACGTCCGGGATCTCGCTGGAGCGCGTCTACTTCGACTGCGCCGAGGTGCTGGGCGGCGGGACGAGGGAGCGGCTGCTGCAGGTCTGGGCGAGCGACCGGACCGCCCAGGAGAAGATCGGTGAGCTGTTCGCGGCGATGCGGAGTGAACTGTTCGTCATCCTGATGGACAACCTCGACGACCGGCTTCAGGACGACGGCAGGCTCGACGAGGGGGACGAGCTGGCGGTCTTCCTCGACTGCCTCTTCCGGGCCCGCTCCACTCCCCGGCTGCTGGTCACCTCGCAGATACCTCTGCGGCTCGCACCGGAGCTGCGCCGGTTCGCGGCCGACATCGAACTGTCCGACGGCCTGCCGCCCGTCGAGTCCGTGGCGCTCCTGCGAGAACTCGACCAGGACGGCAGCATCGGGGTGGCCGCGCTGTCCGACGAGGAGCTGCTGAGGGCGGCGGTCCATGTGCACGGGGTTCCGCGCGCGCTGGAGCTGCTCGTGGGCGTGATGGCGGACGACATGCTGGCACTGCCGACCCTCCAGGAGGTGCTGGAGGACTTCGCGCTGCGCGGCGATGTGGTGGCCGGCCTGGCCGAGGACCGGTACCAGCGACTGGGGCCGGAAGCCCGCACCGTGCTGAACGTCCTCGCCGTGCTGCGGACGCCCGTGTCCCGGGAAGCCGTCGAATGGATCGTGGCGGGCCTCGACCCCGGTCTCGCCGTCGCCCCGGTCCTGTCCGGTCTGCTGCGCACGCGGATGCTGTCGGTGAACCGGGCCGGCCGCACCTTCGCCCTGCACCCGATGGACGCCGACCTGGCATACGGCGCCATGCCCCGGGAAGGGGCACTGGGGCGGCAGGCCGTGGAGCGGCGGGCGGCGGACTGGTACACGAGGACGGCCCCTGGACGGGCGGACTGGCACGGCCTGGACGACATCCGGCTCCACCGGCGCGCGTTCGACCACCTGGTACGCGCCGGAGACTTCGACGAGGCCGGTCTGCTGCTCGGCACGATCGGTGAGTGGATGGTCTGGCACGGGTCGGTGCTGGCCGCCCTGTCGATGCATCTGACTCTGGAGGAACAGTTGACCGACGACCGGGCCCGTCTCGCCCATCTCATCAGCTTCGGCCACGCCAGGCTGACGGCGGGGCCGCTGGCCGACGCCGCCGACGTGTTCGCCGAGGCCGCCGGCCTGGCCGAGCGCCTCGGTGACCGGCAGGCCCTGCAGCGGGCGCTGTTCGGTCTCGGGGACGCCTACCGTCAGCTGGGCCGGCTCGAGGACGCCATGGAGCCGCTGAGACGCGCCGGTGATCTCGCGCACGAGAACGGCGACGCCGAGTCGGAGGTACACGTCCTGCTCGACCTGAGCCTCGCCCACAGCACCCTGGGCGACGGCAAGGCGGCCCTAGCGTTCGCCGACCGGCTGCACGAGATCGCGCGCGCTTCGGGTGACCTCTTCACCGAAGCGCGTTCCTGGAACGCCCGCTTCACCGCCCTGCTCGCGATGGGCCGCTGGGAGGAGACCGTGGCGGCCGGCGACAAGGCGGTGCTGGCCTACCGGGACGCCGGCATCCAGGAGGCGACGGACTACGCGCTGAACGCCAAGGGGGTGTCCCTGCTCGCCCTGGGGCGCACCGCGGAGGCGCTGGAGGCACTGGAGGCCGCGCTCGCCGCGGCGTCGCGGATGGAGAGCCCGCGCACCGAGGGCGTCTGCCTCTACAACACCGCGTGGGTCCACTGGGCCGATGCCCGTCACGCCGTTGCCGCCGAGGCCGCCGAGCGTGCGGCCACCTCCCTGGAGCTCGCCGGCGCGGTGGAGGCAGTGGCGGCACGGGCGCTCGCCGAGGCGGCAGCCGCACTGGCGGGGCCGGTGCCGGATGCGCGTGCGGCGGCCGACGCGCTGGTCCGCGCCGCCGAGGGCGCCGGACGCAATGTCGAGATGGTCCGGCCGGCATGGCTCGTCGCGGAGGCGGAACGCCTGCGCGGACCGGCCTGAGGCACCCGGGCCGGGACGGGGGCGGGGCCGGTTTCGCCTCCGTCCCACCCCGCGCCAGGTGTACAGTTTTTGAGTCCTGTCGTCTCCGATAGAGGTGGACGTTGCGCATCTGAGGTCCGCGAACATCGCGCGGTGCGGCCCCTGCCGTAGCCCGTCACGCCTGCGTCGGCTTTCTGCCGCCCGTGACCCCCGCGTGGAGCGACCTCGGTGCATGAGCCGTCCCGGTACGTCCCAGGGACCGCACAGCCCCCTCTTCCGGCCGGTCGCCGCGTGTTGCTCGCATACGAATCCCCCGTTCACATGCTTGCGACTGCGAGGATCACATGTCCCAGCCCACCGCCCCCGCCGCGTCCCTCAGCACCTCCGCCCTGTCCTTCCGGTGGCCGGACGGCACCGAGGTCTTCGACGGGCTCTCCCTCGGCATCGGCCGGGGCCGCACCGGTCTCGTCGGGGCCAACGGCTCCGGCAAGTCCACCCTCCTGCGGCTGCTGGCAGGGCGGCTGCACCCCGCCGCGGGGTCCGTGACCGTGAACGGGCGCCTGGCCTACCTGCCGCAGAACCTGACCCTCGACACGGAGCTGCGCGTCGAAGCGGCCCTGGGCATCGCACAGCGGCGTGCGGCGCTGCGCGCGATCGAGGCCGGCGACGTCGCCGGCCGGCACTTCGAGACGCTCGGCGACGACTGGGACGTCGAGGAACGCGCTCTGGCGACCCTGGGGTCGCTCGGTCTCGGCGACATCGGTCTCGACCGCACCGTCGGGCAGCTGTCGGGCGGTGAGACGGTGCTGCTCCGGCTGGCCGCGCTGCTGCTGGAGCGCCCCGACGTCCTGCTGCTCGACGAGCCGACCAACAACCTCGACGTGTTCGCGCGCCGCCGACTGTACGAGGCCGTCGAGTCCTGGCGAGCGGGTGTGCTCGTGGTGGTCAGCCACGACCGTGACCTGCTGGAACGCGTCGACCGCATCGCCGACCTGCGCGCCGGTTCGGTGACCTGGTACGGCGGCGGCTGGTCCGCCTACGAGGAGGCGCTGGCCACGCAGCAGGAGGCGGCCGGGCGCATGGTGCGCGCCGCGGAGTCCGACGTACGCCGTCAGAAGCGCGAGCTGGAGGAGGCACAGACCAAGATCGCCCGGCGTCAGCGGCACAACAAGAAGATGGACGCACAGCGGCGTGCGCCGAAGATCGTCGCGGGCGGGCACAAACGGTCCTCCCAGGAGGCGGCGGGCAAGCTCCGCGGCCTGCACGAGGACCGGCTCCAGGAGGCGAGGGGCCGGCTCGACACCGCGTCCGAGGCGATCCGCGACGACGACGAGATCAGGGTGCGGCTCCCCCGCACCGCCGTGCCCTCCGGTCGCACGGTCCTGAGCGTGCGGGGGCTGCGCCCCCGCTTCGGCAGCCTGCGCGACGGCGGTTTCGAGGTCCGGGGGCCGGAGCGCATCGCGCTCATCGGGCGCAACGGCGCGGGCAAGACGACCTTGCTGCGTACCCTCGCCGGGGAGCTGGCGCCGCTCGCCGGCGAGGCCAGGACGTTCGTACCGCTGCGCTTCCTGCCGCAGCGGCTGGACGTGCTGGACGACGCGCTCGGGGTCGCCGCGAACGTGGCCCGCATGGCGCCGGGGATCACCGACAACGAGATCCGCTCGCAGCTCGCGCGCTTCCTCTTCAAGGGGGCGCGCGCCGAGCAGCCCGCGGGCACCCTCTCCGGCGGCGAGCGGTTCCGTGCCGCGCTCGCCGCGACGATGCTCGCCGCACCGGCCCCGCAACTGCTGATGCTGGACGAACCCACCAACAACCTCGACCTGGCGAGCGTACGGCAGCTGACGGGCGCGCTCGACGCCTACGAGGGCGCACTCCTGATCGCCGGGCACGACCTGGCGTTCCTGGAGTCCGCCGGGATCACCCGGTGGCTGTTCGTGGGCGAGGAACTCACCGAGCTGGGCGCCGACGAGGTGCGTGCGCTGCTCGGCGCACCCGACGCGATCGGGTGACCGGTGGTGTACTGGAGGGGGCGGGCGCTCCACCGGCCCGCACCCTCCAGAACACCCGCTACCGATCCGGACCCGCCATGCACCGAACCCACGGAATCCGCAGAGCCTCCCGGGCCGTCGCCGGCGCCGCCGTCCTCGTTCTCGCCGCCGGCGGCGTGGCAGCGGCGGGCGGGCAGCCCGAAGCCAGGCCGGTGGCCTCGGCGGCAGCGGGCGCGACCGCCGGGCCGCCGGAGGACCGGACCGATCCCCGGACCGCGACCGCCGAGCTCACCATCCCGGCGATCGGTGTGACGGACCTGCGTGTGGTCCCGTACGAGGGCACGACGGACGACGCGCCGGGAACCCGCGTCCAGGACCGGGGTGTGGCCGCCAGTCCGTACGGCGTGGACGGCGGCGTCGGGCCGGGCGAGGTCGGGAACTACCTCGTGACGGCCCACCGGCTCTCCGCCGGAGGCCCGCTCCACGACCTGCCGGACCTGGACAAGGGCGACAAGGTCCTGGTCGAGGAGGGCGGCACGGTGTACGAGTACCGGATCACCGGGAGCCGGCTCACGTCCTTCCGCTCCGCGCACTCGCTCGCCGAACAGCGCGCCGAGGTGCCGGGGAAGCCGGGCGAGAAGCCGACGCGGGCGATGATCACCCTCTCGACCTGCGCGACTCCGGAGGACGACGCGGCGGGCAACTACTGGCGCGACGCCCAGCACAATCCGGAGCACCGCATCGACAAGGTCGGCGTCCTGGTGTCCTCCCGGCCGTCATGAACCGCCGGGCAGATCGGCGGGCAGTTCCAGCCAGCGTGAGGTGCCCGGATCGATGACGTAGGCGCTGCCGTCCAGCCTCACCCGCACCCCAGGCCGTTCCGAGTCGGGTACGGCGATCCGCAGCCGCTCGGCCCGCAGGCGCAGGTCGACGTCCCAGTGCCGGCGGAACCGGAGCCGCATCCGGAACTTCGAGAGCTGGGGCAGTGTGGCCGGCGCCAGCCACAGGGCGTCGTCCCTGGTCTCCAGGCCCGTCATCCCCCGCTGGACGAAGTCGAGCGTGCCGGCCATCGCCCCGAGGTGGATGCCCTCCTCGGTCGTACCGCCCTGGATGTCCGCCACGTCGCCGATCAGCGCCTCCTCGCAGTAGCGCCACGCCTCGTCGTGGTTGACCCGAGCCAGCACCCAGGCGTGGACGAGGGAGCTGAGGGTGGATCCGTGGCTCGTGCGCCCCGCGTAGTAGTCGACGGTCTTCAGCCAGGTCGCGTCGTCGAGTTCGTGGCCGAGCCGCCGGAACAGAGAGGTCAGTTCCCTGGGTGAGAAGAGGTAGCCGAGCATCAGCACATCCGCCTGCTTGGACGCCTGGTAGCGGTTGACGGTGTCACCCTCCGCCTCCAGGATGCGGTCGAGCCGGCGGATGTCCCCGTAGCGCTGCCGGTAGCCCTGCCAGTCCAGCTCGGCCAGGTTTCCGTACCCGGCGAACTGGCTGATGACACCGTCGTGGTGGGGCACATGGAGCCTGCGGGACACGTCCTCCCAGCGGTCCAGCTCGTCGGGGTCGAGCCGGATGACGTCGAGGAGCTGTCCGCGACTGGTCGCGGGCAGCTCGTGGAAGATCTCCCCGGCCCGCGCCAGCACCCAGGACGCCGTCACGTTCGTGTACGTGTTGTCGTCCAGGCCCGCGGACTCGGCGTCCGGGTAGGCGTCGTGGTACTCGTCGGGCCCGACGACACCCCGGATGCGGTACCGGCCGAGAGAGTCGTCCCAGTCGGCGCTGTCCGCCCAGAAGCGGGCGATCTGCAGTATCAGCTCGGCGCCCTTGGAGTAGAGGTAGTCCGTGTCGCCGGTCGCCTGGCAGTACTGCCACACGTTGTACGCGACGGCCGAGCCGACGTGGTGCTGCAGACGCGAACGGTCCTCCAGCCAGCGCCCGGAGCGGGGGTTGAGATGCACCTCCTGGGTCTCCTCACGCCCCTCGTCGGCGCTCTGCCACGGAAACATCGCCCCTCTCCTGCCGGCCGCGCCGGCCGCCGCGCACGCCGCGGGGAGCCTCCGGTGCCGGTAGTCGAGGAGACCCCGCGAGACCTCCGGCAGATGCAGGTTCAGGAACGGCAGGACGAAGAGCTCGTCCCAGAAGACGTGTCCCCGGTAGGCCTCCCCGTGCAGCCCGCGCGCCGGCACCCCGACATCGAGCTCCGCGGTGTGCGGCGAGAGGGTCTGCAGCACATGGAAGAGGTGCAGCCGCAGGATCCGCCCCGGTTCTCCCCGTACTTCGAGCTTGACCTGCTGCCACAGGTCCGCCCAGGCCCGCCGGTGGGAGGCCAGCAGCCCCTCGTACGCCGGCGCGTCACCCACCGCGGTCACCGCGGCGCGCAGCGGGCTGCCGATCGCGGGGTCGCGGGAGGTGTACAGGGCCACCGTCTTGTCGACGACCGCGTCCGCTTCCGGGGTCAGGGGAAGCAGCAGCGTCTGGTGGACGGCGCGTGGCTGCTGCAGCGGCTCCGCCCGGTGGTCACCGTTACGTTCGGGGCCGCAGGAGGCCACGGTGCGGGCGGCGAGCGCGATGCCGATGTCCGACTCCACGGTCCGGCAGCGCAGCCACACCATGGAGTCCGGCTCGGTGCCCGTCTCCCAGCCCGTGAGGTGGCGGTCGGCCAGTTGCCGGTAGCGGGCGACGCCGCTGTTGCGGATGTCGCCGTCGATCCCCGCCTCCACCTCCAGCTCGCCCGACCAGCCCTCGGCCGCGAACACCGTGTGCAGCGCGGCGAGATGGGGGTCGCCCATGTGCACCAGACGCTCCTGCGTCACCGTCAGCCGACGGCCCCGGGTGTCCTCGTAGACGGACCTGCGGGTCAGCATCCCGCCACGCAGGTCGAGCGCCTGGCGGTGCTCCGCCAGGTACACGTGGTCCGGGGTCAGCCAGGGGCCCGGCCGGGCCCCCTCCGGGTGGATGCGGTAGCGCAGCGGCAGCCAGTTGGGGAGGTTGACCATGTCCTCGTTCTCGACCTGCCGGCCCTGGACGGACGAGGTCAGCCGGTTGTAGCAGCCCGCGACGTACGTACCCGGGTAGTGCGACCGGGCGGCCGGGGTCTCCGGCGCGGCCCCCCGGGTGGCGAAGTAGCCGTTGCCCAGGGTGCACAGGGCCTCGCGCAGACGCTCCTTCTCCGGGTCGTAGCCCTCGTACTCCCACATCCAGCCCCGCGCCATCAGCCCTCCCCCGCGGTCACGAGGTCACCCGTCCCGGTGTCCGTCCGGTCCGCCCCCACGGCGTCGAAGACCATGCCGTCCGTGCCGGGTACCACGGCGTGGACGGAGAGCAGGACGGCGGCCGGTGACGGAGCACGTGCCATGACCGGTGCCCTTTCGTCGAGGCTTCGCTCTCGTGGGACAGCGCCAGGTTTCACCCGGGCGCCTCTGGCACCACCGGGTAAAAAGTCGCAAAAGTTTCGATTTGTACGCATCGGGATTACCGTACATATATGGCCAGAACCGAGCGTCAGACCGGTCGGCAGGCGGAGTACGCGTGTCCGGCCTGCAAGCAGCCCGTCGAGACCGTGATCGAGCGGCGCAAGACCCTCGGGATCTTCGTTCCCCGCTGGGGTCCGGGACCGTGCCACAACGCCGACTGCCACAGACACACGGCGGAGGCCGGGCCGGGGGAGACGTCGGGGAGTGCGCGGGGCTCGCACGCGGTGGGTCGCTGAGTCGGCCTGGCGGACCGGCCGGCGGACCTGCCGGATGGCGCCGTGAGTACGGGGCGGTTCGGCGGGCGGAGTCCGGGAAGTGCCGTGTGCGGTGAGCTGTTCATCGTGTGGATACCTGCACCTCGGTTGGCGGAGGACCACCGTGACGACGCCGTCGTCGCGGCCGGGAGGCGGAGCACCGTGAGTGCGACGGGTCAGGCGTTCAGGCGCAGATGCTGACCGGGGAAGATCAGGTGCGGGCCCTGGTCCAGGACGTCGCGGTTCATCTCGTACAGCGCGTGCCAGCCACCGGACACGTCCGCGCGCTCGGCGATCGAGGAGAGGCAGTCACCGGGCTCGACGACGTAGGACTCGGAGTCGGCGAGGTCTTCGGAGTGGTACTTCGCGGCGGTGCCGCTTCCCGATGACGGGGAGCCGGCGGAGCTGTGGTTCGTGCCCGCGTGCGAGGAGCCGGCGGCGCTGCCGCTCACGCCGCTGTTCCCGTGGTGTGAGGAACCGCCGGAGGAATTGCTCGAACTGCCGCTCGACTGACGCTGCGGGGCGGTCTGTGCGCTGTCACCGCGGTCGGAGCCGCCCGACGACGAGGAGCTCGACGAGCCGTTAGCGCCGAGTCGTCCGCAGGTGGGCCAGGCGCCCATCCCCTGCGAGCGGGCGACGCGCTCACCGACCGCGATCTGCTCGGACTTGGTGGCGAGGTCGGCGCGCGGCGCGTACTGGCCGCCGCCGTAGGCCCGCCAGGTGGAGGGGGCGAACTGCAGGCCGCCGTGGTAGCCGTTGCCGGTGTTGGTGTTCCAGCGGCCGCTGCTCTCGCACTTCGCGATGCGGTCCCAGTCCGTACCCGCCGTGACGGTCGGCGCGATGACGGCCCGGGCGGGGGCGGCTTGCGCCGGAGCCGCCTGGACGGGGGTCTTGGCGGGGGCGTCCGCCGCGCTGCGGCCGGCCAGGCCCAGCACGCTCAGGAGGACCAGCAGAAGGGCGAGCACCGATTCGACGGGCCGCTTGGCGAGGGGTGATGCCGGCATGACGGTATTCCTCCGCTGTGCTCCGGAACGTGTACAAGGGCACGAACAGATAAGCCGCCGATATTCTTTTCCTCTGGTTCCGACGCGTTCGGCGTCGGAACTTTCACTCGGGTGGAGGCCCTTCCATGGCACTGTTCGGCAACGCTCACACCGTCGACATCGAGGCGGCACAGAGCGACTACGCGCGGCTTCTGGGGCAGGACGAGCAGGTACACGCCGCGTATCTGCTGATCCGTGACACGATCCTGTTCACCGACCGCAGGCTCGTCCTCATCGACAAGCAGGGGATAACGGGCAAGAAGGTGGAGTACCACTCGATCCCGTACCGGAGCATCTCGCACTTCTCGGTGGAGACGGCCGGGACGTTCGAGCTCGACGCCGAGCTGTCGATCTGGCTCTCGGGCAACGCGACCCCGATCCAGAAGACCTTCACCAAGGGCGTCGACATCTACGAGGTGCAGGCGGTGCTCACCCAGTTCGTCGCCCGGTAACCGGCGGGCCCGGTCTACGACCCCGGCTTCGGTTCCCGAAGCCGGGCCATCTCCGCACGGACAGCTGGTAGTTGACCGTAGAGCGCTTCACCGGGGCAATCCGTCCGATAGGTGTCCCGGTGACCCGAAACGGCATGGAGGTAGACCTCCTCACCGCGGTCGTACAGGCTGTCGTCGTTCGTCGAGACCATCCGCACGTGACCCTGCGGATCGATGCTCCGGCTCAGCTTCCACGCACCGACCTTCGCGATCCCCTCGATGAGGGCCTTCGGCACCGGCACGCCGGGGCCGAAGGTGCCCAGGGCCGCGATGCCCACACTGTGCGCGTTGAATCCGGTGGCGTGGGCACCGCGCACGGAGCGCCCCACACCCCCGGCCCGGCCCTCGTAGATCGTCCCGCAGCGGTCCACGACGAAGTTGTAGCCGATGTCGTCCCAGCCCTCGCCCCGGACGTGCGCCTCCTCCATCGCCCGCAGCATCGCGGGGGCGTCGGCACAGTCGTAGCCGTTGGGGTGCCCGGTGTGGTGGACGAAGACCGCCTTCACCGAGCCGGTGTAGACCGCGTGCTCCTTCACCAGGTCCTCGTCCGCGTGCCACTGCGCCCTCGTGACGATCGCGGGCCGCGGGGCCCCCGCCGGGGCGGCCGGCTTCGCCGTGGTCCGCTCGGGCGCGACGAGCCGCACCGGCGCGTCCCTGAGAACCAGGAAGGCCAGCGGGACGGCCATGGCGCCCACGACTGTTCGGCGAAGCCACATAGGGCCACCATGCGGGCTGACCAGCCACTTCGCAGGAACGCGCACCCGATCGGGTGACGCGCCGCCGCCCGGGCCGCAGCCGCGTGGGGCGGTCAGGAGACGGCGACCGCCCGGCTCTCCTCGATGATGCGTTCCGCGCGGTGCGGGGAGGTGTCCAGCCTGGCCAGTACGCCCGGAACGGCGTTGTTCGGAAGGATCAGCTCGAGCAGTGCGGAGATCTCGGCGACCAGGTCCGGCGGCTCGGCCATCGACTCGGTCACCAGCTGGACGCCCGTCCACGCGCCGACGAAGAGGCGGGAGGTGGCGACGGGGTCCACGTGCGGGAGGAGCTCCCCCCGCTCCTTGGCCTCGCTGAGTATCTCCGTGCCCAGGGCGATCCAGTCGGGCCAGCGGGTACCGAAGAGGCCACGTGCGCGGGGGTCGACCGACAGCCGGATCGAGGCGCTGAGCAGGGGTTCTCTGGGCAGCCGGTAGGCCAGCAGAAGGGCCGTGTCCACCCATTCCTGCAGCTTGAACGTCTGCGGGGTGACCCCGTCGGCGGTCACGGCCTCCTCGAGAACGCCCCGGGCGAGCTCCTCCTTCGATGTGAAGTGGAAGTAGAGCGCGCCGCGCGTGAGGCCGGCCCGATCGAGGATCGAGGCGATGGTGGCAGCGTCGTAACCGTGCTCGTCGAAGACCTCGGCGGCCGCCTCGAGGAAGATTCTGCGCGTGCGGATCGCCCGTTGCTGTCGTGCCAACTCGCGCTCCTCTTGACCTTGCCTGACGACTGTTCAAAAAGTACCGGTGGACCGGTATCATATCAGCGCTGGTACGCCAACTTTGCGCCATGTACGGGGGGAACCGTGCCGGACATACCTGTTGTCCCGTATACGCCGGAGGGTGCAGCGGGGGCCTGGCACGGGGTTTCGAAGGAATACGTGCATCTCGTCCGTGAGGACGGGGTCTTTCTCACCGGCTGGCAGCGTCTGAAGGATGGCGAATTCTCGCTCACCGCGAGATGGCCGGAGCCCCCGGACGGACGTCCCTACGACCCTCGCGTACTCACCCAGACCATCCGCCAGAGCGGTCTCGTCGTCGCGCACGCGTCCTACGGGGTGCCGCTCGCCTGCCAAACACTGCTGCATTACTTCGACTTCACCGTCGCCCCGGGTTTCCGCACCACTCCCGGAGACTCCTCTCCACTCGCTGTCGGGATAACCGTCACCGACCCCAGGAAGAGGGGGCGCAGTGTCAGTTCACTCGGCATGGAGGTCCGCCTCCTCCAGGACGACAGGATGGTGGCTCGGGCGGAATCCGAGTTCGGATGGATATCCCCGGCCGCCTACCGCAGGCTCCGCGGACACCACCTCACCGACGGGTGGAACGAGTGGACGCTGCCCGCGCCGGTCGACCCCCGCACCGTCGGACGGGCCGGCCGCGCCGACGTGGTCCTTGCGCCGGGCGACGGCTCCCATCGTTGGCAGCTGCGCAACGACGCGGACAACGTCCTGCTGTACGACCACCCGGTCGACCATGTGCCGGGGCTCGTCCTGATGGAGGCCGCGAGCCAGGCGGCGCACGCCGCCCTCCACCCGAGGCACTTCGAACCGACCACCGTCACCAGCGCGTTCGAGCAGTACGCCGAGTTCGACCGCCCCTGCTGGGTCGACGCCGAGGTGGTCCCCTCGGCCGCCCCCGGAGAGATTTCGGTCCTGGTCACCGCGACCCAGTCCGGGCAGTCGGTGTTCCGGGGACGGCTGAGCGGTCCCTGCGGCTGACAACCGCCGGGCGGGGACTCACTGGTTGATGAAGCCGCCGTCCACCGGCATGACCGTGCCCGTGAGGAAGGGGCACCGGTCGCTGAGCATCCACGCCACGGCGTTGGCGATCTCCTCGGGCTCGGCCGTACGCCCCTGCGGCGTACGGCTGTTGACCATCTCCTCCAGGCCGGGGTTGCGCCCGAACCAGTCGGCGGTGATCTCGCTGCGGGTGGTGCCGGGCGCAACGGCGTTGACCCTGATGCCCTGTTGTGCGTACTCGTCCGCCGCGGCCCGGGTCAGTCCGACGACCGCGTGCTTGGCGGCTATGTAGGGGGCGGCGGCGGGGATGGCCACCAGGCCGCCGACGCTGCTGTTGTTCACGATGGAACAGCCGCCCGCGTTCGGCAGCATGGCCGCTATCTCGGCGCGCAGGCTGTTCCAGACGCCGCGGACGTTCACGTCCATCACCGCGTCGTAGACGTCATCGCCCATGAGGTGCAGGGGGGTTCGGTCACCGCCGAGGCCGGCGTTGTTGAAGGCCGAGTCCAGGCGCCCGTACGTGTCGACCGCGAAGCCGACGGCCCTGGCCGCGTCCTCGGCGACCGTGACATCACAGACCACGTAGGAGGCTTGTGCACCCTTGTCCTTCAGTTCGTCGACTATCGCGGCCAGTCGGTCCTCCCGGCGCGCGGCCAGGACAACCGTCGCACCTTCCTGGGAGAACACGCGTGCCGCCGCCGCTCCGATACCGCTGCTCGCCCCGGTGATCAGGACGACTCTGCCGTTGAGTAGATCGCTCATGCGCGCAGTCTGGCAGGCCGGCGGGGTCGCGGCCATGCCCTGCGCCGTCCCGCCCCGCCGTCGGCGCGGACCGGCCGCGCATCGCCGGTCCGGCGCGTGCGGCATCCCTGTGAGGCATGTGCCGGCCCCCTGCGGCCCTCGTGCCGTACGGTCGGAACCTGGCGGCATTTCAACCATAAACAAACCGCTTGTCCCGTTTTCTGCGTCCCGCCGGACGGCACTCCGCCACCGGTCACGGGCAACCCGCCACCGCTGACCGGCACCCGCGATAGCGTGCGGCATGCTCGCTATCCAGTTCGACCGCTTCGGCGGCCCCGACGTGCTCAGCCCCGTGGAACTGGCCTCGCCGGTCCCGGGCCCCGGCGAGGTACTCCTCACCGTCGAGGCAGCCGGCGTCAACTTCGCGGACACCCACCAGGCGGACGGCTCCTACCTCGACGCGAGCGCGCTGCCGTTCGTGCCCGGCAGCGAGGTCGTGGGCCGCACACCGGACGGACGGCGGGTGCTGGCCCGCGTGTCGCGCGGATACGCGGAGCAGGTGACCGCCGAGGAGTCCGGGCTGCTGGACATCCCCGAGGACCTCGACGCCGCCGCCGCACTCGCCCTCATGGTCCAGGGACTCACCGCCTGGCACCTGCTCAGGTCCGCCGCACGGATCCGCCCCGGCGAGAGCGTCGTGGTGCACTCCGCGGCCGGCGGGGTCGGCAGCCTGGCCGTCCAGCTGGCCAGGGAGTTCGGGGCGGGCCGGGTACTCGCCCAGGTCTCCGCCCCGGCCAAGGAACGCCTCGTGCTGGGACTGGGCGCCGACGCGGTGACCGGCTACCCGCTCGCGGAGAAGGCGGACATCATCCTGGACGCGGTCGGCGGGGAGCTCTTCGACCGCGCCCTGGGCTCCCTCGCGTCCTTCGGCCGCCTGGTGACGTACGGCAGCGCTGCCCGTACGGGCTTCACCCCGGTCGACCCGGCCCTGCTCGGCCGCCTCAACGCCTCCGTCGTCGGCTTCTGGCTGCGTCCGACGCTGATGCTTCCGGGGATGGTCACCGGGCCGCTCGAAGAGCTCTTCGCCCTGGCCGCCGCGGGCCGGCTGAGGCCCGTGACCGGTGGCAGCTACCCGCTCGCCGAGGCCCGGCGCGCCCACGAGGACCTGCTGGCCCGCAGGACGACGGGCAAGCTGATCCTGACGCCCTGAAAAGACCCCGCCCGGTCTCCGGGAGCCGCGCCGGGGTCCCCGGAGGACCCTCAGCCCGTCACGTGCGTCCGGCCGAGGGCCGTGGCGTACCCCCAGGTCGCCCGCCGGCGGTCGTCGGCCCGGACGCCCCGAGGCGATCAGTGCCACCCGCGGACCCGCTGCGCGAGTGGCCGTGGGTCTCGTCGCCGTGGGCCGTGGCGGCCGGGACTGTGACAAACGTTCCCGCCCCGGCCGGCAGGACGGTCTCCGGAACGCACCGCACCCCCGGCCCGGGGAGGGCGCGGGGGTGCGGACGGGCCGGTTCGGCCGGGCTCAGACGTCGCCGGGGTTGCCGAGCAGGGCCGACGCGTTCTCCAGCGGCGTGAGGGGCACCGCGGGTGCGGGCACCTCAGCGGGGCGGCAGGTGAAGCCGAGGCGCGACAGCGCCCTGGTCACCTCCGCCGCGCTGAAGTCGCGGCGGTCCTGCCGCGTGATGATCTCGCCCACCTGCTTGACCGGGTAGACGCGACGGGCGATGACCACCGCGTCACCGGTGACGGGCTCGGGCTTGACGCCCTTCATCGAGGCCTCGACCTCGTGCTTGAACAGATCGAAGGGGAAGCGGGCGATGACACAGCGCATGGTGCCTCAACAAGGTCGGGGAGAATGCCGGAACGGGTCGGCCGGGCGGCCGTCCGTGACTACGCGGCCTTGTTGGACCGGCGCTGTGCCGCCGCGGCACGCGCCTGCGGCGTAGCCGTGTTGGCGTTGGAACGGCGGCCCTGTCCGGGGCGCGCGCCGCGCCGGCTCCGGGGACCGGAACCGCCGCCCTTGCGCTCCGTCACCGGCGAGGTGATCACGACGGGGACGCCCGAGGGCGCCTGGGCTCCGGTGATGCGGCTGAGCTCGGCCTCGCCCGAGCGGACCTGGGCGATCTGCGGGGTGATGCCGGCGTCGGCCATCAGGCGGGTCATCTCACGGCGCTGGTTGGGCAGCACCAGCGTGACGACGCTGCCCGACTCCCCGGCGCGCGCGGTACGGCCGCCGCGGTGCAGGTAGTCCTTGTGGTCACTCGGCGGGTCGACGTTGACCACGAGGTCCAGGTTGTCGACGTGGATGCCGCGGGCCGCGACGTTCGTGGCGACCAGCACGGTGACGTGACCGGTCTTGAACCGGTCCAGGGTGCGGGTGCGCTGCGGCTGAGACTTGCCGCCGTGCAGCGCGGCGGCACGCACACCGCTGTTCAGCAGGTGGTCGGTGAGCTTGTCCACGGCGTGCTTGGTGTCGAGGAACATGATCACCCGGCCCTCGCGGGCGGCGATCTCGGTCGTCGTCGCGTACTTGTCCGCGCCCTGGACGTAGAGCACGTGGTGCTCCATCGTCGTCACCGCACCGGCCGCCGGGTCCACGGAGTGGACGACCGGGTCGTGCAGGTAGCGGCGGACCAGCAGGTCGACGTTGCGGTCGAGGGTGGCCGAGAACAGCATGCGCTGGCCGTCAGGGCCGACCTGGTCGAGCAGCTCGGTGACCTGGGGCATGAAGCCCATGTCGGCCATCTGGTCGGCCTCGTCGAGGACGGTGATCGCGACCCGGTCGAGCTTGCAGTCGCCGCGCTCGATGAGGTCCTTCAGCCGGCCCGGGGTGGCGACCACGACTTCGGCGCCGCCGCGCAGCGCGCTGGCCTGGCGGCCGATCGACATGCCGCCGACGACCGTCGCCAGCCGGAGCTTGAGGGACCGGGCGTACGGCGTCAGGGCGTCGGTGACCTGCTGGGCCAGCTCACGGGTCGGGACGAGCACCAGGGCCAGCGGCCGGCGGGCGTCGGCGCGGTTGCCGGCGGTCCGGGCGAGCAGGGCCAGACCGAAGGCGAGCGTCTTGCCCGACCCCGTACGTCCACGGCCCAGGACGTCCCGGCCGGCGAGCGAGTTCGGCAGGGTGGCGCCCTGGATGGGGAACGGCACGGACACGCCCTCGGCGGCCAGTGCCGCCAGCAGGGGCTCCGGCATGTCGAGGTCCCCGAAGGTCTCGGCAGCCGGCAGTGCGGGGGTGATGGTCACCGGCAGGGCGAATTCACCCGTGACGGCGGAGGAGCGGCGGCCGTAGCCACCGGAACGCTTCGGCGCGCCGGAGCGGCCCTGGTAGCCGCCGGGGGCGCCCTGCCTGCCGGAACCCGCCGAGCGGAATCCGTTCGCGGTACGGCTGCCGCCCGAGGACCCGCCGGAGCGTGTCCGCGAGAATCGGTCGTCTGTGCGAGATGTGCGATCGCGGTTCAATGCAGAACCTTTCCCTCGAATGGCACGTATCGAGGGATTCTTTCCGGGCGGCTGCAGCCATGTACGGCGCCAAGAATCGCAAGAACGAGCCGATGAAATATCGAATAACGAAGTGCGCCCGCAGGATGAACCAGCTGGAATCGGCACTCCATATGACTGCAGATAACCGGTGTGCAAGATGTGCGCAACACCCGGAATTACCTCGCGGCCGCGACGACGGTGGTCACGGCCGGAAAAACACAACGAGCTGGGGCCCGCACCCCAAGGTGCGGGCCCCAGCTGCGCCGTACGCCCGAGTGATCAGGCGGGGGTGATGTTCTCGGCCTGCGGGCCCTTCTGGCCCTGCGTGACGTCGAAGTTCACCTTCTGGCCTTCCTGCAGCTCACGGAAGCCGGAGGAGGCGATGTTCGAGTAGTGGGCGAAGACGTCCGCGCCGCCACCCTCCTGCTCGATGAAGCCGAAGCCCTTTTCCGAGTTGAACCACTTCACGGTGCCAGTAGCCATGTCATATCTCCTTCGGGGCGTTGCCCGAGGGCCCACACTGTGCGGACCCTACGTCGCCGCAAATGATTGCCCCGTCCGGAAGAGACCGGAAATACAAAAGCGCACCCGCCGGAGTGAAAACGGCGAGAGCACTTGAAGTTTTGGGAACCACAACTGCAACTGAGATCAACAGTAGCACGATTCGGGCACAAGCGAGCTGTACGCCATATCACTGCCGCGGCTTTCCACCGCACACGACATAAACCCTCACCGGTCTTTGCGCGTATTTCTGTGCCCACCGAAACAGATATGTGCGGGTGCGCCGGTCAGGAATCGGCGCCACCGCTGCCGGCAGCGGGCCTCCGCAGCGCCTCGTTGAGGCGCAGGGCCTCCTCGAGCTGGTCCTCCAGGATGACGATGCGGCACGCCGCGTCGATGGGCGTACCGCCGTCGACCAGCTCGCGGGCCCGCGCCGCGATCCTGAGCTGGTAGCGCGAGTAGCGGCGGTGGCCGCCCTCGGAGCGCAGGGGCGTGATCAGCCGGGCCTCACCGATGGCGCGAAGGAAACCCGGGGTCGCGCCGATCATCTCCGCGGCCCTCCCCATGGTGTACGCGGGGTAGTCGTCGTCATCGAGACGGTCCGTTGCCTGGGACGGGGACTCCGGGGGCATCTGTACCTCTTCTGCTGTGCACCGGGCTCTCGATACAGCCTGGCCGCACAGGAAAGCCTAGGCACACGAATAGGTCATGTCTATTGCCGCCGGAGCAGGTTTCCTCCGCTCGTGCGGCACCCGGTGCCGCACGAGCACCCGCGGGGCACGCTCCTGGGGCCTGCGAGCGACCCAATATCGCTGACCGACCGGTCAGTTGTCCGCCGACCCGCAAACGGTCATACTGCACGGGTAGCCCTTCACGCATCCCCCGTCGTGAAGGGCTACTTCACGTGCCCCCACGACGTCGGCGCACCCCGTCCCCGTCGGCGGTGACGCCCCTCCCCCGGTCGTGAACGTGCGCCGTCCCGCGCGTGACGGTCCGCACCGCCGGGACGGGGGGGCGCCCCCGATTGCGGGCCCGCCTCCCACCCGGTTACGTGGACGGGGGGGCCGTGCAGTGATGCCACCGGGAGGCACGCAAATGCGCAGGAAACCCACGAACTCCAAGGCCGGTCTGATCCTCAGCCTGGGCAGCAGCGCGTTCGCCGTCATCCGCTCCGTCAAACAGATCCGCAGGACGCGGGGCGGCCAGGACAGGCTGACGACGGCGAACACCGTGGCGGGGCTGCTGCCCCTGGTCACATCCGCCCTGCTCATCCTGCGCCGGCTGCGCGGACGCTCCCGGCAGCAGGCCTGACCGAGCCCCCCGGGGCCGCGCCACCGCGGCCCCGGCCGAAGCCGGCGGCCCAGCCCTCACGACCGTCCGAAGCGGAAGCGGCCGTCCTTGCCCCGCCGCCCTCGGACCACCGGGGCCGGCACCTCTCCACGTGTCCGCACCCCGAGACGCCCCAGCACCCGGTCGCGCAGCAGCTCGTACTCCGCGCGCAGGCGCACGATCTCGTCCGGCCGCTCGATCACCACGCCGCCGGAGACGATCTCGTGCGCCTCGAACTGCTCCCGGGTCAGGTCGACCTCGACACCCATGCCCAGGCGGTTCCACCAGTGGAAGTCCACGCGCTCGCCGTCCACCCTGACCTCGCCCCGGATCAGCTCGCCCCCCAGGAGGTCGTGCAGCACCAGGGCGGTGACGCCGCACTGGTCCCGCGCGGGATTCGCGGCGTTCCAGCGCGGCCGGTACTCGGGCGTGGTGGTGTCCGCGCCCCAGCTTGCGCGTACGGCGGCCTCGATGTCGGCGATGAGCAGCGGTTCCATGCGGGGGATCCTCGCATCCGCCACCGACAGCGCCCGGCGCGGCGCAGGACGCGGCGGGCGACGGGCGTTCAGTGGCCCCGGCTCCGTGAGACGAGCACGGCGATGTCGTCCTCCGCCGCGTCCGCGAAACGGTCCACGACCTCGTCCAGCAGGTCTTCGAGCCGCCCGCTCACCGGCATCGTGAGCCGGGACAGCCGCTGGATCGAGACGTCGATGTCCTCGCCCCGGCGTTCCACGAGACCGTCGGTGTACATGAACAGCACCGTCCCCGGACCACACGGCATGACCGCGGTCCTGTACCCGCCCATGCCCGTGCCCAGCGGCGGCCCCACGGGCACCCGCGCCACGCGCGCCCGGGGCTCGCCGGGGTCGATGAAGACGGGCGGCGGATGTCCGGCGCTGGCCACTTGGCAGATGCCCCGCCGCCGGTCGACGACCACCACCAGGCAGGTCGCCGCCCGGTCCAGGCCCGACTGCTCGACCGCCTTGTCGAGCCGTTCGAGAATGCGGTGGGGCGGCTGGTCGTCGTCGGCCATGATCCGCAGCATCGAGCGGTAGTTGCTCATGGCGACAGCGGCCTCCACGCCATGGCCCATCACGTCGCCCATCACCTTGAGGTGGCGTCCCCCCTGCAACGGGATGGCGTCGTACCAGTCTCCGCCCACCACCGCGCCGGCCCCCGCGGGCAGGTAGAGGGAGGCGATCTCGATGCCGTGGCCCGGCCCCCGCGGCTCGGACAGCAGGGACCGCTGGAGCTCCCGGGCGACGTGGTGCTCGTGCGTGTAGCGGTACGCGTGGTCGACGTCCACGGCCGCGCGGCCGGCCAGGGTCCTGGCGACGACGACGTCCAGCCCTTCGGTGAAGGGCGGCGAATCCCCGGCACGCAGGAGGCTGAGCGCCCCCAGCGGGCGTCCGCGCGCCGTCAGCGGTACGACGACCGCGGAGTGGAGACCGATGGCCCGGTAGGCGGCGAACCGCTCCGGGGTGAGCAGCGAGCGGATGAGCTGCTCGTCGCCGGCCAGGTCCTCGATGACCGGCTGGTCGGCCGCCAGACACCGGGGCACCGCGGTGCCCTCCTGATACTCGACGTCCTCCCCCGCTCCGCCGAAACGGTCGACCAGGCCGACGAGTTCGGGAACGGCGGCCACGCCGGCCCGCCGCAGCCTCAGCACCCCGGGCGGCGGCTCGCGCCGCGGGTGCCCGTCCTCCACGGGAATCGTCTCGACCACGGCGACGTCGGCCATGACCGGCACCACGAACTCGGCGAGTTCCTGGCAGGTCGCCTCCACGTCGAGCGTCGTACCGATGCTGACGGCTGCGGTGTCCAGAAGTGTCAGATAGCTCCGTGCGCGCTCCAGTTCCTCGTGCTGGGTACTGGTGGCCGTGATCTCCTGCGCGACGGCGACCAGGCCCAGGACGCGCCCGTCCTCTTCGAGGCGGTGGCAGGCGACCCGCCAGTACCTGCGCTGCACGACGGAGTCCGCCCAGGTCCGCCCGCTGGTGGTGAACTCACGGGGTCGTCCGTCGGCCAGCACCTGGCTCATGAGGTCGGTCCGCCCGTCGACCTCGGGGAGGACCTCGGCCAGGGTTCTGCCGAGGTGCGCGGCAGCCGGCACACCGTTCACCTGTTCGAGTGCCGCGTTCACGTAGACGTAGCGGAGCCCGGTGTCGAACACCGCGACCCCGGCCTGGCTGCCGCCGACGAGTCCTGCCAGCGCTGTCGCGTCGAAGGGCGGCGGGTCGGCGTGCGCTTCGGCCTGCAACGGAGCCTCCAGACGGATCATGGCCCGGCGGTTGCGGAGCCGTCGGCCCCCACGGGCGGTCCGGCACCCGGCTCCCTCATCGTCTGCCGCCGCGCGCCGCCCCGCATCTCCGTGAGAGCGTCGCACCGGCGTCGAGCCGGTCCAGCGACAGCGTCCCCTCCGACGCGGCGGCTCCGGGAGGCAGCTCCAGGGCCGCCTCGACCCGCTCCGGTACCGGGGCCATGCCCAGCAGACCGGTCACGAGCAGTCCGGCGAGGTGGTGCCAGGCCGGGGCGCGGCGGATCATCGCGTGGTCGCTGCCGGGGATCGTCACCAGGCA
Source organism: Streptomyces sp. NBC_01341 (assembly GCF_035946055.1). Taxonomy (NCBI): domain Bacteria; kingdom Bacillati; phylum Actinomycetota; class Actinomycetes; order Kitasatosporales; family Streptomycetaceae; genus Streptomyces; species Streptomyces sp. NBC_01341. The sequence continues at coordinate 3,910,914 of NZ_CP108364.1, read as the reverse complement.
GGTACGGGCGCCCGCGCGGCGGGCCCTCAGCGTGAGGGACTGGGACGCCAGGGGGCTGGTCACCCGGTCCCGGGTGCTGTGCAGCAGGACGACGTCCCGCCCCGCCAGCTGTGTCACCGGGTCGCCCGGCGGGCACCAGGGGGCGAGGCCGACCACCGAGCGGACCAGGGGGTGGCCGGCCGCGTGCAGGGCGGCGCGGGCGCCCATCGAGTGACCGAGGAGGACGACCGGGATGTCACCCGCCTCGCGCCGGAGGTCGTCCAGGACGCGCACCGCGTCGTGCAGGGGGTCCTTCCGGGCGCCGTTCCAGCCCCGGTGCGTGTAGCGCACGCGCTGCACCCGCACCCCGGAGTCACCGCGGACCGCGTGGGACACGGCGCGCGATATCGGCAGCATGCGCAGGCCGGGCAGGTTCAGAGCCCCCGGCGCGGGAGCCGCCAGGCCGGTCTCGTAGCCGCCGTGGAGGATGAGCACCGCTGCCGACGGCGGTCGTTCGGCCACACGCGCCTCCAGATCGGGGTGCGGGGCCGGTGCCCCGCGTTCTCCCTGTATTCGGTGCCGGACGGCCTGCGGATGGGTCGGACGTGTCGCTGCGCGGGAAGTGCCGTTCACTGTACGAGGCATGGACCCCTTCCCGTACGCGAACCGAGGAGGCGCCGACATGGCGTCAGGACCCCGAACCGGCCAGCAGGCACCCGACTTCACCCTCCCGGGCGGTGTGCTCACCGACGACACCTTCACCCGGTCCGACTACTCGCTCTCCGCCGCCCGCGGCCGGGCCGTCGTGCTCGCCTTCTACCCCGGCGACAACACGGCCGTCTGCACGAAGCAGCTCTGCTCCTACTCCTCGGGCCTCGAGACCTTCGAGGGCCTCGACGCGGAGGTCTGGGGAATCAGTCCACAGGGTGTGGACAGTCATGAGCACTTCGCCCGCGGCCACGGGCTGCGCATGCCGCTGCTGGCCGACGAGGCACGGGAGACCGCCCGGGCGTACGGAGTCGCGGCGCCCGGCATCGGCGTACGCCGTTCCGTCTTCCTGATCGGCCCGGACGGGGTGCTGAGGTGGAAGCACGTCGCCCTGCTCGGTGCCACGTTCCAGTCGCTGGACACGCTCGCCGGGCAGCTTTCCGGCATCGCAACTCCCTGAAAACTGCCGGACTCCGGCAGTACCACGGCGGGGTCCGGCATGGGACCATTCAGGCAGTTCGACGGGAACGTTTCGGGGGAACAGCGACACCGGGGGAGTGATCGCGTGACCATTTTTCTCGGTCTCGGCATTGCGGGAATCGCGCTTCTGACCCTGTCCCTGATCTTCGACGGGATCCTCGAAGGGCTCCTCGGTGATGCCCTGGGCGGCCTGCTCAACGGCTTCTTCGACGGCCTGCTCTCGCTGCCCGTCATCGCCGGATTCCTCTCGATGCTCGGCTTCGGCGGTGCGATCGTGCTCGGCACCACGGGTGCCGGGATTCCCGTGGCTCTCGCGGCGGGCGCCGGTGCCGGCCTCGTCGCCGCCTGGCTGACCTGGAAGTTCAGCCAGGCCCTGATGAGGGATCAGACCACCGCCACACCACGGGGCGCCGATCTCATCGGCACCTCGGGATCGGTGGTCACGCCGATCCCCGCCGACGGCTACGGCGAGGTGCTGCTGCGACTCGCGGGCCAGACCGTCAAGTTCTCCGCGAAGAGCGCCGTGCCGGTCGAACGCGGCGCCGAGATCTGGGTGGAGGCCATGCTCTCCACCACCTCGGTCACCGTGCGCCCCGTCGAGCGCTGACACCACCGAGCGAGCCCGCCAGTCCGGAACTCGCACAACCGAACACACTGCCGTCCCGTCGGGACGCAGGGGGGACACCTTTCATGAGTCCAGTAGTGATCGCCATCATCGGCATCGTCGTACTTGTCGTGCTCCTGGCCCTCGCCGTGATCACCCGGTACAAGGTCGCGGGCCCCAGCCAGGCCTTCATCATCACCGGGCGGCGTGGCAAGAAGTCCACCGATCCGGTGACCGGCCGCACCAGCATCGACAACAGCGGCCAGAAGGTCGTCGTGGGCGGCGGGGTCTTCGTCGTGCCGTTCGTCCAGCAGAAGTTCACGCTCGACCTCTCCAGCCGGCACATCCCCGTCGCCGTGCGGGGGGCCGTCACCCTGCGAGGCGTGAAGTCCAACCTCGAAGGCGTCGCGATCGTCAAGGTCGGCGGCAGCGAGGACGCGATCCGGGCCGCGGCCCAGCGCTTCCTCCAGCAGCAGAACGGCATCGTCGGCTTCACCCAGGAGGTGCTGTCCGGCGCGCTGCGGGCCATCGTCGGCCGGATGTCCGTCGAGGACATCATCCGCGACCGTGCCGCGTTCGCGGGACAGGTCGCCGAGGAGGCCGAGGCCAGCCTCTCCGGCCAGGGCCTGATCCTGGACGCCTTCCAGATCCAGGACATCACCACGGAGGGTTCCTACCTGGAGGACCTCGGCCGCCCGGAGGCCGCGCGCGCCAAGCAGGAGGCCGACATCGCCGAGGCCATCGCCCGGCGGGCGTCCGAGCAGGCCCGGCTGAAGGCCGCCGAGGAGATCGCCATCGCCGAGCGGACGTTCTACCTGAAGCAGGCCGAGATCAAGGCCGAGACCGAGGCCGCCGCGGCCAAGGCCAACGCCGCGGGTCCGCTCGCCGAGGCCGCCCGCCAGCAGGAGGTGCTCGCCGAGCAGGAGAAGGTCGCCGAGCGGCAGGCGGCCCTGACCGACCGCGAGCTCGACACCAAGGTCCGCAAGCCCGCCGACGCCGCCCGCTACCGCGCGGAGCAGGAGGCGGAGGCCCGTCGCATCGCCCAGGTCAAGGAGGCCGAGGCCGACGCGGAGCGGTCCCGTCTGACCGGCCAGGGCGAGAAGCTGCACCGCTCGGCACTCGCCGACGCCGTGCGCATCGAGGGCGAGTCCGAGGCCGCCGCCATCGCGGCGAAGGGCGCCGCCGAGGCCGAGGCCATGCAGAAGAAGGCGGACGCCTTCAAACAGTACGGTGACGCGGCCGTCCTGCAGATGCTGGTCGAGGTACTCCCGCAGGTCGTCGCCAAGGCGGCGGAGCCGCTGAGCGCGATCGACAAGATGACCGTCATCTCGACGGACGGCGCCAGTCAGCTGTCCCGCACGGTCACCGACAACGTCGCGCAGGGGATCGAGCTCCTCAACTCCACCACGGGTGTGGACCTGGGCGCGCTGCTGAAGAACCTTCAGGCCAAGACGGCCGGCACCGCCCCGTCGGCCGCGGTCCCCTCCTCCTCGGCCAACGGCGAGAAGATCGAGATCAAGGACTGACACCGTCAGGGCCGGCCGCGGTACCGCCCGGGTACCGCGGCCGGCCCTGACGCGGGCCGCCGCGGTACGGGACGAGAGAGCCCGGCAGATGCCCCCGCCCTCGCCCGTTCGTCGATGCCGCACGCCGGGGTGAGCGTCCCCTCCGCGTACCTGAGCTGCTCGTCGACGGGCAGCCCGGAGTCGAAGCCCTCGAAGCGGCCATGGCGGACGATGACGAGGCCGCACCCACGGCGCCGCCGTGTCCGGGCCCCCCTTCCGCGCCCGACAACCGGAGACCGCCCCCGGTTAGGGTAATGAGCAGCTAAAGAGATGATCAAAAGCGTGCCCTGCCGCCGCGCGCTCCTCGGGAGGAAGCCATGGGAACCCACCGCACATCGCTGCCAGGAGTCGGCGTCCAGTACGACTACACGACGGAGTCTGGGCAGCACATCTCGGTCGTCGTGCATCACGACGGACGCCGGTTCCTCGGGTTCTACGAGCAGGACGACCCCGATTCGTGCGTGCTCTCCGTGCCCCTGACCACGGCCGAGGCCACCGGACTCGCCCACCTCATCGACGCGGCGCCGATCGACGCCGTGCGGACGGAGGGCATCGACCTGGTCACCGAGCACATCCCGCTCGGAACCCGTTCGCCGTACGGCGGGCGGCTGCTCGGGGACACCCGGGCCCGGACGAGGACCGGGGCGTCGATCGTGGCCGTCCTGCGGACGCACAGCGCGCACCCGTCGCCCGGACCGGACTTCCGGCTGGCCATCGGGGACACGCTCGTCGTCGTCGGAACGCGTGAGGGCGTGGACACGCTCTCCGAGATCATTGCGGAGGGCTGACCGTGCACGACACGACCGCACTGCTGGTGGAGCTCGGCTCCGTCATCCTGGGACTCGGCATCATCGGAAGGTTCGCCGGGCGGATAGGACTCTCGCCGATCCCGCTCTACCTGCTCGCCGGACTCGCGTTCGGAGAAGGCGGCCTGCTGCCGCTCGGCGCGAGCGAGGAGTTCACCGCCATCGGGGCGGAGATCGGCGTCATCCTGCTCCTGCTGCTCCTCGGGCTCGAGTACAGCGCCTCGGAACTCGTCACCAGCCTCAAGACGCAGTACCCCTCCGGAGTCGTCGACTTCGTGCTCAACGCGACGCCCGGTGCGATCGCCGGCCTGATGCTCGGGTGGGGCCCCGTCGGCGCGGTCGCGCTGGCCGGGGTCACCTGGATCTCGTCGTCGGGCGTGATCGCCAAGGTGATGACCGACATGGGGCGGCTCGGCAACCGCGAGACGCCCGTCATCCTCGGGGTCCTCGTCATCGAGGACCTCGCCATGGCCGTCTATCTGCCACTGCTCACCGCGATGCTGGCGGGCGTCGGCCTCGCGGGCGGCAGTATCGCGCTGCTGATCGCGCTCGGGACCGTCGGGTTCGTGCTGTACCTCGCGCTGCGCCACGGCAGGCTGATCAGCCGGGCGGTGTCCTCCGACAATCCGGAGATGCTGCTGCTGGTCGTGCTCGGACTCACCGTCCTGGTCGCCGGTGTGGCACAACAGCTCCAGGTGTCGGCGGCGGTCGGAGCGTTCCTGGTCGGCATCGCCCTGTCGGGCGAGGTCGCCGAGGGCGCGCGCAAGCTGCTGACGCCGCTGCGGGACCTGTTCGCCGCCGTCTTCTTCGTGTTCTTCGGCCTGTCGACCGATCCGGCGGAGATCCCGCCCGTGCTGCTCCCGGCGGCGCTGCTGGCGATCGTCACGGTCTTCACGAAGATCGGCACGGGCTGGTACGCGTCCCGGCGGGCGGGGATCGGTCCGCGCGGCCGGTGGCGCGCGGGCGGCACGCTGGTCGCACGCGGGGAGTTCTCGATCGTCATCGCCGGTCTGGCCGTGGCGACGGAGCCGCGGATCGGGCCCATCGCGACGGCGTACGTCCTGATCCTGGTGATCGCCGGGCCGCTCACCGCCCGGTGGACGGAACCGGTCGCGTCCAGGCTGCAGGCGGCGCTGGCCGGCAAGCGGAAGAAGCCGGCCGGGACGCGCGACGAGCCGATGCCGTCGCACGACGACCTGACGCCTGAGCACGCGGGGCGCGACTCCGACTGAGGGCGCCCGGCGGGCCGGCCGAATCGGTCCTGCCCGGCTGTTCACGGCCCCGGGGCGCCCGCCCCGGGGCCGTCGGCGTCGTACGGCGACGGCGAGTGCCCCTCCGGTGGCCGGTTCCCGTCCCGGCAGCCACGGTGCCGCGGACCGCCACCCACGCGACTTCTACACAGTTGTAGAGTTCGACTGGTTCCGCATCACAGGCAACGCTACGTATGGAGACGTCATGGCCCTTTGGGATCGGATCAAGGAATCCGCGTCGACGATGCAGACGCAGCTGGAGGCGAAGAAGAACGACCTCAAGAGCGGGGCGTTCCGGGACGCGAGCATGGCCATGTGCGCCCTCGTGGCGGCGGCCGACGGCTCCATCGACCCGTCCGAGCGGCAGCGCGTCGCCTCGCTGATCGCCGGCAACGACGTGCTGCGGAACTTCCCCGCGGACGACCTGCAGCGCCGGTTCAACGACTACGTGGACAAGCTGACAGCGGACTTCGCCTTCGGCAAGGTCAGCGTCCTCCAGGAGATCGGCAAGGCCAGGAAGAAGCCCGCCGAGGCCCGCGCCGTCATCCAGATCGGCATCGTCATCGGCGGCGCCGACGGTGACTTCGACAAGTCCGAGCAGGCCGTCGTCCGGGAGGCGTGCTTCGCGCTCGACCTGCCGCCGCACGAGTTCGACCTGTAGAACCCCGCCCACGGCGTGCGGCCCGGATTCACGGGCCGTACGCACCAGCACCTCGCACGCTTCGCGGTCCGGGGCCGTAGAGCCGGTGCCGCGCGTCACAGCTCCCTCGCCGGCCAGTCCAGCAGCCGGGCACCGATCACCGCCGTCTGCAGCTTGTAGCGGTGCATCGGGTCGGCGGGATCCGATCCGGTCAACTGGTGTATCCGCTCCAGCCGGTAGGTCAGGGCGCGCACGCTCAGCGAAAGGCGCCGCGCCGTCTCCGCCGCGACACAGCCCGCGTCGAAGTAGACGGACAGCGTCCGCAGCAGCGGTTCCGCACCGCCCCTCGCCTTCCTCAGCGGACCCAGCTCGCTGCGCACGAGATCGGCCATCGCCTGCCGGTCCCGGGTCAGCACCGGATAGACCAACAGGTCACTCGCGTACAGCACCGGGTCGTCGAGGGCCATCCGCTTCGCCAGGTCGAGGACGTCGAGCGCCTCGTCGTAGGAGTGGACGACCCCGCCGGGACCGCGGTGCGGGCGGCCCACCGCGACCTGACCGCCGTCGGTCGCGGCATGCGCCTGCTTCGCGAAGTACCGCAGCACGTCCGGCTGACTGCCGGGGGCTATGCAGACCATGCGCCCGTCCTTCGTGGTGGCCAGGATCTTCCGGCCGCCGAAACGTCCGAGCAGAGCCGCCTCCACCCGGCGCGGCACGGCGTCCGACTCGGTGTACGCCTCCGGGCCCGCGGCCACCGCCACGGCGTGGGCCCGCGAGAGACGAAGCCCGAACCGGGTGGCCCGCTCGGCGAGCCGTCCCAGGTCACTGCGCCCGTACAGCAGGTCGTCGATGAACTCCCGCCGCGCCGCCTCCTCGCGCCGCACGGTAAGTCGCTGCGCCCGCTCGAAGCCCTCCGCGAAGGCATCCACGGCCTGTTCCACGGCGGCCAGCACGGCGTCGGTGGCGACCGGACCGGCCCCCGGGCCGGCGAGCGGCCAGGCCGTGCGGGTCTCCGCGAGATGGAGACGCACCAGGGCGCGCAACTGGTGCCCCGCCTCTGCGGCTTCCCGGCCGAGCGCGCGCCGGTTCTCCAGCTCGTCACGCGTGAGCCGGCGGCCGGTGTCCGCCACCTCGGACAGGATCCGGGTGTAGTCCTCCAGGAACTCCTCGGGGATCTCGGGCTCCGCCACGGCTCTCTCCTCATCACGTCACTCACACGGTTCATCCCACCCAACGCACGCCGGGCGGTGCCGGTGCCCGGCAGGGGGACCCGGCGAAGCCTGCCGGAACACGGCAATGCGCCGGACGGCCCCGGCTGACACGATCGGTTCAGCAACACACGGGGGAAACAACGGGGGATCACGGGGGACCACGGGGGAAGAAACCGGTTGCTGCGGGGCCGCGTGCGGCGTCGCAGCACCGGCGCCCCGACGTCCCGTCCGCCGCCCGGCCCCTGGACCGTAGAGCCGCGCACGGCGTCGCAGGGGGTGGGCCCGATGACCGATCTCGTTTCCGCAGCAATCACCTTCCCAGCCGTGCTCTTCGGCGCCGCCCTGGTGGTCGCCGTCTGCTTCTGGCTGCTCGTGCTTGCCGGAGCGGCCGGGCACGACTCCTTCGACACCGACCTCGACGCCGAAGCCGTCGGATTCGCCGGGGTGCCGGTCGCCGTGTCGGTGTCGCTGTTCGTCGTCATCTCCTGGTTCACCGGCCTCGCCGGGTCGGTCCTGGTCCTGCGCGGAGGCACCACCGGCACGCCGCGGGCCGCTCTCCACCTCGCCGTACTCGCGGGTGCGCTGCTGATCGCGTGGGGCGCGGTACGCCTGCTCGTACGCTTCTTCCGCCGGTGCTTCCCGGCGGAACCTCCTTCCTCGCGGCAGCACTTCGTGGGCCGGGTCTGCACGATCCGCACGGTTTCCGCCGGCTCCGGCTTCGGGCAGGCGGAGGTAGCGGCGGCCGACGGATCGACCGCGATCGTGCGGGTACGCCGGCCGGTGGGGCGCTCCGCGCCCGCCGCCGTGTTCACCTCCGGCAGTACGGGACTCCTCCACTCCTACGACGCCGAGGGCGGGTTCTTCTGGGTCTTGCCGCACGACGCGGCGTTCACCCCGCGCCCTCTGCCGCGCAGGGCCGCCTGACCCGCCGCCCCGCCCTCCGGGTCCATCACACGAAGATCACCGACCCGCCCGACCGAACCGGAGGGAGCACGGCATGCTGGGTTCCGTGTCACCACTTCCGCAGCAGCCCCAACGCCCCCACGTCACCGGCCACATGGTCGTCTGTGGCGACGACGCCCTCGCCAGGCGGCTCGCCGTCGAGCTGCGCTACGTGTACGGCGAGCGGGTCACCCTCCTGCTCCCGCCGGGTCGCGACATCAGCCGGCCGGAGCTGCCGCTGACCCAACGCGCCCGTGCGAGCGCCCTGTTCGGGCGGATGTCGGCGGCCATGAACCGCAACGGGGCGGCCGGAGGGGGCGACACCAACGCCGGGGTCGAGGCCGTCCGCATCATCGAGGCGCACGAACCCTCCGACGAGGTACTGGAGGAGGCGGGTGCCGACCGGGCGGCCGCGCTCGCGCTCGTCTACGACGACGACGAGCTCAACATCCGCGCCGCCCTGACGGCCCGCCGTCTCAATCCACGTCTGCGGCTCGTCATCCGGCTGTACAACCGCAAGCTCGGACAGCACCTGGAAACCCTTCTCGACCAGGCCGCCGCCGTCTCCATGCCGGGCCTCGACCATGCGGCGCTCGACGCCTCCACCACCGTCCTGTCCGACGCCGACACGGCCGCCCCCGCGCTGGCCGCCACCGCGCTGACCGGCAGCAGCAAGGTCATCCAGGCCGAGGGGCTGCTGCTGCGCGCGGTCGAGCGCACGCCGCCCCGGCACGGCGAACTCGCCGACCCGGGGCTGTGCACCCTCGCGCTGCTGTCCTCCACCAGCCAGGACCCGGCGGGCGCCGAGGGCTCCGACAGCAGCGGCGACGAAGGGCCGCAGCTCCTGCCCGACCGGGCGACGGTGCACGCGGCCACCGGCCGGGGCACGATCGTCCTGGAGGCCATCAGCCAGGCGGACCCCGACCGTGCACCCACCCGGATGGGCGGGAGGGGCGCCCCGCTCGGCCAGGTCTTCTCGCGAAGGCTGCGCTGGTCGGCGCTGGGCGTCGCGGCGGCGGTCGTCGGCCTCGCCGTGGCGTCGGTGATCACCACCGGCGACAGCCCGCTGCACGCCGCCTACCTCACGATGCTCGACCTGCTGGCCATGGGCGACCCCGCCGTGGAGGACGGCGACCCCGCGTCCCGCCAGGTCATCCAGCTGCTGTCCGGGACGGCCGGTCTCCTGCTGCTGCCCCTGCTGGTCGCCGCCGTCCTGGAGGCGTTCGGCTCGCTGCGCACCGCGTCTGCGCTGCGCCGCCCGCCGCGCGGTCTGTCGGGCCACGTGGTCCTGCTGGGCCTCGGCAAGATCGGTACGAGGGTGCTCGTGCGGCTGCGCGAGCTGGACATACCCGTCGTCGTGGTGGAGGAGGACCCGGAGGCCCGGGGCATCCCGCTGGCCCGCAGCCTGCACGTCCCGACGGTCCTGGGCGATGTCACCCAGGAGGGCGTCCTGGAGGCCGCCAAGATCCGCCGGGCCCGCGCCCTGCTCGCCCTGACCAGCGTCGACACGACGAACCTCGAGGCCGCGCTGTACGCCCGGTCGGTGAAGCCCGATCTGCGGGTGGCACTGCGCCTGTTCGACGACGAGTTCGCGACCGCCGTCTACCGCACCCTGCGCACGGCGCACCCGCACGCCCTGACCCGCTCCCGCTCGGTGTCCCACCTGGCTGCCCCGGCGTTCGCGGTGGCGATGATGGGCCGCCAGATCCTGGGGGCGGTGCCGGTCGAGCGGAAGGTGCTGCTGTTCGCGGCCCTGGAGGTGGCGGGCCACCCGCAGCTGGAGGGCCGGACGGTCGACCAGGCGTTCCGGGCAGGTGCGTGGCGGGTCCTGGCCCTGGACGCGACCCCGCCGGGCGACCGCCTCCCGGACCTGGCCGCCGTGCCGCCGTTCGACCCGCTCGCGCCGGGGCAGGCGCCCTCCGGCCTGGTCTGGGACCTGCACCCCGGGTATGTGCTGCGGGCACAGGACCGGGTGGTGATCGCGGCGACGCGTCGCGGTCTGGCCGAACTGCTGCGCAGGCAGCGGTCGATGATCCGGCGGTGAGGTCCGGCGGCGGCCCGCCGCCGGACATGGTGGGTCCCCGCCCGCCGTCGAGCGGTGCGGGGTCCCGTGTGCCGCCCCGTGAGGTGCCGGGTGTTCAGCCCGGTGTGCCCATGGCCTCGCGCACCTCGCTCAGGGTCGCGTCCGCCACGGCGTTCGCCTTCTCGTTGCCCGCGCGGAGCACCGCTCGTACGTACCCCATGTCCTGGGCGTACGCGGCCCGTCGGGCCCGGATCGGGGCCATGCGGGTGTTGACGGCCTCCGTCACGGTCCGTTTGAGCGCGGCCGAGCCGCCGTTCCCGATCTCCTCGGCGACGTCGTACGGGTCGCGGTCGAGGCAGAGCGCGGCCAGCAGCACCAGGCTCGACACCCCGGGCCGTCTCTCCGGCTCGTACGTGATGCGGCGTTCTGCGTCGGTGGTGGCGCCCTTGATCAGCCGGGCGGTCTCGTCGGCGCCCGCGCTCAGGGTGAGTGAGTTGCCACGGCTCTTGCTCATCTTGGTGGCGTCGGTGCCGAGCAGCAGTGGCGCGGCGGAGAGCAGCGCGTCGGGTTCGGGGAAGACGTGGCCGTACCGCTCGTTGAAGCGCCGGGCGATCGTGCGGGTGATCTCCAGGTGCGGCAGCTGGTCCTGTCCGACGGGCACGAGGTTGCCCTTGCAGAAGAGGATGTCGGCGGCCTGGTGCACCGGGTAGGTGTACATGAGCCCGCTGACGGCGGCCTGCCTGGAGTGCGCGATCTCGTCCTTCACGGTGGGGTTGCGGCCGAGCTCCGCGACGGAGACGAGGGAGAGGAACGGCAGCATCAGCTGGTTGAGGGCCGGGACTGCGCCGTGGTTGAAGACCGTGCTGCGGGCGGGGTCGATGCCGATGGCGAGGTAGTCCAGGAGCAGTCCCTCGACGTGCTCGGTGAGCCGCTCGGCGACGTCCCGGTCGGTGAGGACCTGGTAGTCGGCGACGAGGACGAAGACGTCCACGCCGAGGTCCTGGAGCCGTACCCGGTTCTGGAGGGTGCCGAAGTAGTGCCCGAGGTGCAGGGACCCGGTGGGCCGGTCCCCGGTGAGCACGCGGAACGCGCCGGGGTCCTGTGCGATCCGCTGCTCCAGCTCCGCGCTGCGGCGCGCGGCCGGGCCGGCCGGCAGGCCTGTGGTGATGGTCATGGGGGTTCTCCTCGCTGGTGGTGTACGCGTGGAGGACGGCCCGTCGCGGAGCGGTGGGGCAGCAGGAAGGGCCGTCCGTGTGTCGAACGGCCCTGGTTCCGTGCTGGTGGAGGCGGCCGCTCCTAGGAGGAGCGCCACCAGGTGCGGCACGGTACGGCGGTCATGGTCCGACTGTAGCCCGGCCCGGCGGAATCCTGCTCCGTCCGGCGGTGCGACCGCCTTTCCGGCCCGCCGGGCCCGGAATAGAGAAAGGGGGGTGTCCCGTTGTAGGGTGTGTTCACATAGTTCAACGTTCAACCAAAATCACTTGGAGGCGGGCGCCATGCAGTTCGGGATCTTCACCGTCGGGGACGTCACCACCGACCCCACGACCGGTACGACACCGAGCGAGAACGAGCGGATCAAGGCGACCCTGGCGATCGCGCTCAAGGCCGAGGAGGTGGGCCTGGACGTCTTCGCGACGGGCGAGCACCACAACCCGCCCTTCGTCCCGTCCTCGCCGACCACCACGCTCGGCTACATCGCCGCCCGCACCGAGAAGCTGATCCTCTCCACGTCCACCACCCTGATCACCACCAACGACCCGGTGAAGATCGCGGAGGACTACGCCACGCTCCAGCACCTGGCCGACGGCCGCGTCGACCTGATGATGGGCCGCGGCAACACCGGACCGGTCTACCCCTGGTTCGGCAAGGACATCCGGCAGGGCATCCCGCTCGCGATCGAGAACTACGCCCTCCTGCACAAGCTGTGGCGCGAGGACGTCGTCGACTGGGAAGGGAAGTTCCGCACCCCGCTGCAGTCCTTCACCTCGACCCCGCGCCCCCTGGACGGCGTCCCGCCGTTCGTCTGGCACGGCTCCATCCGCTCTCCGGAGATCGCCGAGCAGGCCGCCTACTACGGCGACGGCTTCTTCCACAACAACATCTTCTGGCCCATGGAGCACACCAGGAAGATGGTCGACCTCTACCGGCGCCGGTACGCCCACTACGGGCACGGCACCGCCGAGCAGGCCATCGTGGGCCTCGGCGGCCAGGTGTTCATGCGGAAGAACTCGCAGGACGCGGTGCGGGAGTTCCGCCCGTACTTCGACAACGCGCCGGTCTACGGCCACGGGCCCTCCCTGGAGGACTTCACCCAGCAGACACCGCTGACCGTCGGCTCCCCGCAGGAGGTCATCGAGCGCACCCTGTCCTTCCGCGAGGACGTCGGCGACTACCAGCGCCAGCTGTTCCTCATGGACCACGCGGGACTGCCGCTGAAGACGGTCCTGGAGCAGCTCGACATCCTGGGCGAGGAGGTCGTGCCCGTGCTGCGCAAGGAGTTCGCCCGCCTGCGCCCGGCCGGCGTGCCGGACGCCCCCGTCCACCCCGCGGTCGCCGCCGCACGCGCCGCAGCCACCGCCGACCCGAAGGAGCTCTGAGGAACGTGCTCGCCACCGCCCCCCTGAAGATCGTCGCCGTCACGGCCGGGCTCAGCAGCCCCTCGTCCACCCGGCTGCTGGCCGACCGGCTCGCGGAGGCCGCCCGCGAGCACCTCGCGGGCGGACAGGACCGGCGGGTCGAGGTCCAGGTCGTCGAGCTGCGCGATCTCGCCGTCGACATCGCCAACCACCTGGTCACCGGCTTCCCGCCGCCGGACCTGAAGGCGGCGCTGGACGCGGTGACCGGGGCGGACGGCCTGATCGCCGTGTCGCCGGTGTTCACCGCCTCGTACAGCGGGCTGTTCAAGTCCTTCTTCGACCTGGTCGAGAACACCGCGCTGACCGGCAAGCCCGTGGTGATCGCGGCGACCGGCGGGACGCCCCGGCACTCACTGGTCCTGGAGCACGCGATGCGCCCGCTCTTCGCCTATCTGCGGGCCGTCGTCCTGCCGACATCCGTGTACGCGGCCTCGGAGGACTGGGGATCGCAGGGCGACGAGTACACCGAGGGCCTGCCGTCACGGATCCGGCGCGCGGGTGGCGAACTGGCCTCCGCCGTTACGGGGCGCACCGTCTCGGGCGCCTCACGGGAGCTGACGCTCGACGACGGGGAGGACGCCGTCGTGCCGTTCGAGCAACAGCTCGCGGCGCTGCGGACCGGCTGACACCGCCACCGGGTCCGCCACGACCCCCGGCGGGAGGTTTGACTAGAGTCATTGCGGAATGCCGGAAATGTTCGATCAGTGGGAGGCAGACATGGGCAGGATCGTCGTGGGGGTGGACGGATCGGACGCGTCGCTCAAGGCACTGCGCTGGGCGGTGCGCCAGGGCGAGCTGACCGGCGACACGGTCGAGGCGGTGAACAGCTGGGAGTACCCCGCGACCAGCTGGGCGTCCATGATGCCGGGCATGCCGGAGGACTTCGATCCGCAGGCGGTCGCGACCGCCGCCCTCGACGAGGCGTTGAAGGAGGCCCTCGGCTCCGAGGGCGCGGCGGCGATCGAGAGGATCGTCGTGATCGGCAACCCGGCCCAGTCGCTGCTGGACCGCTCCGAGGGCGCGAACCTGCTCGTGGTCGGGGCCCGCGGCTACAGCGGGTTCAAGGCGACGCTGCTCGGTTCGGTCAGCCTCCACGTCACCCAGCACGCCTCCTGTCCGGTCACGGTCGTCCACGACTGACCCCCGGGCGGGCCACGGCCACGGCGGACGTTCCGGGGCCGCGGACGGCGCACGAGAACGGCCGCCGGACATGGTCCGGCGGCCGTGCGTTCCCGCTCTCGCCCCAGGTCATTCCTCGTGCGTGTACAGGATGTAGAACATGGTGAGGAACGTGCCCGCGCCGACCACCAGCCCGAGCCCGCTCGACGAGAAGACGCTGTTGCCGTTGAGGCTGAAGAGGTAACCGATCGCGCCCCCGGCCAGCACCGCGTACCCAGCGGCCCACAGCTCGCGCGGAAGTGCCCGCCGGATCATGACGAAGGCGTAGCAGAGCACGGCGTAGGCGACCCCGGAGACGACGCCGAGCACGATCTGACCGTCGGTGGTCGTCCCGCCGTCCCGCTTGATGAAGAAGGCCCAGAAGCCGAGGATCACGCCCAGCGACACCGGCACCGCCCAGGCGAGCGGGCTGTGCCCCTCACGCGCCGGGCTGCGGGCATGCTGTCGGCGGCGGGTCGGCATCGTCGCGTGTGTGGCCATGGCGCACAGCTCCTTACCTCGCCCCCGTCCCGGTGTTCCTCCAGCGCACACCCGGAGCCGCCGGGCGGCAACTCGAACGGCCCACGGCCCGGGGCGTCCCGTCGCCGGACGGGATTGGCTGGTGACTGTGCGGACCTACCTCTCAGCGGCCCTGTCGGCGGTGCTCCTCGTCCTGCTCACCCTGCTCGTCCCGGTGAGTGCCTTCTCGGCCTGGGTCGACCTGGAGCTCGACGACACCGACCGCTATCTCGCCGCCGTCTCCCCGCTGGCCACCGACCCGGACGTACAGGCCACCGTGGCCGCACTCGTCACGGACGAGGCGATGAAGAGCATCGACGCGGGGCCGCTGCAGGACACCGTCGAGGACTTCCTGCACGAGGCCGCCCTGTCGTTCACCACGACCCCGGCGTTCCGGCGGGCGTGGGACAGCGCGAACCGGACGGCGCACCGGGCCGTGAGCGCCGCGCTGCACGGTGACGACGGGCAGGCGGTGACCATCGACCTCGCCCCGGTGATCGGCGAGGTCAAGCAGCAGCTCGTCACCGACGGGGTGCCCTTCGCCGACAGCATCCCGGTCAGGGAGACCTCGATCACCGTGCTGTCCGCCGACCGGGCCGACGAGCTGCGGTCCTCGTTCCAGTGGCTGCGGTACTGCAGCGTCTGGCCCGCCGTCGGGACGGTGGTGCTGCTCGTCGTGGTGCTGGGCCTCACGCTCGTCCGGGGCGGTGCACGGGCCGCCCTCACGACGGCGGCCGTGGCCGGGGGCGGGCTCCTGCTCGGTGCCGTCCTGCTGCGCATCGCCGTCGCCGTGGCACGGGCGAGGGTCCTGGATCAGGTCCCCGGCACCGACAGGGACGCCGCTGCCTCGGTGTACGACGCGCTGACCGCCTCGCTGCGGACGACGGTGTGGACCGTGCTCGGGGTGGGAGCGGTCATGGTGGCCGGCGGACTGGCCGGAAGGATCGTCGCGGCCCGCCGGCGGCAGGGCGCGGCGTGAGCGGCGAGGGCGCCGAGACGGTGGCGAGGTCCGTGGCGGGCGGGCGCGGCCCCGCACGGCGGCCGATCCGGCGCTCCGGCCCCGACGTGCGCGGGTCCGTGGGCCGGGCGAGAGTGGGAATCGTGAGAGCAGGGGGGCGACTGAGAGGTCTGCCGTATGCGAGCCATCGCTGTCAGCGCGTTCCGTGCGGAGCCCTGTCTCGTCGAGGTGCCGAAGCCTGACCCTGAGGCGGGCGAAGTGCGGGTGAAGGTCGAGTACGCGGCGCTCAACCCGCTCGACTGGCAGACCGCGGACGGCGCCCTCGACGGGACCGCCCCGCACGTCTTCCCGCTCGTCCTGGGAACGGACTTCGCGGGCCGGGTGGACATGATCGGTGGCGGCTGGAACCGCTTCCGGGTCGGCGACCCGGTCTTCGGGCGCGTGACGGCACCGCCGGTCGGGCTCAGCGGTGCGTACGGCGAGTACCTCTGCGTCCACCAGGACTCCCCGGTCACGCTGGTACCGCGCGACATGCCGCTCAGGACCGCGGCGGCCCTGCCGTCCGCCGGGGCGACCGCCGCGCAGATCGTGTCGAGCACCGCCGTACGGAGCGGCCTGAGCCTGCTGGTCATCGGAGCCGCCGGTGGCGTCGGGAGCTTCCTGACCCAGTTGGCGGCCGCGCGCGGCATCGGGGTCGTCGCGGCGGTGAGGGGGGACGAGCGGCGGCGGATGGCCGCCCTGGGCGCCACCACCTCCGTCGACACGGCCAACGGCACCGAGGCGCTCGAAACGGCGGTACGCGAGCTGTATCCCGGTGGTGTCGACGCACTCGTCGACCTCGTGTCCACCGACCCGGCCTCCTTCGGCCGCCACGCCGCCCTGCTGCGCGAGGGGGGAGTCGCCGTCACCACCCGCGGCGTCGCCGCGCCGGCCGGCGTCGCCTGGGCCGACTTCCGGCTCGCCGTCACCTCCGGGCTCCTCGACGAACTGGCCGCGCTGGTGGCACACGGGCAGCTGGAGGTCCCCGTCGACATGGAACTCCCCCTGGAGAAGGCACCGCAGGCGCTCGTCCAGAACCGCGCGGGCGGAGCGCGCGGGAAGACCGTGTTCGCGATCTGACGAGGCCGGACGGCATCGTCGGACCACGTCCGCCCACGACCACGTCATCCGACAGGAAACGGACCGGGAGAGGCTCATGGCCGACCAGGACATCTTCGACAACATCGACGGGCTGATCAGCGAGGAGCGGGCCCTGCGCACGCGCTCGACCGCCGATCTGGGCCTCTCCGCGGAGGAGCGGTCACGGCTGCGCGAGGTGGAGGTGCAGCTGGACCAGTGCTGGGACCTGCTGCGGCAGCGGCGGGCGCTCAGCGAGTTCGGCGAGGACCCGTCGCAGGCGCGGGTGCGCCCCGCCGACGAGGTGGAGGGCTACCAGGGCTAGGGTCCGGCCGGGGCGACCGCGTGCCGGGGCTTCCACCCCGGCGGCGCCTCAGCTCCTGCCGGGACGGGCGTCCTGGTCCGGGTCGGGGCCGCGCCCCTGGAGGCGCTCCATCTCACGGCGGTCCCGCTTGGTCGGCCGGCCCGTGCCGCGGTCGCGCACCGGCACCTGCAGCGCGATCTCGCGCGGCGGCGGGGGCGGGCTGTTGTCGACGAAGCACTCCGCGGCCACCGGCGGGCCCACGCGCTTCCTGACGATCCTGGACACGACGACGACCCGGTCCCGGCCCGCGTGCCGCAGCCGTACCTCGTCACCCGCGCGCACCGTCGTGGCAGGCTTCGCGCGCTCGCCGTTGACCCGCACGTGGCCCGCGCGGCAGGCGGCGGCGGCCTGCGACCGCGTCTTCGTCAGCCGTACCGCCCAGATCCAGGCATCGACCCGGACACTTCCCTCCGCCTGCGGCGCCTCACCGGAAACCATGCACCCGACTCTAATCCGGTGAGGCGCCGCTCACGAGGCTCCGGCTCCTCCTGGACGACGACCACGGAGAGTCCGTGCGCGGCCCAGGCGATCTCGAGCTGCTCACGGGTCGGGTTGGCCGGATCGTATCCACGGAACATCAGGATCTCGTCCGTGTACTCGTGGTGGGCGACCAGCGCCTGGCGGCCGACGCCCGCCCGGGGGCGGGAGCAGGGAGAGGAAGTCGTTGTCGCAACCGAACCGGCCCGCCTGCGCCTTCGCCGACTGCGTGTCGGGGCCGAAGGCGGGCGCTCCGCGCAGGATCGGTGGCAGGCCCGGCGAGGGCCGCGGTGCCGGCGGCGGCGGCCACGGTCACCACGGCGGCTGCGCGCATCACCGAGCGGCGCGAGAGGACACCGGCGATGACGTCACCGGCGTACTCGTTGTCACTGGTGTTCGGTACGTCCTGGAAGCAGGCGTCCCCGCAGCGGTAGCGGCAGGTCGGCGCAGAGCGCCCACCCGGGTGCGAGCCGATGAGGCAGCAGATCGCGCACGTTCTCCGTCCCTCCGCCCCTCCGTCTGTATGTCGTGCGTGACGCCAGGTCCGCAGCCATGCGGTACGCGGGGCGGGTGGTGAACGAAGCATGAAGTCCGGGACACCGCTGCGCTTCCGGACCGCGCGCCGCCCAACTCGTGGTGCGGCCGTGAGGTTCCCGGGGAGCTTCCGTGTGTCCACCGGGGCCCTTTCGGGGCCCGGCCACGGCTCGGACGGCGCGCTGTTGACACGGAGGCGGGCCGCGCCACCGAACGGCCGGATCCGGCCGCTAACCTTACGTATCCGCCCTGGCCAGGGATCAATTCCCGCAGTACGGACATTTATCGCACCCAACTCATGCGAAAGGCCTCGCCCATGGGCATTCGGAGCTTGCTGCGCAAGGTGTTCGGCCGGACGGAGCAGGACGAGCCGGCCACGGCCACCGTCCCTCCCCAGGCCGAGCGCACCCAGCCCACGGAGCCGGAGACCGGCACTCCGGCGGCCGAGCCCGCGAAGGCCTCGGTACCGGCCCCCGCGTCCCCTCCCCCGGCCGAGCACGACGACGGCCGGGCCTCGGACCTGGTGGCAGCGGCCTTCGACAACGCGTCCGTGCCGCCGGCCCCCGTGCCCCGGGTCCCGGCCCAGGGATCCGCCCCCGAGGCGGAGCCGGCCACGGAGTCCCACGACACCGGGCGGGCCGAGGACACGGTGCCGGAGGAGCCGGAGACGGTGGCCCCGGTGGCCCCGGTGGTCGCGGCCGACCCGGAGCGGGGAGTCGTGGCCCCGATCCTGATCGACATGGACCCGGAGCCTGAGGCGAAGCCCGAGGCCGCGCCTCGTGAGGTCCCGGCCGTGACGGCCGAGGCTCCTGAGGCTGACACCGACGAGCCCGCCGCGCAGGCGGAGGCCGTGCAGGTGGACGAGTCGTCGGTCGCGAAGCCGGAGAACCCCGTCGCGGAGGCGGCCGCCGCGCCCGAGCCCGAGGCCGCTCCCGTCGCCGAGCCTCTCGTGGCACCCGCGCCGGTCGTGGACACCGCGCCCGAGCCCCTGCCGGAGGCCGAGGCCGGGATCCCGGCGGCGCCGGAGCCGGTGGCAGCCGCACCCGTCGCCGCCCCCGAGCCCGTGGCGGAACCCGCACCCCTGGCCGAGCCCGCGCCGCTCGCCGAGCCCGCGCCTCCGGTGACACCGGCGCCGGTCGCCCCCGTCGCCCCCGTCACCCCTGCCGCGCCCGTCACACCCGTCACGCCCGTCACGCCCGTCACGCCCGCCGCCAAGGCGGTCCCCGCCGGCAAGCCCGCCGTCACCCTCGCCCGGGTCAAGACGGCCGCCCCCGAGCTCGTCGCCCCGTACAAGGCGGCGCAGGCCGCGCTCAAGGCGCACGGGCTGACCGGACTCCGGGCCACCGTCTACCTGGTGCTCGACCGGTCCGGGTCGATGCGGCCGTTCTACAAGGACGGCAGCGCCCAGCACCTCGGCGACCGCGCCCTCGCACTCGCCGCGCACCTGGACCCGAACGCCACCGTGCCCGTCGTGTTCTTCTCGACCGACATCGACGGCACCGGGGCGATCGACCTCACCGCGCACGAGGGCCGGATCGACGAGCTGCACGCGGGTCTCGGCCGCCTGGGCCGGACGAACTACCACCGGGCCGTCGAGGAGATCGTCACGCACTACGAGAAGTCCGAGGCCACCGGCCCCGCTCTGGTGATCTTCCAGACGGACGGCGCGCCGGACGCCAGGCAGGCCGCCAAGCAGGCGCTGACCGACGCGGCACGGCTGCCGCTGTTCTTCCAGTTCGTCGCGTTCGGTGACGAGGACGCGAAGGGCTTCGACTTCCTGCGCAGGCTGGACCTCCCGAACGCCGGCTTCCTCCACGCGGGCCCCGCTCCGCGCGAGGTCCCCGATGCGGCCTTCTACCGGGACGCGCTCGCCGGGCTGCCCGCCTGGTCCGCCGCCCGCGGGGTCGTCGCGGAAGGCTGATCCGCCGGCCTCCGTGCGGTCACGGCGGTACCCGCCCCCGGGCCGGGTACCGCCGTGGCCGTGGCGCCGCGGTCCGGAGCGGCCCGCGGCTCGGCCGGGAGGCCGGGGCTGCCGCAATCGATGTGAGTGGATCTCCCACGGACCGTTAGGATTTCGACCATGGCGGCCACTGGATCCGAGAAGCAGGGGGCGACGGCGTACTACGTCTCGACCCCCATCTACTACGTCAACGACGCTCCTCACCTGGGCCACGCCTACACGACCGTCGCAGGCGACGTGCTCACCCGCTGGCACCGCCAGCGCGGCGAGAAGGTGTGGTACCTCACCGGCACGGACGAGCACGGTCAGAAGATCATGCGCACGGCCGAAGCGAACAACGTCACCCCCCAGGCCTGGTGCGACAAGCTCGTCGAGGAGGCATGGAAGCCCCTCTGGGAGCACCTGAACATCGCGAACGACGACTTCATCCGCACGACGGAGAAGCGGCACACGGACCGTGTGCAGGAGTTCGTGCAGGACCTGTACGACAAGGACCAGATCTACAAGGGCGGGTACGAAGGCCCGTACTGCGTGGGCTGCGAGGAGTACAAGCTCCCCGGGGACCTGATCGAGGCCGAGGACGGCACGAAGCTGTGCCCGATCCACAAGAAGCCGGTGGAGCTCCTCAAGGAGGAGAACTACTTCTTCAAGCTGAGCGAGTACGGCCCGAAGCTCATGGAGTTCTACGCGGCCAACCCGGACTTCATCCAGCCCGAGTCGGCCCGCAACGAGATCGTGAACTTCGTCAAGCAGGGTCTCCAGGACCTGTCGATCTCGCGTTCCACCTTCGACTGGGGCGTCCCGGTGCCGTGGGACCCGAAGCACGTCATCTACGTGTGGATCGACGCGCTGCTGAACTACGCGACGGCCGTCGGCTACGGCGCCAACCAGGACAAGTTCGACGGCACCTTCCCGGCGAACGTCCACCTGATCGGCAAGGACATCCTCCGGTTCCACTCGGTGATCTGGCCGGCCATGCTGATGGCGCAGGGCCTGCCGCTGCCGGGCAAGGTCGTCGCCAACGGCTGGCTGATGGTCGGCGGCGAGAAGATGTCCAAGTCGAACCTGACGGGCATCAAGCCGCAGGACCTGACCTCCCACTTCGGTGTGGACGCCTACCGCTGGTACTTCCTGCGCGCCATCGCGTACGGCAGCGACGGCTCGTTCTCCTGGGAGGACTTCAGCGCCCGCTACACCTCCGAGCTCGCCAACGACTACGGCAACCTCGCCTCGCGCGTCGCGGCCATGGTCGGCAAGTACTTCGGCGGCGCGCTGCCGGAGGCCACGACGCCCGGTGACGCGGAGTCGGCGGTCCAGGAGGGTCTGGCCCGGGCCGTCACCGCGGCGGACCTGAAGATCGGCGAGGAGCTGGACTTCCAGGGCGGCATCCTCGCGGTCTTCGACTTCGTGAAGCAGGTCAACGGCTACATCACCGAGCAGGAGCCCTGGAAGGTCGCCAAGGACACGTCGCCGGAGGGCCAGGCCCGCCTCGCGACCATCCTGTACACGGCCGCCGAGTCGCTGCGCGGTGTCGCGGTCCTGCTGAACGCCGTCATGCCGGACACCTCGCAGAAGCTGTGGGAGTCCCTGGGTGCCGAGGCGTCCTTGGGCGCCCTGGCCGGGCAGCGGGTGCAGGACGCCGGCCGCTGGGGACAGCTGCCCGCCGGCGCGACGGTCACCAAGGGCGCGGTGCTGTTCCCGCGTCTGGAGGAGAAGCCCGCGTAACACCGCGTACGCATCGCTTTCCCGTGCCACGAAGGAGCCCGGGACCCGTGGAACGGGTCCCGGGCTCCTTCGCACGCTCCGGCGGGTCCTTCCCTCACCTCGCCAGTGACGCGGCGTCCCCCATCACGATCACGGGGGACTTCACGGGGTCCAGGGTGAGGAGCAGCTCCCGCATCCGGTCCTCGGTGAGCGAGACACAGGCCTGGGTGGGGCCCCCGTGGTCCACGTGGACCCAGATGCCGCCGCCCCTGTCCTCGCCGAGGGGCCGGTCGCGGTCCAGCGGGGACGTGCCCGGGGTGCGGTTGTAGTCGATGGCGACGACGTAGTCGAAGGAGCCCTCCAGCGGCTCGCCCAGAAAGCCCTCGCCGCCCACCGCGAAGCCGGGCTCCTCGTCGTACGGCAGCAGGGTGCCCGGATCGGGCAGCCGGCCGCCCGCGTCGGTGAGACCGAAGACCCCGACCGGCGAGCGGAGGTCGTTGGCGAGGTGGTGATCCGTCCAGCCCTCCATGCCGTTGTGCGCGGGCCAGGGTCCCGCGATCGGTCTCCAGCCGCGTGCGGGGTCGTCGCGGCTGTAGAGCACGGCCGTGGAGCGGTTGGAGTCGGGCCCGAGGCCGGTCACGACGAGGGCCTGCCGGGACGTGTCCGGGATCCGGTCCCGGGTCTCGGGTCCGGTCCCCGGGATGTCAGCCGGGGGCATGAGGGGCTCCACGGCAAGGGGCACGTCCGCGGCCCGCGGACCGGCCGCGGCCTTGGGCTCCGGGGTGGTCCGCACCGCGCCGGCCGAGCAGCCGATGACGAGCAGGAAGAGGAGGACGAGCAGGACGTACGGGCGGCGCGCGACGGACACGGTGCGGGGCTCCTCGGTGGCGGGGCGGACGAGCGCTTCCGGGTGCCAGTCCTCGCCGGGCCCGCAGGCGCCGAATCCGAACCGGGACGCTCCGGATGTACCCGGTCCGTGGACCCGGGGCCCGGGAAGTTCCCCACCCTCACCCGTACGCAGGAAGGGAGCCCGGAACCCCGGCGCTCCGAAACGGCCCGGCGGACGGAAAAGCCCCCGGCCGGTGGCCGGGGGCTGTTTCACGTGGAACCGAAGCGGAACCGAGGCGCCTACTTCGCGCCGGTGTCCCTCGCGACCGAGTCCTTGGCGTCGGAGGCCGGTGCCGCCTTGGCTTCGCCCTTCGCCGACGCGACGGGCTTGCGGAGCTGGATGTTCAGCTCGCGCAGGCGCGTCTCGTCCAGCTCGCTCGGCGCGCCCATCATCAGGTCCTGGGCGTTGCCGTTCAACGGGAAGGCGATCGTCTCGCGGATGTTGGGCTCGTCGGCCAGCAGCATCACGATGCGGTCGACACCCGGGGCGATGCCACCGTGCGGCGGGGCACCGAGGCGGAAGGCGCGGAGCATGCCCGCGAACTCCCTCTCGACAGTCTCCGCCTCGTAGCCGGCGATCGCGAAGGCCTTCAGCATGACCTCGGGCTCGTGGTTACGGATGGCGCCGGAGGACAGCTCGATGCCGTTGCAGACGATGTCGTACTGCCACGCCAGGATGTCGAGCGGGTCCTTCTCCTCCAGGTCCTTCATGCCGCCCTGGGGCATGGAGAACGGGTTGTGCGAGAAGTCGATCTTCCCGGTGTCCTCGTCCTTCTCGTACATCGGGAAGTCGACGATCCAGCAGAAGCGGAAGACGTTCTCCTCGAAGAGGCCGGCGCGCTTGGCGGCCTCGACGCGGACGACGGACATGATCTTGGAGACCTCGTCGAACTCGCCCGCGCCGAAGAAGACCGCGTGACCGGGCACGAGGGACAGACGCTCGGTGAGGGTCTTGATGTCCGCCTCGGTGAGGAACTTGGCGATCGGGCCCGCCAGCGTGCCGTCCTCACCGACGCGGACCCAGGCGAGGCCCTTGGCGCCGTGCTCGACCGCGTAGGCGCCGAGGCCGTCGAAGAACTTACGGGACTGGCCCGCGGTGTCCGGCACCGGAAGGGCGCGGACGTGCTTGCCGGCGAAGGCCTTGAACTCCGAGTCGGCGAAGATGTCCGAGATGTCGACGAGTTCCAGCTGGGCACGCAGGTCCGGCTTGTCGTTGCCGTACTTCAGCATCGACTCGCGGAACGGGATGCGCGGGAACGGCGAGGTCACATGGCGGCCGTTGCCGAACTCCTCGAAGAGCTCGGTCATGAGCTTCTCGATCGGCTGGAAGACGTCCTCCTGCTCGACGAACGACATCTCGACGTCGAGCTGGTAGAACTCGCCCGGCGAGCGGTCGGCGCGGGCGTCCTCGTCGCGGAAGCACGGCGCGATCTGGAAGTAGCGGTCGAAGCCGGAGATCATCAGCAGCTGCTTGAACTGCTGCGGGGCCTGCGGGAGCGCGTAGAACTTGCCCGGGTTCAGGCGGGAGGGCACCACGAAGTCACGGGCGCCCTCGGGGGAGGTCGCGGCGAGAATCGGGGTCGCCATCTCGTTGAATCCGAGGGCCACCATCTTGGAACGGATGGAAGCGATCACGGACGAGCGCAGCATGATGTTGCGGTGCATGCGCTCACGGCGCAGGTCGAGGAAGCGGTACTCCAGGCGCCGTTCCTCGTTGACCCCGTCCTCGGCGTTGATCGTGAAGGGCAGCGGGGCGGCCTCGCCCAGCACCTCGACCTCGGTGACCTCGATCTCGATCTCGCCGGTCGAGAGCTCCGGGTTCACGTTGTCGGCGCCGCGCGCGGAGACCTTGCCGTCGATCCGGACGACGGTCTCCTTGGTGAGCTTCGCCAGTGCGTCGTTGCCGGCGGTGCCCGGGCGGGCGACGAGCTGCACGAGACCGTAGTGGTCGCGCAGATCGATGAAGAGGATGCCGCCCAGGTCTCGGCGATTGTGCAGCCAGCCGCTCAGCCGGACGTCGGTGCCGACGTCAGAGGCGCGGAGCTCGCCGCAGGTGTGGGACCTGTACCGATGCATCGTCGTTCATCCAGTCTTCGCGGTCGGGGTGGATTGACACCCCAGGCTACCGCCCGTAGGCGCACCACTTCATTGGCATTGACGCCGCATCGTCCTCCGGGACGCGCGTACGAACGTCCAGGGGGTGTTGCCGGGCGGCCGTCCCTCGGTGGCGTCCACGGAGAACATCTTCCTAAAGTGGGGCAATGCGTACCGAGGAGATCCTGGCTGCGATCGGGACGGGTCTGTGGAGCTGGGACAGCTCCTCGGGCACGGTCTCGCTCGACGCCGAGGCAGCCCGGTTGCTCGGACTGCCTGCCGAGCCCGTGGTACGCCCCGGCGAGGAGGTGCGCCCCCGCTTCCACCCCGCCGACTGGGAGGAGATCGACGGGGTGGTGAACTTCGCGATCTCCGAGGACACCGTCGCCGAGGCCCGCATGCGCATCGTGGACGAGAACGGCAGGGTCGTACGGACGGTGCGCACCCGGTCCAAGCCGGTGCCGGTCGACTCTCCCGGCAGCCACACGTACGTGCTGATGGGCATCCTCCAGGAGATCGCGCAGCCTCCGGAGACCATCGCCTCGCACACCCCGCTCACCGGCGACTGGCGCCGCTCCCGCGAGGCGTTCCTGCTGGACGCGGGCCGGGCGCTGGCCGAGGCGGGGTCCACGGCGGAGGTGCTGCGGGTGGCCGGTTCGCTCTCCATGCCCGGCTTCTCCCCGGACGGGCTCGCCGTCTTCGGCGTCTCCGGCGACCACTTGACGGTCGTCGGCCACCACGGGCACAACGTCGGCGACGAGAAGCCGTTCATCGACATGCCCCTGGAGACGGACTACCCGGCGGCCGAGGTCGTACGGACCGGGCAGGCGATCTACCTGTCGTCCCCCGAGGAGTACCGGAAGCGGTTCCCGGCCACCTGGCCGCTGGCCCGCGACTTCGGACGCCGTTCGTGGGCCTTCCTGCCGCTGGTCTCGTCGGGGCACACCACGGGGGCGTGGATGGCCGGGTTCCGGCACAACGTGGCCTTCTCGCCGGACGAGCGCTCGGTGCTGACCACGGTGGCCAGGATGCTCGCCCAGGCCCTGACGCGCGCCGGTGCCGCCGAGACCGAGCGGGAGCTCTCACTGGGCCTTCAGAAGGCGATGATGCCCTCTCTCGGTCCGGGCGTCGACGGCATGACGCTCGCGGCGCGCTACGTCCCCACGGGAGGCGGTCTCCAGGTCGGCGGCGACTGGTACGACGTGATCGCGCTCCCGAACGGCCGTATCGCGCTCGTCATCGGGGACGTCCAGGGCCATGACGTCCGCGCTGCGGGTCTGATGGGCCAGCTGCGGATCGCCCTGCGCGCCTACGCGGCCGAGGGCCACCGCCCGGACGCCGTGCTGTCCAGGGCATCCCGCTTCCTGTCGGGCCTGACCGACGCGTACGACCATGCCGACGGGGACGGGTCCGACGCGACGCGCTTCGCGACCTGCCTGTACGCGGAGGCCGACCCGGACACCGGCACCCTCGACATCGCCCGGGCGGGCCACCCGGACCCGGTGGTGATCAGTGTCGACGGCACCGCGGTGATCCGGCAGACCGCGGGCGGGCTGCCCCTCGGGATCGAGACGGACGCCGACTACCCGACGACCCGGGTCGTCCTGGGCCCGGGTGAGACGATCATGCTGTGCACGGACGGGCTCATCGAGACCGGCGGGCACGACATGGCCACCGGCTGGACCCGGCTCCGGCCGGTCCTGGAGAAGCCCGCGGAGGACCTGGAGGAGCTCGCCGACGCCCTGGTCCAGGCCGTGCACGGCCCCGGCTCGCACTACACGACGGGGCCGCTCGTGGACCGGCGCGAGGACGACATCGCGGTGCTCGTACTCCGGCGGGAGGCCGCGCGGACCCGCAAGCCGCCCGGTCGCCGCTCGGCGATGACGATCGCCCAGGCCGAGCCCGAGCGGGTCGCGGCCGCCCGGCAGCAGCTGCGGGAGCTGCTGCACGACTGGGCGGACGCGGAACAGGTCGACTCCGCCGAGCTCATGGTCTCCGAGATGTCCACGAACGTGCTGGTCCACACGGACGGCGACGCCCTGCTCGTGGCGGAGGTGACCGGCGTACGTGGCGAGCGGCGGCTGCGCGTGGAGGTGGCCGACGCGAGCGACGAGCTGCCGCACAAGCGGCGGCCCGGCGAGATGGCGTCCAGCGGCCGCGGACTGGTGCTGATGGAGATGCTCGCCGACGCCTGGGGCGTCGACCCGCGGGGCGAGGGGAAGTCGATCTGGTTCGAGCTGTACGAGTCCGAGGACCCGGTGGAACTCGGCCGAGCCGGCTCATGAGCCCCCGGCGGCCTCGTGTCCCATGCGTTCCCCGCCGTTCCCGTGGTGGGCGCGCAGCTCGCCGATCACGCTGAAGACCGCGGCGCACAGCGGCACCGCCAGGAGGATGCCCAGCAGCCCCGCGACGCTCGCGCCCGCGGTCAGCGCGATCATGATCATGGCGGGGTGCATCTGGACGGTCCTGCTCTGGATGACGGGCTGGAGCACGTGCCCCTCCAGGACCTGGACGGCGAGCACCACCCCGAGCGTCCACAGGGCGATCGCGAGCCCCCGGTCGGCCAGCGCGACGAGCACGGCGACGCCGCCGGAGAGGAAGGCACCGAGATAAGGGATGTAGGCGCCGACGAAGACGAGTGCGCCGAGCCCCGCCGCGCCCGGCACCCGGAGGATCAGCAGGCCCACGGTGATGCAGAGCGCGTCGATCAGGGCGATGACGGTGGTTCCGCGCATGAAGCCCTCGACGGCCTCGAAGGCCCTGCGCCCCATGGCTTCCACGAGGTGGCCCGTACCCCGCGGCGCGATGCTGTGGGCGAGTCTCGCGGCGCGGTCGGAATCGCGCAGGAAGAAGAAGGTCAGCAGCAGGGCCAGGATGCTCGTCGTCAGGAGCGACCCGATCAGGCTGATCCCGCTGAGCAGGCCGCCCGCCGCGCTCGCGCCGAACTTCTCGACGAGCGTCTTCGCGTTGTCGGCGAGATCGTCCACGTCGGCGACGCCGGCGATGTCGAAGTGGTCGATGACCCACTGCGCGGCGTCCTTGAGGGAGTCCACGATCTGGTCACCGGTGTCGACGAGCGCCGTGACGACGATGTAGCCGGCGCCTCCGACCACCGCGACGAGCGCCGCGCAGGTGAGTCCGGCGGCCAGTGACCTGTTCACGCCGTAGGCGCTCAGCCGGCGGTGGACGGGCCCGAGCAGCGCCGTACCCAGCAGCGCCAGCAGGACCGGTGTGACCGCGGTCTTGAGGGCGGCGCAGAGCCAGATCGCCACCGCCGCGACGCCGGCGGCGAGGAGCAGGACACCGCACCAGGCGGCCGTCCGCCGCGCGGCTTCGGGCAGGAGGGGCTTCCGGGTGGGCACCTGTCCACCCGATCACGGGCCGGGCACGGTGTCCCTCCCGCACCGGCGTCCGGGTGACGGCCCGTCACCCGGACGCCGGTGCGGGGTCGTTCACATGCCGTGGACGGCGGGGACCTTGCCGAGGCGGCCGGCCTGGAAGTCCTCGAAGGCCTGCTTGAGCTCGTCCTGGGTGTTCATCACGAACGGTCCGTAGTGCGCCATCGGCTCACGGATCGGACGCCCGCCGAGCAGCACGACCTCCAGGTCCGGTGTGTTGCCGTCCTGGCCCTCGTCGGCGCGGACGGTCAGCGACGAGCCCTTGCCGAAGACCGCGGTCTGCCCGGTGCGGACGGGGCGGCGCTCGGTGCCGACGCTGCCGCGTCCGGCGAGGACGTAGGCGAGGCCGTTGAAGTCCTCGCGCCAGGGCAGGGTCACCTCGGCGCCCGGCCGGACCGTCGCGTGGACCATGGTGATCGGGGTGTGCGTGATGCCCGGCCCCTCGTGACCGTCCAGGTCACCGGCGATGACACGCAGCAGCGCGCCGCCGTCCGGGGAGGCGAGGAGCTGGACCTGTCCGCCGCGGATGTCCTGGTAGCGCGGGGCCATCATCTTGTCGGCCCTGGGGAGGTTCACCCAGAGCTGGAGGCCGTGGAAGAGCCCGCCGGACATGACGAGCGCCTCCGGGGGCGTCTCGATGTGCAGGAGGCCCGAGCCGGCCGTCATCCACTGGGTGTCGCCGTTCTCGATGGCTCCGCCACCGCCGTGGCTGTCCTTGTGGATGAAGCTCCCGTCGATGATGTACGTGACGGTCTCGAAGCCGCGGTGCGGGTGCCAGGGAGTTCCCTTGGGCTCACCTGCCGCGTACTCCACCTCACCCATCTGGTCCATCATGATGAACGGGTCGAGGTGCCGGTAGTTGATCCCGGCGAAGGCGCGCCGCACCGGGAACCCCTCGCCCTCGAAACCGCTCGGGGCGGTCGTGACGGTGAGCACGGGACGGGCCACGGCATCGCCCGGAGCTGCGATCTTGGGCAGGGTCAGCGGGTTTTCGACGGTCACTGCGGGCATGGGAGCCACCTCCGGGAGTCTTCTGACCCCAATTTAGTTGAACACTGAACATCCTGCAAGGCGGCGCGCGCTCCCGCCGCCACCGGACCGCCGCGATCCGGCCGCCGCCCGGACAGCACCGAGGGCCCGCACCTGGTCGGTGCGGGCCCTCTGACCACCTCGTACGCGGGTGTCCGTCAGCCGTACATACGGCGCATGGCGAAGTCCACCATCTGCTCGACCGCCTTGGCGTCGAAGACCATGCGGTGATCACCCTCCATGTCCAGGACGAAGCCGTAGCCGGTCGGGAGCAGGTCGATCACCTCGGCGCCGGTGATCACGAAGTACTTGGACTCCTTGCCCGCGTAACTCCGCAGTTCCTTGAGCGTGGTGAACATGGGGATCACCGGCTGCTGGGTGTTGTGGAGGGCGAGGAAGCCCGGGTTGTCACCGCGCGGGCAGTAGACCTTCGCCGTGGCGAAGATCTGCTGGAAGTCCTCCGCGGACAGGGATCCGGTCGTAAAGGCCCGTACCGCATCGGCCAGGGAGGGCGGCGAGGGCTCGGGGTACAACGGCTGCTCGCCGTAGCCGCCGCCCATCTGCTGCTGTGCACCCGGGTTCTGGTCGTAGCCATACATGCGACAAAGAGTAATCGGACACATCTGTGCCTCGGGGGGTTGCGTCTTATTACTGACGGGTAGCATCATCGTGGGGGTCAGGTGACACACCCACGCCAGGCCGTCCGCCGCCCGATCCTCAGTCCTCCCCGGGGCGCTGCGCGCCACTGCTATTGATTACGGAGCCTTCCCATGGGGCACTACAAGTCGAATCTCCGCGACATCGAGTTCAACCTCTTCGAGGTCCTCGGGCGCGACAAGCTCTACGGCACCGGCCCGTTCGCGGAGATGGACGTCGACACCGCGAAGAGCATCCTGGACGAGGTCACCCGCCTCGCGGAGAACGAGCTGGCCGACTCCTACGCCGACGCCGACCGCACCCCGCCGGTCTTCGACCCCGAGACCAACACCGCGCCCGTCCCGGCCTCCTTCAAGAAGTCGTACCAGGCGTTCATGGACTCCGAGTACTGGCGCCTGGGCCTGCCCGAGGAGATCGGCGGCACCACCTCCCCGCGCTCCCTGATCTGGGGCTACGCGGAGCTCCTGCTCGGCGCCAACCCGGCCGTCTGGATGTACTCCTCCGGCCCGGCGTTCGCCGGCATCCTCTTCGACGAGGGCAACGAGGCGCAGAAGAAGGTCGCCGAGATCGCCGTCGAGAAGCAGTGGGGCTCGACGATGGTCCTGACCGAGCCGGACGCCGGTTCGGACGTCGGCGCTGGCCGCACCAAGGCGGTCGAGCAGGAGGACGGCTCCTGGCACATCGAGGGTGTGAAGCGCTTCATCACCTCGGGCGAGCACGACATGTCCGAGAACATCCTCCACTACGTCCTGGCGCGCCCCGAGGGCGCCGGCCCGGGCACCAAGGGACTCTCCCTCTTCCTGGTCCCGAAGTTCCACTTCGACTGGACCACCGGCGAGCTCGGTGCGCGCAACGGCGTGTACGCGACGAACGTCGAGCACAAGATGGGCCTCAAGGCCTCCAACACCTGCGAGATGACCTTCGGCGACCAGCACCCCGCCAAGGGCTGGCTGATCGGCGACAAGCACGACGGCATCCGGCAGATGTTCCGCATCATCGAGTTCGCCCGCATGATGGTCGGCACGAAGGCCATCGCCGCGCTCTCCACGGGCTACCTCAACGCCCTGGAGTACGCCAAGGAGCGCGTCCAGGGCACCGACCTGTCGCAGTTCATGGACAAGGCGGCCCCCAAGGTCACCATCACGCACCACCCCGACGTGCGCCGCTCCCTCATGACGCAGAAGGCGTACGCCGAGGGCATGCGCTCGCTCGTGCTGTACACCGCCTCCGTCCAGGACGCGATCCAGGTCAAGGAGGCCGCGGGCGAGGACGCCAAGGCGCTCAACGGCCTGAACGACCTGCTGCTCCCGATCGTGAAGGGCTACGGCTCCGAGAAGTCCTACGAGCAGCTCGCGCAGTCGCTCCAGACGTTCGGCGGCTCCGGGTACCTCCAGGAGTACCCGATCGAGCAGTACATCCGTGACGCCAAGATCGACACCCTGTACGAGGGCACGACGGCGATCCAGGGCCAGGACTTCTTCTTCCGGAAGATCGTCCGCGACCAGGGCGCCTCGCTGAACGCCCTCTCCGAGGAGATCAAGAAGTTCCTCGCGGGCGCCCAGGGCGACGAGGAACTGTCCGGGTCGCTGGACAACCTCGCCAAGGCCGCGGTGGACCTGGAGGCGATCGTCGGCACGATGATCACCGACCTCACCGCGACCGGCGAGGACGTCAAGAACATCTACAAGGTGGGCCTCAACACCACCCGCCTGCTGATGGTCTCCGGTGACGTCGTCGTCGGCTACCTGCTCCTCAAGGGCGCGGCCGTGGCCTCCGAGAAGCTGCGCAACGCCTCCCCGAAGGACGTCGCCTTCTACCAGGGCAAGATCGCCGCCGCGAAGTTCTTCGCTGCGAACATGCTGCCGGGCGTCTCTGCCGAGCGCGCCCTCGCCGAGGCGGTCGACAACTCCCTGATGGAGCTGGACGAGGCCGCGTTCTAGTCCTCGTTCCCTGCACGTGCTCCACGCAGAACTGGTGCGGCCCGCCCCCGTCACGGGGGCGGGCCGCACCTATGATCCCGGTGACTACCGAGGGGGACGAGTCCATGAGCACCATACCGATGAGGACAGCGGGCATACGGTGGGCGGCCGCCGGGGCGGCCGCCCTGCTGCTGGCGGGCTGCGGCGGAACCGAGGACGAGGCGACGGCCCTGGACAAGGCACAGGTCGCGTCGGTGCTGCCGGACGAGAGCGCGCTGCCCGGCTGGAACGTCTCGGAGAAGCCGTCGGCCGCCGCGATGGGCGAGGCCGGCCGGAGGGCCATCTGCCTGTCCGCGGAGGGCGAGGGCTGCGAGGACTCCGCTTTTCTCGGCTCCGTCTCCCTCCTGCGGGACGACGAGAGCGCGAGCACCCGCTTCTGGCTGGTCGCGTACAAGGACGAGAAGGCCGCCGAAGCCGCGTACGACGTGCTGTGGACGCAGACCTCGCGCAACGCAGGCAGGGACGAGGCCGACCTGGGCGCGGTCGGCGCGGAGCGCGACGCCGTGGCCGGCCCGTCGGGTTACGACGGCGCGTACGCCGTGACCGGCCAGATCCGGGTGGGGACGGCACTGCTCTGGGTCTCGTCCGACGCCCGGAGCGAGAAGGCTCTCGACGAGGATCTGGTCAAGGACCTCGCGGCACTGTTCTCCGACCGCGCCCAGCAGGCCCAGAACGGCGAGGAGCCGTCCGCACGGCTCTGACCGCGTCAGGACGGGACCGGGCGCTTTCCGGATGACGGCCGCAGGCGGCGGCCGTCCGCCGTGAACCCTCCCGGGCCGCCGTCGTTACAGTGAAGAACATGAGCTCTTCCCTCCGCTTCGACCGCGGGCACACCGACGACCTGATGGCCTTCCTGATGGCCAGCCCCTCCCCGTACCACGCCGTGGCCACCGCCGCCGCACGACTGGAGAAGGCCGGTTTCCGGCAGGTCGAGGAGACGGCCGCGTGGGACGGCTCCACGGGTGGCAAGTACGTCCTGCGGGGCGGCGCGATCGTGGCCTGGTACGTGCCGGAGGGTGCCGGTGCCCACACCCCGTTCCGGATCGTGGGAGCTCACACCGACTCACCCAACCTCCGTGTGAAGCCGCTGCCGGACACCGGGGCGTACGGCTGGCGCCAGGTCGCCGTCGAGATCTACGGCGGAACCCTCCTGAACACCTGGCTCGACCGGGACCTCGGCCTGGCCGGGCGGATCTCGCTGCGCGACGGCACGCACCGGCTCGTGAACATCGACCGGCCGCTGCTGCGGGTGCCCCAGCTTGCCGTCCACCTGGACCGCTCCGCCAACCCCGACGGTCTCAAGCTGGACCGCCAGAAGCACATGCAGCCGATCTGGGGGCTCGGCGACGTCGAGGAGGGCGACCTCATCCGCTTCGTCGCCGAGGAGGCGGGCGTCGACGCCGACCAGGTGACCGGCTGGGACCTGATGCCGCACCCCGTCGAGCCGCCTGCCTACCTGGGCAGGGACCGCGAACTGCTCGCCGGTCCCCGGATGGACAACCTGCTCTCGGTGCACGCGGCGACGGCCGCGCTGGCGGCCGTGGCCGGGCAGCCGGACAAGGAGATCCCCTACATCCCCGTCATGGCCGCCTTCGACCACGAGGAGAACGGCTCCCAGTCCGACACCGGGGCGGACGGTCCGCTCCTCGGCACGGTCCTGGAGCGGTCCGTGTTCGCCCGGGGCGGTTCGCTGGAGGACCGCGCCCGCGCCCTCGCCGGAACCGTCTGCCTCTCCTCGGACACCGGCCACGCCGTGCACCCCAACTACGCCGAGCGCCACGACCCGACGCACCACCCGGTCGCCAACGGCGGCCCGATCCTCAAGGTCAACGTCAACATGCGGTACGCGACCGACGGCAGCGGCCGCGCCGTGTTCGCGGCGGCCTGCGAGAAGGCCGGCGTGCCGTGGCAGACGTTCGTCTCCAACAACGCGATGCCGTGCGGCACGACGATCGGCCCGATCACCGCGGCCCGGCACGGCATCCGGACCGTCGACGTCGGTGTGGCCATCCTGTCGATGCACAGCGCGCGCGAACTCTGCGGCGCCGACGACCCCTACCTCCTGGCCAACGCGCTGGCGGCGTTCCTCGCGGGCTGAAACGCGTCCCAACCGCCTTCCCGGACATGCTTGTTGCCGGGCCGGGTACCCGATCCGTACACCGGCCCGGATTCACCGGGCCGTCGAGGAGGCGGAAATCATGGGACTCGGAGGATGCATTCTCCTGATCGGTGCCGGGGCGATTCTCGCGTTCGCCACGGACTGGGAGATGGACACCGTCAACGTCGACCTGGTCGGCTGGATCATGATGCTCGTCGGCCTCGTCGGGGTCTTCGTCTACGTGAGCATCGCGCGGCGCCGCCGCATGGTCGTGCCGCCCACCACCACGGTCGTCACGGAGGAAGAGCGCCGCTACCAGTAACGGCGCACGGAACGCACCCCGCCCGCCCGGAGCAACCCCCCGTCGGGCGGGCGGGACCACCTGCGCCGTGGGGTGTGGGGTCCCGTCCCGCAGCGACGACGCGGCCGCGGCGGCCTGTCAGGCCTGCTCGTCCATCCCGGCCAGCACGAGAGGAAGCCTGGACGTCCCCCCGGCGGTGACGCTGACGGGAACGCCCCAGTCCTGCTGGTGCACATGACAGGCCGGGTACTCGTTCGCAGGGTCGTCGTCGCAGGAGGCGGCCATCGCGGAGACGTGCAGGACGCCCTCGGTGAACCCCTCCGCGAGGACCAGGTCACGGCTCAGGTCCGTACCCGGCCCCGAGCCCTCGGCCAGGAGTTCCGGCGGGGTCGAGGAGACCAGGAGCCGCGTCGATGGCCCGTAGCGGACATCCAGTTTCTGCCCGGCGGGGGCCTGGAAGACCACGTCCAGCCGCAGGGTGCCGGCGGCGACCTCGGTGGCCGCCCGCTGCGTGCGGTGCGCCCGGTCCGCGACGCGCACGGCCTCCTCGGGCAACCGCAGCCGGGTCAGCCGGTGCCGGGCGGACTCCACGACGACCAGGTCGCCGTCCACGAGGACCGCGTCGCTCGGCTCCCGCAGATCCGTGGCCAGTGTCGTGACCTCGCCGCTCTCCGGGTCGAACCGGCGCAGCGCGTGGTTGTAGGTGTCGCTGACGGCGACGGAGCCGTCCGGGAGGGCCGTGACGCCCAGGGGGTGCTGGAAGAGCGCCTGGCCGGCGGCGCCGTCCCGGTGGCCGAAGTCGAAGAGCCCGGTACCGACGGCCGTGTGCACGCCACCGTCCAGGTCCACGTACCGCAGGGACGAGGTCTCCGAGTCGGCGACCCAGAGCCGGTCCCCGGCCGCCGCGAGGCCCGAGGGCTGCGCGAACCACGCCTCGGGGCCGGGCCCGTCGACGAGACCCTCGTTCGTCGTCCCGGCGGCGACCCGCACCGTCCCCTGCTCGGGGTCGTAGGTCCAGAGCTGGTGGACTCCGGCCATGGCGATCCACAGCCGGTCGCCGAACCAGGCGATGTCCCACGGCGATGACAGGTCCACCTCGGCGGCCGGGCCGCTGGTGGGGGAGCCCTGCCACCACTGGCGGCCGGTCCCGGCGAGCGTCGTCGTCGCACCCGTCGCGAGGTCGAGAGCCCTGATGGCGTGGTTGACCGTGTCCGCGACGGCGATGCGGCCGTCCGGGAGGAAGGCGAGGCCCTGGGGTTCGCTGAACCGCGCCTCGGACCGGCCGCCGTCGGCGAACCCGCGCTCACCGCTGCCGTAGTGCCCGCGCACGGTCTCACCGTCGGCGTCGAGCTCGACCAGGCGGTGGCGCGTGGTGTCGGAGACCAGGAATCCCCCGTCGGGCAGGACGAGT
This sequence comes from Streptomyces sp. NBC_01341, assembly GCF_035946055.1. Taxonomy (NCBI): domain Bacteria; kingdom Bacillati; phylum Actinomycetota; class Actinomycetes; order Kitasatosporales; family Streptomycetaceae; genus Streptomyces; species Streptomyces sp. NBC_01341. The sequence continues at coordinate 3,875,425 of NZ_CP108364.1, read as the reverse complement.
GCCTTGCCGGGGAAACGCAGGTGGGTGGCGACCGGCTCGGGAGCCACGTACGGGCCGTCGCCGCGGCGCAGCGTGCCCTTCTCGGCGTGCTCGGCCTCCAGCTCCTCGACCAGCTTCCCGATGGCGTGCGCGTGCCCTTCACCGGCGTGCTGCGCGACGACGTATCCCTCGGGGTCCACCACGACGAGGGTCGGCCATGCCCGCACGGCGTACTGCTTCCAAGTGGCGAGCTCGGGGTCGTCGAGGACCGGGTGGTGCACCCCGTACCGCTCGACGGCGTCGACCACGGCCTCGTGCTCGGCCTCGTGGACGAACTTCGGCGAGTGGACGCCGATGATCACCACGGTGTCGCGGTGTTTCTCCTCCAGCTCGCGCAGCTCGTCGAGCACATGCAGGCAGTTCACACAGCAGAAGGTCCAGAAATCCAGAATGACGATGCGTCCCCGCAGGTCAGCCAGGGTGTACTGCCGGTCGCCTGTATTGAGCCAGCCGCCCTTGCCGATCAGTTCGGGGGCGCGGACACGTGCACGTGCTGTCATGACAACAGTCAACAGCACCGTGGCCTGCGCGCATTCCGGTCAGGCGTCGGGGAACCTGTGATCCATGAGACTTCTCGTGCGTGAGCGACTGTTCGGCGTCGGCGACGACTACTGGATCGAGGACGCGGACGGGCGGAAGCTCTTCCTCGTCGACGGCAAGGCCATGCGGCTCCGCGACACCTTCGAGCTGAAGGACACGGACGGCCGGGTACTGGTGGAGATCCGCCAGAAGCTGATCAGCCTGCGCGACACCATGCTCATCGAACGGGACGGCGACGAGCTGGCCAAGGTCAAGCGGAAGCGGCTCTCGCTGCTGCGCAACCACTACCGGGTGACCCTGGTGGACGGCACGGAGCTGGACGTCAGCGGCAAGATCCTGGACCGCGAGTTCGCCATCGACTACGACGGCGAACTGCTCGCGCAGATCTCGCGGCGCTGGCTCACCGTCCGGGACACGTACGGCGTCGACGTCGTGCGGGAGGACGCCGACGTGCCGCTGCTGATCGCGGTCGCCGTGTGCGTGATCGTGCTCGCCGACAAGGACCGCGAGGACTGAGAGCGCGCACGAGTCCGGCCCGGTTTCACGTGAAACCGGGCCACGGGCCCCGTGTCCTCAGCGCGGGGGCGCGAGGCCCAGGCGGCGGTCCTTCAGGGCCGGGAACTGCTCCCGGGTGGCGGCGGTCCTCGCCGGGTCGAACTCGACGGTGAGCACTTCCTCGGCCGCTCCGGCCTCGGCGAGCACTTCGCCCCAGGGGTCCACGACGATGCTGTGGCCCGCCTGCTCGACCCCCCCGTGGGTGCCCGACGAGCCGACCGCCAGGACGTACGCCTGGTTCTCCACGGCGCGGGCCTGCGCGAGCAGGGTCCAGTGCGCGCGGCGGCGCTCCGGCCAGCCGGCCGCGACGACCAGGGTCTCGGCGCCCGCGTCGACGAGCCCTCGGAACTGCTCGGGGAAGCGCAGGTCGTAGCAGGTGGCGAGGCCGAGGGTGGTCTCGGGCAGTGCGACGGTGACGAGCTCCTCGCCTGCACCCATCATCACCGCCTCACCCTTGTCGAAGCCGAACCGGTGGATCTTGCGGTACGCGGCGACGCGCTCCCCCTCGGGGGAGAACACGAGCGAGGTGTTGTAGAGGGTGCCGTCCTCGGCGCGCTCGACGAAGGAACCCGCGTGCAGCCAGACGCCGGCCTCGGCGGCGGCCTTCGCCATGACGTCGTGCGTGGGACCCCGCAGCGGTTCGGCCGCGTCCTCGAACGCGGTGTAGGCGAACGCCCCGACGGGCCAGAGTTCGGGCAGGACGACCAGGTCCGCGCCCCGCTGGGCCACGACCAGTGAAGCCGCGCGCTCTCTACGGGAATTGATCGATTCATCCGGGTTTACAGCGATCTGGATGAGCGAGGCGTGCACACTACCACCGTCCTGGCATGGAAGCCGTCAACGCGGGCCTACGATCGTCACACGAAAGCACTGCCGGGGTGCCTGCTCGCAGCGTAACTTAGCGAGCGAACCTCCCACGCAGCCCGCAGACAGCACCGTCGCTGCCGGCCCTCCCGCCGGCACTCCCTGCTCTCCAGCCCATGCACCGCAGAACCGCACGAGGGGTCCCGTGACCGTCCATCCCAGCCTCCAGACCTACGCCGACGCCTGGACCCACTCCGTCGAGTCGATATCCGAGCTGGTCAAGCCGCTCGCCGAGGGAGAGTGGAACCGCCGCACACCCTGCCCGGGCTGGTCGGTCCGCGACATCGTCTCGCACGTCATCGGCATGGAATGCGAGCAGCTCGGCGACCCCCGGCCGATCCACACGCTGCCGCGCGACCTCTATCACGTGCAGAACGACAAGCAGCGCTACATGGAGATGCAGGTCGACGTGCGGCGCCACCACACGGCTCCGGAGATGACCTCGGAGCTGGAGTACACGCTCATCCGCCGGATGCGTCAGCTCCGCAACGAGACGCGCGCCCCCGAGACCATGGTGCGGGCCCCTCTCGGTGCCGAGCAGACCCTGGAACTCGCGCTGCGCATGCGCGCCTTCGACGTATGGGTGCACGAGCAGGACCTGCGTACGACGCTGGGGCAGCCCGGCAACCTCGACTCCCCCGGCGCCCCGCTCGTCAGGGACGTCCTGCTGATCGGGCTGGCGAAGGTGGTCGCCAAGGACGCCGGCGCGCCGCCCAACTCCGCCGTCGTCTTCGACGTGCACGGCCCGCTGGAGTTCCTGCGCACGGTCAGGGTCGACGGCGAGGGCCGGGGTTCGGTCGACGGTGCGCCCTCCCTCGGTCCCGCCGCGACGCTGGCGATGGACTGGGAGACGTACTACCGCCTGGCCTGTGGCCGGGTGCGTCCGCAGGCCGTGGAGGACCGGATCAAGATCGACGGGGACCAGGACCTGGCAGCCGAGATCCTGCGGAACTTCGCCGTCACCCCGTGACGCCCGGCCGGCGACGGACGGGGCGGGCGCAACGCCGGGCCCGCGCGGGCACCGGCCCGGCGGTCAGGCGGGTACGTGCACGGCTTCCACCCGGCTGACGACGTGGTGGTCGCGCTCCCTGTGGGTCGCCCTCCCGTGCAGCCGGAGGATCTGCACGACACCGAGTGCCTCCAGGACGAAGACCGAGGCGAACGCGACACGGTACTCGTCGCCCGTCGCGTCCAGCAGGACCCCTACCGCGAACAGTGTCGTCATCGAGGCGATGAATCCACCCATGTTGACGATCCCGGACGCGGTGCCCTGACGCTCGGGCGGGTTCGCGGGCCGGCCGAAGTCGAAGCCGATCATCGACGCGGGGCCGCACGAGCCGAGCACCAGGCACAGGGTGACGAGCAGCCACATCGGCGCGCGGTCACCGGGGTAGAAGATCGTGGAGCCCCAGAGCAGCGCCGTCATGGCGACCGTACCGAGAGCCAGTGGGGCGCGCGCGGCGTGGTGACGGGCGATCACCTGGCCGTAGACGAGTCCCACCACCATGTTGGAGAGCACCACCAGCGTGAGCAGTTCACCCGCCGTGCCCCTGCTCAGCCCCTGCGCCTCGACGAGGAACGGCATGCCCCACAGCAGCAGGAAGACCATGGCGGGGAACTGCGTGGTGAAGTGGACCCACATGCCGAGCCTGGTACCGGGTTCCCGCCAGGCGGCGGCGATCTGCTTGCGCACGTACGCGGCACCCGCGTGCTCGGCGGGCGGAGGTTCGTGGCCCTCGGGGTGGTCCTTGAGGAAGGCGAGCAGCAGCATCAGTACCAGGACGCCCGCCGCGGCGCTGCCGACGAAGGTCGCCGTCCAGCCGTAGCCGTGCAGGGCACGGGCGATGAAGAGCGTCGAGACGAGGTTGCCCGCCATGCCGAAGAGCGCGGCGACCTGGCCGATCATCGGCCCGCGGCGGGCCGGGAACCACCGGGCGCCCAGCCGCAGCACGCTGATGAAGGTCATCGCGTCGCCGCAGCCGAGCAGCGCGCGGGAGGCGAGCGCCATGCCGTACGAGGGCGAGAGCGCGAAGCCGAGCTGCCCGAGCGTGAACAGCACCGCCCCGAGGGTGAGGACCTTCTTGGTGCCGAACCGGTCGACCATCAGCCCCACGGGTATCTGCATGCCCGCGTAGACCAGCAGTTGCAGGATGGAGAACGTCGACAGGGCCGAGGCGTTGACGTCGAACCGGTCGGCGGCGTCCAGCCCGGCGACACCGAGGCTGGTGCGGAAGATGATGGCGACGAAGTAGACGGCGACACCGATGCCCCAGATGCAGGCGGCACGGCGGCCGCCCGGCGGGTCTCCGGGCAGCGACAGGGCTGGGGCGGCCGAGCTCATCGGTCATCACCCCGGACCAGCACCCTGACCCGGCTGACGTGGCGGCGCACGACCTGTGCGGCGCCTTCGGCGTCACCGGACCTGATGGCCTCCAGCAGTTCACCGTGCTCGGTGATGTTGGCGGCGATCCGGTCGGGGTGGGCCTCCATCACGGCGACGCCCATCCGCAACTGCCGGTCGCGGAGCTGGTCGTAGAGGCGCGAGAGGATCTCGTTGCCCGCGTTTTTGACGATCTCGGCGTGGAAGCAGCGGTCCTTGACGGACACGGCGGCCAGGTCCCCCGCCCCCGCGAGTTCCCGCTGCTGCTCCAGGAGTTGTTCGAGCCTGGCGATCAGGCCCGGGGAGGCCGGCACGGCCTTGCGGGCCGCGAACTCCTCCACCAGCAGCCGGGTCTCGACGACGTCCGCGATCTCCTGGGCGGAGACGGGGAGCACGAGGGCGCCCTTCTTCGGGTAGAGCTTGATCAGGCCCTCGGCCTCCAGCCGCAGCAGCGCCTCCCGGACGGGAGTCCGGGAGACGCCGACGGCCCCGGCGAGGTCGCCCTCGGTCAGGAGCGTGCCGCCCTCGTAGCGGCGGTCGAGCACCGCCGTCTTGATGTGCGTGTAGACGCGTTCGGCGGCGGGTGGGGACTTGGGATCCGCCTTGCGGGCGGCGGGCGGGACGAGGGACGAGGCTGGCATGCGCACAGCATAGATACAAGATGGGTGCGTCCGCCGACGCGTCCGCGATCCGGACCCGCCTCCCTCCCCGGCAGCCCTTCCCGGCATCCCGTCCACCGGCCGAGCGCCAGGCGGACGGCCTCCGTGGCCCGATCGTGTCCGGCCGCCGCACATCCGGCACCCCGCGGGGGGTTCGGACAAGGCCCGCGGTTCGTATAATCCGTGCAGTCGGAATCGATCTCACCCGTACGTGAGCACATCCATTCGGCAGCCTCGCGAGTCTCACCACCAAGCGGCACTCTCACGTGACCGCATTTCAGGTGTATTTGGAGCGTTTGACTTGAAAATCGGTCTTAAGGGCATAAACCGCGCAACCGTTGCCGCCACCGTGGCTCTCACCGCGGGTGCCGTCCTCGCGGGCAGCGCGTTCGCCTCAGCAGCCCAGGCAGCGACCCTGCCGACGCCCACGATCACCGCCAAGGGCGGTTTCGTGATGAACAACGGCACCGCGAAGACGCTGTACAGCAAGTCTGCGGACACCCGCCGGTCCACCGGTTCCACCACCAAGATAATGACCGCCCGCGTGGTGCTGTCCCAGAAGAACCTGAACCTGGATTCCAAGGTGACGGTCCAGAAGGCGTACAGCGACTACATCGTCAAGAACACCGCCTCGTCGGCTCGTCTGATCGTCGGCGACAAGGTAACGGTCCGTCAGCTCCTCTACGGTCTGATGCTGCCGTCGGGCTGCGACGCCGCCTACGCGCTGGCCGACAAGTTCGGTTCCGGCACCACGCGTGCCGCCCGGGTGAAGTCGTTCCTCGGCAAGATGAACGCCACCGCGAAGACGCTGGGCATGACGAACAGCCACTTCGACTCGTTCGACGGCATCGGCAACGGCTCGAACTACTCGACGCCGCGCGACCTCACCAAGCTCGCCAGCTCCGCGATGAAGAGCTCCACGTTCCGCGCGATCGTGAAGACGAAGTCGACGAAGCAGAAGGTCACGACGAAGTCCGGCGGCTACCGCTACATGTCGTGGACCAACACCAACCTGCTGCTGGGCAGCTACAGCGGCACGATCGGTGTGAAGACCGGCTCCGGCCCGACGGCCAAGTACTGCCTGGTCTTCGCCGCGACCCGCAACGGCAAGACGGTCATCGGAACCGTCCTCACCGCGACGTCCTCGACGACCCGTACGTCCGACGCGAAGAAGCTCATGGACTACAGCTTCAAGAAGTAGTCCGGTCCGCACACGCGCGAAGGGGCCCGCCGCATCCTGCGGCGGGCCCCTTCGCGTGGCCGGTCAGGCCCAGGTGATCAGACGCTTCGGCTGTTCCAGGATCGCCGCGACGTCCGCGAGCACCTTGGAGCCCAGCTCGCCGTCGACCAGCCGGTGGTCGAACGACAGCGCCAGCGTGGTCACCTGGCGCGGCTTCACCTTGCCCTTGTGCACCCAGGGCTGGAGCTTGATCGCGCCGACCGCGAGGATCGCGGACTCGCCGGAGTTCAGGATCGGCGTACCCGTGTCGACGCCGAAGACGCCCACATTGGTGATCGTCACGGTGCCGCCCGCCATGGCCGCGGGAGACGTCTTCCCCTCACGCGCCGTGGTGACCAGCTCGCCCAGCGCCCCGGCTAGCTCGGGCAGCGTCATGGCGTGCGCGTCCTTGATGTTCGGCACGATCAGGCCGCGCGGGGTGGCGGCCGCGATGCCCAGGTTCACGTAGTGCTTCTGCACGATCTCCTGGTTGGCCTCGTCCCAGGCGGCGTTGACCTCGGGGTTGCGCTTGATCGCGACCAGGAGGGCCTTGGCGATGATCAGGAGCGGGTTGACCCGCACTCCCGCCATGTCCTTGTCCTCCTTGAGCTCCGCCACGAGCTTCATCGTGCGCGTGACGTCGAACGTCACGAACTCGGTGACGTGCGGCGCGGTGAAGGCACTGCCGACCATGGCCTGCGCGATGGCCTTGCGCACACCCTTGACCGGGATACGGGTCTCACGGCCGGCCGTGTCCGCGGGCACGGCGACCGGTGCGGGGGCGACGGGCGCCGCCACCGGCTGCGTGGGGACCTCGGCGGGGGCCGGGGCGGCCGCCGCGTGGACGTCCTCGCGGGTGATGATCCCGCCCTCGCCGGTCGGGGTGACCGTGGCCAGGTCGATGCCCAGGTCCTTCGCCAGCTTGCGCACCGGCGGTTTGGCGAGCGGTCGGGCCTCCGGGACCGCTGCGGCATGGCCGTTCATCTCGGCCTGGATCGCGGCTGCGGCCGGGCCGGGGATCTCCACGCCCTTGCGGGCGCGGCGCTTCGTGGAGGACTCGGCCACTCCGTAGCCGACCAGCACCGGCTGCCGCCCCTTGGGGGCATCCGGTTCGGCTTCCGGTTCCGCCGGGGCCACGGGCTGCTGAACGGTCTCCGCGGGAGCCGGGGCGTCACCGCTGCCGGGCGCCACGTCCACCGCGATGATCACCTGGCCGACGTCCACGGTCGTGCCCTCGGGGAAGCGGAGCTCGTGCACCACCCCGTCGAAGGGGATCGGCAGCTCCACCGCCGCCTTGGCGGTCTCCACCTCGCACACGACCTGGCCGTCGGAGACGGTGTCGCCGGGCTGGACGAACCACTTGAGGATCTCCGCCTCGGTCAGTCCTTCGCCCACGTCCGGCATCTTGAACTCGCGGAAACGAGCAGACGTATCGGTCATCGTCGTCACGATCCCTCTCCTCAGTACGCCAGCGAGCGGTCGACGGCGTCGAGCACCCGGTCGAGCCCCGGCAGGTACTCGTCCTCGAGCCTGGCCGGCGGGTAGGGGGCGTGGTAGCCGCCGACCCTCAGCACCGGTGCTTCGAGGTGGTAGAAGCAGCGCTCCGTGATCCGGGCGGCGATCTCCGCGCCCGAGCCGTAGAACACCGGCGCCTCGTGGACCACGACGAGCCGGCCCGTCTTCTCGACCGACGTCTGTACGGCGTCGAAGTCGATCGGGGACATCGACCGCAGGTCCAGCACCTCGAGGGACTTGCCCTCCTCCTGCGCCGCGGCCGCGGCCTCCAGGCAGACCTTCACCATCGGGCCGTACGCGGCGAGCGTGAGGTCGGAGCCCTCACGTGCCACGACGGCCTTGTGGAGGGGGAGGGGGATGGACTCGGTGTCGAGATCGCCCTTGTCCCAGTACCGGCGCTTCGGCTCGAAGAAGATGATCGGATCGTCGCTCTGGACGGCCTGCTGCATCATCCAGTAGGCGTCGCTCGCGTTGGACGGCGAGACGACCTTCAGGCCCGCCACGTGCGCGAACAGCGCCTCGGGCGACTCGCTGTGGTGCTCGACGGCACCGATGCCGCCGCCGTACGGGATACGGATGACGACCGGCATCTTGATCTTGCCGAGCGCACGGGCGTGCATCTTGGCGAGCTGCGTGACGATCTGGTCGTACGCGGGGAAGACGAAGCCGTCGAACTGGATCTCGACGATCGGGCGGTAGCCGCGCAGGGCCAGACCGATCGCCGTGCCCACGATGCCGGACTCGGCGAGCGGGGTGTCGATGACACGGTCCTCGCCGAAGTCCTTCTGGAGACCGTCCGTGATGCGGAAGACCCCGCCGAGCTTGCCGACGTCCTCACCCATGATGAGGACCTTGGGGTCGGTCTCGAGGGCCTTGCGCAGCGACTCGTTGAGCGCCTTCGCGATGGACAACTTCTGGGCTGCCATGACTAGTTGCCCTCCTCGGCGAACGATGCCTGGTAGGCGGCGAACTGGGCGCGCTCCTCGTCGACGAGCGGGTTGCCGTCGGCGTACGCGTGGTCGAAGATCGCCAGCCGGTCGGGGTCGGGCATGGCCCGCACCGCTTCACGCACCCGCTTGCCGAGGGTCTCGCTCTCCTCCTCCAGCGCGGCGAAGAACGCCGCGTCGGCGAGGTCCTGCTTCTCCAGGTACGTACGCAGCCGCAGGATCGGGTCCTTGGCCTCCCACGCCGCCCGCTCCTCGTCCGCCCGGTACTTGGTCGGGTCGTCCGAGGTGGTGTGGGCGCCCATCCGGTAGGTGAACGCCTCGACGAGGGTGGGCCCCTCGCCCCGGCGGGCGCGCTCCAGCGCCGACCTGGTGACGGCCAGGCACGCCAGTACGTCGTTGCCGTCGACCCGGACACCCGGGAAGCCGAATCCCTGCGCGCGCTGGTACAGCGGCACTCGCATCTGCTTCTCGGTCGGCTCGGAGATCGCCCACTGGTTGTTCTGGCAGAAGAACACGACGGGGGCGTTGTAGACGGCGGAGAAGGTGAAGGCCTCCGCGACGTCGCCCTGGCTGGAGGCACCGTCACCGAAGTACGCGACCACGGCCGAGTCCGCACCGTCCTTGGCGACGCCCATGGCATAGCCGGTGGCGTGCAGCGTCTGCGAGCCGATGACGATCGTGTAGAGGTGGAAGTTGTTGGTGCTCGGGTCCCAGCCTCCGTGGTTCACGCCGCGGAACATCCCGAGCAGATTCGTCGGGTCGACGCCCCGGCACCACGCCACACCGTGCTCGCGGTAGGTCGGGAAGACGTAGTCGTCGTCGCGCAGGGCGCGGCCCGAGCCGATCTGTGCGGCTTCCTGGCCGAGCAGCGAGGCCCACAGGCCCAGCTCGCCCTGACGCTGCAGTGCGGTGGCCTCGGCATCGAAGCGCCGGGTCAGAACCATGTCCCGGTAGAGGCCGCGGAGCTCGTCCGGGCTCAGGTCGATCTCGAAGTCCGGGTGCTCGACGCGCTCACCCTCCGGCGTCAGCAGCTGTACCAGCTGGGGCTCGGAACTCTGTGGCGTCTTCGCGGCGCTGGTCCGCTTGCTGCTGCGTCGCGGTTTGCGCGCGGCAGTGCTCTCCACGGTCACGTGCGTGCTCCTCCGTCGGTCCGGCCCCCGGGATGGCCGGGGAACCAGTGCGGCTCGCCTGTGTCCGGACCCGTGCACGGGGTGGGTGCCGCTGGCCGGGAACAGGCGTGACAGGTGCCCCGGCGAGCGTCCTGTCATAAGCACGTTACCCAGTGCACCGCACAACTGCGAAACACCTTGTGACCTGCGATTTTGCTTGGATTTCCAAGTAAATCGCAAAAACCGCGAAGTCTTGCTGGTCACAGCACTGGCAACAGCCTGGCAGGCGGCCGGAACAACGGCACGTTATCCCGCGCCGCTAGTGCCAGGGAAGGGCGGACAACAAAGGAGTGTGTGAGACTTCGAATGTGCGCGAAGAAGGAAAAATCACGGTATTCCTGCTCGATGATCACGAAGTGGTGAGGCGCGGCGTCCACGAGCTGCTTTCCGCCGAGGGGGACATCGAGGTCGTCGGCGAGGCCGGCACGGCGGCGGACGCGCTCGCCCGGATCACGGCGACGCGTCCCGACGTGGCCGTCCTGGACGTACGGCTGCCCGACGGAAGCGGTGTGGAGGTCTGCCGCGAGGTCCGCTCGGCGGACGACCGCATCAAGTGCCTGATGCTCACCTCGTACGCCGACGACGAGGCACTCTTCGACGCGATCATGGCGGGTGCCTCGGGGTACGTCCTGAAGGCCATCCGCGGCAACGAGCTGCTCAGCGCCGTCCGGGACGTGGCGGCCGGGAAGTCCCTGCTCGACCCCGTGGCCACCGCCCGCGTACTGGAGCGCCTGCGCGAGGGGAAGAACGGCAAGGACGACCGGCTCGCCGGTCTGACCGAGCAGGAGCGCAAGATCCTCGACCTCATCGGCGAGGGCCTCACGAACCGGGTGATCGGCGAGCGGCTGCACCTCGCCGAGAAGACCATCAAGAACTACGTCTCCAGCCTGCTCGCCAAACTGGGCATGGAGCGGCGGTCGCAGGCCGCGGCCTACGTGGCGAGGCTCCAGGCCGAGAGGCGCTGAACGCGGGGCAGGGCCAGGACCTTCGTCCCGGACCACGGGGGGCCGCGGACCCTTACGCCGCGTCTGCGGCGTGGCGGAGAGTGGAGCGCATGCTTTTCTCCAGCCCTCGTGCCACCGCGCCGGGCTCCGGTCCGGCTTCCGCCACCGGTTCCGCTTCCGGTCCGGCTTTCGGTCCCTGCGGTTCGCCCGGTCGCGAGTCCGGCCCCGCCCCCGTCTCCGGCTTCACCCACGGCAGGTCCCGCGCCATCGAGCTGCTGGCCGGCGTGCGCCATGGCCGGATCGCCATGAGCATGCGTGCCCTGCCGTTCCTGGCCGTGGCCCGGCACCTGGTGGTCGAGGGCCGCGTCGTCCTGCGGATGCACAGGGGGCTCGGCTTCCACGAGTCCTGCGACGGCAGCGTCGTGGCCTACGGGGCGGACAACCTCGACGCCCCGGCGTCCTCGGGGGAAGACCGCTGGTCGGTGCAGTTCACCGGCCCCGCCGAGATCGTCCGGCCCGCCCTCGACCAGCGTGAACTCTTCGGGCCCGGCCCGTCGGAGGTGAACGGCGAGCGCTTCGATCCCGTGTACCTCCGCATCGATCCGCAGCTCGCACGGATGCACACTCTGAGCTACAGCGCAAGTCCGTAAATCCAGCCACACAGCGTCACCTAACATGTGGCGAGTGCTGCGCTCATCTGTGACCCTTCCACCTGTTCCTCCGGTCGGCGAGGTGCTGCGCCGCTACCCCGCCGCCGGCGAACCCCTCGCCTGCGAACCCCTGACCAAGGGCCTGCTCAACCACGGTTACCGCGTGTCCACCACCCGGGGCTCGTACTTCCTCAAGCACCACCTCGACAAGCACCATCTCGACGACGCCAGCGGTGATCACGACACGATCGTGAGACAGCACCGGGCGACCCAGCAGTTGCACTCGCTCGGTGTGCCTGTAGCGCCGCCCCTGGCGGACACGCACGGTGACACCGTCACCGTCATCGAGGGGCAGCGCTATGCCCTGCACCACTGGGTGGACGGCCTCCACCGCGACGGCGCCCAGCTGACGACCGCTCAGTCGCGGCGGCTCGGAGCGCTGCTCGGCGCCGTACACACCGGGCTCGAACAGGTCATGGGGGACGACCAGCCGCCTCCCGTACGGGGACAGAGTCCCCATCCCGCCGACACGTTCGCGCTGATCGACGAGTTGCTGTCGGCCGCCGGGGGCCTGGGCCCCCGGGACGCCTTCGACGAGCTCGCCGTGCACCGGCTCGTCGAGCGCCGCGCCCTGCTGGAACAGCACGCGCACCGCAGGCCGCCCACGCCCGCCGGTTCCGCGCGGGGCTGGGTGCACGGTGACTTCCATCCCCTGAACCTGCTCTACCGGGGCGCCGACCCCGTCGCGATCGTGGACTGGGACCGGCTGGGCGTACAGCCCCGTGCGGAGGAGGCGGTGAGGGCGGCGGCCATCTTCTTCGTCCGGCCGGACGGGGAACTGGCACTGGAGAAGGTGCGGGCGTACGCCCGCGCCTACCGGCGCGCGGCCGGCGCCGGAGCTGCCGAGATGACGGCCGCGGTGCACCGGGTCTGGTGGGAGCGGCTCAACGACTTCTGGATACTGCGCTGGCGCTACCGCCTCCACGACCGCAGGGCCGACCCGCAATTCCCTGCGGTGTCGGCCCTGGCGGTGTGGTGGACGCGTGAGTACGAAGCGGTAGGCGAGGCCTTCACCGGGTGAGGCCAGGCGCCCGTCAGCCGGCGGTGGTACCCGTCGTCGTACCCGCTGCGGCGCCCGCCGAGGTCCCCGCGGGGGTCCCTCCGGCCGTGGTGCCGTCCGTGGTCCCACTGGTGGTCTCTCCGGTACCGCCCTCGTCGGTGCCGCCGTCGGTCGTGCCGCCGTCCGCCGTGGTGCCGCCGTCCGTCGTGGTGCCGCCGTCCGTCGTGCCGGGGTCGGACGACGTGGGCGTCTCGGTCGGCTTCTGGGTCGGCTCGGTCGGATCGTCCGACGGCGTGAACGTCGGCTCCCTGGTGGGCCACGTCTGACCGCCCGTGGAGCTGTCGGGTTCCTCCGACTCCTCCGTCTCCTCGTCCGTGGGATCGGGTGACTTCGGCGACTCGCTCGGGGAGACCGAGGTGGAGGGGCTGGACGGGGTCTTCTTGCTCTTGTTGTTGTCGTTCGCCGCCTGGACGGCGAAGGCGACGCCCGCCCCGATCGCGATGAGGGCGAGCAGGACGAAGAGCCACATCTTGTTGCGGCCGCCACCGTTGTGGTGCCCGCCGGCGTACGCCCCGTCGTCCGGGTTCATGGGCGGCAGGATCGGACCCTGCGAGGTCTCCCCGTGCATGGGGTGACCCATCGCGGCGGTGCCGCCGCCGATGTTCATCGGCGCCGTGTGACCACCGTCGTGCACGGTGACCGGGCCGGTGTTCCACGTGCCGGTGTGCCCGCCCTGGACCTGCAGCATCTGCAGGCTGTACTGGACGAGGCCGCGCATCTCCTCGGCACTCTGGAACCGGTCGTCCGGGTCCTTGGCCAGGGAGCGCATGACGAGGCCGTCCAGCTCCGGCGGGACCGCTCCGGCGGCCTCGGAGGGCGGGAGCGGCATGTCCTGGACGTGCTGGTACACGACGGAGAGCGGCGTCTCACCGGTGAACGGGGGCCGCAGGGCGAGCAGTTCGTACAGCAGGCAACCGGTGGCGTACAGGTCGGAACGGTGGTCGACCGCCTTGCCGAGCGCCTGCTCCGGGGAGAGGTACTGCGGGGTGCCCATGACCATGCCGGTCTGCGTCATCGTCGACTGCACGCCGTGCAGCGCGCGGGCGATGCCGAAGTCCATCACCTTGACCGCGCCGGAGTGCGTGATGATCACGTTCGCCGGCTTGATGTCACGGTGCACGATGCCGTGCTGGTGGGAGTACGCCAGAGCCTCCAGCACGCCGGAGACGATGATCAGCGCCTGCTCGGGCGGCGGCGCCTCGGCCTCCAGCAGCAGGTCGCGGATGGTGTTGCCCTCGACCAGCTCCATCACGATGTAGGGCACGGTCGAGCCGCCCACGACGTCCTCGCCGGAGTCGTACACCGCGACGATCGCATGGTGGTTGAGCCCCGCGACCGACTGCGCCTCACGCGTGAAACGCGCCTTCGAGACGGGGTCCTCCGCGAGATCGGAGCGCAGCAGTTTCACCGCGACCGTCCGCCCCAGACGGACGTCCTCCGCTGCGTAGACCTCGGCCATGCCGCCGCGGCCGAGCCGGTGCGTCATGCGGTAGCGGCCGTCTCCGACCACACCGCCGACACCCCAGGAGTCGGTGCCATCCGAAACTCCGCCGCCGTTTGCTTCGGATTCGGGTGCCATCAGTCCTCGCCGTCGTATCTGTCCGCGCGTCCGCGGGTTCTCACGGTGCCTTGCTGCATCGCCACGTCACGCTACAGCCTCTGTCGGGCCCCACCGGTTTCGAGAGTGACGGGCCATCCAATCGGCTGGCGCGCCGCCTGCGCAAATTCCATGTTCATCCTGTAACGCTTCCGAGACGCTTCTTGTGCGTAGGGTCACGGAACGGGCACCCGGCTTGACGTGTCGTACCCCTCGGGCAGACTTGGCGCGTAATAGGGATCACGCGTCCGCCGGGCGCCGAGGGGGATGCAAGTCATGAGCCACGACGGCGCACAGGGGCGGTACGCGGGCGGTTCCGTGGCCGGCGGCCGCTACCAGCTCCGCGACCTGCTCGGCGAAGGCGGGATGGCGTCCGTCTACCTCGCGTACGACTCAGCCCTGGACCGCCAGGTCGCCATCAAGACCCTGCACACCGAGCTGGGCCGTGAGCAGTCCTTCCGCGAGCGTTTCAGGCGCGAGGCGCAGGCGGTCGCCAAGCTCCAGCACACCAACATCGTCTCGGTGTTCGACACGGGCGAGGACGAGCTCGGCGGCGCCCTGATGCCGTACATCGTCATGGAGTACGTCGAGGGGCAGCCGCTCGGCTCCGTACTCCAGGCGGACATCCGGCAGTTCGGCGCGATGCCGGCCGACAAGGCGCTCAAGGTGACGGCCGACGTGCTGGCCGCCCTGGAGACCAGCCACGAGATGGGCCTGGTCCACCGCGACATCAAGCCCGGCAACGTGATGATGACCAAGCGCGGCGTGGTCAAGGTCATGGACTTCGGCATCGCCCGGGCCATGCAGTCGGGCGTCACCTCGATGACCCAGACCGGCATGGTCGTCGGCACCCCGCAGTACCTCTCCCCCGAGCAGGCACTCGGCCGCGGCGTCGACGCCCGCTCCGACCTGTACTCGGTCGGCATCATGCTCTTCCAACTGCTGACGGGGCGCCTGCCGTTCGACGCGGACTCCCCGCTCGCCATCGCGTACGCGCATGTCCAGGAGGAGCCGGGCGCACCGTCGAGCATCAACCGGTCGGTCACGCCCGCGATGGACGCCCTGGTCGCCCGTGCGCTGAAGAAGAACCCGAACGAACGCTTCCCCAGTGCCGCGGCCATGCAGGACGAGATCGCCCGCCTGCTCAGCGCGGGCGCCCCCGGCGGCGCCCCGGCGATCGTCGGCGGCAGCGGTCCGGCGAACAGCGGCTCGGGAGTCGGCTCGGCGGTCTTCCCGCCCGTCGGCCAGGCCACGCCGGCGCAGCACAGCGTGCAGACGCCGTACCAGCCGCAGCCCCACCCGCAGCAGCACCAGCCCGGCCCCTACGGCCCGCCGACCCCCGCTCCCACGCCGGGCTACGGCTACCCGCAGGCGGCGCCCCAGCAGTACGGTGCACCCGCCCACCTGGGGCACGGGACCCCGCCTCCGTACACGATGTCGCCGCAGACCTCGACGGGCCAGGGCGGCGGGTCCGGCCGGAACATGCCGGTCGTCGTGGGCGCGATCGTGGTAGCCCTCGTCGCGGTCGGCGGACTGATCGCCTTCCTCAACATGGACGGCGACGCGGAGAACGGCAAGGGCGGTGACCCCGGCTCCAGCGAGTCCGCGGCGGCCGGCGAGCACAAGCCGCCGGAGCGCAACCGGACGATGGACACCGAGGACTGCACCGACGCCACGGAGGACACCGACGACCCGGCGAAGGTCCAGGCCCCGAACTTCATCTACAAGGACATCATCTCCGCGAAGTCCTGTGCTGCAGCCGCCGGTTGGACGGTCAAGGTCGTCAAGGTCGAGGGCAACACCTACGCCGAGGACCAGGTCATCGACCAGTTCCCGACGTCGGGGACGGCAGTGGCGGAGCGTGGCGCCCACTTCGAGCTGCGTATCGCGACGGGCGATCCGGCCTGACCTGCGGGATCCCGGCCGGTCCGGGCCGACCTGCCGGGCTCCCGATGTTCCCGTCCCGACCTGCAGGCTCCATGGATTCCGGATGTCCGGAGTTCCGGCTACGAGCCGGGCTTTCGACTGCACGCGGGGCATCCGGCCGGGGCGGACCGGCGCCCCTCGGGGCTGCTCCATGGCTTCCCGCCACCACCCCGGGCCGTTCAGGCCGGTCAGCGTGTGCGGGGCTCGTTGACGTGCGGCCTTTGGCCGCACTCCAGATGCCGGACATATCGGCACATGTGACGCTGATCTCATGCCTCCAGGACTCCTGGTCTCACGGCCGTCACGCTTTGTGGCCTGTCTGGTGCTGGCGGTCGGGACGGCGCTCGGGCCACCCGCCTGGGCCCACGCACACGACGGCGCCTCCTCGTCCCACCGGGGCCGTCCGGGATCTGCGATCACGGCGCCTGCGGCGTTCCCCGGGCCCGGCACGGCCACGACCTCCGGAGCGTCCGGAGCAGGCGCGGTGCCCGTAGCGTTCTCGCGCTCTTCGGCCACTCCCGACGAAGGCCCCTCCGCGGAGGAATCACCGCTCGCCGGGCGGCAGGCCGGGGAGGGCCGGGCGCGGCCGGGGCGCTCACTGTCGCCCGTCGAGATCGCGGACTCCGAGGCGGCGGCGGACGAGATGCCACCGGACTCGGACCCTGCCGGGGTCCCCGAGTTCACGCCGCCGCCGGACGCGTTTCCCAAGCCCGGCGAGACGGCGAGGCAGAAGCGGGCGCTGGATGTGGCGGCCGTACGGCAGGTGCGGGACGTGTCGCTGGGCAGCGGGATCGCACTGGTCGGGATGGGCCTGGCGTTCCTGGCGTTCCGCATCCGCCGGACGACCTGACCGAGGCCCCGAGGCGGCCGCACACGGCGGGTGCCGACCTCACCACGCTCGGCGCGGTGGACATACCCCCAGGTGTACGGCGTTCACTCTCCGGTTTCCAGTGCCTGGTGGTCGCGCTCACGGGCGTGCTGCTCGGCAAGTGGCGGGCATCGTGCCTGCCGTGGCACTGCGTCTGGTCGACCCCTGGGAGGCCATCGGCCTGCTGGCCCGGGTGGTTCCGGTCCTGGCGGGGCTGCTCGCCGCCGCCTTCGCGGGTACCCGGGCGGCTGCGACCCGTCGCGCGGGATGAACCCCGGCGGCTGACCGGTGGTTCCGGTGTCCCCGAAGAGGGTGATCTTCCCTTTCCGGGGGCACCACCATGTGATGAGGCGTGTGTGCGAGACAATGGCGTCATGGAGATGCCGAGGAATGAACGGTCGCAGGAGCACCCCCAAGTCCTCGTGGTGGGGCAGGACGGAATGGCCATCGGCGGGGGCGCCGGGGCCGGCGGCGACGAGTCGCGCGAGGTCCCGGTGACGGAGATGGTCGAGCAGCCCGCCAAGGTCATGCGCATCGGCAGCATGATCAAACAGCTTCTGGAAGAGGTCAGGGCGGCTCCTCTCGACGAGGCGAGCCGGGTCCGGCTGAAGGAGATCCACGCGAGCTCCGTCAAGGAGCTTGAGGACGGCCTGGCCCCGGAACTCGTGGAGGAGCTCGAGCGCCTTTCGCTGCCGTTCACCGAGGAGTCCGTACCCTCCGAGGCCGAGCTGCGGATCGCGCAGGCCCAGCTGGTCGGCTGGTTGGAGGGCCTTTTCCACGGCATCCAGACGGCGCTCTTCGCCCAGCAGATGGCGGCGCGTGCGCAGCTGGAACAGATGCGCCGCGCCCTTCCTCCGGGCGTCGGGGGCGACGACGACGAAGCGGCCGTCGACCCCCACGGCCCTGCGCGCTCCGGCCCGTACCTCTAGCCTTCGGTCCACCGTCGACCGCTGTACGCGTCAGGGCCCGGCACACGCGATGCGTGCCGGGCCCGGATGCCTGTACGCCGGGGCCGTTGAGCTCCGCCGGGACCGCCGGGCTCCGCGTCGGGCGTACGGGGCCTGGCTCCATCAGGCGCCGGAGGGGTCGATACCGGCGTCCACAGGTGCCCGTGCCGGGGCGTCCTCAGGCGTTCGGCGCGGCCAGGAGGATCTTGCCGATGTGGCTGCTGGACTCCATCAGCCGGTGAGCCTCCGCCGCCTCCGGCATCGGCACCGTGCGGTCGACCACCGGCCGGACGACCTCCGCGGCGATCAGCGGCCACACGTGCTCGCGTACGGCGGCGATGATCGCCGCCTTCTCCGCCAGCGGACGGGAGCGCAATGAGGTCGCCGTGACGGCGGCCCGCTTGCTCAGCAGGGCACCCAGGTTCAGCTCGCCCTTGGCGCCGCCCTGCAGGCCGATGATCGCGAGGCGGCCGTTCACGGCCAGGGCCCGCACGTTACGGTCCAGGTACTTCGCTCCGACGATGTCGAGGATGACGTCGGCCCCCGCACCGTCGGTCGCCTTGCGCAGTTCGTCGACGAAGTCCTGCTCGCGGTAGTCGATGAGGATGTCGGCACCGAGCTCCTGACAGCGCGCCAGTTTCTCGGGACCGCCGGCTGTGACCGCGACCCGCGCGCCGATGGCCTTGGCGAGCTGGATGGCCATGGTGCCGATACCGCTGGACCCGCCGTGGATCAGCAGGGTCTCGCCGGGGCGCAGGTGGGCCACCATGAAGACGTTGGACCAGACCGTCGCCGCCACCTCGGGCAGCGCCGCGGCCTCCGCGAGGTCCACTCCCTCGGGAACGGGAAGAAGCTGGCCGGCGGGCACAGCGACCTTTTCCGCGTATCCGCCCCCCGCCAGCAGCCCGCAGACCTCGTCGCCCACGGACCATCCGGACACGCCGGGGCCGAGTGCCAGGACGCGGCCCGCGCACTCCAGGCCCGGATAGGGTGACGCGCCGGGCGGCGGGTTGTAGAAGCCCTGCCGCTGGAGGACATCGGCGCGGTTGACCGCGCTGGACACGACCTCGACGAGGACTTCACCATCGCCGGGCACGGGTTCGGGGACCTCGGCCCATACGAGCGCTTCGGGACCGCCTGGTTCGGGGATCGTGATCGCATACATGGCCGCGAGGCTACTCCGTGAGGACGCCCGGGCGGGGGCGGAGCCGTCCGCGCCGTGTGCGAGGGCTTGTACGTCTTACGGCCGCGCGGGCCGGCCTCCCCGTACGGCCGCGCGGGCCGCTTTCCGTACGGCGGCTCCCCGGCCGGCGTCCGTGCACCGCCCTCCGGAAGACGCGGCCGGCACGTTCGTACAGCCCCTCCACCCGGGCCGATCCGTACGCCGTGGTCCTATGTCCGCGACCCGGACTGCGGAGGGTGAACCGTCTGCTGGACGTGGATCGGTGTGGCGCGCACGATCGTGATCACCCGGTCCGTGAGCTGAAGCGGGCTGGCGGCCGGATCGTCGTACCCGATCAGCCTGTGGCCCCGCAGGACGCTGACCACCAGGTCATCCGTCTCGCGAACGTTCTTGCCCACCTCGGACTTTATGACCGGCCGCTCGACCAGATCGAGCCCGCTGCCCTGCTGGATGAGGTCCTCCATCACCGTGCCCGCACTCGGACTCAGCACGGACAGGCCCAGCAGCCGGCCGGCGGCACTCGCGCTGGTGATCACGGCGTCGGCCCCGGACTGCTTGAGCAGCGGCGCGTTCTCCTCCTCACGCACGGCGGCAACGATCTTCGCACCTCGGTTGAGCTGCCGGGCCGTCAGCGCGACCAGCACCGCGGTGTCGTCCCGCTGGGTGGCGATTATGATCTGCCGGGCCTTCTGGACCTCGGCCCGCAGCAGCACATCGCTGCGCGTCGCATCGCCCAACACGCCGACGTAACCTTCGGCATTGGCCGCTTCGATCACCTTGCCGGCGGGATCGACGACGACGATCTGGTCCTTCTTCAAGCCGGTGGCACACAGCGTCTGGATCGCTGAGCGTCCCTTCGTGCCGAAGCCGACGACGACGGTGTGTTCACGCAAGTTGCTTCTCCAACGCTTCAGCCGGAAGTCCTCCCGGGTCCGCTCCGTCAGGACCTCGAGAGTGGTGCCGACCAGGATGATCAGGAAGAGCACGCGCAGCGGCGTCACCAGGATGACGTTGACCAGCCGCGCCGGATCGCTGTAGGGAACGATGTCGCCGTACCCGGTCGTCGACAGCGTCACCGTCGCGTAGTAGACGGCGTCGAGGAAGTCGACTTTGCCGTCCGCGTTGTCGTGGTAGCCGCTGCGGTCGGCCCAGACGATGAAGACCGTCAGAGCCAGCACGGTCAAAGCCATCGCCAGCCGCTTGGCCACCTGGCGCAACGGCCTGTCGATCACCCGACGGGGCAGAAGCACCCGGGTCGGTACGACGTGTTCGTCTGCACGCCTGGCCATCGCGTCCTGGCCGGGAAGTTTCACGTGAAACACCCTTCCGTCCACGGCGACGCCGAGGCCCACGGTAGATCGAGGATCTCCACCTCGGTGCCGGACCGTACCCCGCCGGGCGGCACCACGGCCAGCCCGTCCGCGGCGGCGATCCCACGCAGCATGGCCGGGCCGTTGTAGTGCAGGGGAAGAACGCTGTCGTCACGGTGGACCACCGGGATCAGCCGGGTGTCGTGCGGGTGTCCGTGCACCTCTTCGTGCACCGGCGCACGGTAGGCGTCCTGGGCGGTCCGGCCGGCGATACCCCGGAGGAGCGGCTCGGCCAGGGTCAGCAATCCGGATACTGCGGCAAGAGGGTTGCCCGGCAGGCCGACCAGACACGGTCCCTGCTCGGCGAGCCGTGCCAGAAGCATGGGATGACCAGGGCGTACGGCCACCCCGTCGACGAGGAGCTCGGCCCCCATCCGGGCCAGGACCGGGTGGACGTGATCCACGGGCCCGGCAGCCGTACCGCCCGTGGTGAGGATCAGGTCGGCGTCCGAGGAGACGAGTGCGCGGTGCAGTGCCTCGGCGTCGTCCCCCAGCCGCAGGGGCTCGGCGACCTCTGCTCCCAGGGCGCGGAGCCAGGGAGCGAGCATGGGGCCGAGGGCATCCCGGATGAGTCCTTCGCGCGGAAGACCCGCGGTGAGGAGTTCGTCACCGAGCACGAAAACGTCCACGCGGGGCCGGGGCACGGCGACGAGGGCGTCATATCCCGCAGCAGCTGCCAGGCCGAGCACGGGCGGGGTCACCACCGTTCCGACGGGCAGGAGCTCGTCACCGGAACGGCACTCCTGGCCCCGGGGCCGGATGTCCTGCCCCGGTACGACATCGCGGGTCGCGTGCAGCAGTCCCTTGGCCTCGTCGGCGTGTGCGTGCTCACTGCGGATCACGGCCGTGGCGTCGGAGGGGATGCGGGCACCCGTGGCAATCCTGGACGCCTCACCGTCGGGCAACCGCTCGACGGCTCCACGCCCGGCGAGCAGCCCTGCGCCCTCCTGTACGGTCCACGGCCCTGGTCCTGCGACGACCCAGCCGTCCATGGCCGAGGTGTCGAACGGCGGCAGGTCGGTGAGCGCGACGACGCGCTCCGCCAGGACGTGCCCCAGGGCACGGTCCAGCGGCAGTCGATGGGCGGCCAGCGGGGCAGCCCGGCCCAGACGCTCGGCCAGGGCACGTGCCTCGGCCCAGGGTGTGGCCCGGGTCCGGTGAGCCTTGGACAAGGCTGCCGCCCCGCGTGCCGGCGGCGACACGCGGCGGTACGTGGTGCCAAGGGCCGAGGAGTCCGGGCCGGCGGGATCCCAGTCCTCGGGGTCCGCCGTGTCCGGCCCGGCCGCCTGCCTGCTCGGCGTGGTCGGCTTCGACGAGCCCGAGTCCTGAGCGCTTGAGACCGGTGTACTGGGAGCGTGAGCGCCGGAAGCCGGTGTCCTGGGAGCCTCCGTACTGGGGGCCGTTGGTCCGGAGGCCGTCGCTCCGGGGACTGTTCCCCTGGAGGTAGCGCGGCCGCCTCGGGGTGAATCGCCCGGGGTCGCGTCGCCGGGGGTCGGGGCGCTCGGGGGAGGGGCGGCGGAACTCCCGCCCCGTTCGGCCGGGGCAGGCACCGGAACCGCGTCGCGCGAACGGTCCGAGGGCTGCGCCTCATGGCCGGAGCAGGCCGACACCGGGTGAGCCGCCTGCGGACGCCGGGCTACGAGGGCGAGTGCCTGCGCAACGGCACGCTCCTCCTCGGCGTCCCGTTCCTCCCGGGAGGCCCGCTCCTCCCCTGGCGTCCGTTCGGTCCGCGCCGTACGGTCCGCTCGAACCGCTCGATCCGCCTGCGCCGGGCGGGAGCCAGAGGTCCGCCCGGCGTCGCCGTCCTGCGTCGGGCGGGCACCACGGGTCCGCCCGGCATCGCCGTCCTGCGGCGTCATGGCGTCGCGGGCTCGCTGCCCGGTGCCGCCTCTTCCTCCCACCGGAGCGCGAGGGCCGCGGCCTTGCGGGAGGCCTCCGCCACTGCTTCCGCAGCGGCCTCAGGGCTCTTGCCGCTGCTCGCCATGGCCGCCGCGTATCCCACCAGGAACGTGGTCAGGGGCGCGGCGGGCCGGGCGACGCCGTGCGCGGCGTCACGAGCGAGGTCGAGGAGGGCGCCGGTGTCGACGTCGAGGTCGATGCCCAGCTCGTTCTTGACTGCGGTGATCCATTCGTCCAGCACGGTCCCATGCTCCCTGATCCGCGCTCTGGCGGCAGCAATGTCTTCCCAGGTGTCGCAGTCGAAAGAGGCGAGCGGTCCCGCCTCCACCCGGGCCAGGTCCAGTTCAGCCGTCAGCAGGCGCAGCGGAAGGCCCGCGAGGCTGCCGTACTCCGTGGCGAGCAGGGCCAGCTCGCGTCGCAGCGGCTCGGCACGGTAGACGGCGACCAGCGGCTGGTCCCGGCCGTCCGGATCCGTGCACAACGCGCCCTCCCGGGCGCCTGCCCCGGCCGCGGTCAGCAACGAACGGACCGTCGTCTCCGCCAGAAAAGGCAGATCCGCGGAGAGCACCAGAACGTTCGCCGCCGCGGTCTCCCTGACCCCGGCACCCAGCGCCGCCAACGGGCCTCCCCCCTCGGGTACTTCACGCGTCCATGTGACGGGACGCGTGGTCGGCCTCCGGCCACCGACCACCACCGTGGAACCGGCGTCGGCGCAGACGGCGAGAACCCGGTCGAGCAGGGCACGGCCGCCCACACGAAGGCCCGGCTTGTCGGCCCCCCCGAGCCGCTTCGCGGCTCCCCCGGCAAGAACGATGGCGTCATACGCGGTCATGCACCCGAGTATGCGGGCCTCACACGGACAGTGGTCCCTCCGGGAACGCGAAACGTCACCGAGAGGGACCGAACTCACAGGCGGTCCGGACAGAAGCTCCGCAACCCCACTGTCACTACAGCGTCCGCAACAGCACCGCCGGCTGCTCCACGCAGTCCGCCACGTACCGCAGGAACCCTCCTGCGGTACCTCCGTCGCAGACCCGGTGGTCGAAGGTCAGCGAGAGCTGCACGACCTGGCGGACCGCCAGTTCACCCTCGTACACCCAGGGCTTGGCCATGATCCGGCCGACGCCGAGCATCGCCGCCTCGGGGTGGTTGATGATCGGCGTCGAGCCGTCCACTCCGAACACGCCGTAGTTGTTCAGCGTGAACGTCCCACCGGTGAGCTGCGCCGGTGTCAGCTTCCCCGTCCTGGCCGCCTCGGTCAGCCGGGCGATCTCGGCGCCGATCGACTCCGCGTTCCGTGTGTGCGCGTCCCGCACAACCGGGACCATCAGGCCTCGCTCGGTCTGCGCGGCGAAGCCCAGGTGGACACCTGGCAGCCGCACGATCTCCCGGGACTCGGTGTCCACCGTCGCGTTCAGCTCGGGGAACCGGGCCAGAGCGGCTGTGCAGATGCGGGCCAGCAGCGCGAGCACCGACACCTTCGGACCGGCGGCGGAACCCCCGGCGGCGTTCATGGCCGCCCTCGCTGCCATCAGCTCGGTGGCGTCCGCGTCCACCCAGCAGGTGGCGTCGGGAATCTCGCGCCTGCTGCGGGCCAGCTTCTCGGCGACCGCACCGCGGACTCCGCGCAGGGCGATCCGCTCGCCCTGTGGTGCCTGCCGTGGCGCCTCATCGGGGACGGCGGCGATCACCACGTCCTTGACCGTGGACTCCGCGTCCTTGACGGTCGACTCCACGTCCCTGATCGCAGACTCCACGTCACTGCGCAGAATCAGTCCGTCCCGTCCGGTGCCGGAGATCTGCCGGAGATCGAGATCGTGCTGCCGCGCCAGTTTCCGCACCAGCGGCGAGATGACCGCCACCGGCCCCGTCGGCGCCGTCACCGCCGCGGGGGCGGGAGTCGACACCACGGTGGGTACCGAAGCCGCCACCGGCCGAACGGGAGCCGGAGACGAACCGGGACCCGAGGAGCCGGACGAGGACGGCACCTGCGCCGGCCTGACCCTGCGGCGTCGCGCGGCCGGTGCGCCCGTGCCGTAGCCGACGAGCACGTTGCCGGAGCCCTCACCGTCGGCGCCGGACGCGTCTCCGGCCGGCCCGGTCGTAGCCGTGCCGTCCACGACGGGATCCACCGAGCCGACGGCGACCGTCAGCAGAGGTGCCCCGACCGGGAGTTCAGCGCCCTCCGCGCCGAAACGTGCGGTCACCACCCCCCCGTACGGACACGGCACCTCCACCATGGCCTTGGCCGTCTCGACCTCGACGACCGGCTGATCGATGGCGACGACATCGCCCACCTCCACCAGCCAGCGCACGATCTCTGCCTCGGTCAGCCCTTCGCCGAGATCAGGCAGCTTGAATTCGAGTACCTGTGCCATCAGCTGTCCGCCTCCCACTGAAGACGGGCCACCGCGTCGAGCACCCGGTCCACGCCCGGCAGATGGTGCCGCTCCTGCATCGGCGGCGGGTAGGGGATGTCGAACCCGGCGACACGCAGGACCGGCGCCTCCAGATGATGGAAGCACCGCTCGGTCACCCGGGCCGCGATCTCCCCTCCGGGACCGCCGAAACCGGAGGACTCGTGAACGACCACCGCACGCCCCGTACGCCGGACCGATGCCGCGACCGTCTCGTCGTCGAACGGCACCAGCGAACGCAGGTCGACCACCTCCAGGTCCCAGCCCTCGGCCGTGGCCGCCTCGGCGGCCTCCAGGCACACCGGGAGGGAGGGGCCGTACGTGATCAGGGTCGCGCTGCGCCCGGGCCGCCGCACCACGGCCCGGCCGATCGGCTCGACCTGCGCCGGTGCCTCAGGCGACCAGTCGGCCTTCGACCAGTAAAGACGCTTGGGCTCCAGGAAGACCACCGGGTCGTCGGACGCGATCGATTCCCTCAGCAGCCCGTAGGCGTCGTCGACCGTGGCGGGCATGACGACGTGCAGTCCCGGTGTCGCCATGTAGTACGCCTCGGAGGAATCGCTGTGGTGCTCGACCCCACCGATGCCGCCGCCGTACGGCACCCGCACCGTGATGGGCAGCGGCATGGCACCCGCGGTGCGGTTCCGCATCTTGGCGACATGGCTGACCAACTGCTCGAACGCGGGATAGGCGAAGGCGTCGAACTGCATCTCCACCACGGGGCGCAGACCGTACATCGCCATGCCCACGGCGGCGCCCAGGATCCCCGCCTCGGCCAGAGGGGTGTCCGTGCACCGGTCGTCGCCGAACTCCTTCGCCAGACCGTCGGTCACGCGGAAGACCCCGCCGAGCGTGCCGACGTCCTCGCCCAGGACGTGCACCGTCGGGTCCGCCGCCATCGCGTCCCTCAGGGCCCGTCCGAGCGCCTGTGCCATCGTGGCCGGCTTCGCCCTGCCGGTCCGTCCGCCGACCGTCGCCGCAGCGGTGCTCATCGCCGTCCCTCCACGCCGTTCTCCTCCAGCGGGTCGTGCTCGGCGGCGAGCTCGCCCCGCAGCATCTCGGCCTGCTCGCGGAGCTGCCCGGTCCGCTCCTCGTAGACATGGGCGAACAGGTCCATCGGATCGAGCACCGGATCGGCGTTCATCTGCTCGCGCAGGCCTTCGGCCATGCGCTCCGCCGCCTCCCGCGCCGTCGCGATGCCCTCCTCGTCCAGCAGCCCGCGCCCCGTCAGCTCGCGCTCCAGAAGCCGGATGGGGTCGTGCTCGCGCCACGCCTCGACCTCGCCGTCCCCGCGGTAGCGGGTGGCGTCGTCGGCGTTGGTGTGCGCGTCCATGCGGTACGTGACCGCCTCGATCAGCGTCGGTCCCTCACCTCGCCTGGCCCGGGCCACGGCCTCGCCCAGCACCTGGTGCATGGCGGCCGCGTCGTTGCCGTCGACCAGCCGTCCAGGCATTCCGTATCCGACGGCCTTGTGGGCAAGGGAGGGCGCGGCGGTCTGCTTGGCCAGGGGTACCGAGATCGCGAAACCGTTGTTCTGCACGAGGAACACGACCGGAGCGCGCCAGACGGCCGCGAAGTTCAGTGCCTCGTGGAAATCGCCCTCGCTCGTCCCTCCGTCGCCGACCATGGCGAGCGCCACCACGTCGTCGCCCTTGAGGCGCGCGGCGTGGGCCAAGCCGACGGCGTGCGGCAGCTGAGTGGCCAGGGGCGTGCACAACGGGGCGATGCGATGCTCACGCGGGTCGTACCCCGTGTGGCGGTCGCCCCGCAGCAAGGTCAGGGCCTCGACGGGGTCCAGGCCCCGTGCCACGGCGGCGAGGGTGTCGCGATAGCTCGGGAAGAGCCAGTCGCGCTCCTCCAGCACCAGCGCGGCGGCGATCTCGCACGCCTCCTGGCCGGTGCTCGACGGATACACCGCGAGCCTTCCCTGCTTCGTCAGAGCCGTGGCCTGCGCGTTGTACCGGCGGCCGCGCACGAGCTCCGTGTAGAGCCGCAGCAGCAGCTCGGGGTCGGCGTCGGCCGCGGAGTCGGTGCCGAGCACGCGGTACGGCTCGGGGTCCGGGAGCAGCGGCGCGGGATCGGTGAGCGGCTTCCAGGCCGGGGGCGGCGTGGGCCTGTAGGCGGCTGCGCCGGGCAGCTCTTGGACCGTCATGACAAGCACCTCCTGGCATCGAGATGTATCGAGGGGTGTCGAAATCCGCAGGAATGTCGGGGTGGGGGCGAGGCGACGGTGTGGTGTGCCTCACCAAGCGATTGTTCGGTCGCGGCGGCAATTTGGCTACAGGCACCTCCAGCCTGTGGACAAACGGTTCTCCACAGCCTGGGATAGGAGCAGGTCGTCCACAACAGGGAGGCACGGGCAGATGGCAGCTGAACAAATGGCTGACCGGGGCACCGATCCCGGCGGCACTCCGCCCGCCCGGCCGCTGGACTCCACCGACCGGGCCATTCTGCGCATCCTCCAGACGGACGGCCGGGCCTCGGTACGGGCGGTCGCCGAGCGTGTCCACGTGTCGCGGGCCAACGCGTACGCCCGGATCAACCGGCTGGTCGAGGACGGCGTCATCCGGGGTTTCAGTGCCCGCGTGAACCACGAACGGGCGGGAGAGGCGGCCTCCGCCTACATCACGCTCAAAATCGTCCAGAACTCATGGCGCACCGTGCGCGAACAGCTCCAGGCCCTGCCGGGTGCCACTCACATCGCGCTGGTCAGCGGCGACTTCGACGTCCTGCTGCTCGTGCACACCCCGGACAACCAGGCCCTGCGCGAACTCGTCCTCACCCGGATCCAGGCCATACCGGAAGTACTCTCCACCCGCACCCTGCTGGTGTTCGAGGAAACCGATCTGGGGCCGCGCCCGGACCGCCCCGCGGAACTCGCCTGAGGGGCGCCGGGCGGCCCGGTAGACGCGGGAAGGCCACCGGCCTCGCGGTCAGCCGGCGCGCATACCCTCGAAAGCGAGCCGGACGACCGTGTCGGCGAGCTGATCGGCTTCCGGGGAGCCGCCCTGCTGCGGCCGGTACCACTCGACCAGCGAGTTCACCATGCCGAAGAGCAGCCGGGTGGCCAGACGTATGTCCACGTCGGCGCGCAGATCGCCCTCCGCCACCGCGGCCTTGAGCAGTTCGGACACCCGCTGGTCGAACTCACGCCGCCGCTCCAGGGCCCAGCGCTCGGTCCTGGTGTTGCCGCGCACCCGCAGCAGCAGAGTGACGTACGGCAGCTCGTTCATGAGGACCTCGACCGTGCGGCGAGTGACGTACTCGACCCGGGCTATCGCCCGTCCCCGTGTCGCCCCCGCCTCGTCGAGAATGCCGAAGAGCCCGTCGAGCGCCCGGCTGACCGCCCGCCGCAGCAGCTCCTCCTTGCCCGCCACATGGTGGTAGATGGAGGATTTGGAGATGCCCGCCGCCTTGGAAAGATGCTCCATGGACGTGCCGTCGTAGCCGCGCTCGTTGAAGACGCGGACGGCAACGGTGAGGAGCGTCTCCGGGGTGTACGTGTCCCGCTTGGGCGTGGTCATGTCCGCGATCCTCCCCCATGAGTTGTCCACAGGTTCCTTGGGGCCCCTTGTCCCGACCGATCGTTCGGTTACTCTAACTCCGTCCGCACACACCCGCCCGGCTCGACGAGGAGTTGGTCCGTGATGGCCCCCGCGCTTTCCCCCGAAAAGCT
Source organism: Streptomyces sp. NBC_01341 (assembly GCF_035946055.1). Taxonomy (NCBI): domain Bacteria; kingdom Bacillati; phylum Actinomycetota; class Actinomycetes; order Kitasatosporales; family Streptomycetaceae; genus Streptomyces; species Streptomyces sp. NBC_01341. The sequence continues at coordinate 3,846,941 of NZ_CP108364.1, read as the reverse complement.
GTCCGAGATCCACCGCCCGACGCTCGACCAGGCACTCGACGCGATCCGCACGCGCGCGTACTGGTCCCCGCACCCCGAGCACCCGAAGGCCTACGGCGAGGACGGCCTCCCCGGCAGCCTCGGCGCCGCCGAGGGCAAAGCCGCGTTCGACGCGGTGCTCAACACCCGCATCGACCTGGGGCAGCCCGGTACCGACGGCTGGACGGGCGGGGAGATCTCGCCGTACGGGCCGAAGCTCGGCGTCGAGTACCCGCACGCCGACCCGGACATCCTGCTCCCCGCGATGCGGGCCGCCATGGGCTCCTGGCGTGCGGCCGGGCCCGAGACGCGGGCGCTGGTCTGCCTGGAGATCCTCTCGCGCATCAGCGGGCGTACACATGAGCTGGCACACGCGGTGATGCACACCAGCGGGCAGGCCTTCGTGATGGCCTTCCAGGCCGGCGGCCCGCACGCCCAGGACCGTGGCCTCGAGGCGGTGGCGTACGCCTACGAGGAGCAGACGCGCACGCCCCGCACAGCGGACTGGTCCAAGCCCCAGGGCAAGCGTGACCCGCTCCAGCTGCACAAGTCGTTCACGGCGGCCGGGCGCGGTGTCTCGCTGATGATCGGCTGCAACACCTTCCCCACCTGGAACGGCTACCCGGGCCTTTTCGCGTCACTCGCGACCGGCAACCCCGTGCTGGTCAAGCCGCACCCGCGGGCCGTCCTGCCGCTCGCGCTGACCGTCCAGCTCGCACGCGAGGTACTGGCCGAGGCGGGATTCGACCCCAACCTCGTCGCGCTCGCCACCGAACACCCGGACGAAGGCATCGCCAAGACCCTGGCGGTGCGGCCCGAGATCAAGATCATCGACTACACGGGCTCCACGGCCTTCGGTGGCTGGCTGGAGGCCAACGCCCGCCAGGCTCAGGTCTACACGGAGAAGGCGGGCGTCAACACCGTCGTCCTCCACTCCACGGACAACTACCGGGGCATGCTGTCCAACCTGGCCTTCTCGCTCTCCCTCTACAGCGGTCAGATGTGTACGACCCCGCAGAATCTGCTGATCCCCAAGGACGGGATCAGCACGGACGCCGGCGACAAGCCCTACGAGACCGTGGTGGCGGACATCGCCGACGCGGTGAGCGGACTCCTCGGCGACGACGCCCGGGCCAACGGACTGCTCGGCGCCCTGGTGAATCCGGACGTGAAGGCCCGGCTGGAAGCGGCATCGGGACTGGGCGACGTCGCCCTCGCCTCACGTCAGGTGACCAACCCCGACTTCCCTGACGCCGTGGTGCGTACGCCGGTCGTGGTCAAGCTCGACGGCACCGAGCCCGACGACAGGGCGGCCTATCTCTCCGAGTGCTTCGGCCCGGTCTCCTTCGCCGTCGCGGTCGAGTCGACCGAGGCCGCCCTGGACCTGCTGCGCCGCACGATCAGGGAGAAGGGCGCCATGACCGTCGGCGCCTACACCACCTCGGCCGAGGTGGAGCGCGCGATCGAGGACGTCTGCTTCGACGAGTCGGCTCAGCTCTCGCTGAACCTCACCGGCGGGGTGTTCGTCAACCAGACCGCGGCGTTCTCCGACTTCCACGGCTCGGGCGGAAACCCGGCAGCCAACGCGGCACTGTGCGACGGGGCGTTCGTGTCCAACCGGTTCCGGGTGGTCGAGGTCCGCCGCCAGGCCTGAGCCGCTCGCAGCCCAGCCGGCGTCGTCACGGTCCGGAGAGCGAGCTCCCGGGGCCGGGTGCGGGAACAGCCGCCCGGAGCGAAGGGCCGGTGGAGCGGGAGTCCGCTCCACCGGTCAGGGCCCCGTGGGGCACGGGTCCGTAAGTCTCAGGTTCAGGTCCCGTCGGTCTCGGTTCATGCGCGTCAGCTGCCCTGTGGGCCGGGGGTCGGGATGTCGGCGTACCGCTGCACCCAGGCGTGCATGGCGATGGCTGCGGCGGCGCCCGCGTTGATCGACCGCGTCGAGCCGAACTGCGCGATCGAGCACACCATCGAAGCGTGCTTGCGCGCCTCTTCCGTGAGCCCCGGACCCTCCTGCCCGAACAGGAGCACGCACCGGCGCGGAAGCTCGGTCCGCTCCAGCGGTACGGCCCCGGGAAGGTTGTCGATCCCGATGATCGGGAGGTCCTCGGCCTCCGCCCACGCGGTCAGATCCGCCGTGTCCGGGTGGTGCCGCACGTGCTGGTAGCGGTCGGTGACCATCGCGCCCCGGCGATTCCAGCGCCGGCGCCCGACGATGTGGATCTCCTTGGCGAGGAAGGCGTTGGCGGTACGGACGACCGAGCCGATGTTGAAGTCGTGACCCCAGTTCTCCACCGCCACGTGGAAGTCGTGCCGCCGGAGATCGAGATCGGCGACGATCGCCTCCCGTGTCCAGTAGCGGTAGGCGTCACCCACGTTGCGCCGGTCCCCGTTCGCCAGGAGCTCGGGGTCGTAGCGGCCCCCCTCGGGCCACGGCAGCGGATGCGGCCCGACACCGATCTCGTTGCCGTAGCCGTCGTCGTACTGGACCGGTTCCGCGGACGCGTCGGTCGCCGGTGTCGACGGGGATTCTTCTGTACTGCCGGTCTCGCTGGTCACCCGACGAGCGTATGGCCCTTGTCCCCGCCGCCGTGCGGTGCCTCCCCCTCGCCCACAACGGGGCCTCGCTGCGCGGGAACGGTGCGTCCGTCCTTCGAAGGCCGGGAGAACAGCCGTCCCCGGCCCAGCGCGACCATGCGCCCCAGCCAGACGAGGAAGACCGTCGGCAGGAAGACCGCGTCCGCAGCGATCATCGCCATCGAGAAGAACGGCAGACCCAGCAGGACCGCGATCCCCGCATGCTCACCGATCATGAGGACCAGCAGCACGTTCTTGACGCGCCGGTTGAACAGCGTGAAGGGGAAGGCGACCTGCACGATGACCGTGGCGTACGTCATCACCATGACCATCAGGGCGCTGGAGGCCACGAGGCCCGAGAGCTCCGGCCAGGGCGCGAAGTAGTCCAGCTTCAGCGGGTAGTAGATCGCGGTGCCGTCCTGCCAGCGGGAGCCCTGGATCTTGTACCAGCCGGCGGTCGCGTAGATCAGGCATACCTCCGCCATGATCACGACCAGGGCGACGTTGTGAGCGAGGTTGGCCAGGACGTCGAGGAGGGTACGCAACTCGCGCTCCGGCGCGTACCGGCTCAGTGCCCACCACGCGCCATTGCCGAGCCACAGGACCCACAGGAGCGCGGGCAGCCACCAGGTGCCGCCCAGTCCGCCCATCAGCGTGGCGGGGAGCAGTACCGCGCCGAGGACGCCCCACAGAAGCGGCCCGGTCACGTCGCGGGGCGCCCGGAGTCCCTCCGTGACGCGAGCGGCATGTCGCGCCGCGCGGCGGGCGTCGAGCGACCACACCCGCGCGCAGCGCGTCAGTACCAGGTAGATCGCCATGAGATGGATGACGTTGTCGCCGCCGTCGCCCATGAAGATGCTGCGGTTCTGGAGGGAGAGCACTCCCGCCATGAACAGCACGGACGTGATCCGCGTCCGCCAGCCGATCATCAGCAGCGCTGCGCACACCAGCGTGAACGCGTAGACGCACTCGAACCAGACCGTGCTGTCCGACCACATCAACACGGTGAAGGCGCCGTTGTGGGAAAGGAGCCCGCGTGCCATGTCCCAGCTCCACGGCCCGTCAGGGCCGTAGAGCTCACGGCGGTGGGGCAGTTCCCGGAGCAGGAACAGCAGAAAGGTCGCGGAGATCCCGATCCTGACGACGGCGGCCTGGTAGGCGCCGAGGGGCCCCTCGGTGATGCGCTGGACTGCCCGGGTCACCGAACTGCCCGCCTTCCCGGGGACACGGGCCGCGGTGGAGGCGCTCACTTCTGCGCCCTCCCGTCGCGCGCTGCCTGTCCGGTCGTGTGTGTACCGGGGAGATCGGCCGGCCTGACGGTCCACCACGGGAGCAGCCGGTAGTCGGGATCGGTGCTGATCTTCTCGTCGCTCCACGACGGGGCTCCCAAGGAACGTACGTCGGATCGCACCTGTATCCGCTCCACCTTGCCGCCGAGGTCGTGGTCGGCCAGGCGCAGCATCACGATGCGGCGGATGTAGCGCTCGGACAGGTCCCCGCGGAGGCCGTTGGAACGGTTCTCGCTGTCGTGGGACCCGGTGAAGAAGTCCCAGGCACGACGAAGCTCGTTCTGGTCGACGTGGCTGGGGAGAACGTTGCCGCGTATTGCCGCCCCGTCCTCGCGCGAGAGGTCGATCCAGCGAGTGGTGCTGCGCCCACCGTCACCGGCCACCTCGGCGCGGACCTGGACTGCGACGTTCTGCTGGAGAGGGTTGGGGGCGAACAGTTTCCAGTTCTGCTCGAACTCGGGGTAGACCCAGTCGTCGACCACCGCGCCGTGCTGCTTCGTCAGCGTGTTGGACGGCGCGACATGGAGGAAGATCACGGCGATGTGTCCGCAGGCCAGCACGCCCATGACGGCCAGCGCGATCGCGGCGACGACCTGGTACGGAAGTGAGAGCCCCGCCATGCCGCCTCCGCCCGGACACCGGGCCGGGCCCTCGGGCACGAAGGTGCCGCCCGGGGGTGTCTCCGCAGTGACGAGCGCCTGACGGTCGTCCGGGGAGCCGCCCTCCCGGGACGGAGGTCGCAGAGGTTCGTCCGCGCCCGCGCCGCGTTCCGGACGGGTTCCCACCACGGACACCTGCTCCGAGAGATCGCCCGCCGGCCCGTCCGTCGAAGCCGTGGGGTCCGGACGGGCGCCGGGGACCGGTATCCCCGCGTGCGCGTCGTCCGCCTCCGGCCCGGGGACGGCGCTGTCCGGGGCCGGGGCGGCTCCCCGATCCCCGGCACGTTCCGCGTCCGGGCCGGCGTCGGGCCCTGCGTCCGGCTCACGGTCGCGAGCAGGGTCCGGGTGGTTCGTCACTCCGGACCAGGGGCGCTTGTTGTCGCTTCCGGCGCGCCCACCGAGCTCCGCATCCATGCCGCCCCGTTCACCGTCGATCACCACTCAGTTATCCACAGGGTTGACACCCTACGGGCCCCCGACTCACCATTGAAGCCAAGGAACCGAACGATCGGTCGGTAGGGAGCCCGAGATGGCGGCAGTGACTGCGGACCAGACGACGCAGAGGACAGCGGGCACGGCGGACCCGATGGATGGGGGGCGCACCGCGGCTTTCGACGCCGCGGTGGCGGCCGACGACCGGATCGAACCTCGGGACTGGATGCCCGACGCGTACCGGGCCACACTGGTCCGCCAGATGGCCCAGCACGCGCACTCCGAGATCATCGGCATGCAGCCCGAGGCGAATTGGATCTCTCGGGCACCCTCCTTGCGCCGCAAAGCGATCCTGATGGCAAAGGTGCAGGACGAGGCGGGGCACGGCCTCTACCTGTACAGCGCCGCCGAGACGCTGGGGACCAGTCGCGAGGAACTCCTCGACAAGCTGCACGCCGGCCGGCAGCGCTATTCATCGATCTTCAACTACCCGACGCTGACCTGGGCGGACGTCGGCGCGATCGGCTGGCTGGTGGACGGCGCGGCGATCACGAACCAGGTTCCGCTCTGCCGCTGCTCCTACGGACCGTACGCACGGGCGATGATCCGCATCTGCAAGGAGGAGTCCTTCCACCAGCGCCAGGGCTACGAGCTGCTGCTCGCCCTCAGCCGCGGCACCTCCGCCCAGCACGAGATGGCGCAGGACGCGGTGAACCGCTGGTGGTGGCCGTCCCTGATGATGTTCGGCCCGCCCGACGACTCCTCGTCGCACTCCGCTCAGTCGATGGCCTGGAAGATCAAGCGCCACTCCAACGACGAGCTCCGCCGGCGCTTCGTCGACATCTGTGTGCCGCAGGCGGAGGCCCTGGGGCTCAGCCTCCCCGACCCCGACATCCGGTGGAACGAAGAGCTCGGACAGCACGACTACGGGGCGATCGACTGGACGGAGTTCCAGGAGGTCCTCAAAGGCAACGGCCCCTGCAACGAACAACGGCTCGCCCAGCGGCGCACCGCCCACGAGGAAGGCGCGTGGGTGCGCGACGCGGCGGCGGCATACGCAGAGAAGCACGCGGTACGGACCGGAACCGCCGGCGCCACCGCCGAGCCCGTGGAGGCGACCGCATGAGCAGCTCGACCGACTGGCCGCTGTGGGAGGTGTTCGTGCGATCCCGGCGCGGGCTGTCCCACACCCACGCGGGAAGCCTGCACGCGCCGGACGCCGAAATGGCCCTGCGCAACGCTCGCGATCTGTACACCCGCCGCTCGGAGGGCGTGTCCATCTGGGTGGTGCCCTCCACCGAGGTCACCGCCTCGTCGCCGGACGAGAAGGACTCGTTCTTCGAACCCGCCGGGGACAAGCCCTACCGCCACCCCACCTTCTACGAGATCCCGGAAGGGGTGAAGCACCTGTGACCGCGGCCCTCGCCCTCGGCGACGACGCGCTGGTGCTCTCGCACCGGCTGGGGGAGTGGGCCGGTCACGCCCCCGTGCTGGAGGAGGAAGTGGCGTTGGCCAACATCGCCCTGGACCTGCTCGGGCAGGCGCGGATGCTGCTCTCGTTCGTGGGTGACGAGGACGAGCTCGCCTTCCTCCGCGAGGAGCGGGCCTTCCGCAACGTCCAGCTGGTGGAGCAACCCAACGGCGATTTCGCCCACACGATCGCACGACAGCTCTATTTCTCCGTCTACCAGCACTGCCTGTACGCACAACTGGCTTCCGGGGAGGGTGAATTCGCTGACCTCGCGGCCAAGGCCGTCAAGGAGGTCGCTTACCACCGCGACCACGCCGAGCAGTGGGTACTCCGGCTGGGCGACGGCACGGCGGAGAGCCACGACCGCATGCAGCTGGGCCTGGACGCCCTGTGGAAGTTCACCGGCGAGCTGTTCGAGCCCGTCGAAGGTGTGGACGTCGAGTGGCAGGCTCTCCGCGACACCTGGCTGGCCGCCGTCACCGCGGTGGTGGAGCAGGCGACTCTCACCCTCCCGTCGGGCCCGCAGAGCGGCGCCTGGGCTGCGGGGGCAGGCAGGCAAGGCCTGCACACGGAGCCGTTCGGGCGGATGCTCGCCGAGATGCAGCATCTGCACCGCAGTCACCCGGGAGCGTCATGGTGACCACCGAGACACCGCTGGAGGCGGAGCTGCACCGGCTGGCGGGCTCCGTGCCCGATCCCGAACTCCCGGTCCTCACCCTCGACGAACTCGGTGTGCTCCGCGGGGTGCGGGCCGAAAACCCGGACCGGGTCGTCGTGCACCTGACACCGACCTACACAGGCTGCCCGGCCATCGAGACGATGTCCGCCGACATCGAACGGGTGCTGCACGAGCACGGTGTGGCCGAGGTCTCCGTCGTCACCGTCCTCGCACCCGCCTGGTCGACGGATGACATCAGCGACGAAGGACGCCGCAAACTCACGGAGTTCGGGATAGCTCCGCCCCGCCCCGGTGGCGCTGCGGGTGGTCCGGTACCGCTGACGCTCTCGGTGCGCTGCCCGCACTGCGGCTCCACGGACACCGAGCTGCTGAGCAGGTTCTCCTCCACGGCGTGCAAAGCGCTGCGCCGGTGCGTGGCGTGCCTCGAACCGTTCGATCACTTCAAGGAGTTGTAGATGTTCCATCCGCTCCGGGTCAGCGCGATCGAACGGATCACGGACGACGCGGTGGCCGTCACCCTCGCCGTGCCGCCGGAATTGCGCGAGACCTTCCGCCACCGGCCCGGCCAGCACCTGAACGTTCGCTACAGCGTCGGCGGCGAGGAGATCCGCCGGTCGTACTCGATCTGTGCTCCGGCCACCGAGCGGCCGGCCGAACCGTCGCTGCGGGTGGGAATCCGTATGGTCGACGGAGGCGCGTTCTCCACGTACGCCCTCAAGGAACTGGCCGTCGGTGACCTGATCGAGGCGATGGCACCGATGGGCCGCTTCGTCCTCGAGCCTCGCCCCGGGCACTTCGCGGCGATCGTCGGCGGCAGCGGCATCACACCCGTGCTGTCGATCGCCGCGACACTGCTGGCACGCGAGCCCAGGGCCCGCTTCTGCCTGATCCGGAGCGACCGGACGGCCGCTTCGACGATGTTCCTCGACGAGGTGGCAGACCTCAAGGACCGTTATCCGGGCCGCCTCCAGCTCGTGACCGCACTGTCCCGTGAGGAGCAGGCAGCCGGTCTCCCCTCGGGGCGGCTGGACCGCGAACGGCTCACCGGTCTGCTTCCCTCTCTGCTGTCGGTACCCGACGTGGACGGCTGGTTCCTGTGCGGACCGTTCGGCCTGATCCGGGAGGCGGAGGGCGCGCTTCGCGCGCTCGGGGCGGACCGGGCCCGCATCCACCAGGAAATCTTCCACGTCGCCGATGAAGGGGCCGACCGTCCGCCGACGGCCCGGACGACCACTCCGGCGGAGAGCAGGCTCACAGCGACCCTCGACGGGCGTTCGGGCAGGTGGCCCGTCCAGGACGGGGAATCGCTGCTGGACACGGTGCTGCGAAGCCGCGCGGACGCTCCGTACGCCTGCAAGGGCGGAGTCTGCGGGACCTGCCGGGCGTTTCTGGTGTCGGGCGAGGTGCGCATGGACCGCAACTACGCGCTCGAGCCGGAGGAAACGGGCGCCGGGTTCGTACTGGCCTGCCAGTCGCACCCCGTCACTGCGGAGGTGGAGATCGACTTCGACCGCTGACGGTCCGCGCGACACCTGGCCCTGCGGTGTCCGAGCTGTCAGGGCCAGGCCGCCGGGCAACGGCGAGCCCCGCCAGCCGGGCCGCCACCGTCGGGCCGCCACGGCCCGAGCGCGGATCGCTAACCTCGATCTTTCGTGACGGGTCGTTGGTTCTTTCGGCGCCCGTTTCCGCTGGCGAGACTGGTTGCGGACAGGGTGATGGCCCGGCTGTCGTGTCGGGTCGGCGCCGGGTTCCACGGCTCCGGTGGGTGCATCAGGGCTCGTTGGGGTGGGTTGCTGTTGTTCAGCCGGGGTTGGGGAGGGCGTCCAGTCGCTGGACCGCGGCGGTGATGATGCCGGTCCAGGGCCAGTGCCGGGTGAATCTGAGGTGCTGGCGGCGGCCGGTGGTGATCAGCTGGGCTGCGGCGGAGAACAGTCGCAGCCGCAGACGGCGGGGTTCCCAGAGGCGGGGTTTGCCGGTCAGGGCGAGCATCGGCATCCACGCGAGGAGGTCGAGTGCGAGCTGGACGATCTCCAGCCAGACCTGGTTCTGTGCGGTGTCGTGCAGGGGCAGGTTGCGCAGGCCGGTGGCACGCGCGTTGCGGATGCGGTCCTCGGCCCGGGCCCGCTGGCGGTGCCGCAGTTCGAGTGCGGCGATGGCCTGGCCCGGGGTGTTGGTCGCGAAACAGGTCAGACGCAGGCCGTCGGCGTCGGTGAACCGCAACTGGGCACCGGGATGGGGCCGTTCCTTGCGGACGATCAGCCGCATCCCCGCTGGCCAGCCCTTGAGCGGGTCACCGTCGAGTTCGGCGACCCAGGCGCCGTCACGGATCTGGCCGTCGGGTTCGACGGCCGGGGCCCAGGCCAAGGCCGGGACCTGCAGCACGGCCTGGTGAACGGCGTCGGTAACGGTCATGCCGACCGAATACGACAGCCACCTTCCCCGCTGGGCGAGCCAGCCCACGAACTCGTGCGTCCCACCTGCTGAGTCCGTGCGGACGAGCGTGGACCGGCCCCGCCGGTGCCGCCTGGGGAGTTGGGCCAGGGCGATGCGGGTGGCGGCGATATGGTCGACGGCGGTGTTGGAGCCGGCGTTCCCGGGTCGCAGCACAGCGACCACCGGCTCCCCCGTGCCACCGCGGCCGTGGTCCACGAACCCCATCAGCGGGTGGTGCCGTATGTCTTCTTCCACGTCGCGGCCGCGTCCTGCTTGTCGGAGTGGGCCAACACCAGTACCCCGTCCAGGTCCACGACGACCTGACCGCCCGCGTCCGGCGCGGCGGCCCCGGCCAGTTTCCAGACGCGCTCACGCACGACGGCGCGGGCCGCGCGGATCGCGGTCAGGGCCTTCGGGCCGGCCGCGGCCAGGGTGTCGATCAGCCGGGACACCGTCGGATCGGAGGCCACCGGCCCGAACACGCCGGGCTCAGCCCGCAGCATCCCCACATCGGCCAGGCAGTCTCCACCCAGCGCGACCGCCAAGGCGACATCCAGCAGGATCTTCCCCGGATCGTGTACCGCCCGCAGGCGCCGCCACGGCGCCAGCGCCGCCGATATCTCCCGGTCCAAACCAATCTTGCGAACCGTCTCCACCAGCAACACGGCCCCTGCCTGCGAGACCACCCCACGCCCGCCGCCCTCGACACGGACACGCGGATAGAACCCGATAGGCTTTCTCGCGTTTTTGATCAAGCCTCGGACACCCTGTCTCGTGAAAGCCTGAGGCCAGAAACACTCGTGAGCGCGGAAAAGGTCAACACCCCTTGCGGCGGGTTGCGGACATTCGGTCGTGGTGCGGCCGCACCCGGCTCCGCTCCCCGCCCGCCGGGGATCCCGGCGGGACTGTAGATCGAACAACACGACAACATGTAATTCCCGATCATGGAAGATGCGCCGATGACCAGCAGGAACACAGCCGGGCCCGGATCGCCGGGGCGGCTGGGCCGGAGGCGGTCCAGCGGGTGGACGACCAGCTGATCGGCGAAACCTGCAAGAAGGGCCAGGCGGAGGGTCAGCAGCTCACCGGCGGGGACCGGCTGCTGCCACCGGCACCCTGTGCTTTCCCTTGTTGCGCCACGCTCGGGTCGGGTGGACCCCCGCGGCCCACCCGACCGGCCTGCCGGGGTAGTCGGCGGCCGGCTCGGTGCCACCGGCCCGCCAGCAGCCTCCACGGGCGAGAGCAGACACTCGGCCCCGCCCGTCTTCTCCAGTGGACGCGCAGGCGGTGTGAGGGCACGCGTGCTCACTGGGCGTGCACTAGGAGCCCGACGGCCGCGAGGATCGCGGAACGCCGAACCGGTTGCCCCGTGGCCTCGGCGCCAGGGGTCAGCGGTGTGCCGCTCAGGGACAGCGTGAGCAGGAGGTTGAGGAGCTCGTCGGCCGACAGGGTGCCGGGTAGCACGCCATGCGCCTGGGCGTCGCGGATGCGCTCGATCTTGTCATGCTGCGCGGCCACCACAACGTCGGGAAGCTCCTGGTCGGGGCGCTCAAGCTGTCGCCAGGCCGCCAGACGGACGACGTCCGGGTGTTCGGCGTAGTAGTCCAGGAGACGGTCGACGTAGCCGACCAGGTCGGCCGGGTTCAGGGGGACATCCCGCACCAGATCGGTCACCAGGTCGCTGTAGACAGCGTCGAAGAGGTTGAGCTTGCTGCCGAAGTACCGGTACAGCAGAGCACCGTTCACGCCGGCTGCCCGAGTGATGCGGTCGACACGCGCGCCGGCGATGCCGTGGCGCGCGAACTCCTCCGTTGCCGCCTCCAGGATCCTGCTCTGCGTCTCCTGTGCGTTTCGCGCCACCCTGACTCCAATGTAAGTAGGTAGTTACTTGACCAGTGTGCCACGGCGACGTACGGTCAAGTAAGTAAGAAGCTAATTACTTACTTGAAAATGGAACTGCTTTGATCACTTACGACAAGCTCTACATCGGCGGACACTGGACCGCTCCTGTCGACGGTGAGCTGCTCAAAATCTGCTCACCTCACGACCAGTCCCTCGTCGGGCTGGCGGCCCAAGCCTCTCCGGCAGACGTCGATCTGGCAGTCGCGGCAGCCCGCAAGGCATTCGACGACGGTCCGTGGCCCAGTCTGCCGCCGGCGGAGCGCAGCGCCCTCGTGTCTCGGTTCAACGAACTTCACGCCGCGCGTTCGCAGGAGATCGCCGACCTGGTCACGTCCGAGAACGGCTCGGCCAGCTGGTTCACCAGCGCTTTGCAGACCTCGCTGGCCGAGCAGACCGACGCCTTCGTGCGGGCGGCATCCGGCTATGCCTGGGAGAAGCGTGTCCGCACGTCCCTGGGTTCCGAGGCGGTGGTGCGGCGTGAGCCCGTCGGCGTCGTGGCGGCGGTCATACCGTGGAACGCGCCGCACCAGTCGGCCCTGGTCAAGCTGATCCCTGCGCTGCTGGCCGGGTGCACCGTCATCCTGAAAGTCTCACCGGAAACATCCCTCGACGGCTTGCTGCTCGGCGAGCTCTTCACCGAGGCCGGCTTCCCGGAGGGCGTGGTGAGCATCCTGCCCGCCGGACGGGAAACGAGCGAGTACCTGGTGTCCCATGCCGATGTGGACAAGATCGCTTTCACCGGATCGACCGCGGCCGGCCGCCGCATCGCCGCTGTCGCCGGGGAGCAGCTCAAGCGCGTCAGCCTCGAACTGGGCGGCAAGTCCGCGTCGATCATCCTGGAGGACGCGGATGTCGCCGCCGTGGCCGAAGGCGTGAAGTACACATCGTTCGCCAACAACGGCGAGTCGTGCGTCTCTCACACGCGCATCCTTGCCCCGCGGAGCCGCTACGAGGAGATCGTCGCGGCGCTCGCGACGATGGCGGAGGGCATCAAAGTCGGTGATCCGCGCGACCCGCAGACTTTCGTCGGGCCGATGGTGCGGGCCGATCAGCGACAGCGCATCGCGGCCTACATCAGCCTCGGCCTGGAGGAGGGCGCCCGATTGGTCGCCGGAGGTCCAGGCACCCCCGAGGGTCTGGAGACAGGCCACTACGTGAGGCCGACCGTCTTCGCCGACGTGGACAACTCCATGCGGGTCGCGCAGGAGGAGATCTTCGGACCCGTTCTCGTCGTCATCCCCTACCAGGATGAGGACGACGCCGTACGGATAGCCAACGACTCCCCCTACGGCCTCAGCGGTGGAGTGTGGACCAGCAGCGAGGAACGCGGGCTGGCCGTGGCGCGGCGCATCCGCACCGGAACCTTCACTGTCAACGGGGCGCCGCTGAGCTTTGAGACCCCCTTCGGCGGGTTCAAGGCCAGTGGTCTGGGAAGGGAGTTCGGCACGGCGGGGCTGGCCCAGTACGTGGAGCAGAAGACCATCGCTCTGTGACGTCGAAGAGTGCCGTGGTCGAGGTGGCCGGAGCGCCGGGGAGCAAACCGGGACTGACCCTTCGCTGCGGTGTGAGGTGTGGGGACCATTCGGCCGTTTCGGTCCTCGCCACAGCCTTGGAGGCCGCCGCCGCAAGTTTGAAGGGCAGGCAAGGCGGGACTGCCCTGCCCGGCGGCGGCCCGGGACGATCAGTGCCTGCGCGGGTTCAGCGGATCGAGGGGAGCGCTTTGGCGCGAAAGGCGTCCAATGCCCCGGTACGAGCACGCCAGAGCCCGTACCGGGGCGGAGGACTGCCCGACCCTGAGCGCCCATCAGCAGGCATGCAAGAGCCTCGGCAGGCTCACGCCGCACCGGGGTGCCCCAGGTCGGCGAGACCACCGTGCCCCCACCGCCTGGACGCGGACAGGCGGGTACGACCCGATACGCTTGTTCACCTGGAGAGTGCTTCTTTCCTTGCAGCGGACAGGACCCTAGACAAGTCCCATCGTTGCAGGTCAGTAGGACTCTCCACTTATTTGGCCCAGGCCCGGACAAGGCCGCTCGTGAAAGCGTGAGGCTAAGCACGGACCGCCACGTACGGACCATCAGGCGAAGACCTCAAGCACCGACCTCAGACACCGGCATGGGGCTGCCAAGAATGGGGCCGCCGTGTCGGGGTCTCTGCGGCAGACGTTCAGGTACCGGCCGTCAGAGGACGAAGGCCGAGTTCCCGTCGTCCGTGACCATCGGGCGACCGGCGCCGTCCCAGGCGAGCATGCCGCCGTCGATGTTCACGGCGTCGATGCCCTGCTGCACGAGGTACTGGGTGACCTGCGCGGATCGCCCTCCCACACGGCACATCACGTGCACACGACGGCCGCCGTCCGCCGCTTCGGTCAGCTCACCGAAACGGCCGACGAAGTCACTCATCGGGATGTGCAACGCCCCCTCGACATGCCCTGCCGCCCACTCGTCGTTCTCCCGGACGTCCAGCACGAGGCCGTCCGACGGAACCGCGGCAACATCCACCGAGGGCAACGGGGCGAAATTCATGGGTCTTGCCTTCTCTCGTACGTACGCGCCAAGTCACCCGAAACGCTACTGCACCAGGCCCGCCAGCTCTGCCTCGCGCTGGGCCACCTCGCCCAGGAGCTTCTCGCCGATGTCGTCCAGAAGACGGTCGGGATCGTCCGGCGCCATCCTCAGCATCGAACCGATCGCGCTCTCCTCGAGTTCCTTGGCCAGAACCGTCAGCAGCTCCTTGCGGCGGCTGAGCCAATCCAGCCGTGCATAGAGCTCCTCGCTCTCGCTGAGCCGCAGCTCAGGTGCCACCGGCCCTGCCGCCCACTCGGCCGCCAGTTCCTTCAGCAACTCGACGTCACCGCGTCCGTAGGCCCCGTTGACCCGGGCGATGAACTCGTCACGCCGTGCGCGCTCCTTCTCGTCCGGCGCCAGATCCGGGTGGGCCTGCCGAGCCAGCTCGCGATAGAGCTTGCGTGCCTCCTCGCTCGGCCTGACCCGCTTGGGCGGCCGGACGGGCTGCTCCGTGAGCATGGCCGAAGCCTCGGGCGAAAGGCCGTCCGAGTCCATCCAGTCATGGAAGAGCTCGTCGACCCCGGGCATCGGCATCACGAGCGCCCGTGCCTCCTGCGCCCTGCGCACGTCCTCCGGATCGCCCGAGATCGCTGCCCGCGCCTCGGCGATCTGGGCGTCGAGCTCGTCCAGCCGCGCGTACATCGGGCCGAGCTTCTGGTGGTGCAGCCGGGAGAAGTTCTCCACCTCGACCCGGAAGGTCTCCACCGCGATCTCGAACTCGATCAAGGCCTGCTCGGCCACACGTACCGCCTTCGCGAGCCGCTCCTCCGGCCTGGGCGCGGCAGCCTCACCCACCGGCGTCTCGCCACCCACGCCGGCACGCGTGCCTCCGGTCGGATCCGCCCCCGCCCCGTCGGCCGTGGTGCTGTCCCGCTGCCCGTGGTCGCTGTCCGCCCGCAGGCCACCCTGCGACGCGTCCTGCGCGTGCCGCGGCTCGTCCTGCCGGTCCTGGTCCTGCCGGTCTTCGTCGTTCCGGGTGGTCGGCACCCCGGCGGCTTCGTGGGTCACCCGTCCAGCGTATGGCCACGGCCGGCGCCCCGGGCACACGAGGTCCCGGCACGGGCCGGTCAGACACCGAGTTCGGCGGCTATTCGACCGGCTCCGACAGCCCTGACGAGCTCGGCATGATCCGCCTCGGTCCTGTCCGCGTACGTCACGGCGAAAGCGGCGACCGCCTCGTCCAGCTCGGAGTTCTTCCCGCAGTAGCCCGCGAGCAGCCTGGGGTCGGCGGTGTGCGCGTGGGCCCGGGCGAGCAGCGCCCCGGTCATCCGTCCGTAGTCGTCCACCTGGTCCGCCGCGAGCGCGGCCGGATCCACGCTGCCCTTGCGGTTCCGGAACTGGCGCACCTGGTACGGCCTGCCGTCGACCCCGGCCCAGCCGAGCAAGATGTCACTGACGACCTGCATTCGTTTCTGGCCGAGCACCACCCGGCGCCCTTCGTGCTCCACGCCCGGCACGTCGAAGCCCACCTGCGGGAGGTAGGGAGAGAGGGCCGAGGGGCGGGCCTCCTTCACCTGCAGCACCAGAGGCTCGCCGCGGTGATCGAGTAGCAACACCACGTAGGACCGGGTCCCCACACTGCCCGTGCCGACCACCCGGAACGCCACGTCGTGTATCGCGTAGCGGGCCAGCAGCGGCACCCTGTCCTCGGACACCGTCCCGAGGTATCCCTCGAGCCCTGCCGCCACAGCGGCGGCCTCCGCGTCCGGCACGCGTCGCAGCACGGGTGGCGCATCGACGAAGCGCCGGCCGCCGTCCTCGCAGTCCTCGGTCGATCTGGCGGCGAAGCGGGCGCTCGTGTTGTTGCGCGCCTTGGCCGACACCCGCTCCAGCGTCCCCAGCAGGTCTCGGGCATCCGTGTGGGAGACGAGTTCCTCGTCCGCGATGGCGTTCCACGCGTCGAGTGCGGACAGACCGGCCAGCAGACGCATCGTGCGCCGGTACGCCCCAACCGTGTCGAACGCACCTTGCCGGCAGGTGTCCTCGTCAGCCCCGGCTTCCCGCCCGGCCAGCACCAGCGAAGTGGCCAGGCGCTTGAGGTCCCACTCCCAGGGGCCGAAGACGGTCTCGTCGAAGTCGTTGAGGTCGATGACCAGATTGCCTCGCGCGTCGCCGTACAGGCCGAAGTTCGCCGCGTGGGCGTCCCCGCAGAGCTGGGCTCCGACACCCGTGACCGGTGTACCCGTCAGATCGTGGGCCATCAGCCCGGCCGAACCGCGCAGGAACGCGAAGGGAGTCGCCGCCATCCGCCCCACACGCATCGGTGTCAGCCCCGGCACCCGGCCCAGGTTCGACTCCTCGACGGCCTGCACCGCGCCCGGCCGTCCCGGGGGCAGGACCAGGGAACTGTGCGCGGAGCGGGGCACTTCGAGCCTCAGCGCCTTGCCGGCGGCCTTGCGTGACGCAGCACCTGGGCCGGCCGACCGACCGCTCGCCTCCGCACGTCGCGCGAAACCGCGCACGAAGGGGATACGGGGTTCTCCCGCTGTCCGCTGTACCGGCACCGTCGCCTCGACCTCGCCCATGGAGCGCCGCCTCCCGTCTCGTGCAGCCGTCGTGTCCAACATCAACCGCGGATGACGGTACAGCCGTTGCACAACGACCGTCTGTCCCTGTGGACGACGTGCCGGCGGGGCTGTGGACAACCGTCGCGAACGCACCCCGCACGGATGCCCGGGCCACGGCGGCTCCGGCAGAGGGGCACGGCGCCCGCTGACGCCCACAGCTGTGCCGGCCCCGGCGCCCGAGGTGTCAGACGCCCACCGATTCCTCCATCTCCTCCTCTGCTGCCCCGGATACCGCGGAGGGGGCTGCGTCCGAGGTACGCGCGGCCGCCACCATCCGCTCCCGCTCCGCGGCGTCGCGACGCCGCTTCGCCTCCGCGAGGCCCGCGAGCCCCACCACTGCCAGCCCGGCGACGAACCACAGCACCAGCACGAGCACGTGGCCACCCAGCGCGTGACCGCCGAAGTACACGTGACTGCGCACGCCCTCGACGAAGCCCGCACCGTTCCAGAAGGCGTGGAGGGATCCGAAGAAGCCGGGCTGGAGCTCGGGCCGGAAGATGCCGCCGGAACTCGTGAAGTTGAGCATGACGAAGAGCAGCATCACGCCGAGCGTGGTCCATCGCTTCAGGAAGGTGTGGAGCCCGACTCCGATCAGCAGGATCCCAGCCGAGTAGAGCCACGCCATCGCCCAGAGGCCGCCGAGCCCCTGATCGACGAGCCCGAACACCGGCCCGGCGAACGCGGCCCCGATCGCACTCACCGCGAGCGAGGTCCCGAGCGCGAGGCCGGCCCTGACCCGCAGCGCGAGCACCGCACCCGCACCGCCGATCACCGCCACCGACGCGTACGACCCGATGCTGACGGCCACCAGCAGGAAGAAGATCCCTTGTCCGGTCGGATCGCCGTCCGCGGTGGGCGCGACGTCCGTCACGAGGAGCGGCGAGCCCTGGCCGGCGGCAACCTCCGTGAACACCTTCTGGACGACTGTGGCACTGGTGTCCGACGAGGCGGTGGCCACCACCAGTTCGGGGCTGGGCCCCGGCAGGTAGGCACCAAAGCTCTGTTGCGTCCTCAGGTGGTCCACAGCGGTGGCGCGATCAGCAACCGTACGCACACTCAGCGCACCGTCGCCCTTGTCCTGGAGGGACTGCGCGAGCACCTGGGCACTCGCTCCCGAGCCGACGACGTCCACCCTGAGGGCGTGCGGCTCCGGGGCGTGGAAGGCGCCCAGGTAGGCAAGCCCCATTCCTATGCACATCAGCAGCGGTGTGACGAGATGGCTGAGTACGTGGCGCAGCGCACCGCGGTCGGAGCCGGCGCTCGTTCCCGCGGAGCCGACGCTCACACCTGCGGACATAAAGGCCCCTCCTTCAAAAGGTTGGCTTTTACAACTTCAATCTCGTTGTATCATACAACTACATTCATGAAAGGTGTCACCGTGGCGAACACCCCCTGGGGACGCGAGGAATCCCTGGACGTCATCCAGCGGGAACTGACCGCCTTCGCCCGCCGTGCGCGGGCGGCGGCGGCACGCCTCCACCCGGATCTGCCCCTGGTCCCGTACACACTGCTCGCCCACATCGAGCACCGGAACGGCTGCCGCGCGACGGACCTCGCAGCGCACTACATGCTGGACAAGTCGACGGTCAGCCGACAGGTCGCCACCCTGGAGAAAATGGGCCTGGTCGAGCGCCATCCCGCCCCGGACGACCACCGCATCCAGGTGCTGCATCCCACAGCCGCTGGACGTCAGGCGCTGGCCTCGACCCGGGCCAGCCGCCGGAACGCCTACCGAGAGCGCCTCGGCGACTGGACGTCCGACGATCTCGCCCGGTTCGCCGACTACCTTCTGCGCTACAACTCCGCGGGCGAGGAGCAGGCCGCACGATAGGGACTCGGCGACACCCGCCGGCGGGTCAACAGCGCCCCGGCCCCGACAGGTGGGCGTCCGCCCACTGCCCCAGTTCCTTGAGAGCGGGCTCCATCGCGGCACCGGCCTCCGTCAAGCGGTACGCGACCCGCAGCGGGGGCCCCTCGTCAACCTCACGCACCACCAGACCGGCCGCCCCCAACTCGGCGAGCCGGTCCGAGAGCATGCGCTCACTGATGCCCGGGATGGCGCGGCGCAGATCCGCGAAGTGCACCGTCTGACGCATCAGCACCGAGACGATCGGGCCGGTCCAGCGCTTCCCGAACAGCTCGAAGACACGCGTGATCCCCACATCGACCCGCCGACAGGCCTGCTCACCGTGATCCGCCATGCCCTCAGGGTACTGCGCCATCGCAATGGACTTACTAAAAGTAAGTAGCTGTGTTATCAATAGGTACGTACTGAAAAGCAGTACGCCCCGCCCGCGATCGTCGGCCTCCCACCATCGCGGCACCGGCGCCTCACTCTTCTTCGCTCCCAATGGAGAACCCCATGGCCACGTTGCTGCACCTCGACTCAGCCGTTTTTCCCCAAGGCTCCGCATCCCGCGATGTCACTGCCGCGTTCGTCGCCGCCTGGCGCGAGCAGCACCCCGACGGCCAGGTCGTGTACCGCGATCTCGCGGCTGACCCCCTGCCGCACCTGGACGCTTCGGCGATCTCCGCCGGCGCGGACGACGCACTGCGCGGGGAACTCGCCGCAGAGCTCGCGAACGCGGATGCCGTGCTCATCGGGGCACCGATGTACAACTTCTCCATCCCGTCGACCTTGAAGGCCTGGCTGGACCAAGTGATCATCGTGGGCCACAACGCCGCACCCGGGGGACCCGTCACCGGCACCCCGTTCACCGTCGTGGCCAGTCGCGGAGGTTCCTACGCCTCGGGCACCCCGCGCGCGGACTTCGAGTTCGTCCAGAACTACCTGGAGAAGGTCCTCACGGGCCTGCTGGGCGCCGAAGTGGACTTCATCGTCCCGGAGTTGACCCTGGCCCACTCCAAGCCCGAGATGGCCGAACTCGTCCCCCTCGCTGACGCGTCCCGTACGCAGGCGTTCACGGACGCCAAGGAGAAGGCGAAGGCTCTCGCAGCACGCCTCGCCGCCTGACCGTGGCAAGCCCGGGTTCCGCCACCCCACGCAGCGCACCCCACGGGGTGGCGGACGGGCGCCTCCCGGGTGCGACCTCGACGGCCCCGCAGGTAACCCCCAGCGGTCTCGGTTCGGTTCACCCAACCCGCCGCGAGAAGACTCACAGGCCGCACCCGCAAAACGCCCCTTCGGCACGGAAGCGACGTTTCACGTGAAACACGTCTCGCCTCGACCGTCACCTCTTGCGGCGTGCTCACTGCACGGCAGAAACATGGGCGGGTCACGACAGAGACGGGGGCGAGACTCTCGGACACCCGCGAACTTTCGGACGACGGCCAGCTCCCACAGACCCGCGAAAGCACCCCTCGCACGATCACCCAGCAGCCAACGTCTCCCCCTCCCGAGGCGCAAAGCGACCCAGCTGCCGGGCGCCCCCCGCTCCGGGCAGCAGGTCGCGAGGGATCGCGCGGGCTCACGGCCGGCCATGAGCGCACACAACGAAGAGCCCCCGCCCCGGATCTCTCCGGTGCGGGGGTTCTGTCGAACCAACCTGGCAGTCGCAAGCGACAACCCGTTGTGCGCGAGGGGGGATTTGAACCCCCACGTCCCTAAGGACACTGGCACCTGAAGCCAGCGCGTCTGCCGTTCCGCCACTCGCGCATGAGTGGTGTTTTCAGGCTCTCCCACTGTTCGGTGCGAGCGCCTGGCGACAAACGGAAGATTAGCACGCTGGACTGGGTGGATTCACATCCGTTGTTTCGGCGGACCCACCGAGGGAACCGGGAACGCGGGAAGCCCGCCCCCACTCCTCCTGAGTGCACCCGGAGTGCGGGACACTGTCAGGAGGCCACCTCTACGATCCGTGTGAGGGGTGACACTCATCCACTGTGCAGACAAGGGGAACCAGCCGATTTCCCGACGCGTGGATACGATCAGTAAGCAGTACAGGGATGACGACACCGGAGGAGGTGCCCCATGGGAGTCATGAAGCGTTTCGAGCAGCGTCTCGAAGGTCTGGTCAACGGCACCTTCGCCAAGGTCTTCAAGTCCGAGGTGCAGCCGGTCGAGATCGCGGGAGCTCTCCAGCGCGAGTGCGACAACAACGCAACGATCTGGAACCGCGAGCGGACCGTCGTACCCAACGACTTCATCGTCGAGCTCAGCACCCCCGACTACGAGCGCCTCAGCCCGTATTCGGGACAGCTCGGCGACGAACTGGCGGGGCTCGTGCGCGACTACGCCAAGCAGCAGCGGTACACCTTCATGGGCCCGATCAAGGTCCACCTGGAGAAGGCCGACGACCTGGACACAGGTCTCTACCGCGTCCGCAGCCGGACCCTGGCGTCGAGTTCGTCACAGCAGGGCCAGCAGTCCGGCCCCGCCCCCGATGTCCAGCCCGGCCGGCCCGGCGCCCCTCAGGGCCGCGGCGGCTACGGATACCCGCCGTCCGCTGCTCCGCCCATGCCCGCGGCCCCGCCGCCGGGCTCGGGGCGGTCAGGCGGGCCTTCCAGCGACTGGCGTCCGCCGGCTGCCTCCGGCCCCGCGCCGGACGCCCAGGTCAGACGTTGGATCGAGATCAACGGCACCCGCCATCAGATCTCCCGCCCGACGTTGGTGATGGGACGAAGCACCGACGCCGATGTGCGGATCGACGACCCCGGCGTATCGCGCCGGCACTGTGAGATCCGGACCGGAACGCCCTCGACGATCCAGGATCTCGGGTCCACCAACGGCATCGTGGTGGACGGGCAGCACACCACCCGCGCTACGCTCCGCGACGGCTCTCGGATCGTCGTGGGCAGTACCACCATCGTTTACCGGCAAGCCGAAGGGTGAAGCGGGGGCAATGTCAGAGCTGACCCTTACGGTCATGCGGCTAGGTTTCCTGGCTGTTCTGTGGCTATTCGTAATCGTGGCCGTCCAGGTCATTCGCAGCGACCTGTTCGGAACGCGTGTCACGCAGCGCGGCTCACGCCGCACCGCGAGTGACACCCGCCCGCAGCAGGCTCGCCAACAGCAAGCAGCACCACCTCAGCAACGCCAGCAGTCGGGGCGTCAGCGTCGTGGGGCTCCCACGAAGCTGGTCGTCTCCGAAGGCACCCTCACCGGCACCACGGTCGCGCTCCAGGGGCAGACCATCACCCTGGGCCGGGCTCACGATTCAACGATCGTGCTGGACGACGACTACGCGTCCAGCAGGCATGCCAGGATCTACCCCGACCGTGACGGCCAGTGGATCGTCGAGGATCTCGGGTCCACCAACGGCACCTATCTCGACCGGACCCGGCTCACCACCCCGACACCTGTTCCGCTGGGCGCGCCGATCCGCATCGGCAAGACCGTCATCGAGCTGCGGAAGTAGTACGACAATGAGCGAGCGGAGCGAGCGAGCCGCTGCGGTCCTGACGATGGACCCGGCCCGGCTCCCGACCGGAGGGTGGGCAGTGTGGCTCGAGACCGGCTGTACCCCGAACCGACGGGCGAGGTGCGCATGAGCTTGTCCCTGCGCTTCGCCGCCGGATCGCACAAGGGCATGATCCGGGAAGGCAACGAGGACTCCGGTTACGCCGGCCCCCGTCTTCTCGCGATCGCCGACGGCATGGGCGGCCAGGCGGCCGGCGAGGTCGCCAGCTCCGAGGTGATCTCCACGCTCGTCCAGCTCGACGACGACGTGCCCGGCTCCGACATCCTCACGTCACTCGGTACGGCGGTGCAGCGGGCCAACGACCAGCTGCGCGTCATGGTCGAGGAGGACCCTCAGCTGGAGGGCATGGGCACGACGCTCACCGCCCTGCTCTGGACCGGTCAGCGTCTGGGCCTCGTGCACGTCGGCGACTCCCGTGCGTACCTCCTGCGCGACGGTGTCCTGACGCAGATCACCCAGGACCACACCTGGGTGCAGCGTCTCGTCGACGAGGGCCGGATCACCGAGGAAGAGGCCACCACCCACCCGCAGCGCTCCCTGCTGATGCGGGCCCTGGGCAGCGGCGACCACGTCGAGCCCGACCTCTCCGTCCGCGAGGTCCGCGCCGGCGACCGCTATCTGATCTGCTCGGACGGACTCTCCGGCGTCGTCTCGCACCAGACGATGGAAGAGACCCTGGCCAGCTACCAGGGCCCGCAGGAGACCATCCAGGACCTCATCCAGCTCGCGCTGCGCGGCGGCGGACCCGACAACATCACCTGCATCGTCGCGGACGTCTTCGACGTCGACGGCAACGACACTCTGGCCGGGCAGCTCAACGACACCCCGGTCATCGTCGGCGCGGTAGCCGAGAACCAGGCCGCACAGGCGAACGACGGCCGGGCCATGGAGACGCCGGCGGGACGCGCGGCCGGCCTCGGCCGCACCGTGCCGCCCCCCGCCGGAGGCTTCGGTCCTCCCGGCAGCGGCGACGACATGGGCTACGGCCCGGGTCCGGACGACGCCTTCGACGCATACACCGACGACGACTTCGTAAAACCCCGCGGTGGCCGCAGGTGGCTGAAGCGGTCGTTCTACATCGTGCTCGCGCTGGCCGTCATCGGCGGGGGCGTGTACGGCGGCTACCGCTGGACCCAGACACAGTTCTACGTAGGCGCGCAGGACGACAACGTCGCCCTGTACCGCGGCATCAGCCAGGATCTTGCCTGGGTCTCTCTTTCGAAGGTCGAGGAGAACACCCAGATCGAACTGAAGTACCTCCCGCCCTACCAGCGCAAGCAGGTCGAGGCGACGATCGCCGAGGGCAGCCTGCCCGATGCGCGCAAAAAGGTCAGCGAACTCGAAGCCCAGGCCTCCGCCTGCAAGAAGGACGCGCAGCGCCGCGCGGCCGAGGCGGACACCAATGCCGCCAAGGACAAGGACGCGGCCAAGACCACCGACAGCACTTCCGCCAAGGCCCCCGCCAAGGGGACCAAGCCGACCGCTACTCCCACTCCAGGCCCCAGCCTCTCGGAGGAAGAGAAGAAGCTGGTCCCGCAGTGCGGTAAGCAGTAAAGCCGTAGGGGGCCTTCAGCACCATGAGCGTTGTCACCAACACCACCACCATCGGCGCGATCGACGCGCCGAGCCGCCGCAACACCGAGCTGGCACTGGTCGCGTTCGCCGTCTTGATCTCGGTGTTCGCGTACGCCAACGTGGGCCTTGCCATCAACGGCGAGCTGCCCGCCGGCATGCTCGGGTACGGGCTCGGCCTCGCCCTGCTCGGTGGCGTCGCGCACATCGCCGTCCGCAGATTCGCGCCGTACGCGGACCCGCTGCTGCTCCCGCTGGCGACTCTGCTGAACGGTCTCGGCCTGGCCATCATCTGGCGGCTGGACCAGTCGGAGCGGTTCCAGCAGACGCCGAACTTCGTCGCGGCCGCCTCCAAGCAGTTGCTGTTCTCGGCCGCCGGTGTGGCCCTGCTGGTCGTCGTCCTGCTGGCCCTCAAGGACCACCGCATCCTGCAGCGCTACACCTACATCTCGATGCTGGTGGCGCTCTTCCTGCTGGTTCTTCCGATGTTCTTCCCCGCGGTGAACGGCGCCAAGATCTGGATCAAGATCCCCGGCGTCGGCACGATCCAGCCGGGAGAGTTCGCGAAGATCATCATCGCGGTCTTCTTCGCCGGCTATCTCATGGTCAAGCGTGACGCACTGGCCCTGGCCAGCCGGCGCTTCATGGGGCTCTACCTGCCCCGCGGCCGCGACCTGGGCCCGATCCTCATGGTCTGGGCCTTCTCGATCCTGATCCTGGTCTTCGAGACCGACCTCGGCTCCTCGTTGCTGTTCTTCGGCATGTTCATCGTCATGCTCTACGTCGCCACCGAGCGCACCAGCTGGATCGTGTTCGGTCTGCTGATGTCGGGGGCGGGTGCCGTGGGTGTGGCGATGTTCGAGCCGCACGTCCAGCAGCGTGTGACCGCGTGGCTCGACCCGTTCGCGGGCTGGGGCAAGCTGGCAGCGAGCGAGCAGATGGCGAAGTCGCTGATGGCGTTCGGATCCGGGGGAACCCTCGGCACCGGCCTCGGCCAGGGCAACTCCGACCTGATCGGCTTCGCGGCCAACTCCGACTTCATCCTCGCCACCGTCGGCGAGGAGCTCGGCCTCGCCGGAATGATGGGCGTCCTGCTCGTCTACGGTCTCGTCGTCGAGCGCGGTGTCCGCACGGCGCTCGCCGCCCGCGACCCCTTCGGCAAGCTCCTGGCCATCGGCCTGTCGGGCTCCTTCGCCATCCAGGTCTTCGTCGTCGCCGGCGGTGTCATGGGACTCATCCCCCTGACCGGTATGACGATGCCGTTCCTCGCGGCCGGCGGTTCGTCCGTCATCGCCAACTGGGCGCTCATCGGCATCCTGATCAGAATCAGCGACACCGCCCGCCGGCCCGCCCCTGCACCCGCACCGTCCCCGGACGCCGAAATGACCCAGGTGGTCCGACCGTGAACAAGCCGCTCCGCAGGATCGCGATCTTCTGCGGCGTCCTCGTGCTCGCCCTGCTCGTCCGCACGAACTACATCCAGTACGTCCGTGCCGACGAGCTCAACTCGAACGAGCACAACCGCCGTGTCCAGATCGAGCGCTACGCCCACGAGCGCGGCAACATCATCGTCGACGGCGAACCCGTCACGGGCTCGGTCGAGACCAAGGACAGCGACTTCAAGTACAAGCGGGTGTGGAAGAACGGTCCCATGTGGGCTCCCGTCACCGGCTACTCGTCGCAGGCCTTCGACTCCTCGCAGCTGGAGAACCTCGAGGACGGCATCCTCACCGGCAGCAGCGACCAGTTGTTCTTCGACCGCACGCTGTCGATGTTCACCGGCGAGAAGAAGACCGGCGGGAACATCGTCACCACCCTCGACGGCGCCGCCCAGAAGGCAGCCTTCAAGGGCCTCGGCGACAAGAAGGGGGCCGTCGCCGCACTGGACCCGCAGACCGGGGCCATCCTGGCGCTCGCCAGCACGCCTTCGTACGACCCCTCGGTCTTCGCGGGCAACTCGTTCAAGGACTCGGACGCCCGGCAGAAGCTCCTGAACGACAAGGACAAGCCGATGCTGAACCGGGCCCTGCGGGAGACCTACCCGCCCGGCTCGACGTTCAAGGTCGTCACCGCGTCCGCGGCGCTCGAGAACGGCCTCTACACCGACATCGACGCGAAGACGGACTCCCCGCTGCCCTGGCGCCTCCCGCAGTCCACCAACCTGCTGCAGAACGAGGGCAGCATCCCCTGCAAGGACGCCTCGCTCCGGGAAGCGCTCCGGTATTCCTGCAACACCGTCTTCGGCAAGATGAGCCACGACCTCGGCAACGAGAAGATGATCGAGCAGGCCGACAAGTTCGGCTTCAACAAAGAGGTCTTCACCCCGGTCCGCGCCGACGCCAGCATCTACCCGAAGGACAACCAGCCGCAGAACGCCATGGCGGGCATCGGCCAGGCGTCCAACCGCGCGACCCCGCTGCAGATGGCCATGGTGGCGTCCGCGATCGCCAACGACGGCAAGCTCATGCAGCCGTACATGGTCGCCCAGCGGCAGGCCCCCAACCTGGACGTCATCTACACGCACGAGAAGGAGCAGCTCAGCCAGCCCCTCTCGGCGGAGAACGCCCAGAAGGTGCAGCAGATGATGGAGACCGTGGTCAAGACCGGCACGGGAACCAATGCCCAGATCGACGGCGTCACCGTCGGTGGCAAGACCGGCACCGCCCAGCACGGCCTCAACAACAGTGAGAAGCCGTACGCGTGGTTCATCTCGTACGCCAAGACCGACAGCGGCTCCCCGGTCGCCGTTGCCGTGGTCGTCGAGGACGGCAACGCCAACCGGGACGACATCTCCGGTGGCGGTCTGGCCGCGCCCATCGCCAAGAGCGTGATGCAGGCGGTACTCGACGGAAAGAAGTGACACCTGTCACAACTTCTGTCCACACCCGCACATTGGCATACCGGTCGGATATCAGCTGAAGGATGCGGGCCGATCACACCGGGCGGGCCCGGTAGCGTTAGCGCGAACAGCGCACCGCCGGACCACACACGGGTGCGGTCAGGACTGACGGAGAGGGCTGGATCAGTTATGGAAGAGCCGCGTCGCCTCGGCGGCCGGTACGAGCTGGGCTCGGTGCTCGGCCGTGGTGGCATGGCTGAGGTCTACCTCGCCCACGACACCCGGCTCGGCCGCACCGTCGCTGTGAAGACGCTGCGGGCCGATCTCGCCCGTGACCCGTCCTTCCAGGCACGGTTCCGCCGTGAAGCCCAGTCCGCCGCCTCGCTCAACCACCCCGCGATCGTCGCCGTCTACGACACGGGCGAGGACTACGTCGACGGCGTGTCCATCCCGTACATCGTGATGGAGTACGTCGACGGGTCGACGCTCAGGGAGCTCCTGCACTCCGGCCGCAAGCTGCTGCCCGAGCGGACCCTCGAGATGACGGTCGGGATCCTCCAGGCCCTGGAGTACTCGCACCGCGCCCAGATCGTGCACCGCGACATCAAGCCGGCGAACGTCATGCTGACGCGCACCGGCCAGGTCAAGGTCATGGACTTCGGCATCGCCCGCGCCATGGGTGACTCCGGCATGACCATGACCCAGACCGCCGCCGTCATCGGCACCGCCCAGTACCTCTCCCCGGAGCAGGCCAAGGGCGAGCAGGTCGACGCCCGTTCCGACCTTTACTCCACCGGCTGCCTGCTCTACGAGCTGCTCGCGGTCCGGCCTCCGTTCGTCGGTGACTCGCCCGTAGCGGTCGCCTACCAGCACGTACGCGAAGAGCCGCAGCCCCCCAGCAACTTCGATCCCGAGATCACGCCCGAGATGGACGCGATCGTCCTGAAGGCGCTGACCAAGGACCCCGACTACCGCTACCAGTCGGCCGACGAGATGCGCGCCGACATCGAGGCCTGCCTCGACGGTCAGCCGGTCGCGGCCACGGCCGCCATGGGCGCCGCGGGCTACGGGGGCTACAACGCCTACAACAGCGACCAGCCCACCACCGCTCTGCGAGCGGCGGACTCGAGCGGTGCCCAGACGTCCATGCTGCCCCCGGTCAGCCCGGACGACGGCGGCTACGGCTACGACGACCGCCCGGACCGCCGTCGGCAGAAGAAGAGCAACACCTCGACGATCCTCCTGGTCGTCGCCGGCATCCTGGTGCTCATCGGCGCGATCCTGATCGGCCGGGCGGTCTTCACCGACAGCGAAGGCAGCGGCGGCAAGATCGACGTCCCGAACATGGTCGGGTCGACGGTCGAGGATGCGCAGAGACTCGCGGACAACGCCGAGGTCGTCCTGAAGGTCGGCGCCAAGGAACCCTGCGCGACCCAGGAGAAGGACCAGATCTGCAGCCAGACCCCCTCGGCGGACGAGCAGATGAGCACGGGCGAGACGGTCACGGTGGTCGTCTCCACCGGTGCGCCGAAGGTCGAGGTTCCGGACGTCCTGGACGACAGCGAGGAGGACGCCCGTAAGGCCCTGGAGGACAAGGGCTTCACGGTGAACGTCAAGACGGCCGAGTCCGACAAGACCCCGGACACGGTCATCTCGCAGAACCCCGAGGGCGGCTCGAAGGCCGAGAAGGACTCCGAGGTCACGATCACGGTGGCCAAGAAGACGACTCAGAACGTGCCCGGAGTGGTCGGCAGGTCGTTCGAGGAGGCCGAGGCCCAGTTGAAGGGGGTCGGGTTCGACAACGTGTCCCGGACCGATGTCGACTCGGATCAGCCCGCCGGCACGGTCATCGAGCAGACCCCGCCCGCGAACAGCAAGCAGGCCAAGGACGTGCAGATCGTCCTCAAGGTCTCCAAGGGCCCGCCTCAGCCCGAGCAGGTGACCATCCCGGGTGACCTCCAGGGCAAGCGGTTCCAGGAGGCGAAGGCCGCACTCGAAGGCCTGGGGCTGGTGGTCGCGCTGGCCCCCAACTCGCCCGACAAGCCGAACGCCATCGTGATGCAGTCCGCCCCCGGCCCCAACACCCCGGTGGCAAAGGGGAGCACCGTCACACTCACCACCATCGGGGGCGGCGGCGACGGAAACATCTTCGGCGGTCCCTCGGGACGGTAGCGCCGGCCACGTAACGCGTACGCACAGCGACAGGGCCCCGGGTCACCTCGAAGGTGACCCGGGGCCCTGTCGCCGTTCCGGACGGATTCACGGCCTGTCCGACCGGGGGCTACCGCAGCTCCGCCGGCTTCGTGCGGTCCCTGTCGACCTTCTCGGTGCGCACCAGCTCGCCCCACACGATGTAGCGGTAGTTCGACGTGTACACGGGGGTGCACGTCGTCAATGTGATGTAGCGGCCGGGCTTCTTCACGCCCGACTCCTTGGGGACGGCGGCGATCGCGTCGATGTTGAACTTCGAGGTCTCGGGCAGCTTCGCGTAGACCTTGTAGACGTACCACGTGTCCCTGGTCTCGAAGACGACGGCGTCGCCCTTCTTCACCTTGTCGATGTTGTGGAACTTGGCGCCGTGTCCGTCCCGGTGCGCCGCGAGGGCGAAGTTGCCCGTCCGGTCGGAGGGCAGGGCCGACTTCACGGGGTCCGTGTAGTAGCCGGCCACGCCGCTGTTCAGCCTCGTGGTGCCGGTGCCCTTCCCGACCAGCACCTCACCGTTCCTCATGGCGGGCACATGGAGGAAGCCGATGCCGTCCCTCGTGTCCAGGGCCCCCGGTCCCCCCGCCCAGCGGTCACGGACGGTGTTGCCCTGCTTGTCGGCCTCGCGGTCGGCGAGGACATTGGTCCACCACAGCGAGTAGACGACGAACAGTCCGAGCACCAGGCCGGCGGTGATCAGCAGTTCGCCGAAGAGACTCACCACCGCGGCGACGGGATGGCGGCCGTCGCGTGGCGCCGGCGGAGGTGGCACGTCGACACGCTCGTCCTGCTCGGTCCCAGCTGCCACCGCACCCGCCCCTGTCGTGATGTCGTCCAGCCCGCTTCAGCCGACGAGCGCGTCGGGCTTCCCCTTGCTCCGCGGGCGTTCGTCGACCATCTTGCCCCACACGATCATTCGGTACGTACTCGTGAATTCCGGCGTACAGGTCGTCAGTGTGATGTACCTGCCGGGGCCGGTGAATCCGGAACCCGGGGGGACTTCGTCGATCACCGCCACGTTCGAAGGCGACGTCTGCGGAAGGATGCTGGTCATCTCGTACGTGTAGTAGGCGTCCTGGGTCTCGACCACGATCGGGTCACCGGGCTTCAGCTTGTTGATGTAGCGGAACGGTTCGCCGTGGGTGTTGCGGTGACCCGCCACCGCGAAGTTGCCCTGCTGCGCCGACGGCATCGCGGTCTTCAGCTTGCCCTCGCCGTAGTGACCGACCATGCCCCGGTCGAGGACCTTCTCCTTGCTGATGCCCTCGGCGATCGGCGCGACGACGTCCAGCTTCGGGATGTGCATGATGGCGAAACCCTGGCCCGGTTCGAAGGCGCCCGGACTGCGCTCACCGCTCGCCCAATCGTCCTGGATCTTGTGCGTCTCCCGGCCGGCGATCTGGTCGGCACGGACGTTGGTCCACCACAGCTGGTAGGTGACGAACAGGAGCATCAGCACACCGAAGGTGATGAAGACTTCCCCGACGACCCTGCTCGCCACCACGGCGGGGCTCTCCTTGGCCGCACGGGCCGCGCGACGAGCCTCCACCCGTGACATCGGGGCTCCGGACTCCACCGTCCCCGATCCCGCAGTCGGTTCGGATTCCGGCCGCCGCCGTCCGCGCCCCTTGGCCGCCCGGCGGCGCTCGGCCCGGCCACCGGTGGCCGTCGTTTCGGCCGCGAGGGCCGTGGAGTCCGTCGCGGCCGGGCCCGTCGCGCGCTGGGTGTCGGCCGTCCGCAGGGCTATCGTCTCGTCGCCGACGGCCGACCGTGCCTGGGGCGGGACCGCAACGCGCCCCAGGGCAGGGCTCCGTGGCGGCGGCGGCTCTACGGGCTCCTGGGCGGAGGCGGGCACGGGTTCGGCCACCGTGGTCACGAGTCCGGGCAGCACGACGGTCCCTTCGGCGGGGCCTGACGTGGGCCCCGTGCCTGGCCGCTGCTGCCCGTACCAGTCCCTCTGGTAGCCCTCGGGGTCGTACCACTCGCCCGGGGTCTCCGCGGGCGCCTGGGACGCCGTCCTGGGCTTCCCGGGCGGCTCCTCGCCGACCGCTGCGGTCTCCGGCTGGTTCCAGGAGGAGGCGTGCTGACCCGGCAAGGGGTCGTTCAGCGGGTCGGCGAGCTGTTCCACCGCCGCCTCGAACGTGCCGTCGGGCTCGTACGCTCCCTGCGCGTACGAGCCTTCCTGCCCGGAGTCGGGGCGGAATGAGGTCACGCCGCGACCTTGCCCACCACCGGGGCGAGCCCCACCGATCTCGCCACTGCCCCCACGTCGCCGCACTGCTCCAGCCAGTTGGCGAGCATCAGGTGCCCGTGCTCCGTGAGCACCGACTCGGGGTGGAACTGCACACCCTCCACGGGCTGTTCACGGTGGCGCAGCCCCATGATGATGCCGTCGACGGTGCGCGCGGTGACCTCCAGCTCGGGCGGGATCGTCGCGGGCTCGGCGGCCAGCGAGTGGTAGCGCGTGGCGGTGAAGGGGGACGGCAGACCGGCGAACACCCCCTTGCCCTCGTGCAGCACGGGAGAGGTCTTGCCGTGCAGCAGCTCCGGCGCCCGGTCCACGACGCCGCCGTAGGCGACGGCCATCGACTGCATACCCAGGCAGACACCGAAGACCGGGACACCGCTCCGCGCACAGTGATGCACCATCTCGATGCAGACACCGGCTTCTTCGGGCGTGCCGGGGCCAGGGGAGAGCAGGACCCCGTCGAACCCGTCGTCGGCGTGCGCCGTGGTCACCTGGTCGTTGCGGACGACTTCGCATTCCGCGCCGAGCTGGTAGAGGTACTGGACGAGGTTGAAGACGAAGCTGTCGTAGTTGTCGACGACGAGAATGCGTGCGCTCACTGACCGGTCCCCGCTCCGCCCGTGCCTTCGCCGTCCACCGTCACGTCACCGAACGGGAGC
Source organism: Streptomyces sp. NBC_01341 (assembly GCF_035946055.1). NCBI lineage: Bacteria > Bacillati > Actinomycetota > Actinomycetes > Kitasatosporales > Streptomycetaceae > Streptomyces > Streptomyces sp. NBC_01341. Next base: position 3,815,452 of record NZ_CP108364.1, on the reverse strand, counting down.
AGCGGCTCCGCCCAGGGGAAGACGTACTGGAAGAGCGCGTAGACAACCGCCAGCGCCAGCACGAGCGAGATGAAGCCCCGTACCCATGCGTTGCCCGGCAGATGCCGCCAGATCCAGCCGTACATGCTGTTGCCTCCGTTCGGTACGGCACCAGACTAAACGGCGCGGGCTCAGGCGTGGGTCAGCTGTGGAAAGCCGCCGGGGCGGGTCCGTCACAAGGCCGTCGTACGGGTCCGGTACCGGCGCGTCGTACGGGGTGCCGGCGCGGCACCGTCCCGGCCGGACGGCCCCGGACCGCCCTACCGAACAGGCTGTGCGTAATGAAGGTCGACGGTGCCCGCGTAGCCGGGGAGCGTCAGCCTGTCGCTCTCCTCGACCTTCCATCCCAGCCCGTACGCCTTCACGTACAGCTGGTAGTTCTGGATCGCCGTGGAGTCGTCGAGCGCCTGCCTGAGCTTCCCCCGGTCACCGACGGCGGTGACCTTGTACGGGGGCGAGTAGACCCGGCCCTGCAGGATCAGCGTGTTGCCGACGCAGCGCACCGCGCTCGTGGAGATCAGGCGCTGGTCCATCACCCGGATCCCCTTCGCCCCGCCCTGCCAGAGCGCGTTGACCACGGCCTGGAGGTCCTGCTGGTGGATGACCAGGTCGTTCGGCTGCGGATCGGGGTATCCCGGGTTTGCCGTGGCGTTCGGCGGCGCGTCGTTCAGCGTGACCGAAAGCGCCTCCCCGGTGACCGCCGTGGTGCCCGCGGCCTTCTCCAGGGCGTCCAGCTCGGCATCCTCGGCGCGGGTGCTCCCGTCGTCGCGCCGGGCCAGGCTGTCGATGTCCGCGCGGACCGATGCGGTCGATTCGTCCAGTTCCGCGTTCTTCTCACTGCGCTGCTGGATGAGATCCGAGAGTTTCAGCAGCGAGGAGTCGGTGCGGATGTCGGTCCCCTTGGCCGCGTTGGCGCTGGTGACGAAGATCAGTCCGGCCAGCGCGAAAACGGCAGCGGTGAGGCCCTGGACCGGCCGGCGGGAGATGCGTCGGGCCGGGCCTCGAGGAGAGTCGTCAGAATTGCTCAACGTACCCTTATCTCCTTAGGCGCCACGGAAGCACTACGCTAACGGACGCCCCGGGGAGGCAGCATTCCCCCTCGCGCCCCGGCGCCAGCCACAGATCCCTGCGCGGTCACGCAGCGCATCGACAGGAGAGTCCCTCGTGCCGAAGTCACGTATCCGCAAGAAGGCAGACTTCACGCCGCCGCCGGCGAAGCAGTCGACGAGCATAAAGCTGTCCAACCGCAGTTGGGTGGCGCCGGTGATGCTGGCGCTCTTCCTGGTCGGTCTGGCCTGGATCGTGCTCTTCTACGTCACCGAGGGCGACATGCCGCTCAGCGCGCTGGGCAACTGGAACATCGTGGTGGGCTTCGGCTTCATCGCCGGTGGCTTCGGTGTCTCCACACAGTGGAAGTAGCTCTGCCCTGAAGTTACCCACAGAGTTATCCACAGGCGGGGGAAAAGGTCAGACGATCTGTGGATAACTTCCCTCGCGGTTGACGCCGGTGTGACTACACACTTACGCATTGCGAGAGGGCGTGCCCCTTGTCCTGGCTGGGAGAACCCGGTCCAGCGACAAGGGGCACACCTGTTCCCCAGGTCGTGCACAAGACCGGCACGTTCTGTGGACAACCACACCCCTGGAGCGAAGAACTACGCTCAGGTGAGCGCGGCGGTCCTCGCCAGGACGACGGCCACGACGACGAACAGGACCAGTGCGCAGGCGCCGTACTGCACGAGATTCCGGCGCTCGCGCGGTGCGTGGATCATGGCGATCGCGATCAGGGCACCGGCGACCAGGCCGCCGACGTGCGCCTGCCAGGCGATCCGACCCCACGGGTTGAAGGTGAAGATCAGGTTCACCACGAGCAGCGCGATGACCGGACGCAGGTCGTAGTTCATCCGGCGCATGAGCACCGCCGTGGCGCCGAGGAGACCGAAGACCGCGCCGGATGCACCGAGCGACCCCTGTGCCGGGTCTGCGATCAGGTACGTGAGTGCGCCGCCCGCGAGTCCGGAGAGCACGTACAGCGCGAGGTACCGTGCACGGCCGAGTGCGGCCTCCAGCGGCCCCCCTAGCCACCAGAGCCCCAGCATGTTGAAGGCGATGTGCCACACCTCCACGTGCAGGAACATCGACGTCACCAGCCGGTACCACTGCCCCTCGGCCACACCCTCGGAACCGGCGGAGGGGTCGTCCGTGGTGGCACGGCCGAACAGCAGGAGATCGTCGAGGAACTCCGGCTTCGCCCAGACCACGACGAAGACGATGAGGTTGATGGCGATGAGGATCTTGGTGATCAGCCTGGGGTCGGCCGCGACGCTGCCACCGGCGAGGGTCCGCGGCCGGGCGGCGGCAGGGTGATGGCCGGACCCGGAGCCCTGGCGGACACAGTCCGGGCACTGGAATCCCACCGACGCACCGATCATGCAGTCCGTGCAGATCGGCCGTTCGCACCTGGCGCAGCGGATCCCGGTCTCCCGCTCCGGGTGGCGGTAACAGGTGGGAGCGCCACCCGCAGCCGCAGACCCGTCCTGGCCTTCCGGCGGCTGGTGCTTCTCCATCGGTCACAGCCCCTTCGGTCCTCGTCCGGGGAGGCGGCGCACATGCGGCCACCTGCTCGCCCGTTATGTAACAGTACGGACGAGCAGGACGGTAGGTTCCCGTGCGGGCAGGCCGTGCGCCGGGTCAGCGGCCCCGGCACGGCAGGGTGCGTGGGATCAGCGGGTCTCGACGACGACCGACTCGATCACCACGTCCTGGAGCGGCCGGTCGGTGCGCGGGTTGGTCGGAGCGGCCGCGATGGTGTCCACGACCTTCCTGCCGGCCTCGTCGGCGACCTCGCCGAAGATGGTGTGCTTGCCGGTCAGCCAGGCAGTGGGGGACACGGTGACGAAGAACTGCGATCCGTTGGTCCCCGGCCCCGCGTTGGCCATGGCCAGCAGGTACGGCTGGGTGAAGGCGAGATCGGGGTGGAACTCGTCGGGGAACTCGTAACCCGGCCCCCCCGTTCCGTTGCCCAGCGGGTCGCCGCCCTGGATCATGAAACCGCTGATGACGCGGTGGAAGACCGTTCCGTCGTACAACTTGTCCGTGGACTTCCTGCCGGTCTCCGGATCGGTCCACTCACGCTCACCCTTGGCGAGCTCGACGAAGTTCCTGACCGTCTTGGGCGCGTGGTTCGGCAGAAGCCGGATCGCGATGTCGCCGTGGTTGGTCTTCAAAGTGGCGTAAAGCTCCTCGGCCACGATCTGCCTTCCGTAAGTCCTCGCTGATGACCACCGATCCTCGCACGGCGAACCCCCTCCACACCCCGCTCACCGTCCTGCGACAGGGCCGCGCTCACCTTGTTGCCCCCTTCCCCCTCTCCGGCGCGTCCGGCGCACGAGGTGCGGCCAGGTGCCCGACGGTGCGAAGCGCGCCGACACGAACCGTGGCATCGTCGTCGACACGCTCCTCTTGCACCGCATTGCCCGAGAATGCCGACATGACCCGGATGCCCGTCCCGCATGGCGCTCCGTGCCTCAGCGGGCATGATTTCGAATTGGGTGGATAGGCGGAGTACCTACCCGCCACCAAGGAGGAGGATCCCGTGACCCGCATCGACAGCGTGCGCGCCGCAACCTACTCGGCGAAGGACAGCGCGCAGCACGCCGCGGAAGTGGTGGCGCCCTACGCCGACACGGCCAAGGAACAGGCCGCGCACTACGCCCAAGAGGCTCGCGCCCGGCTCGCGCCCAAGATGTCGAAGGCAGCCGCGCAGGCCCGCGTCCAGTACGGCGCGCACCTCGCACCTCGCATCGAACAGGCACTGACCTATGTGCCCCCCAAGGTCGACGAGGCCGCGCACAAGGCAGCTGTACGGACGCGCAGTGCGGCCCGGACAGCGGCGGACTACACCGTGCCCCGTGTCGAGTACGCCGTGGCGGCGAGCCGCCCCATGGCGGAGGAGGCCACCGCACGCAGTACGGCCGCGCTGGCCGCGCTGCGGGGCCAGGTCACGGCCAAGGAGATCCACAAGCTCGTCAGGAAGCACGAGCGGCGGGCCAAGGCCGGCCGGACGGCGAAGGGCTTCCTCGTGCTGGGCGTGCTGGCCGGCGGAGCCTTCGCCGCCTGGAAGTGGTGGGACAAGCAGGCCAATCCGGACTGGCTCGTCGAGCCGCCCGCCCCCACCGAGGTGGCTGACGACCGCGCTCCCCTGACCTCGGTCGACGGCAGCGGCACCTCGGTCCTCGACCCGGAGGTCCGCGTCAAGCAGGACGAAGCCGAGTCCGGACCGGAGCGTGCGGACGGCCGGGACGACAACCGCTGACCGACGGCGCCGACCCGGTACTCCGGGGAAACGACGCCTGCGAGGGGCGCCGGAAGACCTCACGGTCTCCGGCGCCCCTCGCCGTTTCACGTGAAACCGAATCGCCCGCCGCTTCCGCAGCTCGACGTACCTGACGGGCACGTGGGGCCACGACGGTGCCGGTCCACACAAGAGAGCCCGGTCGACCTGCGGAAACACAGGTCGACCGGGCTCTCCGAGTGTGGAGCCTAGGAGATTCGAACTCCTGACATCTGCCTTGCAAAGGCAGCGCTCTACCAACTGAGCTAAGGCCCCGAAAAGAGGACGCCACAGCACACATCCCTGCCGCGAGGTCCGTCGCAGAACAGAGTACCGGGTGACCCCCTGAATCTTGCAAAAGGATTGGGACTCCCGGTCTGGAACCGCTCTCCGTAAGATGCACGACGAGGTTCGCAGCAGCGAAGCCGCAGCGAAGGGGAGACGCAATGGACGCAGCGCAGCAAGAGGCCACGGCTAGAGCCAGAGAGCTCCAGCGCAGCTGGTACGGGGAGCCGCTGGGGGCGCTCTTCCGCAGGCTGATAGACGACCTGGGCCTGAATCAGGCCCGGCTCGCCGCGGTGCTCGGGCTGTCGGCCCCGATGCTCTCCCAGTTGATGAGCGGCCAGCGCGCCAAGATCGGCAACCCCGCCGTGGTCCAGCGGGTCCAGGCACTTCAGGAGCTGGCCGGCCAGGTGGCGGACGGCAGCGTCAGCGCGGGCGAGGCGACGGACCGGATGGAAGAGATCAAGAAGGCACAGGGCGGTTCCGTCCTCACCAACACCGGCCAGACCGCCACCACCGGCGGAGCTCCCACGGTGCGCCGCGTGGTCCGCGAGATCCAGTCACTGCTGCGGTCGGTCGCCGCGGCCGGAGACATCATCGACGCGGCCGACTCCCTCGCCCCCGCCCACCCGGAGCTGGCAGAGTTCCTCAGGGTGTACGGGGCCGGCCGGACCGCCGACGCGGTCGCGCACTACGAAGCCCACCAGAGCTAGGGCCCTTCGCCAAGAGCAGGCCCAGGGCCCGGAACTGCCACGGGAAAGCACAGCCCGTGGCAGTATCCCGACAGCCGGGGCACGAACCGATAGGGAACGGGAGCGGGCACAGCGCAATGGGTGAGGTCTTCGCCGGTCGGTACGAGCTTGTCGATCCGATCGGACGTGGCGGGGTCGGCGCCGTCTGGCGTGCGTGGGACCACAGACGCCGCCGTTACGTGGCGGCGAAGGTCCTTCAGCAGAGCGACGCGCACACGCTGCTGCGTTTCGTCCGCGAGCAGGCACTTCGGATCGAACATCCGCACGTCCTCGCGCCGGCCAGCTGGGCCGCCGACGACGACAAGGTCCTCTTCACGATGGACCTGGTCAGCGGCGGATCCCTCGCCCATGTCATCGGCGACTACGGCCCGTTGCCTCCTCGCTTCGTCTGCCTCCTCCTCGACCAGTTGCTGTCCGGACTGTCCACCGTGCACGCCGAGGGGGTCGTTCACCGGGACATCAAGCCGGCCAACATCCTCATGGAGGCCACCGGCACCGGGCGTCCGCATCTGCGGTTGTCCGACTTCGGCATCTCGATGCGCAAGGGCGAGCCACGGCTGACCGAGACCAACTACGTGGTCGGTACGCCGGGTTACTTCGCTCCCGAACAGATGATGGGCGCGGAACCGGACTTCCCGGCGGACCTGTTCGCCGTCGGCCTGGTCGCGCTCTACCTGCTGCAGGGACAGAAGCCCGACGCCCAGGCGCTGATCGAGTACTTCGCCGCCCACGGCACCCCCGGTGCCCCTCAGGGCGTGCCCGAGCCCCTGTGGCAGGTACTCGCCGGTCTGCTCCAGCCCGATCCGCATGCCCGCTTCCGCACGGCCACAGGGGCGCGCAAGGCGCTGACGGCAGCGGTGGAGATGCTGGCCGAGGCCGGTGCGGACGACGAACCGGTCGAAGTGTTCGACCAGATCGGTCCCCTGCCGGCGGGTTTCGGCCCTGACGGACCGGAAGCCCCCGCCGACGGTCCGCCGGGGCCCGCGCAGCCGGCCGTCGGCCGGGCGACGCCGCCGCAGCCCTCCGCACAGTCGTACGTGCCCGTGCAGGACAGCGGGCAGCAGGTGCCCCAGCCGTCTTCGATGTCGGAGACAGGCAGTTTCCACCTCGCGCCCCCACCGCAGCAGGTGCCCGTCCCGCAGCAGCCCCCGGCCTCTCCGTACGGGCCCTACGCGACCGACTCCGCACCCGACCTCTCGCAGGCGGCGACGGCAGCCGTGCCCTTCGGCGCGGCCCCTACCCGCTCCTACACGGCGCCGCACCCCCAGGCTCCCCATGCCTTCGTACCGCCCGTGGCCGCCCCGCACGCGGCTCCCGCGAGACGGCCGGGCCCTCCCCCGAAAGTGGCGATCCCGGTACTGCTGGTGGCCCTGATCTGCTTCGCGGTGGGCATCTGGGCGCTGACCCAGACCTGACCGGCTACCAGGCGGGGGGCTGCCCGCCCGCCTGCTCCCCTGCAGCGGCAGGCGTGGCGAGTGCCTCCCGGCGCCTGGCGAGGAGCGTCCACACCCCGAGTCCGAGCACGAGCGCGGCGCCTGTACCGATGCCACCCGCGGCCACTGTCTCCATGGTGGCGCTCCTGCCGGCGTCGGAAGCGCTCTGACCGCTCCTGGCCATGTCCCTGTCGTCGTCGCCGACCCCGAAGATTCCGGCGTCCCCCTGATAGGGCGACGGCTTGCTGTCGTTGACGACCTTGACCTTGAGCGTCAGCCCGATCGGGTCGTCGTCGTAGTACTCCGCGACCTTCGGGGAGAGCGTCACCGAGAGGTAGTACCAGCCGGCGAAACGCATGGCGCTGACGCCTGCCGCCGAGGCGTGGCGGTTCTCGTAGGCCACGGGCGGCAGAGGTTGCAGGGAGACGGAGTTGGGGGCTCCGGAGTACGACAGGGTCGCATCGTCCACATGGCCGTGTGCCGGGTTGTCCAGGGACACTGCCAGGGCGTTGCCGAGGAATTCGGTCGACCGGCTGCTGTTGCTCAGCGCGGCCGTGGCGAAGATCTGCTGTCCCCAGTCCACGGGCACCCGGTAGAAGCGGGTCTGCCCGGGAACGATGTCGTCCACCCATTCCCCGGACTCCAGACCGGTGGCGTCGGCGAAACCCGTGCCCCCGGAGCGTTTCTGGCTGCCCGCGGGCGGCACCGGTGAGGCGGAAGGCCAGTTCTCCGGCGCCTCGGTGGGCTGCGATCCGGCGTCCTTCACCGTCGGCTCGTTCTCGAAACGCAGCTCGAGGTCCCAGGCGGCAGTGGCGGACGTCGCCTTGCTCTCGCGCTCGATCAGCACGTTGTACGTGCCGCTCGCGGCGCAGGTGGTGCTGCCCTTCTGCACGGTCCTGTGGGCGTATGCGGCGATCGGCCGGGGGAACTCCGCCGGCCCGAAGTACGCGTCCTGCGAATCGCACCGGTTGTCGTCGAGATCCCTGATGCTGATCGTCATGCCGTCCCCATAGGCCACCTGCCCGGCCGTCTTCGGCACGACGACCGCGGACACGTAGGCGTCGGTGGCGTCGTCGAGCTCCAGGCGGTAGTAGAGCTTCTGGTCCTTATCGATGGAACTCCGGTAGACCGCACCGGACTTCAGTTCCACCGCCTCGGCGTTCGTCTCGGCGCCCCGGACCGATGTCGCCGCGGGATCGAAGGTGTAGTCGGCCGGGGGGTCCGCCGCGCGCGCCTGCCCCGGCAGCGCGACCACCGCGCACATCACCCCGACCGACGCCAGCGCCACCCGGCCCCTGTTGCGCTGCCTCTTCACGCGCTTCCCCTCGTCGTGTGCCTGCCTGCCCCGCGCCGGCGGCGTACGAAGGCGGGAGCGGCGAACGGAGTGATCACTGCGCCCGCGCCGGCGTCGGGCGCGATGCCCGTCCATCCTGCCCCGCCGGTACCACCGCTGTCTCCGGTCACCGCCCTGTCGCCGCCGCTGCCCGGCCTCCGATCGCCCCATGTCGACGAAGCCGGCACGACCCGCACGATTCATTGCATATGCAACCTCATGATTCGCTTGAGTGAATCGTGAATCCGCGAGCGCGACTGCGGTCATGCCGGCACAACAGCACCGCCCGGACAGCACAAAGCCCCGGCCGCTCGGCGGCCGGGGCTCTTAGCAGACTGTTCCGTCTCACACACCCGGACCTGCGGGCACGGAGTCGGTCGCCTCCGTCCACAGATCCTGCTCGGCGCGATCCGCCTGGATCTGGCGGTACACGAGGAGCCCGCCGATGGCGGCCAGTGCGACCAGGAGAAGCTTCTTCACCGCGCGACCTCGTCTTTCCTTGGCGTATAGGGGACTTCTGCCGCCCGACTATACACACCGGCCGATACCGATCGGTGACCTGCCCGCACCCCCGCAGAAGCCCCTTTGCGGGGCCCCTGTGCACCTCGGAGACAGGTTGTCGAGGCCGGTTGAACCATAAGAGTGGTGTTCATCAGAAGATCGGCGCAGCGGGGGCGTCGCTGCCGGAATCCGCGGCCCACATCCACATCATCGGAAAGGTAAGCAAACCGGACCACCTGAAAGCGAGGGGCCATGAGCACCTTCAGGGTCAAGAGCATCTGGACCGCCTTCATCACCGCCTTCTTCGCACTTCTCGCCTCGCTGGGCCTCGCCACCGCCCAGACCGCGGCCGCGGAGCCGACCAGCACGAACCAGGAGCACACGGGTGTGACCGCGGCAACCGCGACCACCCCGTCGGTCCGATGGACCCTTCCGCGTGACAGGGCGCTGCCACCCACGATGAAGCAGCGCATCCGCGCCGAGGCGCACGGCTCGTCGCCCGCCACCCGGCAACTGGCCGCCGACACCACGGAGGCGGCACACGCGACCGGCAGCACACGCTCCGCCCGCGATGCGGCTCCGGCCGGGGACTCCTCCCCGCTGCCGCCCTGAGAGCGATGCTGACGCCACCCAGGCCCCTGTTCCGGTCCACACCGGCAGGGGCCTTTCTGTGCGCCCGGTGGGCCCTCCCTGTGTGCCCGCGCCCGCTCCCGGCCGGCGCCCGGGAGAGGTCATGTGCCGCACGCCCGGGAAGGGCGGCGAGGGCCACCACCATTTCCCCGTGGCGCCTCGAAGGCTCCCGTCCGAGGGACCGGCCGGCGGGCCGGGCCTCCCCCGAAATCGCCCGCCCGGCCGCCAATCGTTCATGGCGCCCCGGAGCCCAGAGGCGTGACCACAGCCCGACATCCGGAGCAGGTCGCTCCGGCCCCTGGAAGAACTGCCCTTCGGCCGGAACCGGCCCTATACGCCGAAGACCCCCAACCATGATCGGTTGGGGGTCTTCGTGCTGGTGGGGCTAACAGGATTTGAACCTGTGGCCTCATCCTTATCAGGGATGCGCTCTAACCAACTGAGCTATAGCCCCGCCGCGCTGCTGCGCTGACTTCTGAAGATTAGCGCACGTCGGGGCCAGTCCCAAAATCGATACCCGGCGCCCTACTCGTCCTCGGCGAGAGTGAGCTCGACACCACCCACGAAGCCGGCCGACAAGTTGTAGATGAAGGCGCCCAGCGTCGCCAGCGCGGTGGCCAGCACCACATCGATCACGGCGATGACCGACGTGAAGATGAGGACCCGCGGAAGAGACAGGAACGACTGGAGATCGAAGCCGTTGCTCTCGTTCGAGCCGGTGGCCTCACTGATCGTGCCGCCCACGGTGGAGAACACGCCCATCGCGTCCATCACCATCCACAGGACCGCGGCAGCGACCACCGTGCAGATGCCGAGCGCGATGGAGAGCAGGAAGCTCACCTTCATCACCGACCACGGATCGGCCTTCGCCACCCGCAGACGGGCCTTGCGGATACGCGGAGTCGTCCGCGCCCCCGTCCGAGGCCTACGCATCGCCTGTACGCCGCCCACGCCCTGCGCTCCGCCCTCTGTGCCGCCACCCTGCGTACCGCCCGCGGGGGACGGGTACGCCTGCGGCGGGTGATAGGGCCCCGCCTGGCCCGGTGCGGGCTCCCGCTCACCGGGCAACGGCCCGGTCGCGTACCCCTCGTACTGCGGCTGAGGTCCCCGAGTGTCCGTCACAGTGCCCCCTTGGGAGTCCGTGGCAGGGCCACGGGCGCCGCTCGCCCCTGCTCCGGAAGCGGCCGAACCAGCGCCCGTGGCTCCACTCACGCTCTACTCCTCGTGCTCCCCGGCCGAAGGCGCCGTGCCTTCGACAGTGCCCTCGACCACGATCGCGGCATCGGCCTCGACCGTGGCGCCTTCGGCCTCATCGGTCCCGTCGACCTCTTCGGCCTCGCGACCGGCCTCGGCGTTGCGCGCGATGCCGACGACGGCATCACGCTTGCCCAGATTGATCAGTTGGACGCCCATGGTGTCACGGCCCGTCTCCCTGACTTCATTGACCCGCGTACGAATTACACCACCGCCGAGCGTGATGGCGAGGATCTCGTCCGCCTCCTCCACCACCAGCGCGCCGACGAGGGAACCACGGTCCTCCACGATCTTGGCGGCCTTGATGCCCAGACCGCCGCGACCCTGGACGCGGTACTCGTCCACAGCGGTCCGCTTCGCGTAACCGCCGTCGGTGGCAGTGAACACGAACGTACCGGGCCGGACAACATTCATCGAGAGCAGTTCGTCTCCCTCGCGGAAACTCATGCCCTTCACGCCCGAGGTGGCACGGCCCATGGGACGCAGTGCGTCGTCCGTCGCGGTGAACCTGATCGACTGGGCCTTCCTGCTGACGAGAAGCAGGTCGTCCTCCGCCGACACGAGCTCGGCACCGATCAGTTCGTCGTCCGCGCCGCTCTCCGTCTCCCGGAGATTGATCGCGATGACGCCGCCGGAACGCGGCGAGTCGTAGTCCTTCAGCGAAGTCTTCTTCACCAGGCCGCCCTTGGTGGCGAGGATCAGATAGGGCGCCGCCTCGTAGTCACGGATCGCCAGGATCTGCGCGATCTGCTCGTCGGGCTGGAAGGCCAGCAGGTTCGCGACGTGCTGACCGCGTGCGTCACGGCCGGCGTCCGGCAACTCGTAGGCCTTGGCCCGGTACACCCGGCCCTTGTTCGTGAAGAAGAGCAGCCAGTGGTGCGTCGTCGACACGAAGAAGTGGTCGACGATGTCGTCTTCCCTGAGCTTCGTACCGCGAACGCCCTTGCCACCGCGCTTCTGCGAGCGGTAGTCGTCCGTCTTCGTGCGCTTCACGTAGCCGCCGCGGGAGATCGTGACGACGATGTCCTCCTCGGCGATCAGATCCTCGATGGACATGTCGCCGTCGAAGGGCACGAGCTTCGAACGCCGGTCGTCGCCGAACTTGTCGACGATCGCCGCGAGCTCCTCGCTGACGATCTGCCGCTGCAGCTCGGGAGAGGCAAGGATCGCGTTGTACTCGTTGATCTTCGCCTGGAGTTCGTCGTGCTCCGCGGTGATCTTCTGGTGCTCCAGCGCGGCCAGCCGGCGCAGCTGCATCTCCAGGATGGCGTTCGCCTGGATCTCGTCGATCTCCAGCAGGCCCATCAGGCCCTCACGCGCGATCTCCACGGTGTTGCTGCGCCGGATGAGCGCGATGACCTCTTCGATCGCGTCCAGCGCCTTGAGCAGGCCGCGCAGGATGTGTGCCCGCTCCTCCGCCTTGCGCAGCCGGAACCTGGTGCGCCGGACGATGACCTCGATCTGGTGGGTCACCCAGTGCCGGATGAACGCGTCGATCGACAGCGTGCGCGGCACCCCGTCGACCAGCGCCAGCATGTTCGCGCCGAAGTTCGTCTGAAGATCGGTGTGCTTGTACAGGTTGTTCAGCACGACCTTGGCGACCGCGTCACGCTTCAGTACGACGACCAGGCGCTGGCCCGTGCGCGAGGACGTCTCGTCGCGGACGTCGGCGATCCCGCCGACCTTGCCGTCCTTCACCAGGTCGGCGATCTTCTGCGCAAGGTTGTCAGGGTTGGTCTGGTACGGGAGCTCGGTGACCACCAGGCACTGACGGCCCTGGATCTCCTCGACCGCCACGACGGCGCGCATCGTGATGGAGCCGCGCCCGGTGCGGTACGCCTCCTCGATGCCCTTGCGGCCGACGACCAGCGCGCCCGTCGGGAAGTCCGGGCCCTTGATGCGCTCGAGCAGCGCGTCCAGGAGTTCCTCGTGCGAGGCCTCCGGGTGCTCCAGGTACCACTGCGCACCGGCCGCGACCTCGCGGAGGTTGTGCGGCGGAATGTTGGTCGCCATGCCGACCGCGATACCCGCGGAACCGTTGATCAGCAGGTTCGGGAAGCGCGCCGGCAGAACCACCGGCTCCTGGTTACGGCCGTCGTAGTTGTCCTTGAAGTCGACGGTCTCCTCGTCGATGTCCCGGACCATCTCCATGGACAGCGGCATCATCTTGCACTCGGTGTACCGCATCGCGGCGGCCGGGTCGTTGCCCGGGGAACCGAAGTTGCCGTTGGAGTCCACGAGCGGCATGCGCATCGACCAGTGCTGTGCCAGTCGCACGAGCGCGTCGTAGATGGAGGAGTCGCCGTGCGGGTGGTACGTGCCCATGACGTCGCCGACGACACGGGCGCACTTGTAGAAGCCCTTCTCGGGCCGGTACCCGCCGTCGTACATCGCGTAGAGCACCCGGCGGTGGACGGGCTTCAGGCCGTCCCGTACGTCGGGCAGCGCGCGCGACACGATGACGGACATCGCGTAGTCGAGGTAGGAGCGCTGCATCTCCGTCTCGAGCCCCACGGGCTCGACACGCATGCCCACGCCCGCGACCGCGGGCTCCTCTTCAGGGGTCACAGGGGTGTTCTCGTCGGCCATTGCTGGTCAAAGTCCTTTCGAGCTGCGGCGTGCTTGTACGGCCGACTCAGATGTCGAGGAAACGGACGTCCTTGGCGTTGCGCTGGATGAACGAACGCCGCGCCTCGACGTCCTCGCCCATCAGCACCGAGAACAGGTCGTCGGCCTGCGCCGCGTCGTCCAGCGTGACCTGGCCGAGCACCCGGTGGTCGACGTCCATGGTCGTGATGCGCAGCTCCTCGGCGTTCATCTCGCCGAGCCCCTTGAAGCGCTGGATCGAGTCTTCCTTGATCCGCTTGCCGTTCTGCTTGCCGAGCGCCACCAGGGCGTCGCGCTCGCGGTCCGAGTACGCGTACTCGAAGTCGTCGCGGCCCCACTTGATCTTGTAGAGCGGCGGACGCGAGAGGTACACGTGCCCGGACTCCACCAGCGGCCGCATGAAGCGGAACAGGAAGGTCAGGAGCAGGGTGTTGATGTGCTGGCCGTCGACGTCGGCGTCAGCCATCAGAATGATCTTGTGATAGCGGAGCTTCTCGATGTCGAAGTCCTCGTGGACCCCGGTGCCGAAGGCTGAGATCAGCGCCTGGACCTCGGTGTTCTGCAGGATCTTGTCGATCCGGGCCTTCTCGACGTTCAGGATCTTGCCGCGGATCGGCAGGATGGCCTGGTACATCGGATTACGGCCGGACTTCGCCGAACCACCGGCGGAGTCACCCTCGACGATGAAGATCTCGCACTTCGTCGGGTCGTTCGACTGGCAGTCACTCAGCTTGCCGGGAAGCGAGGCGCTCTCCAGGAGCCCCTTGCGCCGGGTGAGGTCACGCGCCTTACGGGCCGCGACACGCGCCGTGGAGGCCGCGATGCCCTTGCGGATGATGTCGGCGGCCTCGTTGGGGTTCCGGTCGAACCAGTCCGTCAGCTGCTCGTGGACGACCTTCTGGACGAAGGTCTTCGCCTCGGTGTTCCCCAGCTTGGTCTTCGTCTGGCCCTCGAACTGCGGCTCGCCCAGCTTCACCGAGATGATCGCCGTCAGACCCTCGCGGACGTCCTCACCGGTGAGGTTGTCGTCCTTATCGCGCAGCAGCTTCTTGTCGCGCGCGTAACGGTTGACCAGCGAGGTCAGCGCCGCACGGAAGCCCTCCTCGTGCGTACCGCCCTCGTGCGTGTGGATGGCGTTGGCGAAGGAGTAGACGCCTTCGGTGTACTGCGTGTTCCACTGCATGGCGATCTCGGCGGAGAGCAGCCGGTCCTTGTCCTCGGCCTCGATGTCGATCACCGACTGGTGAATGAGGTCGCCCTTGCGGGAGTTGAGGTACTTGACGAAGTCGACGATGCCGTTCTCGTAGTGGTACGTGACCGTGCGGGCCGGCTCCTCGTCGGGGACTTCGACGGCCTCGGCGCTGTCCGCGCCCACCGTCGCCTTCGCCGACTCGCGCTCGTCCGTGAGCTTGAGGGTGAGGCCCTTGTTGAGGAACGCCATCTCCTGGAAGCGGCGCGAAAGGGTCTCGAAGCTGTACTCGGTGGTCTCGAAGATGTCCCCGTCGGCCCAGAAGGTGACCGACGTGCCGGACTCGTCGGTGGCCTCGTGCTTGGCCAGCGGGGCGGTCGGAACACCGAGCTTGTAGTCCTGGGTCCAGCGGTAGCCGTCCGTCCTGACCTCGACGGAGACCCGGGTGGACAGGGCGTTGACGACGGAGACACCGACGCCGTGCAGACCGCCGGAGACGGCGTAGCCGCCGCCGCCGAACTTTCCGCCCGCGTGCAGGACGGTGAGCACGACCTCGACGGCCGGCTTGCCTTCGGACGGCACGATTCCGACCGGGATACCGCGGCCGTTGTCGACCACGCGCACCCCGCCGTCGGCGAGGATCGTGACGTCGATGGTGTCCGCGTGCCCGGCCATCGCCTCGTCGACCGAGTTGTCGACAACCTCTTGCACGAGGTGGTGGAGACCGCGCTCACCGGTGGACCCGATGTACATACCGGGTCGCTTGCGGACCGCGTCCAAGCCCTCCAGCACGGTGATCGCGCTGGCGTCGTACGAGGCGGTGACCTCGCCGTGCTCACCGGCTGTGGACGGGATGTTCTCGTTGGGGTTGCCGGAATCGGCCACGAAGCGCCCTTTCTGGCACAGCACAGGCCGTTCTCCGGCTGGCGGGAGCGGCTGCGTCGTTCGGCGTGTATCGACGACTCCCGCGAGGAAGCGGGATTGTCCATCAGTCTACCGGTAGCGCTGACATGAATGGGGGTTTGCCGGTGCCTGAGTACGCATGTGCCGCCCTGAACCAGCGGCTGACGACTCCCCATATACAGGAAGGGGCCCGGGGAGGCTCACGACGGCATTGCGCGCTTCGGGCTGTCAACCTCCCGCTACGGTGAGGGACGCCTCACGCTCCCCCCGAGAACCAAACGGGCATGCAGTCGATCAAAGCGGACACGTCGTGTCCATGGCAAAGCGGGACAGAAGGCTGATCACCGGCCATCGGGCGTTCTGCCGTGTGATCCGGTATCCACGGCAAGGGGAGCGGGAAAGCGCTGCTCAGCCGTAGGTGTCGCCCGGACCCCTACTCCCGGGAGCACGGAGGGGCCCGAACCTGCGCTGCGGGCCCCCCGGCCCCTGCACCTTGATCATCCGGACCGTGCCCTGCCCCAGATCCGCGTTCAGCCGGGCAACCAGCTGCGGCGCGAGCAGCCGAAGCTGCGTCGCCCACGCCGTCGAATCGCACTGCACCGTCAGAACCCTCTCGCCGGGATCCTCGTCGTACCGCAGGGGCACACAGTGATTGGCCAGATCGTCGCCGACGATCTGCGGCCAGCGGCCCATCACCCCGCCGACCGCCGCGGGGGTCTCCCAGCCCCGCTCGGTGATCAGCCGGTTGATCGCCGAGCCCAGAGCGAGCGGATCACGCCCGTCGGAGCGCGCTCCCGACCGCAGCCCGCCACCACGCCTGGCCTGTTTCTTCTGCTGCGCGGCGGCGCCCCGCGCGCGCGCCTGCTCCTTCGCCGCGCGCAGGGCCACCCGCGCCAGGTCGACGCCCGACACCTCGGGCTGCTTCGCGGGGCCCGGTGTGGGGGCGCCGCCCGCCTCGTCCGGTCTGTTCACAGCCGCTCCACCGCACCCGCCGACACCGCGTACCGCGCTCCCGCCAGCACACCGGGGACGTCGTCGTCCACCGCCGCCGTCACCAGCACCTGCTCGCCCTGCGCGACCAGCTCGGCCAGCCGTTCGCGGCGGCGCGCGTCCAGCTCGGCGAAGACGTCGTCGAGCACGAGCACCGGCTCGTTTCCCTCGGTGCGCAGCAGATCGTAAGAGGCCAGCCGCAACGCCAGCGCGTACGACCACGACTCTCCGTGGCTCGCGTACCCCTTCGCCGGCATTCCGCGGAGGCCCAGCACCAGGTCGTCCCGGTGCGGACCGACCAGCGTCACGCCGCGTTCGATCTCCTGCTTCCGCGCGTGCGCCAGCGCGGCCGTCACCTGCTCGTACAGCTCCTCGCGGGTACGCGCCGGCTCCACATCCGCACCGATCGAGCTCCGGTACTCCAGCGACACGGGACCGCCGCCGGGAGCCACGTCCGCGTACGCCTTGTCCGCCAGCGGCTGCAGGGTGGCGATCAGATCAAGCCGCTGTGCGAGGAGTTCGGCCCCCACCTGTGCCAGATGCTGGTCCCACACGTCCAGCGTGGACATGTCCATCGACCGGCCGCCGTGCCTTCGGGCCATGGCGGCGGACTTCAGCAGGGTGTTCCGCTGCTTCAGCACCCGCTCGTAGTCGGAGCGGACGCCGGCCATGCGCGGGGAACGCGCGGTGATCAGCTCGTCCAGAAAGCGGCGCCGCTCACCGGGATCGCCCTTCACCAGAGCAAGATCCTCCGGGGCGAACAGCACCGTGCGCACGATCCCCAGAACGTCACGCGGTCTGACCTGCGACGACCTGTTGATGCGCGCACGATTGGCGCGGCCCGGATTGAGCTCCAGCTCGACCAGCTGGGAGCGCTCGCCCTGGGTGACCGCGGCGCGCACGACGGCACGCTCCGCGCCCATCCGGACCAGGGGGGCGTCCGAGGACACCCGGTGGCTGCCCAGCGTGGCGAGATAGCCGACCGCCTCGACCAGGTTGGTCTTGCCCTGGCCGTTGGCCCCCACGAACACGGTGACGCCCGGATCAAGAGGGACCTCGACCCGGGCGTACGAGCGGAAATCGGCCAGCGAGAGATGCGTGACGTGCATGGTCGCCGACCTTTCCGACTTCTCTTCCGTGTGCTGCTGTACCGCCTGCCGCTTACTTCAGCGGCTACTTCTTGTTCTCGACCGCGTGCCCGCCGAACTGGTTGCGCAGCGCGGCGATCATCTTCATCTGCGGGGAGTCGTCCTGCCGCGAGGCGAAGCGCGCGAACAGCGAAGCGGTGATCGCGGGCAGCGGCACCGCGTTGTCGATGGCGGCCTCGACCGTCCACCGGCCCTCGCCCGAGTCGGCGGCGAAGCCGCGCAGCTGGTCCAGGTGCTCGTCGTCGTCCAGCGCGTTGACCGCCAGGTCGAGCAGCCAGGAACGGATGACCGTGCCCTCCTGCCAGGAGCGGAAGACCTCGCGCACGTCCGTGACGGAGTCGACCTTCTCCAGGAGCTCCCAGCCCTCGGCGTACGCCTGCATCATGGCGTACTCGATGCCGTTGTGGACCATCTTGGCGAAGTGGCCGGCGCCGACCTTGCCCGCGTGGACGGAGCCGAACTGGCCCTCCGGCTTGAGCGCGTCGAAGATCGGCTGGACCTTCTCGACGTGGGCCGCGTCGCCGCCGTACATCAGGGCGTAGCCGTTCTCCAGGCCCCAGACGCCGCCGGAGACACCGCAGTCGACGAAGCCGATGCCCTTGATGCCGAGCTCGACGGCGTGCTTCTCGTCGTCGGTCCAGCGGGAGTTCCCACCGTCCACGACGACGTCACCCGGGGAGAGCAGCTCGGCCAGCTCGTCGACGGTGGACTGGGTCGCGGCACCCGCCGGGACCATGACCCACACGACGCGCGGGCCCTTGAGCTTGCCCACAAGCTCTTCGAGGCTGTGGACATCGGCGATGTCCGCGTTGCGGTCGTAACCGATGACGGTGTGGCCTGCGCGGCGGATGCGCTCGCGCATGTTGCCGCCCATCTTGCCGAGGCCGACGAGACCGAGCTCCATCAGAGATTCCTTTAGCGTTGTGCCGATTCGTACCCGGGTCCGAGCCTACGCCCGCCCAGGACGGCACGGCGGGGGGCGGCGGGGTGGGCACGCTCGGCGCTGAGCCTGCCCACCGGAAGCCGCGGTAAGAGGAACGGTGCCCGGATCAGCCCGAGAGACGAACGGGCATGATCAGGTACTTGTAGGCCGCGTCGGCCTCGGCGTCGACGGCGGGCCGGCCGCTCAGGAGGGCGGGCTTGGTCGACGTCGTGAAGGAGAGCTGGGCCACCGGGGAGTCGATGGCGCTGAGCCCGTCCAGCAGGAAGGTCGGGTTGAAGGCGATCGAGATGTCGTCCCCCTCGAGCACCGCGTCGACCCGCTCCACAGCCTGTGCGTCGTCGCTGGAGCCCGCTTCGAGGATCAGGACGCCCTGCTCGAAGCTGAGGCGCACCGGAGTGTTCCGCTCGGCGACGAGGGCCACACGCTTGACGGCCTCGACGAACGGCGCGGTCTCGATGACCGCGACCGAGTTGAACTCGGTGGGGAAGAGCGTCCGGTACTTCGGCAGGTCGCCCTCGAGCAGGCGGGTGGTCGTACGACGGCCCGCGCCCTCGAAACCGATCAGGCCCTCGCCGGCCCCCGAACCCGACAGCGCCAGGGTGACCGTGTCGCCGCTGGTAAGTGCCTTGGCGGTGTCCAGGAGCGTCTTGGCGGGCACCAGGGCCACGGCCGAGGCGTCCGGGTTCTCGGGCTTCCAGAGGAACTCACGGACCGCGAAGCGGTAGCGGTCGGTCGACGCGAGGGTGACGGTGTCGCCCTCGATCTCGATCCGGACACCGGTCAGGACGGGCAGGGTGTCGTCGCGCCCCGCCGCGATCGCGACCTGGGCCGCGGCAGAGGCGAAGACCTCACCCGGGACGGTGCCCGTGGCGGTCGGCATCTGCGGAAGCGCGGGGTACTCCTCCACAGGCAGTGTGTGGAGTGTGAATCGGGAGGAGCCGCAGACGACCGTCGCCCGCACACCGTCTGTGGAGATCTCGACGGGGCGGTTCGGCAGGGCACGGCAGATGTCGGCGAGCAGCCGGCCGGAGACGAGGACCGTGCCGTCATCCTCGATCTCCGCGTCCACGGAGACCTTGGCCGAGACCTCGTAGTCGAAGCTCGAGAAGCTGAGGGCACCGTCCTCGGCCTTCAGGAGAAGGCCCGCGAGAACGGGAGCCGGAGGCCGGGCCGGGAGGCTGCGGGCCACCCAGGCCACTGCCTCCGCGAGTACATCGCGCTCCACCCGGATCTTCACCGGAACCGCCTCCTGCTGTTGCTCGCTCGCCCTGCTGGCCTTCGTCGTCTGACCGGGGCTCCCCGCCGATGGGCTGGGGAGGCCGCCGGGGTCCAGTCTGACGTACGGCGCCGACAGCCGTTGCTGCTCGGGGTCAAGTCGCGCCAAGAGGTTCGCCGAGCTCGCCGCTCGAGTTGTGCACAGGCCCCACTTCGAAGCTGATTCCTGGCTAACTCTGAGTGGTAGTAGTAGTAGGTCCTGTGGAAACCGTGGATAACGTCGTTTGCGCAGGTCACCATCGGTTTTTTGTCCACCGACCCTGTGGGTGGCACCGGTGGACAACCGGGCACTTCTGTGGACACAGGAAAGTTCTGCACACCCGATGCACAGGGCGGGGTGACTTCTCCCCAGGGCTGTCCCCAGGTTTACCCCCGTTCCCCACAGCCCAACCACGACCCCCGGTGTGACGCCTTTCACTCTTGGCAGTGAAGGCGGGTGTCGGGTTGCCGAACAGTGGACAGGCGTGTGGAGAAGCTGGGGACAAGAGCGCCTGGCCTGTGGGCCGCCGGTGGACAACAGCATCGAGGCCCTGTGGACGAAAATTCTGTCCACAGGCTGTGGATCATCGTTGACCACAAATCCCCAGGCACCTGACCTGGCCTGATGGAGTATCGACAGTCAGGCCTGTGGACGCAATATGAACAACTTCGCAGTCCCCAGGCTGTGGACGCCAAAATCCCGGGTCACCTGTGGAGAAGGGCCCCTCAGAGGCCCGCATTCGAACAGTCCGCGCAGGGGGCGCCTGCTCGGGCAAGGGCCAGAGCGGTCTCGGCGAGCCCTTCAGGCGGGCACAGCGGCCTCTCGCACCGTCTCGGCAGCCTGATTCCTGGGCGCGTCTCAGCCGGTCCTGACGAAGAAAAGGCGCCTCCCGAAGACCTTGCGGTCTCGGGAGGCGCCTCCGGGTGCGCTGAGCGGGGACGTGCCGCCGGCTCCTGCCTCAGCCGTTCTTGATGCGGTTGGTGAGCTCGGTGACCTGGTTGTAGATGGAGCGTCGTTCCGCCATGAGCGCGCGGATCTTCCGGTCGGCGTGCATGACCGTCGTGTGGTCCCGCCCGCCGAACTGGGCTCCGATCTTGGGCAGGGAGAGATCCGTCAGCTCACGGCACAGGTACATGGCGATCTGCCGCGCCGTCACCAGCACGCGGCTGCGCGACGATCCGCAGAGGTCCTCCACCGTCAGCCCGAAGTAGTCAGCGGTGGCCGCCATGATGGCCGGAGCGGTGATCTCGGGAGCCGAGTCCTCGCCTCCCGGGATCAGGTCCTTGAGCACGATCTCGGTCAGACCGAGGTCCACCGGCTGCCTGTTGAGGCTCGCGAACGCGGTCACACGGATGAGCGCGCCCTCGAGCTCGCGGATGTTCCGCGAGATGCGGGACGCGATGAACTCCAGTACCTCCGGCGGGGCGTTGAGCTGCTCCTGCACCGCCTTCTTGCGGAGGATCGCGATACGCGTCTCGAGCTCGGGCGGCTGGACGTCGGTCGTCAGCCCCCACTCGAACCTGTTGCGCAGCCGGTCCTCCAGGGTCACCAGCTGCTTGGGCGGCCGGTCCGAGGACAGCACGATCTGCTTGTTCGCGTTGTGGAGCGTGTTGAAGGTGTGGAAGAACTCCTCCTGCGTCGACTCCTTGCTCGCGAGGAACTGGATGTCGTCGACCAGGAGGATGTCCACGTCCCGGTAGCGCTTGCGGAAGGTGTCGCCCTTGCCGTCGCGGATCGAGTTGATGAACTCGTTGGTGAACTCCTCGGAGCTCACGTACCGCACCCGGGTGCCCGGGTAGAGGCTGCGCGCGTAGTGCCCGATGGCATGCAGCAGGTGCGTCTTCCCCAGGCCCGACTCCCCGTAGATGAAGAGGGGGTTGTACGCCTTCGCGGGCGCCTCCGCCACCGCGACTGCCGCGGCGTGGGCGAATCGGTTGGACGCGCCGATGACGAAGGTGTCGAAGAGGTACTTCGGGTTCAGCCTCGCGTGCGGCTCGTTCGTGCCGGGAGGCGGCGGGGACTGTGCGCCCATCGGCCCGCCCCCGGCCCGGCCCGTGCCCGGCCCGCCCTGGCGGTGCTGCGGCTGCTGCTCCTGCAGGTCACGACGGTCGCGGTCGTCCCGCGGCTGGTCGTAGCCCTGGTGCTCGGGCGGCTGCGGACGGTAGTCGTGCCGGGGCTGCTGCGGGCGCGGGCTGGCGTAGGGGTCGCGCTCCTGGTAGCCACCGTGCCGTGGCTGCCAGGCGAGGTCCTCCTGGGCACGGGGCCAGGCGCCGGGCTCGGGACGGTGCTGCTGGTAGTCCGGGTACGCGGGGCGGGCCGTCGGCATCCCGTCGTCCGAGGGCCTGGAGCCGTAGCCGTCGTACCCGTCGTTGTGGGAGGGCTCGTCGCGCTGGGGCCCCTGGTAGCGGCGGGGCTCATGCGACGCGTGCATGGGGGGTGCGGGCGGCGCCGGCGGCTCGCCGGCGGAGTCGTCGACGGTGATGGCGATCCTGATAGGACGCCCGCATTCACGCGTCAGCGTCTCGCTGATCAACGGGGCGAGTCTGCCCTCGAGGACGCGCTTGCCCCACTCGTTGGGCACGGCGAGCAGCGCGGTGTCGGCGACGAGTGCCAGGGGCTGGCAGCGCTCGATCCACTGCTTGTCCTTCGGCTCGATGGCCTGCTGGCCCTCCCCGAGGAGTTGTTCCAGCACTCGTGGCCACACTGCGGCAAGATCGGCAGGTACGTCAGCCACAAGGCACGCTCTCTCGCATGTCCCACGAATGTGTGCTTCTCGGGACGGGATGGGTCGGGTCGGGTGAGGCCCGGCAGGGGGGAAGGAAAGGAACCGGAGTTCAGCCACGGTAGTCAGGGCGACCCGCGCGGTTCAAGTTGTTGTCCACAGGCTGTGTACAGCATGGGGTGCCGCGAAGCCGGTTTGACCGAATGGCGCAGCCGCGCGTACCGTGACCAGGTCGAGTTGTCGATGGCTGCTGCCGCCTGCCTCCGATGGGCAAAGATCACGATCTGTGATTGTGAAGCGGTGCACTAAGGCGTTTACGCGAGTTCCTCGTGGGCGCACGGTGACAGCCAGGCGATGTCCCGCCAACACACGAATCATTTCTGGAGCCCCCGAGTGAGCAAGCGCACCTTCCAGCCGAACAACCGTCGTCGCGCCAAGACCCACGGCTTCCGGCTGCGTATGCGTACCCGTGCCGGCCGCGCGATTCTCGCGAACCGCCGTGGCAAGGGCCGCAGCAGCCTGTCCGCCTGATCGCTTACAGGTCCATGACGTGCTGCCTTCAGAGAATCGGCTGAGGCGGCGCGAGGACTTCGCGACCGCGGTACGACGAGGGCGTAGGGCAGGACGCCCGCTCCTCGTCGTCCATCTAAGCAGCGGTGTAACGGACCCGCACGTGACTGGGGAGAGTGCTCCTCCGCCGCGTGCGGGTTTCGTTGTCAGCAAAGCAGTGGGGGGAGCCGTCGTCCGCACCGCGGTGAAGCGGAAACTTCGCCATCTGGTACGCGATCGGCTGGCTCAGCTGCCCCCCGGTAGCCTTGTTGTCGTACGAGCGTTGCCCGGATCGGGTGACGCCGATCATGCACAGCTGGCCCGAGACCTGGATGCCGCCCTCCGGCGGTTGCTGGGAGGGGGCGCGCGATGAAGTACCCGCTGCTGGCTCTCATCAAGCTGTACCAGTGGACGATCAGCCCGCTCCTCGGGCCCGTCTGCCGGTACTACCCGTCGTGTTCCCACTATGGATATACGGCGATCGACCGGCACGGAGCGATCAAGGGAACAGCGCTGACCGCATGGCGCATCCTGCGTTGCAATCCGTGGTCACCCGGTGGCGTGGATTACGTACCGCCACGCAAACGTCCGCGGTGGCACGAACTGCTGCGCAGCTCTTTGCGCGGCGGCAAGGGCGGGGACTCAGCCGCCGATGTGCCTTCCGGGGGGTCGGTCTCCGAACCCCTGAGCCCGGCCAAAGAGACCTCGCCCAAAGCTCAAGGAGCCTGATTAGTGGACACGATTGCCAGTCTGTTCAGCTTTATCACCACACCTGTCTCGTGGGTCATCGTCCAGTTCCACAAGCTGTACGGAGCGATTTTCGGGGACGACACGGGGTGGGCCTGGGGCCTGTCCATCGTGTCCCTCGTGATCCTGATCCGGATCTGCCTGATCCCGCTCTTCGTGAAGCAGATCAAGTCGACCCGGAACATGCAGGTGCTCCAGCCGAAGATGAAGGCGATCCAGGAGCGCTACAAGAACGACAAGCAGCGTCAGTCCGAAGAGATGATGAAGCTGTACAAGGAGACGGGTACCAACCCGCTCTCCTCGTGCCTTCCCATCCTGGCGCAGTCCCCGTTCTTCTTCGCCCTGTACCACGTGCTCTCGGCCATCGCCTCGGGCAAGACGATCGGTGTCATCGACCAGCCGCTCCTGGACAGTGCGCGTAAGGCGCACATCTTCGGCGCTCCGCTGGCGGCCAAGTTCCTGGACAGTGAAGACAAGGTGCAGGCGCTCGGCGCCTCCCTGCTGGACGTGCGTGTCGTCACCGCGATCATGATCGTGATGATGTCGGCGTCGCAGTTCTTCACTCAGCGCCAACTGATGACGAAGAACGTCGACCTCACGGTGAAGACGCCGTACATGCAGCAGCAGAAGATGCTGATGTACATCTTCCCCGTGATCTTCGCCGTCACCGGCATCAACTTCCCCGTCGGTGTCCTCGTGTACTGGCTGACCACGAACGTCTGGACCATGGGTCAGCAGATGTACGTGATCAACCGGAATCCCACTCCTGGCAGCAAGGCGCAGGACGCCTACCTGGGCAGGGTGCTGAAGAGCGTGACCGCGCACGGCGACGTGCGGGGCAGGACGCGGCGCAACACCGTCAAGGCCATCGTCGCCAAGGGCCCCGACCGCAACGACATCGAGCGCAAGTTCATCACCGGCCTCGGGAAGCTGGGCCTCGCGGCCCAGGAGGACGGCACGGTGGCGAAGAGTGAAGCCGCGGTACTCGAGGCCGAGGGCGGTACTCCGGCCAAGCGGCAGCAGCCCAAGCGCCAGACGAAGGCGAAGCGCCACACTGCCGCCACGCACCCCGGTGCGGCGAAGGACTCCGACTCCGGCGACTCGGGACCCAAGACCTCGCTGGAGAAGCAGGACGCACCGCAGGAAGACAAGCCGAAGCCGACGGGCAAGCCCGCCGCGTCCGGCTCCTCACGCCAAGCCAAGTCCGGACAGCGCAAGGGCCCGCAGCGGCCCAAGCACCCGTCCAAGAAGTAAGAAGGAGTCCATCCGTGACGGAAGGCACCACCACCACGGCCGCTGAGGGCAGCGACACTCTGACCCGCCTCGAGCAGGAGGGCGAGATCGCGGCCGACTACCTCGAAGGCCTGCTCGACATTGCCGACCTCGACGGCGACATCGACATGGATGTGGAGGCGGACCGGGCCGCGGTCTCGATCATCAGCGACTCGGCGCGTGACCTGCAGAAGCTCGTGGGTCGCGACGGTGAGGTGCTGGAAGCGCTCCAGGAGCTGACGCGCCTGGCTGTTCACCGTGAGACCGGTGACCGCAGCCGCCTGATGCTGGACATCGCCGGCTTCCGGGCCCAGAAGCGTGAGGTTCTCGCCGCACTGGGGGCCAAGGCCGCGGACGAGGTCAAGAGCTCCGGCGAGCCGGTGAAGCTCGAGCCCATGACGCCCTTCGAGCGCAAGGTCGTGCACGACGCGATCGCCGCGGCGGGTCTGCGAAGTGAGTCCGAGGGCGAGGAGCCGCAGCGCTTCGTCGTCGTTCTTCCGGCCTGACCGGATCCTTGTTGTGTCGGCCCCGTCTGTTCGCAGGCGGGGCCGATCTTTGTCAGCCTGATAGTCAGCCACCCACAGTGGGGCGGGGACTTCGTTCGGATCCGGTCGCACATGCGCGCGGCCGGTTGGGCACACTGCTTGGCATGATCTGAGCGAGACCCGATGAGTGCGGTACGGAAGGACGGTCCCCGTGACGGAGGAAGCAGAGCTCCCTCAGGCGCCCAAGGAGGCGCAAGCGGTATTCGGAGAGTTCTTCCCAGAGGCTGTCCGGTACGCGGAGCTTCTCGCTGACGCAGGCGTCAAGCGTGGCCTGATCGGCCCTCGTGAGGTTCCTCGCCTGTGGGAGCGGCACCTCTTGAACTGCGCGGTGCTGTCAGAGGTGGTGCCCGAAGGGGTCACGGTCTGCGACGTGGGATCGGGGGCCGGCCTTCCCGGCATTCCGCTGGCATTGGTGCGCCCGGACCTGAAGATCACGCTGCTGGAGCCCTTGCTGCGCCGCACGAACTTCCTTCAGGAGGTCGTCGAGCTGCTCGGCCTGGACCACGTGACGGTCGTGCGTGGGCGCGCCGAAGAGGTACTGGGGACGCTCCAGCCGGTGCACGTAGTGACGGCCCGCGCGGTGGCCCCTCTCGACCGGCTCGCGGGGTGGGGTGTCCCTCTGCTCCGTCCGTACGGGGAGATGCTGGCGCTCAAAGGCGGAGCCGCCGAGGAGGAGATCCACGGGGCTCGCGCTGCTCTGAGCAAGCTCGGCGTGGTGGAGACCGAGGTGCTGCACGTCGGTGAGGGGCTGGTCGATCCGACGTCCACGGTCGTGCGCGTGGTGGTCGGGGAGAGCCCGGGTGGTGTGAGGTTCGCCGCAAAGCGAGCCAAGGCTGCACGGGTCAGCCGCACGCGCCGACGCCGCTGAGGAACTCCCCGAGGCGGTGCGTGACACCACCGCGCCCTTTTTGCTGCTTCAGGGACCGCTTCGTGTCGATGCTCCATGCAAGCAGTGATATGTGATGGCTGCGGAGTGTCGAGGTCGTGCCGTTGGGCTGCGCAGGCATCGTGTTTCACGTGAAACGTCGCTCTCTGCTGCAGGGGATCATCGGCCGCGGTCGTGCGGCTGCCACGCCGCGCGGCCGCACCCCCGTACGGGTCGCCAAGTTGTCCACAGAACCGGATTCATCCACAGAACAGTCGGCCTCGCTGGTTCACGACCCCGAAAGCATGGCAGGCTCTGTTCATTGCGAGCCTGAAGTCGAGGAGAGTGAATCCTTGCGGTCCGACGCCAACATCGCGGGACCGATGACCGATCCGGTCCCCGGTCCCCGTACCGAGTCCCTGGGGGATGGTGTTTCACGTGAAACACCGCCTCCGATGGACGACACCCCTATTGGCCGCGCTGCCCAGTTGGCGGTCGAGGCGCTCGGCCGCGCCGGCGAGGGGCTGCCCAGGCCAGACCGGACACGCGTCATGGTGGTGGCCAACCAGAAGGGTGGAGTGGGTAAGACGACCTCGACGGTCAACCTGGCCGCTTCGCTCGCGCTCCACGGAGCCCGTGTTCTGGTGGTGGACCTCGACCCGCAAGGGAACGCCTCCACGGCTCTGGGGATCGACCACCATGCAGAGGTTCCCTCCATCTACGACGTCCTGGTGGAGAGCATGCCGCTCTCCGAGGTGGTCCAGCCCGTCCCGGACGTCGAAGGTCTCTTCTGCGCCCCAGCGACCATCGATCTCGCCGGTGCGGAGATCGAGCTCGTGTCGCTGGTGGCGCGGGAGAGTCGATTGCAGCGGGCGATCCAGGCCTACGAGCAGCCTCTCGACTACATCCTCATCGACTGTCCGCCCTCGCTCGGCCTGCTCACGGTCAACGCGCTCGTCGCCGGGGCCGAGGTGCTCATCCCGATCCAGTGCGAGTACTACGCGCTAGAAGGACTCGGACAGTTGTTGCGGAACGTCGACCTGGTCCGTGGGCACCTGAACCCTGATCTGCATGTGTCCACAATCCTGCTGACCATGTATGACGGGCGAACCAGACTCGCTTCGCAGGTCGCAGAAGAGGTTCGTACGCACTTCGGCAAAGAAGTGCTGAGGACGAGCATTCCGCGGTCCGTGCGCATCTCGGAGGCGCCGAGCTACGGGCAGACCGTCCTGACGTACGATCCGGGCTCCAGCGGGTCCCTGTCGTATCTGGAGGCGGCCCGTGAGATCGCCCTGAGGGGTGTGGGAGTGCACTACGAGGCCCAGCACGCCTCGTCGGTCGAGCATGCCCGCACGGGCATGTCGAACAACCAGCAGAGCAACTCGGAGGGCATGCAGTGAGTGAGCGTCGTAGAGGGCTGGGGCGTGGGCTCGGTGCGCTGATTCCCGCAGCTCCGCAGGAGAAGCAAGTAGTCGCCACCGACGGGTCGGTCGCGTCGTCCGTGTTGACGGCCGAGCGGGGAGTAGCGGCCGCGAAGCTGGCCGCTCTGCCCACGGGAGCCAAGGTTCCCGAGCCGAGTTCACCCGTTGCCGAGATGGAGTCCGTCGCGGAGCAGGTGAACGTCGCGGGCGCCTACTTCGCCGAGATCCCTCTCGCCTCGATCGTTCCGAACCCCAAGCAGCCCCGTGAAGTCTTTGACGAGGACGCTCTGGCCGAGCTGGTCACCTCCATCAAAGAGGTCGGCCTTCTTCAGCCCGTCGTCGTGCGCAAGGTTGCCGAGGACCGTTACGAGCTCATCATGGGTGAGCGCCGTTGGAGGGCGTGCGGCGAAGCGGGGCTGGAGGGTATCCCGGCCATCGTTCGTGCGACCGACGACGAGAAGCTGCTCCTGGACGCTCTTCTGGAGAATCTGCACCGGGCTCAGCTGAACCCGTTGGAGGAGGCGGCTGCGTACGACCAGCTGCTCAAGGACTTCAAGTGCACCCACGACCAGCTGGCCGATCGCATCGGTCGGTCCCGTCCGCAGGTGTCCAACACGCTGCGGCTGCTCAGGCTCTCCCCGTCGGTGCAGCGAAGGGTCGCGGCGGGCGTTCTCTCCGCGGGGCATGCGCGGGCGCTGCTGTCCGTCGACGACTCCGAGGAGCAGGACCGGCTGGCTCACCGCATCGTTGCCGAGGGACTGTCGGTGCGTGCGGTCGAAGAGATCGTGAACCTTCTGGGATCCGAGCCCACGAGTTCGGCCAAGCCGAGGGGCCCCCGCGCCGGCGGGCGGGTCTCTCCGGCTCTGACCGATCTGGCATCGCGCCTCTCGGACCGTTTCGAGACGCGGGTAAAGGTCGACCTGGGTCAGAAGAAGGGGAAGATCGTCGTCGAGTTCGCTTCGATGGAGGATCTGGACCGCATCCTCGGCAGCCTTGCTCCCGGTGAGGGGCGTGTGTTGGAGCGGAGCATCGAGTCGGGGCAGGACGAGGCCGACGAGGGCTGAGGCGACTTGTGGCAAAGGGCGGGCCGGGTTCCGGAACTTTCCGGAACCCGGCCCGCCCTTTGCCGTTCCTCGGTATCCCCATCACGTCTGGGTGGATACGATGCGTTCTGGTATGGCGTATCCACCACCGTGATCCACCTCAGAGGAGGCGGGGGCCGTGCGATCAGTGAATCGCAGCCACCTGGTGTCAGTCGGTTTGGGGCTTGGTGCTGTCGGGGGGTTCGTAGGCAGCCTGTTCCGAGAACGCAGTGCGCTCGCAGCCGCACGTGATGCGGCGGGCGAAGGAAGCGAGGAACCGCCTACATGGGGCGTCGGTTTGTACCGCTCACACTGGACAACCTTCCGGATCTCCCCAAGCGATGCCGCTCGTGCGTCTTCTGGGAACTTGATCCGGTCAGCGGGCAAGCCGCGATAGAGGCCGGCAGAGCCGAACTCGAGAAGGAAGCCTGGATCTCCGCTGTCCTGCTGGAGTGGGGTTCCTGCGGCAGAGTCGTCTATGTGGACGATGTGGCTGTGGGGTACGTCCTTTACGCTCCGCCCGCGTACGTCCCACGATCGACCGCCTTTCCGACCAGCCCGGTCTCCCCCGACGCCGTGCAGCTGATGACGTCCCTGATCGTGCCGGGATTCCAGGGCCAGGGATTGGGCCGCGTGATGGTGCAGACAGTGGCCAAAGACCTTCTGCGGCGCGGGTTCAAGGCCATCGAGGCCTTTGGTGACGCGCGATGGAAAGAGCCTGCGTGCATGCTCCCGGCGGACCATCTGCTGGCTGTGGGATTCAAGACGGTACGACCGCACCCCGCACACCCACGGCTGAGGCTTGAGCTTCGCACGACGCTCTCCTGGAAGGAGGACGTCGAACTGGCACTGGACAGATTGCTGGGCGCCGTACAGAAGGAACCCGTGCTTCGACCGCTCTGAGCGGGTCTGCAGACCGGTGGGGCGAATGCAGAACGGGCCCACCCCTGAGGGTGGGCCCGTTTCACGTGAAACAGTGCGTTGCTGCTACTCGCTGATGAACGGCTCGAGGTCGCGGAGGATCGCGGCCTTCGGCTTGGCGCCGACGATGGTCTTGGCCACCTCGCCGCCCTGGTAGACGTTCAGCGTGGGGATCGACATCACGCCGTACTTGGCCGCAGTGGCCGGGTTCTCGTCGATGTTGAGCTTGACGATCTCGATCTGGTCACCGTGTTCTGCGGCGATAGCCTCGAGCGACGGGGCGATCTGGCGGCACGGTCCGCACCAGGCGGCCCAGAAGTCGACCAGAACGGGCTTGTCGCTCTTCAGGACGTCCTCGTCAAAGGAGTCGTCGGTTACGTTCTTCAGGGCGCCGGCCACGGCTGCCTCCTTGAATTCGCGGGGTGTGGGGTTGGGGGAAAAGTCAGACTGCCGGGGTCTTCTCCGGCTCCGCGAGCTGCTCGTCGGAGAGCGCGGCGAGGAAGCGCTCAGCGTCGAGAGCTGCGGAGCAGCCTGTTCCGGCGGCGGTGATGGCCTGGCGGTAGGTGTGGTCCACGACGTCACCGGCTCCGAAGACGCCCTTGAGGTTGGTGCGCGTCGAGGGGGCCTGAACCTTGAGGTAACCCTCGTCGTCGAGGTCGAGCTGACCCTTGAAGAGCTCCGTACGGGGATCGTGGCCGACGGCAATGAAAAGACCCGTCACCGGAAGCTCGGACGTCTCACCCGTCGTGGTGTTGCGCAGGGTGAGGCCGGAGAGCTTCTGGTCGCCGTGGACCGCGGCCACCTCGCTGTCCCACGCAAACTTGATCTTCGGGTCGGCGAAGGCGCGCTCCTGCATGGCCTTCGAGGCGCGCAGGGAATCGCGGCGGTGGACGATCGTGACGGACTTGGCGAAGCGGGAGAGGAAGGTCGCCTCCTCCATCGCGGTGTCGCCGCCGCCGACCACGGCGATGTCCTGGTCCTTGAAGAAGAAGCCGTCGCAGGTGGCACACCAGGAGACACCCCGACCGGAGAGTGCGTCCTCATTGGGAAGACCGAGCTTGCGGTGCTGGGAGCCCGTGGTGACGATGACCGCCTTGGCGCGGTGCACCGTGCCAGCGGTGTCCGTGACCGTCTTGACGTCACCGGAGAGGTCGACGGAGACCACGTCGTCGGGGATGAGCTCAGCACCGAAGCGCTCGGCCTGGGCACGCATGTTGTCCATGAGGTCCGGGCCCATGATGCCGTCCTGGAAGCCCGGGAAATTCTCCACGTCGGTGGTGTTCATCAGCGCACCGCCGGCGGTGACGGCACCTTCGAACACCAGCGGCTTCAGAGAGGCGCGAGCGGTGTACAGGGCGGCGGTGTAACCAGCCGGCCCGGAGCCGATGATGATCACATTACGGACGTCGCTCACGGGTTCTTCCTCGTCTCTGCGGACTGCCTGCTGCCTACTGGGGTCGGTTCCTCGACTCTCACCCCACCCAACGGATCCTACGGGGCATGCATTCCCGAAGTTTCCGCTCGGATACCGGCACGGGCCTCAGGGGCGTGCGTAGGAATGCGCGAGCAGCAGCTGTCCCTTTGCCGCCGAGGCGGAACCCACGCACGTGGCATCGACGACGTAGGCCGTGACGCGGCCGGGATCACTCGCATGAGGCAGGACGACGAGGAATGCGACGGCGCCCTCGTAGCTGCCTTCTTCTACGGCCAGAGCAGGTACGTCGCCGCGGCCGGTGCCCGCCTGGACACAGGACGGGACCACCACGGTCGCTGCGCGCAGAGGAGTGCGGGGAGAAGAGCCTTCGGGGGACGCACCCTCCGGGGACGACTTGGTGTCCAGGGACGGCGGAGCCGCCTCGACGTCGGGGGATTGTGCCGCTGCCGCCTCGCTCAGGAGCGTACGGACCTGTCCTCCGAGCGTGCTCTCGGAGAAGTCTCCACCCCTTGTCTCTGCGGCGCTGACTCCCGAGTCGGCCATTTTGCTGGCCGAGCCCTCGGTGTACTGGGCGGACTGCGACAGGAAAACGCTCACACCTATGGCCGCCGCGCCGAAAGCGGTTCCCAGGATCACTGTGCGACGGCGTCGCCGAGCCGGGCGCCTGCCGGGGCCGGTGGCGCCACGAGGACGTCCCCCAGGGCGGGGAGCGGCCGCGCCCTCGGTCGGTTGGTCGTATGTTTCACGTGAAACATTCGTAGCTGTGGTCGGAGTCTCGGCAGAAGCGGCCGACTCCTTCGCCAGGGCCGCGTCGATGCGTGCGGCGACATTTTCTGGCATCGCCTCATCGAGGGGAAGGTTTCCGAGCAGCGCTCGGATCTCCTCCAGTGAGGCGTGGACCTCGGCGCACTCGCCGCAGTCGGAGAGGTGTTGACGGAGAGCTGTTGCACGGGGTGGCGGGAGCAGCCCTTCAGTGAGATCAGAGATCTCCGAGACGTCCGGGTGCTGAGCCGTGTCGGCCGTGGATGTCATGCGAGCCCGCCTCCCTTCACAGCCGCGGCACTGCTGTCGCCGGTATCTTTTGGTCCTGATGGCGATGGGACGGATGTCCCTGGCGTCCGGTTCCTTGCCAAGACGCTGCCCTCGCTGTCCGCTCTGCCGCCGCGCAGGTGCGTGAGCAGAGGCAGCAGTCTGGCTCGGCCTCGGGCACAGCGGCTCTTCACGGTGCCTGTCGGTACGTCGAGGATGCGTGCGGCCTCAGCGACGGGGTACGCCTGCATATCCACCAGGATGAGAGCCGAGCGTTGTTCCGCCGGCAGGGTGGCCAGAGCTGCCACAAGCTCGCGGTGCAGGTCCTGCCGTTCCGCAGGAGCCTCGGCGGACTCGTGCGGCTCCATCAGCTGGTCGAGCCGCTCCGCGTCGTCGACCGGCGCGGTCTTCCGGGAAGCCGCCTTGCGGGCGCGGTCGAGGCATGCGTTGACCGTGATTCGATGGAGCCAGGTGGTGACCGCGGACTGACCACGGAAGGTGTGCGCGGCACGGAAGGCGGACACGAGTGCGTCCTGCACCGCGTCGGCTGCCTCTTCACGGTCGCCGAGTGTACGGAGCGCTACGGCCCAGAGACGGTCGCGATGCCGCCGGACCAGCTCACCGAAGGCGTCAGGATCGCCTGCGACGTGCTGAGCCAGGAGATCCTGGTCGCTGGTGTCTGCGAAACCGGCGTCGTCCAACGGTGAGCCCCCTCCCCCTGAAGCTGTCAGCTGGTGACCTTGATGTCCGAGATCTTGCCCCGGTAGTTCCCGCCGTCACTCGGAGGCAGTTTGGTCAGCCAGACCAGAAGGTACCGCGCTTGCACCGGCTTGTCGGGCTTCAGTGACACCTTTGTTCCGGTTCCCTTGGCCGCCCTGGTGAAGCCGTCCGGCATGGGGGGCACGGACGCGCCCTCGGTCGTTCTCAGCTCGACCGACGTCTCTCCACCGAGGAAGGACACATCGACGCTGCCGACCTGCTGGACCTCACCGAGGTCGAGGACGACGCCGACGCCTTCCTTGAGCTTGCCGAAGTAGGCGCTGTAGTAGCCGTCCGTGTTCCAGTAGGAGGCGGCGTCCCCGTCGTAGACGTTCTTTATCGAGGCCGGCTTCTCGGAGCCG
Organism: Streptomyces sp. NBC_01341; assembly: GCF_035946055.1. Lineage (NCBI taxonomy): Bacteria > Bacillati > Actinomycetota > Actinomycetes > Kitasatosporales > Streptomycetaceae > Streptomyces > Streptomyces sp. NBC_01341. Next base: position 3,782,151 of record NZ_CP108364.1, on the reverse strand, counting down.
TCCGAACCGAGCGGGTCGTAGTCCTGCGCGCCCACGATCTTCACGGGTTTGCTGGGCTCGATGGCGTTGTTGTCGTCGCCCGAGTCGGTCGTGTCGGTCTGCGTGGGGGTGGGCTCTTCGGAGTCCTTCCTGTCGAGCAGGGCCTCCGCAAGCTGCCAGCTGCCGAGTCCCAGGGCGGCGATGAGCAGCGCGGAGACGGCCCACTTGAGCACCTTGCCGGTGCGGCTCTGCAACGGAGGGGGAGGAACGGCGATGACCGGCTGTGTGGCGGAGGTGGGCCGGGTCGAGGGCCGTCCGTACGTGCCCTGCTGGTAGGTGGTGCGCTGGTACTCGGGCGGTGCGGTGAAAGTCGACTCCGGGGGGAGGACCCGCGGCATGGCAGCGACGGCCTTCGCCAGTTCGTCCGGGGTGGTGCAGGGCTGTTCCTGGCGCGACGCGGTGGCACCGTCGTTGGCGAGTGCGCGCATCGCGATCTCGGACAGCCCACGGTGCACGCCGGCCCGGACCTGGTCCGGAGGGATGAGGCCCAGGTCCTTGGGAAGTCCGGTAAGACCGTACGCGTCGTTCTCGTAGGGCCAGCGACGGGTCAGCGCCGCGTAGAGAAGGGCTCCGATGGCTTCGGTGTCCGTACGCAGAGGTTTGTCGGCCGTGATGCCGCGAAGAGCGGCGTTCACAGCCAGCCCACGGATGCGGTACTGCCCCGTCGAACTGCGCAGTACTGCTCCGGGCGTGAGGCGCAGGTGCGACAGGCCTTCGCGATGGGCCGCTGCCATGGCCTGGGAGATCTGGCTCACGAGCTGGTACGCGTCGTGGGCCTCCAGCGGTCCCGCGGCCAGCAGGGCGGTGAGTTCGGTGGCGTCGGGGAGCCATTCATGGACGACGTAGACGAGGTCGTCCTCCTCCACGGCGTCCAGTACCTGGACGAAGCGAGGGTCACCGAGCAGGGCCGAGGACCGGGCTGCGGCCAGCACCGAGCGGGCGCGTGGATGGTCGGCAGGCAGGAGATGCACGCCGACCGCGCGGCGCAGCTTCTCGTCGACGGCGCGCCAGCTGCTGAATCCATCCAGCCGGGTGACGCACTCCTCGAGCCGGTAGCGTCCGGCCAGTTTGTGACCACTGTGCAGGTCGGGCGTCGCGGGGACGCCGGCCGAGTCCTCGCGCCCGTCGCTCTCCGAGACCGTGGCCTCTGAGTCCTGGGTTTGTGCCGTCCCGTCGGTCGTGGCCGCTTCCGCCTTGGCGGTCAGCGGCTTGTCGCCGCTGTTGTCGGCCACGTCGACAGCGGCCGTGCTACGTTCCGCCACCGTCGTTCCTGCCTCCCCATCCGTTGCGCGATGCCAGCCCGCTCGGCATCACGCCAATTGTGCCCACACTCCGGCGCTATGCACGACACGCGGTGTCCAGCGATGGTTGTGCGGTCCGGCGTGCATTCAGCGTCCGAGTCGTCCCCGGACCATGCCGACCATGCCGTTGAGCTCCTCGATGCGCATCTTCTTGGCTGCGGCGAAGAAGATGCCCAGCAGGATGACACTGCCGCAGACCAGCGCCACCACCGAACCGCCGGCCCCGTCGCCGAGAGCCGCGAGAAGGGCGAAGCCCACGACGCCGCCGACGATGGCCGCGGGAAGCGCCGCCAGACAGAGGCGGGCGTAGGTGCGCACCACCCGGGCGCCGTCGAGACCACCGCCGAGCCTGTTGCTCAGCCGGCGCCAGGCGATGCCGACGCCCACCGCGTAGGCCAGCCCGTACGAGGCCGCCATACCCACGACTGCCCACTGAGCCGGAAGAACCACGTAGCAGAGTGCTGACGCGGCGGCATTGACCGCAGCCACGATGACCGTGTTGTAGAACGGGGTGCGGGTGTCCTCGTACGCGTAGAAGCCGCGCAGCACGACGTACTGCACGGAGTACGGGATCAGGCCCAGACCGAACGCCATGAGGATGAAGCCCATGGACCGTGCGGCCTCGGTACCGCTGGAGGCGTACAGCAGGGTGCACATCGGCAGGCCGAGCGCGAGGAACGTGAAGGCGACCGGGACGATGGCGACGGCCGAGTTGCGCAGTCCCTGCGAGATGTCGTCGCGGACTGCCCCTGGGTCGTTGTCATGGGCTGCCCGGGAGATGCGGGGCAGCAGGGCGGCCATGACCGACACGGTGATGATGGCCTGCGGCATGCCCCAGATCAGCTGGGCGTTGGAGTAGGCCAGGAAGCCCGCTCCGTCCTTGCCCGAGAGCTTGCCCGCCGAGGTGGCCAACTGCGTGACGACGATGACGCCTGCCTGGTTGGCAAGGACGAAGAGGACGGTCCACTTGGCGAGCTTGACCGTCTTGCCGAGCCCGTGTCCCTTCCAGTCGAAACGGGGACGGAAGCGGAACCCCGCCTCGCGCAGGTACGGAATCATGGCCAGCGCCTGGACGACCAGGCCCAGAAGGGTGCCGATGCCGAGCAGGCGGACGCCGTCCGCAGGGATCGTCTCGACACCCATCCGGGATTCGGCGGAGCTGCCGTAGACCCAGATGAACAGACCGAACGTGCAGATCATGACGATGTTGTTGAGGACCGGGGTCCACATCATCGCGCCGAACTTCCCGCGGGCGTTGAGGATCTGCCCCATCACCACGTGCACGCCCATGAAGAAGATGGTCGGCAGGCAGTAACGGGCGAACGTCACGGCCACACTGTTTGCCGCGGGGTCGTTCGCGATGGGGCTCGACATGAGGTGGATCAGCCACGGGGCCGCGAAGACCGCGACCGCGACGATCGCACCCAGTGCGACCATGACCAGCGTCAGCAGCCGGTTCGCGTAGGCCTCGCCGCCGTCGGCGTCGTCCTTCATGGACCGGACGAGTTGCGGGACGAAGACCGAGTTGAGCCCGCCGCCCACGGTCAGGATGTAGATCATCGTGGGCAGGGTGTACGCGATGGTGAAGCTGTCACCGAGCAGAGCGGCACCCAGCGCGGCAGTGATGACGAGGCTGCGCACGAAGCCTGTGAGCCGGGACACCATGGTGCCCGCGGCCATGAGGGCACTCGACTTCAGTATCCCGCCGGCCCGGCCCCCGGACTTGGGCGGCACGGGTACCGGAGCGGCTTCCGGCTCGGCGGGAGGGCCCGGAGGGCGGCCCGACCCCTCCTGGTCGCGGAACAGGTGAGCGAAGGCGTCCTGGTCCTCACGGTCGTCCGACGCTCGCGTCACCAGGTCGTCCACCCCCACGTACTGGGTGGTCGCGGCATTGTCACCGTACGGAAGGTGCCGAGAGGGGCCCGCAGGCTCCGGTGGCGGTGTCTGAGCCCAGATCCGGGGGTCGGGAGCGTACTGGGCCGCGGGAGGCTGCTGGTAGAGCGCCTGCGGCTCCTGGTAGGTCCCGGGAGGCGGGGGCGGGTGCGAGGCGCGGTCGTACAGCGCCTCGGCCACCGGATCCTGCGCGGCGAGGTCCTGGGCGCGGTACGGATCGTGGTCGTACGCGTGCTGCAGGTACGGGTCAGGGATCTCCCCGTCCTGGCCGGAGCCGGGCGGCACCGGCGGACCACTGGAGGACCCAGCCCCGCCCGCGCCCTGGCCGCGGTCACCGTCGTACGGCGCGTTCATCGAAACCCCACCTCATTGTCCGCGGCCGACCGGCCCCGACAGACGTCGCTCAACGGTCCACTTTCTCACCCGGGCCCGACGGGGCACCGCTTTCCGGACCGGTGTCCGGCCGCGGGTCACTCGGCTGCTCGGGTTCACCGCCGCCGCCCTCCACCGTGCCATCGGCGGCGGCGCGCTTGCGGTGGGTATACATCCTGATGCCGGCCAGGACCAGCAGGAGCAGCCCGCCGGCGATGACGAGAAGCACCGTGGGCGTGACTTCCGAGACCTTCACGGTGAAGGTCATCGCCTCGCCGTACGGCACATTGTCCGTGGTGAAGAGCCGTGCCGTGACGTGTGCCTGCCCGTTGGCGTTGGCCGAGGCGTCGAACTTCACGGACTGGCTGTGTCCGCCGGCGATCTGGATCGGCTTTTCGGCCACCGCTCCGCCGTCGTTGAGCTTCAGGCGTGTGGCATTGCCCGAGGTCAGACGGAGCACCAAGTGGTCGACACCCTGGACCAGTTTGTTCTGCACGGTCACGGGGATCGTCGCGCTGCGCCCGGAGAGGGTCACATCCGACTTCGCGATCAGCTGCACCTCGTCGGTGAGGCTTTGCAGGTAGGTACGGACCGAATCGCGGTACCGCTGCGCCTCCAGTGGCCTCCCGCGCCACGATGTCGAGACGGAGCGGTTGATCGCGTTCCCGAAGGGGGTCACCACCCTGTCGGACTGGGTGAGGATCACCTGGAAATTGTTCAGCGAGTCCTGCGTCGTCCTGATGTCCTGGAACGCCTGTGTGGGCAGCTCCTGGCTGCGCAGCTTCTTCGGGTACTGGGACGCCCTGGGCACCTTGGTGGTGGCCTGGGCGTCCGGCTTCTCGTCCGCGGCCGCCACCAGATCGAGTGGCTGTGTCCAGCGCTCGGGGGTGAGGGCCTGCAGCGCACGTGCCATGGTCTGGGCCTGTGCGGCGGTGGGAGCGCGCTGGGGGGCGACGACGATGCTGCGTTCGCCGTCGGATTCCTGCTCCGTCAGTGCGAGCGTCTGGGCGAGGAACTTCTGGACGGCGAGTGTCGAGGCGCCGGCTTTGGCCATGTCGCCCGTGAACGCCGTGGACAGCCGGTGGTCCGCGACGACGGCGGTGGTGCCACCGCCGATCGGCCGGGCCGATGTCGGCGTGTAGGGCAGCCCCCCCGTCTCGTCGAGACTGTCGCTGCGGGCGATCACCTTGTGCGCGCCGGCGGACGTGGCGACATCCACCACGGACGGGTCGATCGCGCCGTCCACCGGCCAGGCGAAGTCGGTCGACGGCTTGACGTGCAGAACCGTCTCCACGGTCTTGCCCGCCACCTCGGTCGCCGTCTGCAGGTGGCTGAGGGTGCCCGAGACGTTCTTGCCGCGGTGGGCGATGGAGGCCAGGTCCGGGTCGGCGAACGGCAGAGCCACCACCTTGCCGTCCTTGACGGCCCCTTCCAGGTCGTTGAGCCACTTCTTGGCGATGGCCTGGTTGGTCCCCGCGACGGTCTTGTCGCCGACTCTGACGCGGTAGTTCTTGGTCATCGCGTCGACCGAAGCCAGCAGGTCCGGGTCGATCACCCACGTCACGGGAAGCGGACTTCCCAGCGACACCAACTGCTCCAGCCGGCCGCCGGGAGCGAGTTCGAGGGCCAGGTCGTCGTTCGAGAAGACGGGCGTCTGCTGTTCGTCCGAGCCTGTCTCAGCCGTGACGTGGGCCGACGCGATCAGCGGCCAGAGGAAGGTCAGTTTGGTCTTGCCCTTGCTGTCCTCGGGCTGCCAGGGGAGGAAGGTGCGCTGGATGCCGAGCACCTGGTCGTAGGCGTAGTCGGAGGTCTTGCCGGTGAGGGAGACCCCCAGTTGGTAGACGCCTTCGTCGTCCAGGTCCAGCTTGTCCACCGGGACCGCGAGGGTGAAGTCCTGGCTGACCCCCGGGGCGAGCTTGGAGACCTTCACCGAGTACTTGCCACCGAGCTTGGCCGGGTCGCTGCCGGGCAGGTACCCGGTGCGCTCGGCCGCCTCGTCGATGGCGCCCCTGCCGGAGAGCGTCGGCCCGACCCGCAGGTCGACCTCGGCATCGGTGACCGCCTTCTTGCCTTTGTTGGTCAGGGTTCCGGAGATGCTGAGGGTGTCGCCCTCGACCGGTGCGCTGGGAGAGAGCGTGTCCAGAGACACATCGACGGTGCGTGATCCGGTGGGGGCCTTGGCGGCTTGCCCGGCCTGCGCGGAAAGCGCCGCGGGGCCGGCCAGGAGGCCGGTGATCAGCGGTGCCCCGACGATCAAGGAGGCTGTGCGCCGGAGCCACCGGCGGGCAGGGGAGGGTTTCATCCCCTGAAAGTCTGCCGCCTCGGCCACGCGTACCCGTCCCTCGTCGTCGGTTGGATGCCGGTCCTGCCGGTCTCTGCGTCCACGCATGGTAACGATGAGCCCGCGAGCTGAGTGCCGGGGACCATGCCACATGATCGGGAGAGTCTCGCAGGGCCGCCGGAAACGGTGACGCCCGGGCCGGTCCGGGCACGTACCCTTTTCTGTTGTGCCGAACGCCAACGAAGACAGCCCCCGTGCCCTGAGCCAGGTGCAGCACCGCGCAGTCAGCGAACTGCTGCGGGTCTCCCCCGTCGCCGACGACCTCGCCCGACGATTCCAGGAAGCCGGATTCGGTCTCGCTCTGGTCGGAGGGTCCGTCCGCGACGCGTTGCTCGGCCGGCTCGGAAATGATCTGGACTTCACCACCGACGCGCGCCCGGAGGACGTACTCAAGATCGTCCGGCCCTGGGCGGACTCGGTCTGGGAGGTCGGTATCGCCTTCGGCACCGTCGGTCTGCAGAAGGACGGCTATCAGATCGAGGTCACCACCTACAGGTCCGAGGCGTACGACAGGACCTCGCGCAAGCCGGAGGTCTCCTACGGCGACTCGATCGAGGAAGACCTCGTGCGCCGCGACTTCACGGTCAACGCCATGGCTGTCGCACTCCCTGAGAAGGAGTTCATCGATCCGCACGGCGGGCTCGACGACCTCGATCAGCGCGTACTGCGTACCCCGGGTACACCTGAAGCCTCGTTCTCCGATGATCCGCTGCGCATGCTGCGTGCAGCTCGGTTCGCCGCCCAGCTGGACTTCGACGTCGCTCCTGACGTCGTCACGGCGATGACCGACATGGCAGAGCGCATCGAGATCGTCTCTGCCGAGCGAGTCCGTGAGGAGCTCAACAAGCTGCTCCTGTCCGGGCACCCCCGCAAGGGTCTGGGACTGCTCGTGGACACCGGTCTGGCCGACCGGGTGCTGCCCGAGCTTCCCGCGCTGCGCCTGGAAAGTGATGAGCATCACCGTCACAAGGATGTCTATGAGCACTCCCTGACGGTCCTGGAGCAAGCGATCGATCTCGAGGAGGACGGCCCCGACCTCGTGCTGCGGCTGGCCGCCCTGCTGCACGACATCGGCAAACCGAGGACGCGTCGCTTCGAGAAAGACGGCCGTGTCTCGTTCCACCACCACGAGGTGGTCGGAGCGAAGATGGCCAAGAAGCGGATGACGGAGCTCAAGTACTCCAACGACCTGGTGAGGGACGTCTCGAAGCTGGTGGAGCTTCATCTGCGCTTCCACGGCTACGGTGACGGCGAATGGACCGACTCCGCTGTACGCAGGTACGTGCGGGATGCGGGGCCACTGCTGAACAGGCTGCACAAGCTGACGCGATCGGACTGCACGACGCGGAACAAGCGCAAGGCGAATGCCCTGTCGCGCACGTATGACGGGCTCGAGGAACGCATCGCGCAGTTGCAGGACCAGGAGGAGCTGGATGCGATCCGGCCGGACCTGGACGGCAACGAGATCATGCAGATTCTGGGTGTGGGGCCGGGCCCTGCCATCGGGAAGGCGTACGCCTTCTTGTTGGAGCTGCGGCTGGAGAACGGGCCGGTGGAGCGTGATGCCGCGGTTGCCGCTCTGAAGGAGTGGTGGGCCGCTCAGGACTGACACGGTCCTGAACGTGTGCGCGGGTGTGGCCGACCGCGCTGAGCCGGGTCATGTTTCACGTGAAACATGACCCGCGAAACGGATGGGCAAGCCGGTGAAGGGGTGCTGTTTCACGTGAAACAGCACCCCTCACTCCTTGGCGCGGACGCGTGCCGACGCCAGGTGCGCACGGCGTCGCCGCAACAGTGCTGCCGAAGTCATGGCGTAGAGGACCGCCACGGTCACCACCACGACGACGGACCGCCCCTCCTTGGGAAGCACGAGGGCGGCCAGCGCGGCGGCCGCGACGAAGGCGACGTTGAACAGAACGTCGTAGAGAGAGAAGATCCGGCCGCGGTAGGCGTCGTCCACGGATGCCTGCACCTGTGTATCCGTCGTGATCTTCGCTCCCTGGGTGATGAGCCCGAGGATGAACGCCGCCGCCACCATCGGGACGGGGGCGAACGACAGTCCCAGTGCCGGTTCCAGCAAAGCTGCCGCTCCGGCGCACCCTCCCATCCAGCCGAAGCGGCCGAGTCGGCCGACGGCCCACGGTGTGACGAGGGCGGCCACGAAGAATCCCGCAGCTGAGGCGCCGAGTGCCAGACCGAGCAGGGCCAGACCGTCGGACTCGCTGTCGGACCAGGCATACCGGCAGAGCATCAGCAGCATCACGGTGAGCGCCCCGTAGCAAAAACGCAGCACCGTCATCGCGGTCAGTGCCCGTGCCGCGTCCTTGCGTTCCGCCAGATGGCGCAGCCCGGCCAGGAGACCCGACGCCGTGGTGCTCAGCGCCTCACGCACCCGCACATGGTGTTGGCCCCGATCCGGCCCGAGGAGGGTGCGGGGCAGCGTCAGGGAGGCCACGGCCGACAGGAGATAGAGGAGAGCACCCAGAAGGACCACCGTCGCGTCGGACCCGTCGGTCAGCAGTCGGATGGCCAGAGCGAGACCTCCGCCCGCCGTGGCGGCCAGCGTTCCAGCAGTCGGCGAGAGCGAGTTGGCGATGACGAGCCGGTCGGTGTCCACCACGCGGGGCAGGGCCGCCGAGAGGCCGGCCAGGACGAAGCGATTCACCGCGGTGACGCAGAGGGCGGAAACGTAGAAGAGCCAGTCCGGGACCGAGCTCAGGAGCAGCAGGGCCGTGCAGCAGGCCAGGGCGGCCCGTAGGAGGTTGCCGTAGAGGAAGACCTGGCGGCGTGGCCAGCGGTCGAGCAGTACTCCGGCGAAGGGGCCGATCAGCGAGTACGGGAGCAGCAGTACGGCCATGGCGGAGGCGATGGCCCCAGGCGTCGTCTGGTTCTCCGGTGAGAAGACGACGTAAGTGGCGAGCGCGACCTGGTAGACGCCGTCGGCACACTGTGAGAGAAGCCGTACGGCTAGCAGGCGACGGAAGTTCCTCAGGCGCAGGAGCACGCGAAGATCACGCACGACAGGCATGTGCGCAAGGGTCACACACATGAGGGGTCCCCGGGCGGATTGCCCGGGGACCCCTCACAGAAGCGAACAAGCGTCGCCCGGGTCGATCAGCGCTCGACGTCGCCGCTGATGAACTTCTCGACGTTCTCGCGGGCCTCGTCGTCGAAGTACTGGACCGGCGGGGACTTCATGAAGTACGAGGAGGCCGAGAGGATCGGGCCACCGATGCCGCGGTCCTTGGCGATCTTCGCCGCGCGCACGGCGTCGATGATGACACCGGCGGAGTTCGGGGAGTCCCAGACCTCGAGCTTGTACTCCAGGTTCAGCGGGACGTCGCCGAAGGCGCGGCCCTCGAGGCGCACGTACGCCCACTTGCGGTCGTCCAGCCAGGCCACGTAGTCCGAGGGGCCGATGTGGACGTTGTCGGCGCCGAGCTCACGGTCGCGGATCTGCGAGGTGACGGCCTGCGTCTTCGAGATCTTCTTGGACTCCAGGCGCTCACGCTCGAGCATGTTCTTGAAGTCCATGTTGCCGCCGACGTTCAGCTGCATCGTGCGGTCCAGGATGACGCCCCGGTCCTCGAAGAGCTTCGCCATCACGCGGTGCGTGATGGTGGCGCCGACCTGCGACTTGATGTCGTCGCCGACGATCGGGACGCCGGCCTCGGTGAACTTGTCCGCCCACTCCTTGGTGCCGGCGATGAACACCGGCAGGGCGTTGACGAACGCGACCTTGGCGTCGATGGCGCACTGCGCGTAGAACTTCGCAGCGACCTCGGAACCGACGGGCAGGTAGCAGACGAGGACGTCGACCTGCTTGTCCTTGAGGGTCTGGACGATGTCGACGGGGGCCTCGGTGGACTCCTCGATCGTCTCGCGGTAGTACTTGCCGAGCCCGTCGTGGGTGTGGCCGCGCTGAACGGTCACGCCGGTGTGGGGCACGTCGGCGATCTTGATGGTGTTGTTCTCGCTGGCGCCGATGGCGTCCGCGAGGTCGAGGCCGACCTTCTTCGCGTCGACGTCGAAGGCGGCGACGAACTCGACGTCACTCACGTGGTAGTCGCCGAACTGGACGTGCATCAGGCCGGGCACCTTGCCGGCCGGATCGGCGTCCTTGTAGAACTCGACGCCCTGCACCAGTGAGGCGGCGCAGTTGCCCACGCCGACGATGGCTACGCGAACCGAACCCATGCCGATTGCTCCCTGTGTGTTCTCGGTGTTCCCCGGTACCGCACGCGGTTCTGCGGGGATTTCACTTGGTGTCGTCGGACGGATCCGGCCGGGATTGGTCCCCGTGCCGGGGCAGGCCGCCCGTCTCTCCTGATGTTTCGTGCTGAGAGGAGCCCTCGGGCGAGGATCGGCGACGATCCTTTCCCGACCGCTCGCTCTCGATGAGCTCGTTCAGCCAGCGCACCTCGCGCTCCACGGACTCCATGCCGTGTCGCTGCAGCTCAAGCGTGTAGTCGTCGAGTCGTTCCCGGGTGCGGGCCAGCGAGGCGCGCATCTTCTCGAGGCGCTCCTCCAGCCTGCTGCGGCGCCCTTCGAGCACACGCATCCGCACGTCGCGCTCCGTCTGCCCGAAGAAGGCGAAACGAGCGGCGAAGTGCTCGTCCTCCCAGGCGTCCGGGCCGGTGTGCGAGAGCAGCTCCTCGAAGTGCTCCTTACCTTCCCCCGTCAACCGGTAGACGATCTTGGCGCGTCGCCCCGCCAGTGAGGACGTGGGAGTGACCCCGCGGCCTGTGGTGGGCGGCGACGCCGGGACGCTCATCGGCTCCTCGATCAACCAGCCGCTTGCGACCAGCGTCTTGAGGCAGGGGTAGAGGGTGCCGTAGCTGAAGGCGCGGAAGATTCCCAGCGACGTGTTGAGGCGCTTCCGCAGCTCGTACCCGTGCATCGGCGACTCACGGAGCAGGCCGAGTACGGCGAATTCGAGGATGCCGGAGCGTCTGCTCACCTTCGCCGTCCCTTCTTCACCCTGCGTCCGCGGGGCCGTGGGCCCACCTTATGCCGTGCTGATGTATCGACTCGATACATCAGCACGATAGATCGGTCCGTGATGTTCGACAAGGGCGCGGTTCGTGAGCGGCGTCACATCAGGGATTCATAGGGAGCGACTTGCGTGATTTGGGGTGAAGTTCGGTCCCCGGAGGTTTTTGACCGTGCGTAGTCTGTGCGGCATGCAGACCACCGGGAACCGCGAGACGGCCCGGCGCGTCCGTTATCGCGGACTGCCGGATGCAGCGCGGGTGGGCCTTCCGCAGGGCTTGTCCGTAATTCGGGGGGACCGGATCTCAACTGCCGCTTCCAGGCACTCTTGCCTGCCCGAGGAGTAGTCGTTCGATGAGCGAGCACCGTCGCAAAGCGTCCCAACCGCAAGGTGGCGGGCGCGCAGCGGCCAGACGAGCCGCCCAACAGCCTGCTGGACGTCGCACTGATGCGTCACGCAGAGCAACTTCAGAGTCACCCTCCGACACCTACGGCGAGGAGTCGTCGCCCGGCGGCCGCGCCGAGGCGCGCCGTGCCGCCCAGCGGGGCGGGAGCAGGCGACGGGGAGGTGGTGACAACAGCGGTCAGGAAGGGCGTGGCAGGGGGCGCGCCGATTCCGGCAAGAAGCGCCTGATCGATTACCCGCGGGCCGGCAAGTACGGTGCACGTCGCTGGGTTCCGTCGTGGAAGCTGTTCTCCGGCCTGGCCCTGGGCTTTCTCGGCGTCATGATGGGCGCCGCCGGCATCGCCTACGCCCTGGTGGTGCCGCCGGAGCCCAAGGACCTCGCCACCGCCCAGAACAACATCTACTACTGGGCCGACGACACGCCGATGGCCGCCGCGGGCGGTGACGTCAACCGCCAGGAGATCGAGTACGCCCAGATTCCGGTGGCGATGCGGAACGCCGTCATCTCCGCCGAGAACAAGTCGTTCGAACACGACAGGGGCATCGACCCCATGGGCATCGCCCGCGCCTTCTACAACATGGCGAAGGGGGGTGACACACAGGGCGGTTCGACGATCACCCAGCAGTACGTGAAGAACTCCATGCTCACCCAGGACCAGACTCTGAGCCGGAAGTTCAAGGAACTCTTCATCACGCTCAAGGTCGGCAAGACGGAGAGCAAAGAGAAGGTCATGAAGGGGTACCTCAACGTCTCCTACTACGGACGTGGTGCTTCCGGACTGCAGGCCGCGGCGCGTGCGTACTACAACAAGGACGCCCAGGAACTGAACCCCAGTGAGTGCGCCTTCCTGGCGACGCTGCTCAAGGGCGCGAGCTACTACGACCCCGCCGGTGCCCCTGAGATCGACCCGGTGAGGGCCACAAAGAAGGAGAACACCCGGCGGGCCAAGGCCCGCTGGAAGTGGATCCTCGACGAGGAGGTCAAGGACGGTCGGTTGCCGGCGGCCGAGCGTGCCAAGTACACGACCTTTCCCATGCCGCAGGAGCCGAAGACGGACGACGCACTGGGCGGCCAGACCGGTTACCTCGTCGACCTCGCCAGGAAGTACTTCCTCGCGCACAACAAGAGGCACGTCACCGGCAAGGAACTCGCCCTGGGCGGCTACGAGATCCACACGACCTTCGACAAGAAGAAGGTCAAACAGCTCGAGAAGGCGATCAACACGGTCTACAAGGCCAAGATCGACCCGAAGAAGCGTCCCGACAAGGACACACACGTCGAGTTCGGCGGCGCGTCGGTGGACACCAAGACGGGTGCCATCGTCGCCACGTACGGCGGCCAGGACGCGACGAAGCACTACACCAACAACGCGGACGCGACCGGTGCGCAGGTCGGCTCGACGTGGAAGCCGTTCGTGCTGGCAGCCGCCATGCAGTACGGAAAGCGTGACCCGAAACTCCCTGAGGACCAGGGCCTTTCGGACCGCAAGCTCGTGTCGCAGAAGAGTATCTACAACGGCGACAACAAGCTGAGGATCACGAAGTACAACGGCGAGGTCTGGCGCGCGAAGGACCAGGCCGAGCTGCTCCAGACCAACGACGGTGACCACAGTTATGGGCCCGTCACCCTGCGCTACGCCATGCAGGAGTCGGCGAACTCCCCCTACGTCCAGCTCGGCATGGACGTCGGCACCGACAAGGTCAAGCAGGCGGCGATGGACGCGGGGTTGCGTGACGACGAGTTCATGGCCGACTCGAACGTGCCCTCGTTCTCCATCGGCACGTCCTCTCCGAGTGCCATCCGCATGGCCGGCGCCTACGCCACCTTCGCCACCAGCGGCAAGCAGCGGGACCCCTTCTCGGTCACCGAGGTGAAGCACAAGGGTGAGGTCATCTACCAGCACGAGACGGAGACCAAGAACCGGTTTTCCCCTGCCATCGCGGACAACGTCACCGACGTGCTGAAGAACGTCGTCGAGCACGGGACGGGTACACCCGCGCAGCTGCCGGGACGCGACGTGGCGGGCAAGACGGGTACCACCGACGGCAACAAGTCGGCCTGGTTCGTCGGCTACACCCCGCAGCTGTCCACCGCCGTCAGCATGTTCCGGCTGGACGACGACGAGACGAAGAAGAACCGCAAGTTCCTTGAGATGTACGGCACCGGCGGCGAGAAGTCGATCCACGGTGCCTCGTTCCCGGCACAGATCTGGCACGACTACATGGCCGACGCCATGCAGGGCAAGAAGGTCATCAACTTCCCGAAGCCCGAACCGTGGGGCGAGAAGCTCTACGGCGGTGGCGCCAGCCCCAGCCCGACGCCGAGCCCGACTCCCTCGCCCTCGGAGACCACCAAGGCCCCCGAGACGCCGTCGCCCACCCCGACGACCCCGTCCCCCACGCCGAGCGACACGTGTGCGCCGCTCGACTGGGACTGCAAGAACAACGGCGGAGCGACCGCGGGCCAGGACAACGGCGGCACCACCGACGGGACCACGAACGCAGGGACCGACGCCGGGACCACGGACGGCGGTACTGACACCGGCACGACGCAAGGCACGACGCAAGGCACGACGCAGGGCACGACGCAGGGCACGACCAACGGCAACTCGAACAGCAACGGCGCGCTCTTCGGAGGCGGTGGATAGCGCCGCAGAGGGCGGTGGACACCACCACCGCCCTCCGGGAAGCCCTCCAGGGCCCGCCCGACGCGTATGAGGAGGGCCGCCGCACCAGCCAGGTGCCGGCGGCCCTCGTGCGTCGCGTGGGCGGCCCACGCCCGCACACAGCGCCGTACGGCAGGATGTGGGGCATGCCAAGCGCAGAAGCCACGAGCGTGGACCAGGAGCCGTCCGTCGTACCGCCCACGCGACAGGACGAGATCGCCGCCGCGGGCAGCGAACTGATCGGCGGGCCGAAGGGCCGCTGGGCGCGGTTCGGTTCCGGGCCGCTCACCCCGGTGCGCGTCATCGCGCTCCTGGCGATCGGGATGTTCGCACTCGGCATGGTGCAGAAGGTCCCCTGCTACGACTGGGCCTGGTTCCGCGGCACCAGCTCGCAGTACACGCACGCCTGCTACTCCGACATCCCGCACCTCTACCTCGGGCGCGGCTTCGCCGACGGCCTCGTGCCGTACTTCGACCGGCTCAGCGGCGACATGGCGTACCTTGAGTACCCCGTCCTGACCGGCCTGTTCATGCAGATCGCGTCCTGGCTGACGCTGACGCCGTCCTCGGACCCGATCCAGCAGCGCGAGCAGATCTACTGGATGGTCAACGCGGGCATGCTGATGATCTGCGCCGTGATCATCGCGGTGTGCGTCGCCCGTACGCACCGGCGCCGCCCGTGGGACGGCCTGCTCGTCGCGCTCGCCCCGGCCCTCGCCCTCACCGCGACCATCAACTGGGACCTGCTCGCCGTCGCGCTGACGGCCGCGGCGATGCTCATGTGGTCCCGGGGCAGGCCCCTCGCGTTCGGCGTCCTGATCGGCCTTGCGACGGCCGCCAAGCTGTATCCCGTGCTGCTCCTGGGGCCCCTGCTGGTGCTGTGCTTCCGGGCCGGGAAGTGGCGCGAGTGCGGTTCCGCCGTGTTCGGCGCGGCCGCGGCCTGGCTGGTGGTGAACCTGCCGGTGATGCTGTACGCCCCCGAGGGCTGGAAGAAGTTCTACACGTTCAGTCAGGAACGGCAGATCGACTACGGCTCCTTCTGGCTGATCATCACCCAGCGCACCGGCAGGCCCATCGACGTGGACACGGTCAACACCGCCTCCGTGGCACTGATGATCGTGCTGTGCGCGGGGATCGCCGGGCTGGCGCTGGGAGCCCGGCGCAGGCCCAGATTCGCGCAGCTCGCGTTCCTGGTCGTGGCCGCGTTCATCCTGACGAACAAGGTCTACTCGCCGCAGTACGTCCTCTGGCTGATCCCGCTGGCCGCGCTGGCCAGGCCGCGCTGGCGCGACTTCCTCGTCTGGCAGGCCTGCGAGGTCGCGTACTTCCTGGGCATCTGGTTCTACCTCGCCTACACGACGAGCGGCGACAAGCACCAGGGGCTGCCGCAGGAGGGCTACCAGGTCGCGATCCTCCTGCACCTGGTGGGAACGCTCTACCTGTGCGCCATGGTCGTCAGGGACATCCTGAGGCCGGAGAGGGACCCCGTGCGGCGCGACGGGGCCGACGACCCGTCGGGCGGGGTGCTCGACGGTGCGCCGGACAAGGTCGCGCTCGCGGGTCCGGCGGACCGCCGTGCGGCCGGAAACACCGCACCCGCGGTCGAAGGACCGCGGGTGGAGTGGGGCACCGCCGGCCGGACGGCGTCCGACTGAGGGGAGGGCCGGGCTACCGTTCCACGAGGCGGTCGAACTGGGTGGTCGTGTGGCGCAGGTGGGCCACCAGTTCGTCGCCGACGCTCGGCTCCTGGGCGTCCGAGGGAACGAAGAGGATCGACACCTGCATGTGCGGCGGCTCGGCGAACCAGCGCTGCTTGCCCGCCCAGACGAACGGCGACAGGTTGCGGTTCACCGTGGCCAGCCCCGCGCGTGCGACACCCTTGGCGCGGGGCATCACTCCGTGCAGGGCCTTCGGAGCCTCCAGGCCCACACCGTGGGATGTTCCGCCGGCGACGACCACGAGCCACCCGTCGGAAGCGGCCTTCTGCTGGCGGTAGCCGAAGCGGTCGCCCTTGACGACGCGCGTGACGTCGAGCACGGCGCCGCGGTACTCGGTGGCCTCGTGGTCGCCGAGCCAGAGCCGCGTGCCGATGCGTGCGCGGAAGCGGGTCTGCGGGAACTGCTGCTGAAGGCGGGCCAGCTCCTCGGCACGCAGGTGGCTGACGAACATCGTGTGCAGGGGCAGCCGGGCGGCGCGGAGACGGTCCATCCAGGTGATGACCTCCTCGACCGCGTCCGAACCGTCCGTGCGGTCGAGCGGCAGGTGCAGGGCGAACCCTTCGAGGCGCACGTCCTCTATCGCCGCGTGCAGCTGGCCGAGCTCCTCCTCCTTCACGCCGTGGCGCTTCATCGAGCTCATGCACTCGATGACCACCCGCGCGCCCACCAGGGCGTGTACGCCGTCCACGGAGGAGACGGAGCGGATGACGCGGTCGGGCAGCGGCACCGGCTCCTCGCCCCTGCGGAAGGGGGTCAGCACCAGCAGGTCGCCGCTGAACCAGTCCTTGATGCGGGCGGCCTCGTACGTGGTGCCGACGGCCAGGGTGTCGGACCCGAAGCGGATCGCCTCGTCGGCCAGCCGCTCGTGGCCGAAGCCGTATCCGTTGCCCTTGCAGACGGGGACGAGCCCCGGGAACTGGTCGAGCACGGACTTCTGGTGCGCCCGCCAGCGCGCGGTGTCGACGTAGAGGGAGAGCGCCATGGCCGGCCCGGAACCTTTCTGGTGGCTGCGGTGTAAGTGAGATGAGGGAGAGGAGCTGGTGGTGATCGTGACCGGGGTGCGCCTAGCGGCGCGACATGTACATATCGAGCGCCTTGTGCAGCAGCTTGTTGAGGGGGAAGTCCCATTCCCCGACGTACTCGACGGCTTCCCCGCCGGTGCCCACCTTGAACTGGATCAGCCCGAAGAGGTGGTCGGTCTCGTCCAGCGAGTCGCTGATGCCGCGCAGGTCGTAGACGGTCGCGCCCATGGCATACGAGTCGCGGAGCATCCGCCACTGCATGGCGTTGGAGGGACGGACCTCGCGCCCGATGTTGTCGGAGGCGCCGTAGGAGTACCAGACGTGGCCACCGACGACGAGCATCGTGGCAGCCGAGAGGTTCACTCCGTTGTGCCGGGCGAAGTACAGCCGCATGCGGTTGGGGTCCTCGGAGTTGAGGACCGTCCACATCCGCTGGAAGTACGAGAGCGGGCGCGGCCTGAAGTGGTCTCGCACGGCGGTGATCTCGTACAGCCGCTGCCACTCGGCGAGGTCCTCGTAACCGGCCTGCACGACCTCGACGCCGGCCTTGTCGGCCTTCTTGATGTTGCGTCGCCAGAGCTGGTTGAAGCCCTTCAGCACGTCCTCGAGGGAGCGATTGGCCAGCGGCACCTGGAAGACGTAACGCGGCTGCACGTCGCCGAAGCCGGCTCCGCCGTCCTCGCCCTGCTGCCAGCCCATCTTGCGCAGCCGGTCGGAGACCTCGAAGGCGCGGGGCTCGATGTGGCTCGCCTCGACGTCGCGGAGCCGCTTCACGTCGGGATCCTGGATGCCCGACTTGATGGCGGCCGAGTCCCAGCGCCGGATGACCACGGGCGGGCCCATCTTCACGGAGAAGGCGCCCTGCTGCTTCAGGTGGGCGAGCATCGGCTGGAGCCACTCGTCCAGGTTCGGGGCGTACCAGTTGATGACCGGGCCCTCGGGAAGGTAGGCGAGATAGCGCTTGATCTTGGGCAACTGGCGGTAGAGCACCAGTCCGGCGCCGACCATCTCGCCGCTCTTGTCGAACCATCCGAGGTTCTCGGAGCGCCACTCGGTCTTCACATCAGCCCACGCCGGGACCTGGCAGTGACTGGCCGAGGGGAGGCTCTGGATGTAGGCCAGATGCTGTTCTCGGCTGATGGTCCTCAGGGTCAGGCTCATGCTGGGGCGCTCCTCGGCAGGTGTGTCCCCATCGGTCAGGGGCTCCGGCTCTCGCGCCGAAGCCTACTGTGGCCGACGGGCGCCCGGCCCGGCCCCGTCGGGACCGAACCGGGCTGCCGCCTCGCCGCATGGCCTGCTGGAGCGCTGCGGGGGTGGCCGACCGGAGTCGCCGGAGGTTCTGCCGGTCAGGTGATGACGCCGCCGAAGAGGCCCCCGTGCGCCATCCCGAGGTAGAAACCGACGGCGGCGGAGCCCATGCCCATGATGAAGCCGAATCGCTGCCAGGTGGTCTTGGAGTGGTACTGCCCGTAGGCGCCCACCAGCACGCCGATCAGGCCCGCCCACGAGCTGAGCAGGTGCAGGCTGTGGAACTGCGCCGCCACGAAGGCGAGGATGCCCAGCACCCCTGTGACCGCCATCAGCGCTTCCTGGAGCGGATGGGGCCTGCCGTCCGTGGCGAACAGCGAACCGGTGGCGGGACGGGCGTTGGCCACGCGGCTGGGAGCCGTTCGGCCGCCGGGGGACCGCATTGTCTGCGCCATGGAGCACCTCCTGGCAGAAGAGCGGTGCGATGTTGTGCCGATCACACCGCGACTGTCTCGATTGTGCGCCCTGAACACCGGATTTCAACCGGAAGCCCGTCTGCGGGTACTCTGTACGGTCTGCACCCGTGTCTGCCTTGAGCCAGCACAGCAGCTCCCCTCGATCATCGAAGACGGGCGCTGTCAGTGGCGGCTGTTTTACTCGGAGACACTGTTGCTTACGCATCACGACCCTCCTGCCACGGAACGACCGTGGCCGCTGAGTCCAAAGGAGGTGGGTTCCACATGCGTCACTACGAAGTGATGGTCATCCTCGACCCCGATCTCGAGGAGCGAGCTGTCTCCCCGCTGATCGAGAACTTCCTCTCCGTCGTCCGTGAGGGCAACGGAAAGGTCGAGAAGGTCGACACCTGGGGCCGTCGTCGTCTCTCTTACGAGATCAAGAAGAAGCCTGAGGGCATCTACTCGGTCATCGACCTGCAGGCCGAGCCTGCGGTCGTCAAGGAGCTCGACCGACAGATGAACCTGAACGAGTCGGTCCTCCGGACCAAGGTCCTCCGTCCCGAGACCCACTGAGCATCTAGCTCAGTGGTTCCCGGGTTCGAGTAGCAAGCAGCCAGAAGCAATCCCCGCCGAGAGGTTCACCCATGGCAGGCGAGACCGTCATCACGGTCGTCGGCAATCTCGTCGACGACCCCGAGCTGCGCTTCACCCCGTCCGGTGCGGCGGTCGCGAAGTTCCGTGTCGCGTCCACTCCCCGCATCTTCGACCGGCAGACCAATGAGTGGAAGGACGGCGAAGGCCTGTTCCTCACCTGCTCGGTCTGGCGTCAGGCGGCGGAGAACGTCGCGGAGTCGCTTCAGCGAGGCATGCGCGTCGTCGTGCAGGGCCGGTTGAAGCAGCGGTCCTACGAGGACCGTGAGGGCGTCAAGCGCACGGTCTACGAGCTGGACGTCGAGGAAGTCGGCCCCAGTTTGAAGAGCGCCACGGCCAAGGTCACCAAGACCAGCGGTCGCGGTGGCCAGGGTGGCGGCCAGGGTGGATACGGCGGTGGCCAGCAGGGCGGCGGCAACTGGGGCGGCGGTCCCGGTGGCGGTGGCCAGCAGGGCGGCGGCGGTACTCCCGCCGACGACCCGTGGGCCACCAGCGCGCCTGCCGGCGGTCAGCAGAGCGGGGGCCAGCAGGGCGGCGGAGGCGGTTGGGGCGGAAGCTCCGGCGGTTCCGGCGGATCTGGTGGTTCTGGCGGCGGCTACTCGGACGAGCCTCCCTTCTAGGGCTGCTCGTACCCCCACTTCTTGATCACACAGGAGAAACACCATGGCGAAGCCGCCTGTGCGCAAGCCTAAGAAGAAGGTCTGCGCGTTCTGCAAGGACAAGACCCAGTACGTGGACTACAAGGACACGAACATGCTGCGGAAGTTCATTTCCGACCGCGGCAAGATCCGTGCCCGCCGCGTCACCGGCAACTGCACGCAGCACCAGCGTGACGTCGCCACGGCAGTCAAGAACAGCCGTGAGATGGCGCTGCTGCCCTACACGTCCACCGCGCGATAAGGGAAGGGTGACCGAATCATGAAGATCATCCTCACCCACGAGGTCACAGGCCTCGGTGCCGCAGGTGACGTCGTGGACGTCAAGGACGGGTACGCCCGTAACTACCTGGTTCCGCGTGGCTTTGCCATTCGCTGGACCAAGGGTGGCGAGAAGGACGTGGCGCAGATCCGCCGCGCCCGCAAGATCCACGAGATCGCGACGATCGAGCAGGCCAACGAGATCAAGGCCAAGCTCGAGGCCGTCAAGGTCCGGCTGGCTGTTCGCTCCGGCGACGCCGGCCGTCTGTTCGGCTCCGTCACCCCGGCCGACATCGCTTCGGCGATCAAGTCTGCCGGTGGCCCGGACGTCGACAAGCGTCGCGTCGAGCTCGGCTCGCCGATCAAGACGCTTGGCGGACACCAGGTGTCCGTCCGGCTGCACCCCGACGTTGCCGCGAAGCTCGGCATCGAGGTCGTTGCTGCCTAAGGGCACAGCTCAGCAGAGCTAGGTGAAGGGCCGCACCCCTGGGTGCGGCCCTTCGTCGTGTCGTGTGAATGGGCAAGACTGCCCGTTTCACGTGAAACGGGCAGAGAGATGACTGCCCGCCTTGAGTGCAGCCGGATATACAGGGGGCTGGGTGCTTGGTGGGCGAGGGGCTAACAGGCACAGACCGGTTTCACGTGAAACGAACGTGCCGGGACCGTACATGCTTCAGCGCGTGGCGCCGGTGACGATCCAGCGCCCCGAACGCGCACGCAGCCAGAGTGTCACCAGCCGTACTCCCATCATCAGCGTCATGGCCCACCAGAGAGCGGTGAGACCGCCTCCGAAGCTGGGGACGAGGAGCGCGAACGGAGCGAAGACTGCCAGGGTCAGGATCATGGCCGAGGCGAGGTATCGGCCGTCCCCCGCCCCCATGAGGACTCCGTCCAGCACAAAGACCACACCGCAGATCGGCTGGGAGAGTGCCACCACGAGCAAAGCGGGGAGAAGGGTGTGCTGTACATCGTTGTCGCTGGTGAACAGGGGGACGAACAGCGGCCGGGCGAGCACGATCAACAGACCCAGTACCACCCCTGACGCGATTCCCCACTGGATCATCCTGCGGCAGGCCTCCCGGGCGCCCTCTGTGTCGCTCGCTCCCAGGTACCGGCCGATGATGGCCTGGCCCGCGATGGCGATCGCGTCGAGCGCGAAGGCCGTGAGGCTCCAGAGCGACAGGATGATCTGGTGTGCGGCGATGTCCGTATCGCCGAGTCGTGCGGCCACCAGTGTGGCGATCAGCAGGACTGCCCGTAGGGAAAGGGTGCGGACCAGCAAGGGGATACCCGCTTGGGCGCTGGCGCGGATGCCCGCCAGGTCTGGACGGAGCGAGGCTCCGTGCTTACGCGCTCCGCGCACGACGACGATCAGGTAGACGACCGCCATCGCTACCTGGGCGATGACCGTTCCCCACGCGGACCCTGCGATCCCGAGGCCGGCACCGTAGACGAGGGCGAGGTTGAGGGCGCCGTTCACCGCGAATCCGCCGATTGCGACGTAGAGGGGTGTGCGGGTGTTCTGCAGTCCGCGCAGTACTCCGGTGGCCGCCAGGACGATGAGCATGGCCGGAATGCCCAGGCTGGAGATCCGCAGGTAGGTGCTGGCGTACGGTGCTGCGGTGTCGGACGCACCGAAGGCATTCACCAGCCATGGAGCCAGGGGAAGGGTGAGCGCGACCACCACCACGCCGATGAGAAGGGCGAGCCAGATGCCGTCCATGCCCTGCCGGATGGCGGAAGCGAGATCTCCCGCGCCCACGCGGCGGGCGACGGCAGCGGTGGTGGCGTAGGCGAGGAAGACGAAGATGCTGACCGCGGTGGTCAGCAGAGCCGCCGCGATGGCCAGGCCAGCCAGTTGAGGAGTGCCGAGATGGCCGACGATGGCGCTGTCGACCATCACGAAAAGTGGCTCCGCGACGAGAGCGCCAAAGGCGGGGACGGCGAGCGCGATGATCTCGCGATCATGTCTGCGGCGGGACGGCCGCCGGTCGGCGGGGGCCTGGGTCATGGGGGTCAATCTAATCTTCCACAGGTAAGAGATGCAAACCCTATGGAGTCCTTACTTAAGTCGCAGCAACGACGGCTCTCGGGGGCTGGTTACGGTGATCTTGAGCTGAGGGCAAAAGTTTTTCTCTCCCACAGCCCGTGGACGGAGAAAGGCCAGTTCACAGGGGGTGCAAGGGATCCGGTATGAGTTTGTCCACAGTGCTGTCCCCCGGTCCGTGCACAGGTTCTGCCGAGTTCTCCACAGCATCTGGTCCGTCGTCCACATGCCCTGTGGATAACCAGATTGGCTGACGGTGCCGACGGGCCTACCGTGGTGCGGCGCCCGCACTCCGTCTCGGCTCGGAAAACCGCAGAACCAGACGCGCCGGAACCGGAGTCGGGCGTCTTGTTTGTCGGTGCCGTGCCGTAAGAAAGAGTGGCACGGCTAGGTCCGCGACGCGGACGGGAGGAGGTGGCCCGGTGAGCATTCCCGAGCCTTTGGACGATCCCTGGGCCGACGTCGGTCCCAGTGACCGTCTGCCCGTGTCCCGTCAGCGCCGCGGAGAGGGCAAGGGGCGCGACGAGCAACACGAGCGCGGCCGCGAGAGCGGCTGGGACGGCGGATCGGCCGGCTTCGAACGGGTGCCTCCGCAGGATCTCGATGCCGAACAGTCGGTGCTCGGCGGCATGCTGCTCTCCAAGGACGCCATCGCCGACGTCGTGGAGATCATCAAGGGTCACGACTTCTACCGGCCGGCCCACGAGACCGTCTTCACGGCGATCCTCGACCTCTACGCCAAGGGGGAGCCGGCCGACCCCATCACCGTCGCGGCCGAGTTGGTCAAGCGCGGCGAGATCACCAAGGTCGGCGGAGCTCCGTATCTGCACACCCTGGTCCAGTCCGTCCCCACAGCGGCCAATGCCTCGTACTACGCGGAGATCGTCCACGAGCGGGCGGTGCTCCGCCGCCTGGTCGAAGCCGGTACGAAGATCACGCAGATGGGATACGCGGCAGACGGCGACGTAGACGAGATCGTCAACTCGGCCCAGGCCGAGATCTACGCCGTCACGGAACAGCGCACCAGCGAGGACTATCTCCCGCTCGGCGACATCATGGAAGGGGCTCTCGACGAGATCGAGGCCATCGGGTCCCGAAGCGGTGAGATGACGGGTGTGCCGACGGGCTTCACCGACCTCGATGCCCTGACGAACGGCCTGCATCCCGGTCAGATGATCGTCATCGCGGCCCGCCCGGCCATGGGTAAGTCCACACTGGCCCTGGACTTCGCCCGTGCCTGCTCGATCAAGAGCAATCTGCCGAGCGTGATCTTCTCCCTGGAAATGGGGCGTAACGAGATCGCGATGCGCCTGCTGTCCGCCGAGGCACGCGTGGCGCTGCACCACATGCGGTCGGGCACTATGACCGACGAGGACTGGACGAGGCTGGCCCGGCGCATGCCCGACGTCTCCGCCGCTCCGCTCTACATCGACGATTCGCCGAACCTGTCCATGATGGAGATCCGGGCGAAGTGCCGTCGCCTGAAGCAGCGCAATGATCTGAAGCTGGTGGTCATCGACTATCTGCAGCTGATGCAGTCCGGTGGCGCCAAGCGGGCCGAGAGCCGTCAGCAGGAGGTCTCGGACATGTCCCGAAATCTCAAGCTCCTGGCCAAGGAGCTGGAATTGCCGGTCATCGCGCTCTCCCAGCTGAACCGTGGCCCCGAACAGCGCACCGACAAGAAACCGATGGTCTCCGACCTGCGTGAGTCGGGTTCCATCGAGCAGGACGCCGACATGGTGATCCTGCTTCACCGGGAGGACGCGTACGAGAAGGAGTCGCCGCGCGCGGGCGAGGCGGACCTGATCGTCGCCAAGCACCGTAACGGTCCGACGGCGACGATCACCGTGGCGTTCCAGGGCCACTACTCGCGGTTCGTGGACATGGCGCAGACCTGAGGCGCCGCTGTGTAGCGGCTCCAATTTCGTGTCGGAATCTCACGGTCGGTGTCGGATCGAAGTCGGATCCGACACTGAGCCGAGATTCGCAGGTCGCTGCCGTGGCTCGTTCGAGTGAAAGCGTTGCTGGTGTGCTCCCCACGACCTGGGCGGCCTCGACAGCGCAGAGTTCCGGGCGACGTCCTTGCGGTTCACAGCGCTTCAGATCCCTGAACTCGCACACGCCCTCCAGCAGGAAGCCCTCTGCCGGGATAGTTTGCCGTGCTTCCTGCCGAATGCGACCAGTGGCTCCGACGGTGTTCTTTGTCAGTGTGTGGGTGCAGGGGCTGGATGTCACCGGCCCATACGCGCGGCACCGACTTGCGCGATTCCTGGCAGTCCTGCCGGTGAGCCGGGACGGCTCCGAAGACCCACATGGCCGTGAGACAGCACCCATGCCAACCCGCGTGAGACACCGCCAAGACCTGCAGGTCACAGCGTCGCGATAAGACACCGAAAGCGAGAACCTACAGCCGCCTTAAGGGCCTCTTGATCCGCGC
Organism: Streptomyces sp. NBC_01341; assembly: GCF_035946055.1. Taxonomy (NCBI): domain Bacteria; kingdom Bacillati; phylum Actinomycetota; class Actinomycetes; order Kitasatosporales; family Streptomycetaceae; genus Streptomyces; species Streptomyces sp. NBC_01341. The sequence continues at coordinate 3,757,643 of NZ_CP108364.1, read as the reverse complement.
CGTAGGTGCGGAACCGCCAGAACCACCAGATCCAGCAGAGCCGGTGCCTGTCGTCGGCACATCTGGTGTAGTGCCGACAAGCGCGGTACAGCGGAGCCGGTCCTCAGGGGCGAGAGCCGGCACCCGAAGGGCCAAAGCGCTCAACTCCGAGGCGGGTCCGGGGCTTCGTCCTGGCCGCGGCCGATCGCGGCCAGCGCGCGGTCCAGGATCTCCTGGACCCGGCCGACGGCCGAGACGGTGGTCAGCAGGCCCTGTGCCCTGTAGTGGTCGACGACAGGCGCTGTCTCGCTGCGGTACACCTCCAGCCGCCTGCGCACAGTCGCCTCGAGATCGTCGTCGCGCTGGTACAGCTCACCGCCGCAGAGGTTGCAGCGTCCTGCCACCTCAGGCGGGCTGTACTCGACGTGGAAGATGTGCCTGCGGTCCTGACGGCACAGCCGCCGCCCGGCGATACGCCTGACCACCTCGGCCTCGGGGATCTCCAGGTCGAGCACGGCATCCAGCCTCGACTCCGAGGCTGCCAGGATGCCGTCCAGAGCCTCTGCCTGGAAGCGATTGCGGGGGAAGCCGTCCAACAGGAATCCCCGCACGGTGTCCGCGCGGGCAAGGCGCTCTTCGATCACCTCGATCGTGACCTCGTCCGGCACCAGAAGACCGGCCAACATGTGCGTGTGGGCGTTCCGCCCGAGCTCGGAACCCTGGTCGATGTGCTCGCGCAACAGGTCACCGGCGGAGATGTGCTGGATCGACAGATGCGCGGCGAGGCGCACTGCCTGCGTGCCCTTGCCCGCTCCGGGCGGACCGATCAGAAGGATGCGCATCGATGAGGTGTCCCTTCGTCATGCGTGAACAGTTCCTGGGATCGAAGTGGCCGGGCGCCGTGACGAAGTGGACGGCACCCGGGGAGCATCCCAGCCCGGCAGGCCGCGCCACAACCGGCTTGCGGGCCGATCACAGCAGCCGGGCGCCTGGCCCTTGCCGCGTCCGCCCCGGGACTCGAGGCGCACGGGAAACGGTTAGCCGGATGATCGCCGTACGGGCCATCCTTGGGCATGAACTCTTCCGAATCCCTGCTCCCCGGCACTCGACGTGCCCTGCTCCATCGTGTGGCCACCGCGCAGTCCGAAGGGCGGACTCCTTCGCTCGTCGCCGCGGTGCAGCGGGACGGCCGGATCGCCTGGAGCGGTGCCCGGAGCTGTGTGGAGGGCCATGCCCCCGATGGCGACACCCAGTTCCGGATCGGCTCCATCACCAAGACGTTCACCGCGGTGCTGGTGATGCGGCTGCGGGACGAGGGCCTGCTGGACTTGGACGACCCTCTGGAGAAGTACCTGCCCGGTACTGACGCGGGCCAGGTGACCGTGTTCCAGCTGCTCGGTCACACCGCGGGTCTGGGGGCCGAGACGCCCGCTCCGTGGTGGGAGAGGACGCCGGGAGACACCCGGCCGGGACTGGCCGACGTGCTGGGCGAGAAGCCGTTGATGCATCCCGCGGGCCACGGCCACCACTATTCCAACCCCGGTTACACGCTGCTCGGTTCACTCGTGGAGAAGCTCCGGGGAGCGCCCTGGGCCGACGTACTGCGCCGGGAGGTCCTGGAACCTCTCGGGATGGACCGTACGACTCCTGAGGCTCGGGCCCCGCACGCCGGAGGCTGGGCCGTCCATCCGTGGGCGGACGTCATGCTGCCGGAGCCGGCCGAGGATCTCGGGCTCATGGCTCCGGCCGGCCAGCTCTGGTCGACCACCACCGATCTTCTCCGCTTCGCCTCCTTCATGGCCCGGGGCGACGAGCGTGTACTGCGGGCCTCCTCGGTCGAGGAGATGCGTGCCCCGGCCGCGCCGCTCGAAGCAGGCGAATGGGCCGCCACTTACGGACTCGGTCTGCAGGCTGTGCGACGGAGCGGCCGCACGCTTCTGGGTCACTCGGGATCGCTGCCGGGCTTCGTCGCCGCTCTGTGGTTCAGCGTCGAGGACGATGTGGCTGTGGTGGTGCTCTCCAATGCCACTTCCGGTCCGCTCACGGGTTCGATCGCTGCGGACCTCCTGCAGATCGTCGCGGACGCCGAGCCGAGGATTCCCGAACCGTGGCGCCCGCTCCCAGAGTTCGACGAAGAGCTGCTCGCGCTCACGGGCCCCTGGTACTGGGGCACTCACGTCTACGGCCTGAAGCTACTGGCCGACCGAGGTCTGGAACTTGTGCCGTTGCGCGGGCCCGGTCGTTCCGCCCGGTTCCGGGCGCGCACCGACGGGACGTGGACGGGCCTGAACGGCTACTACGCGGGGGAGACCCTCAGAGTCGTGCGCGCGGCCGACGGCACGGTCGATCACCTGGACCTCGGGTCGTTCGCCTTCACGCGGGAGCCGTACGAGCGGGGCGCGGACGTCCCCGGCGGCGTGGACGAAGGAGGCTGGCGAGGTCTCGCCACCTGAGGGGCGTGGCCGGCGTTTCACGTGAAACGCCGGCCACCGCGCCGTAGTCACGCACCCTTCGCCGGCCGTATCCGTGCCCTCGGCGCCCACGTCTGCTGCCCTCAGCTCGCGGGCCCACCGTCCTCAGCCCTCGCGCCCGGGGCCCCTGCTCCCTGTGCGGTCCGCCCGGACCCGTGCCGCGGCCCGGGAGCATGCGCGCACGTCCCTCGGGCGGGCAGGGGGGATCAACCCGTCAGCTCGCGCTCCAACGGGGTGCGGAAACGGGGAGTGACCCGGGCGGGGCCCACCCATGCCGACAGCCGGGCAGCCTCTGCCTCGATCAGTCGGGAGCCCTCTTCGCCCACGTCGGACAGGAGTCGCCACACCAGCTCACCGTCCGCACGCTGGGCCCAGCCGCCCACGATCCTGCCGTTCCACCACACCGTGGGGCCGACGTTGCCGGCTCGGTCGAAGAGCACGGCGCGATGATCGGCGGACAGATGGAAGCCGCGGTCGGCCCAGCCCATCGCGCTGGGGTCCAGGCCGGGCAACAGAGCCGCCCAAGGCTCCGGTGCCGGTTCCGGGACATGATCACCCGGGGCGACCAGGCCCACGGCCCCGCTGTCGAGCAGTACCTCCTGCGCGCCGGCGGCGGCCAGAGCCGCACGCGTGTCCCGGACGCCCCAGCCCGTCCACCACTTCAGATCCCCCTCGGTGGCCGGACCGTAGGAACGCAGCCAGCGTCCGGCCACCTCCGCCCGTGCTGCGGCGGGCTCCGACGCGGGCCATGGCTCGGCGGTCGTCCAGCGGAACTGGCTGGAGGTCCATGAACCGCGTGGCCGGTCGCGTCGGATCCGACCGTCCGCGGCGAGCACTCTGATGACGCGCGAGGCGACCCCCTGCACCGACTCCTGCCTCGTGCCCGGGAAGACCGTGATCCTCGTACGCAGGGCCGGTACGACAGCGGAGAGCTCGCTTCCCGTCGCCTGCCCTCGGGTGGCCAGAGCGGTGAGCGTCTCGGCCTCCGTGGCGGCGAGCCACCGCTCGTCCAGGCCGTTGCCGTCCTCCCGCAGATGCTTGAGGAGCTTGAGGCGTTCCTTGGCTGCCACTGCGCGTGCGCTCGCCGCGTCGACGAACGGTGCGACGTCCGTGGACACCGTGAACAGGGTGTTCCGCATCGAGAGCAGACGGACCAGCGCGACGTCCTCGTAGAGCGCCCGCTCCACGACGGCCGTCCCGGGGTCGGAGAGGCGCGCGCACACGGAGAGATGGAGCGTCGCGGCGTCAGTCGCGTGCAGGGCCACCAAGGCGTCCGCCACGGCCACGACCGAGTCGGTGCGCACGGACGCTGCCAGCAGATGACGTCGCCCCAGTCTGCTTCTGCGCTGCTCGTCGTCGATGCGGTACATGTGTGCCTGCCTTCTTGGAGGCGGGGACTTCCCGGGTCCTACGGATTCACAGTGCGAGTTTGAACCCCACATGGCTCGCCGTGAAGCCGAGCCGCTCGTAGAAGCGGTGGGCGTCCAGGCGGGTGGCGTCCGAGGTCAGCTGTACCAGTTGGCAGTCCTGGCGGCGGGATTCGTCGACCGCCCACTGGATCAGCTGGGTGCCGAGACCGCTGCCCCGTTCGTCGGCGTGGACGCGGACACTCTCGATGAGGGAGCGGGTGGCCCCGCGGCGCGACAGTCCGGGAACGACGGTGAGCTGCAGTGTCCCCACGACACGGCCCTCGCGCACGGCCACGACCAGATGCTGGTTCGGGTCGCCGGCGAGCCGCTGGAAGGCGGCGTGATAGGGGGCGAGGTCGTCCGGGGACTCGCGCTGCGCTCCCAGCGGGTCGTCGGCGAGCATGGCCACGACGGCCGGGATGTCCGTGGGTGCGGCAGGGCGTATGACGAGATCGTTCATGATCGGCAGAGTACGCAACTCACCGGCCCAGGAGAGGACCTTGAGCGCCGCGGGTTCCGGGGAGGGTGGGCCCGGACCGTTGAACCCGAAGCGCGCGTCGCGTTCAGGAGGTCGGTTCAGGCGCTCATCGCGCGCACCCGGTCAGTTCGAGCGCAGGGACCTGGGGACAGGCCGCCCTGCGCGTGTCGTGCTTCAGGCAGGCACCTTGAGTGCTTCGACCGTCCGGACGAGCGGAGCGAGCTCCGGGTTCTCGGCGGCCTCGTCCAGAGCGGCGCGCAGCGCGGTGTCGTTGGTGGGCCTTGCCTCGCCGAGAAGTTCGAGACCCGCGTCCGTGACATCCGTGTAGATGCCCCGGCGGTCGGTGTCGCAGAGGTAGCGGGTGAGCAGACCACGGTCCTCGAGTCGTGTGACGAGCCGGGTGGTGGCGCTCTGGCTGAGCACCACGGCGTCGGCCACCTGCTTCATCTGCAGATGTCCTCCCGTGCCGCTGTGCTGGCGGCTCAGGACGTCGAGCAGCGAGAACTCTCGCGCACTGAGGTCGTGGCTGGACTGCAGCGCCCGCTCGATCCGCGCCTCGATCTTTCCGTGGAGCAGAGAGAGGGCGCACCAGCTCTGAGCCAGGGCCGTCAGTGCGGGATCCGTCGCTGTCATGGGTCTTCCCTCCGTGCGGGAGCTGCTTGCCTCAAGGATAGGGCACGCACGCAATAGCCCGCGTTTGCAATTAACCTGCGCCTGCAATTATTGTGAGCGCTCGTAAAGCGCAGACGCAATCTCTCGGAAGGTGGCACTCATGCCGCTCGCGCTCCTCGCCCTGGCCATAGGGGCCTTCGGTATCGGGACGACAGAGTTCGTGATCATGGGACTCCTCCCTGATGTCGCGGCGGACTTCCACGTCTCGATTCCGACCGCCGGCTTCCTGGTCACGGGCTACGCCCTGGGTGTGGTTCTCGGTGCTCCGCTGATGACGGTGCTGGGCACCCGGGTGACTCGTAAGCGCATGCTGATGGTTCTGATGGGGCTGTTCATCGTGGGCAACGTCGTCTCCGCGCTCGCTCCGACGTTCGGTGTGATGCTCGCGGGGCGGGTGATCGCCTCTCTCGCCCACGGGGCCTTCTTCGGCATCGGATCCGTCGTGGCGGCAGATCTGGTGGCGCCGCAGAAGAAGGCCGGCGCCATCGCCATGATGTTCACCGGCCTCACCGTCGCCAATGTCGTCGGTGTGCCGCTGGGGACCTACATCGGGCAGAACTTCGGCTGGCGGCTCACGTTCCTGGTCGTCGCCGGCCTGGGAGCCCTCGGGCTCGCCGGCGTCGCCAAGCTGGTGCCCGAGCAGCCGAAGCCCCGAGGTGTCAGGATCCGGCACGAGCTGGCCGCGTTCCGCAACGTCCAGGTGCTGCTCGCCATGGCGATGACGGTGCTCGGGTTCGGAGGGGTGTTCGCGGCGATCACCTACATCACGCCGATGATGACGGAGACCGCCGGATACGCGACCTCGTCCGTCACCTGGCTGCTGGTTCTCTTCGGGCTCGGAATGGTCGGCGGCAACCTGCTCGGCGGCCGGTTCGCGGACCGACACCTGATGCCCATGCTGTACGTGTCCCTCGGCGCTCTCGCCGTGGTCCTGGCCCTGTTCACTCTGACCGCGCACAACAAGGTCGGGGCAGCGATCACCATCGTCCTCATCGGTGGCCTGGGCTTCGCGACCGTCCCGCCGCTGCAGAAGCGGGTCCTCGACCAGGCGGCGGGTGCGCCGACCCTGGCCTCGGCCGTCAACATCGGGGCCTTCAACCTGGGCAACGCGCTGTCGGCCTGGCTCGGAGGCATCGTCATCGCCGCAGGGTTCGGTTACACCGCGCCCAACTGGGTCGGTGCCGTACTCGCCGGCTCGGCGCTCCTCCTTGCGGCGTTCTCCGGCATGCTGGAGCGCCGCACGGTCACCCGGGACCCGCTGGCCGTCGGCCGGTCTCCCGAGACCGTCGCAGGAGGTGGCCGCGGCGGGTCGGGCCCCACGGCTTCAGTACCGATATCGCGGTGATGAAGAGGTACGTGGCCGTGGCCACCGAGGGTGCGATGACGAGATCGATGTCGGTCGCACCCCGCGCCGCGGCCTCGTCGATGCCCGGGCGGAGCAAGAAGACCGACAGCCCGGCGGTGACGAGTGTCAGCCAGAACTTCACCCAGACCCATCGGTGCCTGGCCAGGCCCCATGGGGTGCCGAGCGCAAGGATCAGCCCGCTGACAAGGGAAAGCAGGGCGACCGGCGTCACGAGCCAGTCGGCGAGCACCTTCATCGCGCGGGTGGCAGCCGTCGCCATCGTGGTGTCGTCGGTGAGGAACGCGGCGAGGCCGAGAGCCAGCAGGCACACGGTGAGGCCGAGCCAGCCCACGGACACCGCTACATGGGCGACGAGCATGCTTCGGCGCACTGGGCGCTTGAGTGGTTTCACGTGAAACACGGTGCCAAGCGCGGGACGCGGGGTCATCCGGCGGCGGGAGTATTCACGTCTACTGGCCTCGGCGTACACGACGGACCCCACCCGCGCCGGTCGGGCTCGGGCCGCGGTGAGAAGGCTCAGCCCAGGTCGGGGGCGTGCAGGGCTCGTACTCCCTCGATGTTGCCGTCCAGATAGTGACGCAACGAGAGCGGCACCAGGTGCACCGCCGCGATGCCGACACGGCTGAAGGGCACCCGCACGATCTCGTACTCCCCGCAGGGTTCGTCGATCTCCGGACCGTGACGGAGCGAGAGGTCCATCGATGCCAGCCGGCAGACGAAGAAGTGCTGCACCTTCACGCCTTTGACGCCATCGCCGACGATGTGCTCGACGGTGTCGACGAAGCACGGCACGACATCGATGACCTTGGCGCCGAGCTCTTCGTCGATCTCGCGGTGGAGCGCCTCGACGACGGAGGAGTCCTCCTCCTCGACTCCGCCGCCCGGCGTGACCCAGTACGGGTCGACCCCGGGCTTCGTGCGCTTGATGAGGATCAGGTCATTGCCGTCCAGCAGGACGGCTCGGGCTGTGCGCTTGACCACAGGACGTTCGGTCATGGCAAGAGAGTGGCCCAGGAAGGTCGATCTGAAACTCCTGTCGGCAGACCGGTCACCAGTCCACGGCAGCGCGCGTCAGCCACTCGTGCGCCCGCGCGATGTGCGGGAGGCCGAGTGTGCCGGTCCTGGCGATGAGGAAATAGGTGCGGAGCGGGGGTACCGGAGGGTCGAGCAGCGCGACGATCTCGCCGCGCTCCAGCGCGTTCGCGCAGAGGTAGCGGGGCAGCACCGCGAGACCGGTGCCGGCCGCGGCGCATTCCAGCACGGCGCGCAGGTCGGGAACGATGACTGCCGCGGAAGCTGCGGGGCGGCTGTCGAAGACGGCCGCCCAGTAGCGCGAGACCAGGGGAAGGCTCTCGTGCACCTCGACGACGGGGAGTTGCTCCAGCAGGACGGGTCCCTTGTGCTTCAGGGCTCCCGGCCCCAGCCGCCCGGCCCAGCGCGGTGCCGCGATGAGTACGTGTTCCTCGTCGCAGAGCGTCGTGGAGGTCAGCAGACCGCCCCGCGGGCGCGCCGTCGTGATGGCCAGATCGTGGTGTCCGGCAGACAGTCCTTCCAGCGCTTCCTCGGCGTTCGCCAGGAAGGTGCCGCGCAACGCGAGTCCCTGCGAGACCAGGGGGGCCAGGGCGGGCATGGCGCGCAGCGAGGTGAACTCGGGAGGGCCCGCCAGATGCAGCGTCCGTACGCCCGACTCGTCGTCCAGGCCGGCTTCGACTATGTCCACCAGTGCGTCCAGGTGCGGAGCGGCCCGGTGGGCGAGCTCGTCGCCCACGGTGGTCGGGGTGACGCCGCGGGCCCTGCGCAGGAAGAGGGGGCGGCCCAGCTGCCGTTCCAGGGTGCGGATCTGCGAGGTGACGGCGGGCTGGGACAGGCCGAGCAGCGCCGCGGCCCTGGTGAACGACCCGGCCCGGTGCACTGTGACGAACGTGCGCAACAACGCCAGGTCCATGGTCCCCCCTTGCCCGCCCGGTCCGTCCGCCCGTCCGCCCGTCCGCCACAACGATAAATATGTCGATAGGTCGCTGCCGCTACTGTGATTGGACACTGACGCACAGTCAACTAGCCTTTTCGAAGCGGTTCTTCACGAGGAACCGGGGCGGTCCGAGTCACGAGGGGGGAGACTCGGACCGCTCGTCCCCAGCAGGACCGGTCCGGTGGACGGGGACGCCCAGTCCCGGGCCGGTCCTGTCAGGGCCATCGGCAGGCGGTCAGTGTGCGGCGGCGTCCAGCGCGCTCTCGACGTCGGCGAGCAGATCCGCGGGATCCTCGGCGCCGACGGAGAACCGCACGAAGCCCGCGGCCACGGCGTCCCCGCCCCAGCGGGCCCTGCGCTCCGCGGTGGAGCGGACGCCGCCGAAGCTGGTCGCGTCGTCGACCAGCCGCAGGGCGGCCAGGAAACGCTCCGCGGTCTGTTCGTCCGCCAGCTCGAAGGAGACGACCGACCCGAAGCGCCGCATCTGCCGTACGGCTGTCGGATAGGACGGGTCACCGGGCAGTCCGGGGTAGCGCAGCCCTGTCACGTCCGCGCGCTCGGAGAGCGCCTGGGCCAGGGTGAGGGCGGTCGCGCACTGCCGGTCGATCCGCAGGTGCAGCGTGGCCAGTGACCGGTGGGCGAGCCAGGCCTCCATCGGGCCGGGGATCGCGCCGACCACCTTGCGCCAGCGTCGCACCTCCGCGGCGAGCCGGGGGTCCCGGCAGGTCACGTGGCCGAGCAGGATGTCCCCGTGACCGGTCATGCCCTTCGTGTCACTGGCCACCGAGAAGTCCGCCCCCAGTTCGAGGGGGCGCTGTCCGAGCGGTGTGGCGAGCGTGTTGTCGACAGCCACCAGTGCGCCCGCCGTGTGGGCCGCCTCGACCAGCTTGCGTACGTCACAGACATCGAGCCCCGGGTTGGACGGTGTCTCGATCCACAGCAGCTTGGCACCCTCCAGGAGCTCCAGCTGGGCGTCACCGCCGGTCGGCGCCGTCCGGACCTCGACGCCGTACGCCTCGAGCTGTTCCCTCACCAGGGGGAGCGCCTGGTATCCGTCGTCGGGCAGGACCACCACGTCGCCTGTGCGCGCCTGGGACAGCAGTACCGCCGAGACGGCGGCCATGCCCGAGGCGAAGACCGTGGTCTCGGCCTGCTCCCCCGGGGCCTCCAGCTCGCCGATGGCCCGTTCGAGATGGGTCCAGGTCGGGTTCGTGTCCCGGCCGTACGTGTAGGGGCCGACGGGCTCCCCGGACAGGTGGAAGTGCGCGGCGAAGACGGGACCCGGAAGTGTGGGCTCGTACTGCTCCGGTTCGGGCAGACCCGCTCGTACGGCCCGTGTTCCGTCGCCCATGGTGCTCATGTTCGTTCCTCTGTTCTCCCGGGCATCCACCGGTGTCCACCGGTCCGCTCCGCACTGTGCCATCAGGCGAGGGTTCAGTCCTCGTCGGGGAGGACCACGTTGAGTGCCCACGACACGACCGAGATGATCAGGCCGCCCAGGACGGCGGTCCAGAAACCGTCGACATGGAAGTTCAGGTCGACGACATCGGCCAGCCATGAGGTCAGCATCAGCATGAGGGCGTTGACGACCAGAGTGATCAGCCCGAGCGTCAGGATGAACAGGGGCAGGGTGAGCAGCTTCACCACCGGCTTGACGACGAAGTTCACCAGCCCGAAGAGCAGCGCCACGAGTATCAGGGTGAGCACTTCGCGCCCGGTGTCGTCGCCGGTCAGCGTGATGTCCTGGAGCAGCCAGATGGCCACGGCCAGAGCACCCGCGTTGGCGAGCGTCTTGACTACGAAATTCTTCATGTGTCTGATCGTGGCAGACGTGATCGGTGACGGGCACCGACGGGACAGACGAGTACGGGCACGAGGGGCGGACGCACGATGAAGGCATTCAGGCTGGACGAGCTGGAGGCGGAACGTGCCGCCAACGACGGGGCCTACCTGCAGTTCGTCCGGGAGCGCAACATGTCCGTGGGCCTCTACGCCCTGGACGCCGGAGCGCTCGACCCCCAGCAGCCGCACAAGCAGGACGAGGTGTACCTCGTCGTGAGCGGTCGCGCCTCGATCACCGTCGGCATGGAGACGACACAGGTGGGGAGGGGGAGCGTGGTGTACGTACCGGCGGGGACGGCCCACAAGTTCCACCACATCACGGAGGACCTCCGCGTGATGGTGGTGTTCTCGCCCCCGGAAGCCTGAGCGGCGCCCCTTCCGAGGTCCATCCGGCCGGCCCCCCTGGGGAACGCCGCCCCGCGGCCACCGCGATTCCCTAGGGGATCGTTCAGGGGACTCCAAGGGCTCCCGGCCCCCCGCCGGTGCCCCCGGCGCCTCTAGCATCGAGGCAGGAACTCACGGAGACGAGGTAGCGGCGATGGCGGTGCGGGAGATTTTCGCGGGGATGCCCTGGTGGGTGAAGTGGGTCGCGGTGCCTCTCATCGCGATCGTCGTGTTCGGGGGCTTGATCGCCAGCGTGATCGGATTCGTCATCGGTCTGCTGTTCAAGGCTCTGGTCTTCGTGGTCCTGGTGGGTGGCCTGATCTTCGTCGTGCGGAAGTTCATGGCCTCGTCCTCGCGCAGCGACTGGTAGAAGGGCCGCGGCGGCCGGCCGGCAGGGGTTGGCCGTGCGACCGCCGGTTCCCGGCCGGCGCCGGGTTCGGGCGCGGGCAGGTGGCCATGGGCCGGGCGTTAGCCCAGCGGAGCTAAGTCCGGGACGAAAACCTTCCCGTGGCAGATCGTGCCGATACAGTGACGTACCGCTGCCGCCAGCTGGGAAATGACGGCTCGTCACCATCCTGCCCAGTGGTTTGTGCGACCGTCCGGTCTCAGGACCCCAGTCTCGCGGCGGGCCCGTGGGGGCGGCCCCCACGGGAGGGCTGACAGCCCGTCACCATGCCTGGGGGCGACCTGTGACCACGGCATCGAGTACCGCTGTACCGACGTTGATCGGTTCGGTCCAGCGGGCGTTGCGACTTATGGAGGCTGTGGGCACCCACCGGGACGGGGCGCCGGCGAAGCAGCTCGCCCGGGAGGCCGGTCTTCCCCTCCCCACGGCCTACCACCTGCTGCGCACCCTGACCCATGAGGGCTATCTCCGACGGGAGAACGGTGTCTTCCTGTTCGGCGCGGCCGCCGAGCGGCTGGGCGGTGGCCCCGCCACCCCGCGTCCCGGGGTGATCGTCGACTCCCTCGCGCACTGGGCGGAGGTCGTCGGCGCCCCCGTGTACTGCGCCCTGTACCGGGAGGGCGAGATCGAGATGATCGCGGTCGCCGATTCGCCCTCCGCTCCCGCCGTACGGGAGTGGGTCGCGTTCCGCGAGACCGGCCATGCCCACGCGATCGGGCAGTGTCTGCTGGGCCAGCTCGACGAGCGTGCGCGGGAGGACCATCTCGACCGGTATCCCGTGAGGCCGCTGACGCGTTACTCCGTACGTGACCGTCAAACGCTCCTGGCCCGGCTCAGGGCGATGAAACATTCGGAACCGGTCGTCGAACGCCAGGAGTACGCCATCGGAACGGTGTGTGCGGCCATCCCGATCACCGTCGGATCCGCCGTGGCGGCCATGGCTGTATCTCTCCCCCTGCACCAAGAGGAACGGTTGCTCGCTGCAATCGAACAACTACGCTGCGAAGTGACCGCGCTCTTGCGCTCGTTCGTGTTCTCTATCAGTATCTGAAAAATCACTCCTTGTGATCTGCTAGCGCGTGCACCACGATGGCGTCAATAGGGCCATGGGGGATCATTCCTGGCCAGATTCATCTACTGCGGGGTTGAACGATGCGCGAGTCGGTTCAAGCAGAGGTCATGATGAGCTTCCTCGTCTCCGAGGAGCTTTCCTTCCGTATTCCGGTGGAGCTTCGGTACGAGGTCAGTGACCCGTATGCGATCCGGATGACCTTCCATCTGCCCGGTGACGCCCCCGTCACCTGGGCGTTCGGCCGTGAGCTGCTGCTCGACGGTCTCAACAGCCCCAGCGGTGACGGCGATGTGCACATCGGCCCGACCGAGCCCGAAGGGCTTTCGGACGTACACATCCGCCTGCAGGTCGGCGCCGACCGCGCGCTGTTTCGGGCCGGTACGGCACCTCTTGTGGCCTTTCTCGACCGGACGGACAAGCTGGTGCCATTGGGACAGGAGCACACGCTGAGTGACTTCGACGGCAATCTGGAAGAGGCTCTGGGCCGCATCCTGGCGAAGGAACAGAACGCCGGCTGAGCCGAGAAGTCCGGCCGGCCATCGAACACCGGCCGCCCCGGGGCCACGTGTCCGGCGCCCCCGGATCACGTCTTGCGACGTCGTCCTCTCCCGGTCCGCGCGGGTGCCGGAACTCCGGTTCCCGCGCCGGGCACCGTGCGGTCCGCGGAGACCACCAGGGCCGCGAGCACCGTCGTCACCGGCACCGAGGCGACCAGCCCGATCGAGCCGACCAGTGTCCGGACGATCTCCTCCGCGACCAGTTCGCTGTTGGCCACGGTGCCCACACTGCTCTGGGCGATCGAGAAGAGCAGGAGCAGGGGAAGAGCCGCGCCCGCGTAGGCGAGCACGAGGGTGTTGACGACCGAGGCGATGTGGTCGCGCCCGATCCTGATGCCCGCGCGGTAGAGCCTCCGTACGCCCATCGTGGGGTCCGCCTGGTGCAGTTCCCACACCGCGGACGTCTGCGTGACGGTCACGTCGTCGAGCACACCGAGCGAACCGATGATCACACCGGCCAGCAGTAGACCGCTCATGTCGATGTCCGGGTACAGGCCGTGGATGAGACCGGTGTTGTCGTCCGTGTTGCCCGACAGGTGCGCCCAGCCGATGAAGAGCGAGCCCAGCAGCCCGATCAGCACCAGCGAGATGAGGGTGCCGATGACGGCCACCGACGTACGGGCCGTCAGCCCGTGGCAGGTGTAGAGGGCGATCAGCATGATGGCGCTGGCCCCGATCACCGCGACGACCAGCGGATTCGAGCCCTGCAGGATCGCCGGCAGGATGAACAGCGTCAGCACGGCGAACGAGACGGCGAGTGCGATCAGCGCCATCAGCCCGCGCAGCCTCCCCACCACGACCACCGCGAGGGCGAAGATCCCTGCCAGCAGGGCCATGGGGACCGTACGGTCCACGTCCGTCACCGAATACTGCAGATCGCGGGGCGCGTCGGGGGCGTAGGCCACGACCACGCCCTGTCCCTCCTCCAGCTGCCGGGTGGCGTCGGGCTGGATGATCTCGACGAACCTGCGGCCCGCGTCCTCGCCGGTCGTCACTTCGACGGTGGCCTTCCTGCACTGCCCCGACTGCTCGTTGACGGCCTCTCTGCCGGATGGCGTGGAGGTGTCTCCGGTCGGGGGGACCTGGGAGGCGTTGACGTCCGCACAGTCGACCCTGGCGACCTCGACGACCGTGCCCTCCTGGGTCTGCCGATCGAAACCGACACCCGTGCGTTCGTGGGCGGGTGCCCCGTCCGGCCAGAACGCGACGAGGCCGACCAGGACGGCCGTGGCGAAGGGGATCACCACGGCCGCGATGACCTTGCGCAGGTGCTTCGAGACGGGCGCTGCGGGGCCGTGGCTGTGCGTATGGGCGTGGGCATGACTCTGCGTGCTGCCAGACGCGGGGGCGTGCGGTTCGGGAGCGATTCCGGGGGACGTCACTCGCCGATCATCCCAAGAACCGAGGAGGCCCTCTGGCCAGCACGCCAGCCGGGCCGCTAGCGTGGAGGCACATTTGCACACGCGGGAGCTCGGAGCACCGGGCTGAGAGGGCGCTGACCTCCGTATATCCGTACGGGACAGCTGCGCCGACCGCCGAACCTGTTACCGGGTAATGCCGGCGTAGGGAGTAGGTCTGATGACCACAGCGGACGCACGCACGCCTGCCTCGGAGCGGAACGCGCAGCATGCGCAGACCGCCGAGAACACCGAGGCCGGGAAGTCCATCGGCTGGCACAAGGGGTACGTCCAGGGCTCGCGCCCGGATCTCCGGGTGCCGGTCCGTCAGGTGCACCTCACCAACGGCGAGGACGTGACGCTGTACGACACGTCCGGGCCGTACACCGACCCCACCACCGAGACCGACGTCCGCCGCGGGCTCTCCCCTCTCCGGGAGAACTGGATCATCGCGCGGGGCGACACGGAGGAGTACGCGGGCCGCCCCGCGCGCCCCGAGGACGACGGACTGAAGCACACGTCACCGCGAGGTGGCCTGCGGAATCTGGACGCGGTCTTCCCCGGCCGGCCGCGACAGCCCCGGCGGAGCCGTGACGGCAGTCCGGTCACCCAACTCGCCTATGCCAGGCGGGGCGAGATCACTCCGGAGATGGAGTACGTCGCGATCCGCGAGAACGTCGCCCCCGAGGCCGTGCGGGACGAGATCGCGGCGGGCCGGGCCGTACTGCCGGCCAACGTCAACCATCCGGAGATCGAGCCGATGATCATCGGCAAGCGATTCCTCGTGAAGGTCAACGCCAACATCGGCAACTCCGCGGTCACCTCCTCCATCGAGGAGGAGGTGGACAAGATGACCTGGGCCACGAAGTGGGGGGCCGATACGGTCATGGACCTCTCCACCGGACGGAACATCCACACGACCCGCGAGTGGGTGCTGCGCAACAGCCCGGTTCCGATCGGCACCGTCCCGCTCTACCAGGCCCTGGAGAAGGTGGACGGCCGGGCCGAGGAGCTGACCTGGGAGATCTACAAGGACACGGTCATCGAGCAGGCCGAGCAGGGTGTCGACTACATGACGGTGCACGCCGGCGTCCGGCTGCCGTACGTCCCCCTGACGGCCCGTCGCAAGACCGGCATCGTCTCCCGCGGTGGCTCGATCATGGCGGCCTGGTGTCTGGCGCACCACAAGGAATCTTTCCTCTACGAGCACTTCGAGGACCTGTGCGAGATCCTCGCGGCGTACGACGTGACGTACTCGCTCGGTGACGGCCTGCGCCCCGGCTCCATCGCCGACGCCAACGACGAGGCGCAGTTCGCGGAACTCCGGACGCTGGGTGAACTCAACACCGTCGCCAAGCGGTTCGGCGTACAGACCATGATCGAGGGTCCGGGCCACGTCCCGATGCACAAGATCAAGGAGAACATCGACCTCCAGCAGGAGATCTGCGAGGAGGCGCCGTTCTACACGCTCGGCCCCCTGACCACCGATGTCGCGCCGGCGTACGACCACATCACCTCGGGCATCGGGGCCGCGATGATCGCGTGGTGGGGCACGGCGATGCTCTGTTACGTCACGCCCAAGGAACACCTGGGGCTGCCGAACCGGGACGACGTGAAGACCGGCGTCATCACCTACAAGATCGCCGCTCACGCGGCGGACCTGGCCAAGGGGCACCCCGGGGCGCAGGAGTGGGACGACGCGCTGTCGGACGCCCGGTTCGAGTTCCGCTGGGAGGACCAGTTCAACCTGGCCCTCGACCCCGACACGGCACGGGAGTTCCACGACGAGACCCTGCCGGCCGAGCCTGCGAAGACCGCCCACTTCTGCTCGATGTGCGGGCCGAAGTTCTGCTCGATGAAGATCTCGCACGACATCCGGCGCGAACACGGCGACCAGCAGGCCGAGATCGAGGCGGGGATGGCGGAGAAGTCCAAGGAGTTCGCCGCCGCCGGCAACAGGGTCTATCTGCCTCTCGCGGACTGAGCCCGGAGCGGCCCGGCGGGCTTCCTGCCAGGTGAGTGTTCCGGCGATTCGGCGGCGTCGTCCTGGGCGATTCGGGCCCTCGACGGCGTCGCCGAGCTGCTTCTCGCCTTGTGCGTATAGATGCCGAAAAGTCTTCTCTCTGGCTGATTTGCTTTGCTTGAACACCGACTGACGCTGTTTCACCAGGTGTTCGGAGTCGATAAGGACACGGTAATGCGGCAGGTAGATGTACGTTTCGGCGGAAGTCCGCCTGTGCTTGACCGTGTACTTATCTGTGCCTTACGTTCCGCTGTGCTTGGCCGAAAAAGTGTGCGTCCCGAACGGGGGACGCCAGGGGAGGGAAAGCACAATGAACTGGTACCTGGCAGTACTCAAGAACTACGCGGGCTTCAGCGGGCGTGCACGCCGCAAGGAGTACTGGATGTACACGCTGTTCAACCTCATCGCGGCATCGGTGCTGGTGGCGCTCGGCGCGGTCATCGACTCGCAGATCCCGTACTTCATCTACGTCGTCGCCGTGCTCGTCCCGACCCTGGCCGTCTTCGTCCGTCGTCTGCACGACACGGGCCGGTCCGGCTGGTGGCTCCTGCTCGCGATCGTCCCCTTCGGCGGCATCGTCCTGCTCGTCTTCGCGTGCCTCGAGGGTACGGGTGAGGTCAACGAGTACGGTGCCAACCCGAAGCTGGCCCCGCACGCCGTCTGAGTTTCGCGGATGACGGGTCGCACCGGCTGAGCCGGGTACCCGCACAGCAGTCGAGAGGCCGGGGTGGCAGCGAGCCGCCCCGGCCTCTGCCGTGTGCGGCCGGTGGCCCCGGGGCGCCGGATCACTCCGGCTGGTGTTCGGGGCCGCCGAAGTCGGGGCTCGTGAAGTCCGGGCTCGTGAAGGTGGGGCGCGGGCCCGCGGACGGGCCGTCCTCGGGTCCGGTGAAGTCCGGCCTGCTGTAGCCGATCTTCGGCATGCGGTGGACCGAGCGGTGCGGCGTGCGGGAGGCCGGCCCGGCGGTCGGGTCGGCCAGCGCGTCCCGCAGGAAGGGAAGGATGCCGCGTTCCAGGAGGGCGTGGCGCCAGGCTTCCCTGGCGCGTGCCACCTCCTCGGGCAGTTCCTCCTGCTCGTCGTCCACGGCGGGCAGTGCGGTGGCGCCGTTGCGCAGAGCGGTGACGAGCAGACCGATCGCGGCGACGAGCACGGCGGCGGCCGCGACGGCCGCGAAGAACCAGCCCGCCGTGACCATCGGGCCGGCGAAGGCGGCGGAGCTGACGGCCTTCAAGAGGTAGCCGACCAGTAGGAATATCAGGGCGGCCGTGCCCGCGAGGACCGGGGCGAGCGCGGCTATCACCGCGAGGGTCCCCGCGCCCTCGGAGTCCGTCTCGTCCGCGGCGGGCCCGAGGACGCTGTCGGTGTCCGCGGGGTCGACGGGGCCGCGCAGTTCACCGCGGACCTTGACGTAGTGGTCGTACTCGGTGGCGGCGGCGGTCGTGATGAGGGCCGTGGCGTTGAACGCCATCGTCCGGAGCTGTTCCGTGTTGAGGCGCTCGCCGACACCGTCCAGATCGGGGCGTTCGTGAGCATGACGCAGCGCGTCGGCAAGGATCCGCTCGTATTCGGGGCGGTCCTCGGCCAGCAGGTGCGGAGCGCTTTTCATCTGCATCCCCCGATGCTCCGTAGGGCCTGGCCGCCGCGTGGACCGGGCGATCGGGCGAAAACGGAGGAGAGCCTGCTACTGATACGCCGATGGTAGAGCGCATACGGCGTGCGGTGACAGAGGGTTTCCGGAAATAGCCCGGCCGCCGACGGTGTCAGGTGGTGGCGCGCCTACCCCGTCAAAGGTCATCCATGCAGGGGGAGTTGCACGACCAGCAGCTTTCCGGCCATGGTCACACCGCCGTCCATGGCGATGGCCAGACCCTCCGCGTAGACGTGCGGCCCGTCGACCACCGGGCGGGGCGCCTCCTCGCCGTCCTCCGACCCGACCTCACCGAGCAGGTAGGGGATGGGGCTGTGACCGTGGACGACGCGCTGCCCGCCGTACGTCGTCATGAGGTCCCGGACGGCCTGCGCCCCGCCCTCGTCGCGGAAGGCGAAACGCTTGGTCAGCTTGCGGAAGAGGTCCCAGCACTCGTCCGCGTCGTTCCGCGTGAGGATGGCGTGGACGGTGTCGTTGACGTCCTCGATGGTGGACCCGTAGTCGAGGTACGCCGTGGTGTCGGAGTGCATCAGCAGGTGCCCGTCCTCCTCGACGACCGCGTCGAGCCTGGCCATCCACTGGAGATGGACGTCCTGGAGCCGCTCCATGTCCGTCTTCTGGCCGCCGTTGAGCAGCCAGGCGGCCTGGAAGGTCGCGGTGCCGGCACCGGAGTTCACCGGGGTGTCGCCGAACTTCTTCGCGCCGATCAGCAGCAGCTCGTGGTTGCCCATGAGGGCCTTGCAGTACCCGCCCGCCGCCGCGGCCTCCGCCGAGAGGCGCATGACGAGGTCGATGACACCGATGCCGTCCGGGCCGCGGTCCGTGAAGTCACCGAGGAACCACAGCCTGGCGTTGCCGGCCGCCCATCGGCCGTCGGCGTCGATCAGGCCCTGCTCGCCCAGAGCCGCCATGAGTTCGTCGAGGTAGCCGTGGACGTCACCGACGACGAACAGGGGACCGAGTCCCGCTTCCGGGGTCGGCCGGGTGTCCGGGACGGCTTGGACGTGGAGGGTGTCGCCACGGTTGATCACGGGAAGATCGCGCTCGGTCGGGGTGTACCCCTCCGGCGGTTCGTCGCCCACCATGGCGTTACCGGGATGCGGCAGAGGCGCCTGCGCCTGTGCATACGGCGGTACGCGGAAGTCGCGCAACGTCGCTGTCCGCACCACGGGTTCCTGACCGGCCCCCTGAGTCATCGACCCCTCCACCACCGTCGTGCCGCCGTACACCTGACGGGCCCTGCCTGGTAGAGGTGGTCCGCGGTGTCGTGCGCCCATCATAGGAATGCGGATCGTGCTCTGTGACGCACCAGGGGTGGTGAATCCGGACGCACTCGCGGTTCACCGACCATTTGGTCCGGATTATTCCGATCAGTCCCCGGCGGGTGACCGTGGGGGGCTGACCGTGGTGCGCGGTGGCCGCCGTTGCGAGGAGGTCCGGACGATGAGTTCCGTCGGTATCACCTGCTCCACCGGGCCGTCGTGCTCGACCCCTTCGATGGCGTCGATGAGGAGTTGGACGACCGCCGTGCCGATTCTGCGGGGCTTCAAAGAGAGCGTGGTGATGGGGGGCTCGGTCGAGGCGTACACGGTGGACTCGCTGCAGCAGACCAGCAGGAGGTCCTCGGGGACGCGCAGTCCGTAACGGCGTGCGGCGGCGAGCAGGTCGGTCCCGTTGGGGTCGAAGAGCCCGTAGACGGCGTCGGGGCGGTCGGGGCGGGCCAGGAGGCGGTCGGCGGCGACGGCCCCGGCGCAGGGGTCGTGGGCCGGGTAGGACTCGTAGACCGGGTCCTGCCCGACCCGCTCGCACCAGTGGAGATACGCGGTGGTGGACAGGCGGGTGTACGTGTCGGTGGTCGTGCCGGTGAGCAGACCGATACGGCGTGCCCCGGCGGCCGCGAGGTGGTCGAGGAGGTCGAGTACGGCGGCCCTGTGGTCGTTGTCGACCCACGCCGTGACGGGGAGTGTTCCGGCCGGGCGTCCGTCGGAGACGACGGGGAGGCCCTGGCGCACGAGCTCGGTGACCACCGGGTCCTGGTCGGAGGGGTCGATGACGACGGTGCCGTCGAGAGCGACGTTCGACCACACGTCGTGACGTGAGGTCGCCGGCAGGATCACCAGCGCGTAGCCGCGGGCGAGCGCGGCCGACGTCGCCGCTCTCGCCATCTCCGCGAAGTAAGCGAACTCGGTGAAGGTGAAAGGTTCATCCCCGTACGTGGTCACGGTCAGGCCGATGAGCCCCGATCTGCCGGTACGGAGGGTGCGGGCCGCGGCAGACGGGCGGTAGCCCAGCCGTTCGGCGACCTCGCGGACATGGCGGCGGGTGGCATCCGGAAGCCTGCCCTTGCCGTTGAGCGCATCGGACACGGTCGTGATGGAGACTCCGGCCGCCGCGGCTACGTCCCGGATACCCGCCCGTCCCGGTCGGCCGCTGCGCCGGGGCGTCTGTGTCCGGCTCACCTGGTGCTTCCCTGCTGCTGTCATGGCGAGCCGATAGTAGGGCTCGGACGCCAGGTTGGGCCGGTCGCATATGCACGCGTTGACAGGCACGTTTCTGCATGATCATAGAGCAGTAAATGCCTTGTGATGTAAGGGTGTTGGGGCCCATTTGGTCGATGTGTCATGCATCGACGGGCATGAACCTGGCCAGTGGTCCAGGTCTCGAAGAGGTCTCAACTCACCTGTTCGAGGGATGCGCGCCACGGAGTGAGCGACGGGCGTGCGCCAGGTTGCCGTGTGCTCCCCCCTGACAGGGCATGCCGGGAGCGTGTGTGGAGGGGCCGTCCGGTCGCGCGTGGAGATTTCGCATCCGGGCCCATTCGCACGGATGCCCAATCCTCATAAGGTGAGCAGTATTGATGTGTGCGGACGGTCGAGGAGGACCTGCGGTGAGCGAGACGAGCCCCAAGCTGCGTGCCGAGTTGGACGGCGTCCCTGCGTACGTGCCGGGCAAGCCGGCGGCCGCGGACGGACCGGCTGCCTTCAAGCTGTCCTCCAACGAGAACCCCTATCCGCCGTTGCCCGGAGTGATGGAGTCGGTGCTCGCGGCGGCCGCCGGTTTCAACAGGTACCCGGACATGGCGTGCACGGGTCTGATGAACGAGCTGGCCGACCGCCACGCCGTGCCGGTCTCGCACCTGGCCACCGGCACCGGTTCGGTGGGGGTCGCCCAGCAACTGCTCCAGGCCACGTCGGGTCCGGGTGACGAGGTCATCTATGCCTGGCGTTCGTTCGAGGCGTACCCGATCATCACCCAGATCAGCGGCGCCACGTCGGTCAAGGTGCCGCTGACCGCCGGTGATGTGCACGATCTGGACGCCATGGCCGGTGCCGTCACCGACCGGACACGGATGATCTTCGTCTGCAACCCGAACAACCCGACCGGCACCGTGGTGCGCAGGGCGGAGCTGGAACGATTCCTCGACCGGGTTCCGAGCGACGTGCTGGTGGTCCTCGACGAGGCGTACAAGGAGTTCATCCGGGACGCCGAGGTGCCGGACGGCATAGAGATCTACCGGGACCGTCCCAACGTCGCGGTGCTGCGGACCTTCTCCAAGGCGTACGGGCTCGCGGGGCTCCGGGTCGGCTTCGCCGTGGCCCACGAGCCGGTGGCGGCGGCGCTCCGCAAGACCGCTGTCCCCTTCGGCGTGAGTCAGGTCGCCCAGGACGCCGCTGTCGCCTCGCTGCGTGCCGAGGGCGAGCTGCTGGGCCGGGTCGGAGCACTCGTGGGCGAGCGGTCCCGCGTGTACGACGGCCTCGTGCGGCAGGGCTGGACCGTTCCGGAGTCCCACGCCAACTTCGTCTGGCTGCGGCTCGGTGAGCGCACGCTCGACTTCGCGTCCGTCTGCGAGCGGGCCGGAGTGGTCGTGCGGCCGTTCGCGGGTGAGGGCGTGCGCGTCACGATCGGGGAGGCGGAGGCGAACGACGTCTTCCTGAAGGTGACGGAGTCCTACGGCCCGGAGTAGCGGCCCCGGCCCGTCGCTCCGCCCCCGGTGGCCCCGGACCTCGATCGTCGAGGTCCGGGGCCACCGGCGTTTCCCTGTCGTGGGCGGGCCGTCCCCGCGGCGGTGTCCTGTCCGGTTTCGGGTGGTCCGGGCTGTGCGGCCGGAAAGGACCCCCCGCGCGACGGACTCGAAGATGTGTGCGCCATACTGGCTTGTGAATGTGAACGCGTTCACAAGCGCATCCCGTTTCCTCCCGTGATCGGGTGGATTTATGGGACAGGAGGACGGCTGTGATCGCGGCGACGTAAGGAGAAGCGGCGTGGACATGGCTCTGGCACCGGAGACGTTGGCGCGATGGCAGTTCGGCATCACCACCGTCTACCACTTCCTGTTCGTCCCTCTGACGATCTCTCTCGCCGCACTCACGGCCGGCCTGCAGACCGCCTGGGTGCGCACGGACAACGAGAAGTACCTCAGGGCGACGAAGTTCTGGGGCAAGCTCTTCCTGATCAACATCGCGATGGGCGTGGTCACCGGCATCGTCCAGGAGTTCCAGTTCGGCATGAACTGGTCCGACTACTCGCGGTTCGTCGGCGACGTCTTCGGTGCTCCGCTGGCCTTCGAGGCGCTGATCGCCTTCTTCTTCGAGTCCACCTTCATCGGGCTGTGGATCTTCGGCTGGGACAAGCTGCCGAAGAAGATCCACCTCGCCTGCATATGGATGGTCTCCCTCGGCACCGTCCTCTCCACGTTCTTCATCCTGGCGGCCAACTCCTGGATGCAGCACCCGGTCGGTTACCGCATCAACAAGGAACGCGGCCGCGCCGAACTCACCGACTTCTGGCACGTGCTCACCCAGAACACCGCGCTGGCCCAGTTCTTCCACACGATCACGGCGGCCTTCCTCGTGGGCGGCGCCTTCATGGTCGGTATCGCCGCCTTCCACCTGATGCGTAAGCGGCACATCCCGGTGATGCGCACCTCGCTGCGCCTCGGACTGGTCACCGTGGTGATCGCCGGCCTGCTCACCTCGGTGAGCGGCGACGTGCTCGGCAAGGTGATGTTCAAGCAGCAGCCCATGAAGATGGCGGCGGCCGAGGCCCTGTGGGAAGGCCAGAAGGGCGCGCCCTTCTCGCTCTTCGCGGTGGGGGACGTCGCCGAGGGCCACAACGACGTCGAGGTCTCGGTTCCCGGCGTCCTGTCCTTCCTCGCGGACGACACCTTCACCTCGTACATCCCCGGCATCAACGACATCAACAAGGCGGAGCAGGAGAAGTACGGCCCGGGCGACTACCGGCCGAACATCCCGGTGGCGTTCTGGAGCTTCCGCTTCATGATCGGCTTCGGTATGGCGTCGTTCAGCCTCGGCCTGCTGGGACTGTGGCTGACGCGGAAGAAGTTCATGCTCCCGGAGGCTCTGCGCACCGCCGAGGACGACGTGCCGCATCTGGTGCTCTTCAAGAACAAGGCGCTGAGCCCGAAGTTCGCCCGGTTGTACTGGATCACGGCCCTGTGCACCATGCTCTTCCCGCTGATCGCCAACAGCTGGGGCTGGATCTTCACCGAGACGGGACGCCAGCCCTGGGTGGTCTACGGCGTTTTCCAGACCCGCGACGCGGTCTCCCCCGGCGTATCGCAGGGCGAGGTCATCACCTCGCTGATCGTCTTCACGGCGCTCTACGCGGTCCTCGCCGTCATCGAGGTCAGGCTGCTCCTGAAGTACGTCAAGGCCGGACCGCCCGAGCTGACCGAGGCCGACCTCGACCCGCCCACCCGGATCGGCGGCCACGACCAGGACGCCGACCGGCCGATGGCCTTCTCCTACTGAGACCAAGCGGAGCTGAGAGATGGAACTCCACGACATCTGGTTCGTGCTCATAGCCGTCCTGTGGACCGGCTACTTCTTCCTGGAGGGATTCGACTTCGGCATCGGGGTCCTCACCAAGCTGCTGGCCCGCGACCGCAAGGAACGTCGTGTCCTGATCAACACGATCGGACCGGTCTGGGACGGGAACGAGGTGTGGCTGCTCAGCGCGGGCGGAGCGACTTTCGCGGCCTTCCCGGAGTGGTACGCCACCCTGTTCTCCGGCTTCTACCTGCCCCTTCTGGTCATCCTGCTCTGCCTGATCGTGCGGGGCGTCGCCTTCGAGTACCGGGCGAAGCGGCCCGAGGAACGCTGGCAGACCAACTGGGAGCACGCGATCTTCTGGACCTCGCTGATCCCGGCCGTGCTCTGGGGTGTGGCCTTCGGCAACATCGTCCGGGGCGTGAAGATCGATGCCGACATGGAGTACGTCGGCAACCTCTTCGACCTGCTCAACCCGTACGCCCTTCTGGGCGGACTGGTCACGCTGTTCCTCTTCACCTTCCACGGGTCGGTGTTCGCCGCGCTCAAGACCGTCGGGGACATCCGGGCCCGGGCCCGCGCGCTGGCGCTCAAGCTGGGGCTCGTCACCGCGGTACTCGCGCTGTGCTTCCTCGTGTGGACGCAGGCGGAGAACGGCAACGGCCGGAGCCTGGTGGCGATGATCGTCGCCGTGGCGGCCCTGGTCGCCGGCATCGCGGCCATCGCGGCGGGACGGGAGGGCTGGTCCTTCGCCTTCTCCGGGGTGACCATCGCGGCCGCGGTGGCCATGCTCTTCCTGACGCTCTTCCCGAACGTCATGCCGTCCTCGCTGAACGACGCCTGGAACCTGACGGTCACCAACGCCTCGTCCAGCCCGTACACCCTCAGGATCATGACCTGGTGCGCGGGTATCGCGACTCCCCTGGTGCTGCTGTACCAGGGCTGGACGTACTGGGTGTTCCGCAAGCGCATCGGTACGCACCACATCGCCGACGCGCACTGAACGGGTGCCCGCACCGCCGCCCGTCCGCAGAGGATCCGCCCGCGCGCCGAACCCGCGCGGGCGCGCCGAACCCGCTGATGCCGACGACATGAGCTCACTGGGGAGCTGTTTCACGTGAAACCGATCGACCCTCGCCTACTCCGCTACGCCCGCCCCACCCGCTTCTTCCTGGTGGCCGTGGTGGCACTCGGACTGGTGGGAGCGGCACTGGTGATCGCCCAGGCCATGCTCGTGGCCGACGTGGTGGTGGGCGGCTTCGAGGACGGGCTGACCACGGCCGGGCTCCGGACGCCGCTGCTCCTGCTGGCCGTGGTCGCGCTCGGGCGGGCGTTCGTGGCCTGGCTGACCGAACTGGCCGCCTACCGGGCGAGCGCCGCGGCCAAGTCGGAACTGCGGGGCCGGCTCATGGACCGGGCGACGGAACTGGGCCCGGACTGGCTGGGCGGGCAGCGGACCGGCTCGCTGGTGGCGCTTGCCACTCGTGGAGTCGATGCCCTCGACGACTACTTCTCGCGCTATCTCCCGCAACTCGGGCTGGCAGTCGTGGTGCCGATGGCGGTTCTGGCCAGGATCGTCACCGAGGACTGGGTCTCGGCGGCGATCATCGTGGTGACGCTGCCGCTCATTCCGCTCTTCATGGTTCTCATCGGCTGGGCCACGCAGTCCCGCATGGACCGTCAGTGGCGGCTGCTGTCCAGGCTCTCCGGACACTTCCTCGACGTGGTCGCCGGACTGCCGACGCTGAAGGTCTTCGGCCGAGCCAAGGCGCAGGCCGAGTCGATCCGCACGATCACCTCGCAGTACCGCACCGCGACGCTGAAGACCCTTCGGATCGCGTTCCTCTCCTCCTTCGCCCTGGAACTGCTGGCCACCCTGTCCGTCGCGCTGGTCGCGGTGACGATCGGGATGCGGCTCGTCCACGGGGAGCTCGACCTCTACACGGGGCTGGTCGTCCTCATCCTGGCGCCGGAGGCATACCTGCCGATCCGGCAGGTGGGCGCGCAGTACCACGCGGCAGCGGAGGGGCTCTCGGCGGCGGAAGAGATCTTCGCGGTGCTGGAGACGGAGTCCGCGGTCGGTGGCACGCAGGACGTCCCGCGGTCGCTGCGGCTGGAGCTGGAGGAGGTGACGGTACGGCACCCGGGCCGCGCCGAGCCCTCGCTGGACGCCGCGTCACTCGTCGTCGAGCCCGGGGAGACGGTCGCACTGGTCGGCCCCAGCGGCGTCGGCAAGTCCACGCTCCTCAGCGTCGTGCTCGGCTTCACGGACCCCGACGAGGGCTCGGTGAAGGTCGGCGGAACCGACCTCCGTTCCCTCTCCGCAGAGCGCTGGCGCGAACAGATCGCCTGGGTTCCGCAGCGGCCGCACCTGTTCGCCGGGACGATCGCCGAGAACGTAAGGCTTGCCCGCCCGGACGCGGACGACGACGCGGTCACAGCGGCGTTGCGCGATGCGGGGGCGTACGACTTCGTCGAAGCTCTGCCCGACGGCCGGGAGACGCTGCTGGGCGAGGACGGTTCCGGACTCTCGGCGGGCCAGCGGCAACGCCTGGCCCTGGCCCGGGCGTTCCTCGCCGACCGGCCGCTGCTGCTGCTCGACGAGCCGACGGCGAGCCTGGACGGCGGTACCGAGGCGGGCATCGTCGACGCGGTACGGAGGCTGGCGGCGGGCCGCACCGTGCTGCTGGTCGTCCACCGTCCGGCGCTGCTCTCGGTCGCGGACCGTGTGGTGTCACTGACCCCGAGGCGGGCACCGATCGGCAAGGAACCGGGTCCGGACGGCCTGTCGTCCGCGGCCTCCGCCCCCGCCGGTCCGCCGGCCGGGGCGGACACGGGGCGGCCGGGGGAGCCTGCCCTGCTGAAGGACACGGCCCCGACGGCCGGCGGCCGGGTGCTCGCCAGGGTGCGCGAGGCAGCCGGTTCCCAGTACGGGAAGCTCGGCCTGGCGGCGCTGCTGGGCAGCCTTGCCGTGGGGTCGTCGGTGGGACTCATGGCCGTCTCCGGATGGCTGATCTCCCGCGCCTCCGAGCAGCCCCCGGTGCTCTATCTGATGGTCGCTGTCACCGCGACCCGGGCGTTCGGCATCGGCCGTGCCGTCTTCCGCTACGCCGAGCGGCTGGTCTCGCACGACGCCGTTCTCAGGATGCTCGCGGAACTGCGGGTCGCCGTGTACCGCGGACTCGAGCGCGTCGCGCCCGCCGGCCTGCGGACGACCAGGCGGGGAGACCTGCTGTCCCGCCTCGTCGCCGACGTGGACACGTTGCAGGACTACTGGCTCCGCTGGCTGCTGCCGGTGGGTACCGCGCTCGCGGTCGGGGCCGCTGCCGTCGGGTTCACCGGCTGGCTGCTGCCCGGGGCGGGTGCCGTCCTAGCGGTGGGGCTGCTCCTTGCCGGCGTCGGCGTGCCGTGGCTGAGCGGTGCGTGCGCCAGGCGGGCCGAGCACCAGTTGGCGCCCGCACGGGCCGCGCTGGCCGTCCGGGTCGCCGACCTGCTCGGCGGGACGGCGGAACTGGCTGTCGCGGGCGCGCTGCCCGGCCGCAGGCGACAGGTGCGTGGGGCCGACGCGCTGCTCACCCGGATCGCCTCGCGGGCCGCGACCGCGACCGCGCTCGGCGGCGGACTGTCCGCGCTGATCTGCGGACTGACCGTCGTGGCGTCGGCGGTCGTGGCGCTGCCCGCGGTCCGGGACGGGCGCCTTGCGGGGGTCGAGCTCGCCGTCGTCGTCCTCACCCCGCTCGCCGCCTTCGAGGCGGTGACCGGGCTGCCGCTCGCCGTGCAGTACCGCCGACGTGTCGAGCGGAGTGCGGAGCGCGTCTTCGAGGTGCTCGACGCTCCCGTGCCGGTCGACGAGCCGGCCGAAGCCGCGGAGGCGCCCGCGACCCCCTACCCGCTGGTGGTCCGGGGGTTGTCGGCCCGCTACGAGGGTGCGCAGCGCGATGCCCTGGATTCGGTCGGCCTGACGCTGCTCCCGGGCAAGCGGGTGGCCGTCGTGGGGCCGTCCGGTTCCGGGAAGACGACGCTCGCTCAGGTACTGCTCCGCTTCCTGGGCGCCAGGGAGGGGACGTACAGCCTCGGCGGGGTCGAGGCGACGGCCCTGGACGGCGACACGGTGCGTTCCTTCGTCGGGCTGTGCGCGCAGGACGCCCATGTCTTCGACAGCTCCATCCGCGAGAACCTGCGGCTCGCCCGCCCCGGGGCGACGGACGGTCAGCTGCGGGACGCGCTCGCCGGGGCCCGGCTGCTGGACTGGGCCGGGTCGCTCCCCGACGGCCTCGACACACTGGTGGGAGAACACGGTGCGCGCCTGTCGGGGGGCCAGCGGCAACGGCTTGCCCTGGCCCGTGCCCTGCTCGCGGACTTCCCCGTACTCGTGCTCGACGAGCCCGCCGAGCACCTCGACCTGGAGACGGCGGACGCGCTGACGGCGGATCTGCTGGCGGCGACCGAGGGCCGCACGACCGTGCTCATCACGCACCGGCTGGCAGGGTTGGACGAGGTGGACGAGGTCCTGGTGCTGGACGCCGGGCGGGTGGTGCAGCAGGGCACGTACGCCGCCCTGGCCGCTCAGGACGGTCCGCTGCGCCGCATGATCGAACGCGAACAGCGGCCGGTGGGGGGCGGGCCGGAGCGGGCGCGGACGCAGGAGGCGGTGTCCGTACCGAGGTGAGGGCCACGTGCCCGCCCCCTGCCCGACTTTCCGGACCATTCGGTGCTTATTAGGCTCGGACCATGCCCGAGCCGGATCCGAAGGACTCCACCGAAGCCGCGCGGCGGACGCCCGGCAGTCTGCGGGAGCTCTCCGCGGAGCTGACCGCGCGAGTGCCGCAGCTGCTGGAGGCCACCAGGTCCGTGGGGGCGGGCCTCGAACTCCACTCCACCCTCGAACGCATCTGCGAGACCGCGGCTGAGCTCGCACACGCCCGCTACGCGGCCGTCGGAGTCGTCGACAAGCCGGGCGAGAGCCTCTGCGACTTCATCACCTACGGGGTGTCCGACGAGACGGCCCGGGCCGTCGGGCGGCCGCCCGACGGACACACCGGCCTGCTGGGCGCACTGATCAGGGAGGGGGTCTCCATCCGGCTGGAGGACCTGGAGGCCGACCCGCGCTTCGAGGGCTTCCCGCCCGGTCACCCGAGGATGCGGACGTTCCTCGGCGTCCCCATCCGGGTGCAGGGCAAGATCTTCGGCAATCTCTACGTGATGGAGAAGCGGGGCGGCGACATGTTCGGCCACGACGAACTGCACATGCTGCGCGTGCTCGCCACGGAGGCCGGGATCGCCATCGCCCACGCGCGGACGTACGAGGCCGCCCGGCAGCGCGAGCGGTGGATCGACGGCTCGGTCGCGGTCACCACCGCCCTGCTCTCCGGCGGGGACGCCGACGAGGCACTCACCGTCGTCGCCGAACAGGCACGCCGCCTGGCCGACGCCGAGGCCGGCATCGTCCTGCTTCCCGCCGAGGGGGGTGGCCTGGAGATCGTGGCGGTCGCCGGGAACAAGCCGGCCGACTCCCTCGGGGTGATCATTCCGCCGAACAGCCCGGTGGTGGCGGCCCTCCTGCGGGGCGAGGAGGTCTTCGTCAGCGACCCCGCCACCGACCCGCGCATGATCACCGGGCTGGCCGACCAGTTCGGCCCGCACATGCTTCTCCCCCTGCGGAGCGGAGGGAGGGTGCTCGGCGCGCTCGCCGTCCCGAGAGCCCGGGGAGGCCGTGCCTTCTCGCAGACCGAACGGACGCTGGCCGGCCATTTCGCGGCTCAGGCCGCTCTCGCGCTGAAGCTGGCCGAGGCACAGAGGGACCGGCAGCGGCTCGCGGTGTACGAGGACCGGGACCGGATCGCCCGGGACCTCCACGACCTGGTCATCCAGCGGCTGTTCGCCACGGGGATCATGCTGGAGGAAGCTCGGAGCCGGTCGCGGGTGCCCGCCGTGCGGGAAGGCGTCGGACGGGCGGTCGACGAGCTGGACGTGACCATCCAGGAGATCCGCACCGCCATCTTCGCCCTGCAGCAGGAGGCGGCCGAGGCGCCGTCGGGTCTGCGGACCCGTGTGCTGCGGGAGATCAACATGGCGGCGGTGCCGCTGGGCTTCGAGCCCACGCACCGGTTCCTCGGCCCCGTCGACTCCCTCGTGGGAGAGCTGGCCGGAAAGAACCTCATCGCGGCCCTGCGGGAGGCGCTGTCCAACACCTTCCGGCACGCGAGGGCCTCGCGCGTCGACGTGAGTGTGGACGCGACCGCGGTGCTGCCCGGTGGGCAGGACGCGGTCCGGCTGTCGGTCGCCGACGACGGGGTGGGCATCCCGGAGGGCGGACGGCGCAGCGGTCTGCGGAACCTCGCCCGGCGCGCGGAGTCACTGGGCGGTGCGAGCTGGTTCGAGGCCGGGCCGGGCGAGGACGGCGGCGGCACGACGGTGATCTGGCAGGTCCCGCTCTGAGCGAGGGGACGATCGCGCCGCCCCCGGGCCGTCAGCGAGTGGCGAGGATCCGCTCGATGACGGCCGCCACGCCGTCCTCGTTGTTGGTCAGCGTCACACCGGTCGCGGCCGCACGGGCGGCAGGGTGCGCGTTGCCCATGGCGAACGAGGCTCCGGCCCACCCGAGCATCTCCACGTCGTTCGGCATGTCCCCGAACGCGACCACCTCGTCCGCGGTGATGCCGCGTTCCGCGCAGCAGGCGGCGAGCGTGTTGGCCTTGGACACCCCGAGACCGCTCACCTCGAGCAGCGCGGTGGGGCTGGACCGGGTGAACGACGCGTGGTCCCCGGCGGCCTCCCGTGCCAGCAGCAGGAAGGCGTCCGGTGCGAGCTCGGGGTGGTGGGCGAGGACCTTCAGCACCGGCGTGCCCGTGCCCGGCGCCTCCTCGTGGAGGAGCTTCTCCGCGACCGCGACCGTGGCACCCGGGTCCATGTGGAAGGGCGGGTAGGCCGGCTCGTAATGGATGCCGGTGGTCAGCTCGACGGCGAACGAGACGCCTGGGGCCGCCTCGCGCAGGATGCGGACCACCTCCAGTGCGACCGACCGCTCCAGCGGGTGGACCTCGATCAGCCGGCCGTCGTCGTGCAGGTCGGCGACTGCTGCGCCGTTCGCGCAGATGGCCATGCCGTGGCCCTGGACGTGGGCGCTGACCACGTCCATCCAGCGGGCCGGCCGGCCGGTGACGAAGAAGACCTCGATCCCCGCCGCTTCGGCAGCCGCCAGCGCGGCGACCGTACGGTCCGACAGGGTCTTGTCGTCACGCAGCAGTGTGCCGTCCAGGTCGGTGGCGATCAGCCGGGTCACGGCAGGCAGCGGGTGCTCGGTAGCTGGGGTCACCTGGTCATTCTCCCGCACGAGGCTGCACGGGCGTGCGCAGGGTCGCACATCTGAGTGCGCGAGCCCCTGAACTGCGGTACATGCCTGAGGCATATGCCAAGGGCTGTCGAGCCCGTCGAAGCCCGGCGCGGACGCCCGGAACGTCAGTCGAACTGGGCCGCGGCCTCGGTCGCGATGCGCTCGAACACCTTCGTGTCGATGTCGAAGACGCTCTCCGCCACCGGCCAGTGGACGACGATCTCGGTGAAGCCGAGTTCGTCGTGCTTACCCGCGAAGTCGACGAAGGCGTCGAAGGACTCCAGCGGGCTGCCCGGGGTGAAGCCGGTGAGCAGGATCTTGTCCAGCTCCGCCACGTCCCGGCCGGCGTCCTCGCAGGCCGCTCCCAGCCGGCTGATCTGGCCGCCGATGGCCGCCACGGACTGCTCGGCCGTGCCGCTCTCGTACAGCTTCGGGTCCCCCGTGGTGACCCAGGCCTGCCCGTACCGTGCGGCGAGCTTCAGCCCGCGCGGACCGGTGGCGGCCACCGCGAAGGGCAGCCGGGGACGCTGTACGCAGCCGGGGATGTTCCGGGCCTCGGAGGCGGAGTAGAGCCGGCCCTCATGGGTCACCGAAGGCTCCCTCAGCAGCTTGTCCAGCAGCGGGACGAACTCCTCGAAGTGGTCGGCGCGCTCCCTCGGCGTCCATGGCTCCTCGCCGCTCCCGCGCAGCGTGGTGGCGTCGAAGCCGTTGCCGCCGGCGCCGATACCGAGCGTGATCCGCCCGTCGGACACGTCGTCCAGCGTGATGAGTTCCTTGGCCAGTGTCACCGGGTGCCGGAAGTTGGGTGAGGTCACGAGGGTGCCCAGGCGCATACGGTGTGTCACCGCCGCTGCGGCCGTGAGCGTGGGGATCGCGCCGAACCACGGTTCGTCCCGGAACGACCGCCAGGACAGGTGGTCGTAGGTGTACGCGGCATGGAACCCGAGGTCTTCGGCCCGCCGCCAGATCTTCTGTCCTTCGGCCCACCGGTAGATGGGGAGGATCACCGTGCTCAGACGCATGACCTCGACGATACGCGGGCCTCCCGCTGCCACGGATATGCCGGCGGAGCAGATCAGGGAATCCGCGCCGGCCCGGTTCGTCGCCGGACGGAAGGACTTGACCCGTACTCGAATGTCGGGCGGGCGGCGTTCCGTGGCGTATCCAAGGGGGCTCGCACCCATGGGGCCCGGCCGCCGTCGTGCCAGCGGTTGATGGGCAGGATCACGCGGGGTGCCGGCTCCGGGCAAGGGTCCGGACAGCCTCGTCCGTGGGTGTACGGCTCGGATGTGCGGCATCGGGGGCCCGCACGGCCCGGACGCAGACCTGTGGGAGGGCGTGGGCCGTCAGTCGCGCAGGCGCAGGAAGTCGGGCGGCACGCAGTCGGTGAGCCAGACCCCGTTGGCGCTGACGTGGAAGAGGTGGCCCGCCCGGTGCATGGCGCCGGCGTCCACCGCCAGCACGACCGGCACGCCGCGCCTCGCTCCGACGCGCACCGCCGTCTCCCGGTCGGGCGACAGGTGGACATGGTGGCGGGCCATGGGGCGCAGCCCTTCCGCGCGAATGGCGTCGAGTGACCGGGCGACGGTGCCGTGATAGAGGTACGCGGGCGGTTCGGCGGGAGGCAGACCGAGATCGACCGTGACGGTGTGGCCCTGGTTCGCCCTGATGAGGGGGCCGGCGACCATGAAGCGCTTCTTGTCGTTCACCGCGACGACGTGGTCGAGCTCCTCGCGGGTGATCGTGAACCCGTGCCGTGCGCAGGCCTTCAGCAGCTCGTCCACGGCGACCCAGCCGTGAGGATCCAGACTGATTCCGATCCGGTCCGGCTGATGCCGTAGATGCTTCGACAGATACTTGGACACCTTGACGGTGCGTCGTTCGTCCATCCCGCCAGAGTGGCGCTGCGCGCCTGTTGCCGCACCTGGATTTCAGCTGACGTTTTTCACATTCATTGACGTCAGCAGGTTTGATCCACAGCCAACTGGCCTTATCCACAGGGTTTTTGACAGCTCTGTGGACAAGTGGACTTCATTGTGCGGCATTTGGGCAACTGTGGTGCACATGGACGTAGATGGGAGGATAAGTGGCCTTTGGGGTAGAGTAACCACCCAGGGTTGCACTGTCTGTTCAGGAAGTGTCCTGAGAGCGGCGACAGTTACGCTCACCAGCCTCAACTCGACTTTTTTCAGGCAAGGATGGCGAGCAGTGCGAGCAACACCGAAAAGCCTCACAGCGGTGGGTTCAGCCGAGCCACCGCACGCAGTATCCGGGGGCTGACTCTGGAGAGCAGTCGTGTGCCTCGGGCCTCGGGCGTCACCGGGACCACGGCACGGTTGTGCACGACCGCGTTCAGAATGGCCTGAGCAACCTTCTCCGGAGGGTAGTTGCGACGGGAGTAGAGCCTGCCGGTCCGCTCGCGGAGCCGGTCCTGCTCGGCCTCGTCCGCTCCGGCGAAGCGTGCTGTCGCCGTGATGCCGGTGTTGACGAAGCCCGGGCAGACGGCACTGACACCGATCGACCTCTCGGCGAGTTCAGCACGCAGGCACTCGCTGAGCATCAGCACGGCGGCCTTCGACGTGCTGTAGGCCGGGAGCATGCGTGAGGGCTGATAGGCCGCCGCAGAGGCGATGTTGACGATATGGCCGCCCTGACCCCGATCGGCCATCTGCTGACCGAAGAACCGGCAGCCGTGGATGACTCCCCAGAGATTGACATCGAGAACGTTCCGCCAGTCCTGACTCGTCGTCTCCAGGAAGGAACCCGCCAGCCCCACACCCGCGTTGTTCACCAGTACGTCGACGACGCCGTACTCGGTGGCGACCCTCTCGGCGAGCTTCTCCATCGCCTGCTCGTCACGGACGTCGACCGCCTCGGTCCAGACCGAAGGAGCGCCGATGAGACGCGCGGTAGCGGCAGTTCGGGCCGCTCCCTCCGCGTCGCTGTCCACGGCCACCACGCGAGCGCCGGCTCGGGCGAACGCCAGTGCCGTCGCGCGACCGATCCCGCTCGCCGCTCCGGTGACCAGGACCAACTGGCCGCCGAACTGGGCAGCATGAGGCCCGTCGGGCATGCTGTCCGTCACGGTCTCCTTCACGGAGGACGTGGTGCTCGGCGCCGAACCGGTGCTTTCGCAGGCGGTCACGAAGTCACCGATCCAGGCGCACAGCTGAGCGGGCCGGGTGCGCGGCACCCAGTGCTTGGCGGGAAGAGTGCGGCGCACCAGATCCGGAACCCAGGTCTCGAGGTCGTCGTAGAGCGCAGGTGAGAGGAAAGCGTCTCCGGTCGGTGTGATCAGCTGGACCGGCACGTGTGCGAAGGCGTCGGGACGGGGGTGGCGCAGGCGGGAGCGGATGTTGTCGCGGTAGAGCCAGGCCCCGTGCGCGGCGTCCTGCGGGAGCGAGTCCGTCGGATACCCGTCCGCGGGCATCTTCTCCATCCGCCGGAGTATGCGCGGCCACTGCCTGCCGAGTACCCCGTGCCAGGCCAGCTCGGGCAGGGCGGGCGCGTGCAGGGCGTACACGTACCAGGACTTCGCTCCCTGGCCGAGCAGCTGACCGACCCGGCGGGGGCTCGGGCGCGACGTGCGCTGCTTGATCCAGTGTCCGAAGTGATCGAGGGAGGGGCCGGAGATGGACGTGAACGAGGCGATGCGGCCTTTGGTCCGTTCGACGGTCGCGAATTCCCAGGACTGGACGGAACCCCAGTCGTGGCCGACCACATGGACCGGGTGGTCCGGGCTCACCGCGTCCACGACGGCCAGGAAGTCGTCGGTCAGCTTCTCCAGTGTGAAGCCTCCCCGCAGTGGGCGGGGTGCCGTCGACCTGCCGTGGCCACGCACGTCGTACAGCACGACGTGCCAGTCCCGGGCGAGCCGGGCGGCGACTTCGGACCAGACCTCCTTGCTGTCCGGATAGCCGTGCACGAGCACGATCGTCGGCCGCGCCGCATCGCCCAACTCGGCTGCACACAGCTCGATTCCGCCCGTACGCACCCAGCGCTCGCGCGCGCCTCGCAGATCCACGCCGCCTCCTCGTCCCGTGCCGACGTCGCGGTACGCGTCCGTAACGTCACACCGCTGAATGTGGCAACCGGCGGGCGATCACGTCAAGGGATGCCCCGGACCTGTGGAAAACAGCCCGACGGCCCCGGCTCCGGCGTCCTGCGGCGGCGGTACGCCCCGGACACCGAGGGCCGCTCGGGGGAGGTGCCCCACGGCCGACGGCCGGAAGCGGCTTTGATCAGCCACTATCCCGTTGCCGTGCGGTCGGTCCGGGTTCGGCGTCCTCCCCCGTGGGGTCCCCCCTACGGGTCCGTACTCCTCGAGTCGGACGTGGATGCAACCGTCAGGTCTGACGACTCCTGTGGCGCGCGCCACTACCTTCGAACATGTGACTGTGATCGCAACCGAAAGCCTGAGCAAGCGGTTCCCGAGGGTGACCGCGCTTGACCGGCTCTCCTTGGACATCGGACCGGGCGTGACCGGCCTGGTGGGTTCCAACGGGGCCGGCAAGTCCACACTGATCAAGATCCTGCTGGGTCTGTCCCCCGCCACCGAGGGCCGGGCCGCGGTGCTCGGGCTCGACGTCGCCACCGAAGGCGCCGCGATCCGGGAACGGGTCGGCTACATGCCCGAGCACGACTGCCTGCCGCCCGACGTCTCGGCCACCGAGTTCGTCGTCCACATGGCACGGATGTCCGGACTGCCGCCGACCGCCGCCCGCGAGCGCACGGCGGACACGCTGCGGCACGTGGGGCTGTACGAGGAGCGGTACCGCCCCATCGGCGGGTACTCGACCGGCATGAAGCAGCGGGTGAAGCTGGCCCAGGCCCTGGTCCACGACCCGAAGCTGGTCCTCCTCGACGAGCCGACCAACGGCCTGGACCCCGTCGGCCGGGACGAGATGCTCGGTCTGATCCGCCGGGTCCACACCGACTTCGGCATCTCGGTGCTGGTGACGTCCCACCTCCTGGGGGAGCTGGAGCGGACCTGCGACCACGTCGTCGTCATCGACGGCGGGGCGCTTCTGCGGTCCAGCTCGACCAGTGACTTCACGCAGACCACCACGACGCTGGCCGTCGAGGTCACCGACAGCGACGACCACCCCGACGGCACGGACGCGCTCCGCCGGGCACTCACCGGGGCCGGCATCAAGCTCGTCGGCCACGACGGTCTCGACGCCGAGGGGCTGCCGGGAGCGGGACACATCCTCCTGGTGGAGGCCACGGGCGAGGAGACCTACGACTTGGTCCGGGACAGTGTCGCCGGCCTCGGTCTGGGACTCATCCGCATGGAACAGCGACGCCACCGCATCGCCGAGGTCTTCCGCGCCGAGGAGACGC
The DNA here is from genome assembly GCF_035946055.1 of Streptomyces sp. NBC_01341. Classification (NCBI taxonomy): domain Bacteria; kingdom Bacillati; phylum Actinomycetota; class Actinomycetes; order Kitasatosporales; family Streptomycetaceae; genus Streptomyces; species Streptomyces sp. NBC_01341. The sequence continues at coordinate 3,721,507 of NZ_CP108364.1, read as the reverse complement.
CCGTCGCGGTCCCGGCAGCGACGGCCGGTGCCGGACAGCAGAAGGGGAGCGGTCGCGATGAGCACTGAGACCGGAACCATGGCCGGGAGCGACACCTCCCGCATCCACAACATCGGGTACCGCTCCTACGACGGGGTCCGGCTGGGCCGGGCGTACGCCCGGCGTTCGCTCTACTCGCAGTCCCTGCGGGGCTCGTTCGGACTCGGCAGGTCCGCCAAGTCCAAGGTGCTGCCGATGCTCCTGTGCGGGGTGATGTGCCTGGTGGCGCTGATCCTCGTGGCTGTCGCCATCGCCACGCCGGGCATGACGAAACTCCCCATCAAGTACACGGACTTCGCGATCTACCTGCAGGCCGTGATCGGACTCTTCCTCGCCTCCCAGGCGCCGCAGTCCGTATCCCGTGACCTTCGCTTCAAGAGCGTGCCGCTGTACTTCTCGCGCCCGATCGAGCGCGTCGACTACGTCCTCGCGAAGCTCGCGGCCATGGCGTCCGCCCTGCTCATCCTGACCGGGCTGCCCCTCGTCATCCTCTACGTGGGCTCGTTGCTCGCGAAGTTCGACTTCGCCGACCAGACCAAGGGCTTCGGGCAGGGGCTGGTCTCCGTGGCACTGCTCTCCGTTCTGTTCGCCGGACTCGGCCTGGTCGTCGCCGCACTCACACCCCGCCGGGGCTTCGGAGTCGCCGCGGTGATCGCGGTCCTGACCATCACCTTCGGCGCGGTCTCCACCGTCCAGGCGATCGCCTGGGAGACGGGCTCCCCCGGCGCCATCACCTGGCTGGGGCTGTTCTCGCCCATCACACTGATCGGCGGCGTGCAGACCGCGTTCCTCGGCGCCACCTCCGCCTTCCCCGGCGGGGACGGGCCCGGAGCCGGCGCCGGCGTCGTCTATCTGATCGTTGTCCTCGCGCTCGTCGCCGGCTCGTACGCCGTACTCATGCGCCGCTACCGGAGGGTCGGGCTGTGACCACCATCGAGATCGACCACACCTCGCGCTGGTTCGGCAACGTGGTCGCCGTCAACGACGTCAGCATGACCGTGGGCCCCGGTGTGACGGGGCTGCTCGGCCCCAACGGAGCCGGCAAGTCCACGCTGATCAACATGATGGCCGGCTTCCTCGAACCGTCGACCGGCAAGGTGACGCTCGACGGCACGCGGATCTGGCGCAACGAGGCGGTCTACAAGGCGATCGGGATCGTGCCGGAGCGGGAGGGGATGTACGACTTCCTGACCGGCCGTGAGTTCGTGGTCGCCAACGCGGAGCTGCACGGACTGGGGGATGCCGCCGCCGCGAAGGCGCTGGCCACCGTCGAGATGGAGTACGCGCAGGACCGGAAGATCTCGACGTACAGCAAGGGGATGCGCCAGCGCGTCAAGATGGCGTCCGCCCTGGTCCACGACCCTTCGGTGCTCCTGCTGGACGAGCCGTTCAACGGCATGGACCCGCGTCAGCGGATGCAGCTGATGGAACTTCTGCGCCGCATGGGCGCCGAGGGCCGTACGGTCCTGTTCTCCTCGCACATCCTCGAGGAGGTCGAGCAGCTCGCCTCGCACATCGAGGTGGTCGTCGCGGGCCGGCACGCCGCTTCCGGCGACTTCCGCAAGATCCGCCGGCTGATGACGGACCGGCCGCACCGCTACCTCGTCCGGTCCAGCGACGACCGGGCGCTCGCCGCGGCGCTCATCGCGGACCCCTCGACAGCCGGTATCGAGGTCGACGTCACGGAGCGGGCCCTGCGCATCCAGGCGGTCGACTTCGGCCGTTTCACGACGCTGCTTCCCAAGGTCGCGCGCGAGCAGGGCATCCGGCTGCTGACCGTCTCACCGTCCGACGAATCCCTCGAATCGGTCTTTTCCTATCTCGTAGCGGCCTGAGTAGTGGCCTGAAAGGAGCTGTGAAGCGTCATGTACGACCCCACAGTCGCCCGGCTCACCTACCGGGCCCTGCTCGGCCGGCGCCGGGCCGCCATCCTGTTCGTCCTGCCCGTCCTCCTGGTGGCCATCGCCGTGGCGGTACGGGCGTTCGCCGGAGCCGATGACGGCGTGGCCTCCGGTGTACTGGGCGGCTTCGCCATCGCCACGATGGTGCCGCTGATCGGTGTCATCGCGGGGACCGGAGCCATCGGCCCGGAGATCGACGACGGCTCCATCGTCTACCTGCTGGCCAAGCCGGTGAAGCGGCCGACGATCATCTTCACCAAGCTCATCGTGGCCATCGGAGTGACGATGCTGTTCTCGGCCCTGCCGACGCTGATCGCGGGCCTCATCCTCAACGGCAACGGCGGGCAGATCGCCGTGGCCTACACGATCGCTGCCCTGGTCGCCTCGATCGCGTACAGCGCGCTGTTCCTGCTGCTCGGCACGGTGAGCAGGCACGCGGTGGTCTTCGGTCTCGTGTACGCGCTGGTGTGGGAGGCGCTCTTCGGCAATCTGGTGCCGGGCGCGCGGACGCTCAGTGTGCAGCAGTGGTCCCTCTCGGTCGCGGAGAAGGTCGCCGAGGACGGACTGGTGACCTCGGACGTCGGCCTGCCGCTGGCGACCCTGCTGCTGGCCGGTGTCACGGTCGTCGCGACGTGGTACGCGGGGCAGAAACTCCGGGCGCTGAAACTCGCCGGCGAGGAGTGAGAGCCGGATTCCGCGCAACCCCCGCCCTGTGGGCGGGGGTTGTTCCATGTCCGGCGGACGGATGTGCGTGTCCGCGCGCCGGCCCGCTCGTTGTGCCGGGTGCGTGGAGGCAACTGGAATCTGTGGCGTCGAGCTTTCGTGAATTCGGGGAACGCCGGCATCGGTGAGGCAGTGCCCGCCGACCGGTCATCGAGCAAGTGGCAACCGTGAGCGCCCTCCGCCCTCGCAGCCCGGGGACAGGGCCCCCTTTGCCGTTCCCGCGCACGAAAGGCACTCCCATGCCCACCGAAGTCGCCCTGCTCGAATCCCATGCTCTCCGGGTCGAGCAGATGGGGCGCGTCGAAGTCCTCGACAAGGTCAAGAGTCTTGTCATGCTCCCCGATGGAATTCACCTTCGCACAGAGGACGTGGCTCGCTACTTCGAAGTATCCACAGAGGTGGTCAAGAAGCTGACCCAGCGGCACCGGGCCGAGGTGGAGGAGAATGGCCTCAGGTTGTTGCGGGGCGCTGAGCTGCGCATCTTCCATAGGGACATGATGTCCCTATGGAGCGGTGAGCAGGGGGAGAGTTATCCACAGGCACCCACGCAGCTCACGCTCTACACCCGCAGGACGGTCCTCGACGTCGCCATGCTTCTTCGCGACAGCGACATCGCACGCAGCGTTCGGACCCACCTTCTCGACGCCGAGGAGGATCTGAGGGCGTCGTTCGCGTCTCTCGACCGGCGCGTCACCCGCATCGAGGGCTGTCTGGCCGGCGTGGGCAGCGCGCTCCAGGAGCTGGGCCCGGTGCTGGGGCGTATGTCCCAGCGGCTCGACTCCCTCGACCGCAAGCTCGATCGCACCCATCAGGTGGTCGGTGCCATCAGCCTCCGGCTCACCGACGTGTCACAGGATGTCGTCCGGCTCGATGCCCGTATGCACGACCTCGCCGACCAGTTGCGGGACGTGGGCCGCAGGGAAGGCTGAGCCCGGCCCGGGGCGCCACCGAGCGGAAAACGAGTGGTCCCCGGACGGGTACCTCGGGCACAGTGAGGGGACGGCGCAGCACGACGGCGCACACGGGGACCGGGAGAGGAGCGCGGCGATGACCAGTAGTCCGAGTCCGTCACGTTCCCGACAGGGTGGTCCGCGGCCGGTCACGCAGTAGCTTCATCAGCTGCCCGCGGTACCGCTGTCGCAGGACCCCCGGGTGGCCCTTCATGCGCATCGCGCGGCCACCTCCCGGAGGATTGGCCGAGTGGTAAGGCAGCGGCTTGCTAAGCCGTCGTCGGGGCACATCCCCGCGCGCGTTCGATCCGCGCATCCTCCGCAGCATCCGGCATCCGGCATCCGGGACCGGCGTCGCGCGAGTGCGTGCCGGACCGCGAGGCCCGAGCGGCCGGCTCCGAACACCCTCGTCCGGGTTTCCCCGTCAGCGGACCCGGCCGGTCTTCGGCCCGATGCCTTTGATCCTGTGCGGAGTTCCGTCCGGGGCGAACGAGTCGTGGAAGGTGAAGGCATGCGGCGCGGAGCCGTGCTCGTCGAGGTGTTCCAGCTGGGAAACCCCGTCCCGCCAGGTGGGTATCACGCCGTCGGCGACCCACCAGAACACGTGGTTCGGATGCTCGGTCCTCTCGAACCAGTCGTAACGCCTGTTCAGTGCCTCACGGTGCGGACCGGTGTAGATGGCGTCGAACGCGGGGCGCAGATCGGTCCAGAGGGAGAGGGTCGTGGCCAGGGCAGTGGTTTCCGGCGTGCGGCCCTTGCCGTACCAGGTCGGTACGGCGAACTCTCCCCATGCACCCCAGTCCGCGTCGAAGAGCTCGCCCCGGTCACCGTCCACCGCTTCGGCGTGCGCGAGGTATCCGGGGTGCTGACCGATCTTCCGGTAGACGGCCTCACCCATGCCGTAGAACTCGCGGGTGACAGGTGTGGGATCGGCGAGAGGCGACTTGAGGACGCCGAATGTGTACAGAGCGAGATGGGGCATGCGTCTCTCCCTGGTTGGGGGTGCGGGTCAGCCTGAGGGAACTCCTGCGCGGTGGGGGAGATCGCCGAAGCCCAGGTGAAGGTAGCTGCCTCCGCGGCTCATGTCGAAGTTGCTTTTCCTCGGTCCAAGTGGCCTGCCGAACAGGGAACTTCGGGGCTGACGCGGTGACGGCCGAGGCCAGGTCCGGGGTACCTGTGATCCACTCGGTTTCGAGCGCGTGCGCAGGTGGTGATCGCGGCCCGTCCGGCCCGGGGAGGTCGGCACGCCGCTCAGCGTGAACCACCCCCGAGGGACGCGCGGCGCCGACCACGCCGTGAGGCCCGGTGCCGGGGCACGCGAGCACGGCATGATCCAAACAGAGGTTCTAGACGCCCGGGGGCGTACGCAGCAGTTCCTCCAGCACGACCGCGATGCCGTCGTGCTCGTTCGATGCGGTGATCTCGTGCGCCACGGCCTTCAGCTCGTCGTGCGCGTTGGCCATGGCGACCCCGTGCCGGGCCCAGCCGAACATCGGGATGTCGTTCGGCATGTCACCGAACGCCAGCGTGTCCGCCGCCTTGAGCCCCAGCCGGCGGGCGGCCAGCGAGAGGCCGGTCGCCTTGCTCAGCCCCAGGGGAAGGATCTCCACCACGCCGGGCCCCGCCATGACCACGTTCACGAGGCTGCCGACGGCCTGGCGCGCGGTCCGTGCCAGCGCGTCGTCGTCGAGCTCGGGATGCTGTATGTAGATCTTGTTCAGCGGGGCGGCCCACATCTCGGCGGGATCCTTCATGTACCGCGCGGGTACCGGCCCTTCCTGCACCCGGTACCCGGGGCCGACCAGCACCTCCCCGTCGAGCCCGTCGCGACTGACCGCCAGCGCCAGCGGACCGGCCTCCGCCTCGATCTTGGACAGCGCGAGCCCGGCGAGCTGCCGGTCGAGCGTGAGCGAGGTCAGCAGCCTGTGCTCGCCCGCGTGGTAGACCTGCGCACCCTGACCGCACACCGCGAGCCCGTCGTAGCCCAGGTCGTCCAGGATGTGCCGGGTCCAGGCCACCGCGCGGCCGGTGACGACGATGTGCGCCGCGCCGGCCGCGGTGGCCGCGGCCAGCGCCTCCCGGGTGCGTTCGGAGACCGTGTGGTCGTCACGCAGCAGGGTGCCGTCGAGATCGGTCGCGACGAGCTTGTAGGGGAACGTCACTTGGAGACCGGCTCCAGCAGCTCGCGCCCGCCCAGGTACGGCCGGAGGAGCTCGGGCACGCGCACCGAGCCGTCGGGCAGCTGGTGGTTCTCCAGGATCGCCACGATCGTGCGCGGTACGGCGCAGAGCGTGCCGTTCAGCGTCGACAGCGGCTGGACCTTCTTGCCCTCACGCATGCGGACGGAGAGCCGGCGGGCCTGGAAGCCGTCGCAGTTCGACGCGGAGGTCAGCTCGCGGTACTTGCCCTGGGTCGGGATCCACGCCTCGCAGTCGAACTTCCGGGAGGCCGAGGCGCCCAGGTCGCCGGTCGCGACGTCGATCACCTGGAACGGCAGCTCGAGGCCGGTGAGCCACTGCTTCTCCCAGTCCAGGAGCCTGCGGTGCTCGGCCTCGGCGTCGGCCGGGTCGACGTACGAGAACATCTCGACCTTGTCGAACTGGTGCACGCGGAAGATTCCGCGGGTGTCCTTGCCGTACGTGCCCGCTTCGCGGCGGAAGCACGGCGAGTAGCCGGCGTACCGCAGGGGCAGCTTGTCGGCGTCGATGATCTCGTCCATGTGGTACGCCGCGAGGGGGACCTCGGAGGTGCCGACCAGGTAGTAGTCGTCCTTCTCCAGGTGGTACACGTTCTCCGCGGCCTGGCCGAGGAAGCCCGTGCCCTCCATGGCGCGCGGACGCACCAGTGCAGGGGTCAGCATGGGGACGAAACCGGCCTCGGTGGCCTGGGCGATCGCCGCGTTGACCAGGGCGAGTTCGAGCAGCGCGCCGATGCCGGTCAGGTAGTAGAAGCGCGATCCGGAGACCTTGGCGCCGCGCTCCATGTCGATGGCGCCCAAGGCCTCGCCGAGCTCCAGGTGGTCCCTGGGCTCGAAGCCCTCGGCGCCGAAGTCACGGATCGTGCCGTGTGTCTCCAGGACGACGAAGTCCTCCTCGCCGCCGACCGGCACGTCCTCATGGACGATGTTGCCGAGGAGCAGGAGCAGCCGCTTGGCTTCGGCGTCCGCCTCGTCCTGCGCGGCGTCGGCGGCCTTGACCTCGGACTTGAGCTGATCGGCCTTCTTGAGGAGCTCGGCACGCTCCTCGGGGGTGGCCTTGGGGATCAGTTTGCCGAGCGACTTCTGCTCGGAGCGGAGTTCGTCGAAGCGGACGCCGGACGACCTGCGCAGCTCGTCGGCGGAGAGCAGGGCGTCGACGAGCGCGACGTCCTCTCCACGGGCGCGCTGGGAGGCGCGAACACGGTCGGGGTCCTCACGGAGCAGGCGAAGGTCAATCACCCCTCAAGGCTACCGGTGCGGGGATCCGCCGCTCGAACCGATATCACCGAGCGCGGCGCTTTGCCCGGATTGCCGGAATCGGCAATCCTAGGGGCAATCGTGGGCGCTCCCGGGCCGGCGCTCGTCGATAAACAGCCCGCATTGCCCCGATAAGGGAATAACCAGCCCGTGGTGCGGCGCATCGGCGTTGCGTGTGGCGGGAGTTGGGGGTGCCCTCTCGGGGCCTCTTGTCCACAGGGGGGTGATGATCCATTTAGTTATCCACAGGCTGTGAAGAAGTTCTGTGGACATCGGAAGAGATCGTTCCGAAAGCGGCATGACGGGACAAGGATTCGCCCCTTAAACCTGAACCGTGCACTCATTCGGGTGGGTATTCGCCGTTCCGATGTGTTGATCAAGGAAATTGGGCTGGCGCGGGCGAGGTGCGCCCTCGTGGGTGATCTAGGTCCTCCGAGGTGATTTGTCGACCATGTCGCATTGTGGTGTCGACTTGTCCCCAGGCCGCGGGTGCACCCTGTGGATAACTCTGTGTGCAACGAGGCCGGTGATCCCTCCGCGATGAAGCCGGAGGGGAGGGCCGCCGGATTCCCCGTTTACCCGGTCGTCCGCGACGTGGCGGTTCACGCTGCCGGACCGCTGACGTGCCCCTCGGTCCTCAGGCTCTGCCGTCCTGGCTGCGTGCCAGCCAGTCGGACGCCTCGGTGAAGTCCGTGTCCGATGTCCCGACCCGCAGGGGGCTGACCTCCCGGGGCGTGACTCCGGCCCGCGGATAGGACCCCAGGAACCGTACGTTGGGGCAGATGCGCTTCAGCCCCATGAGGGCCTCGCCGACCCGGCGGTCCGCGATGTGTCCCTCCGCGTCCACGGCGAAGCAGTAGTTCCCGATGCCCTCCCCCGTGGGCCGGGACTGGATCAGCATCAGGTTGACCCCGCGTACGGCGAACTCCTGGAGCAGTTCGAGCAGGGCGCCCGGGTGGTCGTCCCCGAGCCAGATGACCACAGAGGTCTTGTCCGCGCCCGTCGGCGCGGACGGCCTGGCCGGGCGTCCGACCAGCACGAAGCGGGTCTGCGCGTTCTCCGCGTCGTGGATCTGGGTCACCAGGGGTTCGAGCCCGTAGGTCGCCGCCGCGAACTCGCCCGCGAAGGCCGCGTCGAAGCGCCCCTCCTGGACCAGCCGGGCACCGTCCGCGTTCGAGGCCGCCGACTCCCACACGGCGTTGGGCAGGCTGGCCGCCATCCAGTTGCGTACCTGGGGCTGTGCGGCCGGATGGGCCGTGACGGTCTTGACGTCCGACAGCTTCGTCCCGGGACGTACCAGCAGTGCGAACGTGATGGAGAGGAGAACCTCGCGGTAGATCATCAGCGGGGCACCCGTGGTCAGCTCGTCGAGCGTCGCGCTGATACCGCCCTCGACGGAGTTCTCGATGGGGACGAGAGCCGCGGCTGCCTCTCCGCTGCGCACCGCGTCCAGCGCGGCCGGCACCGAGACCATGGGTACGAGTTCCCGGGTGGCGGCCTCGGGCAGGGTGCGGAGGGCGACCTCGGTGAAGGTGCCTTCGGGGCCGAGGTAGGCGTAACGCGTGGCTGACATGCGGTCACCCTAGTGGGCCCACGCCGTGCGCCTCACGCCTCCAGCAGCCGCTGTCCCACGTACTCCCCGGACGCGGCGCCCCCGGGGACGGCGAAGAGACCGCCCGCCTCGTGCCGGATGAACGGCGAGAGCGCGTCCCCCCGGTCGAGCTTGCGCTGCACCGGGATGAACCCCTTGAACGGGTCGGCCTGCCAGCAGACGAACAGCAGCCCCGCGTCCGGGACTCCGTCGTCCGAGATGCCGTCGTGGTACGAGAACGGCCGGCGCAGCATCGCGGCGCCTCCGTTCTTCTCGGGGGAGGAGATCCGCGCATGAGCGTTGCCGGGCACGAGCAGCTCGCCGTCCGGCCCCGCCTTGTCCAGGTCCATCGGCGTGGTCTCCGAGCCGCCGCTGAGCGGAGCGCCGTCGGTCTTGCGCCGCCCGATGATCTGCTCCTGCCGCTTCACCGTCAGTTGCTCCCAGTCGTCGAGGAGCATCCGGATCCGCCGTACGACGACGTACGAACCACCCGCCATCCAGGTGTAGGCCGAGGGACCGCCGGACGGCACGAAGACCCGCTCGTCGAAGTCGCTCTCCGTCGGCTTCGGGTTGTTCGTGCCGTCGACCTGGCCCATCAGGTTGCGCGCGGTCATCGGCCGGTCCGTGGCCCCCGGGGTGCGGTTGAAGCCGTTCATCTGCCAGCGCACGCGGGCGGCCGTTCCGGCCTCCTTCTGGAGCGCGCGCAGCGCGTGGAACGCGACCAGCGCGTCATCGGCGCCGATCTGCACCCACAGGTCCCCGTCGGACCGCTTCGGGTCGAGGTGGTCGGAGGAGAAGGCGGGCAGTGGGTCCAGGGCCGGCGGCCTGCGATCGGTCAGACCGGTGCGGTCGAAGAAGGTGCGCCCGAAGCCGAAGGTGACCGTCAGGGAGGAAGGTCCCGCGTCCAGGGCCACCCCGGTGTCGTGCCCGTGGCCGTCTGCCGGCTCGCCGGCCATCAGCCCTGCGGCCACGGCGGACCAGCGGCGCATCAGGGCAGCGGCCTCCTTGCGCCCGGAGCCCGGGGCGAGATCGAACGCGATCAGGTGCCCGCGGGCCTGAAGCGGAGTGGTGATCCCCGCTTGATGTTTCCCGTGAAACATCGCCTGGGTCGAACCGACCGTGGTCAGAGCCGTCGGCTCGTCACCGCGCGTCGCGGCGTAACCGCCCGCACCGCCTGCCGCGCCGAGGACCAGGCCTGCGGCACCCGCCGCTCCCACGCCGCCGATCAGCCGTCGCCGGGAGACGGCTCCCGTGCCACCGGATGAGTCGCTGCGGGCGTCGGTGGGACGGCGGGCCCCGGGACTGTCCTTCTTCGTGCTCACCCTGCTCAGCCGATCTTCACGTTCTTGTCGATGGTCGTCTGGTCGATGTCCGACGTCCTCACCGTGACCGAGACCTTCCAGTCGCCGGCCATCGGGATCTGTACGTTGGCGGCCGTCCAGTGCCCCTCGGTGAGGCGGTCGGGGATCACCGGGAGGGGACCGATGTCCTTGGACTCCAGGGTGAAGGCGAGCTTCACCTCGGGTACGTCCATGGGGAGGTTGCCGGGCGCCTCGATCCAGAGGTGCACGTTGTTGGACCCGGTTCCGCCCGGCGACATGTCCATGCGCACGGTGCCCTTCCCGCCCCTGCCGCCGGTGTCGAAGGGGAGGCTCACGGTCACCTGGCCGCCGGTCACCGGCGTGGCCGCCGCCGTGGTGCTGCCTCGGGCCGCCTCCTCCTCGGTGCGGCCGGGTTCGGTGGAGGTGAGGATCGTCGTCACCACGAGCAGCACCACCGCGATGCCGGTCTCCACCAGTACGGAGCGGCGCAGCCCGGACCGTTCGGGGTCGGCGTCGCGGGCACGCTTCTCCTTCGTCGCGGTCAGAGCCGCGCGCTGCCGGGACAGTTGTGCGGCACGTTCCGGATCGACGTCGACCTCGGCCGCGCCGCTCGTGGCGGTGACGTCCGCCGAGGCGACGACGGTCGTGACCGGGGCATCCGAAGTGGCCGTGGCCGCCAGGGCCTTCGGCATATCGGCGGAACCCCCGGTCCCGGAAGCCGCCGGTTCGTCCGGCCCGGCTGACCGGATCCCGGCGGCGGCCGGAACCGGGTCGCCGGATACGGCGCCGGCGGTCAGCCGCGCCGTCCACCGCCGTGAGATCCACGCGACGCCCACCAGTACGGCGACGAGCGCCACCTTCAGCAGCAGGAGCTGCCCGTACCGGGTGCCGGTCAGGGCGGACCAGGAGCCGACCTGGCGCCAGGACTGGTAGAGCCCGGTCGCGGCAAGGACGACCACGCTGCCGAACGCCATCCGGGAAAACCGCCGTACGGCGCCGCTCGTGATGTCCGGAGCCCGGTACAGGGCGACCAGCAGCGAGGCGAGACCGCCCAGCCAGCCGGCCACGGCCAGCAGGTGGAGCACGTCGACCGGCATCGCGATACCGGGCTGGACGCCCGTCGACGCGTGCTCGGCCAGGGCCCACGTACCGGCGATGCCCGCCGCGATGACCGCTCCGCCGATCGCGAGTCCGAAGGTGAGGTCCTGCTTCTCCTTCCCTTCCTCGCGCTTGGCGTACGCCCCGAAGAGGACGGCGATGAAGAGGGCGGAGGCACCCAGGAGCAGCAGCCGCGAGACCAGCGCGGCTCCCGGCTTGGTGTCCAGCACCGTCTGCAGTCCGTCGAGGTCGAAGGCGTCCGAGAGCTTGCCGGAACCGGTGTAGGGGCTGCGCAGGAGCAGCATGGCCAGGGTGGAGGCGGTGAGCGTGATCCAGCCGCGTACGACGAGCCGCTGCAGGGGCCGGGACCCCGCCCCACGCTGCCAGCACGCGAGCACGAAGGCGGATCCGCCCGCGAGCAGGATGAATCCGGCGTACGCGGCGTAGCGCGCGATGCCGTAGAGCGCCCCGACGAGGCCCCCGCCGGCCCCGGAGGAGGGCAGCGCCACGGTGGTTTCCGAGGGGGCCCCGACGGAGAAGGTGAAGGCTCCGGACACCGGGTGGCTGTCCGCGGAGACGGCCTGCCAGGCCACGGTGTACGTGCCGTCGGGCAGGCCACTGTGGAGCGCGACGCCGTAGCGCACCGCACCGCCCGCCGTGAGGTCACGCGGTGCGCCGCTGTCGGCGCGCTTGCCGTCCGGGTCCAGCACCCGGATCGAGTCGTCGCCCATGGCGATCTGCTCGGAGAAGGTGAGGGTGACCTCCTCCGGGGCGGTGACGACCACCGCCCCGTCCTGCGGGTCGCTCCCGGTGAGGGCGGCGTGCGCGGACGCGGGGCTCGCGCCGGCCAGGACCAGGCCGAACAGCAGGCTGATCAGGGCGGCGAGGAGCGGGACCGCGGCGAGCGGCCGTCGTGCCGGGGAGGGCCCGAAGTGCGGGGCGGTGGCTGTCATGGGGTGTCAGTACCTCACTGCTTCTTCGGGTTGTAGGTGGTCTCCTTCACGGGAATGTCGACCTTGATGGGGTCGGCCTTCTCGAAGTTCAGCTCCACGGAGACCGTCTCGCCCGGCTTGGGCCGCTGCTTGAGGTCCGTGAACATGATGTGGCTGCCGCCGCGTTCGAGGTTGAGCTCGCCCTTGGCGGGCACCTCGAACGACGTGACCATCCGCATCGTCCGGTTCCGCGTCTCGTGGATGGAGACGTGGTCGGAGAGCGAGCTGGTGACCGAGGTGAGCCGGTCGGTGGCCCCACCGCTGTTCTTGACGAGGAGGAATCCGGCCGCCATGTCGCTGACGGGCTGCGGCATGAACGCCCCGGTCACCTCCAGCCGCGGGGGGCCGTCCGACGAACACGCTGCCAGGGCCAGCCCGGTGGCCAGTGTCAGCGTCCCCGCGACGGTCTTGCGACGCCTCACGGGGTCGCCCCCTCGACGAGCTTCGGCAGGTCCTTCTCGTAGTCCTCGGCCGTGGTGTCCTCGCCGTAGAGCACGTAGCCCTGGTCGGTCTTCGGGGAGAACGCGATGACCTGGGCGCCGTGCATCGAGACGACCGTGCCGTCCTTCTCCTTCTTCGGCGGGTCGATGCCGATACCGATCTGCCGTGCTCCCGCCTGGATGGCGGGGAAGTCGCCGGTGAGGCCGGTGAAGTCGGGGTCCTGGGCCTTGAGCCAGCTGCCCAGGGACGCCGGGGTGTCCCGTTCGGGGTCGGTCGTGATGAAGACGACCTGGAGTTCGTCCTGCTGGGACTTGGGCAGGGCGCGCTTGGCGAGCGCGATGTTGCTCATGGTCAGCGGGCAGACGTCGGGGCAGTTGGTGTAGCCGAAGTAGATGAGGGTCGGCTTGCCCTTCGTCCGTGCGCGCAGGTCGTACTTCTCCCCGTGCGTGTCGGTGAGCACGAGGTCGGGCTTGGTGAACGGCTGGTCGAGCACGGTTCCCGGCTTGGACGCGGGCTGGGCGGAGACGTCGGCGACGGACTTGTCCGCCGGGGCCTCACTGCTGCCGCATGCCGACAGGGTCAGTGCGGCCACGGCGGCGAACGCCGCGGCCAGCACCGTCTTCTTGCTGTGCATGGAGCTGATTCCCTGGTCTGTCGTTCGAGTGGTGGTCCCTGCCGGGTCAGGCGCTGCGGCGACGGCCCGCGAGGACGCCGAAGGCCACTCCCGCGACGCCGACGACGATGCCGACGATGCCGAGGACCCGGGCGGTGCTGTCACTGTTCGACGAGGACGCGGTCTCGGTGGCAGCCGTCCTCTCCTTCGCCTCGGCGGCGTCGTGGTCGTCCTTGTCGTCCGCGGCGGCGCCGTGGGCGCCTTCCGCGGGAGCGGACAGCGCGAGGACGGGAGCGGGGTTCTCGGGCTCGTCCCCGCCCTCGGTGGGCTCCTCGATCCAGCGGACGACTTCCTTGTTGCTGTACGTCTGGAGCGCCTTGAAGACCAGCTGGTCGGCGTCCTCGGGAAGCTGCCCGACGGAGAGCGGGAACTGCTGGAAGAAGCCCGCCTTGATGCCGTCGCCCTCCGCGGTCCAGGTGACCTTGGAGACGGCCTCGTTGATCTTCTTGCCGTGGACGTCGAGCGGCTTGGCCAGCTTGCTCTTGGTGACGTCGATCTTCCAGCCGGCCACCGGCTGCGGGCTGACCGACGAGAGGGGGTGGTCCGTCGGGAAGCTGACCTCGAGCTTCACGGTCGAGGCGTCGTCGCGCTCGTTGGGAACCTTGAAGTTGACGGTGGCGTAACCGCCCTTGGCGGCCGGGCCCTGCGGCTGCACGCTGACGTGCGCGGAGGCGGTACCGGCGAGCAGCACGACGGCGGACGCGGCGACGCCGCCGGCGATGGCGATGCGGGAAACGTTCATGGCAGTGATCACTCCACAGGACGAGAGAGAAGGGGGGGTCCGGCGCGCGGACGCGCGACGGCATCACGACCGCCTCTTCACCAGGTCCGGCGGAGGGGGTCGCGTCAGGCTGCGCGTACGTATACGGGCGGCGGCCCGCGCCTGATCACCATGTGCTGCAGAGGATCCCCGGTGGCGGGCACAGGTGCGTCCACGCCGGTACGGGGGAAGGGCGGCGCGGTCGTGAGCTGCCCGGGGAGCCCCGCGCGCAGGGCGCGCACGAGTGCCATCGCCGCCCGCAGCGCTCCGAGCCGGGCCCCGGCCGCGAGCTGCCGGCCACCCCTGGCCGAGATCCTGGCCAGTCGGAAGAGCGCGATCTCACCGCGCCGCAGCAGCCAGCCCGTGGCGACCGCGGCGAGCAGATGTCCCAGGAACATCGGCAGGCTGGGCAGCCCGGTCATCATCGACGCCATGGACGTCGGGTCCGCCCCGGAGACCATGTGTGCGTGCCCCTGGGTCACGGTCGCGGGGTCGATGCCCGCGGTCGTCACGATGCGGTGGGCCTCACCGGCGCTCAGCTGCGCCGGTCCGGCGCCGCACACGAGCCCGGCTGCGAAGTGGATCAGCGAGTCGTTCCCCGACGACGTCGCGGCGTCCGGCGCGTGCCGTCCCAGTCCGAAGAGGACGTGGAGGGCGACCTGGCCGGCCGCGAGAGCGGCGGTGATCGACAGGAGGGTCCGTTCGCGTCCGGCAAGTGCGGCCGCCACGGCGAACACCCCGGCGAAACCGGCCGCCAGGGGCCATCCGGAGACGCTCGTGCCCGAGGCCATCCCATGTCCGGCCGCGGCGAGCACGACACAGACCGCGGTGAACACCGCGGTCCTCAGAAGCCGCATACCGGCTCCGGCGCGTGCGACGGGGATAGACATGGCCGGGTCATCATCGCACCCGGCCCCCACCTCCCGTACGGCAGGTCCGGAAGGTCGGCATCCGTCCTCATCCGGGGGTGATCGGGACGTGTTGCACCTGTTCACGCATGCTCCGCGGCCCTCGTCCGGCCGGGCATACACCGGGGAACGGAATATCCGCATCCGCCGAATGAGCGCTGTCATAGGGGATTTGTGCTTACGGAGGGTTCTCCCCGGCAATACGTAACGGTATGTCGAGCCGCAGCCAGGAGGCTGGAGCATGAGCATGTGGTGGTCACTCCATTTGCGGCGCGAAGCTGCGAGCGTCCCGCTCGCCCGTCGTTTTCTGCTCGGCACCATGGAGACCGCCGGGGTGGACCCGGACATCTCCTACGACCTCTCCGTCGCCCTCAGCGAGGCCTGCGCGAACGCCGTCGAGCACGGCGGCGGACGTGATGACGCGGGTGAGGCCGGCCACGAGCAGTCCGGCCACGCCTGCGGGCAGTACCGGGTCACCGCTTACCTGGACGGCGAGAAGTGCCGTATCGAAGTCGCCGATTCGGGGCCGGGTTTCCCCGTGCGGCGCACGCTTCACACCGCAGCGCAACCGTCCGCGGGTCACCCCGCGGACCGGCAGCCGCCCGCTGTCCGCCCGCCGTGCGACGCGTCGCCGGCGCGCACCGCGGCGCACCCTCCGGAGACCGCGGAGAGCGGACGGGGACTCTGCCTGATCGAAGAGCTCGCCGATCACGTCCACTTCGGGAACCGTCCGGGGCGGGGCGCCGTGGTGAGCTTCGACAAGATCCTGAAATGGCGGGAGGGCGCGCTGCTCATGGTGTCCTGAGCAGCGCGCCCTCCGGTGTGCGGGCGCGGACTTCCGCGCCCGCCGTGTCAGCCCTTGAGGCCGGCCATCCACGCCTCGACCTCGTCGGCGCGGCGCGGCAGCGACGCGGACAGGTTCCGGTTGCCGTCCGTGGTGACGAGGATGTCGTCCTCGATCC